>DATGIT010000001.1:0-194059 GCA_035295545.1 Binataceae bacterium (SeqCode)
CTGGATGGCCTTGCCTTCGATCAGCTTCGGCTCGAACGCCTGGATGCCCAGCCGGTGCAGCGTCGGCGCGCGGTTGAGCAGCACCGGATGCTCGCGGATGACGTCGTCGAGGATGTCCCAGACGTCCTTGCCTTCCTTCTCGACCATCTTCTTGGCGCTCTTGATGGTCGTGACGTAGCCCTTCTCCTCGAGCTTCGAGTAGATGAACGGCTTGAACAGCTCGAGCGCCATCTTCTTGGGCAGGCCGCACTGATGCAGCCGCAGCTCGGGGCCGACCACGATCACCGAGCGGCCCGAATAATCGACGCGCTTGCCGAGCAGGTTCTGCCGAAAGCGCCCCGACTTGCCTTTGAGCATGTCGCTCAGCGATTTCAGCGGGCGCTTGGCCGGGCCGGTGATCGCGCGGCCGCGCCGCCCGTTGTCGAACAGCGCATCGACCGCCTCCTGCAGCATGCGCTTCTCGTTGCGCACGATGATGTCGGGCGCGTTGAGCTCGATCAGGCGCTTGAGACGGTTGTTGCGGTTGATCACGCGCCGATACAGGTCGTTGAGGTCCGAGGTCGCGAAGCGGCCGCCGTCGAGCGGCACCAGCGGGCGCAGATCGGGCGGGATCACCGGCAGAATCGTCAGGATCATCCATTCGGGCCGATTGCCGGAGTCGCGGAAGGCGTTGACCACCTTGAGGCGCTTGGCCACCTTCTTGCGCCGCGCTTCGCTCGCCGTCGCCTTCATCTCGGCGCGCAACTCCTCGGCCAGCTTCTCGAGGTCGAGGCCCGCGAGCAGGGTGCGAATCGCCTCGGCGCCCATCTCGGCCTTGAACGCCTCGCCGAACTGTTCGCGCGCCTCGCGGTACTTGCGCTCGGTCAGCAGCTCCTTGGCCTGCAGCGTGGTCTCACCCGGATCGAGCACCACGTAGCTCTCGAAGTAGAGCACCTTCTCGAGCTCCTTGAGCGTCATGTCGACCAGGGTGCCGATGCGCGACGGCAGCGAGCGCAGAAACCAGATGTGCGCGACCGGCGCCGCGAGGTCGATATGCCCCATGCGCTCGCGCCGCACCTTGGACTGGATCACCTCGACGCCGCATTTCTCGCACACCACGCCGCGATGGCGCATGCGCTTGTACTTGCCGCAGTTGCACTCGTAGTCCTTGGTCGGACCGAAAATCTTGGCGCAAAAGAGCCCGTCGCGCTCGGGCTTGAAGGTGCGGTAGTTGATGGTCTCCGGCTTCTTGACCTCGCCGTGCGACCACGACCGGATCATCTCGGGCGACGCGATGGAAATCCGGATCGCGTTGAACGACAGCGGGTTCTTGGGCTTTTCAAAGATTCCGAAAAGGTCTTCCATACCCGATTACTCCTTGACTGCGCGCCGCGCCTACGAGCGGGGCTGCTGCTCGAGCAGTTCGACGTTGAGACAGAGCGACTGCAGCTCCTTGACCATGACGTTGAACGACTCGGGCAATCCCGGCTCGAGCGTGTTTTCCCCCTTGACGATCGCCTCGTACATGCGCGTGCGTCCGGCCACGTCGTCCGACTTCACCGTCAACATCTCCTGCAGCGTGTACGCCGCGCCGTAGGCCTCGAGCGCCCACACTTCCATCTCGCCCAGGCGCTGGCCGCCGAACTGCGCCTTGCCGCCCAGCGGCTGCTGGGTGACCAGACTGTACGGTCCGGTCGAACGCGCATGGATCTTGTCCTCGACCAGATGGTGCAGCTTCAGCATGTACATCACGCCGACCGTGACCGGCTGCTCGAACGGCAAGCCGGTGCGCCCGTCGTAGAGCGTGCACTGGCCGGTGTCCGAGAGCTCGGCGCGCTTGAGCAGCGCGAAGATTTCCTCCTCGCGCGCGCCGTCGAACACGGGCGAGGCCACGTGGACGCCGTCGCGGCACTTGACCGCGAGCTTGAGCACCTCGGCGTCGGGCAGGCGCTCGATGAATTCCTGGCTGTCGGAGTCGTTGTAGAACTCGCGCAGGCGCTTGCGAATCTGCGCCGGCGTCGCCCCCGCCCTGAGCTCGGCGTCCAGACGATGGCCGATCTCGCGCGCCGCCCATCCCAGATGCGTCTCCAGAATCTGGCCGACGTTCATGCGCGAGGGCACGCCGAGCGGGTTGAGCACCATGTCCACCGGCGTGCCGTCCTCCATCCGCGGCATATCCTCCTCGGGCAGGATGCGCGAGAGCACGCCCTTGTTGCCGTGGCGCCCGGCCATCTTGTCGCCCACCTGCAGGCGGCGCTTGATGGCGACGAACACCTTGATCATCTTGATCACGCCCGGCGCGAGCTCGTCGCCGCCGCGCAGCCGCTCCTGCTTGACGCCGTAAAGCGCCGCGCGCGCCTCCACGCTCGCCCGCATCGCCGCCACCGCCGCCGCGGCCTCGGCGCTCGCCGATTCGTTCTCGACCCGCAACTGCTCCCAGGTGGGCGGCGGCAGCTCGTCGAGCGCCTCGGCGGTGAGCGTGTCGCCCTTGGCCAGCAGCACGCTGCGGTCGTCGGCGATCACGCGGCCGGCGAGTTTCTTGCCGACCAGCGCGCGCTTGAGCTTGCGCAGCGTCTCCTGGCGGATGATGCGAATTTCCTCGCTCTCGTTCTGCTTGAGCCGCTCGATCTCGAGCGCGTGAATCTCCTGGCTGCGATCGTCGCGCGTCACCCCGCGCCGCGCGAAGACGCGCGCGCCGATCACCGCCCCCTCGACCCCCGGCGGCACGCGCAGCGAGGTGTCGCGCACCTCGCCCGCCTTCTCGCCGAAGATCGCGCGCAACAGCTTCTCCTCGGGACTCAGCTGGGTCTCGCCCTTGGGCGTGATCTTGCCGACCAGGATGTCGCCCGGACGCACCTCGGCGCCGATACGGATGATCCCGGACGCGTCGAGATCGCGCAGCGCCTCCTCGCCGACGTTGGGGATGTCGCGGGTGATCTCCTCGGGTCCGAGCTTGGTGTCGCGCGCGACGCATTCGAACTCCTCGATATGCACCGAGGTGAACAGGTCGTCCTTGACCACGCGCTCGGAAATGAGAATCGAGTCTTCGAAGTTGTAGCCGCCCCACGGCATGAAGGCGACCAGCACGTTGCGTCCGAGCGCCAGCTCGCCGACGTCGGTCGACGGTCCGTCGGCCAGCACGTCGCCCGCGCCCACACGCTCGCCGCGCACCACCACCGGCTTCTGGTTGATGCAGGTGTTCTGGTTGGAGCGCTGGTACTTGATCAGGTTGTAGATATCGACGCCGGCGTCGCTCGGGTCCTTGCTCGGCCGATCGGCGCGCACCACCACGCGCTCAGCATCGACGCTTTCGACCACGCCGTCGCGCCGCGCGATCACGGTCACGCCGGAATCGCGCCCCACCGTGCGCTCGAGGCCGGTGCCGACCAGCGGCGCGTCGGTCTTGAGCAGCGGCACCGCCTGGCGCTGCATGTTCGAGCCCATCAGCGCGCGGTTGGCGTCGTCGTTTTCGAGGAACGGGATGAGCGAGGCCGCCACCGACACGAGCTGGTTGGGCGACACGTCCATGTAGTTCACGTCCTCGGCGCGCACCACGGTGAACTCGCCCCCGATCCGCGCCGATACCGTCTCGTTGACGAACTTGCCGTGGGAGTCCAGCGGCGCGTTGGCCTGCGCGATGACCTTGTCTTCCTCGTCGAGCGCCGAGAGATAGACGATGCGATCGCTCACGCGCCCGTTCTCGACCACCCGGTAGGGGGTCTCGATGAAACCGAAGTCGTTGACCCGCGCGTAGGTCGAGAGCGCCGCGATGAGCCCGATATTCGGGCCCTCGGGCGTTTCGATCGGACACACGCGCCCGTAATGCGTCGGATGCACGTCGCGCACCTCGAAGCCCGCGCGCTCGCGCGTCAGCCCGCCCGGACCGAGCGCCGAGAGCCGCCGCTTGTGCGCAATCTCCGACAGCGGATTGGTCTGATCCATGAATTGCGAGAGCTGCGAGGAGCCGAAGAACTCCTTGATCACGGCCGAGGCCGGCTTGTAGTTGACCAGCTCCTGCGGCATCAGGGTCTCGATGTCCTGCAGGCTCATCCGCTCCTTGATCGCGCGCTCCATGCGCACCAGGCCGATGCGGAACTGGTTCTCGACCAGCTCGCCCACCGCGCGCACGCGCCGATTGCCGAGATGATCGATATCGTCCACCTGGCCGTTGCCGCTCTTGAGCTCGACCAGGTAGCGCACGACCTCCAGGATGTCCTCGCGGCGCAGCGTGCCCTGCTCCAGCGGCACGTCGAGCTTGAGCTTGTGGTTGAGCTTCAGCCGGCCGACCTTGGACAGGTCGTAGCGCTCGGGATTGAAGAACAGGTTGTTGAAGAAAGTGGTCGCCGTCTCCGGCGTCGGCGGATCGCCCGGGCGCAGCTTCTTGTAGATGTCGATGATCGCTTCGTTGGGCGTCTCGAGCTTGTCCATCGCCAGCGTGAGCCGCAGCGGCCCGCCGCCCGGCTGATCCTCGGTGTACAGGACCTCAAGCTTCTTGATTCCGCCCGCGCGCAGCTTCTCGATCGACTCCTCGGTCAGCTCCTCGTTGGTCTGCACCAGCACTTCGCCGGTCTCGGGATTGGCCACGTCGTGGGCCGAGATGCGTCCGACCACCTCGTCGAGCGCGATCGGGATTTCGCTCACCTTGGCCGCCTCGAGCGCGCGCACCACGGCCTTGTTGAACTTGCGCCCCTCGCGCGCGATCAACTCGCCGGTGCGCGGGTCCTTGATGTCGCGCCCGATCTTGGAGCCGAGCAGCTGGTCGGGCTTGAACTGCTTGGCCATCTGGCGCGCGTCCAGGATCAGCACGTCCTTGCGATAGTAGTAGTTGAGCAGGTCCTCGGTGGTCATGCCGAGCGCGCGCAGCAGGACGGTGGCGGGAAACTTGCGCCGCCGGTCGATGCGCACGTAGAGCACGTCGCGCGGGTCGAATTCGAAATCGATCCAGCTTCCGCGGTACGGGATGATGCGCGCCGAATAGAGCAGCTTGCCGGTCGAGTGCGTGCGCCCCTTGTCATGCTCGAAGAACACGCCGGGCGAGCGATGGAGCTGCGAGACGATGACCCGCTCGGTGCCGTTCACCATGAACGTCCCGTTGCCGGTCATCAGCGGAATCTCGCCGAAGTAAACCTCCTGCTCCTTGACATTCTTGATCGAGCGGCGCCCGTTCTCGACGTCCCAGATGACGAGCTGAATCTTGACCTTCAGCGGCGCCGCGTAGGTCATGCCGCGCTGATGACATTCCTCGACGTCGTACTTGGGCTCGCCCAGCTCGTAGGCGACGAATTCGAGCGAGGCGGTCTCGTTGAAGTCCTTGATCGGAAAGACCGATTTGAACACCGCCTGCAGCCCGGTGTCGGTGCGCTGCTCGACGCTCGCGCCGCTTTGCAGAAACTCCTCGTACGAGCGCTTCTGAATCTCGATCAGATTGGGAATATCGATAATCTTCTTGATCTTGCCGAAGCTCCGGCGCAGACGAAGATTACTCGTTACCTGAGCCACCTGGGCCATCGCTACCTCGCTCGGCGCGCGTATCCGCGCGCCCTGCCCAACGCCGAACGGGCGCCGGCGCGCGCCCGATTACGGCCGCGCCGCACGCCTGTAACAGCGAAAAGCGAAACCGGACCGCGGGGCGCGGCCATCCGCCGCTGCCGCCGGCCCAATTGCGCAATGCTCGAATTGCACCGAATACGTGGACCTACTTCAGCTCCACCGTGGCGCCCGCCTCGACCAGCTTCTTCTGCACGTCCTCGGCCTCGGCCTTGCTCACGCCTTCCTTGACCGGCTTGGGCGCGCCGTCGACCAGATCCTTGGCCTCCTTGAGGCCGAGCCCGGTGAGCTCGCGGACGACCTTGATCACCTGGATCTTCTTCTCGCCCGCGCCGGTCAGCATCACGGTGAACTCGTCCTTCTCGACCGCCGCCGCCGGCCCGCCGCCGGCCGCCGCCGGAGCGCCCGCCGCCGCGACCGCGATCGGCGCCGCCGCCGACACGCCGAGCTCCTGCTCGAGCTCCTTCACCAGGGCCGCCGCATCCATCAGGCTCATGTTCTTGAGAAAATCCTTGACCTGATCGCGGCTGATCTGTGCTGCTTCTGACATCTGGGAATCCCTCTCTACTTTGTTTCGCGCCTAGCGACCGCGGGCCGACATGTGTGGGAGCGCCCGGCCTGCAAGCCCCTGTTTATCTCGATCTTGATTTCCTAGCGCCCGCTCTCTGAATCCTTCGCTGCCGTCGTGAAAATTCCGCCTCGATTGCGTCCGCGCTCAGCCGTTGTCCTGCCTCGCGCTCCCGGCCGCCGCGCCGTCGGGCGCGGGCGTCGGGTCCGCGGCGGAGGCCGCCGGTGCCGACGCGGTATTCGCCGCCGGCGCCCGCTCGCCGTTCTTCTTGCCGATCGCATCGACCACGCGCGCGAGCGAGGAGCCCGGCTCGTTGAGCAGGCGCACGACGCGGGTCGCGGGCGCCATGATGAGCCCGAGCAATTGCGCCAGGATCACCTCGCGCGGCGGCAGCGCCGCCAGCGCCTGGATCTCCTCGGCGCTGAGCGGCTTGCCGTCGAGCACGCCGCCGCGCACCTTGAACTTCTCTCCCAGCTCGCGCATCCCGGTCACGGTCTTGGCCAGTTCGACCGGATCGGCGAAGCTGAGAATGAGTCCCACCGGGCCGCCGAGCTGGTCGTCGAGGGCGGCGAACGAGCTGTCCTTGATCGCGCGGCGGATAAGCGTGTTCTTGGCCACCCGCAGCTCGCCCCGCACCGCACGCAGCCGCCGGCGCACCTCGGTCGCCTCGCCGGCGGTCATCCCGCGGTACTCGGAGACCATCGCGATACTGGCGCGGCCCAGTCCCTGCGAAATCTCTTCCACCAGCGCGGTCTTCTGTTCCTTGCGCATCGTCGTCTCGTTCCCCCTAGGCCGCCGCCGCCACGGCGCGCGCCGCGCCCGGGTCGACCTTCACGCCGGGGCCCATGGTCGAGGACACCGACACACTCCTGACGTAGTTGCCCTTGGCGCTGGCCGGCTTGGCGCGCACGATGGCGCTCAACAGCGCGTGCGCGTTCTCCGCCAGCTTGCTCTCGCCGAAGCTGACCTTGCCGATGCGCGCGTGAATCACGCCGGCCTTGTCCACCCGATAATCCACCTTACCCGCCTTGACCTCGCCCACGGCCTTGGCGACGTCGAAAGTGACGGTGCCCACGCGCGGGTTCGGCATCAGGCCGCGCGGGCCGAGGATTTTGCCGATACGGCCGACCGCGCCCATGATGTCGGGCGTGGCGATCACGCGATCGAAGTCGAGCCAGTTCTCCTCCTGGATGCGCTTGATCAGGTCCTCGCCGCCGACGAAATCGGCGCCCGCCTCGCGCGCCTCGCGCTCCTTCTCGCCCTTGGCCAGCACCAGCACGCGCGAGACTTTGCCCGTGCCGTTGGGCAGCACCACGGTGCCGCGCACGTTCTGATCGGCCTGGCGCGGATCGACGTTGAGCCGCACCGCGAGTTCGACCGTCTCGTCGAACTTCGCGAGCTTGTTGGCGGCGACCAGCTTGAGCGCCTCCTCGAGCGAGTAGCGCTTGTCGGCGTCGATTTGCCTGGCCGCCTCGCGATATTTCTTGCCTGCCATCTGTCTGCTCTTTCCGCTCGCTTGTGTCCTGTCCCGCGCACGGTCCGCCCGGCCCGCGCGAGCGCTATTCGACCACGTCGATCCCCATCGAGCGCGCAGTGCCGGCGACCGTGCGCATCGCCGCTTCCAGGTCCGCCGCGGTCAGGTCCTTGACCTTGGTCTTGGCGATCTCCTCGACCTGCGTGCGCGTCACCTTGCCGACCTTGTTCTTGTTGGGCGCGGGCGATCCCTTTTCGATACCGGCGGCGCGCAGCAGCAGGATCGAAGCCGGCGGACTCTTGGTGACAAAAGTGAACGAGCGGTCAGCGTACACGGTCACGATGACCGGAATCACCAGTCCCTGCATCGCCTGCGTCTGCGCGTTGAAGGCCTTGCAGAACTCCATGATATTGACGCCGCGCTGGCCAAGCGCGGGCCCTACCGGTGGGGACGGATTGGCCGCGCCCGCGGGAATCTGCAGCTTTATCTGACCGACGACTTTCTTCGCCATCTAAACAGGTTTCCGTTGCGACACTCAGTTAGCGTCCGGCTCGCCCGGCATTCGCGCCCGCGCCATCGCGCCGCCGCGCGCTCACGGACGCGGGCGGATTCGCGCCGTCCGCGTTTATGATTTCTCCACCTGCACGAAATCGAGCTCGACCGGCGTCGCGCGCCCGAAAATTGAAATCAGCACGCGCACCTTGCCCTTCTCAGGCCGCACTTCCTCGACCGTGCCGTTGAAGTCCTGGAACGGGCCGTCCACCACCTTGACCGATTCGCCGACCTCGAAGAGAACTTTGGGCTTGGGGCGCAGCGCCCCTTCCTGCATCTGATCGGTTATCTGACGCACTTCGGATTCGGGGACTTCGGGCGGCGCGGTGGCGTGGCCGACGAAACCGGTGATCTTGGGCGTGTCCTTGATCACGTGCCAGGTCTCGTCGTTCAGCTCCATGTTGACGAAGATGTAGCCGGGGAAGAATTTGCGGCTCGAAATCTTGCGCTGGCCGCCCTTGCCCAGCTCCTGCACGCGCTCGATCGGAACCAGCACCTCGGCGATCTTGTCCTCCATCCCCATCGCACGCACGCGCTCCTCCAGCGCCGCCTTGGCCTTCTGCTCGTAGCCGGAATACGTGTGCACCACGTACCACTTCCGGTTCGGATGGCTCTCGGCCTTCTTGTCCTCGCCGGTCTGGGTCGAGGTGGATGCTGCGTCTGCCATAATCAAATTGCCGGGCCCGGCGGCGCTCAGACCGCGGGGCGAATTGCAAAAGCCGCATCGCCGCGGCACCCTATCGGCGCCGCCGCGATACGTCATCTGGGCTGCGCAACTAGCCCAATAGCTGGCGGACTATGCGGGTTGCGGCGAAATCGGCCAAGCCCAGCCACATCGCCATCACCAGCGTTAATATAACCACTACAAAGGTCGCTTGCGCCGTCTCCCGGGGCGTTGGAAAGTGGACTTTCGCGAGCTCCGTCCACGCCTCTTGAACAAAACTGATCGACCTTTCAAGGTAACTTTTCAGACTATCCATAATGATGGATCAATTCAAGCCTCGCTGGGCCTGATGGCATCCAAAATGCACTGGCGGGCCAGGCAGGATTCGAACCTGCAACCCTCGGATTTGGAGTCCGATGCTCTAGCCAATTAGAGCTACTGACCCTCCATAAATTCATCTTATATCATACCGCCGGTATTATACCGTCCGGACACATAACCCCAAGCGCCCCGCTGAACTCCGAGCGTTCCCGTTCCCCCTGCAAGAGCCGCCGCGCCGCCCCCCTTGGCGCTTCCGCCTCAGACCTTGGTCTCGCGATGCGCCGTATGGGAGCGGCAGGCCGGACAGAATTTCTTGATCACGAACTTTTCGGTCTGCTTCTTTTTGTTCTTGGTGGTCGTGTAATTGCGGCGTTTGCAGCTATCGCACGCTAAACCAATCAAATCACGCATATTGCATCTCTACTTCGGGAAAACCCCTCGATCTGAAAGCCCACGACGGGAATCGAACCCGTGACCTCTTCCTTACCAAGGAAGTGCTCTACCGACTGAGCTACATGGGCCCGATACTGGTGCTCTCCCCTATGACCTGCGTTCGGCAGGCCGATAATCCCAGGTTCGATTGGAGCGGGAAACGGGATTCGAACCCGCGACCCCGAGCTTGGAAGGCTCGCGCTCTACCAACTGAGCTATTCCCGCCCACCCGAGCGCCCGACGAGCCTGCGTCACTGGTGGAGAGGGGAGGATTCGAACCTCCGAAGGCATAAGCCGGCAGATTTACAGTCTGCTCCCTTTGGCCACTCGGGAACCTCTCCGCTCCATAAGCTCCGGCAGCATCGTGTAAGCCGATGGCCGGACTTGAACCGGCAACCAACTGATTACAAATCAGTTGCTCTACCGTTGAGCTACATCGGCCCACGGATCGCAAACTAACCTAAATATGCCCCGCTCCCAAGAGAGTCAAGTTTGCGTGCCGCAGGCGCGTGCCGATGCGCCTCGGCCTCGGCGACCTTGCGGCGGGCGGTTTGACGGAGCGCGCGCGACCGTGCTGACATTCGATCCGGTCTGCGCGCGATCCGGCCCGCGCGCCGAGAGTCCGCGCGCGTGACCGATGCGCGAGCGACCCTTGCGCGCGCATCCGAATACGCGCGTTTCGCATATCTCGCGCAGCCGATGCAGGAGCACTACCAAAATGATCGACCTCTATTACTGGCCGACGCCCAACGGGCACAAGATAACCATTTTCCTGGAAGAGACCGGACTGGAATACCGCATCATCCCGGTCAACATCCGCAAGGGCGATCAGTTCGCGCCCGAGTTCCTCAAGATCAGTCCCAACAATCGCATGCCCGCCATCGTCGACACCGACGGTCCGGGCGGACAGCCATTCTCGCTGTTCGAATCCGGCGCGATCCTGCTCTACCTGGCGGAAAAGACCGGCAAGCTGATGCCGACCGAGACGCGGGCCCGCTTCCGCGTAATCGAATGGCTGATGTTCCAGATGGCCAACGTCGGCCCGATGCTGGGACAGGCGGGCCATTTTCGTAACGCCGCGCCGGAAAAAATCCCCTACGCAATCGAGCGCTACACCAACGAATCGCGCCGCCTGTTCAACGTGCTCGACAAGCGCCTCTCCGAGGTTCCCTACGTCGCCGGCGACTACTCGATCGCTGACATCGCCAGCTACCCGTGGATCGTCGCCGCGCTCAAGGCGCAGCCCGAACAACTCGACTCGCGCCCGCATCTCAAGCGCTGGGTCGATTCGCTCGCCGCGCGCCCGACGGTGCAGAGGGGGATGGCAGTGATGGCGGATCAGCCGCAGAAGCCGCTGAGCGAGGAGGAACGATCGATTCTTTACGGCGCCAAACAGCACCAGCGGCGCTGAGCGCCGGTCACGCGCGGTTCGCGATCGTGCGCCGGCGCGCGATCTCGAACAGCGCCACCGCCGCCGCCACCGCGACGTTGAGCGATGCGACTTTGCCGCGCATCGGGATGCGCACGACGAAGTCGGCGTGCTTGCGCACGATGTCGCGGATGCCGCGTCCCTCGGAGCCCACGACCAGCGCGAGCCTGCGCGTCGTGTCCAGTTCGTAGATGTCGCGTTCGCCCGCGGGCGCGAGCGCCGCGATCCAGTAGCCGGCCTGCTTGAGGTCTTCCATCGCGCGCGCCACGTTGCCGCATCGCGCAATCTTCAGATGCGCCCATGCGCCGGCCGACGACTTGATCGCGACCGGTGTCACCGCCGCCGTGCGGTCGCGCGCGAGCACGACCGTCTCGACGCCCGCGCATTCGGCCGCCCGCATCAGCGCGCCCAGGTTGCGCGGATCGGTAACGCCGTCGATCAACAGCAACGGGTCGGGCGCCGCCGCTATCGCTTCTTCCAACGACGCGTAGCGGTACTCGCGAATTGCGGCGACCACGCCCTGATGGCGCGCCTCTGCGCCGGCCATCCGCGCGAGCGTCTCGGCCTCGGCGGCGATGACCTGTCCGCCGGCCGCGCGGATGCGTTCGATGTCGGCGCCGAAGCGCGCCTCGAGGCCGGCGCGCACGTAGAGCGTGCGCACCGCGCCGGGCGCGGCGGCGGCGAGTTCATGTACCGGCTCGGCGCCGAAGACCAGTTCGCGTCCCGCGGACTGGGAGCCCGCGCCGTGGGGGGCGCGAGGACCGGGCGCGCGCCTGCCGCGCGCCCGGTCCTCGCGCCCGGCCAGTCCGGCCGGCGCCGCCGGGCCGGATACGGCGTGCGTCCGGGGCGGCGGCGAATACGGCGGCGGCGCGGCGCGACCGCCCGCAGGGCGGGCGCGCCGCGCGCCGCGCGGCGGAAACGGGCGGCGAGGTTTCATCGCCGCCCATCATAGTGGTCCCCGGGGTGCGCGGCGACCGCCCCGCGGACGGCCGCCGCCGCGCGCCCCGGCGCGGTGCCGATGCTCCGCGCGCCGAGTTTGATCGCGCCCCGCATCGATCTACACTGGGCGACGTATTACGCTGCGCGAGCGCATCGCCGCCGCCGTTCCGTCCTTAGCCGATGATCGAAAGCCGATGATCAAGCCGCGCACCATCGACCGTTACATCGCCGCCGAAGTGGTGGGGCCGTTCGCGATGGGCGTCGGCCTGCTCACTTTCGCGCTGGTCACCGGCAAGCTGCTCAAACTCACCGAGATGGTGGTCAATCACGGCGTCGGCCTGGGCCAGGTGATGAGCCTTATCGGCTACATCATGCCGGCCTTCCTCGAGCTGACCTTTCCGATGGCGGTGCTGCTCGGGGTGCTGCTCGGGTTCGGGCGCATGTCGGGCGATCGCGAGCTGATCGCGGCCCGCGCCTGCGGCATCAGCCTCTACCGCCTCGCGATCCCGGTGATCGCGGTCGCCGTGGTGGTGTACGCGATCGCGAGCTGGTTCGCGTTCTCGGTCCGGCCGTGGGCCAATTCCAACCTGCAGTCCGAGCTTTATCGGCTTACGCGCACGCGCTCGACCGCCGGGCTGAAGGAGAAAATCTTCGACAGCAGCTTTCCCGGCCTGGTGCTCTACGTCGATCACATCTCGAGCGACAACGGCTCGCTGCACGGCGTGCTGATTTCGGATGCGCGCAACAGCCAGCAGCAGAACACGATCATCGCGCGCAGCGGCATCATCCTGCCCGACGAGCACCGCAACACGATCACCTTGCGGCTTTTCGACGGCTCGATCTTCGGCGTCGAGCCGCAATCGAACAAGAGCCACGTCACCAGCTTCCTCATTTACGACCTCAACGTCGAGCCGGAAACCGGATTGGCCGACACCACGCGCGAGCCGGAAGAGATGGCCTATCGCGAACTCGAGCGCACCATCGCCGCCGCCCGCACGGCGCGCCATCCGGACTACCTGGCCGAAGCTGAGATGGCGGGCAAGTACACCGTGCCGGCGGCCACGCTGCTGTTCGCGGTGCTCGGCATCCCGCTCGGACTCAAACCGGCGCGCGGCGGCCAGTCCGAGCGCTTCGGCGTGGCGATCGCGCTGTTCTTCCTTTACTACATGCTGATGCGTCTGGGCCGGACGCTGGCCGAGCGCGGCGCGCTCAACGCGTACGCTGCGATGGCGATTCCCGACGTCGTGTTCCTGGGGCTGGCGGTCTGGATGTTCTACCGCAGCGCCACCGATCGCGCCAACCAGGGCCGCGGCCCGGGCGACTTCATCTGGGACCTGATCGAGCGTTTCGGACATCAGGAGGCGGCATGAAACTGCGCCCACGTCTCTCGCCCACGCTCGACCGTTTTCTGGGCGGGCACTTTCTGGGTCCGTTCCTGGTCTGCCTGGCGGCGTTCACCGCCGCCTACCTGCTGGGCGACATTTTCGACCGTTTCGACGACCTGATGCGTTACGGCGGCTTCGGCCTGCTGGGCCTTGAATACTTTGCGCTCAAGCTGCCGCTGATCGTTTCGCAACTGCTGCCGGTGGCCGCGCTGGCCGGCGTGCTGCTGGGTTTCGCGCTGCTCAACCGCACGGGCGAGGTTCTCGCCTGTCAGCAGCTCGGCATCAGCCGCCTCGAGATGGCGGTGCCGGTGCTGCTGCTGGCGGCGCTGGTGTCGGTCGCCGACTTCGCGATCAGCGAGACCGTGGTGCCGGTCGCCACGCGCGAGGCCAAGCATCTTTACCAGGTGCAGCTCCAGCGGCGCAAAATCTACGGCATCTTCTTCAACCGCCGCATCTGGGTGCGCGTGACCGACGGCTTCATGAGCGCCGAGGACTATGACGGCCACAGGAAGATGCTCCATGGGGTGACGCTCTACCGCGTCGGCCGCGACTACTCGCTGAACCAGGTCGAGCACGCCGCGGCTGCGCAATGGACCGGCCGGCAATGGCGGCCGATCGATCTGACCGCGTTCAAGCTGCTGGCCGAAGGCAAAGTCGAGGCGACCGCGCCGGGTCCGTTCCGCGTCGATGTCAATCCTGCGGATTTCAGCCTGCTGCGGATGGATCCCGACGAGTTCAGCCTGTGGGAACTCGACTCGTACATCCGCAACCTGCGCCATAAGGGGCTCGACCCGGGCGGCTATTTCGTCGATCGCGATTTGAAGTACGCGATGCCGCTCGCGTGCGTGATCATGGCCGCGCTCGGCCTCGCGCTGAGCCTCGATCCGCTGCCGCGCAGCCTAAGCGTCGGCCGCAGCTTCACGCTCGCGATCGCGATCGGCTTCGGCTACTGGCTGATGTTCGGTCTGACCTCGTCGCTCGGCCGCTCGGGCCTGCTCGCGCCGTGGCTGGCCGCGTGGATTCCCAATCTGACCTTCACCATCCTGGCGGTATCGCTTTTTCTGTTCGGCGAGGAACGCTGATGGCTTCCGAATCCCTGGCCTTGCTGGCGCACGACCCGGTGCGGGACTTTCTCACCTTCGCGCGCCTGGGCCATCTCGCCACCGCCGACGCCGCGGGCGAGCCGCACAACGTGCCTTTGTGTTACTGGTTCGACGGCGTCCGCTTCTATTTCGCCATCGACGAGAAGCCCAAGCGGGGCCGCGGGCTAAGCCTGCGCCGCATGCGCAATATCGCGGCCAATCCGAAGGTCGCGCTGGTCGTGGACCATTACGAAGAACACTGGCGCAACCTCGCCTATGTGCTGGTGCACGGGCGCGCGAGCGTGGTGGACGATCGCGAGGAGTACCTGCTCGCGATGCGCAGCCTGCGCGACAAGTACCCGCAGTACCGCGCGATGGCTCTCAGCATCGAGAGCAATCCCGTCGTCCGCATCGATCCGACGCGCGTGCACGTGTGGGGCGAGCGCTTCCAGCCCGCCGCGTCCGCCGAGCGGACGCGCCCGGGCTAGCGCGCGCGGGGCGGGCGATGGGACGGCTCGAGGAAATCGCCGAGGCGCTCGCCGAGGCCGGGCTCGACGGATGGCTCTTTTACGACTTTCGCCGCTCCGATCCGCTCGCCTACCGGATTCTGCAACTGCCGGATGCGGGCATCAGCACCCGGCGATGGTTCTGCTACGTGCCGGCGCGCGGCGCGGCGCGCGCGCTATGCTCGGCGGTCGAGGCCGAGCGCCTCGCGGCGCTCGGCGTCGCGACCACAATCTACCGCTCGGCCGACGCGATGCGCGCGGCGCTGGGCGAGTTGCTCGCCGGCGCGCGGCGCATCGCGATGGACTACTCGCCGCAGTGCGCGATTCCTTACGTGGCGCGCGTCGACGCGGGCACGGTCGAGATGGTGCGCGCGCTCGGCGTGGAAGTGGTCTCGGCCGCCGACCTGATCCAGCGCTTCGAGGCGCGCCTGGAGCCGGCGCAGCTTGCGAGCCATCGCCGCGCCGCCCTCGTGGTGCGCCGCGTGGTGGACGAAACCTTCGCGGAAATTGCTCGCGCGCTCGCGGCGCACCGGCCGATAAGCGAATACTCGGCGCAGCGGTTCGTGCTCGCGCGCTTCGCCGCGCACGGGCTGGTCGCCGAGGATCCGCCGATCGTCGCGGTCAACGCCAACGCGGCGCGTCCGCATTTCGAACCGTCACCCGGCAATGACACGGCGATACGTCCCGGCGACCTGGTGCTGCTCGACCTGTGGGCCAAAGAGCCGGCGCCCGAGGCGATCTATGCCGACCTGACCTGGATGGCCTACGCCGGAAAGCGCGTGCCCGAGGAATTCGCGCGCATCTTCGCGATCGTGGCCGGGGCGCGCGACGCGGCGGCCGATCTCATCCGCGCGCGCGTCGACGCCGGCGAGCCGGTGCGCGGCGAAGAGGCCGACCGCGCCGCGCGCGGCGCGATCGAGCGCGCCGGCTACGGCGAGCGGTTCGTGCATCGCACCGGCCATTCGATCGGGCGCGAGGTGCACGGCACCGGCGCCAACCTCGACTCGCTCGAAACCCACGACCATCGCATGCTCATCGACCGCACCTGCTTTTCGGTCGAGCCCGGCATCTATCTGCCCGGCCGTTTCGGCGTGCGCAGCGAACTCGACATGACGATCGAGGGCGGGCGCGCGGAGGTGAGCGCGGCGCCGGCGCAGCGCGAGATCGTCGCGCTGCTTGGATGAACGGGCACGGCCTCGGCCGCTGTTGCCGGCCGCGCCGGTCATGGATAATGCGCTCTCGATGATCCGCGCAATCATCTTCGACCTCGACGGCACACTCGCCGATACCGAGCCGCTGCACTTCGAGGCCTTCGCCCGCGTGCTCGCGGCCGAGGGAATCGAACTCGGCCAGCAGGAGTATTTCGCGCGGCTCATCGGATTCGACGACCGCGATTGCTTCGCCACCGTGCTGCGCGAGCATGGCCGCGCGGCCGAGGACCGCACGCTCGCCCGGCTGATCGAGCGCAAGGCTGCGATTTACCAGCGCGCGATCGCCGAGCGCGACGTCATCTATCCTGGCGCCGCCGCCTTCGTGCGCCAGTGCGCCGCACGCTTTCCGCTGATCGTCGCCACCGGCACCCTGCGCGTCGAAGCGCAGACGATCCTGGAGCGCGCCGGCGTGCGCGAGCTGTTCGCCGACATCATCGCCGCCGAGGACGTCGAGCACGGCAAGCCCTCGCCCGAAGGCTTCGAAAAGGCCCTTGGCCGGCTGGGCTTTCTGCTGCGGCTGCGGCCGCCACTCGAACCCGCGCAATGCCTGGTGATCGAGGATACGGTGGCCGGAGTCGAGGCGGGGCGGCGAGCCGGAATGCGCGTGCTGGCGCTCTGCCACAGTGCGCCGGCCGAGGCACTGCGCGCGGCAGACGTCATTCGTGACTCGCTCGCCAAAGCGGATCTGGACGAAATCCTGCGCGAGCTTTCACGCTAGCTTATCTTTGTTTTAACTTTTTTATATATTCTATATGCTGCTTTAGCTCTTGCAAAAAGGCTCGATTTGAGCAATAATTATTTCTATAGCGCTGCCCGCCATAGCCCGCCTCGCAAACGGTCGCGTGAAATTCGCTCATCGAGGGATTGCCGATGCATATCGTTTCCATCGACGCCAAACAGGCGGCCAAGGTTGCCGCCCTGATGGCGCTGATTGCCGTGATGGCGGCGACGTGGCCGTTGGCCGGGGCGGCATGGGCCTTTTCGGTTCATCTGCCGCGCAAACACTTCATGGTGCTGACCTTCGTGCCGTTCTTCTACGCGATGGCGACTTACCTGCTGGTCGCGATGGGATGCGCGCTATACAACTTCGCCTCGCGCACGGTCGGCGGCCTGCGTTTCGAAATCGCGCATCACGGACGCGCGCAGCGGAGCGAGCGCGCCGACGACGAGCGGGCGCGCGCGGCGTAGCCGCACCTTCGCCGGATCATTTTCGGTTCAGCATCGCTTCGACCCGGGCCAGCGCCGGTTCGAGCGCCTGCGGATCGGTGAGCGCGCCGAGGAAGGGATCTTCGCCGAGTCGTCTCATCCGCTGCGGCATCGTCATGATGTTGAACTTCGCCGGCGCAAGATTCGTCCTGAGCTCGGTCCATTTAAGCGGCGCCGACACTGGCGCGCCCGGCTGCGGCCGTACGGCGAACGGCGCAGCGATGGTCTTGCCCTGGCCCAGTTGCAGGTAGTCGATGTAAACGCGGCCCTGGCGCGCCGCCGGCGTGCGCACGATCGTCGCCAGGTGCGGAATCCGCGCGACCACGACGCGCGCCACCGCCTCGGCGAACATCCGCGCCTGCTCGTAACTGTAGCCCGGCCGGAGTCCGACCACGACATGGATGCCCGCCTGGCCCGAGGTCTTGACGTACGGGCGCAAGGCGGCGGCGGACAGCACCGCGGCGGTCGCCCGCGCGACTTTGACTGCGTTCTCCGTCGTCGAACCCTTGGGATCGATATCGAACAGCATCCAGTCGGGGCTGCCGATGCTGCCGACGCGCGAGGACCAGATGTGGATCGGGACGGCGCCCAGGTTAGCGATGTACCTGAGCGCGTTGGGGCTTTCGATGATGAAAAACGCGATCCGGCGGCCGGAGTCTTCGGAGTAGATGCGCTCGCGGCGCAGCCATCGCGGCGCGTACTCGGGTGCGTCCTTCTGGAAGAAGCTTTTGCCGTCGATGCCGTCAGGATAGCGCGTCAGCACCACCGGCCGATCCTTGAGATACGGCAGCATCCACGGAGCGATCGCCTCGTAGTAGCCGATCAGATCGCCCTTGGTATAACCCTCGGCGGGCCAGAAGATTTTCTCGCGATGCGTGATCTCGACCGCGTGCGGCGCCGGCTGCCGGAGCATCGCTGACCCGCGCGCGCGGGCATTCACGGCGGCCGTCCCGCCGCTTCGCGCGCTCCGCCGCTTCGCGCTCGCCGCGGATTCGCGCGCGGCGGAGGATTCGCTCGGCGCGGATTCGCTCGCCGAGGCCGCGCCGCCGGCGGCGGGCTCGTCCGCGCCCAGCAGCGGCGAGAATTCGACATCGCGCGGATCGGCGGCCGCCTCGGCCGCCGCCTCCGCTCCCGGTTCGCGATACCTGCATTCGATGGGATGCGCCTCGTCGATGAGGCCGAGAAAGCTCGGATTGCGCAGCACGCCGTCCTCGGTCCATTCGGTGAAGCGCACCTCGCACACCAGCTCGGGGCGACAGTAATGCGCGCCCGGCGGGATCGCGGGCTCGCCCTCGCGCCGGCGGCGAAACGGCGAGGCCGGCGCCGCGCGTTCCTCGAGCTTCGCCGCAATCGCACGCAGGCGGTCGTCGTCAAAGCCGGTGCCGACGCGGCCGACGAAACGCAGCGCGCCTTGCGCTTCGTACTGGCCGACCAGCAGCGCGCCGAAGTGCGCGCGCGATCCGGCGGGCTCGGTCCATCCGCCGATGACGAAGCGCGAAATACGCGGGCATTTGATCTTGAGCCATCCGCCGCCGCGCCCCGCCTGATAGGGCAAATCGATGCGCTTGGCCACGATGCCTTCGAGGCCGAGCTCGGCAACCGCATCATAAAAGGCCTCGCCGCTGCCGGTGTGGAAGTCCGAATAACGCAGCAGGCCCTCGTCGCGGATGATTCTGCGCATCAGCGCCTTGCGCGTCTCGAGCGCCAGGCCGCGCACGTCGAAGCGATCGAACGCGAGCAGGTCGAAGACGTAGTAGGGCGCCGGATGTGCCAGCGCCATCGCCGCGATGCGGCCCGCGTCGCGCGCCTGAATGCGCCGCTGCAGGGCCTGGAAGCTCGGCCGCCCCGCGGGCGTGAAGGCGACGATTTCGCCGTCGAGCGCGAAGCGCGCGAACGGCAACCGGCCAAGTGCGAGCACGACCTCGGGGTAATTGGCCGTCGCTTCGATACCGCTGCGGCCGAACAGCCGCGCCGCGCCACCGTCACGAATCGCGAGCGCGCGCACGCCGTCGTACTTGATTTCGTAGAGCCATCCCGCACCCTCGACCGGATGCTCGGCCAGGCGCGCGAGGGCGAACGGGAAATTTGCCGGGGCAAGCGGCGTCTTGAGCAACGGGGCGCGCAGCTTCTCGAGTTCGGCGACAATCGCCGCGCCCAGCCGCGGCGCATCGGCAAGCTCCTGCAGCGTGAGACCCGACAGCACCGAACGCGGCCGGCTCTCCTCGAGGTTGGTTTCGGGCTCGGCGAACCCGTCATGGCGCTTGATGAGCAGCCATTGCTCCTGCGTGCCGCCGCGGCGCGCGCGCGGCTTCTCCGCGCCCGCGCGCACCAGCGTATAACCGCCGCCGAGCTTGAAGCCGAACAGCTCGAAATCGAGCTTGCCCTCGCGCACGGCCGCGGCCGCGTCGCTCGGCGGATGCGCGACGCGATAGACGCCGCGGTCCCACACTATGACTTCGCCGGCGCCGTAGTTGCCCTCGGGAATGACGCCCTCGAAGTCGGCGTACTCGATCGGATGATCCTCGACCATCACGGCGAGCCGTTTGTCGGCGGGATCGAGCGAGGGTCCGCGCGGGACCGCCCATGAGCGCAACACGCCGTCCATCTCGAGCCGCAGGTCGTAGTGCATCCGCGTCGCCGCATGCTTGTGCACGACGAACATCCCGCCCGCGCGGCTGCCGATACGCCGCACGTCGCCGAAGGGTTCGGGGGTGCGGTCAGCGCTGCGCTTGCGCCGGTATTCGTCGAGGGGCATCTACGCGGTTTCGATCGATCTTCGCCGACGGTGTTTTAAATGAAATCGCTATAGCTTCGCCCGGGACGCTGCCGCTAAGCTACGAGTATCGGGAGGTCGTCACGATGGCATCACGTCCGGTCGGCAACGGCAACATCTCGTTCGGCCTGGTTTCGATACCTGTGCGCCTGTTCCCCGCGACGCGCTCGAAGTCGGTGAGCTTCAATCTGCTCCATGCCAAGGATCTGAGCCGAATTCAGCAGAAAATCTACTGCCCGGTTGACGATGCCCTCATCGATCGCAGCGAGCTGGTGCGCGGCTACCAGGTGGCGAAGGATCGCTACGTCACCTTCAGCGATGAAGAACTGGAATCGCTCGAGGCGCGCGGCGGCGATCATTCGATCGAGATAACCGAGTTCGTTCCGCTCGCCCAGATCGATCCGCTCTACTTCGAAACCGCCTACTATCTCGGCGCCGAGCAGGCTTCGGCAAAGGCGTATCGGCTGCTCACCGACGCGATGACCAAGACGGGAAGGGTCGCGATCGGACGTTTCACCCTGCGCGGCAAGGAGCACGTGGTCGTGCTGCGGCCTTATGAAAAAGGCCTGATGATGCACACGATCTACTACGCCGACGAGGTGCGGCCGGTCGCAGAGATCGATCGCGCGGCCAATGAGTCGGCGAAAGAGAGCGAGATGGCCTTAGCCGAGCGGCTGATCGGCGAGCTGACGACAAAAAAAGTCGACCTCTCGAAGTATCACGATACGTTCCGCGAAAAGGTCGAAGCGGCGGCGCAGCGCAAGATCGCCGGCCAGGAAGTGACCGAGGTTCACGAGGAGCCGCGGCGCGGACAGGTGATCGATCTGATGGCGGCGCTCAAGGCCTCGCTCGAAAAGCGCGGCGCGGGCGCCGCCCCGCGCGAAGAGGCTGCGCAGGAAGCGCCAGCCGCACCGGCAAAGGCGACCGGCACCGGCGGCCGGGGGCATCCGCGCGCGCGCAGCGGCGCGCGCCGCCGCACCGCATCCGGGAAGTAAACTCCGCTCAGCGCTCGGGCGCGCGCATTATCGGGCTGCGCCGGTCGCGTCCTGCACGATCAGCGCGTGCAGCGCCTCGCGTTTGAAAATTCCCGCGACTGCGCGCGTCAGCGCCACCGACAGCACCTCGCCCGGATGATCGTAAATCGGAACGTCGTCGCCCATCCCGTTGCCGTTGTCGGCGGGCGGATCGTTGTAGGTCGCCGCGCTCTCGCCCTGCCAGAACGCGACGTTGAAGGGCGGCTTGTAGATGGTGACGTCGAGCGCCACATCGGCGGTGGTGAACCATGCGGTCGAGCCGGGCGCGGCGTTGGGATCGGCGCCGGCGTGCTTGTTGACCCAGCAGCGCGCGATCCGGCTCTCGAGCACATAGTCCTCGCCGGTCTGCTTGAGCGCCGCCGCGAGCGTCTCATTGGAGGCGGTCGCCATCATCCCGGCCTCGTCCGCCGATCGCACGATCGCGCCCTGCACGATCGGCCCGAGCGGAGTGCTGTAGATATGCTGGACGAGCGCGCCGTCGGGACCGAGCAGCACGCCGGTTGCGGGATTGCCTTCGTACGGATCGTGGCTCTGCCCGTTGGCGTCCTTGAAGTCGCGCGCATCGACGGGCATCAGCACCAGGATGCGCCGGCGCGGGTAGCTGTTCTGATAGCCCTTAACCTGGAACGGATAATAGGCCAGGGTTTCGACCGCGACCGGCGGCTCCTGGGCGATTTCCTGCTGCACCGTGGTCGCGCACGCGGCAAGCACGAGCGCCGCGACGATTGCCAGCGCGGCGACGATCGGTTTCGGACCGGCTGCGCGCGAGGCCATGCGGCTGCTCAACTTTGCGCCTCAGCTCTGTGCGGCCTGCGCGCGTTCGCGAAAGATGAACAGCGTGCCGCCGACCTCGACCCGGTCGCCGCTGCGCAGCGGCTGACGGCCGGCGACCGGCCGCCGATTGATCAGCACCTGGCCGCCGCCCGCCGGGCTGACGACGAAATCGCGCCCCTCGCGCCGGATGATCGCGTGATGCGCGAGCACGCTCTGATCGCCGAACAGCCCGATATCGCTCTCCTCGGCGCGGCCGATGATCGTGACCGGCTTGGTCAGCGGATACTCGCGCCCCTCGCGCGCGTTGCGGCTCTGGCTGCGAATCACCATCAGCCAGCCGCGTTTGAGCAGCTCGGTCACCAGTCCGATGAAGAAGCCGATCAGCATGCCGAGCACGATGAAGCCGATCGCGCGGCCGAACGACTGCGGGAAATTGACCGTGAGCGCCTGGTAGATGAAGCCGCCGAGCGCGCCGCCGACGAGGCCGCCAAGCGCGCCGTTGCGCTTGCGCGCCGCCGACCCCGACGCCCATCCGGCACCCAGTCCGACCAGGATGCCGAGCACGCCCCAGGCGACGGCGCGGCCGACGTAGCCGTGCAGGATGCGGAACAGGATCTCGGCGATCAGAAATCCGAACGCGCCGCCAATCGCACCGAATATCGCGCCGCTCTTGATCCCGCGCATCGCCTGGCGCCACTGGCTTACGCTCATCGCCTCGATCGAGGCGAGAAAGGCACAGATGAACAGTCCGACGATCAGCCCCTGCACCGCGTCGCGCAGATAGTAGTTGCTCAGCCCCGCGAACGATTCCTGGACGCCCCAGGCGGCAAATCCGCCGAGGCCGCCGGCAGCGGCATAAAAGAGCAGTTTTTCGCGTGAGACGTTACTGGCCATCGGATTCCCGGGTAGAGAGCATTGCGCGCAAGCGGCTCATGGTTCAAGCGCGCCGCGCGATGTCTTCATCGCTATACGGCAAACCCCTGGTGCGCGAGCGCGGTTCCGCGATGCCGCGCTCAGTTGGTCGAGGTGTTCCAAGTGCCGCTCTCGCCGGTCGGCGTGGCGGAGAACGTGCCGCTTAGCTGGTCGGCATTGCGCCGGCCGTCGAAGTACAGCGTCTTGGCTCCGTACGGCACCTGGAACTCGACGTGATTGCCGCGGATGAAGCCCTGGATCGGCGCGGCCTCGTAGCCCGCCTCGTGGATGACCATCTCGCCGTGCAGGAAGCCGTTGGGCTGCGGGCGCAGCCGTAACTCCAGCGGGATGTTGGTCGTGCCGGCGAGTCCGTCGATGCGGCCGGTGGCGAGCGTCGGCACGTCGATCGTGCCGCCTGCGCCGCCGCCCGCGGCGGGCATGCCCGAGCTGCTGCTGCCGAGCGAGGTCGGATAGGGCTGCGAGTTGTCGGCCAGCACGCGGAATTTCTTCTGCGCGATATACTGGCCGTTGAGATAGAAATTCACCGTGTACTGGCCGGGCAGGAACGCGCCGCCCGCCGAATTGCCGACCCGCCCGCTGAAGGTCGCGCTGCGCGCGGTCGGCGGCACGATTCGGATGTCGTCCACGCTGCCCAGCGTATGTCCGTCGGGCGCGATGTAGGCCGCGTCCACGCGGTATTGCCCGGTGTCGAGATTGAACAGACGGTTTTCGAACGTGATGCGCCAGTTGACGAACAGCACCTTGGAGGCGTCGAAGCTGCTGGTCGGCCCGGCCAGCGGCGTGCCCGACTTGGTGCTGTTGAGGAACTCGATGCCCGCGAGCTGCAGGGGCTTGCGCCGGCGCGCCTCCAGCATCGCCAGGCGTTCGGCTTCGTCGCGCTCCTTGGCCTTCTCCGCCAACTCGCGCTCCTTCTCGGCCGCGTTGTCGGCTTCCGCCCGCTTGAGCGCGTTGAGATCCTGCGTCACCGTGAAGGCCTGATCGGCGACCCTCCGCTCATTGACGTAAACTCCGACCTTGTAGGCACCGGCGGGCAGCGCGCCCAGATCGGGCATCAGCGCGACGCCGCTGAAGTCGGCGGTACTCTCGCCCGGACCGACGAAGCGGCTCGCGTTGCTCGACGCGATCTGCAGCCCGGAGGGACTGAAAAATCGCGCCTCGACCTTTTCGTCCTGCCCCTTGAGGCCGGCGAGGCGATTTGCGAACGAGGCGTTCCATTGCAGGTATTGATTGTTGGCCAGCTCGATGTTGGTGAAACTGGCGCGCGGCGCGCCGAGCGGCGCGCCCGAGCGGGTTGAAAGCTGCAAAGTCATGCGCCGGAAATCGAGCGGACGGCTTTCGGCGGCAGCCAGGCGCTCCTCAACTTTCCATGGCAGGCTGTCGATGAAGGACTTGACCCCGAGCTGCTGCTGGAGCTGCGGATTGTTGTACACGTAGGTCGCCGCGAACGCGCCGCCGGCGATGACCGCGAGAAAGGCCGCGGCGGCCACCGCGCGGCGCCTGCCGCTGCGCCGCCGGCGCGGACGCGGCGGCGCGGCCGACCCGGCCAGCTCCGGCGGCAATGCGAGGTCCGCGGTGCCGCCGCGCGAACTGACCGCGGCCGCAGCGCCGGGCGCGTCGTCGAGCCCGCGCCCGTAGAGCATCATCTCGCGAAAATCCTGGACCGTCGGCGGGCGCGCGTCGGCCTGGTAGGCGAGCGCGCGGTCGATCGCGCCCGCGAGGTTGGTCGAGACCTCGGGCCGCAGGTCGCGCACGGGCGGGAAGCTGAACGGGGGAAATTTCTCCGGGTCGCGCCCGGTCAGCACGTAGTGCAGGGTCGCGCCGAGCGAATAGATGTCGCTGCGCGGATCGACCGCGCCCTGGTACTGCTCGGGCGGGGCGAAGCCGAGCGTGCCGATCATCGTGCCCTTGCGCGCGCTCTTGAACAGGCGCGCGATGCCGAAGTCGATCAGCACCACGCGGCCCTTGGGCGTGAGCATCACGTTGGACGGCTTCATGTCGCGATACACGATGGGCGGGACCGAGCCGTGCAGGTACGCGAGCACGTCGCACAACTGGCGCGCGATATCGATGATCAGGCCCTCGGGCAGCGGACCGCCGCGCGCCGCAAGCTCCTCCTCGAGGTTGCGGCCCTCGACGTACTCCATCACCAGGTAGTGGCGATTCTGATCGTCGAAGCGGTCGGTGATCGCGGGGATGGCGGAATGCTTGAGCTGGGCGAGCGTGTCGGCTTCGCGTGCGAAGTATTCGTTGGCCTCGATGCGCTGCTGCGGATCGATGAAATGGTCGACCATTTCCTTGACCGCGCACAGGCGATTGGCCAGCCGCTGATCGCGCGCCAGGTAAACCATGCCCATCCCGCCGCCGCCGAGCAGGCGATCGATGGCATAGCGGTTCTGCAGAACCGTTCCCGCCGCGAGCGGTTCGTTGTTGAGCGCGCCGGATGTGCCCGTACTGGCCATCAGTCAGCAAATATAACGATCACCGAGACGTTGTCCGTGCCACCCCCGGCATTTGCCGCAACCACCAATTCGCGAGTCGCCGCACAGGGATCGTCATGGCGGCGCACAACCTCGCCGATCGTGCGGTCATCCACGTGCGCGGTCAACCCGTCGCTGCACAGCAGCAGGCGGTCGCCGCGTTTGAGCCTGACCGTGAGCCCCTCGGCGCCGGCCGGACCGCTCTGGCGCGCGCCAAGCGAGCGCGTGATCACATTCTTGTGTTCGTGATGGCGCGCTTCCTCGGGCGTGATCTGACCGATTTCAATCAGCCGCTGCACGAGCGAATGGTCCCGCGTAAGCTGACGCAGCCCGGCCGCGTCGCTCAGGTAGGCCCGGCTGTCGCCGACCCACGCCACCGCGGCCTCGGGCGGCACAGCCAGCACGCTCACCGCGGTCGATCCCATGCCGCGGGATTCCGGATGCGCCGCCTGGTATTCGATGATTTTGCGGTTGGCCTCCTCCAGCGCCGCGATCAGCAATTGGGTCGGAGTGGTTTGGGCCGCGCCGGGTCCGCGTTCAACATAGTCACGGATCGCCTCGACGGCAATTGCGCTTGCGACTTCGCCCGCTTCCGCGCCGCCCATGCCGTCGGCGACGACGTAGAGATAGCGCGCCGCCGGGTCGACCAGACTCTGGCGCACGCACTCGACCGCCAGCACGGCGTCCTCATTATGCTCGCGCACCATCCCGACATCGGTCATCGCGGCGGCGCGGATGCGCAGGTTGGAATTGACCTTCACCAGTTCGTTTTTGAACGCGTCCACCGACGGCCAGCGCGCCGCCGGATCGAACAGCAGCGCGCGGCGCACGGCCTGCTCGAGCCCGGGCGTGACCACGTGCGGCGGATAGAAGCGCACCGGGCCCGCCTCCTCGCGCCAGCTCTCGGACTCCAGGCGCTCGCCGGTCAGGCAACTGTAGAGCAGCGCGCCGATCGAGAAGACGTCGGCGCGCTTGTCCACGTGCTTGCCGCGATAGATTTCGGGCGCCGTGTAGCCGTCGTTGGGAATCGGATCGCCCTGCAGCTCGTTGTCGTTGCTGACGTAGTCGAGCCCGAGCAGCCTGACCCGGCCGTCGCGGCCGAACGCGACCGACTGCGGACAGATGTCGTTGAGGCGCAGGCCGCGGCGGTTGAGAAACGACACCGCCTGGCAGATCTGGATCGCGACCCCCACCGCCTCGGCCTCGCTCATCTTGAGCCCGCCGCGGCGCTCGGCGAGCAGCGTCAGCGGCTCGTCCGCATAGACCAGGTATACGCGCCCGTCCTCGGCGAAACCCTCGCGCGCGCGCGCGAAGGCCGGATGATCGACCGTCAGCGAAAGCGCGAGCACGCGTCCGAACAGGTCGCCGAGGTCGGCCTGCGCGGCGTTCTCGGCCGCCTCGTCGCTGGTCCCGCCGGCCGGTGCCGACGGGTCTCGCCCGTTGGCTTCCGGAGCGGACGGGGCGGCGGCCGCGCCTGCCGCGGCGCCCGGCACGGTCTCGACGGCGGCGGCCTCGTCGATGCTCAGCGGCTCGGTCATTCCCGCTCTGGAAGCCAACGCGGCGCTCTCCTCTCCCGCGCGCGCCGCGCCCTCGGCGCCCGCATGCGCGGCCGGCGCGGGCGCGCTCTCGAGCGTCGCCCGCGCGTCGCCGGCCTCGCGCGAAGCCGCGGGCGCCGGCGCGGGACGTTTCAGTTCGGCGGTTTTGGCATGCGGCCCGGTCGGATCCTCGGGCGGCGCGGGATCGCGCTCCGGCGCGCGAGCCTCATCGTGCGCAGGCGCGGCCGCGCCCGGGGCGGGACGCTCGCGCAACTGCACATGCTCGGGTCCGCTGCCGTTGCGCGCGCGCTCGGCGCGATAGCGATTTTCCGCGGCGGAGCGGCCGATCACTTCGACGATGCGAAATTCGCCGCGCACCATCGTCCCCGGCTCCAGCGCCGCAATTGCGGACTCGACCCTGGGCGCCGCGGACTTCGCCAGGCCCTGCCCGCAGCGATCGCAAAACTTGGCGTCGTCGGGAGCCGCCTGGCCGCACTCGGGACAGGTAATCATCGCGCCTCGCCCTTCGGGGCATCAGCCCTTCCTGAATTCAAGTTTAGCACTGCCGAACACGATCTGGTCACGGTCCTTCAGCTTGTAAAGCTGGTCGCGGCCGAGCCGGCCGCGGCCCGTGATGTAGGTGCCGTTGAGGCTGCCGAGATCGCGAATGAAATAATCGACGCCGTTCTTGATAATCTCGGCATGGCGGCGCGACACGCGGTCCGCCGCGCCCGCCAGTCCGCCGAGATCGATGTCCGGCGCCTGAGCCCCGCCCAGCGCGCGGCCGACGACGGTGCGGCCCTGCATCAGTCCGAAGCGCGGTCCGTTGCCGGCCCCCACCAGCCACGCCCCCGCGCTCGCGCTCATCGCCGGCGCACTGTGTCCCGCGCTCGCGCCGTTGGCGGGGCTCCGCCCGCCGACCGGGAACGATCGCAACGAGGCCGCGGCCGGCGCCGACGGCGCGGGCTTGCGCGAGACCGGCGCCTTGCCGCCGGCGCCGGCCTTGCCTGAGATCTCTTCGCTCGGCGATGGAGCCGCGACCGGCGCGGCCTGCGCGGCCGCTTTCGCCTTGCCGCTTAGGTCCTGGGTCTTCGCCGTCGAAGACACCTGCGCGCCCGCGGGCGACGGTTTGGGGAACAGCGATTGTTGCTGCGCTTCGATTCTTGCCGCCGCGCGCCGGGCGATCGCGCGCGCCGAGCGCGCCAGCGATTTCATCTTCTCCATCCCCGCCGCGGTGCCGGCGGCGAGCGTCGGCGGGGCGCCCAGGCGCGAGGCCGAGGCGGGCGCGGCGGCGCGCGGCTCGGGCCGGGGCAGCACCACCGTCGGCATGTTGGACGCGGGCGGCCGGGCCAAGGGTTCGGCGGCCGGCGATTGCGGCGGCATAGGGATGCGCCTGCCGCCGGGGGCCGCAGACGGTTGAGCGGCGGGCTCGGGCGACCGGGTGGCAATCGGGGGCGCCGGCGGACGCGGCCGATCGAGCATCACGGTTTTCATGGCCGCGACCGGCGCCGGCGGCGCGATGACGGCGCCGATGGCTCCCGACGCTTTGGCCTCGGGACCGGGATCGGGCAGCGCGTGCATCATGTCGCGCGCCGAGGGCGGACGCTTGCTCAGGTCCTTGTCGAGCGCGGTCATGACCACGGCGGCGGTCTGGATCGAAACGGCCGGATTCAAATCGCGCAGCGGCGGAAAGCTGAAGGGCGGCTCGAGCTGCGGATCGCGTCCGCTCAGCAGATGATGCATCGTCGCGGCGAGCGAATAGAGGTCCGAGCGCGGCTCCACCTTGCCCATGTACTGCTCGGGCGGCGCGTAGCCGACCGAGCCGATCTGCGTGCCGCGGCCGCCGGGCGGCAAAAAACGCGCGATGCCGAAGTCAATCAGCATCGCGCGGCCATCCTTGTCGATCATGATGTTGCCGGGCTTGAGGTCGCGATAGATGATCGGCGGCGCCTGGCCGTGGAGAAAGCTCAGCACGTCGAGGATCTGGCGCGCCCAGCGCAGGACGCGCGGCTCAGGCAGCCTGCCGCCCGGGCCGAGCTTGTCGAGCATGCCCTGCAGGTCGCCGCCGGCGACGAATTCCATCACCAGGTAGTGGCGGCTGTTCTCGGCGAAATAGTCGATGACGTTGGGAATGCCCGGATGCGAGAGCGCGGCGAGCACCCGCGCCTCGCGCGCGAAGTCTTCGATCGCCTTCTTCTCGGCGATGCCGTCGCCGATGATCATCTCCTTGGCGGCGACCGGCCGGTTGGCGAGCCGGGTGTCGTTGGCGAGATAGACCCGACCCATGCCGCCCTGGCCGAGCACCTTGTGCACGCGGTAACGGCCATCGAGCATGTGACCGGCGGGAAGCTGCTCACCCGGTTTCATTTACTTAGGCGATCGCGGCCGGCGTCCGAGACAGCAAAGGCCCGGCTCCCCGACCGGGCCTCCGCGTGTTACCCCACGCGCTGTCGGCCCTCAGGAGACGGGCTCGACAATCAACTTGAGAAAGGTTTTGCCGATAATGATCTCGTCACCCGATTTCAGCTCGACCGGATTCCCCGGCATCAGGCGCGGTTGGCGATTCACATAGGTGCCGTTGAGACTGCCGATATCCTCGACCGTTATTTTGCCGCCCTCGAAGCGGATGAGCGCGTGCTTGCGCGAAATCTTGGCCTCGGGATCGTCCTGGTCGAGGTCCACCTCGGGAAACGCGCCGGTCTCCGGATCCCAGCGGCCGACCAGGTTGTTGCCGTCCTCGAGCGGGAATTCCTGGCCCTTGCGTCCACCGCGAATGACCTGCAGCTTGGCCTTGGCCGCGGCCGCGGCGCCTGCAGCCGGCGCTTCGGCGGGTGCGGAGGGCGGCGCTTTGATTTCACCGGTCGGCACTTCGGAGGGCGGAGGCGTAGCCGCAGCCTCGGCCGCGCCCGGCGCCGGCGCCGCCTCTGACTGCGCAGGCGGTTGAGCCGCCTCGGGCGCGGGCCCGCCCTCGGTGCCGGCGGGCGCGCCGTTACCGGCGGGCGCTCCGCCGCCGGCGGCGGGCGCCGCGGCCGCGAGCTTCGCGCCGCATCCGTCGCAGTAGTCGAGCCCATCGATGTTTTCGTAGCCGCACTCGCTGCACTTGATCATCTCTTCAACACCTCACTGGCCGGCTTAATGGCGTCGCCATCTCAGGCCCGATTAAGCTGTCATCCCTGGTCAGGTTTGCCAAATTCCTTGAGCGCTTCGGGATCGAGCATTTGCGTTTTACGCACCACGGCCTGCGCCTGCAAGAGCGTGGTCTTGGCCGCCTTGGTCCCGAGCGTCTGGGTCTTCTTGACCTGGTCCATCAGACCGACCAGGGCCTGCGTCGCCTTGACGTTGCCCAGGCGCTGGGTGCCCTGGATGGCGTTGTTCAAGAGCCGCGTTGCGCGATCCACGTTGCCCGCCTTGAGCTCCTCTTCGGCCCGCGTCTGCATCTTGGCGATCGAGACCTGATCAACCAGGTTCATCACGCGTCCATTCACCTTGCCGGTAAGCGTGCGGTCGAGCGTGTACTCGACGGTCAGGTCGCGTCCCACGCTCTGCTCGCCGGCGCCCGGAACTTCGTAACGCAGATTGGATTGCAGGATACGGACCGGGCCGGGCTTGCGCGGCGGCAGCACCAGGGTCAGCAGCACCGAGCCCGGCACGTTCGCCTCGAGGTCGCCGATCTCATAGCTGATATGACGGTCGTCGCCGACCAGCGGCGCGCCAAGCCCGTAGATCTCGGGGCTCGCGCGGAACGCCTCGCGCACCTGCACGCCCTGCGCCAGCGTCACCTCGATTCGGCCGTTGCGTATGCTGACCGCGCGCAGACCCGCCAGCTCGTCCTCGAAGATGCCCGGGATTTCCGCCGGGTTGCCAATAAAGTGATACTTGCCGTGCGAATCCTGCGCGATTCGCATCAGCAGCTTTTCGTTGAACTCGACGCCGACACCCATCGCCGAAAACGACATCTGCTCGCGGTTCTGGTTGGCCAGGTCGATACATGCGGTCTCTTCGTAGGTCTGTCCATCGGTCAGCACCAGCACGCGATTGAGGCGGTTGGGGGCGAGGTTTTTCTTGACCTCGTCGATCGCCGCGCGCATCCCGAGCGCCATCTGCGTACCGCCGCCGATCTCGAGCAGGTCGATATCCTCGATCGCGCGCCGCACCGCGCCCTTGTCGTGGATCTCGTCCGAGCCGACGATCACCTTGGCGCGATCGGCGAAGGCGACGATCGCCACCTTGTCCTCGGCCGCAACGCTCTCTGCGAGGAACTTGACCGCCTCGATCACGAACTCGAGCCGCCGCTCGTCGTACATCGAGCCGGAGCGGTCGATTACGACGCCCAGGTTGAGAGGCAGACGCGGGCCGCCGCCCGCCGCGCCGCCGCCCTGCGCTATCGCTTCCAGCAGCACGTACAGGACGAAATTCTCCGCGCTCGAAAGCACGTACTCGCGGCTGGCGAGTGCTTCGAAGCTAAGGGGTTCTGCCATTTAGAAAGATCTCCCGCACAAATTGTAAGTGCAAGCGCGACATTATAGCAACTGAACCAGTACTCAGCCGCAATTTGCCGCGATTATCGCGGCCCCGCGCAAACACGCCGGGGCTCCCGTCGCGCCGATTTCCGTCGTTTATGGCGACCCAACTGCTCCCCGGAGTCGAGCCTTCGCAGCCGCCAGTCTATACGGCTCACGCACGCTGTGGATACATCCGATTGCAGGCCGCGGATCGATTCCGCGCCGCCCGCAATTCACACCACGGCGACGGCCGCACCCGGCGACCGCCTCCTCCGGCCTCACCCGGAATCGCAGCGCAAGGCGCGGCGCTGCCACGCGAGTCCTGGGACACCGGCGCTGTCGCGGCGATACAGGGTCAGCACTGGCCTTCGGTCGCGGAGGATTGGTCTCGGGCGCCCGCCAGTCGAGGTCGGCATGTGGATTCTGGGCCATCGTTGAGGTCGGGAGCAGCGATCATGCCGTTCAATCATTCGATAGTTTTAATCACTTCAACAGTGTTTCTGAATGCTTTATTTGCTGTTCATCCCTTATGGAGAGATGCATTGCACTTCTCGACCGGATATACTAACGAACATCGATGTCCGAGTTCGCGAGCCTTCAGGCCGGGTCGGCTGGGTGACCGCATGGCTCCGCCGGGGCGTCGGCGAAGGCCGGGGCATACGGACGAGGACGATTGGTTTTTCCACGGGAAAGCTCTGGTTCCGGACGCCACCGAGGCTAAAGGCAGCAGGAGAGGTTATATTCTTTAGAGGCTGGCGGCTTGCGCGGCGCCCGACGAGGTCCGGCGCGGGATCGGTTTTTAGGACGTGAATCTCGCAAACTGCCGCCGCACGCATCGCCTGCCGGCCTAAGAGGACCCGCCGCTACGCACTATGTTGTCATTGGATCAGAATTATCTTCAGAGCCTGGTCGAGGCTTCGCCGGACATTATCATCGCGGTCGATCGCGAGGGCACGATAATTTTTTACAACGACGGCGCGCGCAAGAATCTGCACTATTCGGCCCAGGAGATCGTCGGGCAGAAAGTCACCAATATCTATCCGTCGCTCGAGGAGGCGCGCCGCGTGATGAAGGCGATGCGCGAGGCGAGCGAGGATTCGGGGCGCATTTCGAATTTTGAGACCGTGCTGCGGAGCAAGGACGGCGATCTGATTCCGGTCGCGATCTCGGGCTCGATCATCTACGAAAAGGACGGCACGCCCGCCGGCAGCATCGGCTTTGCGCGCGACATCCGCCTGATGCGCCATCGCGAGCAGCTCGCGACCGCGGGCGAGATCGCGGTGAGCCTCGCGCACGAAATCTACAATCCGCTCGAGGCCATCACCAACAATCTCGACCTGCTCGCGCGCTGCGTCGAGAGCCATCTGAGCGACGCCGAGCTGGTGATCGAAAACGAGCGGCTCGACTCCATCCGCAGCGGCATCCGCCGCGTGCAGAGCATCGTGCGCCGGCTCGACGAAATGACGCGCAAGGGCATCTACGTGACCCGCGATTATCTCGCGGGCAAGAAGATGGCCGATCTCGGCCCGCGCGCCGGCGAGCCCGACGAGCGCGCGGCCGCGTCCGAAGCTTCGCGCAACGGATGCGACTGGCCGCTGGCCGGAATGGCGGTGCTGGTGCTCGACGACGACCTCTCCGTGGTGAGTTCGCTCGCCGACGTGCTGCGCGCCGAGCGCTGCCAGGTACATACCGCGACGCGCCCGAGCGCGGCGCTGGGAATTCTGCGCAACGTGCGCGTCGATGCGGTGATTTCCGACGTGGTCATGCCCGAAATGGACGGCTACGAGTTCTACCTGCGGGTCAAGGAAGAGATGCCGCATCTGCCGGTCATCCTGATGACCGCGTACAACTACGACCGCGATCACATCATCATGCGCGCCCGGCTCAAGGGCCTGGAGGGCGCACTGTTCAAGAAGCCGGTGAATCCGGCCAAGCTGCGCGATCTGCTGATCCGCGCGCGCCAGAAGAGCTCCTCGCCGCCGGCCAAGGCCATCCCGCTGGTCTGAATCGTAAAACGGCGCGCGGGGGTCGGAAACGCCCCTACTGCGCGATCGCGAGATACGCCGGGGCGCTTGCCGGGTTCGCCGGGCGCTCGGTGTTGAACGCGCCGATCGAACTGAGCGCGCCGCCCGCGCCCACCGCGTAGCCGAAGATCTGGCCCGTCCCGCCGTTCGCGACGTAAACGAAATTGCCGTTGGCGTCGCTGCCGATGCCGCGCGGAGCGGTGAGTCCTCCGGTGCTGCCCTGGAGTGACAGCACGCCGGTGCTGACCAGAAAATCCGAAACCGTATTGAGCCCGCCGTTGGTCGCGTAGAGATAGAGCGCCCCGCCGGCCGCGTTGCCGGCAAGCGCAAGGTCGAAAGTGGCGCGAGTCTGCGCAGCGGTCGGATTCGAAGCCAGGTACGTCAATATGTCGCCCGCGCCGACCGCGAACACGCTCACGACGCCGTTGGTGCCGTTGCCGCTGTCCGCGACATAGACGAAGTCGCCCGAGGGATCGACCGCGATCCCGCGCGGCTGCCCCGCACCGTTGGGACCCAGGCTCGCCACGCTGCCGGCGAGCGCGAGGCTCCCGTCCGCCTGGATCGCGAGCGACAGCACGCGTCCGGATCCGAAATCGGCGACATACACGGCGTCTCCGCCCGGCGCCGCAGCGATACCCATCGGCTGCACCACGACTCCGTTGGCGGTGAACGCGCCGTTGGCATTGAGCGTGCCGGCGCCCGAAATCGTGTACTGCGAGATCGACGCGCCGGCGCCGTTGGTCACGTAGAGGAAGCTGCCCGTGGGATCGATCGCGATGCGTTGCGGGGAGCTGGCCGGGCCGTCGTCGGCCGAGCCGATCGCGGTCAACGCGCCGGTGGCGGAATCGATGCTGAACGCGCGGATCAGATGGTCGGCCGAGTTGGCCGCGTAAAGGAAGGAATTCGAGGGATCGAGCGCGAGTCCGGTCGGGCCGTTGGCCGCGCCGGCCGCGACCGTCCCGATGAGCGTGAGCGCGCCCGCGACCGGATCGCGGCTGAATTCGCTCAGCGTGCCGTCGGCGCTGTTACTGGCGAAGACCAGGCCCGGCGTCGGCGATCCGGTCGGACCCGGCGTGGCGCTCCCGCGCGGGGTGCGAGTAACTTCGGGACCGTCGAGAAAGTACTGATGGCCGCACGAAGCGCCGCCCAGGCTGAGCAGCATCAGGCCGGTCCACAATCCGCCGAGCGCCACCGCCGCGGCTGCGCGCCCCGCCCTGCTCAACCGATAAGCTGCGCCCGCCCCTCCCATAGGCACCCGATACGATAGCCGATGCCGCGCGCCGCACGAATGTCCCGCACAGCGGCCAAGGCTTGACATCCCCTTCGCGAATGAACGAACGATTGACAGCCAGATTGAACGCGGGACCGCCGTGGCGCCGCGCCGTCCGGGTGCGACAGCCATGAGCTGTCCGCGCAAACCGCGCGGCCGCATCACGGCCATGCGCACTGCGAGAGGGAGGTGAATCGTCATGGCCAAGATTGATTTCGCCAAGCTGCCCAAATTCTCCGAACTGCCGGTCAGGAAAGGCGCGCCGCCCGACTCATGCTGGGGCGTGTTCGGCGACAACGACGACCTCGGATGTCTCAACTTCCTGACCCCCGAAGGCATCGTCGAGGCCGCGCGAACCATCAAGCGCGGAAAGGTATTCCGCCTCGACACGCGCGTGAACTACGCCAATCCGCCGTTGTTCGAACGCAAGCCCGCCAAACACATCTTGAGCGACTTCGAGTCCTACGGCCTGCTCGGTTTCGACGACATGCTCGACAACTACAACACCCAGGAAGGCAGCCAGTGGGATGGCCTCGGGCACGTCGGCAATCTGAAGCATCAGGCGTTCTACAACGGCAAGACCGCCGATGACGTGAGGGCCGGCCGCCTGAGCATCCATAGCTGGGCGAACAAGTTCGTCGGCAAGGGGCTGCTGGTCGACCTTTTCAAGTTCCGCGCCGACGCCGGACGGCCGGTCAGGCCGCTCGAGCCAGACCGTTACTCGCTGCAGGATCTGAAGGACGCGATGCAGGCGCAGCAGTGCGAGCTCAAGCCGGGCACCGTGCTGCTGCTGCGCACGGGCTGGATGCAGGCATATGTGAAATCCACGCCGGCGGAGAAGGCGGCGATGGCGCCGATTACCAAGCTCAAGGCCTGCGGGATCGAGGACACGCGCGAGATGGTAGCCTGGATGTGGGACAATCGCGTGGCCGCGATTGGCACCGATTGCCCGGCGGTCGAACAATGGCCCTGGGACTTTCGCAACGAGGGCGCCCTGCACTACCGCACGCTCTCGCTGCTCGGGCTTCCCCTGGGCGAGCAGTTCGTGCTCGACGACCTGGCCGCCGACTGCCATCAGGACCGCCAGTACGAATTCATGCTGGTGTCGTGTCCGCTCAATGTCGAGGGCGGGATCGCCTCGCCACCCAACGCGGTGGCGATAAAGTAATCCGTCAGCCGCGCGCGCGTTTGCGCGCGCGCACCATCCCCGTTTTTCGGCCGGGCGCCGCGCCAAGTGCGGCGCCCGGTCTTTTGTCAGGGCCTGCGGTCCGGCCGCGGGGCGCGCACGCCGTGCGCTATGTGACCAAACAACAGGCGGATGCCTGTTGCACAGGCATCAATCCCCTGGATGCGCCGGCAAAAAGTCGTACTCCCCGTTAGGACCAACGTTGCATCTTGCATGGCACCCCGCTTGCACATTGCTCGTCCGATTCGACATGCGCGACTCGATCCGCGAGCGCCGCCGGCGCGCGGATTTGCTCTGCACCAAGGAGACAAGAATGGCCGGTACACCCAAAGAACAACCCAAGATGCAAGCCACGCTGGGACTGACCGGCGTGACGGTCAACGCGATGGCGTTGATCGCGCCGGGCGCGTTTCTCTGGATCACCTTCGTGGTCCAGGCCGGATACGCTTACCCCTCGGGGATGGCGATGTGGGCGGGCATCTTCGCCGCCATCATGCTCGCCTACGCCACGGCCCTTTCGTATTCCGAGCTGGCCAAGCTCTACCCCGGCTCGGGCAGTTCGTATCTGTTCGCCGAGCGCGCGTTTCTGAATACGACGCATGCCTATCGTTTCGCGCGGATTGCGAAGTTCGTCACCGGATGGGCCTCGCATCTTTACTACTGGGTGTATCCGGGGGTGATGGTGGCGACGATGGGCGTCATGATCGGCTACATCTTCGGCACGCTGGTGCCGGGGGCGATGAGCGCGGGCGTGCCCGGCCCGGTGTTCATGGCGCTGATCGCGATCATTTTCGCTTACGCCGTGTCGTACATCGCGTATCGCGGCGTAAACGGCTCGACCAATGTCAATCTCGCGATCAACATCATCCAGATTGCCGCGCTGCTGTTCTTCTCGGCGCTGGCGATCTCGTATCGGCTGGGCCATCCCGAAGGTTCGATCGCTTATGCGCTCGACGGCACCAAAAAGGTGCTGCACTACGCGCTCGCCGGCGACGCGCCGGCGCATCCCAGCGGATGGTCGGTCGTGCTGCCGCACAATTTCAACTGGCTGATGCTGCAGATGACGGTCGCGATCCTGCTGCTGGTGGGCTTCGAGTCGGTGACCGCGCTGGGCGAGGAGGCCAAGAACCCGCGCAAGGACATCCCGCGCGCGGTGCTGCTCTCGATCACCATCCAGTGCCTGGTCATGTACCTGATCGAGTATTTCGCGGCGAACTACTTCATGAGCAGCGCCTACAGTCTGGCCGACGCCAAGGGCTCGGCCGCGCCGATCGGCGACATGATGGTGATCATCGGCAACGCGATGCTCGGCGGACACGGCCAGGCCTTCATGCTGCTCGAGGCGCTGACCGTGTTTCTCGCGCTCATCGGCACCACGCTCTCGTGCATCAACACCGGCGCGCGCGTGACTTACGCGATGGGCCGCGACGAAGAGGTGCCCGAGCACTTCGGCTTCCTGCACGGCGACAACCTGACGCCGCATCGCGCGATCTGGGCGCTGGCGACGATCTCGGCGGTGCTCGGCGCGTACGCGGCGCTGTTCTTCTTCGCCGGCGGGGCGGCACCCGACGACAAGACGATCGCGGCGCTGCCGCACAACCTGTGGTACGCGATCGGCATGAGTTCGAATGCGTCGCTCTCGGCGCTGCCCAACGGGCTGGCGCTGGTGACGCTGGTGTCGAACTTCGGCACGTTCATGCTCTATGGCCTGACCAACATCATCTGCATCATCGCCTTCCGCGAGCATCACGAATTCCATGGCTTCAAGCACATGGTGGTGCCGGTGTTCGGCGCGCTCGCGAATTTCGCCTGCATGGCCTTTTACGTCATCGGTCCCATCGAGGGCCTGGGCAGCGTGAAGGAGCCGCTGATCGCGGTCGGCGTGGCGATCGTGTGGGGCGTGTACGGCGCGGTGTACTTCATGCGCAACTCGCGCCGGCGCGGCAAGGAGACGGTGCTGATGGCGAAGCCGGCGTAGTCGATCGGCGCTGCGGAGGAGGCGGGGGCCGCGACGCGCTCGCGCGTCGCGGCCCCCGCGCTGTTTTTTGCACGCCGATGCATCCTGCAGGCTGACCAGCGGGATGGCATATGCCGCCCCGCTAATCAGCATCGCGCCCGTATCATGCTCGAGCAACGGCTGATTGTTCCTAGATCGAAATGCTTTTCGCCCGTCGGTCGCGGGCATGGAACTTGATAAAAGGGCGTTGCGCGCGCCGTACGCGGGGAGGCTACAGGTGCGCGATTTACCGACCTACACCGCGATGGAGATGGAAAAGCTGAAAATGGGATACCGCTTCGGACGACCGATTTTTTCCGCATGCATTGGAGCACTTCTGCTCGCCCTGATCGCCGCCGGCGCTCGCGACGCCCGCGCCGACGCCACGCCGAGCGCTACGCCCGCAGCCGGCGCACCCGCGGCCGCAGCGAAAGCCACGCCCGCGCCGGTGGCGGCGGCGACTCCGGTCCCACCGCTATCGTCGCCTGGGATGACCGGGCCGCTGGTGATGGCCTCGCCGCACGAAATCAACATCCCGAAATATGCGCCGTTTCTGTCCGAGCTGCCGGCGCCGATTGCCGGCCTGCTCGACTTCGACGTCAACGGCGTCGTGAGCGGGCTCGGATTCTTTCAGAACCGCGCCGTGGTCGGCGATCCTTACAACCGGCTCGACATCAGCAATGCCGAGGCGATCATCCAGAAGGCCGACGGCATGATCCAATACTATGTGCAGGTCGGAGGTTACAGCTTACCGGCACTCGGCAGTCCCTATGTCAACATGACCAAAGCGGTGAACAAGCTTTATGGGGTTTTGCCGGAAGCCTATCTGAAGGTCGCCCCGTTCGATAACTTTTCAATCGAGGCCGGTAACCTGCCCACGCTCTTCGGGGCCGAATACACCTTCACTTTCGAAAACATGAACATCGAACGCGGGCTCTTGTGGAACCAGGAGAACGCTATCAACCGGGGCGTGCAGCTCAACTACAGCTATGGACCGCTGGCGGCTTCCGTGAGCTGGAACAACGGCTTCTACTCTCACAGCTACACTTGGGTCGACGGATTGCTGGCGTGGACGATAAACCCGCAGAACACCCTCAGCGTGGTCGCGGGCGGCAACGCCGGGTTTGCGAAATCCAGCAACTTTGCGACTCCGCTGCTCAACAATAACGGCCAGATCTACAACCTGATCTATACCTACAATGCCGCGCCCATCGTCATCACGCCGTATTTCCAGGAAACCAATATCCCGTTCAATCCGGACATCGGCGTCCTCAAGTCCACCCAGACCATAAGCGGCGCGATCCTCGCGAGCTATGCGATTACCGACAAGGTCTCGGTCGCCGGGCGCGCCGAGTACATCGGCACCACCGGCAACGAAAATTCTCCCAAGGGCAGCGCCGCGAATCTCCTCTACGGAGTCGGCAGCGATGCCTGGTCGCTCACGCTCACGCCGACTTTCCAGTGGAACCAGTTCTTCTTCCGCGGCGAAGTCTCCTATGTGCAGGCGAACAGCTATGCGCCCGGGGCGGTGTTTGGCAAGGAGGGCATCAACAACTCGCAGGTCAGAGGCCTCGTCGAGACCGGCGTCATATTCTGAGACAGTCGGAATTCCGCACGAAGCCGGGAACGGGCCGGCGGACCGCGCAAGCGGTTCGCCGGCGCATTGGCGACGATTGCGCGCCGGATTTGGAAAGTTGTGCGCACGCCCGCGTCGCGTCGGATGCGCGAGCAGCCCGCATATCGAATGCGATCTGTATATTGAAATCGCCGGCCCCTCTTGGCCCTGCGCGCGGCGCACGGTATCCGTAGAAGGAATCGTCTCTCTCAAGGAGGTTTATTGAAAGAGATGGCTACGGTGAGAAAGGGGAACGGTGCGGCGGGGCGGCGGCGGACGAAGAGCATGGCCACTGAAGCGGCGATCGCGAAACATGAAACCAACGGCGGCGCGCGGCATAACGGCGCGGCCAGTACCGGATCGAATATCGAGACCATTCGCATGCGCGCTTACGAGCTTTTTCTGGCCCGCGGGGCGGCTCACGGCAACGATCTGGCCGACTGGTTCGCGGCCGAAAGAGAACTGCGCGGTGCCCGAAACCCATGATCGGGTGACCGCTACGCGCCGCCGCGACCGACCCGCGCGCGCCATCGTCGCGCCGCCCCGCCGTGAGCGGCCGCCCATGGGCAGCTCCGCGCGGCCGCCGGCCTGAGACCCCGATGGCCGACGCGACCGGTCCCGACGTCCCATCGTCGGATTTCGATCTTGCGCTGCTGACCGATACCGGCACCAATCGGCCGGACAACGAGGACGCCTGCGGCCACTTCATCGAGGGGTCGCGCACGGCGCTGTTTGCCGTCGCCGACGGCATCGGCGGCTACGAGGGGGGCGAGGTCGCAAGCCGCATGGCGGTGGACATCACGCTCGAGGCCTATCGCGAAAGTCCCGCCGCGTGGGGCCCGGGCAAGCGCCTGCAGCGCGCGGCGCAGCGCGCCAACATCGAGATCCACAACCGCGCGATCGCGGTGCCCGAACTGCGCCGGATGGGCACCACGCTGACCGCGGTGGCGGTCGAGGCGGGGATGCTGTACGCGGCCCACGTCGGCGACTGCCGCTTGTATCTCGCGCGCCGCGGGCGTCTGACGCAGATCACCAAGGACCACACGGTGGTGGGCGAACGCGTGCGGATGGGCCTGATGAGCGCGGCGCGCGCGCGCAGCCATCCCGAGCGCTCGGTGCTCAACCGCTCGCTCGGCCACGAGCTGATTGTGTCGGTGGATCGCATTTCGATGCCGCTGGTGCGCGGCGATCGGCTGCTGCTCTGCAGCGACGGGCTCTACGGCGTGCTCGAGGAGCGCGAGATGGAGCAACTGCTGCGAACCGAGGAGGCGGCGGCGGCGTGCAGCGCGCTCATCGCCGCCGCCAACGCGCGCGGCACCGCCGACAATCTGAGCGCGGCGGTGTTCGTCATGCGCGCCGATACCGGCCACAGCGAAGCCGGCGGCGCCGGCGGGTGGCGCGCGCGTTGCGCGCGATGGTTCGGCCGCCGCGCGTAGCGTCTAGCGGCGCGCTGCGGGCTGCCCGCCGCGCGCCGGGAGCGCGTTGCGGCGTCGGTGCGCCGATGTTAACGTGCGCGCGCATGCCGCGCCCGGAAATGCTCGAGCCATGATGCGCGAGGTCAATGCTGGCGACAAGCTCGACCAGTATCAGCTCACCGAGCTCATCGCGCGCAGCGGGATGGCCTCGATCTTCAAGGCCACCGACCAGGTGAGCGGCGCCACGGTCGCGATCAAAGTTCCCTACCTGCAGTTCGAAAGCGACGTGGTCTTTTACGGCCGTTTCCAGCGCGAAGAGGAAGTCGGCCGCCGCCTCGACCATCCCGCGATCATCAAGGTCCTGACGCCGCGGCGCAAAAGCCGGATGTATATTGCGATGGAGTACGTCGACGGCATCTCGCTGCGCGCCATCATGCGCGACGAGCGGCCGATGGCGCCGGCGCGCGCGCTCGCGTTCGCGCGCCAGATCTGCGAAGCGCTGGTCTACATGCACGGCCAGGGCGTGGTCCATCGCGACCTCAAGCCCGAGAACGTGCTGGTCACGGCCGAAGGCAAGGTCAAGCTGATGGACTTCGGCATCGCGCTCGACGAATCCGCGCGGCGGCTGACCTGGTCGGGACTTTCGACCACCATCGGCACGCCCGACTACATGGCGCCCGAACAGGTCAGCGGCCGGCACGGTGACGCGCGCACCGACATCTACGCGCTCGGCACGATGTTGTACGAGATGCTCACCGGCAACCTGCCGTTCGAGGGCAGCAATGTGTACGCGATGATGCGCGCGAAGACCAGCGAGGATCCGCAGCCGCCGAGCCGCTTCCTTCCCGACCTCGACCCGCACCTCGAGGAGATCGTCCTGCACGCGATTGAACGCGTGCCGCGCAATCGCTACGCGAGCGCGGCCGAGATGCTGGCCGACCTCGAGGCGCCGGAAAAGGTCGCTCTCACCGGCCGCGCCCATCGCCTGCATCCGCGCAGCCTGCGCGCGCGCAGCCTGCGCCGCGGCTTGATGGTGGCGCTGTTCTTCGGTTCGCTCGCGCTCGTCTTCGTCGCGCTCATCTGGCTTGCCAATCGTTATCCGGCCGCACCTGCGCGCGGCGGCCAGTCCTACCGGGGGAGGGTCAAATGATGGCGCGTAACAAGGGCGCTCGGCGGCACGGCCTGATACTGCGCGCGGCGGGCGCGACCGCCGCCGCCGCCGCGATGCTCGCGGCGCATCCCGCCGGCGCGCAGGCGCCGCTGCCAGCGCCGGCCGAGCTGCACGCGAGCGCTACGCTCAGCGCCTCGCTCAACCTGGCGTGGGTCCTGGTCGGCGGCTTCCTCGTGATGTTCATGCAGCTCGGCTTCGCGATGCTCGAGACCGGCTTCACGCGCGCGAAGAACGCGGTCAACACGATGGCGATGAACCTCGTCATCTACCCGATCGGGCTCGTCGGCTTCTGGCTGACCGGCTATGCGCTGATGATGGGCGGGGTGTCGCAGTGGCCCTCGCTCGGCACAAGCGGCATCCCAAGCCGCGAATTGAGCATCTCTATCGGCGGCCATCCGTTCGGCCTCATCGGCGCGCACAAGTTCGTCCTGCTGAGCGTCAGCCACGATCCGGGAAGCCTCGCGATGTTTCTGTTCGCCGCGGTCTTCATGGACACGGCCGCGACGGTGCCCACGGGCGCGATGGCCGAGCGATGGAAATTTTCGGCCTTCTTTCTGTACGGCCTGTTCATGTCGATGTTTCTCTACCCGCTGTACGGCAACTGGGTGTGGGGCGGCGGATGGCTGGCGCAGATGGGCGTGAACCTGGGGCTCGGCCACGGACACGTCGATTTCGCGGGATCGTCGGTGGTGCACATGACCGGCGGCGTCACCGCGCTCGCCGGCGCAATGGTGCTGGGGCCGCGCATCGGCAAGTTCCGGCGCGACGGAGCGATCGGCGCGCTGCCGGGCCATAACCTGCCGATGGCGATGGCCGGAACGCTGATCCTGGCCTTCGGATGGTTCGGCTTCAACGCGGGCTCGACGCTGGCCGCCTCCGACGCACGCATCGGAGTGATCGCGGCCAATACGATGCTCGCGTCGGCCGCGGGCGCGCTCGCGGCACTGCTCTACCTGTGGCAGCGCTATGCCAAGCCGGACGTGGCGATGGCGTGCAACGGCCTGCTCGGCGGCCTGGTCGCGATCACCGCGCCATGCGCCTTCGTGACCCCGGCCGCGGCCGTGCTGATCGGCGCGATCGCCGGTCTGCTGGTGGTCGCCGCGGTGCTCACCCTGGAACGGCGCCTGCGCGTGGACGATCCGGTGGGCGCGATCGCGGTACATGGCGTATGCGGCGCATGGGGCGCGCTCGCGTTGGGCCTGTTCGCTGACGGCAGCTACGGCGACGGCTGGAACGGGGTGAGGGGGCCGGTGCGCGGTCTGCTGTTCGGCGATCCGGGTCAGTTTGTCGCGCAGCTCATCGGGGTGAGCGTCAACGCAATCGTGGTGTTCGCGCTCGCCCTGGCGTTTTTCGTGCTGCTCGAGCGCACGATCGGAAATCGCGTCGCGGCGGAGGTGGAATGGACGGGACTCGACGCGCTCGAGATGGGGAGTGACGCCTATCCGCACGTGTGAGCGCGCCGCGGGCGTCCGCCTGCAAGGCCGCTAGTGCGCGCCGGCGGCTGAGGTGGCCGCAGCGGCCGGGCCGGCCGAGGCGCGCGCCCCGACGCGTGGCCCGAGCATTGCCGCGAGCAGTCGATAGACTTCCGGATTGACCGCCAGGCTGACGTGCGCGCCCGAGACTTCGTAATTGTCGCCGTCGGGCGCGACGCACGCGCGCCAGTCGACGACTTCATCCTCGCGCGTGTAAATCGAACTCAGGGCGACGCCGCGCGGAAAGCGCGAGTTCACCGCTTCGCCGAACTCGCACATGCACTGGTCGGTGCCGCACTGCGCGGGCCGGTTGTTGAGCGCGTGCCAGAGCGCCTGGAAACCGCGAATCGCGGGGCGATAGCGCGCGCGCACCGCGGCCCACGAGATTTTCGTCGGCGAGCCGAGCGTAACCACCTGGCGCACGCGCGCCGGATACTTCACGGCCAGCGCGCGCGCGAGCACGCCGCCGAGACTGTGCCCCAGCGCGACCGCCGGCATCCCGCATTCGTCGGTGATGCGCGCCAGACGCCATCCCAGGCGCTCGGACTTCTCGTCCGGGCACCCCACGTTCCAATCGATGCCTGACAGATAGGATCGATAGCCGACGCGCGACAGCCATCGCGCCATCGTGGACAAAGACCAGTCGCCGGTGAAGTAACCCGGGATCAGCAAAACCGGGGTTCCATCGCCGGGTGGCACGTTTGTACCGTAAAAAATGGGGTCGCAAAGCAGGCGGGACAGATTGTGAGCAAAATCGATACAGGTTTCTGCCATCACAGCTTTCAGCAGCCCGACGCTACTTCTCCTGATTTCCGCCGGCAACGCGCGCCAACATCGGCGGCCAGACGCTATCCTCCGTGGATCGCATGACTTTGGCCCTTCTACATGAGATTTAGCGTCCTGGTAAAGTAAAACGCCGCGCCCCATGGGTTCCAGCCGGTTACTTATCAACACCAAGCATTGTTCATACCGTTCTTCTATAAGGTTTGACGGACGCGCGCCCTCGATTTATTCGACCTAAACATCATCGAAGAATGGCTGTCCGGGCCAGCGAAAAATGCCCTTTGCGGGCAAAAATCGAGCTAAAGAATAGGTATTGGAGAAGAGTTTCTCAAAAAACGTTGCCCAAATTGCAGATTCGCCTACTAAAACTCTTGACCTAAATCTCTTTCCTGATAAGTTCAAACGCTCCGGAAGAGGTTTTCCTTATGAAATTAAGCGGAGAGGCTCCCGAGCTCGACGCTATCGATTTGCAAATCCTGTCAACCTTGCAGGAACACGGCAGGATCGCACACGTCAAGCTCGGCGAGCAGGTAGGCCTGTCGGCACCTTCGGTTATCGAGCGCGTAAAAAAGCTTGAAGATAGCGGAGTTATCGTCGGCTACCACGCAGTCGTCGATGCCAAGCGGCTGGGTAAGGACGTCACTGCCTTTATCGGCGTGTCAATCGCCCATCCCAAGACCATCGCCCTTTTCGAGCAGACCATCGAGCTTATCGACGACGTGCTCGAGTGCCATCACGTCACCGGCGAACACACGGTGTTGCTCAAGGTCAAGACCGCCAATACTTCGACGCTCGAGGAGCTGATTCGGACCATTCGCGTGATCGAAGGCGTGACGCGCACGGAGACCATGGTGGTGCTGTCCACGCGTACCGAACGCACTCAAATCAGCGTCGCCATGGAGGAAGTCGGCGAGCCCGGCAATGGCCGGCGCCATCGCCATGCCTCAGTGAAAAACGGGTTGGGCGAATCGAAAAGGACATAGCAATGCATCAGTTTCGCAGCATCCCCCAGCGCCAGGGCCTCTACGATCCCGCTCACGAGCACGACGCCTGCGGCGTCGGTTTCGTGGTCAACGTCAAGGGCGTGCGCTCGCACGACATCCTGCTCAAGGGACTGCAGGTGCTCGACAACCTGACCCATCGTGGCGCCTGCGGATGCGACCCGCGCACCGGCGATGGAGCCGGCGTGCTGATGCAGATTCCGCACGAATTCTTCGCCCGCGAGGCGGACCGGCTCGGCTTCGCCCTGCCGGCGCCGGGCGAATACGGCGTAGGCCAGGTGTTCCTGCCGCTCGATCCCGAGCGCCGCAAGGCGGCCGAGGCGATGGTCGAGCGCGTCGTGCGCGAGGAGGGTCAGCGCCTGCTCGGATGGCGCACGGTGCCGATTGTCGAAAGCGCGTGCGGAGACATCGCGCGGCGTGGTCTGCCCGCGATCCGCCAGGTGTTCATCGGGCGCGGCCCGGGAGTGGCCGACGCCGAAGCGCTGGAGCGCAAGCTCTACGTGATTCGCAAGGCGGTGAGCGGCGCAGGCGCGACGCTGCCCATGGCCGAGGGCGAGCTGTTCTACTTCTGCAGCCTCTCGGCCGCGACCATCGTCTACAAGGGCCAGCTCATTTCGCATCAGATTCCGCAATTCTTTCCCGACCTCGGCGATCCCGGAATCAAAACCGCGCTCGCGATGGTCCATCAGCGCTTCTCGACCAACACTTTCCCGAGCTGGGACCGCGCGCATCCCTACCGATTCCTCTGCCACAACGGCGAAATCAACACGCTGCGCGGCAATATCAACTGGATGGCCGCGCGGCAGGGGCAGTTCGCCTCGCCGCTGTTCGGCGACGACATGCGCAAGCTCATGCCAATCATCGAGGCCGCGGGCAGCGACTCCGCGATGTTCGACAACTGCCTCGAGCTGCTGGTGCGCACCGGCCGCTCGCTGCCGCACGCGGTGATGATGATGATTCCCGAGGCGTGGCAGAACGACGAGATGATGGATGCGGGCAAGCGCGCGTTCTACGAATATCACTCGAGCCTGATGGAGCCGTGGGACGGGCCAGCTTCGATCGCGTTCACCGACGGACGGCGCATCGGAGCGGTCCTCGACCGCAACGGCCTGCGCCCCTCGCGCTACCTGGTGACCAAGGACGGAATGGTCGTGATGGCCTCGGAAGCGGGCGTGCTCGACATCGCGCCGGAGCAGGTCGAGCGCAAGGGCCGCCTGCAGCCGGGCCGCATGTTCTTCATCGACACGGTCGAGGGCCGCATCGTCGAGGACGAGGAGATCAAGGCGTCGATGGCGGCGCGCAAGCCGTATCGCCGATGGCTCGACGCCAACCTGGTTGACATCGAGCGTCTGCCGCAGCCGCCGAGCGCGCCTGCGATCTCCGGCTTCGAACCGGACGAGCTGTCGCGCCAGCAACAGGCCTTCGGCTACACGATCGAAGAGCTCAAGATGATCCTGGCGCCGATGGCGGTCAACGGGCAGGAGCCGGTGGGCTCGATGGGCACCGACACGCCGCTCGCGGTGCTCTCGGACAAGTCGCCGCTGCTGTTCAATTACTTCAAGCAGCTCTTCGCGCAGGTCACCAATCCGCCGATCGATCCGATCCGCGAGGAGATGGTCACCTCGGCGATCACCACCATCGGCTCCGAGCAGAACCTGTTCGAGGAGACGCCCGAGCATTGCCGCCAACTCAAGCTCTGGCGTCCGGTGATCGACAACGCCGAGCTGGAAAAGATCAAGCGTTTGGACCAGCCGGGCCTGCGCACGATCACGCTCTCCACGCTCTACCGCGTGGCCGAAGGCGAAGCGGGACTGCGCGGCGCGCTGGAACGCCTGTGCCGCGACGCCTCGCAGGCGATTGCCGACGGGATGACGCTGATCGTGCTTTCGGACCGCGGCGTGGATCATGAACACGCGCCAATCCCGAGTTTGCTCGCCACCGGCGCCGTGCATCATCATCTGATTCGCGAGGGCACGCGCACGCGCGCCGGACTGGTGGTCGAGTCGGGCGAGCCGCGCGAGGCGCAGCACTTCTGCCTGCTCGTCGCCTACGGCGCGGGCGCGGTCAATCCGTATCTCGCTTACGCCACGATGGCCGGAATGATCGACGAGGGCGTCCTCAAGGACGTGCACGAGGAGGAGGCGGTCGAGCATTTCAACAAGTCGGTGGTGAAGAGCCTGATCAAGGTCGCCTCCAAGATGGGCATCTCGACCGTACAGAGCTACCGCGGCGCGCAGATTTTCGAGGCGATCGGGCTCAACCGCGAGCTGATCGATCGCTACTTCACCTGGACCGCCTCGCGCGTCGGCGGCATCGGGCTCGAGGCCATCGCGCGCGAGACCGCCAACCGTCATCGCCGCGCCTTCGAGGTCATGCCCAATCTCGATCACCAGCTCGAGGTCGGCGGCCAATACCAGTGGCGCCGCCGCGGCGAGCATCACATGTACAATCCCAACACCATCGCCAAGCTGCAGCACGCGGTGCGCGGGGGCAATTACCAGCTGTTCAAGGAATACACGCGGCTGGTTGACGATCACAGCCGCAGCCTGGCCACCCTGCGCAGCCTGCTCAAGTTCAAGTTCGACCGGCCGCCGGTCCCGATCGAAGAGGTCGAGCCGGCCGCAGAGATCGTCAAACGCTTCAAGACCGGCGCGATGTCGTTCGGGTCGATCAGCAAGGAGGCGCACGAGAATCTGGCGATCGCGATGAACCGCATCGGCGGCAAGTCCAACACCGGCGAAGGCGGCGAGGACCCGGCGCGCTTCGTGCGTGACGCCAACGGCGACTGGCGCCGCAGCGCGATCAAACAGGTGGCCTCGGCGCGCTTCGGCGTCACCAGCTACTACCTGGTCAACGCCGACGAGCTGCAGATCAAGATGGCGCAAGGCGCCAAGCCCGGCGAAGGCGGCCAGCTCCCCGGCCACAAGGTTGACGACTTCATCGCAAAGATCCGCTACTCGACCCCGGGCGTCGGGCTGATTTCGCCGCCGCCCCATCACGATATCTATTCGATCGAGGACCTCGCGCAACTCATCCACGACCTCAAGAACTCCAACCGCCGCGCGCGCGTCAGCGTCAAGCTGGTGGCCGAGGTCGGCGTCGGCACGATCGCCGCCGGCGTGGCCAAGGCCAAGGCCGACGTCGTCCTGATCAGCGGACATGACGGCGGCACCGGCGCCTCGCCGCTGACATCGATCAAGCACGCGGGCGTTCCATGGGAGCTGGGGCTCGCCGAGACGCAGCAGATCCTGGTGATGAACGGATTGCGCGGGCGGATTCACGTCGAGACCGACGGCCAGCTCAAGACCGGGCGCGACGTGACGATCGCGGCGCTGCTCGGCGCCGAGGAGTTCGGCTTCGCCAGCGCGGCCCTGGTCGCCTCGGGCTGCATCATGATGCGCGTGTGCCATCTGAACACCTGCCCGGTCGGCGTCGCCACCCAGGACCCCGAGCTGCGCAAGAAGTTCGAGGGCAAGCCCGAGCACGTGGTCAACCTGATGATGTTTCTGGCCGAGGAGATGCGCGAGTACATGGCGCAGCTCGGCTTCCGCAGCGTGGCCGAGATGGTGGGACACGTCGAATGCCTCGACGCCAACGAGGCGATCCGGCACTGGAAGGCGCGCCACATCGATCTCAGCCAGATCCTTCATCGTCCGCCGGTCGGGCCCGACGAACCGCTGCATTGCGTCGAGCAGCAGGACCACGGCATCGAGCGGGCGCTCGATCAGCAGCTGCTCGAGCTGTGCGCCGACGCGCTCGAGCATCGCAAGCCGGTCGAGGTCAACCTGCCGATCCGCAACGTCAACCGCACGGTCGGCACGATCCTGTCCTCCGAGGTGTCGCGGCGCTTCGGCGAGGCCGGCCTGCCACCCTACACGATCCGCATCAACCTGCGCGGCTCGGCCGGGCAGAGCTTCGGCGCCTGGCTCGCGCCCGGCGTGGCGCTGCATCTCGAGGGCGACGCCAACGATTACTGCGGCAAGGGGCTCTCGGGCGGTTTCATCGCGGTACGGCCGCCGCGCGCGGCGACGTTCGATCCCGCCAGGAACATCATCATCGGCAACGTCGCGCTGTACGGCGCGACCGGCGGCGAGGCGTTCTTCTCAGGGATGGCCGGCGAGCGCTTCGCCGTGCGCAACAGCGGCGCGACCGCGGTGGTCGAGGGCGTCGGCGATCACGGCTGCGAGTACATGACGCGCGGACTGGTAGTGGTGCTCGGGCGCACCGGGCGCAATTTCGCCGCCGGCATGAGCGGCGGTATCGCCTACGTGCTCGACGAGGACGGCACGTTCGCCTCGCGCTGCAACACCGGGATGGTCGAGCTGGGACCGCTCAGCGACCCCGACGAGCGCAAGCGCGTGCACGCGCTGGTCGTGCGCCATCATCAGTACACGCAGAGCGCGCTGGCGGAGCGAATTCTCGCCGCCTGGGACGACTACGCGGGCAAGTTCATCAAGGTGCTGCCCACCGAGTATCGCGCGGTGCTCGAGCGCCAGCATCTCGGCGCCGGCAATGACATGGCGCGCCTGGCCGCGGTGTAGGAACGGCGCAGCGGGGACAAAATCGGACATAACGACGCCGCCCGGCGCGCGGGCGGCGCGGAGGAATATCAGCAAACTCAGCCCCGCCCCGATGAACGGCGGCGGATCGCGGCGGTAACAAGATGGGCAAGATAACCGGATTCATGGAGATCAAGCGCGAGACGCCGGCGCGGCGCCCGGTCGCCGAGCGTCTGCAGGACTGGCGCGAGTACGATCTCAAAATGCCCGAGGACAAGCTTCGCGCGCAGGGCGCGCGATGCATGGACTGCGGCATCCCCTTCTGCCACAAGGGCTGCCCGCTCGGCAACATCATTCCCGACTGGAACGACCTGGTGTATCGCGGGCGCTGGCAGGAAGCCGTCGAGCGCCTGCATTCGACCAACAATTTCCCGGAATTCACCGGCCGCGTATGTCCGGCGCCGTGCGAGGAGGCGTGCGTCCTCAACATCAACAACGATCCGGTCACCATCAAGCTGCTGGAAAAAAACATCATCGACCACGCCTGGGCCGAGGGCTGGGTCGCGCCGCTGCCGCCCACGCGCAAGACCGGCAAGCGCGTCGCCGTGGTCGGTTCGGGTCCATCGGGCCTCGCCTGCGCGCAGCAACTGGCGCGCGCGGGGCATGACGTGACGCTCTACGAGCGCGCCGATCGGGTCGGCGGGCTCCTGATGTACGGGATTCCGGATTTCAAGCTGGAGAAACATTTCGTGCGCCGCCGCGTCGAACAGATGCAGGCCGAAGGCGTCAGGCTCGTCACCAACTGCCGCGTCGGCTTCGACATCCCCGCCGACGAGCTGCGCGCGCGCCACGACGCGATCGTGCTGACGATGGGCGCGACCAAGCCGCGCGACCTGCCGATCCCGGGCCGCGAACTCAAGGGCGTGCATTTCGCGATGGAGTTCCTGCCGCAGCAGAATCGGCGCAACGCCGGCGACACCATCGACCCGGCGGTCGCGATCAGCGCGAGCGGCAAGAAGGTCGTGATCCTCGGCGGCGGCGACACCGGCTCGGACTGCCTCGGCACGTCGAATCGCCAGGGCGCGAAACTCGTCTACCAGTACGAACTGCTGCCGATGCCCCCTGAGCGGCGCACGGTGGCGATGCCCTGGCCGGAGTGGCCGATGATCCTGCGCACGTCCACCTCACACGAGGAGGGCGTGCTGCGCGACTGGAGCATCAACACCAGGCGCTTCATCGGCGAGAACGGCGCGCTCAGGGCGCTCGAGGGCGTCAAGCTGCGCTGGAAGCAGGAAAACGGGCGGATGGCGATGGAGGAGATTCCGGGCAGCAACTTCATCATCGAATGCGAACTGGTGCTGCTCGCGCTCGGCTTTCTCGGCCCCGAGCCCGAAGGCATCATCTCGCAACTGGGGCTCAAGCTCGACGCGCGCAGCAACGTGCTGTGCGACAACTACATGTCGAGCGTGCCCGGGGTGTTCGCGGCCGGCGACACGCGGCGCGGCCAATCGCTGGTGGTGTGGGCGATCTGGGAAGGACGCGAGTGCGCGCGCGCGGTCGATGCCTGGCTGATGGGCGAAAGCTTTTTGCCGGCAAGCCCCGAACTGTAGACGGGGCAAAGGGGCGCGTCGCGATGCGCGCGTATCTCGCCAGCAGCGCCTTTGGCCGTCTCTACCGCAAGGTCGATTGCGGCGCTGCCGACATCGCGGCGCTGCGCAAGGCGATCTACGGCCGCAGGCTTTCGATTCCGCTCGGGTTGCACAATCTCGAGGAAATCGTGCTCGCGCGCGCGGCTTCGCCCCAGGCCAGGGCGGCGCAGCTTCGCCTGATGCTTTCGCTCAGCAGCTCACGCGTGCTGCTCAAGCCCTGCCGGCAACTGCTGGTCGACGAGCTGCGCGCATTCACCGCGGGCGCCCAATCCCCTGGGCCGTATGCGCGCGGCGCGCTGCAGAACGCGGTCAGCACCGGCATTTCGGAATTGCTCGAGAGCGACGGCGAGGAACTCAGCGAGGAGTTCGCGCAGGCCCTCGACCAGGCGCGGCGCGAGCGCGCGGCCATGTGCGCGGGGCTGGGCGATTTCCTCGAACAGTGCGCCGAGCGCCTCGCGCCTCCCGATCCCGCCGCCGGTTTCGCGGACTATTTCACGCGCAATGCGCCCGCGGCGGTTGCCCTGCTCGCGGAGCGGACGGGAATCGGTGCCGACCTGGGCGAGCGCGGCGCCGAAGCCCCGGCCGCGCTCGCCTGCGTCGGGACGTGGGTGGGCGCGGCGCTCGCGCTTGCCTGCGCTCAAGCCGACGGGCGGGCGGCGCAAGCCGAGGATCTCGACGAGGTCGTGCACGCGACGACGGGCGCGGCAGCCGCGGATACCTTCGTCGTGGGAGACGAGCGCGCGCTGGGATGGCTCGGCAGGGTCGCGGTTGACGGGTTTCGCGCGGTCGGTCTGAAACCGTTTCTCTCGGAAGCGGCCGCGCAGCCTCAGGATCAATAGGCTCTGCGCGGGCGCGGCGGACTCCATCAGCCGTGAGCGCGAAGCGCGGCGAGTATCCGTTCAGCGCCGCAGCCCCATCGCGTCCAGCTTGCGCGCCAGCCATGGCATCCGGTCGTAACCCCAGAACAGCTCGCCGTCGATGACGAACGTGGGCACGCCGAAAACGCGATCGGCGGCGGCCTCGGCGAAGCATCGCTTGAGCCGTGGTTTCGCTTCGTGCTCCTCGTCCGCAATCCAGCGGCGGAAAACCGCGGTGTCGGCGCCGACCTCCTCGAGAATCGCCGCGAGCGCGTCGGGATTCTCGACTTCCAGCTCGTGCTTCCAGAAGCGCTGATAGACCCGGTCGGAGTAAGCGCGGAAGAGGCCCTGGTCTTCGGCGCAGAAGCCGCCGTAGAAGGCGCGCCGCGCACTGAAGATCTTGCGTGGCGGATAGATTACGACGCCCCGCTCGCGCGCCATCCGCCGCGCATCGAAGTACAGGTAGCGCAGCTTGCGCCGGTCGCGCTCGCCGCGCGTCGGCACGTCGCCGTACACGCGCCGGATATCCACGCCGAACGGGATATAGCGGATGCGCACGTCATGCGAGCGCTCCAGGGCGTAGGCCGGATCCTTGGCCAGATAGGAAACCGGACTGGTGTAAGCGAAATAGAATTTGAGCTCGTGCGGCATCGGCTGCGGCCGCGACGAATTGTTTCACGCCCGCCCGCGCTTGTCGAATTACGGCCTGCGCCGCGTCGCCAGGCGGCGCAGACCCGCGGCAGATCGACGGAAGCTACTTCTGCTGCGACGCGTGCGCGGCGTCCTGGTTGGTGCTGTCGATCGCGAGCACCTGCAGCGCCGTGCCAAGGTCGAGCTCCGAGTACTTGCGGTTGGCATAAAGCGCGTCCAGACGTTTGACCGCCTCGGCCGGCTTCAACTCCGACATCGCGAGCTCGTGCGCGAGCTGATGGATGATGCGGTCGCCGCCCTTCCAGTGAAAGAGGTCAGCCGCTGTCGTCAGCACATTCAGCTTGCCGACGCTCACCTGCATCGCGTCGCTGTAGCCGTCAACATAACCGTCCTTGGCGGACGGATTAAGCCGATTCCAATAGGCCCCGTTGTGATCGAAGCTCGGTGCGGCGAACACTCCCGCACAGCTCAGCACGAAGCCTACCACCACACCCGCGATAAATTTTTTCATCGATGTCCTAACCCGGCTGCAGCCCCACCCAACAACCCCACACCACCACGCGATTACCTATCAAATTAGACCGCGGGATTGAATAGGCAACTCCCCGGATGCCATCATCAGAACGGCCTGCGCGCGCCATTCTCCGACCGCCAGTCCATACCGCGCCACCGCAATGACCATCTACGACGAGGTTCTGAGCTTCATCGAAGCACCCAAGCAGGCGTGTTTCGAAGCGCTTGCGCTGCAAGTGTTTCGCCATCAGTTCGATACTGTCAGCCCTTATCGCGAATACTGCCAGAGCCGCGGCGTGAATCCGAACCGTATCGACTCGATCGACAGAATCCCTCCGCTCAGCACCGTCGCTTTCAAATACGCCGACCTGACCGATTCGGTTACGCCTCTGCCCGCCGCGGGCGGACGCACCTTCTCGACCAGCGGCACGACCGCGGGGCCCGACGAACGCGGACGCCATCGCGTACCTTGCGTGGACATCTATCGCGCCTCCGCTGTGGGCCATCTGCGGCGGATGCTCTTTGCGGACGGCGCGCGTATGCTCGTGCTCAGCCTTCATCCCACGGCCGACAGGATGCCGGAGTCTTCGCTCGGCCAGATGATAAGCTGGGCGATGGAGGAATTCGGATTGGGCCAGGGGCGCTGCGTGGCGGACCGCAAAGGGGTTGATACCGTCGCGGCGATCGACGTACTCCGCGGCGCGCAACGCGACCGCGCGCCGGTGTGCGTGATGACCACGACGGCGGCGCTCGCCGCGCTGTTCGACGCGCTGCGCACCGCACACGCGCGGCTTGCGTTGCCCGCGGGATCGCGCCTGATGGATACCGGCGGGGCCAAGGGACAGCGCCTTCCGCTCGGTGCAGACGAAGTCGTCGAGCGTTCGGTGGCGCTGCTCGGACTCGAGCCGTCCTGCGTCATCAACGAGTACGGGATGACTGAAATGTGCTCGCAGCTCTACGACGCAACGCCGTTCAACTCGCGCCGCGCCGACGATCCGGCCCGACGTCGCAAGCTGGGACCGCCATGGCTCGACGCCGCGGCGGTCGATCCAATAAGCCTGGAACGCGTACCCGACGGAAATCCGGGCCTGCTGCGATTCTTCGATCTCGCCAACGTCGGCTCCATATCGGCTATCCTGACCGGGGACCTCGGCGTGGTCGAGAATGGACTTGTGCAGGTGATCGGCCGCGCGGCGGATGGCGAGGCGCGCGGCTGCGCGCTAGGTATCGAGCAGTTCGCCGCCAAAGACCGCTGACGCCCTCCAGTGACCATCGCCAGCCCTACGGTGACGCAACCCGAACCGACGACCGCATCCGCGATCCTTGACGCGGCCGCCCGAGTGCGCCTCGCCGCGGCGTGCCCGCCCCAGCGCGTTGCGACGGCGCTTGCGCAGATCGCGCAACGATGGCGCAACGTCCATTTCGCTCTCCGCCGCGACACCGTCGCCCAGCTCGCCGCGTCGCTCGGCATGACACGGCCCCTGCTCGACGAATCGCTCGACGCGCTGCTCCAGCCGCTTACGGCGCCTGCGCTCGCTTCGCTCGCCTCGCGTCTGCCTCGCGCCTATCGCCTCTTCGGCTTCGTCATGCCCGGCAACGTTCCGGGCTCCGGCATTCACGAAATCGCGGCCGCCCTGCTCGCGGGCGCGGCCGTCATTATCAAGAGCGCCAGCCGCGAATCGGTCTTCTTCGGGAACTTCGTCCGCTCGCTGGCAGCCGCTGACCCTGCAGTCGCGGCACGCATCGCTTTGGTCAGCTTCAGCCGCGAGGACCGCGCGGCGATGAGCGCGATGTGGGCGGCGTGCGAGGGAGGCGTCGTCGCCTACGGCGACGACGCCTCCCTCGCCGCGCTCGCGGCGGCCGGTGCCGCGCCGGGCGCGCGGGAGTGGGCCGGCTTCGGCAGCCGGCTGAGCGGCGCACTGGTCGCGCTGGATCTGCCGGACACGGCGGGCACGCCCGGCCGGGCGAGGCCGCAAGCCGCCGAAGCGGCGGCTTGCGGTCTCGCCCGCGATGTGGCGCTGTTCGAGCAGCGCGGATGCCTTTCGCCGCATCACGTGTTCGTAGTGGGCGGCGCGGAGGAGGCGCGCGGCTTCGCCGCGCGCCTCCTCCGCGCGCTGGAGCGCCTCGCCCGCCGGCTGCCGCCGCCAGCCCGGCTCCCGCTGGACGCCGCCGCGGCCATCCGTGGGCTGCGCGAGCGCGCGCGCTGGCGCGCGCTCGCGCAGCCCACGGATGCGGCGGGTCGCGACATCGCACTGTGGGAATCCGCCGCTGCCACCGTGATTTACGACCGCACCGCTGCCTTCTCGGCCTCGCCCGGCTATCGCACCGTGTTCGTCAGCGCCCTCGACAACATCGATGAGCTGGGCGCGCGCCTCGGACCGGCGGCCGGCAGGCTCGAGGCATTCGCGCTCGCGGCGCCGCCGGAGCGACGCGAACCGTTGAAGGAGCACCTGCGGCGGCTGGGTGCGACGTACGTCTGCGAGCCGGGGCAGATGCAGGCGCCGCCGTTGGATTGGCCGCACGGGCATGGCGCGATGTTTGCCTTGTTGCGCGAGGCGGCGCGATGAGCGAATTGCGCGACCTGTTTGCGCGCCATCTCGCGCAGACTTCCGACGCGCCGATCGGGCTCGAGGTCGAGCGCGCCGAGGGATCGTGGATCTACACCACTGATGGACGCCGTTACCTCGATTTAATCGCCGGGATTGGCGTCTCGGCGCTCGGCCACGGCCATCCCGCCGTGCGCGAGGCGATTGCCGCGCAGGCGCGCCGCCATCTGCATGTGATGGTCTATGGCGAATACGTGATCGAGAGCGAGGTCCGGCTCGCCGCGCGTCTGGCCGAACTTCTCCCGGCGCCGCTCGACTGCGTCTACTTCACCAACAGCGGCGCCGAAGCAATCGAGGGCGCGCTCAAGACCGCGCGCAAGCATACGCGGCGCGCGCGATTCCTCGCCTTCGACGGCGGCTACCATGGTGACACGATGGCGGCGCTGGCGCTTATGGGTAATCGCGCGTTTCGCGCGCCGTTCGAGCCGCTGCCCGGTCCGGTCACCCACCTGGCGTATGGCGACACCGCCGCGCTCGCGGCGATCGACGCTGGCGTGGCGGCGGTGGTGATAGAACCGGTACAGGCCGAGGGCGGCGTGCGCATGCCGGCGGGAGAGTTCATGCGCGCTCTGCGCGAGCGATGCGATCGCGCCGGGGCGGTGCTGATTTACGATGAGGTGCTGACGGGGATGGGCCGCACCGGTCATCTGTTCGGCCTCGAGCATTTCGACGTCGTGCCCGATATCGTGGTGATGGCCAAGGCGCTCGGCGGCGGGCTGCCGCTGGGAGCGTTTTGCGGCTCGCAAGGGCTGATTGGCGACCTCGCGCGAAACCCGCCGCTAGGCCATATCACGACTTTCGGCGGCCATCCGCTTTCATGTGCCGCCGGGCTTGCGGCGCTCGAAGTGATTGTCAAGGGACGCCTATGGGAGCAAGCGGCGGCGACGGGCGAAAAATTGGCACAAGGGATTCGCGAGCGGGCCGATTCGAACGTGAGCGCGGTCCGTGCCATAGGAGCCCTGGTGGGTGTAGAGTTTAGAGCTGCGCACGATGCCGAGGTTTTCGTGCGCGAATCGCTGGCACGCGGGGTGATTGTCAATTGGACCCTCAATGCCGAGCGAGTGGTGCGGCTTGCGCCGCCGCTGAACATGCGCGCCGAGGAAGCTGATTTCGCGTTGGATGCAATGCGCGAAGCGCTTGAAGCAGGCCGCGCCATCGGCAACTCTAGAGCCTGAGGATCCGTCCGGGGGACTATGGCAACAGCTCAGGTAGTTGCGGCGGACGAAGCCGGCGCGGACCAGTCGGGATACGTACTCACCCCGCGACGTCCGGTCGCCGCCGACCGCCGCGTCCTGCTCGAAATCGATCACGACGCCGAGGCGATCAGCACGCTGAAGGTCGCCGGCCCGATCGCGATCCTGTTCATGCTCGCGTACGACGGCCTGGCGCTGCTGCGGGCGGACTCGCGCGGACTCAGTCCGTATCATTACGCCGCGCTGGCGATCATCACCTTCTTCTTCGGCCTCACCTGGTTGAGCACGTTCCGCCGCTACTGGAAAGCGTGGACGCTGGTGACCTGCGTCATCATCATCGCGCTGTTTATCCGGATTGCCGCTCTGGGCCGCGAGCCCGAACTCGCCTTCGTCGCGATCATCCTGTGTCCGTTTGCGACGGCGGCCTTCGTGATGTGGGGTCCGCGATGGCAGGGCATGCTCAACCTCGGCTGCCTGGTACTGTTCGGCGCCGCACAACTCGCGGTGCCCTCGCGAGACGAATACACGCTGTTTCGATGGCTCGGATTCGTAGCCGCGCTGGTGCTGTCGTGGTTCACGGCGGTGTTTCTCGATCGCTATCGCGGCAAGCTGCGGGCGCAGATGGAGCAGCTGGCGGCCGCGGCCAAGTTCCGTGAGCGTCAAATCGGCACCATGACCCACGACATCCGCAATCCGCTGGCGACCCTGGTCGGCCTGGTCACGTTGCTCGAGGAGGACGAGCTGAGCGAGAAGGAGACCAGCCACCTGCTGGCCCGTGTCGGCTCGACCTCGCGCGCGATGGACCTGCTGGTCAAGAACGTCCTCGACATGTACCTGCTCGAAGAGGACAACCTGCAGCCGCATCCGCGGCTCATCGATCCCAACGTCATCGTCCAGGAAGTGGCCGACGTCTACGGGCGCGAGGCGCGGCTCAAGGGGCTGCGCATGCGCACCGAGCTGGGCGGGATGCCGCGCGCCAGCCTCGACCCGCTGCATCTCGAGCGCATCGTGGCCAACCTGCTCAGCAACGGCATCCAGCGCACCGAGAGCGGCGAGGTCGTCCTGCGCACCTTCCTCAGCGGCGGCAAAGTCGTAATCGAAGTTCAGGACACCGGGCCGCAGCTCAGCCACGAGCAGTTCTCTCATCTGTTCGAGCGGCCGATCCAGGATCGCCAGGGCATGGGATCCTCGGGATGGAAGCTCTACGTGGCGCGCGCGCTGACCGAGACCAACGGCGGCACGGTGAGCGCGCGTTCGCATACCAATCGCGGACTGACGCTGACTACCGAAGTGCCCTTCTTTGAAGAGTGAGCCGCGCCGCTTCGCGCGCGCTCCTTTGACCGATTACCGCTCGTGTAATATTACCAGTTCGCGGCGGGTCGCCCGTCCGCGCCGACGGAACATTCGATCCACCCTTGGCCTGAAACGGCTGTCCTGCGGCACGGGACGGCAAGAGAGTGTCCACGCGTGCGCTACGGTTTCGTAATCGACCAGAATCGGTGTATCGGATGCCACGCGTGCACGGTCGCGTGCAAGAACGAGCATCGCGTCCCCGTCGGGGTCTTTCGCACCTGGGTCAAGTACATCGAGAAGGGTTCGTACCCCGACGTGAGCCGGCATTTCGGCGTGATGCGCTGCAATCATTGCGAACGCGCGCCGTGCGTCGAGATTTGTCCCACCGGCGCGCTCTTCCGCCGCGACGACGGGATCGTCGATTTCGACAACAGCCGATGTATCGGATGCAAATCGTGCATGCAGGCGTGTCCGTACGACGCGCTGTATATCGATCCCGCGACCAGCACCGCGGCCAAGTGCAACTTCTGCGCGCATCGCGTCGAGCTCGCGCTCGAGCCGGCGTGCGTGGTCGTTTGTCCGACGCAGGCAATCATGACCGGCGACCTCGACGATCCGCAAAGCCGTGTGAGCCGGGTGGTGGCGACGCAAAAGGTCGCGTCGCGCAAGCCCTACAAGGGCACGCAGCCGAAGCTGTTCTACGTCGGCATCGACGGCGATCTGCTGCAGCCGTCGATGATGCGGCCCGAGCGCAGTTCGATGTGGGGCGACCGCAACCCGATCGAGGACGCACGTCCCGCGACCGCCGACCGCACGGCCGAGACGGCGCCCGGCGAAGCGCGTGTGGTATATGACGTCGCGCATCCCGCGCCCTGGGGCGCGATCCCTGCGGCCTACCTGTGGACCAAATCGATCGCGGCCGGCGTGCTGATGGTCGCGGCAATACTGTTCGCGATGCCGAGCGGCGGCGATCGCGTGCTGGTCAACATCGCGAGTCCGGCTCTCGCAATCGCATTCCTCGGCATCACCGTGGCGCTGCTGATCGCCGATCTCAAGCAGCCATGGCGATTCTATTTTCTGCTGACGAAACCGAACTTCCGCTCATGGCTGGTGTGGGGCACGTACATTTTGATGATTTACGGCGCGCTGGCGGCGGCATGGCTCGGCTGCGGTCTGTTCGCCGACACGGTGCCGGCGCCCCTGCCAATCGCGGCGGCGATTTTCGCCGTCGGATCCGCATGCTATTCCGCTTTTCTCTTCGCGCAGGCCAGGGCGCGCGATCTGTGGCAGAGCCCGATCTTCATCTGGCATCTGCTGATTCAGGCGCTGATCGGCGGAGCGGCGGTGCTGATCGTCGCGGCGGCCCTGCTCGGGTCAAACGCGGCGGTGCTTTATATGTCCGCCATCGTCCTGGCGGGCACGCTGGTCGTCGGTCTGTTGATGATCCTGATCGAATTGACGCTGCCGGCAATGAGCGAGGATTTCCGGCGCGCGGCCGAGCTTATCCTGCGCGGCGCGTTGAGCCCTCGCTTCTGGATCGGGACGGTGCTGTTCGGAACGCTGGTGCCGGTGGCGCTGCTCGTCGCGGCGATGCGATCGGTCGGCGGCGGCAGCGCCGCTGCGAGCGCCGCGGCGCTGCTGGCGCTCGCCGGGCTTGGAATGTTCGAGGGCATCTTCATCAAGGCGGGACAGGCGGTGGCGCTCAGTTAATCGGATAGGACGATGGGCGACGTGAACCACGAGCCGCTTCCGCTCAATCCGGCGGCAATCGAACTGGAACCTCCGGCCGGAGGACTGAGCGCATTTCCGCCGGTTGAGCGATGGGACGACTGGGTCGAATACGATCCCGCGGCGTGGCCGTCAAAGGTGGAACGGCATTACACGCTCGTCCCCACCGTCTGCTTCAACTGCGAGGCCGGATGCGGCCTGCTCGGATATGTCGATCGGCGGGACTTCTCGATACGCAAGTTGGAGGGCAATCCGCTGCATCCGGGAAGCCGCGGCCGCAATTGCGCCAAGGGCCCGGCCACCATCAACCAGGTTACCGACCCCGAGCGCATCCGCTACCCGATGCGCCGCGCGGGACGGCGCGGCGAGGGCAAATGGGAGCGCGTGACGTGGGACGAGGCGCTCGACGATCTCGCCGCGCGCATCCGCCGCGCGCTGGTCGAGGGCCGGCGCAACGAGATCGTCTATCACGTCGGCCGTCCCGGCCATGAATTGATCTACAACCAGCGCGTGCTCCACGCCTGGGGCATCGACGGCCACAACAGCCATACCAACGTATGCTCGGCCGGCGCGCGGACCGGCTATGCGTTCTGGCACGGCGCGGATCGGCCGTCGCCGGACCACGCCAACGCACGATTTATCCTGCTGCTCAGCTCGCATCTCGAAGCGGGCCATTACTTCAATCCGCACGCGCAGCGGATTATCGAGGCGCGTCAGCGCGGCGCGCGCGTATGCGTGATCGATACGCGGCTTTCAAACACCGCGACCAAGGCCGACTGGTGGCTCTCGACCTGGCCCGGCACGGAAGCCGCAGTGCTGCTGGCGATGTGCCACGTGATCGTGCGCGAGCGGCTCTACGACCGCGAATTCCTGCGGCGCTGGGTCAACTGGGAGGAATTCCTGCGCGAGGAGCATCCGACTCGCCCGCAGACGTTCGAGACCTTTCTCGACCTGCTCGGCGAAATCTACGCCGAGTATACGCCCGAGTTCGCCGAGCGCGAGTCGGGCGCCTCCGCCGCCGTAATCGTCGAGGTGGCGCGTGCAATCGGGCGCGCCGGCTCGGCGCTGGCCGCTCACGTCTGGCGCAACGCCGCGGCCGGCAACCTCGGCGGATGGCAGGTTGCGCGCGCGCTCGAATTGCTGGTGGTGCTGATGGGCGCGGTCGACGCGCCCGGCGGCACCGCCCCCAACTCGGCTCACAAGTTTATTCCGGCGCCGCCGCTGATGCCGCCGCCGGCGCGGATATGGAACGAGCTGATGTGGCCGCGCGAGTTTCCGCTCGCGTTCTTCGAGATGAGTTTTCTGCTGCCGCATTTTCTGAAGGACGGCCGCGGCAAGATCAGCGCCTACTTCACCCGCGTCTACAACCCGGTCTGGACCAACCCGGACGGGATGAGCTGGATCGAAGCGCTCACCGACGAAAGCCGGATCGAACAGCACGCGTGTCTGACCCCGATCTGGAGCGAGACCGCGCAGTTCGCCGATTATGTGCTGCCGATGGGCCACGGGCCCGAGCGGCACGACCTGCTGAGCCAGGAAACGCACGGCGCGCGCTGGATCGGCTTTCGCCAGCCGGTTGTGCGCGTGGCGCTGGAGCGCGCGGGGCGCCGCTTCAATTTCACCTACGAGGCGCATCGCGAGGTCGGAGCGGGCGAAATCTGGGAGGAGGACGAATTCTGGATCGAGCTCTCATGGCGCATCGATCCCGACGGCGCGCTGGGCATCCGCAAGTATTTCGAATCGCCCTATCGCGCCGGCGAGAAGCTCAGCGTCGAGGATTTCTACCGCTGGATTTTCGAGCACAGCGTGCCGGGCCTGCCCGCCGCCGCCGCCAAAGAGGGCCTCGCCCCGCTCGCTTACATGCGCAAGTACGGCGCGTTTCTGATCGAGGAAGGCGCCTACCGCGCCCACGAAAGGCCGATCGCCGCGGGCGATCTGCAGGACGCGAGCGTCGACCCGACCAGCAAGGTCGCGAGCCGCGGCGGCGCCGCTATCGGGGTGGAAGTCGACGGACAAGTGATGGCCGGGTTTCCCACGCCATCGCGCAGGCTCGAGTTCTATTCCAAGACGCTGCGCGATTGGAAATGGCCCGAGTACTCGGTTCCGACCTACATCCGCAGCCACGTCCATCCGAGCCATATCGATCGCGAGCGCGGCGAGATGCTGCTGCTGCCGACGTTCCGCCTGCCGACCCTGGTTCATACCCGCTCGGGCAATGCCAAGTGGTTGTACGAAATCTCCAACCGTAACCCGCTGTGGCTCAATCCGCAGGACGCGCGCCGTCTCGGCGTCGCGACCGACGGCCTGCTCAAAGTTGCGACAGAGATCGGCTACTTCATCGACAAGGTGTGGGTGACCGAGTCGATCCGGCCGGGGGTCATCGCCTGCTCGCATCATCTCGGCCGCTGGCGGCTTAGGGAGGAGAGCGGAGGCGAGCGATGGTCGAGCGGCCTGGTCGAACTGAGCCGTCCGCGCGAGGGGACTTGGACGATGCGGCAGGTGCATGGAGTGCGGCCGTTTGCCAGTAGCGACGCTGATTCAAGCCGTATCTGGTGGCAGGACGCCGGCGTGCATCAGAACCTGATTTTCCCGGTGCAGCCCGATCCGATAAGCGGGCAGCATTGCTGGCATCAGAAGGTGACCGTCAGCAGACCGGGGCCGGAAGATCGTTACGGCGATATCTTTGTGGACACCAAAAAATCGCACGAGGTGTTTCGGCGATGGCTCGCGCTGACGCGCGCCGCACCCGGGCCCGGCGGACTGCGACGGCCGCTGTGGCTGGCGCGCGCCTACAAACCGGCGCCCGAAGCGTTCTATATCAAGGAGTGACGCCGCGCTGAGGGTCCGGCACCGAGCCGGCCGGCGCGCTCACGCTATTGTGCGCGCCATCCGTTCTGCACCGTGTAATCCACCACCGCCTTGACGATCTGATCCGAGGTCTTCTTGGCCAGGTTTTGGGTGGACGAGCCATAGGTCTTGGCACCGCCCATCGCGGCGTTGGTGCCGACCACCGCCGCGGTGCCGGCCCCCGCAGCCACGCCCACCGGCGCCATCACGGCCGCCCCGGGCATCTTGCCGCTGTCGGCATGCGTGTCGAACGCCAGCACCTGGTTAAGATTACCGTTGACGCGCTGATACATCGTGACCTTGGCGTCGAGGACCGAGGAGCCTGCGCCGAATCCGATCACCAGCCGGCGCAGCCGGTTGCCCTCGCTGATATTGGTCAAGGCGCCGTCGATCAGCAGGAGATTGGCGCCCTGCACGAAGGTCCCGCGCTTGACGCAGACCGCGTTGTAGCCGTTAGCCGAGAGGTCCGAGCCCACCTGTTCGCAGATCGCCTGCGCGGTGTCGCGCGCAATCTGGAGCTGCTGCGCGTTCTGATCGCTGCCGGAGGCATTGCGATAGACCCGCTGCACGATGCTCTGATTGAGCGTCACTTCCGACGCGTCGGCGGCGAACGGATAGACGACTATCTGCGACGGCCGATTGTAGTCCACCGGCTGCTGTTCGGCCTGTTGCGAGACCTGAGCGCTCGCGCATCCGGCCAGCGCCGCGGCGCAGATCAACCAATGGACAACTCGACTCCATCCCGGTTTCATCCTGCCCTCCCCCTCTGCTCGGCGAGCGCCTGCTACGCTACACCATAATCGCGCGCGATCGGAGCCGTCCCGTCCCCATAAGACCAAAGTCTATTTGCTCAGCCCTGCTCATGCTGACAACATGACGACTGGCTAGGGGTTAACGGGAGCCTCGATGGGTGCAGCGGCACAGGAGCTGGGCCAGGGGAAAGTGTCGTTCGAGCGCAGCGGTGACGCAACGCTCGTCGCTCATCTCACCGGCCCGTGGCATCTGCAGCGCGACCTGCCGCCGCTCGCCCTGATGCTGGCGGAACTGGATGCGCGGCCAGGCATCAGGCGCGTCGCGTACGAGACGAGTGCGCTCACGCATTGGGACAGTGGTCTGATTTCGTTCCTCGCCGGCGCGGCGGAAGCCTGCCGCACCCGCGGAATCGCCGAGGATCGCAGCGGGCTGCCCGCGGGATTGAAGCGCCTGCTCGAGCTGGCCGAGGCGGTGCCGGAGAAGAAGGGCGCGCGGAGCGCGGCCGCGCGCATCCCGTTGTTCGCGCGGGTCGGCAACCTCACGCTGGGTTACGGACTCTCGGTGGGCGAGTTCCTCGCCTTTCTTGGCGAGCTGACCGTGGCGTTCGGAAAATTCCTGCGCGGCAAGGCACGCTATCGGCGGATCGATCTGCTCGAGGTCGTCCAGGAATGCGGACCGAGCGCGGTCGGCATCGTGACGCTCATCGCCTTCCTGGTCGGCGTGATCCTGGCCTTCATGGGCGCGGTGCAGCTCTCGCAGTTCGGCGCGTCGATTTACGTCGCCGACCTGGTCGGGATCGGAATGGTCCGCGACATGGCGGCGATGATGACCGCGATTATCATGTCGGGCCGCACCGGCGCGGCCTTCGCGGCGAAACTCGGCACGATGAAGGTGACTCAGGAGATCGACGCGTTCAGCACGATGGGCATTTCGCCGCTCGAGTTCCTCGTGCTGCCGCGGGCGCTCGCGCTGGTGCTGATGATGCCGCTGCTGTGCCTGTGCGCGGACCTGGTCGGTATTCTCGGCGGGCTGTTCGTCGGAGTCACGATGCTCGACCTGTCGGCCGGCAGCTACCTGCGCGAGACCATCTCGACCCTGACCCTGACCAACCTGTTCGGCGGCATCATCAAGGGCACCTTCTACGGGATGTTGATCGCGATCGCCGGATGCCTGCGCGGCTTCCAGTGCGGCAACAGCTCGTCGGCCGTGGGCGACGCGGCGACGCAGGCAGTGGTGATGGCAATCGTGATGATCGTGGTCGCCTGCGGCATGTTCGCCGTGGTGTTCAACTTTCTCGGGATCTAGGCGGAGCGCAATGGCGATGGCGCCCGGCGGCAACGGCAATCTTCGATCGGCTGACGAAAAGCATATCGTGGTGCGCGATCTGACGATGGCCTACGGCAGCTTCGTCCTGATGCGCGATCTGAATTTTGCGGTGAAGCGCGGAGACATCTTCGTCATCATGGGCGGCAGCGGCTGCGGCAAAAGCACGCTTTTGCGCCATCTGATCGGGCTCAAGCAGCCGGCCACCGGCGAAATCATATACGGGAACGTCAACTTCACCCGCGCCGCTCCCGCCGAACGCGAGCGTCTGCTGCGGCGCTTCGGCATCCTCTACCAGAGCGGCGCGCTGTGGAGCTCGATGACGCTGGCGGAGAACGTCGGCCTGCCGCTCGGCGAATTCACCGATCTGACGCCCGCGCAGATCCGCGAGATCGCCGCGCTCAAGCTCGCTCTGGTCGGGCTCAAGGGCTTCGAGGATTTCTATCCGAGCCAGATCAGCGGCGGCATGCAGAAGCGCGCGGGTCTCGCGCGCGCGATAGCGCTCGATCCGGAGGTGCTGTTTTTCGACGAGCCCTCGGCCGGGCTCGATCCGATAAGCTCGCGCCTGCTCGACGATCTGATTCTGGAGTTGCGCGCCAATCTCGGCGCGACCATCGTCGTGGTCACGCACGAACTCGCCAGCATCTTCACCATCGCCAACAACAGCGTGTTCCTCGACGCGGAGTCGCGCACCCAGATCGCCACCGGCGATCCGCACGACCTGCTGGCGCATTCCAGCGACCCGCGTGTGCGAAAATTTCTCACCCGCGGACAGGAGGGCGGCGACTCCGCAGTCAGCCATGGGTAAACGGGTCAGTCCAACGCTGATCGGCGCATTCGTGGTCGCCAGCTTCGCCATCCTGATCGTCGCCCTGATCGTGGTCGGCTCGGGCAGGATGTTCGTGAAGCCGGTGCGCTTCATCTGTATGTTCCAGGGCAATCTCAACGGGCTCAAGATCGGCGCGCCGGTCAAGGTCAGAGGCGTGCAGATCGGCACCGTGTCCGAGATCCGGCTGCGACTCGATCCCTCGGAGGGGCGGGAGCGCCCGGACTTCAAGGGCTTTCGACTGCCGGTGGTCATCGATCTCGACAAATCGATGCTGAAGAGTCGGGGCGCGGTCGCCGTGCTCGACCAGCGCAACATCCAGGACTGGATCAAACGCGGCATGCGCGCCCAACTCCAGGTCGAGAGCCTGCTGACCGGGCTGTTGTACATCGACCTCGATATTCATAAGGGCACCAAGCCGAACTTCATTCTCGAGCCCGGCGGTCCGTATCCGGAAATTCCCACGGTGCCCACCGACCTAGCGCAGCTGCAGGAGCGCCTGACAGTGACGCTCGAGAAGCTCGAGAAAATCGACTTCGAGGGTCTCTCCAACTCGATCGTGGGCGCGGCCGATTCGATCAAGGGGCTCGCCGGATCGCCGGAACTGAAGACCACCCTCGCATCGCTCAAGGTCACGATGACCAATCTGAATCAGACGCTCGGCACGGCGCGCGAAGTTCTCAATAACGCGAATGCCAACGTCGGTCCGCTGATGAAAGACCTGAGAGAAACCGCCCAGGAAACCGACAGGACGATGGAAGGCGCCCGCGTCGCGCTGGTGAAGATCCAGCAGGGCCTCGACCCCGACTCGCCGCTGATCGTGCATCTCAACCAGACGCTCGAATCGCTCGATCAGACTTCGCGCTCGGTCGGCGAACTGGCCGATTATCTGCAGCGCAATCCGTCCGCGCTGATCCGCGGCAGGTACGTCGAGGACAAAAACAAATGAGCGCCGCCGGCTATCGCTCGATTTCCCTTGTGCTCGGCATGTGCGTGCTTGCCGCGGGATGCTCGGTGCTCGCGCCGCGGCCCGACCGCTCCAGGTTCTATATCCTGACCCCGGCGTCCGACGGCGCCGCCGCTCCCGCCCTCGCGGCCGCAGCGAGCCCGAGCGCGCAGCTCACGCTGGGCGTCGGCCCGGTGTCCCTTCCAGACTACCTGCGGCGTCTGCCGGTGGTGACGCGAATCGAGCCAAACCGGATCGAGATCGCCGAGGAAAAGCGCTGGGCGGAGCCGTTGGACAAAAGCTTCACCCGGGTGCTCTGCGAAAACCTGGCGACGATGCTGGGCACCGAGCGCATCGAGCGGTATCCGTGGCCGCTGGCGACGAAACTCGATTACCGGATCGAAGTCGATGTCGAGCGCTTCGAGACGACCAGCGACGGCCAGACGCAGCTCGTGGCGAGCTGGATAATCCGCGATGGCCGCGACGGAAAAATCCTGTATGCGTCAAGGACGGTTGCGTCCGCACCCGCCGGCGCCGACGCGACGAGCGCCTCGGCGGCGCTGAGCGCCGACCTCGCAACCATGTGTCGAGAGATTGCAACGCAGATCGGCGCGCTCGAGCGCCGTCGCACGCCGGCCAACTCGGAGGCGAGCGCCGCGTCGGCTCCCTGATGCGCGATCGGCGGCCCGCGAAAACATCGTGGTCGCAAGCGCCGATGCGTGCCCTCGCATCGGGTCCCGGTTAAAATGAGCAGGACGGCGCGGACTGTCATCCGACCCGGCCCGTGGCAAATTCACGCAACGCGCGTCGCACCCAGGCGATCGCGCCCGAAGGGAGATTCAGATGAGCGCAAGGAAGTCCTTCTCGCAGGCAATCCTGATATTCACAGGCGCGGCATTCGGAGGGCTGCTGAGCGGCCATCTATGGTCAAGCGCCTCTCCGGCATGGGCCGCGGCCCATCGCGCCCGCACGGTCACGGCCGAAAAGTTCCAGATGGTGGACAGCTCCGGCAAGCAGCGCGGGCTGATGCACGTGACCGAGAGCGGCATGGCGGTTTTATCACTTAACGACACCGCGGGTGTGGACCGCGCCGAGCTGCGCGTCGGCAGCGACGGCAGCGCGGGGCTCGGCTTCTTCGACAGCACCGGCCGCAAGGTGGCGATTTTCGGCGAAGCCGCCGACGGACGCGCCGGCGTTCGGCTTTTCGGCAAGGACGGCAAGGAAACCGCCGGGTTCGGATCGACGCCGACGGGCGAGAGCGCGGTCACGCTGTTTGATGCCAACACCGGGCGCGCGCGCATCGGACTCGGCGTGGCCGCCAAGGGCGAGCCCGCGCTGATCCTGTTCGACCAGAGCGGCGCCGATCGCGCCGAGCTGAGCCTGCGCAGCGACGGCAGGCCGGGTCTCGCCCTCGCCAACGGCCAGGGCAAAGTCATCGCCGGGTTGCCGGAGGTTGCGGGCAACCCCGGATCGAATCAGTGAGCGCGGAAATGACCGCGGATGCGCGCGCCGGCGCCAACCGGCGCGTCGCGCGCATCGGCTCGAGCGGCTGAGCCCGCGAGCGCGCGCGCATGGCGCGATGAATGAAACGGGCCGCATCGCGCTGACGGCGCGATGCGGCCCGGACGGTTTTGCGGGACGGCGATGGGGATTGTTATCCCCGGCGGCGGCGCTGCTTATCACATGCGGCCGCGCGCTCCTGATCTCTCAGTAGTAGTGTCCGTAGCCGTAGCCATAGCGGCCGTATCCATAATCACGATGCTGCCACTCGTTGCCGATCAGATATCCCAAACCGGCGCCACCCAGGCCGCCGATCGCCGCGCCCGCGAGCGGCGAGCCGACCGCCGAGCCGACCAGCGCGCCGCCGCCGACTCCGGCCGCGCCGCCGATCAACGTGCCCTCGGCGCGCGGGCTGAGCGGCGGACCGTAGCATCCACCGAGCGCAATCGTTGCGATGAGCGCGAGCGCAGCGGCGCCGCGCCGCCGGAGCTTGCGCCCGCGGGATCGAGTCGAGCCCATTACAGCCGGTACGCGTGCTGAATTTTTCGCTGTTGCCATAACTCAACTCCTCGCCACCTGATACGACGTCGCGAAGGAGCGGTTACGGCGCGCGTTACGATGGTGACAAAATGCGCGTTTGGCCCCGATTTGCTAGGGTTTTTCGGCCTCTCGCCAGGCCGAGCCGTCTTTGCCCGGCCCGAAAGCCGCCGCCACTTGCGTCAGTCGCCGGTAGAAGGCTTCGCCGAACACGGCCTCGATTGCCGTCCGGCATTCGACGTACATCGGATCGCCCTGCGGGATGCGCAGGCACGGCAGCTCGGTATCCTTCTCGCGCCCGAACAGCGGCGCGGTCTCGCGCGAGGTGGCGGTCAACAGCGTCTCGCCATTCTCGAAGCGATAGATGACGAGCGGGAAGAGCACGCAGGCGAGCGGCTTGATCGAAGCCACCGGAGCGCCCTGCTCGAGCGCCAGGGAATGCAGCGCGCAGCGGAGCTGGCCGCCCGAATCGCGATAGGAAAAGGCGCATCGCGCCTGCTCCTTGGCAAGCACGATGGTGTGCGACTCAATGAAGAATTCGTCAATCGCGCGGCCCGGACTTACCCGCGCGCTGTCGCACCGGTTGAGCAGCGCCACCACCGCGTCGCCCTGGGCGACGATACGCGCGTGCTCCTCGGGCGTGATTTCGACTTCGTAGTCGGTGCAGCACGATTCGACGCCGGGGGCGCGATCGAGGCCCGCGCAGGTGCGGGTATCGCAGCGAAAGCGCGTCTCGAAGACGGTCGCCGCATCGATCATTATCCCGTCCAGCTCGGCCAGCCGGCCGCGCTCCTTGAGCGCGCGTATATATCTGCGCCACGGCGCCTCGTTGAAATCGCGCAGCCATCGCTCGGCCATCGGCGCGAGCTCGCCGGGCTTGTGCGTTGCCATTCTTTCCCCCGTCTTCAGGTTCCGATCGCGCTGCAAAACATCGACACGCTGACATTTTCCAAATCGCCATCACCGGCGCAATACGAAGCGGCGACGGCAGCGCACAGCGGCGGCGCCGCCACGGTTGCGCGTGCGCGCGATCTTCTGCCAGATAGAGGAACTCGTGAGCAGCGCGCCCGAAATATCCGCCGCGGCGCCCGCCGCTGCGCGCTCAGACCACCGCGCCGATTACCGCGCCGACTATCGATCGATCGCGCTGCTCTCGGGCTCGCACTTCTGCGACGACATCAACCAGGGCGTGGTACCCGCGATGCTGCCGTTTTTCATCGCGGCGTATCATCTGAGCTACGCCGCCGCGGCGGGACTGGTGCTGGCGCAGACGCTGTTCTCGTCGGTGGCCCAGCCGTTGTTTGGCCTGATGGCCGACCGGCGGCCGTCGCCGTGGCTGATTCCGGTCGGGCTGAGCTTCGCCGGGATCGGCGTCGCGCTGACCGGGTTGACCCACACCTACAACCTGATTTTCGCGGCGATCGCGATCAGCGGATTGGGAATCTCCGCTTTTCATCCCGAGGCCGCGCGACGCGTGAGGTACCTGGGCGGCATGCGCGCCGCAACCTCGATGAGTTTTTTTACGGTCGGCGGGATGGCCGGGTTCGCCGCCGGGCCGCTGCTGATTACCCCGACTCTGATCGCGCTCGGCACGCGCGGCGCGCTCCTGCTCGCGCTGCCGGTCGTGATCATGTCGCTCGCCGTGACCGCGCAACTGCCGCGCATCGCGGCCGAGCGCATCCCGCACCCGCACGGCGCGCATCATCTCGCCATGGCGGCGGGCCGCGAGCAGTGGGGCGCGTTCGCGCGCCTCACCGGCGTAGTGGTGCTGCGGTCGGTTGTGTTCTTCGGCCTGAATACGTTCATCCCGCTCTACTGGGCGCACGTGCTCCGCGGATCGCGCGCCGGCGGAGGCTACGCGCTCGCCACAATGCTCGGCGCGGTCGTGCTCGGCACGCTGCTCGGCGGCCGTATGGCCGATCGCTTCGGCCGGCGTATCGTCGTCGTGGTATCGATGGCCGCGCTGGCGCCGATTCTGTTCGTGTTCCTGAGCGCGCACGCGCTCGCGCTGGCGGGCGTGCTTCTGATTCCGGTGGGAATCGCGCTCGCAGCCTCGACCAGCGTGGTGGTGGTGATGGCGCAGGAGTATCTGCCGGATCGCGTCGGCCTTGCCGCGGGCGTAACGCTAGGGCTCTCGATGACGATCGGCGGATTGTTGATGCCCGCATTCGGCGCCGTCGCCGACCATTACGGGCTCAGCACCGCGATGACGCTGCTCGCGGTGGTGCCGATGCTGGCCTTCGTGTTGAGCCTGACATTGCGCGAGACGTCGGAACCCGCGCGAGCGTAGTCCGGTGTCGCCTTCGAACAACGCCATCGAGATACTGGCGCCACTCGCGGTCGCCGTCGCGGCTACCGGCAGTACCATCCTGATCCACGCTGTCGGCATGACTACGATAATCCACCTGGTCAGGCGCGAGCGGCGGCTGGGACACGCGGGTGTGCGTTTGTGGCAGGACGTCCTGGTCGTGGCCGCTTCGGCCAGCGTCGCACTCGCCGCGCATCTGCTAGAAATAGCCGTGTGGGCCGAAGTATTCGAACGATGCCGCGAATTCACGAGCTTCGCGGGCGCTTTTTACAGTTCGGCGGAAAACTACACCACCCTCGGCTACGGCGATGTGGTCATGTCCGCGCGCTGGCAGCTGATGGGGCCGCTCGAGGCGGCCGACGGGATGCTGATGTTCGGCGTTACGACCGCGATGATCTTTGCGGTAATTCAGCGGCTGGTGATCGCGCGGCTCGGGCCACTGGAATGACGCGGTGAAGCGCGGCGTTCCCGGAGCGCGGCGCTCGCCCCGGAAACGCAACGCGCCGCTTCATCTCAACGAATCTTGTCGGTGAAGCGCGGCAGCACCTTGGTTGTGAGCAGCTCGAGCATGCGCATCGCCGCCTTCTGCGGCACCAGCTCGTTGTATATGAACGCCCAGAAATACTCGGCCGGAAGATCCTTGAACAGCCGCTCGAGCTTGCGCGACACCGTGTCCGGGCTGCCGCAGATGGTCAGGCCGCGTTCGACCATCGACTCGAACGTGTTCGGCACGTCCTTGTAGTTTTCGCCCGGCCGCGCGATCGCCGCGTTGAAGCCGAACGGCTCGAAGAACTTGGTCCAGATGAAACAACCCGCGTCGCGCGCGATCGCGATCGCCTCTTCGTCGGTATCGGCCACGATCAGCTCGCGCGTGATGCCGATGCCCTGGCCGAAGCTGAGCTTCTTGCCCGCCTGCGCGGCGCCGTCCTGGCAGGCCTTGAACTGGCCGGTGCAGATTTCCTTGTCGCACACGATCGTGATCGGCACCACGTTGTGCTGCGCCGCCCAGCGCACCGACGATTCCGAGAAGCTGAACGGCTGAAACAGCGGCGGATGCGGCTTCTGGTAGGGTTCGGGCACGGTGCCGATCTCGAGCAGGATGCCCTTGTCGTCCACGCCGCGGCCGTACTGGCGCGTGACATTGTGCGCGCCCCAGAAAATCCCCGGCGGCGGAATCTGCCAGTACTTGCCGCGATGGCTGAAGGTCGGATTGGTCCACGCCTTCATGATGATGTCGAAGTGCTCTTCGTACAGCTCCTTCTTGAGCTTCTCGTAGCCCTCGGGATCGGTCTGATTGTCGGCGAGCCCCTTATAATGCTGGCCCAGCGTGTTGACCCAGCGCGGCTGATAGCCGCGGGCGAAGCCGACGAAGGCGCGTCCCCTGGTCACCTGGTCGAGGATCGCGATGTCTTCGGCGATGCGGATCGGATGATGGCAGGGCAGGACCAGGCCGAGCTGGCCGACGCGCAGATGTTTCGTCTGCATCCCCAGGAACATGTCGAGCAGGATGGGATTGGTCGAAACCTCCTCGCCCTCGATATGGAAATGATGCTCGGTGAAGGCGACGCCGTAATAGCCGTGCTCATCGAGATAACGGGCCTGCTCGGCCAAGTTGCCCAGCATGCGCTGGTACAGATCGGTGCGCCGCCCGGCCATCCCGGCGCTGATCTCGGCTTTGTTGCCGATGCTCGGCAGATAGAACACGCCTACTTCCATGGTCACCTCGCGCGTGGCCGGCCGCGCTGGCTGGCTGCGACCGGTCCTGTTTTGTACTCAGACTCTAGCTGAAATCGGACGCGCGCGGTATCGAATTGCTGGCCGGGGGCCGATGCCCGTTGTATGTTCTGGGCAGTGCCGGAGATTACCGTCAGCGCGCGCCCGGCGCGGCGTTCGGGAGGTTCATCATGTCGATACGTCTTCGCCAAATCTGCCTGGTGGCGGAAAAGCTCGCGCCCGCGGTCGATGACCTCGAGGCCATCTTCGCGCTCGACGTATGCTTCGTCGATCCGGCGGTCGCGGCGTTCGGGCTGGAGAATTCATTGCTCCCGGTCGGCGGCAATTTCCTCGAGGTGGTCGCGCCGGTGCGCGACAACACCGCCGCCGGACGCTATCTCAAGCGCCGCGGCGGCGACGGCGGCTACATGGTCATCTGCCAGTGCGACTCGCACGAGACCCAGCTTGCGCGCAAGGCCCGCGCCGCGGCGCTCAACGTGCGGATTGCGTGGGAGCATGAGGGCCGGACGTTCCACGGGATGCAGCTTCATCCAGCCGATACCGGCGGCGCGTTTTTCGAGATCGACTGGGACGCGATGGGCGAGCCGGAGGGCCATTGGACTCCCGCCGGCGGCAGCGCATGGGTCAGCCGGATGCACACCGACGTGGTCAAATACTACAACGCCGTCGAGCTGCAGGCGGCCGACCCGCGCGGACTTGCCGAGCGCTGGAGCAGTATCGCGGAAATCCCGCTGCGCAAGGATTCGCGCGACCGAATCGAGATGCCGCTTGAGAACGCAAGCGTGCGCTTCGTCGAGGCCACGGACGGCCGCGGCGAAGGATTGGGCGGCGTGGATATCGTCGTCGCCGATCGCGCTCGCCTGCTGGCTCAGGCCGCCGCGCGCGGACGCAAGGTCAGCGACGACCAGGTGATGGTTTGCGGCGTGCGTTTCAACCTGATCTGAAACGCGAGCGCAGCTCACGACAAACCCAGGCTTGAACGACATCCCCGCTCCGCGCCCTTATAGATGCCAATTGCCCTGTCCTGATGGCGCGCGGACGCAACACCTGCCTGCCTCGCTCGCGAAGCCACGAGCCTCGCTCGCTCTTACGCGCGTGGTTCGGCAATCCATTTGCGGGCTGTCTCGGACTCGGAATTGCCAAACATGCGAACCTCGCCTGGCATCAGGAATCTAAAAATATTGACCGCATGCCTGATCCAGTCCACGTCACTGACAACTGCCACTCGTTCCCAGCGCGAAAAATGCTCGACGCCAATTTTGAAGTCTTCCCAAATTGCCCCGGCTTCCATACCTGAGAATTGCGAACCTAGCTCGTAGTAGCAGCGGATTTTACGATGCCGCTTGAGAGTGGCTTCGACCCGCGGCACGAGCATGTCCTGATAATCGCGACGCGTCACGACACCGCGTGCTGCAGCCGCAACTACGTTATCAGGAAAATCGGAAAGAATTTGCAGCATTTCACCGTCCCCGTCGTTGTCGAAGCGTAATTCTTCGGTTCAATCGCTCATCTCCACAGGGGAATATCGCGGTTCGTCACATGGTGGAGCACAATCAGCATTCTTGGCGATGAAACGTCTGTTCCGATCTCGCAAGTTGTTTACGCTCTCGATAGATTGTTGCGCCGTTCATTTGATCACCTGCGGACTTTGTTATTTTCAGAGCGCATCGGACATCATTCTCATTTCGCGGCATCTGACGCCCGCGCCAGACTGCTTTCCCTTGGTTGCGACGGCGCGATGAAATCAGGCGCGACTACATATAGTGTTCGAGTTGGAAAGGCGAATTCGATGCCCTCTCGCGCGAATCGTTTGACCATGGCGAGATTAATCTGCTGCTGAATATCCATGTAGAGGTTGTAATCCGGATCCAGCACGAAATAGACGACCTCGAAAGTGAGAGCGGAATCTCCGAACTCCTTGAAGTGCGCGCGATCGAAGCGTGTTTTCGGTATGTCCTCGATTATCCTGCGCAGAACCGCCGGGATCGCCGCGAGCTTTGCATGAGACGTACTGTAGGTGACGCCAAAGCTGAACAGGATGCGCCGCTCAAAGAGCTTCTTGTAATTATGTATCCGACACTTCAACAGTTCGCTATTCGCCAGAACGATCTCCTCGCCCGTCAAGCTGCGGATCCGAGTGCTTTTGATACCTACATGCTCGACCGTGCCGGCAAAATCGTCGACCACGATGAAATGTCCGATCGCGAATGGCTTATCCAGCAGGATCGAAAAGGACGCAAACAGGTCGCCGAGAATATTCTGAACCGCCAGCGCGACCGCGACACCGCCGACGCCCAGGCCTGCCACCAGCGCGGTGACGTTGATGCTGAGTGTGCCGAGGATTATAAGCACCACCGACGACCAGAGCGCCACTCGCGCCACGAAGTTTATGGCTCCGACGGCGTTTGCCAGGCCACTCTCCTCCTCCTGGGAATGACGTTCGACGAGGCGGCGAATTGCATATGCGACTATTCGGTTGCCGCATATCCCGAGCTGAAGCACGAGAGCGATCGCCGCGATGGTATGAACGATCACAGTCCATCGCGGCGTCAGTGAAAACACCAGCGACCCCGCGTAGATCGCAACAATCAGCAGAACCAAGGTCCTGGTGCCGGCGATCAAATCAACCGCCAGGTCATCAAGCTGGCTGCTGGTGCGCGCGGCCCAAGCACCGAGATAGCTCTTCAACGCGCGCCGCAGGCTGAGCAGGAAGACAAACGTGAAGCAGATGACGAGTGCTGCCAAAAGCAGCGTCAACACTTTGACTCCATCTACACTAAAGTAGAGGAATGGTTGTGCTGCCGCAGCCCAATTTGTGAACTTGACGGAATTCATCAGCCTTGCAGTCTGGCTGCACCGACAATTCGGCTCGACCCGGGGACTCCTGGGGCGGCAGACTGCCGAGAAGTCACGGAACGGTTTCAGTGTTCAGCGGAAACGTGGGTGGCTTCGTCAGGAGCCGATAGCCGCCGGCGGTCGATGTTATAACTTTACCCTAGAACAGCGAGGCGACGTTGCGCAAGCGGTGGGGAAATTGCTGATACAAACGGCCGCGCGCACGGTCACTCGTCCAGGAGCAGCCACTCCACAGCTTTTTCGAGCGCGTACCTATGATGGACTTTTTCCAGATCGCCACCGTGCTTATCACCCTCTCCGCTCTCTTCAGCTATGTCAATTTTCAGTACATCCGTATGCCGGCCAAGATCGGGGTGATGACGATAGGGCTCGTACTCTCTTTGATTCTGCTGATCTCTGGCTGGCTCGGTCTGGCTAACGGAAAAGAACAGGCAGCTCAGATTCTGAGCGGCATCGATTTTAATCGAATTCTGCTTCACGGGATGCTCGCTTTTCTGCTGTTTGCGGGCGCACAGCATCTGGATTTCAACGATCTTCGTCAGGAACGATTACCGGTAATTTTGCTGGCAACAGTCAGTGTGATTGTGTCCACGCTGGTGGTCGGCGTCACGATCTGGCTGATTCTGCATATCGCGGGCGCGCATGTGGCCCTGGCTTCCGCGTTCCTGTTCGGCGCGTTGATTTCGCCAACGGACCCGATCGCCGTGATTGGCATCATGAAAAATGCGCGCGCGCCGAAGAGCCTTGAGACCCAGATTTCAGGTGAGTCGCTCTTCAACGATGGGATCGGAGTTGTAGTCTTTTTGATCATTCTCCAGGTCGCCATCGGACAAACTTCTGTTTCGGTGACCGAGATGACGCTGTTGTTTGTTGAAGAAGCTTTCGGCGGTTTGGTTCTCGGATCATCCGCCGGTTACCTCGGCTACTTGCTGCTCAAGCGAATCGACCATTATCAGGTGGAAATTCTGGTGACCCTCGCTCTTGCCATGGGCGTTTATGCCTTGGCCGAGGCTCTACCTATCGCCCTGTCGGGTCCGATAGCGGTGGTGGCTGCCGGACTATTGATTGGGAACCAAGGGCGCGCCCTGGCGATGTCGGCCGAAACGAGGGAGCATGTCGATACTTTCTGGGAATTGATCGACGAAGTGCTGAATGCCGTCCTGTTCGTGCTGATCGGCCTCGAGATCCTGGTCATCCCCTTCAATTGGAGATTTGTGATCGCAGGACTGGCCGCTATACCGGTTGTGCTATTGGCGCGATTGATCAGCGTGGCGGGCGTGGTCGGATTGCTCTCGGTGCTGCGACCGATAGCGTCCGGCACGATTCCAATTCTGACTTGGGGCGGCCTGCGAGGTGGCATCTCAGTTGCATTGGCACTCTCGCTGCCGGCACTAGGCGACCGCGGTGCGATCGTCGCCATGACTTATGCGGTCGTGGTTTTTTCGATTATCGTCCAGGGGTTGACCGTAGGAAAACTGACTGAACACTTCGTCGATGTAGCAGCCCGCGGCGATTCCGAACCCCCTGGGCTGCCGTCCGGCTCAGATAGATGATGAGGGATACATCGTCCGCCGTAACTCGCCCCGACCAGGTGACTTGAACGAGATCGGTTACGCGGCGCCAATATCGATGTTCTTCTCCGCGGCAAACGATGCATAAGCAGACCGGCGGTGCGGACAAACTGACTCGAGTATAAACGACTTGATTGGTGAGAGTTTCAAATAGTGGGCCAGCTCTGATCCTTTGATGCGTGCCAACCCTACACCGCCTTTGATTTGTGCGTGGACGGGAACTGTCCGAGCAGCGCCGTCAGCCCATGCTCACTCACTTTCGATCGGGCCCAGGCCTCGCTCTCGTTGCGCACACAAGGTGAGTGATGGTGCCCGACCCATCTTCGGATCATGCGCGAGGGATTCTATCCTTCGCGCTAGGCCATTTCGTATTAGCGTGCAAACACGCGTGCCTTGGCGCGCGCGATTGCATAGACTTAGCCGGAGGGCTGATGAACAAGCTGCGCGCAATGCTCGAGGGCACGTCGCTCGTCGAAGCGCCGGTCGTATTCAATCCGTTGAGCGCCAAACTCGCCGAGGCCGCAGGCTTCCCGGCGATTTATCTCGGCGGCGGCGGACTCGGCTACATTCAGTGCGTCACCGAGGCCAATTTGACGCTGACCGAGATGGTGCGCATCGGAATCGACATCCGCACCGTTTGCCCGCTTCCGCTCATTCTCGACGGCGCGTGCGGATGGGGCGATCCGATGCATCTGCATCGCACGATCAACATGGTCGAGGCGGCCGGCTTCGCCGGGATCGAAATCGAGGACCAGCTCCTGCCCAAGCGCGCGCACCATCATATCGGCATCGAGCACATGATCGGCATCGAACTGATGAGCGCGAAGATTCGTGAGGCGGCGAACGCGCGGCGCGATCGCGATTTCGTGATCATCGGGCGCACCAACGCGCTGCGCTCGAGCACGATGGACGACGCGATGCGCCGCGCCGAGGCATATCGTTCGGCGGGGGCCGACGTGCTGCTGGTGATGGCGCAGACGGCCGAGCACTTTCGCGAAATCGGCCGGCGCCTGGGGCCGCCGCTGATGACCCTCACCAGCGAAGGGCATCTGCGCAAGATCGGCCTTGCGCGCAGCGACCTCGCGGCGCTCGGCTTCAGGCTGATGGTGGACGCGATGACCCCGGTGCTGCTGTTTCACAAGGTCATGAAACGCTGCTATCGCGCGATGGCCGAGGGAAATTCCGCCGCGCTCTTCGCGCCGGAGGGGATGGGACGCGAGCAAAACGAACTTCATCAGACGATCGGGCTCGACGAGCTGCTCGCGATCGAGCGCGCGACGGTCGAGAAGTAGCGAGGTTCATCATCATGGGCGTGGTCGATTTCGCAACCGAAGGTCCGCTCGCGATCGTAACCATCAACCGCCCCGACGTGCGCAACGCGGTCGATCGGCCGACCGCGGAAGGATTGGCCGAGGCTTTTCGCCGTTTCGATCGCGACGACGCGCTCGCGGTCGCGATTCTGACGGGTGGCGGCGGATGCTTCTCGGCGGGTGCGGATCTCAAGGCGGTCTCGACCGGCACCGGCAACCGTCTCACTCCTGACGGCGACGGCCCGCTCGGCTGCACGCGGATGCTGCTGGGCAAGCCGGTCATCGCCGCGGTCGAGGGCTACGCGGTAGCAGGCGGCTTGGAACTCGCGCTCTGGTGCGATCTGCGCGTGGCCGCTCGCGACGCGACCTTCGGCGTGTTTTGCCGGCGATGGGGCGTGCCGCTGGTCGATGGCGGCACGGTGCGGCTGCCGCGACTCATCGGGATGAGCCATGCGCTGGACATGATTCTCACCGGCCGCGGTGTAAGCGGCGAGGAAGCCTTGCGCATGGGGCTTGCCAATCACCTCGCCGAACCGGGCGCAGCGCTGGCCGCCGCGAAGGAGCTGGCGTTGCAACTCGCCGCGTTTCCGCAGCGCTGTTTGCGCAGCGATCGGCTCTCGGCATACGAAGGATGGTCGCTTTCCCAGCAGGACGCGCTCAGCAACGAGTTCGCTCGCGGGATGGCGACCGTCCAATCAGGAGAAACACGCGCGGGCGCTGCCCGCTTCGCCGCAGGCGCAGGCCGCCACGGCAAATTCTGACGGCTCGGCGCGCGCGCCGGCCCCTTTGGATGCCGTCGCGGCGAGGAGTGTCGGCAACTGTTCGGCGGGACGGATCAGCCGCTTGGCCATTTCGGGTTGTTGATCGCAAGTGCGTCGGCGAGCGACTGGCGCAGATGCGCGCGCAGACGCGCGTCGTCCAATTCGATCGCACCGCCACGAATCATCCCGCACAGCTCGTCGCTCAGTTGCTCGACTTCGCCATCGTGGCCGACCAGCGCGCACAGCCGTTCGCGCTCGGCAGCAGCCTGCGATGCGCGCAGCTCGAGTTCGCGCCGCACGATATTCAGCACGTTCGCGGTGACCCGGGTCTGAAAACGATGGTATCCGCTGAGCGTCGGCAGCAGCTCTTCTTCCAGGTACTTCACCGCCGCCGTCAGCAGAATCGGCGCCCTCGGCATGCTCTGGGGCATCGCGTTTCCTCCGTGCTCTTTCCTATGCTTCGCGTCCTTCGATGAGGTTGAAAAAATCCCACAGCGGCTCTTCGATACGCCGGCCGATTGCGGAGCGCTCGATACCGACCTCCTCGACGCCCCGGGTTCCCAGGAGCAGGCAATCGACCGCCCATTTGACGTTGCCGAACGCTTCCCAGAACCTCACGTGCGCGGGATCGACCGCATGGCCGCTCGCTTTCTCGTATGCGGCGAAAAGGTCTTCGCGCGCGCCGAAGCCGCCGACCGGCCCGGCGCCACCGAACCGCCACGTCCTGATGCACAGCCATCCCAGGTCCTGCATCGGATCGCCGATTTGTCCCAGCTCCCAATCGAGCACGCAGCGGATGCCCTCCTCGCCGACGATGAGATTGCCCGTGCGGAAATCGCCATGCAGCACCGCGAGGCGATGTCCGCGCGGCGCGTGCTCGGCCGACCATCGAAGCGCGAGCTCCAATGCCGGCAGCTTGAAATCGTAGCTGTCAACGACGCTGCGATGGGCCGCGACGTGCTCGGCCGCGTCCTGGCGCTTGAGAAAGGGCGCGGCGGCCGGATCGACGCGATGGATCGCGGCGAGAATTTCGCCGCACTGCCGCGCCATCGCGCGGCGCGCCGCGGCGAAGCGATCTTCGCGCAAAATCCGCGGGCCGAGCGTCTCGCCGCCCACGCGCTCCGTGATATAGCCCTCGCCGAGTCCGTCGGCGGAGTCCAGGATTGCGACGACGGTCGGCGCGGGCGCGCCGGTTTGTGCCGCGGCCATCATCAGACGCGCCTGCTCGGCCGGGCTCGCCTGCGGCAGCGCCTCGATCGGGTCGAGCACCTGCGCGCCGATTTGCAGGATGTAGCCGCGGCGCGTATCGCCGTCGCCTGCGCCGCTCGCCTCGAACGCCATCGTGGTGCGATTCGCGCCGCCGGTCAGCCGCTGCACGCCGTACACCTTTGCCGCGCGCCCGGTGTGGCGCTCGAGCGCGGCCTCGAGCCGAAGCTGGACGTCGTCGTCGCTCATACGATCCTGTCCGGCTCTACTCGCTGGCCTTGCCGCGGCTGCCGAAGCCGAACATCACCTGCGCAACCCGCCGCATCTGGATCTCCTCGGCGCCTTCGGTGATGCGATAGCGGCGATGATGCCGGTAGATATGTTCGAAGGGCTTGTGACGCGAATAGCCGATGCCGCCATGCACCTGCATCGCGCGATCCGCCGCCTCGCACACCAGCCGGTTCGCGCGATAGTTGCACATCGCGACCTTGTCCGAGAGCTTCTCGGCAACCTCGGGCTTCGACATGCGATCCATCTCCCACGCAGTCTTGTAGATGAGCGCGCGCAGCATCGCGGCCTCGGTCTGATGCTCAACCAGCGGCCATTGGATCGCCTGGTTGGTGGCGAGCGCACGCCCGAACGGTTTGCGTTCCTTGGAGTACTTGACGCTTTCGTTGATGCAGTATTGCGCGGCTCCCAGCGACGAGGCCGCCTGGCGGATGCGGTTTTCGTGCACGAAGTGCTGCGCCACCGCGAGGCCGTCTTCGGGATCGCCGAGGATGGCGTCGCCGGGCACGTACACATCGGTGAGCGAGATGCGCGGATGGTCCGTCGGCATGTTGAAGGTCCAGAGGAACTCCTCGATTTTGAAGCCCTCGCTCTTCACCGGCACGATGAAGCAGGTGATGCCCCTGGCGCCGCCGTCGCGCCCGCTGGTGCGCGCGAAGATGAAGTCATGCGTCGCGACGTGCAGGCCGGTGTTCCAGATTTTCGCGCCGTTGATCCGCCAGCCGTCGCCTTCGCGCACCCCGCGCGTCTCCATCCAGGTCGCGTCTGAGCCGTGCAGCGGTTCGGTCAGGCCGAAGCCGATGCTGATCGAGCCGTCAAGGATACCGGGAATGAACGCGTCCTTCTGCTCGCGCGTGCCGAAATCGCGAAGCATCAGCACCGTCGGCAGATTGCCGACGATCGAGCTTTCGTTCTGCAGGTCGTTATGCAGGCCCAGGCCCTTGGCCGCGAGATGCTCGCGGATAATCGCCATCGCCAGGTTGGAGCCGTCCTTGCCGCCGTACTCGCGCGGGAGCGCAAAGCGATAATGCCCGGCGCGGTCGGCACGCCGGCGCATCTCGGCCAGCAATTCCTCCCATTCATGGCGCGGCAGGCCGCCGCGTTCGAAATCGGTGCGCGCCCATTCGCGCCGATGGTCGAAAAAGCGGATGTTGTCGTTCTCGCGCTCGAGCGGCTTGATCTCGCGTTCGATGAATTCGTCGAGTTCGGCCAGGTAGGCGGTAATTTCCGGCGGAATTGTGAAATCCACGGCGACACTCCTGTTAGAAGACCGATTCGGACGCGTCCGGCGGCGCGATGGCCCGCCTCGTGCGTATCGCCTAAAATACGTAAATCGCCCGTCACGTAAATGCCAGCCGCGAAGGGGGCGATGCTCACTATTCCCGGTGACACGCAATGGCCAATAAGCGCAACTCGCGCGTCGCATTGGTGAGCGGCGGCAACCGCGGCATCGGATTCGAGGTCGTCCGCCAGCTTGCAGCTCTCGGCTATCGCGTGGTCCTCGGCTCACGCGATCTCGCCCATGGTGAATCCGCGGCGCGCAAGATCGACGGCGAGCATCCGGGACGCGTGACAGCACTTCGGCTCGACGTGACCGACCCCGCATCCATCGATCGGCTCGCGCGCGATATCGAGGGGCGGTTCAGCGCGGTCGATATCCTGATCAACAACGCCGGAATCCATTACGACACCTGGCAGACCGCCGTCGAGGCGGAAATCGAGGGCGTCGTTCGAGAGGCTTTGGACACCAATCTGCTCGGCGCGTGGCGATTGATTCGCGCCTTTGCGCCGGCGATGCGGCGGCACCGGTGGGGCCGTATCGTCAACGTTTCGAGTGGCGCGGGCGCGATCGGCTCGATGGGCGACGGCACGCCCGCCTATTCGACATCCAAGGTGGCGCTGAACGCGCTGACCCGGATCGTCGCTGACGAGTTGCGCGGCAGCGGCGTCCTGGTCAATGCGGTGTGTCCGGGATGGGTCGCGACCGACATGGGCGGGTCGGGCGGCCGGCCGGTCAGCGAGGGCGCCGCCGGAATCGTATGGGCGGCGACCCTGCCCGATAACGGCCCAACCGGTGGATTTTTCCGCGACCGCCAGCCGATCGACTGGTAGCGCCGGCGCGCGACCGGCCGGATTGTCTCAGCCTGCGGCGCCCAGCTCAGGGCATTGAATTTTTTCGCTGGATTTTCGGATCGGACTGTTCCTATGATGCGCCAGCGTCCGACGGGACCGCTGGAGGTGGACCAATGAAATTCATGTATTTCTTCCTTCCGACCATTCCCGCAACGAAGGAAGAGCGCCGCGCGCTGCGGCCGATCGCAAACCGGACCGACCGCTGGCAGCGCATGATCGAAGAAGTCGTGAGCATCGCGCAGCAGGCCGAGGACCTCGGTTTCGACGCGGTCGGATTCCCGGAACACCATCTCCACAGCGAAGGCATCGAAATCGGCAGCCTGCCGCTGCTGACGCAACACGTCATCCATAACACCAAGCGCATCAAGGTCGGCCCGATCGGCTATGTGCTGCCGGGATGGAATCCGCTGCGGCTCGCGCTCGAGATCGGATGGCTCGACCAGCTCACCAAGGGCCGCACGTTCGTCGGCCTTGCCCGCGGCTACCAGGCGCGCTGGCTCAACCAGATGGCGCAGAAGATTCACGTCGGCGCGACGCTCAGCGACAAGAGCGAAACCGACCGCATCAATCGCGAAGCGTTCGAGGAAGTCTTCCGCTTCCTGAAACTGGCATGGAGCGACAAGCCGTTCCGCTTCAAGGGCAAGCACTACGAATATCCCTCGCCGCAGGAGGGCACGCCGTGGCCGCCGCATGAATTCACGCGCGAGTACGGCTTCCCGGGCGAGGTGGACGAGCAGGGACGCATCCACGAGATAAGCGTCGTGCCCAAGCCGTACCAGAAGCCGCATCCTCCCCTGTTCCAGGCTTTTTCGATGAGCGAAGAAACGGTGCGATGGTGCGCGCGCGAGGGCATCACGCCGACCATCCTGATTTCGCAGCCGCCGCAACTGCGCAAGCTGGCCGAGGCTTACCAGGAAGAGGCGCGCAAGGCCGGCCGCGAGCTTCGGCTCGGCGACAACATCGGCGTCCTGCGCACCATGTACATCGCGGAAAATCATGCGCAGGCGGTCAAGCTGGCCGAGGCCGGCCAGTGCGGTTTCGCCTTCCGCGAGTTCTTCTATCACTTCGGATTTTTCGAGGCCTGGCGCGAGCCTGCCGACGACGTCAAGTACGGCAAAAAGCCGCTCCCGGCCGAAGAGGCCAACGTCGCGCGCATGGAGCGGGCGGACTTCGCCTATATCGGAAGCCTCGACGAGGTCACGCGCAGGGTGGACGCGCTGGTCGAAAACGCGCATCCGGAATGGTTCGTATGGCAGGGCGACCAGGGCCTGATGCCGCTCGACGATGTCAAGCGCCAGGTCGATCTGGTCGGCAAGCACATCGTGCCGCGCTACAGGTCGGCGTAGGCCTGCGCGATGTTTCAACTTTCCTCCTCCGCCGGTGCGCGGAGGAGGAAAGTCTTCATCGCAGATGCGGCAGCACTTCCTCGCCGAATAGCTGGATACAGTCCATGGTCGCGGCCCGAGCGGGACCGAGCGGGATACGGCTGCGGATGACCAGGTAATCGGCGCCGAGCGCTTCGCACCAGTACTTCGCGCGCTCGATGCAGGTCGCGGGATCGCCGAGCACCAGGAATTTGCGCAGCTTCGCGACCGTGAAATCGGCCTCGCTCCGAAATTCCGGATTGGGCGTCAGCAGGCCGTAGCGGTAATAGTAGAGCATGTCCTGCACCCACAGCTCGCCGAAGGTGCGCTCCGCTTCGGCCTGCGTGCGTGCCACCCATCCGTCGCGCATCAGCACCACCATCGCGCGGCGCCCCGCCTTCGCGGCCTCCTCGCGATACAGGTCAGCCTGAGTGCGCAGCGTTTCGTAGGAATCCCAAAACGGCAGAATCGCCCATGCGTCGCCCAGCCGCCCGGCGCGCTTGATCGCCTCAGGGTACGCGGCGCCGATCCAAAGCGGCGGCCCGCCCGGCTGATACGGCTTGGGCGAGAGCATCGCGTTGTCCACCTGATAGCGTTTGCCGCGAAATGAGTATTTGCCCGGCGCTGACCACGCGCCGCGCAGGATTTCGATCGCTTCCTCGAAGCGCGAGAAGCGCTGCTTGAGCGGTTCGCCGAACAGGTTGAAGTAGTCGGGATGATAGCCCATCCCGATACCCAGCCGGACGCGCCCGCGCGACAGGTTATCGACCATCGCGACGTCCTCGGCCAGATGCATCGGGTTGTAGAGCGGCGGCTGCAGAACCATCGTGCCCAAATCGACCCGCCGGGTGCGCGCCGCGAGCGCGGCCATGATGATGAGCGGCGGCGGAAAGAGGCATTCGGTGCGCGCGTGGCGCTCGGGAAAGAACACGCCATCGAAGCCGACGCGCTCGGCGCGCTCGCCCTCTTCGAGCAGCTGCTCGGCGAACGCGGCGACGGTCTCGCGCGCGGGCAGCGGCTGATCGTACGCGCCGCTGTGGGTGTCAGGCATGTATCCGATTTTCATCGCGTGTCACCTCGGAGCTTTCCTCCTACCAGATTCCCGGCAGCCATCGGTAGCGCACGCGCTCGGCATAGGCCGCGTAGCCGGAGAGATTGGCCTTGAGAAATCGATCCTCGGCGATCGTTCGATTCAGCAGCAGCGGCACGCAGAACACCGCGGGAACCAGCGCAAGCCATGAGCCCAGCGCAACCCCGCTGGCGAGACAAAACATCATGCCCGCGAGATAGCCCGGATGCCGCACCCATCGATACGGCCCGGCGGTGACGAGATGATGCCCGCGATCGTCCTGCAGCCGGATGATCGATGAGAAGAATCGGTTGACGCTCATCGCGCGCGCAATGAGTAAGAGACCGCCGGTAAATATCACCAGCGCCACGGTCTGCAGAGCGAGCGGCACCGAATCCGACCAGTGCAAGCGCCCCACATCGAGTCCGGCGATTATCCAATGGGCGATAACCGGCAGCAGCAAGGCGTAATAGCGGAGCTTAAGCGGCTGTCCGCCCGGCCGGACACGCTCGCGGAAGAGATCCGGTTCGATCGTGAACGTGGCTGCGGTGAAGCACACCACGCAAACGATCAGGTACGCCCAGAGGAACGGGAGATCGACGCGGCCGGCCGATACGAACAGCGTTACCCCGATAAGCGCGCAGAAGCCGAGCGTCTGCAGCAGCCAGGGCAGCCTCGAGGAGACGGACGACGAGCGCATCGCAGGCATGCAAGCCGCGCGACGATCGTCCCTTGGCGCGGCGCTGAGGCGGCTAACGGCCGGCGGCGGCCAACGCTTCAGCCTTGCCGGCGGCGCGCAGACGCGCGGTCGCCTCGCGATCGATCGTTCGCGATTGTGGATCGATCGCCACACCGTAACTGTCGCGCGCCTGGGCGACGGTGACATATCCGTCAAGCACGTCCTCGAGCACGCGCTCCGGCTCGCGCTGCATCGGGTCGCCCCATCCGCCGCCGCCGGTGGTCAGCACTTCGAATCGGTCGCCGGGTTCGAGGCGCTTGCCGCGCAGCGGATTGTGCCATTGGCCGTCGGGCGAGATGCCGCCGATGACGTCGAGCTTGCCGTCGGCCGTATGGCGTGCGACGCGCTGCGCCATGCTGCCCGCGCCGCCGGCGACGCCGGGGGTTCCGGTTCGCGTGCGCGAGGTTTCGATTGAAACTTCCGACGACCCCAACATCGTAATCGCCAGCCGCGAGCCCAGCCCGCCGCGATTGCGCCCCGCCCCCGCCGAATCGGCGCGCAGGTCGAAAGCCTCGTAGCGAATCGGGAAGAGCAGCTCGGCAACTTCGGCCGACAAATTGGCGCAGTTGCCCAGCGGGTCCTGGGTTACGCTCATCCCATCGTGGCGCGGCGTGCCGCCCCATCCGCCCGCCGGCAGATCCGAGAAGACGAAGTTTTCATTGCTCTGCGGATCGCGCACCGAGCATACGAACCAGTTGCATTCGGCAAAAGTCGGGGCTACGGCGCGATCGGGGATCGCGTCGGAGAGCGCCTTCCAGATGGCCGCGGTGATCTTGGACGAGGTCAGCGTGGTGCATCCGATGGTCGGCGCGGGCCATTTCGCGTTGAGCCAGCTCCGATCGGGCAGGCGGATCTCAACCGGCCGGAAACTGCCCGCGTTGGCCGGCGCATCCGGCGACAAGAAGAATTTCAGCGAGTAGTAAACCGCCGAGTAGGTATTGGCCATCGGCGAGTTGATACCGCCCGCGACCGGCGGATCGCTGCCCTCGAAGTCGACCACGATACGATCGTCTTCGACCGTAAGCGTCACTTCGACCCGCACCGGATCGTCGCTGATGCCGTCGGTGTCGGCGTAATCCACGGCATGATAGGTGCCGTTGGGAATCTCGCGAATCGCGTTGCGCGTCAGGCGCTCGGTGTAGTCGAGCACTTCGCGCATGCCCTCGCGCACGGTATCCATGCCGTAGCGCTTCGCGATCCGCTGGAGTTCGGCCTCGGCCACGCGCAGGGCCGCGAGGTGCGCCTGCAGGTCGCCCTTGATGTATTGCGGGGTGCGCGTGTTGGCGATGATGATGCGCAGCAGGTCGTCGTTGATGCGGTAGTTCTCGTAGAGCCGAAGCGGCGGCAGCCGCAATCCCTCGCCCGCGATATGCGTGCCGAAAGCCTGGCCGCCGGCCGCGCCGCCGCCGACATCCGTCCAATGGCCGCGCGACACCGCGAAACCGAGAATGTCGCCGTCAAAGAACACCGGCATCGTGAACGTCATGTCGTTCAGATGCGTGCCGCCGTCGTAAGGATCGTTGAGCAGGAAGATGTCGCCGGGACGCAGGCTCTCGAAGCCGAAGTGCCTGACCGAGGCTTGCGCCGAAAAATGCATCGCCGCGATATGCACCGGGCAGTTGGCAGTCTGGCCAAGCAGCTCGAGCTTCTCGTTGTAGATGGCGTTGGAAAAATCGACCATGTCGTAGATGATCGGCGAGAATGACGCCTTCTGCAGCACCGTGCTCATCCGTCCGCACACGTACTCGAACGAGCTGCGCAGGACTTCGAAGGTCACCGGATCCAGCCGTTTACCGTTTTCGTGCGTGCTGCTCATCGGCGTCTCTCCTTAAACCGTAATAGTCAGGTTGCCTTCGGCATCGACCATCGCCGAGCTGCCGGGCGCGAGCGTGGTGCATGAATGCTCGTGCTCGATTATCGCAGGTCCCTCGATCTTATGTCCGGGACGCAAAGCGGCCGCGTCGTAGAGCGAGGTGCGAACCGCCTTGCCGTCGAAGATCACGTCGCGCTCGCCTTTGACCATGCTACCAGTATGACCCTTGCGCTCGCGCTCGGAAACCCGCTGCCCGTCATGCGCCCGGTGGCCGGCGACCACTCCCAGTGCGGTCACCCCCAGGCTGACGAAGGCAGGCTCGAACTCTTCGGAGGCGACGCCGTACTCGCGAAGGTGAGCGCTATGAAAATTCGCCCGGACCTCGTCGAGCGTCGCCCCGATGCGGTCCGGGATTGGCGTCAGCACCTCGTAGCTTTGTCCCACGTAGCGCATTTGCGCGGTGCGCTTGAGCCGTATCGCGCTGAGCGCCACGCCTTCGCGCGACAGCAATGCGCGGCCGTCCTCTTCCAGCGCCCGATAACGCTGCTCGAGCGTCTCCGGGTCAGTCTCGGCGAGCGGCGAATAGAAGAAGCGCTCGAGATCGTGCCGCAAGTCCATCTGCGTCGCGCCGTATGCGGAAGCGACGCCCGCGTACGCGGGCACGATCACAGTGGGGATGCCGAGCGAGCGCGCGATCCAGCAGGCATGCATCGCGCCGGCGCCGCCGGAACTGGCGAGCGCAAAATCGCGCGGATCGCGCCCGCGCTCGGCCAGCGCCAGGCGGATCGCCTGGGCCATGTTCTCGGTGCAAATCGAAACAATGCCTTCGGCGGCGGCAATCGGATCGAGGCCGACGCGTTTCCCGATTTCGCTCACCGCGCGATGGGCGGCCTCGCGATCGAGCTTCATCTTGCCGCCGAGCGTCGGCTCCAGGCGGCCCAGCAGCAGGTTCGCATCGGTCACGGTCGCGTCGCGTGCGCCCTTGCCATAACAGGCCGGGCCCGGATCCGAGCCGGCGCTGCGCGGCCCCACGCGCAACGATCCGCCTTCGTCGATCCAGGCAATCGAGCCGCCGCCCGCGCCGATACTCCTGATGTCGAGCATCGGCGTGATGATCGGCATCTCCCAACGCAACTCGTATGAATTCGTGATCAGGCCCTCGGCGTCTTCGACGACCGCGACGTCGAACGAGGTGCCGCCCATGTCCGTATGGATCACCCTGGCCGCCTCGCGTACCGAGCGCGAGAGCGCGCTCGCATAGGCGACACCGCCGGCCGGTCCCGATTCAATCAACTCCTCCGGCCGTTCGATCGCCGAGGCGACACCCATCACACCGCCGTTGGACTTGATGATCAGGAGCGAGCCCTTGAAACCCCATCGCGCAAGCTCGTTCTCGAGGTCCTGCAGGTAACCCGCCATCACCGGCAGCAGCACCGCGCGCACCACCGTGGTCATGAAACGGCCCAGCTCGCGGAATTGCGGACGGGTCTCGCTCGAAATCGCCACGCGCGCCGCCGGCGCCGCCTCGCGGATCAACTCGCGCACGCGTCGCTCATGGCGGCCGTCAACGTAGGCGTTGATGAAGCATACGGCGAAGGTCTCGGCGCCCATCTCCAGCGCCTCGGCGATGACCGCGCGCGCCGCCGCCTCGTCCAGCGGCCGCACCACCTCGCCCTGCGCGGACATCCGCTCGTTGAGCGTGAGGCGCAGGCGGCGCGGGATGAGCGGCCGTTCCTTGACCTGGTATGGATCATAGAGGCGCTCGCGGCGCTGGCGCCCGATCTCGATCGTGTCGCGAAAGCCCTCGGTCGTGATCATCGCCGCGGCCGGGAAGGTGCGCTCGATCAGCGCATTGGTCGCGGTCGTGCTGCCGTGAACTATCTCGGCGACGTCCGCCGCCCCGATACCGGTTTGCTTGAGCGCGCCCAGCACGCTCTCGACCAGCCGATGGCGCGTGCCAAGCACCTTGGCCGTGCGCGTTTCGCCGCTTTCGTCGTTTACCGCGAAAAGGTCGGTAAACGTTCCGCCTACGTCGATTCCTATTCGCCAGGGCACGGCGCAGATGCTAGCCGTCTGCACGAAGCGCGTCAAAGGAAGCGCCGTTCATGCCCGACGCGGCCGGTTCAGGCTGCGGTGAGCGGCGCAATCGTGACTTCCACCGCGTGCACGCTGGTGCTTTCGCCCATATCGGCCTTGCGCCCGGGATTGAGCACGTTGACGTTGCGTCCGCCCGCTTCCTGCTTGGGCCATCGACCCTTGTGTGAGAGCGCGACCCCGCGCGGCACCGCGTCGCTCAGCGTCACGCGCATTACCAGCCGGCCGGTTTCGTTGGCCACTGTCACCCGGTCGCCCTCGCCCAGCCCGCGGCGCGCCGCGTCCTCGGGATGAATCGCGATTACCGCCGGTCCGACATGGGCGGCGATCTTCGCAACATTTGAAAAGCTGTCGTTGAGGCTCCACGCCGACGACGGCGAAAGCAGCCTGAGCCGGCCGGACTGCGGCCGCGGATCGGCGAGCGGCTGCGGAACGCGCGGATGGCCGTCGGCGGCGGCGCTCGCCGAGGCAATCTCGATCCGGCCGCTCGGGGTGGGAAATGCGAGGTCGCGAAACTGAATCGCGGGCTCGGCCGGAACGTGCACGGGCGAGCGCGCGGCGAAGGCGCGAAAGTCGCCGTCGAACTTCGCGCGCTTGAGCAGGGTGGCGATGATCTCGGCGTCGCTTTCGTGCAACTCGGGCTCGGTCATGTCCATCGCGCGCGCCAGGCGCCTGAAGATTTCCGAATTGGGCAAAGCTTCGCCCGGAGGCTGCGCGGCCTTGACCTGCGCCGAGAGCGTCAGATGGAAGTAGCTCGCGACGATATCGTCGAATTCAAGGAAGCTCGCGGCGGGCAGCACGAAATCCGCGAAATCCGTAGTGTCGGTGCGGAACAGATCGAGCACTATCGTGGTCAGGTCCTCGCGTTCGAGCGCCCGGCGCAGCCGCTCCTGCTGGGGATTGGACGCGGCGATATTGATGTTCCAGCACAACAGCGCCTGCGCGCGCGCCGGGTCCTCCAGGCGCTCGGCCAGGTCCATGTGGCTGATCGATGAGCCGGCGCCCTTGCTCAGATGCGGCGCGGTCAGATAGTCAGCGTCGATTCCGCGCGCCGCCATGTCGAAGTTCAGATAGACGAAGCCGGCACCCGGCTTGCCGATATTTCCCGTGACCGCCGGCAGGATCGAGCACGCGCGCATCACGTTGCCGCCGGTCGGCTGCCGCTGTAGCGCCTGGCCCATCCAGAGCAGCGAGGGTCCGCGCGCGTAGAGGCGCGCGGTATCCTCGATTAACCGCGCCGGCACGCCAGTCTGCGCCTCGCCCCACGCCGCAGTGCACGGCTCGAGCATCGGCTCGAGCTCTTCCCATCCCAGCGTATGATTCGCCACGAACTCGCGATCGATCAGTCCCTCGCGCGAGATCACATGGAGCATCGAAAAGGCCAGCGCCGCGTCGCTGCCCGGGAACGGCTGCAGGTGGATATCGGCCGCGGCGGCGGTCGGCGTACGTATCGGATCGATGACCACGACCTTGCCCGGCAACTTCTCGATCCAATGCTCCTGCACGTGCGGACCCGAGGCCGAGGGGTTCGCACCCCACACCAGGATGCACGCCGCGGAATCGCCCGTGCGCGGATCGAAGCCGCTGACCGAGGTCCCATAGACGTAGTGCAGGGCAACGTGCCCCGCCATGTTGCAGATCGTGTCAGGGCTGACCTCGGTCGCGCCAAGCCGGTTGAAAAATCGCGTCGGAAAAAGATAGCCGATGAGCGAGATGGTGCCGCTATAGTGCGTGTTGAGGATCGCCTGGGGCCCGGCGTCGGCCACGATACGTTTGAGCCGGCCCGCAATCTCGTTGAGCGCAGCGTCCCACGATACCGCTTCGAAGCGGCCCTCGCCCTTGCGTCCGACGCGGCGCAGCGGGTGGGTGAGGCGCACGCGCGGATCGATCCACTCATTGTTGTAACCGATCGAACACTTGGTGCAGAGCTGCCCGTGGCTGACGAAATGATGCGGGTCGCCGCGCACTGATGCGATCGCGCCGTTGAGCACGTGTACCGCGACTCCGCAGGTGTCGTAACAATCGCGCGGACAGGTTGTGCGAATTACTTGTTCGATTTCACTCATCGTGGACGCTCCCATCAGCCAGCGTCGCCCTCGGCAGGCCCGGCCGCGGACGCGGCAGAAGATAAATCTTCATACTCGACTGCGCTCAGCGACCGCGAGCGAATCCATAAAAGCCCCGCTATCATGTACGCCAGGAAAAGGTAGGGGAAAACCGCATACGGCCACGGCGGGACCGGATACACGCTTCCGATCGCGGGGAACATCAGCAGCAGCGCCGCGACGGCGGCGAGTGCGTAATCGCGGGCACGCGCGCTGCCCGCGTGGCTCAGCCAGGCCGGGGCCGCGATCGAGACCAGCAGGTAAGCGCCGATGAAGCCGAAGGCGGTCAGCGCTCCGCCGTAGCCGACGATGTCGAGCAGCCGGGTGCCGGGGACGAAGAGCAGGGCCGCCGGAATCGCGAAGAACAACGCACTCATGACAGTCACGGCGACGTGCGGTGTCTGCTTCGTTTCGTGCGCGGAACAGATCGCGGTATGGAGGATTCCCTCGCGGCTCAGCGAGTAGAGCACGCGCGCGCTCGCGTTCACGCACGCCGACAGCGCGGCGAACGATCCGACCATCGCGCCCAGCGACAACGGCACGATCAGCACGCGCATCCCCACCAGTCGGGCAAGCATGTTGATCGGCGCATCGACCTTGTCCAGCGGCGTCGCGTATCCGGCGAAGCCCATCACTTCGACGTAGGCGAAGAGCACGAACAGGACCCCGCTGAGCAGCAGTCCGGCGATCACGGCGCGCGGTATCGTAACCAGCGGATCGCGGGCCTCGTCGCCGAAAGCGGTCGGATTTTCGAATCCGACCAGGCTGAAGATCGCGATGTTGACGCCCATCGCGACGCCGGCCAGCGACGCGCCCTTGAGACTCACCTGCGGAGCGTCGAGGGCGAAATGATGCCTCAGCAGGACGCCCGCGCAAACCAGCAGCACCAGCGTGAGCGACACGCCCTCGAACGACAGCATCACCAGGCTCGAGAGCTGCACGTCCGCATAGGCGAGCAACCAGACCACGAACACCACGATCGCGAACAGCGGCAGCGCCGGCACGTGCAGGCCGATCGCCGCGAGCGCGGCGTTGGCGAAGATCGCAAAGCCGGCGACGCCCGGAACGCCGTCGAAGAGATAGGCCCAGACCAGGCACCACGCCGAGATGCCGCCGGCCGTCCGCCCCAGCCCCATCGCGGTGTACGCGTGCATCGAGCCGGTCGCCGCCGAGCGCCGCGCGAACTGGTTAAGGTTGAGCGCGACGAACAGCAACATCACCGCGCCGAACAGATACGCGAGCCAGCTCGCGTTGCCGGCCGCGCCGTACATCAGCGGCATGATCAGAACCGCGGTCAGCGTCGGCGCGATGTTGGCCACCGAGATGGCGGACAGCTCGGTGAAGTTCAGGCATCCGGCGCGCAGCGCGCCCGGCTTTGGCGGCTCGGCGGCTTGCATAGGGAAGTAGAAGTTAGTTTCATGCGATGGTCGGCGCAAAGAGCCACTTAAGCTCGAGTTCAAGGTACCACCATCGCGCAAGAGGAGTACCGCGCGGCGAACATGTTTCTCAAGCTCGACCAGCAGGGGCGGCTCTATGGCCAGCTCTATCGCGCGCTGCGCCAGCAGATTCTCGGCGGGCGCGTTCGCCCCGGCGCGCGCCTGCCCTCGACGCGATGGCTCGCGGCCGAGCTCGGTATTTCGCGCAACACCGCGCTGCTCGCGTACGAGCAGCTGGCGGCCGAGGGCTACCTGCGCGCGGGCACGCACGCCGGCACCTTCGTTGCGCCCGACGTGCCTGACAACCTGGCCTTTAACCCGGCCTTGGTCGCGCCCGCGAGAACAGCGCGCGCAAATGGCGCGACGTCCGCAGTGCGGCTTTCGCAATTCGCAGCGCGCGTGGCGGACGATCCGATCAATCCCGCGGTGATTCGCGAGATCCTGATGCGCCCGGGGCTGCCCTATGATTTTCGCTACGGACGGCCATCCTTCGACGATTTCCCGCATGCCACCTGGCATCGCACGATGTCGCGTCACGCGCGCCGCCGCGCGGCAAGCGACCTGGATTACGGAGCGCCCGAGGGCGCGCCCGCGTTGCGCGCCGAATTGGCCGACCATCTGCGCCGCGCGCGCGCGGTCAATTGCTCGCCCGATCAGATCGTCGTCGTCAGCGGTTCGCAGCAGGCGATCGACCTGGCGGTGCGTGTGCTGGTCGACCGCGGCGATCGGGTGGTGCTCGAGAACCCGCATTATTTTCCGGCGCGCAACGTGTCGCGCGCGGCCGGCGCCAGGATCGAATTCGTCGAGGTTGACGACCAGGGCATGCAGGTCGCTGAGCTGGCGGCGCGGCGCATCAAGGTCAAGCTCGCCTTCGTCACGCCCTCGCATCAGTTTCCCACCGGCGCGCTAATGCCCCTCGCGCGCCGCCTTGACCTGCTCGCATGGGCCCGGCGCGCCGGCGCGGTCGTTTTCGAAGACGACTACGACAGCGAGTACCGCTATTCGGGGCGGCCGGTCGAGGCGCTGCAGGCGCTGGACGACGGCGCTCGGGTGCTGTACTCGGGCACCTTCTCGAAGACGATGTTCCCCGGTCTGCGCCTCGGGTACCTGGTGGTGCCGGAAAACCTGGTCGGCATCTTCCGCTCGGTCAAGACACTGCTCGACACCGCCTGCCCGACCAGCACGCAGATGGCGCTGGCCGAGTTCATGCGCGAGGGGCACTTCGAGCGCCATCTGCGGCGCTCGCGCGCGCGCAATGCCGTGCGTCGCGCGGCGCTGCTGTCGGCGATCCAGCGCCACCTGGGCGAGCGCGTCGAGGTCTCGGGCGCGGCCGGCGGCTTACATGTCCTGCTGTGGCTCAACGACGTCGCATTCCGGCGCAGCGCCGAAATCGTCGCGCGCGCCGAGCGCGCCGGAGTGGGCGCCTATCCGGTCGGCCCGTTCTATGCGCGGCCGCCGGCGCGCGCGGGCCTGTTACTCGGCTATACTTCGCTGACCGAAAACCAAATCGTCGAGGGCATCCGGCGGCTCGCCCCGATCGTGGATGCGATGAGCGGCTGACGGAACTCGACCGCCGAATGGCGGGGGACTAGACTGATGGGTCACCCATGAGCGAACACACCAAAGTGGCGCAGATCCCGGCGGCTCCAGCGGACAACTCCGAGATGCTCGGCAAGTACATGCGCTACCCGTTTGCCGAGGGCAACTACAGCCTCGCGCTGGGCCTGGTGCCGATGGCCGAGGAGACGTGGCTGGATATCGACGAGCATTACGCGGACGAAATGCGCGAGAAGGCGCGCCGCTTGCGCGACGAGTACGCGATGGTGTTCTGCGCGATGCCGGGCAGCGAGCGCGGCCAGGCCGACGTGCTCGCGATGCTGCTCGAACATCTGGCGACCTACTATCCGAACTTCTTCCGCATCACGCGCGGTCGGAACGGCGGGAGCGGCGAATGGCTCGCGCCGGAAACGCGCATCGAAAACCTGCTCAACGGCGAAAGCTGGCGCGTCGGCGATTTTGCTCGTGCGCCGTTGGATCTGGCCGGCCGGCTGGTCCAGGAAGACCTCTGCCTGATGAGCCCCGACGGCAAGGGTACATACGTGCTCAGCGCCGGCTCGGTATGTTTTCCGCTGCGCTGGGAGGTGACCGAAAAATTCGGCCTGCCGATGGCCGAGATCCATCGCGCCGTGCCGGGCTATTCGGAAAAGCTCGCCGCGCCCTCGGACCGTTACATGACCGGGCTGAAGGAATACAAGCCCTCGTGGCGCTCCAACTGGAGCATCGTCGACGCACCGGACCTGTACCTCAAACAGCGCCGTTTCAAGCAGGGCCACGACAGCACCATCACCGCCGACAACGCCGGCAGCAAACTATGGATCCGCTCGGAGCGCCAGAGCCTGCGCCGGTTGCCGCGCTCGGGTGACATCCTGTTCACGATTCGCACCTACATCCGGCCGCTCTCGGTGCTCGAGCATCTGCCGGCGGTCGCGCGCGGCCTCGCCCAAGCCCTGGACAAAGTGCCGCCCGAGATGCGCGGTTACAAAAATCAGCTTCCGATCCGGGACGCGCTGCTCGCCTATTTAGATCGCATCGCTCGATAACGTTTTCGCCGGGGGACAGGTTGGAAGTTCGTGAAATCGATTTGGATGGTCCGATCGGCGCGGCCGCCGCGAACGCGCCCGCCGCAATTCCGGTCTCCTATTCGCGACTGGTCGCCGCCGGTCTCATCGGCAACATTCTCGAATGGTATGACTTTTCGATTTACGGATATTTCGCGGTCACGATCGGGCGTCATTTTTTCCCCGCCACCAATCTGACCACCTCGATGATCGAAGCCTTCGGCGCCTTCGGCGCCGGCTTCCTCACGCGTCCGCTCGGCGCGCTGCTGTTCGGCTGGATCGGCGACCATCACGGCCGCGAACGCGCGCTCACTCTGTCGATATTCGCGATGGCGCTGCCGACGTTTCTGACCGGCGTGCTGCCGGATTACGCCCGCATCGGCCTGCTCGCACCTATCATCCTGGTGCTGCTGCGCATGATCCAGGGTCTCTCGGTGGGCGGCGAATTTACGACCTCGATCGTCTATCTGATCGAGCGCTGCCGCCCGGGTCATCGCGGCGTCATGGCATCGTGCAGCGTGTTCGGCGCGAACATGGGCGTGATGCTGGGATCGGCGACCGGCGCGATCCTGGCCTGGCTGCTGCCACGATCCGAACTCATCGCCTGGGGCTGGCGCATCCCCTTCCTGCTCGGTATCGGCATCGGCGTTGCCGGAGTTTACATCCGCCGCACGCTGGCGCGCTCGGTTGCGCCGGTGGAGGGCCATCCGGCACCGCTGATGCAGACGCTGCATCAGCAGTGGCGGCCGATTTCGCAGGTCGCCGGGTTCAAGGTGTTCGAGGCGGTGGGCTTCTACACGATTTTTGTTTACCTGACGACGTACTTCACGCGCGTCGTGCACATACCGAAGTACCAGGCGCTCTACATCAACACGATCAGCATGTGTTTCGCGATGCTGATCATTCCGCTGGCGGGCATCATTTCAGATCGTATCGGGCGCAAGCCGCTGATGGTCGGCACCGCGCTGGCAACCGCAATCTTCGCGCATCCGCTGTTTCGCATGCTGCTGCGTCCGAGCTTCGCCTCGATGCTTACGGGTCAACTTGGGCTCGCCACCCTGTTCGCCTTTTACGCGGGCGCCGCTCCCGCGGCCGCGGCCGAGACCTTCAATGCGCGGGTGCGATGCACCGGCACGGCAATCTCGCACAACATGACGGTGGCGGCGCTCGGCGGCACCGCGCCGATGGTCGTAACCTGGTTCATCGCGTGGACCGGCGATGCGATGTCGCCGGCACATTACCTGGTGGCCGCCGCACTGATCTCGGGGCTGGTCGCCTTCGGCATCCGCGAGACCGCGCACGCGCCGCTCGATTAGCGGCGTCCGCCGTCGCGCGCCGCGCCGCCCGCGCGCTCTGACGGCGCGACCGCATCCTGGGCGCGCGCAGGGCGCTCCCCCATAGCGCCCGCCAGGTACAGAAATACGGTCCAGAGGCTCCGCGACCACGGGAAGCTCCCGAACAAGCTCGCGAGCGCGCAGACGGAGATCAAAACGATCTGCAAGGTCTGGGGCATCCGCGGGAAAACAAGTTCCAGCAAGGCCCACACGACAAGCGCAATACCGGTCGCGCAGGCCCAATCGATAACGAACGCGCCCAGCCATTCGCCCTGGTCGACCCAGAACGCGGCGCCGCATTCGCCGCATCGCGCATTCATCCGGAAGTACGAGGCGAAGATCGCGCCGCGGCCGCATCGCGGACATCGCCGCCTCATCGCGCGGCCGAGCAGGACGAGGCCCGACAGGCGCGGCTCGCGCGCGCGCACGTCGGCGTTCGCGCCTTGCCCGGCACCCGCGCCGTCCTCGCGTGCCATGGCCAGGGCCAGCACGACGCCGAGGCCGGCCATGATCGCGATCACGGCGAGCGCGGCGCACAGCGCAAAAATCATCTGGAGATTGCTCATAAGTGGATAGCGCCAGGATCCGCTGCTGCCTGCCACAGAGGGCTACTCTTCTCATGTTATCTAAGAAGGCCGCGGGAGACATCGACTTTCTGTGCACGTTTGACGCCAGCGGCGCTTGTGCGGCGGCGAATACGCGGCAAGCATGATGCGATGGCGCCGCGGCTGCACCAGTTCTACGCGCTGGCGTTCGAGGAAAACCTGTCGCTGAGGCAACTCGCTGCGGTTTTTCCGCAGGCCAAAATTACCGCGCACGATCTCTACCTGCCGATGGAGCCCGAGGGCGGCATCTACATCTTTCCCTTCGGCGCGGTGGTCGCTTACGACGTGCCCGCCGAACGGCGCGAAGCCGAGCTGGCGCGGCTATTTCGCGAGGGGCCGAAACTGACGACCCAGGTCATTCGCGAGGACTATTCGGTGCTCGAAGATCCCGGCTTCCCCACCGGAATCGTTGACGGCACGCTGCGGGTCAACCGGCTCACACCCGCGCGCGCCGGGATCGTTTCGCTCATCGTGGCGCAGAGCGCGGCGATGGAATACTACGAGCGCATCGTCGATCGCCTGTCCAGCCGCACCGGCAGCTTCGTCGAGCGCCTCGAGCGGCGCGGCACGGTCACGCTGCGCACGCGCCCGCTCCATCGCTTCATCGGCGAGGCGATCTCGACCCGCAGCGAGGTCCTGCAGGTGCTGCATCTGCTCGACAAGCCCGACGCGGCATGGGACGACACCGAGATGGATCGCATATACGGCGACCTGCGCGCCGAGTTCGACCTGGTGGATCGCTATCGCGCGCTGGAACTCAAGCTGCGCGCCGTGCAGGAGGCGCTCGAACTGCTGGCCGAGGTCGCGCGCGACCGGCGCGTGCTGCTGCTCGAGCTGATCGTGGTCGTGCTGATCCTGCTGGAGGTGGTGATGCCACTGCTCGGGCACAGGTGATCGGCGCGCAACGCTGGCGTTTTCATTTCTTTTGTGCGAGATGCGTGGTTCCGGCCAATGCGCCCTGAATCGAGGTGAAGCGATGGCAACCGGTACGAAAAATCCACGACTGCGCTTCGGCCTGTGGGTCGATTTCCGCAATCCTCCGCAATGGCGGCGCCCCTACAAGGATTTGTATGCCGAAACGCTCGACATGATCGCCTTCGGCGAAAGCGTGGGCTACCACGACGTCTGGCTGAGCGAGCATCATTTCGTCGACGACGGCTACTCGCCGGCGCAGATGCCGATCGCCGCGGCGGTCGCGCTCAGGACGAAGAAGCTTCGTATCGGCACCTCGGTCGTGCTGCTGCCGATGTACGACCCGGTACGGCTGGCGGAGGACGGCGCCACCGTGGACATCCTCTCCGGCGGGCGCTTCGAACTCGGCGCCGGGCTCGGCTATCGCGCGGGCGAATTCGAAGGCCTCGGCCTCAAGTACAAGGAACGGGCGGGGCGGATGAACGAGGCGCTTCAGATCATCCGGCGGCTGTGGGAAGGCGAAACGCTCACCTTTCACGGCAAGCATTTTCATCTCGAGGGCGCGCGCTGCACGCCGGAGCCGGTGCAGAAGCCGCGGCCGCCGATCTGGGTCGGTGGTTTTGCCGCGGCTGCGACGCGCCGCGCGGCGCGCTATGGCGACGGCTTTATCGCCATCAGCGAAATCCGGGCATCGTACGATAACTACGTCGCCGAGCTTCGCGCGCTGGGCAAGGACCCGGCGCAGGCGCACGTAATCGCGGGCCACGTATGGCTGGTCGTGTCGAACGATCCAGACAAGACCTGGCACGAACTCGCCCCGCACGTGCTCTACCAGATCAACCTGTACGCCAAGTGGATGGGCGATTCGGGCCAGGATTTCTTTCCGCACATGAACACGGTCGAAGAACTGCGCAAGAGCGGATTGCTCAACGTCGCCACACCTGAAAAAGCGGTCGAGTTGATCCGCGACTACGCCGCGCGGATCCCGATCGAGCGCTACTACACGTGGACCTGTCCGCCGGGATTTCCGCCGAAAAAAATGTACGAGCACCTGGAGTTGTTCGCGAAAAAGGTGATACCGCATTTCGCGGCTAGCGATTTGCGCGGCTAGCGATTTGCGCGGAGGGCCGCGCCCGGCGGTCAGGCCGCGCCGCGCGCGCGCCGGCGATGTGCGCGAATGGCGTCGGCGAGCCGGTCGCGGTCGTTGGTGCGCGTGATGCGCCGCAGCAGGCTCAGCACCCGCCGCGGCTCACCCAGGTCGCTCCATTCGACGTCGCTCACGGGCAGAACGGCCAGCGCCTGCGGCGCGCGGGCGAGCACGCGCTGCGAAAATTCGATGCGCGGGAGGTCGCGATACAGCGACTTGATCGTCTGCTGCTCGAACATCGTGCCCAGGACCGGCCGCACGGTGTGGAAGGCGCTGTGCAGCCGCGGCAGCGTGCGCTGCAACAGGCCGAGCAGCGCGGCCACGCGCGCCACCAGGATGAAGCTGTTGCGCTGCGCGCCGGCCAGCCAGATCGCGCGCGTGACTTCGGCCGGCGGCTTCTCCCAGAAGCGGCGCACCTCGAACAGCGGCGGCGTCTCGTTCAGGATCGGCGCGCCCAGCTCGAACCATCCGTAACCGCTCTCCGGTTGCGCCGCGGCAATGCCGAGCGCGACCGTCAGGTCCTGGAATTCGGAAGCCAGGCCGAATGCGCGCGCGACCTTGCGCATCAGCGCGGCGTCGTCGTCGAACCAGTGATCGCAGGGGAACACGGCGACCGTCGCCGCCGGATCGATCTCGGCCAGGGCAAAGGCCGCGTAGGCGATTGCCACCGCGGTGCCGCGGTTGTCGGGCTGGATGAGCAAATTGCGATGCAGCTCGCGCTCGGACTGCGCCGCCATCAGCGGGGCAAAGTAGCGCTCGTGTGCGCGCGTCACCAGCGTGAGCGTGCGCGACGAATCGATGGCGAGCGCGACCCGGCGCAGCGTCAGCTCGAGCAGCGTCTCGCGCTCGAGCAGCGGACAGAACTGTTTGGGCACGTCGTAGCCGAGCCGGCGAGTGAGCGCGCGCAGGCGCTGCCCCTCGCCTCCGGCGAGCACGATTGCCCAGCGACTGTGCGAACGAGCGCTCGGGGCGGATGAGCTGGTCATTGTGCGCGCGCCTTCCCGAAGTGGAGATAGCGCCCGGCGTTTACACGCCGATTACCGCGCCATGAAGGCGGCTTGACGTTTGTGTCGCGCTACTGGCGGCGCGGCAGCAGCGCGATCGCCCGCTTCAGCAGATCGCGCGGGCTAAACGGCTTGGTCACGTAATCGTCGGCGCCCATCGCGAGTCCCAGCGCGCGATCGGCCTGGCTGGTTTTCGCGCTCACGATCAGTATCGGCAGCCGCGCGGTATCCGGCTGCGCGCGCAGCCACTGACACACTTCAAGTCCGTGCATCCCGGGCAGCATCAGGTCGAGCACGACCAGGTCGGGAACCCAGACGCGCAGCTTGTCGAGCGCCTCGGCTCCGTCATGCGCCTCTTCGACCTCCAGGCCGGCGTGGGCGAGACAGTAGCGAATCAATTCCCGGATATCGGCCTCGTCCTCGACCAGCAGCACGCGGGCCGGCGCCGCCGCCGTCAGCTGAATTTTATCCTCCACCGCCGCCACCCCCTCTGCGACCGAAGGGCTCGGATCCGCGGAGCGCGCTCGATAACTCATTGGTGGAAACTCTCCGTGCGTCCGTGCCCTGTTTTTCCGTCTCCTGCCCGGTACCCCGAAGAACAAACTACGTGACCCAAACATCGGTCCGTGATCGGAGTATTCCGCGGCAATTAAGGAATGATTAAAGGCCAGCCGGGACAGGGAGCTGGGCGCTCGCAGAACGGGTTTTGACCGACGCTAAACCTGTGGGTAACTCACAGGTCAACAAGCGCGCCGCGCGCGCGCCGATGGCGACGAGCGCCCGAGGGGCGAACGGCGCGGCCGGCGAATCGGCAGACGGGTAATCCGCGTCCGGGAGATACCGGCTATGGAAGCGTCGGACGACGGTCGCGCCAGGGCGCTGCCTCTTCGAAAGCGGCGGCAAGCGCGATGAGCTCGAGTTCCCCGGCAGGGCGGCCGATTATCTGGAGTCCGATCGGCAGCCCGGCGGCGGTGAAGCCATTGGGCAGCGAGAAGGCCGGCTGCCCGGTCGCATTGCAGGGAAACGTGAACTGGATGAACGGATAGAGCCATTGCTCGAAATTGTCCGTCGGCAATCCCAGGCGCGGCGCGGCACTGGGCAGCGTCGGCGACAGCGTCGCATCGTACGGCGCCAGCGCCTGCACGATTTCGCGCGACGCATTGTGCATCCGCGCGACCGCGTTCAGGTAGTCAGCCGCGGAAAGCCCCCGGCCTGCTTCCCACGCCTGGCGCACCACCGGATCCATCGCGTCGGGATTTTTTATCGGCACCGCGGCAATGCCGGCGGTGATGGCGACGCGCGTGTAATCGACCAGCCGCTTTGCCGGATCAAGTTGGATCGGCTCGATGCTGTGGCCCATCGTGCGGAATACCCCGCAGGCGCGCTCGAGCGCGGCGCGCGCCTCGGCATCCACCGGGCCGAGCGCGCTTTCGCTAATCACCGCCACGCGCAGTTTCTGCGGCCGATCCTGCACCGCGCTCACAAACGGTTTGCGCGGCGGCGGCGCCCAGTAAGGATCGCCGACCACCGGCCCGGCCATCACGTCCAGCATCAGTGCGCAATCGCGCACGGATCGCGCGATCGGACCCTCGGTCGCAAAACCGGCCCATCCTTCGCCCATCACGGGTGCGAAACTGATGCGCCCGCGCGAGGGTTTCAGCCCGACCACTCCGCAACAGGCCGCCGGAATGCGTATCGAACCGCCGCCATCGGTGCCTTCGGCGAGCGGTCCCATCCCGGCAGCGACCTGTCCTGCCGCGCCGCCGCTGGAGCCGCCGGCGCTGAACTCGGGATTCCACGGATTGCGCGCCGGAGGACAGAGTCCGCCTTCGGTCGTCGGACGGCCACCGAGTTCGGGCGTGGTGGTTTTGCCGAGCAGAATGCCTCCGGCCTCGCGCAGCCGCACGGCGAGTTCGGCGTCCGCGCGGGGACGGAAATTTTCGAAATTCCTCGAACCCATCGTGGTGCGGATGTCCCGTGTCCAGGTCAGGTCCTTGAGCGAGTACGGCACGCCGTACAGCGGCATCGCGCCCGCCGCGGCGGCGCCCGCGCTCTCCAGCCGGGCGGCATCGGCGAGCGCGCGTTCGGCGGTGACGGTCATGAACGCGCCGAGCTTCGGATTGAGCCGTTCGATGCGCGCGAGGAAAAACTCCGCCGCCTCGCGCGGGCGGATTTCCTTCGTGACCAGCAGCGCGCGCAACTCGTGGGCCTCGATATACGGATCGAACATGGGCCGCCGTCCTCCGCGGGGGTGTGACTCGATCTGTTAGTGCAAAACGCCGGTTTCAACAACTCGAATATACGATTTTAACAACTCAAATTTCTTCGGTACTGTGTTCGGTACTGTGTGATGAGATCGGAAACCGGCCTGTGATGCGACGCGCCGGCACGCGCGCGCATCCGCCAAGGTGAAATGCTCAGAACGGCCTTTCTATGGATTCACGTCTCGTGCGGCGCACTATGGATCGTCGTGAGCCTGAGCTTCGTGCTCGCGGCCGGAGCGACCGCCGAGCACGAACGCGCGAGCTTTGCAGCTCGGGTGGCGGAGCGATTCAATCGGCTGAACCTGATCGCGATCGCGCTCTTGCCGCTTAGCGGAATTGCCAACCTGGGCTTCGTCGCCCGCGAACAGCACGACCGGCTGCCCACGGCCTTTGTCGAAGTGCTGGCGGCGAAGGTGGCGCTGCTGTGCGCGATGGCTGCGGCGCTGGCGATGGCCTGGAGCGTGACCGGCGCGCTCGCCAAAGACCCGTCGCGCGGCGGAGCGGAGCGGCACGTGCCGCGGCTGCTTTGGCTTTACGGCGCGATGGCGCTGATGGGCGCGGTCGCGCTGATGCTCGGCGTGTGGCTCGCGGGCAGTGCGTGAACTGAACCGAGGTGCGCAAGGTGGCGGTTAACCAAATCACCGTGGGCGATTTTCAGATCGCGCTGCTCAGCGACGGCCTGTGGCGCAACGACGGGGGATGCATGTTCGGCGTGGTGCCGCGCGCGCTGTGGCAGCGCGAGCATCCGGCCGACGACGACAATCGCATCGCGCTCAATCTCACCTGCCCGCTGATTTTGCGCGGTGACATGGCCGTGCTGGTTGACACCGGCATCGGCAACCGCCTGAGCGCGGTGGAACGCAAGATCTTCGATCATGGCGAGGGCTGGCTGCCAGACGGATTGCGCGCGCTCGGCATGGAGCCGGGCGACGTGACCCACGTCGTGCTGTCGCATCTGCATTTCGACCACTGCGGCGGGATAGTGCGGCGGCGCGCGTCGGGCGTTCTGGAGGCGGCGTTTCCGCGGGCGCGCGTAATGGTGCAGCGGGGCGAACTGGAGGTCGCGCGCGGCTCGCGCAACGAACGCCTGCGCGCCGCCTATCGGCACGTCCAGGAGTGCCTCGCGCCGATCGACGCGATGCTCGAGCCGTTGGCCGGGGACACAGAGCTCGCCCCCGGGTTGCATATTCGCGTGACCGGCGGACATACCAGCGATCACCAGATCGTCGAAGTGCGCGGCGCCGGCGGCGAATGTTTCGTGCACCTGGCGGACATCGTGCCCACCCGCTCGCACATCAAGGGGCCGTGGAACCAGGCGTACGATCTCGACGCGCTGCACACGATGGAAGTGAAAGCGGATTACCTGGCGCGCGCGATCGCCGGCGGATGGTGGGTGTCGTTCGCGCACGACGAGCGGGTGCTGGCGGCGCAGGTGCGCAACGATCGCGGGCGGCTGGTGCTCGGCGAATCGATTCCGATGACGCGGCCAGAAGATGCGACAGCGGGCTAAAGCAGAAGGATTCTGACCGCTTGTGCAGCTATCGCTTCGTTGCGAACCACGGCGGATAATACAAAGGTGTGGATAAAGGGCTCGCCGGAGCGGATTGGGGCGGGGCGGCGCATTGATCGCGTCGCAAGTTACGCTATGCTGAATCGCGTAGGATGCGCGTTAAGCAAAGAATCGACTCGCCTCGCCTCTCGTCATCTGAACATTTAGGTGTCCGTATAAACAAGGAGTCTGCTGATGACCGCAGTTAATGATTTTGAGCGCGTGATCAAGCAAGACCGGGCCTCGCGCGAATCGAAGCAGTGGCGTGGCACGCTGCTCGAGTATCTCGAGCTGGTGAAGAGCGACCCCACTTTGACCAAGCTCTCGCACGCGCGGATTTATGACCTGATCATCTCCACCGGCACGCACAACATCCAGGAGAGCGACGATCCGCGCACCAAGCGGCTGTACAAGGACGAGCCGGTCAAGGTGTATGACTTCTTCGCCGACGAATTCTTCGGCATCGAACGCACCATCGCGCAGCTCGTGCGCTATTTCCATTCCGCCTCGCTCAAGGGCGAGGAGAGCCGGCAGGTGCTGTACCTGATGGGTCCGGTGGGCTCGGGCAAAAGCTCGCTGGTCGAACGCGTGCAGCGTGGCCTCGAGCAGGCCAACCCGGTGTACGCGATCGAGGGCTGCCCGATGCACGAGGAGCCGCTGCATCTGATTCCGCGCCATCTGCGGCGTGAGTTCGAAAAGATGCTCGGCGTGCATATCGAGGGCGATCTGTGCCCGGTGTGCCGCTACCGGCTCAAGGAAGAGTTCGGCCAGCGCTACGAGGAAGTGCCGATCGAGACGCGCAACTTCTCCAAGCGCAACCGCGTCGGGATCGGCGTGGTGCCGCCGGTCGATCCCAACAACCAGGACACCTCGGTGCTGATCGGCTCGGAAGACATCTCGAAGCTCGATCAATATTCCGAGGGCGATCCGCGTGTGCTCGAGCTCAACGGCGCGCTCAACGTCGGCAATCGCGGACTGGTCGAATTCATCGAGGTGTTCAAAAACGAGACCGAGTATCTGCACGCGATGATCACCGCGACCCAGGAAAAGGTCATCCCGGCGCCCGGGCGCCACGGGATGGTGTACGTGGACACCTGCATCCTGGCGCATTCGAACGAGGCCGAGTGGCAGAAGTTCAAGGCCGATCACACCAACGAGGCGATCCTCGATCGCATCGTCGTGATCAAGGTGCCCTACAACCTGCGCCTCTCCGAGGAGGTGAAGATCTACCAGAAGATCATCCGCAACTCGGATTTCCGCGCGCACGTCGCGCCGCATACGCTCGAGCTGGCCTCGATGTTCGCGATTCTCTCGCGCCTGGAGCCGACTTCGAAGTGCGACCTGATGACCAAGCTGCGCCTGTACAACGGCGAAGAGGTGGTCGAGAAGGGGCGGACCAAAAAAATCGACGTCACCGAGCTCAAGGAAGACGCCAAGCGCGAAGGCATGTCGGGCATCTCGACCCGCTTCATCATGAAGGCGCTCGACAACGCGCTCTCGGACAACGTCACCGGCAACTGCATCAACCCGATCAACGTGCGCGAGGCGCTGATCGGAATGGTCAAGGAGGCCGATCTGCCCGACGACGCGCGCAAGCAGTATCTCGAATTCCTGCAGGACACGCTGCACAAGGAATACCTCGACCTGCTGGAGAAGGAGATCACGCGCGCGTTCGTTTACTCCTACCAGGAGCAGGCCGAGGCGCTGTTCCAGAACTATCTCGACCACGCCGAGGCCTACGTCAACAAGACCAAGGTGCGCGACCGCAACACCAAGGAGGAGCTGCCGCCGGACGAGGGCTTCCTCAAGTCGATCGAGGAGCAGATCGCGATCATCGGCTCGACCGCCGACGGTTTCCGCCAGGAGGTGATCGCCTACCTGTGGTCCACCTCGCGGCGCGGCGAGAAGGTCAGCTACCGCAGCTACGAGCCGCTCAAGGAAGCGATCGAGAAGAAGCTGATGACCTCGGTGCGCGACATCTCGCGCATCATCACCAAGGCGCGCACGCGCGACGAGGAGCAGGCCGAAAAGTACGGTGCGATGGTGCGCAACCTGCTCGAGAACGGCTACTGCGAATCGTGCGTGGACGTGGTGTTGAAATACGCCGCGAACAATCTATGGAAGGATTGACGCTGCGGGAGGACGGATAGTGGAAGAAGTGAGGGCGAGCCGCGACCGCAGCGCACCGACGGAGCGCGGCGCCCGCGCGCGATCGCGGCGCCGCTGATACGGCATCATGCCGCCACTGGAAAGCATTTTTCGCGACTACAGCCGCTCCGACGCCGAGCATTCCGACCGCTCGGCGGGCGACCGCGCGCGTCATCGCCAGAAGGTGCGCGAGTCGATCCGCGAGAACATCGCGGACATCATCGCCGAGGAATCGATCATCGGCAAGGATCGCGACCGTGTGATCAAGGTGCCGCTGCGCGGAATCAAGGAGTACCGCTTCATCTACGGCGAGAACGCGCCCGGCGCCGGCCAGGGCGACGGCGAAACCCGCCCCGGCCAGGTCGTGGGCAAGACCGGCAAGGAAGGCCAGGGCAAGGGCGACGGGCAGGCGGGCGACCGTCCCGGGATCGACTACTACGAGACCGACGTCACGCTGGATGAGCTGATCGAGATCATGTTCGAGGATCTCGAGCTGCCCAACCTCGAGCGGCGCGCGCTGCGCCAGATTCCCTCCGACCGCGCGTTCAAGCGCAAGGGTTACCGCCATGTCGGCATCCGCATCCGGCTCGACAAGCGGCGCACCGCGCGCCAGCGCGTGATGCGCATCCTGGCCGCGCGTCATCGCCATGCGAACGAGCGCGCGCTCGAGGACGCCGCGCGGGCGCTGGAGGACGCCGAGCTGAACGAACTCGACACCGACACTGTCGCCGAAGACGAGGAGCGGGAGCGGCGTTTTCCGTTTCACCAGGACGACCTGCGCTACCGCCACGTCGAGACCGACACCAAGGAAGAGTCCAACGCGGTCGTGATGTGCATCATGGACACATCGGGATCGATGGACACGATGAAGAAGTATCTCGCGCGCAGCTTCTTCTTCATGCTCTACCAGTTCATCGCGACCCGTTATCGCAACGTCGAGATCGTGTTCATCGCGCATCACACCGAGGCGCGCGAGGTCACCGAGGAGGAGTTCTTTCACAAGGGCGAGGCGGGCGGCACGTTCATCTCCTCGGGCTACCTGAAAGCGCTGGAAATCATCAACGAGCGCTACCATCCCTCGCTGTGGAACATCTACGCCTTCCACTGTTCGGACGGCGACAACTTCGATTCGGACAATCCGGCGGCGCTGAAATCGGCCAAGGAGCTGTCGGAAGTGTGCAACCTGTTCGGCTACGGCGAGATCAAGCCGCTCGGTTCGCGCTACTACGAATCGTCGATGCTCAACGTGTTCCGCCGGCTCGAGGCGCCGAACTTTCATTCCGTGCTGATCGAGCGCAAGGAGGACATCTGGCCCTCGTTCAAGGCGTTTCTGGCCAAGGATCGGATCAAGGAAGCGCAATAGCGCGGCGGCGGCGGGCGCGCCGCGAATTTTCTCCGCGATGGCGAATTACGAGCTCAAGGACCTGGTCGAATGGGACGCGCGCGTGCGCGAGAAAGTCGCTGAGTTCGGCCTCGACTGCTATACGCAGGAGTTCGAGCTATGCGACCATTTCGGCATGCTCGGGTACATGGCGTACTCGGGAATGCCGTCGCATTATCCGCACTGGTCGTACGGCAAATCGTACGAGAAGCTGAAAACGCTGTACGATCACGGGGTGAGCGGCCTGCCGTACGAAATGGTCATCAACTCGGACCCGGCGATCGCGTACCTGATGCGCGACAACACGCTGCTGCTTCAAATCCTGACCATCGCGCACGTTTACGGACACAATGATTTTTTCAAGAACAACTTCACCTACCGCACGACCCGCGCCTCGTTGACCATCGAGCTGTTCAAAGCCCACGCGCTGCGCGTGCGGCGCTATGCCGAGGATCCCTCGATCGGGATCGAGAAGATCGAGCACGTGCTGGACGCGGCGCACGCGCTCTCATGGCAATGCCGGCGCAACCTGGCGATTCGCAAGCTCAGCCACAGCGAACAACTCGAGCGCCTGGTCGACGCGGCGCATCCCAAGCCGGACCCCTTTCATCGCATCCACGCCCGCGCCGAGGTCCACGAACCCGACATCCGCAAGGTCCCAATCGAACCCGACGATGACCTGCTGCTGTTCATCCGCGATCACAACCCGTTCCTCGCCGAATGGGAAAAGGATCTGCTGACCATCGTGGACGAGGAAGCCAAGTACTTCCTGCCGATGATGGAAACCAAGATCATGAACGAGGGCTGGGCGAGCTACTGGCACAAGCGGATCCTGGAATCGCTCGAGCTCGAGCAGGGGCTGCACCTCGAATTCATCGTGCGCCACAACCAGGTCGTGCGCCCGATTCCGGGACAGATCAATCCTTACTATCTCGGCTTCAAAGTATGGGAGGACATCCATCGCCGGCACACCAATCCGACGCCCGAGGAGATCAAGCGCGACGGAGCGCCGACCAAAAGCGGCGATGCCAAGATTTTCGAGGTGCGCGAGACCGAGCGCGACAGCTCATTTTTACGCCGCTTCCTCACCGAAGAGCTGATGCGCGAGATGGACCTGTTCAAGTACGAGGCGCGCGGCGACGACCTGGTGGTGGATAAGGTCTCGGATGAAGAGGGCTGGCGCGAGGTCAAGGAGACGCTGATCCGCAATGTCGGCGCGGGCTCGATCCCGGTGATCCGGGTCGAGGACGCCGATTTCGGGCAGAACCGCACGCTCTATCTCAAGCACGCGCACGACGGCCGCGACCTGCAGCTCGAATACGCGGAGAAGACGCTCGCCTACGTCGGCCGGCTGTGGGGACGCGAGGTCGTGCTCGAGACCACGTTGCAGGGCAAGCGCTCGCTCTTGTGTTACAACGAGCGCGGGTTTTCGATGCGCGCGCTGAAGTAGCCTGCATCGCTGGCTCCGCTTTCAATTTCCCCGCGAAAAATCGATCGGCGCTGACGCCGCGGCTACAGCGGCGCCGACGGCGGCACTGCATCAAACGCCAGCACCCGCTCGCACCATCGCGCAACGCCGAGCAATCGCCCCTCGTCGAGCGCGGCGCCGGTGAGCTGAATCGAGATCGGCAGCCCCGCGGGAGCCAGCGCGCATGGCAACGCGACAACGGGATGTCCGCTCAGCGTCCAGGGCAGATTGAAAGCCGGGTCGCCGGTCGAAGCGATGCCCGCCGGCGCGGGCGCGGGCGTGGCGGGCGTCAGGATGGCGTCGAAGCGCAGCAGGAGGTCGTCGACTTCGCGGCGAAAGCGGCGCTGGGTCTCGATCGCCCGCATATACTCCCATGCCGGAGTCGCAAGGCCGCGCTCGATGAATTCGCGGATCTTCGGTCCGTAGAGATCGTGCTTCTCGGCGAAGCGTTCGCGATGCACTTCGGCGGCCTCGGCGCTCAGCTCGAGCATCGTGCTCGCCGCGATATAGGCGAAGGTTGAAGGCTCGCCGACGATCTCGAAATGCGCGCCGGCGGCGGCGAGCCGGGCAACCGCGGCGTCGACCGCCTCGCGCGTTTCGGGCGCCGCGCGTTCGTCGAACGCCCGGGGCATCCGGGCGATTCGCGGCGGACGAGCGGGCGATCCTGCGGCGGCATGAATGTAATCGTCGGTCGCGATTTTCAGACTCGCGCGATCGCGCGGATCCTCGCCCGCCATCGCGTCGAGCATCGCCGCCGCGTCGGCGACCGATCGCGCGAAGATGCCGACGTGATCGAGACTCGGCGCGAGCGCGATCATGCCGTGGCGGCTGATGCGGCCGTAGCTCGGCTTCATGCCGACCACGCCGCAATAGCTCGAGGGTCGGATGGTCGAGCCGACCGTCTGCGAGCCGATCGCCGCGTGACACATGCGCGCAGCGACCGCGGCGGCCGAACCGCTGCTCGAGCCGCCGGGCGTGTGCTCCAGGTTCCAGGGATTACGCGTCGCGGCGGGATCGAGCAGTGCGAACTCGGTGGTGACGGTTTTGCCCAGCACGATCGCCCCGGCGCGCTTCAGCCGGGCCACGGCCTCGGCGTCGTAGTCCGGAATGAATCCCGCCATGGCCTTCGATCCGGCCTCGGTGGCCAGGCCCGCGGTATAGAAGATGTCCTTGATGCCGACAGTCACGCCGTGGAGCGGGCCGCGCAGGCGGCCGGCGCGCGCCTCGCGCTCGAGTTCGGCGGCCGCGGCGCGCGCGCCCGCGCGATCGACCAGCGTCCACGCCTTGATAGCGCCGTCGAACCGGCCGATGCGCGCGAGCGCGGCATCGACCAGCTCGACGGGTGAGAGCGCGCGCTCGCGCACCAGGCGCGCCGCCTCCAGGAGCGTCAGCGCATTGGGGTCCGGCATCGCGGTCTCCGCTCGGCGATTGGGCAGCGCAGACGAACCCGCGCCCGCTTATTTCGCGCCCTTCAGATGGTTGGCGAAGAACGCGCCCATCTTCGGCCACAGCTCGAACGCCGCTTTCTCGCGATAGCTCGGGCGGTAGTCGGCGAAAAACGCATGGCCCGCGTTCTTGAACATGTCGATGGTGAACGTCTTGCCGGCGTCCTGCAGCCGCTTGCGCAGCACCTCGACCTGGGCCGGCGACGGATTCGCGTCTTCCTCGCCGCAGACCGCATACAGCGGACAGCACAGGCGCCCAACGAGATCGACGATCGGCGTCGGTCGCTGCTCGGAGGGCGGCGCCGAGTCGGCGGTGATGCCGCCGCCCCAGCAATCGATGGCCGCGTTCAGCCGATTGCTGCTGCAGGCGTAGAGCAGCGTGGTGCGTCCGCCCATGCAGAAGCCGACGCACCCGATCCTGCCGGTCATGCCGGGTTGCGCGGCGAGCAGGTTTGCGGCCTGGTCGAGATCGCGCACCAATTGCGCGTCCGGCAGCGCCATCATCCGGCTGAGCACGACGTTCATCGGATCGTTGGTTTTGGGCGCGCCGACACGCGTGTAGAGGTCGGGCGCGAGCGCGATGTAGCCGAGGTTCGCGAAGCGCCGCGCGATGTCGCGAATGTGTTCGATCACGCCCCACGCCTCGTGAATCACGATGATGCCCGGGTACGAGCCGGCCTCGCGCGGCCTCACCAGGTAAGCATTGATTGCGGTTCCGTCGCTCTGAAAAGTCAGATCGCGGCCTTCAAGGCGTTCCGGATGAGTAACCTCTCCTGCCAATGCCATGATGCATCCCTCCTGGAATTGACGAAGCGGCACGGGAAATCGCCGCTTTGATCATCGGACTTCGCCTTCGATCCATAGCTTATTGTGCGCTGCGGGCGTTAGCGGCGCGCGCCGAGCGGACGCGGTGGCCGGCCGTAGAACGGCGATTTCATTGCGCTATCGCGCGATTTTTCGGGCCATCTTGTTCGCCCCGACCGCGGCTGCTAGCCCTGATGCGATGTCGGGGTGGAAAACCCGCGGTGCGCACGGCCAGGCCCGCATCGTGTTCGCAATACTGGCCGCGGTCGTCGTGCTGGCGCTGGTGCTGCCCGCGATATACGGCTCGCGCGCCGAGCGTATCTATCGCGAATCGGTGGCGCAGCTTTCGGGAGCGGGCCGCGGCGTGCGCCTGGCGTCGTACCGGCGCGGATGGTTCTCATCGCGGGCCGTGATCAGCGTAAGCCTCGGCCGCGGCGCGGTCACGCTCATCCAGCACGTGCATCACGGCCCGCTGGCCCTTTACAACGGAGCGCACGTCGCGTTTCCAGTCGCGGCAGTGGTGGATACCGATCCGCCCACTGCGCTCGAGAACACGCTGGACAAGGTGTTCGGCGAAGCGCCGCTCCGGATTTCCACCGTGGTTGCGATGAGCGGCGCGCTCGACACGTATATCTCGCGTCCGAAATCCGAGCGCACCGACCCGGCGACCAAAGTCAACGCCAAATTCGGCGGCTTCAATCTCGAAGCGCACTCGGCGGGGGACACGCAAACGATCGATGGCGGCAGCTCCGGCGCCACGGCGACCGGCGTGTTTGGCGAGGCCCAAATCGCGGGCTTGACGATCCACGCCCGCTCGCATCGCGACCCGCAGAGCACGCTGTGGCTCGGCGGAGGCGAGCTGGACCTGGCCCGCGTCAGCTACAGCATCGTCGGCGGCCTGCGGCGCGCGCCGGGGAGCGGCCTGGTGCAGGACATCAGGCTCACCGCGCTCACCGAGATCAGAAACGGCCGGCTGAACGCGCGCGAGAGCCTCTCGGTCGGCAACCTGGCGGTGGGTGCGCTCGAGCTGAAGTCGGCAAGCCTCGCGACCGGGGTCGCGAACGTTCCGCCGCAGCCGGTCGCACAGTTCAAAAGCGCCGCGGTTTCGATTTCGCAGTCGACCGGCGATCCGCAGCTTCAGTCGCAGACGATGCAACGCGAGATGGTCCAGGCGTTCGTCGCCATTGTCAAAGGATCGCCGATCGCCTCGGTCAGCCTCAAAATCGCGAGCGCCCGCGGCGACGCGGCGGGCACGGCCAATTTCACCATCGCGCCCGAGCTGGTCGACGATCCGATGCTCCAGTCGAATGACGTCGAGCGCAAGGACCTGATCGCGCAAGCGTGGAAAAAGTACGGACAGGCGACGGTCAACGCGGCGGCGCCGGTCGCGCTGCTCGAACACCTGGCGACGCCGGCTCAGCTCAAGCGGCTGGAACAGAACAAGCTGATTGTGCGCGAGGGCGACACTTACACCTGCCGCGCGACCTTCAAAGACGGCGGCTGGCTGATCAATGGACATAAGGCGGAACCCCCGATGCCGACGGCGGCTTCCGGAATCGGCAGCCGCAGCGGCTAAGGCGCCGCGTCGGAAAGTCCGGCCAAAATCGATCCCGTTCCCTCCGCGTCCGCCGGTTCCGAGCGATCGCTACTAAAGTGCCGGGCCGGCGCTGAGTCGGTCGGCAGGCACGCGCGCGCGCGTACCGCGCCCACCCCTTACGCCGGCTTGGCGGATCGGGCAAGCTTTAACCCACACAGGGTCGCACTAGCGCCAGGCTCGAACCGCCGATGCATCACGTCGTCAATCCCGCAGAGCTGCCCGATCTGATCGCGGCCTGGGGCTACCTGGGCATCTTTGGCTTCGTCTTCGTCGGCAACCTGGGCGTGCCGGTACCGGAGGAAACCGTGCTGCTCGCGGCCGGCTTCCTTGCCGCGCACAGCCTGCTCGACCTCAGATGGGTCTACGCGGTTGCGGTGGCGAGCGCGGTAGTGGGCGACTGCTGCGGGTTCTTGATCGGACGCACGGGCGGGCAGCATCTGCTCGAACGCCTCGCAGAGCGCTTCGATTTCGTGCGCCGGCGCATCACGCAGCTCAAGGTCTTTTTCGAGGAACATGGCAGCAAGGCCGTGTTCATGGCGCGCTTTGTCGCGGGCGCGCGCTTTTTAGCGGGGCCGATGGCCGGCGCGGCCGGCATGCCGTTCGTGCGTTTTCTCGGCTGGAACATCACCGGTGCGATTATCTGGTGTTCGCTGATGGTGACGATCGGCTACCTGGTGGGCGACGAGGTGTGGCGCGCCGCCGGCATGATTCACTCCGGCGCGCGGTGGATCGCGCTGAGTATCGGCGTCGCCGCGCTGACCGTATACCTGGTCCGCTGGTGGATGCATCAGGCGCACACGGAATCCTGAGGCGCGGCCGCAAGCTCTCCGCGCGGCCCAGTCCGGCGCACGCCGGTTTGCATCGCCGAGCGCGCGCAGATTAGGCTTCGCGCATGCCAGCGGCGCGCTTTTGGCGCGGCGCTGGCGCGCCGGTGCGCGCACGAAGGAGGAATAAGAACGATGGCGCTGCTGCCGTACGTTGACGAATCCAAGGCTTCGGAAAAGACCCGCGAGATCCTCGGCAATACGCCGCGCAAGATGAACGTCGCGCGCATGATCGCCAACAGCGACGCGGTGTTCCAGAACTTCTCGCGCCTGGGCCATTCGCTGCTGACCCGCGCGCGGCTCGCCGCCAAGCTGCGCGAGATCGCGATCCTGCGCACGGCGAAGCTCACCGGCTCGGTCTACGAATGGACCCAGCACGTTCCGATCGCACGCGACTCGGGCGTGAGCGACGAGCAGATCGGCGCGATGGCGGATTGGGAGAGCGCACGCTGCTTCGACGAAGTCGAGCGGCTGGTGCTGACGCTCACCGACGAGGTCACGCGCAACGTCAAGGGGCGCAAGTCAACCGTCGAGGCACTGAAGAAATATCTCGACACGGCGGAGATCGTGGAATTGATTCTCTCGATCGGGTTCTGGGGAATGGTGGCGCGCCTGCTCGAGACCACCGAGGTCGATCTCGAGGACTTCGCCGGCAAGATCAACATGCTGGAGCGCGGCGCGCGCAAATCCTAAGCGGCGCCGCGGTGCGGCGCGCGCGGTTCATCGCCGGCTCACGATCGGCGCTGATGCGTCAGCGCGGGCTTTCTCGGCGGCCAGCCGCGGCGCCAGCGAGGCATCCCACCAGCTCGCGTTGAAGCGCTCACCGCTGACCTCGTCGGCGGCCGACGATACGAGCCACAGCAGCGGCGGCACCATTATCTCGGGCGGCAGCATCCGCGCCCGCAGCTTAAGACGCGCGCCCTCGGGAACCATCCCGGTATAGGTCACTCCGCCCGGCAGCAGCGCGTTGACGGTCACGCCGGTCCCGGCAAGGTCCCGGGCCCAGATGACGGTTGCGGATTCGAGCGCGGCTTTGGACGGCCCGTAAGGCGAAAATCCGGCCCGGCGCATCGTCTCGTAGTTCATCGAAATGTTGATGATGCGGCCCCAGCGCTGCTCCAGCATCCGCGGCACCGCCGCGCGCCCCATCAGAAACGGCCCGTTCACATTGGTGTCGATGATCATCCGCCATACGTCGGGGTCGGTCTCCCAGAACTTTGTGGGGGTTGTGAGGAACCGTTCGCTCACAAAGCGCATTCCGCGCCCGGCGTTGTTGACCAGGATGTGAATCGCGCCCCATTCGCGCATCGCTTCACCGACGACACGCCCGGCGTCTTCGTCGCTGGTGACATCGGCCTGCAGGGCGCGGACGACGCCCGCGCCGAAGCTGCGGGCTTCTTCGGCGACCGCCTCGATTTCGTGCCTGCTGTGCGCGGCGGTGACGATGACGTTTACACCTGCCTCGGCCAGGCCCAACGCCATCGCGCGGCCGAGTCCGCGGCCGCCGCCGGTAACGATCGCCGTCCTACCCGCGAGCTCGCCCGCCATGCGCGTCATTCACCCGAACTGAAGGCTTTGTGCGCAGCCGCTCTCACGCGGAACCTGTGCGCGTCTTTTCAATTTTGCGCAATTCGGCGCGCTGGATTTTACCGCTCGCCGTCTTCGGCAGCTCGGCGACGAATTCGATCTCGCGCGGCACCGTGTGCGGCGCGGCGACGCGCCTGACGTGCTCCTGCAGCTCGCGCGCGGTTGCGAAATTCGGCCCGATACCCGGCTTGAGCCGGACGAACGCTTTCACAATCGTGCCGAAGCGCGCGTCCGGGCTGGCAACCGCCGCCGATTCCGCAACCGCGGGATGCGTCGCGAGCGCGCTTTCGATCTCGTCCGGGCTCATTCGATGTCCGCCGGCGACAATCAAGTCGTCGTCGCGGCCCGCATACCAGAGATAGCCCTCGGCGTCACGCGAACCCAGATCCCCGGTCACATAGTAGTCGCCGCGGATCGCGGCCGCGCTCGCGTCCTTGTCCTTCCAGTACTCGAGCATCAAGGATGGCGGACGCTCCGGCCTGATGCGGATCGCAATCCTGCCGATTTCGCCCTCGCCCCGTTCGTTGTCGTCTTCGGCGAGAATGCGCACGTCATGGCCGGGAAACGGCTGTCCGATCGAGCCCGGACGGATTTCCATCCCGGGCAGGCTTGCCGCGATCAAAGCCGTCTCGGCCTGGCCGTAGCCGTCATGAATCGTGAGCCCGAAGCGATCGCGCCACAGGCGCAGAGTTTGGCCGTCGAGTATTTCGCCGGTCGAGGTGCAATGTCGGAGCGCGGCGAAGCGGCGCTGCCCGGGATCTTCCTCGGCGAGCATCCGGTATTCGGCGGGGCGCGCGCATAGCGTTGCGATTGGATAACGGCTCAGCAATTCCGCCTGCTTCTTCGCGTCGAGCACGCCGTTGTACAGGAAGACCGCGGCGCCGTTCATCCACGGCCCAAACAGCGCGGCGTAGCCGGCCTTGGCCCATCCCGTATCCGCGGTGCCCCAATGCAGTTCGCCCAGACGCGCGTCGAGCCACAAGCTACCGGTGTAGCGATGCGACCAGATGTGCGCGTGGCTATGCAGAACCGCCATCGGCTCGCGCTCGGTGCCGGAGGTATAGAGGCACAAGGCGGGATCGCCGGCGCGGGTGCGCACGGGTGAAAAGCGATCCGAGGCCTCGGCCATGCATGCGCGCAGCCCCAGCCATCCGCTGCGCGGGCTGCCCGCGATGATGTACTGCCTGAGCGAGGGGCATTGATTGCGCAGGTCGCCGACCACCTCGGCGCTGCCGATCGAAGCGATAATCGCCACCGCGCCGCAATGGTTGGCGCGCCGGGCCAGTTCACGCTCGCCCATCGTGGCCGGGCAGGGCACCGCGATCGCGCCGGCCTTGAGTACGCCGACGTAGGCCGATTGCCAGAGCGCGATGCGCGGCAGCGCGATCATCACCGCTTCGCCCGACTTGACGCCCAGGCCGGCAAGCACGTTGGCGATACGATTCGACAGCTGGCGAATATCGGAAAAGCACAGGCGTGCGCGGTTGCCGTCCTGATCCTCGGCCACGAGCGCGGGACGGCCGGGCTCGGCACCAAGGCCGTCGATCACGGCGCCGAAATTGAAGTACTCGGGGACCTCCCAGCGAAAATTGCGATACAGCTCGCGGTATTCGGTCATCGGCGGAAGTTCAGGAACGCGCGCGACCGTGATGCCCGATATGGTTGCGGCGCTCGGTCGGCGGCGCCTGTGAATGTTCGGCGGCGGCTTGGATATATTTAACCGTGACCGGCGAGAGTTCGTCGCGGCCAACGCGCGCGTCGATGAGCGCGAAGCCCGGCCCGCGATGCGCCGACTCCAGCGCGCGGCGCAAGTCGTCGGCGTTGCTCACCGCGAATCCGGCGCCGCCCCAATCCTCACCAAGGCGGGCATAGGGCCAGGGCGGAATGTCGAGCAGGTCGCGCCGCTCGCTAGCCACCGGGCGAAAAATACCCCAACCCCCGTTGTTCACGATGACGACGATCGGGTTGGCGCCGAAAACCGGCGCATGCGAAATCTCCGGCCCGGTCATCTGGAACCCGCCGTCGCCGCACAGTACCAGCGGACGCAGGCCGGACCCGACCTGCGCGCCCAATGCCGCCGGCACCGCAAAGCCCATCGAGGCGTAAAACCCCTGGGCCAGGTAGGTTCCGCCGTGCGGCACGCGCACGTCGAGGCCGCCGAACAGCATGTCGCCCGATTCGGCCACCACCATGTAGCGCTTGTGCGAGGCGAGGAATTCGTTGACCACGGTCAGGATCTGGCCGACGCCCAGCGCGGCCGAACCGCCGTTGGCGCCGGCCGGCGCGCTGCGCAGGTTGTCGGCGTAATGGATGGTCTCGTGGTGGCGCTGGATGCTCTGCTTGCGCAGCGCACGCACAAAATCGTGCACGCCGACGTTCATGTAGGTGTGATACTTGACGTCGACGCGCCGATCGACCGCCCATACCGATTTGCCCTCGATGATGTGCGGCGGCCGATTGCCGAAATTCATGTCGGTCTTGAGGCAGCCGAGGTTGAGCACAAAGTCCGCCTCGTCCATCCGCGCGACGATCGGTGGCGGGCTGATCGGCCCGACATGAACGCCCATGTAGAGCGGATGGTCCATCGGAAAGGCGCCTTTGCCCAGCACCGTGGTGAGCACGGGCGCTCCCATGTGCTCGGCGAGGTCGACCAGTTCGCGCGCGGCCTTGTAGCGATGAATCTCGATACCGGCGATCAGCACCGGTTTGCGGCTCGCATTGAACATCGCGGCCGCCTCGCGCGCCGCCTCCTCGACGCGGCGCGCGTCGGATTCGTGAAACCGCAGATGCCCGTCCCATTCGAGCAGCTCGGGCAGCACCTCGATCTCGCGGTCCACCATGTCGCGATGGATTTCGATGTAGCCGGGGCGCTGCTCCGCCCAGATCGCGCGCACCACCTCATGCAGTTGCGTCGCCGCGCGCCGCGGATCGGTCAATACGGCCGAGGCGCAGGTCACTTCTTTGTAAATGCGATGCTGCGATTCGATCTCGCGCGCCTGGTGATGAATGAGCGTACCCAGCTTGCGCTCTTCCTCGCCGGGTCCGCCGGACAGGATGAGCAGCGGCACGCGCTCCGAAAACGAGCCGGCCACGGGATTCACCGTGTTGTGCCCGCCGGCGCCGTAGGTCACGCAAATGACGCCGATTTTGCCAGTCGCGCGGGCGTAGCCGTCGGCCGCGAACCCCACGCCCGGCTCATGCGAAAGCGTGAGGATTTGCGGCCCCTCGCGCCGGCCGAGGGCGAAAAACAGCTTGAGCGCGAGATCGCCGGGGATGCCGAAGACGTGAGTTACACCTATCTTGTGCAGGTAGGCGACGAGAAAATCGCCCATCGACATGTGCCGTTTCACCCAGGGCCCTCCTGTTCCTTCCCCGCCTGGCGGCCAGTGTAGCACACTGTCCTTTGCGGCTCGCGTGCATGCGGCCGCTGCGGCTCATCTGAACGATTTCAACCGGCCTTGGGCCCGAGGCCAAGCTGGAGTATAGAAAAGGATACCAAGCCGTGTTCAGCCGAATCCTCAGGATGCAATTGATGGGCCCGCTGCAAATGCGCGGGCTGATTGTGTTTCTGCCGCAGTTCCTGCGCGTGTTCTGGCGGCTGATGCATGACCGCCGGGTCTCCGTGTTGGCCAAATCGGTACCTTTCCTCGGCATTCTCGCGCTGATTTCGCCACCGCTGCTGGAACTCGACTTCATTCCGTTGATCGGCGAACTTGACTGGATCCTCGTCGGTATCATCTGCCTCAAGATCTTCATCTGGTTGTGCCCGCCCGACGTGGTGCGCGAGCACGTGAGCAACGTTGCGCGCGGCGCCTGACGCCGGGGGAGCCTCCATAGATGCGACCGCGGATCATCCTGTTCGGCTTAGCTGCGATCGTCATCGTCATCCTGATCGTGCTGGGCCTGGCCGACCAGTTGCTGGTCGATCTGCTGTGGTTCGGCGCGCTCGGCTACCGGGCGGTATTTCTGACCCAGCTGGGCGCGCAGATCGCGATCTTCGCCGCGGTATGGCTGGTCACGTTCGTCGCGATTGCGGTGAGCGGTCTCGCCGCGCTCGGGCTCAGCCACGAGCGCGAGCGCCTGCGCATCGTGCGCCGCTCGGAGGAGATGACCGAGGTCAATCTGCCCGAGTTGATCCGCGCACTGGGAGATCGCGTGCCCTGGCGCCTGCTGGTGATCGGCGTGGCCGCAGTGCTCGGTCTGTTCGCCGCCTCGGGCGAAGCGGCGTCGTGGGACAGCTACCTCAAGGCGCTTTACGCGGTTCCCTTCGGCCGCACGGATCCGGCGTTCGGCAGGGATCTGGGCTTTTACGTGTTCACCCTGCCCCTGTTGGAGGATTGGCGCGACCTGCTGATGCTGATCCTGTTCCTGACCGCGGTGGTCACTGGGGCGGTATATTGGGCGCGCGGCACGCTGGACTTTCGCGAGTCGCCGCCGCGCATTTCGGGCGGGGCAGCGGCGCATTTCTCGGTGCTGCTCGCGGTGTTCTTCCTGCAGCGCGCGTTCAACTACTGGCTGGCGCGACCGGAACTGCTGCTGCATACCAACGGCGTGGTATACGGCCTGCGTTATGTCGATCATGCGCTTTGGGAGCCGGGGCTGTGGCTGCTGGTGGCGTTGTCGGTGGTGGCGGCAGCGGTCAGCCTCGCCAATCTCGGGCAGCGCGGGCTCCGGCTGCCGGTGGTTGCGGCGGTGGTGCTGTTCGCGCCCGCGATCCTGCTCAACCTGATCCAGCCGGTAATCGAAAAGCTCTACGTCAAGCCCGACGAACTGCGGGTGGAAAAGCCTTATCTCGAACGCAACATCGCACTCACCCGCCTCGCCTATCATCTCGACAGTGTCGATGTGCGCCAGTTCAACGGCAAGGGCACTCTCACCCAGGCTTCGCTCGAACAGGACGCGCCGACGGTCAACAATATCCGACTGTGGGACCCGCGACCGTTGCTCGCGACCTACCGCCAGCTCCAGGAAATCCGGCTCTACTACGATTTCCAGGACATCGATATCGACCGCTATTGGATCGACGGCAAATACACCGAGGTGATGCTCTCGCCGCGCGAACTGAATGTCGGTCTGCTGCCGGAGAACGCCCAGACCTGGGTCAACCGCCATCTCAAGTTCACTCACGGCAGCGGCCTGACCATGAGCCCGGTGAACGCCAAAGACAGCGAGGGACTGCCGGTCTTCTATATCAAGAATATCCCGGCCGAATCGAATGTGGGCTTCAGCATCCCGCAACCCGCGATCTATTTCGGCGAAGAAGCGGACAACTACGCCATCGTCAAGGCGGCGACGCCGGAATTCGACTATCCGCTGGGCGCGGATAACGTCTACTCATTCTACAAGGGAACCGGCGGAGTGCCGGTCAGCGGCCTTCTGCGGCGCCTCCTCTTCAGCTACTTCTACCGCGATCTCAACCTGCTGGTCACGAGCAATATCGTTGACGACAGCCGGATCATGCTGCGACGCAATATCAGCGATCGCGTGGCGCGTCTGGCGCCCTTCCTGGGCCAGGACCGCGACCCCTACATGGTCATCCACGACGGCCGCCTGGTATGGATGCTCGACTGCTACACGACCAGCGACCATTTCCCCTATTCACAGCGCAATTCCGAGGGCATCAACTATATCCGCAACTCGGTCAAAGTGGTGATCGATGCGTATAACGGAACCACTGACTTTTACGTGGCCGATCCCGCCGATCCGGTTATCCGGACCTGGCAGCGGATATTCCCCTCGATGTTCAAACCGCTCTCGGCTATGCCGAACGACCTGCGCCAGCATATCCGCTATCCTGAAGACTATTTTCTGATTCAAGCCGATATCTATCGCACCTATCACATGATCGATCCTGCCGTGTTCTACAATCGCGAAGACCAGTGGGGTTTCCCGCGCGAGAACTACGCGGACGAGACCGTGCCGATGCAGCCGTACTACGTCATCATGCGGCTGCCCGGAGAAACGCACGACGAATACATCCTGATGCTGCCGATGGTGCCGGAGAGCCGGGGGACCGTGCGCGACAACATGATCTCGTGGCTGGCCGCGCGTTGCGATGGCGCCGACTATGGGCATCTCTTCGAATTCGCCTTCTCCAAGGATCGGTTGTTCTATGGGCCGTATCAGATCCAGGCGCGCATCAATCAGAATCCGGATATCTCGCAGCAATACTCGCTGTGGAACCAGATGGGGTCCAAGGTCATCCTCGGCAACCTGCTGGTCTTTCCGATTGAAGACGCCTTGCTATATGTCGAACCGCTGTACATACGCGCGCAAAACGGCCAATTGCCCGAATTGCAGCGCGTGATCGCGGCGTACAGCGATCGAATCGTAATGGGCGACGACCTCGGCAGCACGCTTCACGCGCTCTTCACCCTGCCTAACGAGATCAAGCAGCCTACCGTCACGCAAGCGAAAACCGTACAGCCCGTCCCCACGGCCGCCGCGCCAAATGGCGCGCCGCCGCCCGGCGTGAAGGCCGACCTCGCAGGCGCGAGCACGCACTACAATCGCGCCCTGGCGGCGCTCAAAAGCGGCGACTGGACGCGTTTCGGGAGCGAAATGCAGCAGTTGGGCGAACAACTCGGCCAGCCGCCCGGCCCAGGTGGTCATTAGTCGGCGCAGACGACCGCAGGTCGGGCTGCAGCCGCAGTTTGGGGGAAACGCGAGCGTGAGGCATCGATCGGTAGCCGACATCGCCGAACGGTCGGCACCAAGCACACCTGCCGATTCGCTGGCCGGACGGATGAACGCACTGGCTTCGCTGGCCGCGACCGCATCGGGCGGCGGCGCATGCCTCATCCTGTGGCAACGTGCGACCGACAGCGGCTCCGCGCACGCGCCTGCCGACCCGGGATGGGAACCCGCCCTGTGGGCGATCCTGGGGATGCTCTCCCGCCAGGGCGCCGGCGACGGCCGCGGCCATGGCGCGGGCGCCGCGCTCAACGCCACGTTCCGGATGAGCGCGGCTGAAGTGTCGCTCAGATGCGGCCGCGCGCTGCCGGGGCAGATGCGGCTCGAAGCGTATGGCGTGGCTTCATCCGCTTCGCCCACCGCGCACGCGAGCATCGTGATACTGGCGCCGCAGGGCACCGCACCAGCGCAGGGCGAGGCGCTGCTGCACCTGGTGCGGCGCCAGGCGCTGGCCGAAATAGAGCTGAGCGAGGAAGCGGCATCGCTCTGGTTCTGGCGCGACCGCGCAGCGACCGCAACCGAGCGGCTCGCCGCCGAACGTGCGTCCGCGCGCCGCGAACGCGGCGGCGACGCGCGCATCGAACGGGCGCTTGGAGCGCTCGTCAAGCTCGGACCGCGCGAGCGATGGGCGCGCCTGGGCCGGCTCTTTGCCTCAAGCGGCCCATTCGCCGCCTGGGCGGTGGCCACGGCGGCAAGCGACGCGAACGCGTCGCCGGGCGTAGCCGCCGCTTCGATGCGCGATGCGGGCGAAGCGCTCGTCATCGAAGGCCGCAGCGCGCTGGCCGAGACCATCCGGCGGCGCGTTGTATTCGTGCGCAGCGCCGCCGGCCGCCGCGTGGGGGATTTTTGCGAGGACCGTTGGTTCAGGGAGTTTGCCGACTACCTATGCGTTCCGTTCGAGGGCGGGGCTATCGCGCTTGCGAGCGCGCGGCCGCTCGAGACGGCTGCGCGCGAACGGGCGATGGCGCTCGCCGCGCGGGTTGGCGCGGTCTGCGCCGGATGGACCGCGTCCGAGCAGGCGCGGCGGATGCGTGAACTCGTGCGCACGCTGGGCTTGCGGCTCTTCGGCGCGGCTGAAGCCGAACGCGCCCGCATCGCGCGGGATTTGCACGACGATCACGCGCAGATGCTGGCGGCGGCGCGGCTTGCGCTGGACAGCAAGCGCGAGCAGGCGCGGGCGATCTTCGGACGACTGGAGAAGGAGCTGCGCCGGCGCCTGAACGAATTGCGCCCGGCCGAGTTGGGCAAGCGCACGCTCGCCGCGGCACTGCGCGCCGAGCTCGATCGGCTCGCCGCCGGCGGAATCGCGGCACGGCTGAAGGGCGCCGCGGCCGCCAACCGCCTGCCCGCCGCGGTGCGCCAGGTGTGTTACCGCGCGGCGCGCGAGGCACTGGCCAACGTGGTGCGGCACGCCGACGCGACACGCGTGGAAGTCCTGATCGAGCGCGATGGCCCGCTCGTTCGCCTGGTCGTAAGCGACAACGGCCGCGGCATCGATCCGCGGACATCGCCGCACGACGGCGCGGGACTCGGCGGCCTCGGCGAACGGCTGCAGTTCGTCGGCGGTGCGATGCGAATCGAGTCCAAACGCGGCCTGACGCGCCTCATCGCCGAGATCCCGCTCGCGTAGCAAAGGCTGAGCGATGGGTAGCGAGCGCATCCGCGTCCTCATCGCCGACGATCACCGCCTGTTCCGCGAGGCGCTGCGCGCGGTGCTCGAGCCCGAATGCGAAGTCGTGGGCGAAGCGGCGAGCGGCGAAGAGACCATCGCGCTAGCCGCCCGCGCCAGGCCGGACGTCGTGCTCCTCGACATCGCGATGCCCGGGATTGGCGGCCTCGGCGCCGCCCATCGGCTGAGCCAGGCGGCGCCGTCGGCAAAGGTGGTCGTGCTGAGCCAGCATGACGACGAGGAATACGTCTTCGAGGCGATGGTCGAGGCCGGCGCCGCCGGCTACCTGGTCAAGACCGACGCCGCAGCGGAATTGCTCAGCGCCCTGCGCGCCGTCGCCGCGGGGCGCAAGTATCTGAGCGCCGCGGTTGCGCCCGCCGTGCTGGCGCGCCTGAAGCACCAAACCAGCCGCGCGGCGGCCGGTGCGGTGAAACTCACGCTGCGCGAGCGCGAGGTGCTCAAGCTCATCGGCGAGGGCGCCACCAGCAAGGACATCGCCGCACGGCTCGGCATCAGTCCGAAAACCGCGCAGATCCATCGCGACAATCTCAAGCGCAAGCTCAACGCGAACTCGACCGCCGCCATGGTGCGCTACGCGATCAGGCACAAGCTGATCCGCGCGGACTGAAGCGGCCGGTTCGATCTTGCGCCGCGCTCCGTGATAATGGGGATCGGTCTCGCGGCGCGCCGCGGCAAAAGGAGTTCAACTACGACGATGGCGGAAATCGGACTGTTCGAGGCGATGTACACGGCCCGCGCGCTCAGGCGCTACAAGCCCGACCCGGTGCCGGACGAGGTGATGACGAAAATCCTCGATGCGGCAATTCGCGCGCCCTCGGGCAGCAACGCGCAAAGCTGGCTGTTCGTCGTGGTCAAGGATGCGGAGAAGCGTCGCCAACTCGGCGCGATCTACCACAAGGCGTCGCAGATCCTGACCAAACTTTATGCCGAACGCCCGCGGGCGAGCCATTTCAGCGAGGAGCAGTACCGCCGCTTCTGGGCTTCGGTAACCCATCTGTTCGAGCATATGCACGAGGCGCCGATCCTGTTGCTCGCCTGCCTCAAGTCGGCCCCGGCAGCGGGCGGGCTCAGTCCCGAGGTGCAGAGCGCGATGGCCAAAGCGGCGCGCACCCAGGGCGCGAGCATCTACCCGGCTGTGCAGAACATCATTCTCGCCTGCCGCGCCTTCGGACTCAGCACCGTGCTCACCACGATTCACGCCTTTTTCGAAGACGAGGTCAAAGCCGTGGTGGGCCTGCCACCCGAGGTCGCGACCTACGCGCTGATGCCAATCGGCTATCCGCGCGACAAGATCGGTCCAGTCCGGCGCCGCCCGATGAGCGAGGTCGCTTGCCTCGACAGCTACGGCAAGCCCTGGCCGGGCTAGCGCCGCGCGTCGGGTCGCACAAATTGTCCCATAAGTTGCGGCGCGGCGTGCCATGATCCCGTTGCGCGACGACGTCGCCCGCCGTCGCCTGACCCCCGTCAATACGCTTTTGATCGCGGCCAACCTGGCCGTGTTCGCGTACGAGGTTTCGCTCGGCGGCCGCGCCGAGGCCTTCGTGACGCACTACGCGATGGTGCCGGCGCTGGTGGCGCGCGCGCATCTGCACCGCGCAACGCTGATCGACGCGCGCGGACGCCTGTGGGCGCCGTTCACGGTCATTACCTCGATGTTCATCCACGGCGGCCTGGGCCACGTGCTGGGCAACATGCTCTACCTGTTCATCTTCGGCCCGGCGGTCGAAGAACGTACCGGCGCCGCGCACTATCTTTCCTTTTATCTGCTGAGCGGCATCGCTTCGGCCGCGGCCACGGTCGCGATGGCGCCGCAGTCGCTGGTGCCGGTAATCGGCGCAAGCGGCGCGATCGCGGGCGTGCTCGGCGCCTATTTCATTCTGTATCCGCGCGGCAGCATCCTGGCCTTCTTTCCGCCGTTCTTTTTCCGTCTGCCCGCTGTGGTTTATCTGATTCTTTGGTTCGCGGCGCAGTTGTACTGGGGAATCAGCAGCGGAGCAGCGGGCGCGCTGCTCGGCGGGGTCGCATGGTGGGCGCACGTGGGCGGTTTTCTGTTCGGCGTGGCCGCCGGTCCGATTGCCGCGCGCCCACCGAATAAGCGCCGCTCCGCGCGTCGCTAGGGCGCTGTGGAGCGACGATTTGTGAATTCTCGTCGGCAGCACAAGACCATGTTAATTTTTCTGGTGGCAAGCGGCTGTTGAAAATCTGTGCACTGACCGCTCACAAGGCTGTGTATTACAAGATGGCGCTTCAACAGGCACGCATTTGGAAGTACATTTTGCGGTTCCAAGCGGAGGGGTTGCAGTGGCGGCGGCATCCAACGACGACATCCTAAGACGCGTTCCACCTCAGAATATCGAAGCCGAGCAATCGGTGCTCGGCGCAATTCTGCTCGAGAACGAAGCCATCAACCAGGCCGTCGAGGTTCTCAACCAGGACGACTTCTATCGCGAATCTCATCGCGAGATCTTCCGCGTGATGGTCGAGTTATCGGACCGCAACCAGCCGGTCGACGCGATCACGATGACCGACGCGCTGCGCTCGCGCGGCAGGCTCGAGGCTATTGGCGGCCCGGCATATATCGCCGAACTGGCGGCCTGTGTGCCGACCGCCTCGAATATCGCTCACTACGCGCGCATCGTGCGCGAGAAAGCGGTGCTGCGCGCGCTCGCCTCGACCGCAACCGAGATCGCATCTTCGGCCTATGACACGCCGTCGCAGGTCGATGAATTTCTCGACGAAGCCGAGCACAAGATTTTCGAAATCTCCGAACGCCGCATCCGAGCCGCGTTCCATTCGATGAACGAGTTGACGCGCGAGTCGCTAAAGATCATCGAGCGGCTCTATGAGCGCAAGGAGATGGTGACCGGCGTGCCCACCGGATTCACCGATCTCGATCGCATCACCGCCGGCCTGCAGCCGTCCGACCTGATTGTGCTCGCGGCGCGTCCCTCGATGGGCAAGACCGCGCTGGCCCTGAACATCGCGGCCTATGCCGCGACCGAAGCCGAGCCGCGCCGCGGCGTCGCGTTCTTCTCGCTCGAAATGTCGAAAGAGCAGCTCGTGTTGCGCCTGTTGTGCTCGGAGGCGCGGGTTGACAGCTCGAAAGCTCGCGCGGGTTTTCTCGGCGAACGCGACTTCCCCAAGCTGGCGGTGGCGGCAGCGCGTCTGGCCGAGGCGCCGATCTTCATCGACGATAGTTCCGACACCTCGGCCATCGTGCTCAAGGCGAAGTGCCGGCGCCTCGCGCGCGACTCGAGCGCCAATCTCGGGCTGATTATCGTGGACTACCTGCAGCTGATGCGCGCGGCGCGGCCCGGCGAGTCGCGCGAAAAGGAAATCGCGGAAATCTCCCGCTCGCTCAAATCGCTGGCCAAGGAGCTGCGCGTCCCCGTGATCGCGCTTTCCCAGCTCAATCGCCAGGTCGAGACACGGCCCGATCGCCGGCCGCTGCTCGCCGACCTGCGCGAGTCGGGCGCGATCGAGCAGGACGCCGACGTGATTGCGTTCATCTATCGCGACGAAATGTACCATCGCGACAGCAAGGAGCCAGGCGTCGCCGAAGTTATCGTTGCCAAACAGCGCAACGGCCCCACCGATACCGCCAAGCTGACCTATATCAGCCAGTTCACCCGCTTCGAAAACTACGCACCGGAGACCGGCTATTTCGAAGACGCCGGAGAGCGTTAGCGCTGCGCGCACACGCTGCATGCGCCTGCATGCCGATGCGGCCGCCGCATCAACCGTGGCGCCCTGTACTTCCGCATCGGGGTTGCCATTCTTCCCGTTCGCAGGCGTTTGATCTAATTGCGTACGGAGCGGAGAAGGAACAGGAGGCCTTCATATGCCCGATACCACCCGCGAAACCGCCGACAGCGCGAGTCAAACCCTTGCTGCCGCGCGTGCCCTGGCTCCCAAAATCCGCGCGGCCGCCGACGAAATCGAACGGGGACGGCGGCTGCCGCCGCACCTGGTGCGCGAGATGCAAGCCGCGGGAATGTTCCGCATGGCGATGCCGCGCGCGTGGGGCGGGCCCGAACTGGATTTACTTACCCAGCTGCGGGTGATCGAGGAGCTGTCGATCGCGGACGCTTCCGCGGGATGGTGCACCATGATCGGCGTGGACGGCGGTTACATGACGGCGTACATCGACCAGGATGTCGCGCGCGAGATGTACTCCAACCTCGACGCGGTCACCGCCATCACGTTCGCTCCACCCGGCAAGGCGGTCAAAACCAAAGGTGGATACATAGCCAGCGGCAGATGGCCGTTCGGCAGCGGATGCCAGCACGCGTCGTGGCTGATCGGCCATTTCCTGATATTCGAGGGCGACCGGCCACGGGTGCTGGAAAGCGGGCTGCCGGAGACACGCTTCGGCTTTGTGCCGCCTCAGGAATGCGAGATCCTCGACACCTGGCACACCAACGGTCTGCGCGGCACCGGCAGCCATGACTGGGCGGTGAAGGATCGCTTCATTCCGGAGGAGAGGACTTTCAATCTGGCCGCGCCGACCCACTACCGGCAGGGGCCGCTTTACACGCTGCCGAACCTGTTGATCTACAAGGTGTGCGGGATTCCGCTGGGCGCGGCGCGCGGCGCAATTGACGACTTTGTCGCGCTGGCCTCGAACAAGCCGCTGACTTTCAAATCGCCCGGCGCGAGCCGAGCAACGTTGCGCGATGAGAGCTACGCCCAATGCGCGCTGGCACAAGCCGAAGCGCTGGTCAGTTCCGCGCGCGCATTCGTCTTCGAAACGTTCGGCGATATGTGGAATGCGCTCGCGAACGGCGAGCGCCCTTCGCATCGGCAGCGCGCGCGGGGGCGGCTGGCGATGGTGCATTGCGCAGCGGCCTGCCTCCAGGCGGTCGAAATTCTGTACAAGGCGAACGGCGGCTCATCGGTGTACGCCGGCAATATTTTCGATCGCCGGCTGCGCGACGTGCAAACCGCCAACCAGCACACGGTGTTCTCGCTCAAGACCTGGGAAGTCGGCGGCCGCGTGTTGCTCGGACTGGAGCCCGACTACGGCCTGCTGTTCTGATCCGCGTTTCCGGCCAGCCTGAGCGTGTGACTTCTGATGAGATTTTCGCTATTGCGGTCGCTAAGCGCGAATCAGAGCGCCAGGAGCGATAACCAATGGCTGATACGAATGGCGCAGCGGCCGACCGCGGCCGAATCGCTTTCGCCCGCTGGGACAAGCGCATGCGCGAATCGCTTCGCCCGCTGCTCACCAAAAAAATCATCGCCGAGCACAAACGCGACCCGATCGGTATCCACAGCGATGCGCTCGACCGCGTGCTGAATTACCTGCGCCGCCCCAACCTGCTCGAGCGCTACGTGATCGTCTGCACGCGGCCCTTCAAACAATGGCGCGTTGCGCGAATGACCGGGGTGGCAGGCGAAGCGCCGGCGGTTGTCGACGACCGTTCATACAATTCAGAAGCCAAAGCGGCGCACGCGGTGTTCCTGAAGTACGTGGAACAGATCATGCGCGACTAGATATTCGGCCTGCGCTTCTCCGGAGACCATCGCGATGGCGACTACTCAGATCCACGGCTACAGCGACCAGATCAGCGTGCGCCCCGGCGAGAGAATCAGGTTCATGGTCAGCGTCGAGGGCGCGAATCGCTATCGGGCCGAGATTGTCCGCCTGATAAACGGGGACGCGAACCCCGCAGGCCCCGGACCGCGCGAAGAGAAAATCGACACGCCGGTTAACCGCGAATACCCGGGACGTCTGCAACCGACCCATTCGGGCTCGTACGTCGCGATCGACGATCCGAACGGACTGCTGAACTTGTCGCAATCGATCACGGTACACGCCTTCATCATGCCGACCACGCCGGCCAAGGGCGTGCAGGGAATCGTCACCCGATGCATCCCGGAGAGGCGGATGGGATGGGCGCTGGTGATCGATGAGCAGGGCCGACCCGCGCTCTGGCTGGGCGACGGCGAGGAACACCTGGTGCAGGCGGCGGCGCCGCACGCTTTGACCGCCGGGGTGTGGTATTCAATCGGGGCGAGCTACAATGGCGCGACGGGCCGCGCGCTTATCCATCTGGCGCCGATCGTCAACGCGGTAAATTCGCTGGTCGGGCGCGTGGCCGCACAGCCTCCGGCGGTGACGCATGCGATAGACACCACGAAGCTCAGCTTCTCGTCGCAATCGGACACGATAATCGCGGGATGGGCCGCCGGCACGTCGGCTTCCGGAAAAATCGTCGCCGGCGGTCATTTCAATGGCAAGATCGATCGCCCGCGCGTGTACGGACATGCGCTCGGTGAAACGCAGCTGCGCGAACTCACCGCCGGCCTCGAGCCCGACAGCCGCGGCCTGATTGCGCGATGGGATTTCGCCGACGGCATCGGCCCCGGAGGCATCCCGAGCGATAGCGTCACCGATGCCTCGGGCAACGATCTGCACGGCCGATGCGTGAATGCGCCGGCGCGCGGAATGACCGGGCACAACTGGACCGGGCGCGAAGAACATTTCATCCACGCGCCCGCCGAATACGGCGCGATTCATTTTCACGACGACGATCTCGAGGATGCGGGCTGGGAAGTGGATTTCGAATTGACCGTGCCCGACACGATGCGCTCGGACGTTTATGCGGCGCGCGTCAGCGCGGGCGGCGCCGTCGATTACATACCGTTTGTCGTGCGCGCTCCTTCAAGCGGTCCGACTGCGAGAATCGCGTTCCTCGTTCCGACCGCGTCCTATCTCGCGTACTCCAACGAGCACCTGAGTTTCGGCCAGGGCACGCAGTCGATCGTCGGCCATACGACCGTGCTGGAAGCGGACGATATTTACCTGTACCAGCATCCGGAACTCGGCCTGTCGACTTACGATCATCACTCCGACGGCAGCGGCGTGTGCTATGTGTCGCGTCTGCGTCCGATACCCAACATGCGGCCGCATCATCGCTTCGGCGGAACGCTGTGGGGTCTCGCGGCCGATCTGCACCTCGTGGACTGGCTGAATGCCAAAGGCTTCCGCTACGACGTGATTACCGACGAGGACCTGCATCGCGATGGCGCCGGCCTGCTGCGCGGATACAAGGTCGTGCTCACCGGATCGCATCCGGAGTACTACTCGTCCGCGATGCTCGACGGGATCGAAAATTATCTCACTTCGGGCGGGCGCCTGATGTATCTCGGCGGCAACGGCTTTTACTGGATAACCTCGTATCATCCGAGCAAGCCTCACCTGGTCGAGGTGCGCAAGGCGGAGGGCGGCTCGCGTGCCTGGCAGGCGCAGCCCGGCGAGTATTATCACAGCACCACGGGCGAACGCGGCGGAGTGTGGCGCAACCGCGCCCGCGCGCCGCAAAAGCTGGTGGGCGTCGGCTTCGCAGCCCAGGGTTTCGATCGCTCATCCTATTTCCGCCGCATGCCGGACAGCCTGGATCCGCGGGCGAGCTTTATCTTCGCCGGCGTCGGCGAGGATGAGTTGCTGGGCAACTTCGGTCTCGTCGGCGGAGGCGCGGCGGGTCACGAACTCGATCGCTATGATTTAACGCTCGGCACGCCGCCGGAGGCCATGCTGGTCGCAAGCTCCGAAGGACACAGCGAGAACTACCTGCGCGTGGTCGAAGAGATTTATTTCAACTATCCGGGCACCGGCGGCCGGCAGGACTCGGGCGTGAGGGGGGATATCGTCTATTTCACGACCGCCGGAGGCGGCGCGGTCTTTTCCGCGAGCTCGATCGCGTGGTGCGGGAGCCTCTCGCACAACAATTACAACAACAATATCTCCGCGATCACCGCCAACGTGCTCCAGTGTTTCGCCAGCGACGAGGGACCGCCCCGAACCTGAGAGCGACCCGCCAGAGGACACGCGATGAAAACCCGGATCGGAACGGTCGCCCAGCTTTGGCGCTATCCGGTCAAGTCGATGCGCGGGGAATCGCTGAACGAGATGATCTTGACCGAGCGCGGTGCGGTCGGCGATCGGCTGTTCGCGCTGCGCGAGCTTGAATACGGGGCGCTCATGAGCGCGCGGATGTTCGCTTCGATGCTCCGGTTGCGCGCGGTGTGCGAGCGCGAACCGATTGGCAGTGCGCAACCCCGCGTACGCATCGAGCTCCCCGATGGCCCATCGATCTACGCTGGCGATCCGGATGCCGACTCGGCCTTGTCGGCGCTGTTCGAACACCCCGTGCGCCTGGAACGTCCGCGCGGCGACGTGCCGTTGAGCATGACCGAGATCGACGAGATTCGAGCCGGCCGCGCGTTTTTGCCGCCGCGCGATCTCTATGACGAAGATGTGCTCCACCTGCTCGCGAGCGGCACGCTCGATCACTTGCGCCGGCTCTGTCCTTCCGATTTCGATCCCCGCCGCTTTCGCCCGAATGTTTTTATCGAAACCGAGGCGCCGGACGGCTTCGTCGAAGACGGATGGCTCGGCGGGGAACTGGAGATCGGCGAGGACGCGGTGCGAATCGTCGGCATTCGACCGGCACTGCGCTGCGCGATGACGATTCACCCGCAGGCCGAACTGCGCGCCGACCCGGCTGTTTTACGCACAGCCGCACGGCATCATGCCGCCTACGTGGGTGTCTTTGCGGCGATCGCCGCGCCGGGTCGGGTCCGCGTCGGCGAAACGGCGTGGCTCGTCAGCCCATAAACAGTTCCGGGTAGCCGCCCACGGCCGAACTGCCGGCCTGAGAGTCAAGTGCGGGATGCGAAACAGTCGAGTCCGCCGGTGAACTCCGCCATGCGGAAAACATCCGGCAGTATGCTTTCGAGAAATTCGCGATCGAAATCGATGCCGTTGGCGCGCAGGTAAGGCTCCGCTTCCTCGACGATCATTTTCCAATCATCGATCAGCCGCAGACGCTTGAAAACGTCGTCGTGCGGCGTCGCGCCCATCGCCTCGACCAGCAGGTCCGTGTAGTTCAGCACGCGGAAGCCGCCCGCTTTCTCAGCCGGCGCGAATGCCGCGTGACAATTGTGATAGAACGTAACGAGCACGTCGGCCCGCGTCTCGCGTACGCGCTCGACCAGCGCGGCATGTTCTTTCTTCATCAACGCCGGCGCACGCGAGCATCCCGAGCCCCCGCAGGTATAGCCGGACTCCGCAACGGTGTCGATCAGCTCCAGCGCGGGAATCGCTCCCAACACGCGCGCCACGTTGCGTCCCAGGTCAGCGAGGCCCACGTGCGCGTGCAGCACCGCCTTGAGCCGGAGCGGACGCACGAATCGCGCGCGCAATTCGTCCAGATGCTCGGCAAGATAACCGGTGAAGTGGCCGAACTCGAAGCTGGTCGCATGAAATCCGGCCAGCGTCTCCCCGATATGCAGGTTGCACGACGGACACCAGCTCAGAACCTTCTCCGCATTCAGCCCTTCGAACCGGGTGAGCGTCGCGTTGATCATGCGCTCGCCCTTGCCCAACTCGCCCTCCCATTTCGACTGCACGATGCCGCAGCATGAACCGGGGCCGCCAACCACTTCGTAATCGGCGCCCAAAGCGTCGAGCACGTACATCGCGTTGAACAACAGATGAGGCGTGCGCAGCGCATTGCATCCCAGGTAGAACACGATCTCCGCCGCGGCACGCCGCGGCGGAGATAGCACGCGCGCAAACTCCGCCGGCAGCAATTGCATCCCTGCCATGAGTCGGATCGCGCGCGACATCTTGCGAAACAGTTGCGGCGTCCCCGTGCGCTCGCCGGCGCGCATCGTGTTCGCCAGCACCAGCATCTTGCGCGGATTCACGCCCTCCGGACACTGCGGAATGCATTCTCCGCATCCGTTGCAGGCGTGCGCGAAGGCTGCGGCAGCTTCAGCGAGCGGCGCGCGTCGAGCCAGAAAATCCACCACTCCGCTCGCGACGGCTTTGGGATCCGCGCCCTTAAGGCCGACATAGGGGACCACCGGACACACTTCGACGCATTTCCCGCATGCCGTGCAGGCGTCAAGCACTTTGGCGCTCTCGCGTTCGAAATAACTCGCGAGGGTCTGATTCCCGGCGTTCATAGAGCAGCTAACCGATTGTGAGACTCGAACCGCCGTCCGGTCAAGCGGGACTACCTGGCCGGTTGGGGCGGAGCGTTCACCTCCAGTTCGCGCTCCAGCATTCGCCGCAAAAGCGCCTGGAGCATCGCCGCGATCTCGTCGCGTTCGGCACGCGCCGGCCCTGAAGCGTTGTGCAATGCCGGCGCGTGCAACGCTTCCTGAATATCCACCAGCAGCTGTTGCAACTCGATATTGCGCGCGGCGAGAGCATCATGCGGCGGATATTCAATCCGCGCGTCATCACCCTTCAGTCGCCGTCGCAGTGCGGCCGGGTCAACGCCTACGAGCTCCACCTGGCCACGCTCGAGCACCGCACAGATCTGAATGACGGTTTGCTCGATATCTCTGTTATCGAAATAGAGATAGGACGTAACCTTGTCCCACACCAAGGACACGCGACGAATGATCGCGATTGCGACCTGGAGTTGCCGCCGCGTCGGGCCGGTCGGAAGTTCCGGCAGCACCGACTCACGCAGACTTGTGGCCACTCCGCCCAGTAAATCGCCTATCGATGGTTTGGTCATAGCTTCCGCGCTGTGGAGGTTGTCTTTTTGTCCGCCCCCGGCAGCCAATCCAGAAACTGCATCAGGTACGCACTGATCGTCGAAGCGCGATCGGCCAGAAACAGGTTGCGAGTCCGTCCGTCGACGAACGCGCGCGCGCCGGTCAGCGAGATGATGCTGTGTTTGACTTCGCCCAGGAGCCGGTAGAAACGCAACGTTTCCGGATCGACCTGGATACCGCTCAATTCGGTGTAGCGGCTCACAAATTCGTCGAGCGAAACAAATGCCCGCGGACTCCATAACGCACGATAGGCCCAGGCGATGTCCTCGACCGGATCGCCGAGATGCGCCATCTCCCAGTCCAGTAGCGCGTTGATGCGATCGCCCTCGTACAGCAAATTACCGAAGCGGAAATCGCCATGGACGATGCTGACGCGGCGAGCGGTCGGCAGATGCTCTTTCAGCCAGATAAATGCCGCGACCATCGCTGGATGCGGCTCCATTCGGTGCTTGAGAAAGAGCGACTCCCAATATTGCACCTGCTGCCCAGCGGCTGACTCGATCGTCGTCGGCTGCAGAAAGTTCACGCCCAGCTTCTCATACTCCAGCGTGTGCAGCCTGGCCGCGATCCCCGCGAGGTTAAGCGCGAGCCGGCGACTGTCCTGAGCCGCTTCTCCTTTGAGCAACGGCGGCAGGTCCGACGCGCCCGCCACCCTTTCCATGATGAACGACGGACGTCCGAACCATCGCCCATCGCTGTCGATCCACAGCGCGCGCGCAACCGGAACGCCGCTGCCCCACAGCAGATCGACTATTCGGAATTCGCGGTCCGGCTCGGTCTCGAGCTGGCCGGCTGCGGCCTTGCGCATCAACACGCAGCTCATTTTTCGCGGCGCGTTTCCATCGATACATTGAAAATCGAATTGCCAAACCTCGCGCGCGTTTCCGGCGGTAATCGGAGCAAGACTGTCGATCCGAAGCTCGCGCGCTGTCGGCAGTTTCGAGGCCAGAAAGCCGCACAGCCGACCGGCCAGGTCGACGGGGGAGGACGCCGGCGCCATATTCAATCCAGAAACTTCCATCCGGGCCGGCCGCGCGCACATGCGTTGTACGCGTCGGGCTCGAGCGGCTGAAGGATGCCGGTCGTGGTTTCGCCATCGCACGTGATCTCGCAGTGATGCTCGTCAAGTCCCATCAGACGACGGCGGACTTCAGGCTTAGTGACATCGTAGTGGTCGCCCTCGACCACGTTGTCGCCCACGTACTGACCCTGGTGGATGCCCTTGTCCGGCGTGCCGCCGTACATACCACAGCGCATATACGCTGTCTGGAACCCGAGCCGGCGATAGCGAAGCGTTTTGACTTCTCCGGTATCCAGCGTATAGTCAATCACCCCTTCAAGAAAGATCTGAGTATCAGATTCGAACCGCAGACGCCGTTCAGTCTTTACTATTCGGCCCATTTGCGGACGCGCGTCGCCGAAGCGATAAAGAACCGTGTTGCCCCAGATCGCAAGCTCCTTGAACGACACCCAGTTGCCGCCGATCCATCCGGCGTGGAGCTTGCGCCCGGGCTGTAAGGCAGGGCCGCCGACACCGCGCCCGACGCCCCAATGGCGATCGCGGGTGCCTCCGCTGCTGTCGCGGCTCAGTTCTATCCGCTCTCCGTTGACCTTGACCCAGCCCTCGGCGACGCCGAAGCCTTCGAATCCGGCGGTGATATCCGCGCGGCGGCCGCGTGGTAAACCTTCTGCGATCGAACCAGGCGTCGAATGATACACCTGTCGATGAGTGTCCTGCCATAGCAGATCGTAGCTTATGCCCCACTCGTTGTCCTCAAGCACGTAGCGCCATGCACGCATGCCCCTGACGATCGCCGGCTTTATCGGGCCCACTTCCATGTTCATGCGATCCGCTCCCAGTCGCCGAAACGCGCGGACTGAGAAATGCCCGCCCCTCAGATTCACGATCGCATAGGCTTCTGCAGTGTCGAGGTTCGGGTAGAAGCTGAGCCCCGTCACCAGCAGCAATTCACCCTTGTGGTCGTGACAGATGACCCAGAACCGCTCGTAGATTCGCGGGTCCGTTGACCAGGCCACACGAATCGGGTCCGGCGTCTGATGAATCATGTAGTCATCTATCGGCGCCAGCGGGAATTGCTCGTCGAAATGCTCGTCGCTAATCGTCAGTGTGGGCTTTAGATCATCGATCGACATGAGGGCCTCGAAGAAACGCGCCGGCGCGAGCCGTAGCGCCACGATTCGCACGCGAGTCTAGATGAGCGAGAGCGAGTGCTGCAAACGCCGCGACTGCCATTGCCCCGTTCAAGCCGCTGTCCTATAGACTGACACTGCGCTGCCCGCGAACGACGCTCCGCGAGCGCGGCTCAAATCGACGTGCCGGCTGGAGCATCCGCGCCGGCAGTCGCAGGAGGCCACAATGGCAAAGGTGACCGAACTCGGATACATGGGAATCGGTGTGAAGAACCCGGACCAATGGAAGGAGTTTGCCGCCCTGATCATGGGGATGGAATTGGCCGAAGGCGAAGCGCCTGATCGTTACTACCTGCGGATGGACAATTGGCACCATCGGATCGTGGTCCACGCTGACGCGAGCGACGACCTGCTTTACCTGGGCTTTCGAGTGGCGGGCCCCGAAGAGTTCCGCGAGATGCAGCAACAACTCTCCGCCGCAGGCATCCAATTCCGTGCGGGTTCGCAGGATGAAGCCGCTGAACGTCACGTGCTCGAGGTCCTGAAGCTTTCCGATCCGGACGGCAATCCGATCGAGATCTTTCACGGACCGCACGTGCAGTTCTCGAAACCTTTTTATCCGGGACGCCGAATGCACGGACGCTTCAAGACCGGCGACGGTGGCATGGGCCATTGCATTGTCCGCGAACGCGACGTCGATGCCGCGCTTCGCTTCTATACTACTCTGGGAATGCGCGGCGGCATTGAATACAAGTTCCGGATGGGAGCGCATACGGCGACGCCCGTATTTATGCATTGCAATGAGCGCGATCATTCGGTCGCGTTCGGGATCGGCAGTGCCGACAAGCGCATCAATCACTTGATGGTTGAAGTGGACAACTTCGATGACGTCGGCCTCACCTATGATCTCGCGCGCCGGCACAAGCTTCCGATCCGGATCACGCCGGGCAAACACTCGAACGATCATATGTTTTCGTTCTATGTCGGAAACCCTTCGGGTTGGATGTGGGAGTACGGATGGGGCGCCCGTTCCGCAACGCACCAGTCGGAATATTACGCCGAGGATATGTACGGTCACGATATTGAGCCGGGCGCGTTCGATTGAACACTCGTTTCGACCGGCATAGGGGTATCGCGCCTCGAAGCTGACCGCGGCTTTCGACAATCCGCCCGCGCGCGCGGCGCTCGCCGGTGACGCTTTCAGCGGCGGCTCACCGCCGTGCAGCCGGTTGCGTTGCGCGCGTTGGCGGAAGGAATGGAGAATGTTAAACATGTCTCGCGAGCGGAGGCGACCGACGGCGCTGACCGCTGCGCGAACGGAGGTTCAACAGATGGCATCGGATTGGTCCGAGGAAATCACCCACGTGGCGGGGACTGACCTCGCGATAATCACGGGCGGCCGGGGTAAGCCGCTGCTCGTTCTGCATGAGGAGCTTGGGCATCCGGGATGGCTGAAATGGCACGCGGCCTTGGCCAGGGAGCGCACGCTGATAATTCCGATTCAACCCGGCTTCGGCAAGTCCAAGCGGATCGAAGCGATCCGCAATGTTCACGAGCTGGGGCTGTTTTACTCGTGGATGCTGCGCGACCTGAATCTCCCGCAGGTTGACGTGATCGGATTTTCGCTCGGCGGATGGGCCGCGGCCGAGATGGCGACGGCCAATCCCCGTCAGTTTCGCAGGATGGTGCTGGTCGCGCCACTCGGCATCAGGCCGCCTGAAGGCGAAATTTTCGACATCTTCGTGGTCACGCAACGCACGCCGCTCAACCTGAGCGTGTACGACCCGCAGAATACGCCGGAATTCGCGCGGCTCTACGGCGGCGAGCGCACGCCCGAGCAGTTCGAGGCGTTCGAGGACGCGCGCACCGAAGTCGCCCGCATCGCCTGGGAACCCATTCTGCACAATGCGAGTCTGCCGCATTTTCTGCGCGGCGTGAGCGGCCTGCCGACGCAGATCGTGTGGGGCCGCGAGGATGCGCTGGTGCCGGTAAGCGCCGCGCAAGCCTGGAAAGACGCGCTCGGCAACACCGAAGCGCGCGTCACGATTTACGATCATTGCGGCCATCGGCCCGAGATCGAAAAATCGGACGAGTTCATCAAACTGGTCAAGGAATTCCTGGCCTGAAGTAGCGTGAGCTGAAGGAGCAAGCCATGCATATAATGTATTTCACGGAACGTCCGTATCGGGAAGTGCCCGAAGACGAGATAATCAAAAATCGCAGTTTCTTCGGTGTACCCAATCGCTTTTTCGACCGCGAAACCGGCGCCCGACTATATAACGAATATCTCGATGAAGCCGTTTATGCCGAGGAAATGGGTTTCGACGGCATCATGCTGAACGAACATCACGGCACTCCCTTCTGCATGGGCGCGGTGATGAATGTCGAGGCGGCAATCCTCGCGCGTATCACCAGAAAGGTGCGCATCGTGCTGCTCGGCAATCCGCTGCCGACGCTGAGAAACCCGCTGCGCATGGCCGAAGAACTGGCCGAAATTGATTTGATATCCAGGGGTCGGCTGATCCCGGGTTGGGTGCGCGGGGCGGGCAGCGAGCAAATCTTCAACAATGCCAACCCCGCCTACAATCGCGAGTACTTCAACGAGGCGCACGACGTCGTGATCGCGGCCTGGACGCGGCCCGGCCCGTTCCGCTGGGAGGGCAAGCATTTCACCTATCGCTTCATCAATCCGTGGGTTCTGCCGTACCAGAAGCCCCGGCCGCCCATCTGGATCCCCGGAGTTATTAGTCCAGAGACCGTTATCTGGTGCGCGCAACATCGCTATCCGTACATCGGACTGGGCACCGCACTGCAATCGACGGTCGAACTGTGGAATCTCTATGGCGAGACCGCGACGCAAGAGGGATATGTGGCCGGCAGCGAGAACTTCGGGTACCTGCAGCAAATCTTCGTGGCTGAGACCGAGGAAAAGGCGCAGGAGCTCGGCAAGGCTGCGCTGTTCGGCGGCGGCGCGGCAAACTTTTCGCGGCCCGAATGGACGCTGCCGCCGGGATACAATTCAAAGGAGGCGACCCGGCGGCTCGCGCGCCAGGCGAGCGACTACGGGTTTCTCGGCCTCACCAGCGAGAAGCTGAAGCAGAGCGGCGAGGACGATCATCAGCACGACGGTAAAGACACCCGTTCGCGGTTGCGCCGCGGAGAAGTGAGTATCGAGGAAGCCAAGCGCAAAATCTATGGCAACTATCAAAAGGCGCAGGACGGATTGCAAATCATCATCGGAACTCCGAAATCGGTGTTGCCGAAGCTGCGCCTCATAATGGAAGTGCTGCATCCCGGCATTTTCGGACTTTTCCAGGCCCAAGGGCCCCTCACGCTGGAGCAGCGCATGACCAGCACGCGTCTTCTCGGCCAGGAAGTGCTGCCGGCGATGCGCGAGATCGCCAAGGAACTGGGCATCGTCGATCCGTTCGAGCGCGAACCCGGCTCGCGCCCGTACACGCCGGGAACGAAATACGAATCGCTGGTCGACCTCGACGCGCTCAAACGCGCGCCCAAGCGGGACGAGTCGGTGCGCGTGTAGCGCGAAAGGGAGAATCTTCTTATGGAATTCGGCGTTACCGTAATCACTCATATAGCCAAGTCGCCGGAACAAATTCGGCTGGCCGAAGAACTGGGATACGATCGCGCCTGGGTCCCCGATTCACAGATGATATGGTCCGACTGCTACGCGACGATGGCCCTGGCGGCGGCGAGCACCAGACGCATCAAGATCGGAACCGGCGTGGCGATCGCCGGCACGCGCATCGCACCCGTAACCGCGCATTCGATCGCGTCAATAAACCAGATCGCGCCGGGCCGAATTTTTCTCGGCATCGGGACCGGCCACACCGCGATGCGCGTAATGGGGCAGGATCCGATCGGCGCCAAGGAATTCAGAGAATACCTGCGCGTCACGCGCGAACTGCTCGATGGCAAAGCGGTCGACTATACCTATCGGGGAAAAACGCGCGAGATCACGTTCCTGCATCGCGATCGGCGCTTCATCAATCTGGACAATCACATTCCGATGTATATCGCGGCCAACGGACCAAAGGCCTGTGAGGCTGCGGGCGCGTACGGCGATGGGTGGACCACGATCGGCCGCACGACCAAAGATCTTGAGGACCGGCTTTCGCATATCCGCGCCGGTGCGCAAGCGGTCGGACGCAGGCTGAGCCCTGACTTCCACGTCGTGCTGTTTACCTCGGCCTCCGTGCTCAAGCCCGGCGAGCGGCTGACCAGCGAACGGGTGATCGACGAAACCGGCCCGTGGGTCACCTGCGAACTCCATTTCTTTTACGAAATCTGGAAGAAAGAAGGAAAAAATGACGCGCTGATTCCGCCCTACTTCCGCGACGTGTGGGGCGACTATGTAAGGCGGGTCGAGAGCTTCAGCCTCCCCGAAAACGCCCGCTTCCGCCAGATCCATGATGGCCACGCCACGTTCCTGCAGCAGGAAGAGCGGCGCTACGTAACTCCCGACGCCATCCGCGCAACCGGTCTCGTCGGCACGCCGGAAGAGATAATTGCGCAGATTCGCGAACTGGAAAGAATCGGCATCAAGGAAATCAATATCGTGCCCGCTCCCGACTTCGCTGAAGGTCCGTTCCGCGACCTCGCAAAGCACGTCATACCGGCGTTTCGCTGAGCGCGCCGAGGTTTCAGGTAGCGATTGATGGATTTTCAGTTTTCGAGTGCTCAGCGGGAGATTCGCGAGGCGGTCGCCGGCCTTTGCGCGCGCTTCGGCGATGAATACTGGCGGCAGTGCGACGAACGCGGCGCCTATCCCGAGGAGTTCGTTCGCGCGCTCAGCGAGGCCGGATGGCTCGCCGCCTTCATTCCGCAGGAATACGGCGGCGCCGGATTGTCGATGCTCGAGGGCTCGATCATCCTCGAGGAAATCAACCACTCCGGCGGCAATGCCGCAGCGTGCCATGCGCAGATGTACACCATGGCTGCGCTGCTCAGACACGGCAGCGAGGAGCAGAAGCGGCGATATCTTCCGGACATCGCCTCCGGCGAACTGCGCCTGCAGGCGTTCGGCGTAACCGAGCCGGATGCCGGCTCCGAAACGCCCCGGATCAAAACTTTCGCGCGGCGCGTCGGCGACCAGTACGTAATCAACGGCAGTAAGATCTTCACCTCGCGCTATCAGCACTCGGATATGCTGCTGCTGCTGACGCGCACGACGCCGTTCGACGAAGTGGCGAAGAAAACCGACGGCATGAGCCTCTTCCTGGTGGATTTGAAAAAGTACGGCGATGCGATCAAAGCCGTGCCGATCGCCACGATGATCAACCATGGCACCAACCAGTTGTTCATCGACAATCTGACGGTGCCGCGCGACGCGCTCATCGGCGAAGAGGGCAAAGGCTTCAGCTATCTGCTCAGTTCGCTCAATGCCGAGCGTATCCTGGTCGCGAGCGAGTCGATCGGCGATGGCCGGTGGTTCGTCGAGCACGCGGTCAGCTATGCCAACGAGAGGCGGGTTTTCGATCGGGTCATCGGCATGAACCAGGGCGTTCAGTTCCCGATCGCCAGGGCGCACGTCTCGGTGGAAGCGGCGTCGCTTATGCGCCTTAAGGCGGCGGCGCTATTCGACGCTCATCAGCCATGCGGCGGCGAAGCGAACATGGCAAAGTACCTGGCGACCGAAGCGGCATGGGAGGCCGGCGAGGCGGCGCTGAATACGCTCGGCGGGTACGGCTTCGCCAAGCAGTATCACGTTGAGCGCAAGTGGCGCGAGGCGCGTCTCTACCGGACTGCTCCGATCTCGAACAACCTGGTGTTGAGCTATGTCGCCGAGCATCTGCTCGGATTACCCAGATCGTACTGAGTAATGCGCGGGCGCGTCGCTGCCGTCACGCGATAACGCCATGACGCGATGCGGCGCCGGCCGCGAAAGCCGGACTTCAGATTTTCTCGTTCGGACAGCGCCCGCGCATCCAGGCAACGAACTTCTCTGGCGCCGCCATGGTCGAAAGCCGCCCCTGCCGCACCAGCGCCCAGTCGTCGAATTTTCCCGATTGCTTGATCTCCGCGAGCGTCACCGGGCCTGCCAGGCGGCCCGCAAATTCCAGGTCAACCACCGCCGATTTCGCATTCTTCGGATCGTCGCGCGGCTCGGATTTCACAACCGCGAGGCCGACGACGGCGGACGCGCCGCCGCTATGATAGATGAACACGCGATCGCCGGGGCGCATCGCGCGAATTGCGCGCACGGCTTGTGGGTTGGTGACGCCGTCCCAGGGCGTGCGCCGATCACGTTCGAGATCGTCGATCGAGTACGTTTCCGGATCAGTCTTGGCCAGAAAATAGTTCATCGTGGAACCCTTCAGCGCGGCGATTTTCCGATAACATCCTGAGCTCCGCTAAGGCTATCATGGTCAACGCGGCTGCGGGCAGCAGCGCGGCGCGAGGACTGAATGCCGGAACTGCCGGACGTCACGATTTATCGAGAAGCGCTGGAGAAGCGCCTCGTCGGCCACAGGCTGCTGCGCGTCCAATTGATGTCGCCGTTCCTGCTGCGCACGGCAGAACCTCCATTGAGCGCTGCGACCGGGCTGGCGATTAGCGAGATCCGGCGCGTCGGCAAACAGCTCGCGATCGGCCTGACGCGCGACCTCTGGCTGGTGTTGCATCTCAAGATAGCGGGGCGTCTGCACTGGGGCACGACCGCTCCCAAAGCGGGCGGTCGCAATCTGCTCGCAGCGTTTCAATTCGACCACGGATGGCTATGGTTGACCGAGGCCGGAACGCAGCATCGCGCCGCGCTTTACCTCGTGCAGGGCGAAGGCGGAGTCGGCCGGCTCGACCCGGGTGGAATCGAACCTTTGGAGGCGGGCCTGACCGCGTTTGCGGACGCGTTGCGCACTGCCAATCACACGCTCAAACGTGCGCTGACCGATCCGCATATCGTCAGCGGCATCGGTAATGCCTATTCCGACGAGATCCTGCATCGCGCGCAATTGTCGCCTCTCGCGCTCACGCAGAAGCTGCGCGGGGACGAAATGGAACGTCTGTATCAGGCGACACGCGCGACGCTCGCCGAATGGATCGAGCGCCTGCGAGGCGACGCCGGCGATAACTTTCCGGAAAAGGTGACGGCGTTTCGGCCTGAAATGGCGGTTCATGGACGCTACGGGCAGCCGTGTCCGCGATGCGGCGCGCGCATCCAGCGCATCCGGTACGCGAGCAATGAGACCAACTATTGCGCGCCGTGCCAGACCGGCGGCCGTCTGCTTGCAGATCGAGCCTTCTCACGCCTCATGCACGACGACTGGCCCCGCACCCTGGATGAGCTGGAGGCCTTGAGAAGGCGGTAGTAACCTGCCGCCGCGCCTGCGCCCGGCTCTTCTGGTGCCGGCGGCGGGAGTCGAACCCGCAACGGAAGTTGTCTCCCACGGGATTTTGCGCTAACACCCGGACCCGGCGTATGCGTAGCCCCGTCCAAGGGGGCAAAACGGAAATTCAAAGGCGAAGTCCTCTTCGTCCTTTGACTACTCCAGGAGGAATTCGATGGAGCCTGCCCAAAGAGAGAAACTCGCAGCACTGCTCACACAGGAACAGACCGCGGTTCTGATCACACAAGGCGAAGAGTGGCCGACTGCCAACCTTCAGGCTTTTGCGGCGACGCCGGACTTGGACATTTTGTTCATAATGAGTGAAGCAAGCGAAAAATTCCAGAACATGCGCAAGCAGCCGAAGGTGACCGTGCTCGTCGATACGCGTGACGTGGGCACGATTCCCACCTTCGAGATCGCGCGGGCATGGATCAAGGGTATAGCTGCGGAGGTTCCGCGCGGCGCCGAATTCGAGTCGCTCAAAAGGTTCTTCCTTGGCAAGAACCCCTTCGAGGCACCCTTCTTCGAGCACGAGACGCTGCGAATGATCCGTATCAAACCGAAGCAGGTTTCCTACGCCTTCGGTCTACGCGATATGTTCAAGGCCGAGTTCTAAAGACAAACCGAAACTGGCGCGGCTTGCTCGCGTCGTGCTTGCGAACAACACTCGCACGCGCCAGTAAACCGGGAGCGCAAGTTGGTCACTCGTCCTTGTATAACAGCAATGCCCGCAAGGCCATGCGTAAATCAGTTTCTCTCTGTTCCCGCGCCGGAGTTTCGGGCAACGCCCTGAGGAGGTCGATTGCCGCGCCGAGGTAGGCTATCGATTCATCGATGCTGCCCGAGCGCCTCATCGCCAATTCGCCCGCCCGTTGCAGGTACTCGGCCGCCTTGTCGGCATTGCCACTGCGACTGTAATGATGCGCCAGCTCGGGAAGCTGGTCGTCAAGATTCTCCGCGAACGCAGCCTCGAGCGCCGCACCAATCCGCTCGTGCAGCGGCCGTCGCCGCTCCAGCAGGACCGAGTTGTAGGCGACCTCCTGAGTCAGCGCATGTTTGAACGCGTACTCGACATCGCCGACCGCCGGTTGTTCGTAGATGAATTCGGAAAGCTGCAAATCGTTGAGCATCCGGTTGAGCTCGTCGTCAGACTTCGTAGTGACCGCACGCACGAGTTCCAACGTGAATTCCTTGCCCATCACGGCGAGCGCCTGCAGCAGGTCCTTCTCATCGGCGGGAAGCCGGTCGATACGTGCAGCGAGGATCGCTTGCACCGTCGGCGGTATCTTCAACTCGGCAACCGGCTTGGTCAGTTTCACGACGCCGTTGCGCACCAGCGCGCCCTCGTCGAGCAGCACCTGCACCGTCTCTTCCATAAAGAACGGATTACCTTCGGTCTTCTCAATGATAAGGCGTTTAAGCGCGGTCAGTTGGTCGCCGTCACCGAGCAACGCCCCGAGCATCTCGTCGGCGGATTCCTTGCCCAGCGGATCGAGCCGCAACTGTGTGTAGTAGGTCTTGCTATTCCACCGATGAGAGTATTGCGGGCGATAATTCACCAGCAGCAGGATCCTCGCATTGGCGATCGAATCGGCGAGCAGATTCAAAAATGTCTGCGTCTGCTCGTCGATCCAGTGCAAGTCCTCGAACATCACGATCAGCGGCTGGTTGAGTGACTCGCGCAAGAGGACGCGCTTGATCGCGTCGAGGGTGCGCCGCCTCTTTGTCTGCGCGTTCATCTGGGCGAGTGGATCTTCGCCCTCAACGATCCCGAGCAGCGCGAACAGATAGGGCCGAGTGTCTTCGAGCGCGGGGTCAAGGGTCACGATCCTTCCGTTGACCTTCTCTCTGCGCTTGCGCGCGTCGTCCTCGGGCTTGATGTCGAAGTACGAGTGCAGGAGGTCGAGCACGGGCAGATAGGCGCTGGCTTTCCCGTGCGACACCGAAAACGTCTCCAGCACCATCCAGCCGGACCGATTCCTGGTCTTGAACTCGAAGAACAGCCGCGACTTGCCAGTTCCCGCTTCTGCAATTGCGGCGACGATTTGGCCGTGGCCAGCTTGGGTAAGCTTGGCCGCGTTAATCATCGCCTCCATCTCGCGTTCGCGCCCGACGAACTTCGTCAGTCCACGCCCCACTGCCCGCTGCAAGCGTGTCCGCAAAGGCCCCAGCCCGGTGACTTCGTACACGTTGATCTGTTCGCTGACACCTTTGACCTTGGTGGGGCCCAGCGACCTGAGCACGAAGTAGCCCTCGCACAACTTGCGCGTGGATTCGGCGACGGCGACCGAGCCCACCGGTGCGACCGCCTGCATGCGAGATGCGAGATTGGTCGTGTGACCGATGGGAGTGTATTCGGTCTTGCCGCCGGTCGAGATCGATCTGACCACGACCTCACCCGTGTTCACTCCGACGCGGCATTGAAGCGGATTGCCGCCGTCGGCGACAAGCTTCCCCGAATAGCGGCGCAGCTCGTCCTGCATGCGAAGCGCCGCGTACAGGGCTCTCTGCGGATGGTCTTCGTGGGCGACAGGCGCGCCAAAGATCGCGAAGATGCCATCGCCGGTGGATTGCACGACGTAGCCGTCGTAGCGCTGCACCGCGTCTATCATCAGCTTCAATGCGGGGTCGACGATCGCGCGCGCCTCTTCGGGGTCGAGGTTCTGCTCCAGCTCAGTCGACCCCTTGATGTCGGCGAACAGCGCCGTGATTGTCTTGCGCTCGCCATCTACCGATGCGCCTGCGGGACCCTCGCTTACCCGTATCGTCGGATTTGTTGCGGGAACGCGGGCTGGTGCTTTTGCGCCGGCGTGGTCAAGCGGCTTCGCGCATTCGAGACAGAACTTGGCGGCCGGCGGATTTTCCGCGTTGCACGAGGGGCATCTGCGTGCAAACGGTGAGGCGCATTCCACGCAGAACTTCGCTCGCTCGGGATTTTCCGCCCCGCAGTTTGAACAACGCATCCCGGGTGCCCGGGGGCATTATCGCGGCAAGCCGGGCAAATTGGTAGCGTGCACCGCGCGGCCATCCTCCCCCAGCCCGGCTCCAGGGAGAGTCCGTCACGGCCCGGATGGCGCGCGATCAGGCGGGCATGCTGAAAGCACAGGCGGCGAGAAACTCGCGGCGTAATACGAAAAGCGCGAGGCGAGCGCGCAGAAAGTCATCCCGCTGAAGACCGGCACAGAGAAGTAGGACGATATGGAATCTTATCCTGTTGAACTGACGGACAGCGAATTTAACTCGCTGAATTTGGTCTGCCCGAAAGGAGAAAAGAACGCTTCGATAGGAACTCGCGCCCTGTTAACAGTCAGGACGTACTTCCGACGAAAAGACCCCCAGTGCCAGATCAAAGACGTGCGAGGTGCGGACCTGCAAATAGTCCTTTGTGACGGATCGGTAAATGAAATCGAGGTGAAGGGCACTGATGGACCTGACTTGGCATGGAACAAACTTAAGGTGTCGAGCCAGCGTTCACACGATCTTCTGGTCGAGAAGCGCATCCCCATTTATCGGGTGACTAACGTGTGGGACGGGTCGCCCTCGATTCATGTGCTTGTTTGTGGAGAAGACTTCACGCTTGAGCCAGAACTGCGCTGGGCAGTCAAGCCGATTAAGTGATTACAATCATGACCCGCGACGAGGCCAACAGGTTCCTGTACGCGCTGATGCACGCTGCGCTGGCCGCCGATTCGCTGTCGGGCCACGGCTTCAGGCCGGTGAAGTCGGCAGTCTTCATTCGCACCACCGGCAAGTCCGTGCGCGAGATCGTGGACGAGGCCGTGCCGGTATTGTGCAAGGCCGGCCTGTTGAAAACTTCCTCACAACCTGTTGACCGATCCGCGTCCGCGTCCAATGCTGCCGCGCATGAAGACCGGCAGCTTGAGTTCCGCTTTGCGCGCCGATCCTGACGGCTCGCGCGAGTATCGCGATTTGCTGCGCGCCATCATGAAGGCGAACGGAGATCGCGAGCGCGCCATCCGCAACATCTGTCGCCTACATGGCGTGCGCGAGCTAAACCGGCTGCCTAGCGCCATCAGGTCCGCCGCGCTCGATCTGCTCCCGTTGGACTGATTTCGGTGGACCTATCCGCGTCCAGTCGCTCCCGATTCACCTTCAAAGGCTTCCACTCTTTGAGCCTCCTTTGGTGAAACTCGGAAGTCACAGGTTGGCTGCTAACCGTCTCATCGAAGCGTCTCCATTCCCTGCGTCGCGGCTTCATCTTTCCCTCGTGTTGGAATGAAGAGAGCAGTTCACGTATCAGTCATTTATGCTAGATTTACGATGCTTTTGATGTCTTTATTAACCAGACATTCGCGCTTTGCCTCTCATTCGCGCCAAACGCGAGAAAATTCACATCCCAGTTACTCCCGACCGCCACAAGTTCAGCCACAATCGGGCACAGTCGCAGATTCGTCGCTTGGCGAAATCGAAGCGAAGTGCAAAATTTTCGTGCATTATCCGTAGCTTATTGAGTGCCGGGGATGGGATTTGAACCCATACATCCTTTCGGATAGGGGATTTTAAGTCCCCTGCGTCTGCCGTTTCGCCACCCCGGCGTGCCCCTCTCGATGCCCGCCCCTACTGCTTGAGTCCGAGCCGCTGCCCGATCTGATCGGCCAGCCAATCCGCCTCGCGCTGGTCGCGAATGCCGTCGGCAAAATCGAAGGTACGCGCAGCGCCGTACGTGATGCGAAGCTGATTGTACACTTCGTTGTTCACCGTCATTCCCGGTATCGCCGATACGCTTTTGACATCGCCAGCCCGGATGCGCCGGCGCGAATAAACCATCCCGGCAAGCGACTTGTCGATAGTAATCTCGCCCATACCTACGCGCACGCGCACCGCCGCCACCATGCTCAGCAGTATCAGCAGCAGGATGGCGTCGAAGAAGCCCCATCCGTACAGGAATATGCGCGGCGCGTGCGCGGCGTGGATGAACCACAGGATGGCGCTCCATATCGCCGTGAAGACCGCGGTCGCGAGCGCCGCGCCCGGGCTGCGCAGCGGCGGAAAATACACTTCGGTTGCACCGCCCGGCGTCAGGCGCATCGCGATGCGCGAGGCTGCGGGATGCACGTAACTCTCAAGTTGCCGATGCTCCTCGGCGCGCACCTTCTCGGCCTTGCGTTCCTGCTCGGCGGTTTCCGCCACCTTGAACACCGGGACTTCGAATTGCGCGTCGAACTTGCCGGCCGCGGTCGGCCCCGTCGCGCTCATCCGCCAGATGATTTCGTTGCGCGCGTTGCGATAGTCGGAGGCGGGCGGGTCGGAGGCGATGTAGAACGCGACCGGGATGGCCGCGCCGTCCGAGAGCGCAACGCGTTGGTCGGTCCACAGCACGTGCTCCCATGTTGAACTCGAGTCGCCGCTGTTCGTGGTCACGCGGTTCACGCAGCGGAGCACGAGTGTAAATTCGCCGTTCGGTATGACGCCCGCGGGCAGAACAATGCGGCCGGCCAGCGTGCCGCCGATCTGGCCGGGCACCGAGTCCATCTCGAAAGCCGCCCCGCGCACGACGCGCCATCGCGCCGCCGCCCGCACCGATTGAACGAGCATCACGAAGCCGGCAAACGGGAAGAGCAGGATCATCAGGATAGCTGCATTGTGGTGCGCAAGCTCTCGCGGGATCACATAGATGATCGGAGCGCTCACACCGAAGCAGAGCACGGCGCACCCGACGAGCACCATCGGGAGGACGCCGCCGGAGGCCGCGATACGCCCGGCGGCCCAATCCTCGCGCCAAAGCCAGGGCCGGTCGGGATTCTCGGCGCGCATTCGCTCCTGCGCCTGCACAACTCGCGCACCGCGGCGCAGCAGGTAAACGAGGCCGAAGCCCGCTGCGCTGAAACTGACACCGAAGGCGCCGGCGTACGCGGCGCCGGCAAGGTCACCCGCAACCAGACTCCGCAGAGCCATCGAGAGTGCATACACGCCGAAGGCGCAGAACGGCGTCGCGAAGAGATAGAGGCATCCAGCGAGCAGCCGGGGAGAGACGCTGATGCTTTTGTTCGTCGGCGATGCATCCGCCGCCTGAGGGTCGACCACAACGCTGACGTCTGGCATAAAGATCCCCCCCTAATCTTCGCCCTGTCTGCGCCTCTTCAGGGCTTCCCCGCTACAGGGGCACCGTCCCGCGATTGTCCAGTTGGCCGGCCGACGGCGCAAGTCACCCACGGCATCCGCGCAAAAAGCGCTTCGTGCGCTTGATCGCGGCGTCCTGCCCGGCATTACAATCAGGACGTGACATGCGTATCGCGGTTTCGAGCGTCAGCCATGCGTTTTTGCGCGCTGGCGGCGATTGCCGGGTGCGGCTTCGCATCGGCGCCGCTCAAGGACACGCCTAGAGTCGTCGCAACGCCGCAGGCCGGACAGCTCAACGTGCTGACACAGCCGAGCGCGCCGATCGGCGAAGTCCAGCCGCTATACGTCTCCGTGGCTAACGGCAGTGACATCCCGCGCGACATCGTGCCGAGCCAGATCTTCGCGCTCGACGACAACGGCGAACGCGTTGCGCCGCTGCCGCCGGGCGAGGCCGCACGCGAAGCCGGCGGCTCCGGTGAATTGAAGGCGGCGCTGGGCAGCGGCGCGATCGGCGGCGTCGCCGGAGGCGCCCTCGGCGCCGGATTGGGCGCCGCCATCGGATCGGTCGTGAACGGATTTTCCGGCTTCAGCGGAGCCGCGAGCGGCGCGATAATCGGCGCGGCCACCGGCGGCGGCGCAGGGGTAATCAGCGGGGTGCAGAACGGCGCGACCAAGGCCGACGCACAGGCCAACGCACAGCTACAGGCGCTGGCTCTGCAGCCGGGCGAGGTCCGCCGCGATTTCACGCAAAGCGGTTACGTGTTCTTCCCCAAGGGCAGCTATCGCGCGATCGAATTTCTGCTGGTCAACCAGGAGACCGGCGACACCGAAGTGATGCGCGAGCCGTGGCGCTGAGACGCGCCCGGCGGCTGAGACCGCGCGGGTTTAATCTTTTTTCGTTAGCTTCCGCTGCGCGCTGGCGGCGAGCCGGTCGAGCGCCTCATTGACGAAATATTTCTGTGCCGGATCGCGATCGTCCAGTTCGGACTTGCGCCGGGAAGTCCATTCGGCGATCGCAATTACCGCGGCCTCATCCCCGCTCGCGATACCCAGCGCGCCGGCCAGCTCGACCAGCGTCGCCCACAAATCCTCGGGCAGTTCGATACTGATGGTCTTTCCAGCCATCGCCAGCTTCTCAAAAGATCGATCTAACGTTCGACCCCGGCGACGCGGCGCGCGCCGCGCCATAAAACCACGATAATCGCGACCATCATCAGCGCAAGTATGGCGATGCCCTCGCGCAGTTGCAAAAATGGCTGCAGGATCGCCAACAAGAGCAGCCCGCAGCAGATCATTATCGCAAGCTGCAGGATTTGCATCATCACGCCCCGCTCCCAGTCCTGCAGCGTGCCGTGGCCGTCGGGCAAGCGGTGTACGGCGAGACGTGCGGCCAGATTGCGCGCGCCGAAAAGCATCAACGCCATCCCGAACGCCGCCACCGCCATGCCCAGAAGCGCCGCCGCAGTGGCAGCGTGCGACCGGTCGATCCCTCGGGCGACAAGAATCAGCTCGATCGGCCGCGCCGCAACGTCGATGGCGATGACCGCGGCCGCGACGCACAGCGCGCCCGCGGCGAGAAAAAAGACCGGCGCTCCGATCCCGGGCCGCGCGCCCGCCACGCCCTGCCCCGCGCTCACCCGCTCGACCCATGCGTCGTACACCTGCTGCAGCCGCCCAAGCGCGTGCGGCGCGCGCCGCTCGACCATCGAAGCCACCGGCACCGAGACGCGAATCATAAACGGAGTGGTAAAGGTGGTGACCGCCGAGATCGCAACCGCGACCGAATAGAGGAAGCTGTCGGCCGCGCCGGTCGAGATTCCCACGCCGGCGATGATGAAGGAGAACTCGCCGATCTGCGCGAGGCAAAACCCGGTCTGCACGGCCAACGCCGCGGTCGTTCCCGAGAGCATCGCCCCGATGGTGACCCCGACGACTTTGCCGCCGATCAGCACCACGGTGAGCAATGCCAGCGCATGCCAATGGGCGGCGATAAGCCGCGGGTCGATCATCATGCCTACGGAAACGAAGAATACCGCCGCGAACGTGTCGCGCAGCGGCCGGATGAGCTCGAACAGCCGCTCGGCCTCGCCCGATTCGGCCACCAGCGAGCCGGCGAGGAAAGCGCCCAGCGCGACCGAGTATCCCGCGCGCTCGGCCTCCATCGCGAAGGCGAAGCAAATCGCGAGGCTCGCCACGAGCAGGACCTCGTCGCGCCTCATACGCACGACGAAGCGCACCAGTGGGGGAATCAGCAGAATTCCGCCGCCCACCGTGGCGACCAGGTATATTGCCAGGCGCGCGCCGGTCCATTCGAGATCGACTGTGTTGAACGAAGCGCCGGCCCCAAGCGGCGTCAGCACGGCCAGCATGATTACCGCGACCAGGTCCTCGCACAGGAGCACACCGAGTGCGAGTTCGCGCAGGCCCGCGCCGACCTGCTGTTCGGCAAACGCCTTGGCCACGATCGTGGTCGAGGAGATCGAAAGCAGCGCGCCGGTGAAGATGCTCGTCAGCACGCTCCATCCGAGCGCGCGCCCACAGATATAGCCGAGCCACAGCATCAGCCCGACCTGCACCGCGGTGACGAACGCCGCGCGCGGACCGAGACGCAGCAGGCGGCGGATGCTGAACTCCAGCCCGAGCGCGAACATCAGCAGGATCACGCCCAGCTCGGAAACGTCATGGATCCTCGCGGCATCGACCAGGATGCCGGGCGTATACGGTCCGACGATCATGCCGGTGAGCAGATAGCCGACCACCACGGGTTGACGCAGGCCTTCAAACAATACTGTGGTGACTGCGGCCACGCACAGCACGAGCGCCAGGTCCTCGAGAAATGAATTCGCTACCAGAATCGTCACTGCCGCATCCCGTCGCTGCCGCTCGAATCCTTTGATGGGTCAGCGCGCGCTGCGCTGCCCCCGCATATGGTCTTCGCTAGCGGCCGCCGTCACAATAGGGAGACGGGTGACAGACTCAATAAAATACACAGGCCTGCTGGTCGAGTATCTCGACCGGGGCGGGCTGCGTGCGGGAGTCGTGGTCCGCGAACAGGGCGACAAGCTCGTGCTGCGCGACCTCGGCGGACACGAGCGCACGATCGCGCGCGAGCTCGTGATGATGCGCTATGGCGCGGGGCACGGCGAGGGCGACCCGGCAGCGCGGCTCGCCGCGCTGGAGGCGGAGAAGGCGCCGCTGCGCGGCGAACTCGATCTCATGCTGCTGTGGGAGGTGGTGCAGGAGCAGGGACGCGCATTCACCGCTGATGACCTGGCCGAACTCTTCTTCGGCCAGCGCACCGCCGTCGGCGCGGCGGTAATGCTCGAGGCGCTGCTCGCCGATCGCATCTACTTCGTCCGCCGCAACCGCGAATTCGTCGCGCGCAGCGCCGAACAGGTCGAGCGCATCCGCGTCCAGGAGAGCCGCGCGCGCATGCGCAGCGACGAGGGCCGGCGCACGCGGGAGTTGTTGAGCGCCGTCGTCGCGGGCGAGCCCGGCGGCAACGGTGCCGGCTGGCCGCCTGAGGACGTCGCGCCGCTCATCGCCGAGCTGCAGCGATATCTGAAAAATCCCGCCACGCGGAGCCAGGAGCTGAGCCTGATGCTCGCGCAGGCGGCAAGCGACGTCGACCCGGTCGAGATTGCCTACGAAGTGCTGCATCGCCTCGGAGCCGCGCCCGAAGCCCCGCGCTTTGCCGCAATCGGCGCGTTGCCGATGATGTTCAGCCCGGCGGTCGAGGCCGAGGCGATCGCCGTCGTGCCGCCCGAGCGCGCGCCGACCGCGGGTCCGGTCGCGTTTACGATCGACGACGAAGAGACGCTGGAGATCGACGATGCGCTCAGCTGTGAAATCATGGCGGACGGCTGCCTGCGTGTCGGCGTCCACATCGCGCTGGTCGCGGACTTCGTCGCGCGCGGCGGCGTCATGGATCGCGCAGCGGCGGAGCGCTCCACCACCGTCTACCTGCCGGAAATCACGGTGAGAATGCTGCCCGATGAAATCGGCTGCCGGCGCGCAAGCCTCATCGCCGGCGAGCGGCGGCCCGTGCTGAGCACGTCGGTAGTGCTGGGGCCGACCGGCGAATTGCTGAGCAGCTCGATCGCACCGGCAAATCTGAGAATCGATTCCCGCCTGAGCTACAGCGAGGCGGATCGGCTGCTCGGCTGCGCCGATGAGGACAGGAGCGAGATCGCCGCGGCGCTGCGGACCCTGAACGCGGCGGCGCTCAAACTGCGCGAGCGCCGCAAACGGGCCGGCGCGGTCCTGACGCAGCGGCGCGAACCTAAAGTGCACGTCCGCGGCGATCAGATCGACATCGAAATACTCGACCCGAACTCGCCGAGCCGCATGCTGGTTGCCGAGTTCATGGTATTGAGCAACCACATCGCCGCCAGCTACGCGGCCGAACGTCGAATCCCGATCATCTACCGCGTGCAACCCGCGGCACACGATTCAATCGCGGTCCGGGCGCGGCTGTCGGTGCATCCCGAATTTCACGCCGGCACGGGGCTGCCATGCTATGCGCAACTGAGTTCCCCAATCCGGCGCTATGCGGATCTGGTTCTTCAACGCCAGCTCGTGAGCGCCATCGCCGGCTCGGCGACGCTGCCGTACGACGCCGACAGCATTCTTAGCGTGCTCGCGAACACGGAAAACGCCGAGGCCGAGGCCAAGGAACTGGAGCGGCGCGCTCGGCGATATTGGACGCTTGCCTATCTGCAGCGCCATGCGTGTGGCCGCGAGCTGAGCGCGACGGTCACGCGCGACGGCGTGAGCGCGGAGCTGGACGATTACGCGGTACGCGGCGCGCTGCGCGGCGCGCCCAATGTGACGAGCCAGACGGCGATTCGTGTGCGGATCGCGCGGGTCGATCCGTTGCGCGGATGGCTGTCGTTTGACTACCTGTCGACGCTGCCTAAACCGGCCGAGCGCCCGTCATCCAAATGAACCGAGCCGCCACGCGACCGATCTGCAAGCGGCATGGTCGATGGCGCACGCAACCTCAGTGAACGAACGCTCGCCGCATTGCGTCAATCTGAGAGAAGATCTCCGTCCGAAGGGAATCTCCCGCGGGATGGATCGCCCGAACCGCGGTCGTTCGGGCGTCCCGTGATGGAGGCGCAAAACTCGCTCTCTCGGACCGAGCCGCGCCCGCTCGCGGCCCGTCTCCCAAACCCGGACTCAGCCCTTGAAGTTGTCCTGCTGCAGGCGCCAGCGATCGATCGACTCGATGTTGAAGCGCCAGTCGCTTCCCACCTTGAATGCCGGCAGACCGCCGCGCTTGAGTTGACGATAAACAGTCGAAGGATGCACCTTCAGGTAGTCCGACAACTCCTTGACCGTCATCACCCGGCTGCTTTCCAGCTTCATCGCCATGGTTTCTCTCCCCTGTACCTCGCTATTACGTCTTATCCCTACCCGGCAGCCCATGCCCCGGACACCAGCACTCGAAGCAAGGCGTGTGCCGTAAGCGATAGAAAGGGGATTCGTGCCTAATAAGATGAAAATCAACCCAAACCTAACGAATAAAGCGTCAACTATTTGGCGGGTGATACGAAAATGACGGTCATCCTTTCGCCGCACCGATGCAAGATTGACCATACCTTGTTTCATTCATGCAATACTTGCTGGCTCCACGATCTGCCTTATTCCTTCATCAAATTAGCGGGTTTCTGAACGCTATAAAGCGCGCTTCGGTCTGATTTCGCCCGAGAGACACGCGCTTTCGCTCCTCTCGCGGTCATTCCGGCACAGCTTCGCTGCTAAACCCGGCCGATCAAGTCGCGCTCGCACTCGCCAACGAATCGCATCACCCCGGCCGAATCGTTCTGGCGATGCAGCAGGATCAGACGATGTACTCCGGTATCGGCATACCGGCGCGCCTCGTCGCGATCGACACGGCGATTGGGCGTCACGCTTATCTCGAGATCGTCGAAGCGCCTTCCCGCCCGTTCGCAGGCGGTTTTGAGCCCCGCGATGTGCCGCCTCGTAGTCTCGAGATCGAGAGCAAAGCCGTACCATCCCCGCGCCAGGCGCGCGGCGCGCGAGAAAGCCTCCTTGGTATGGCCGCCGAAAACGATCTCCGGATGCGGCTTCTGCACCGGGCGCGGCATCGCATTGACGCCACCGAACGAGACCCAGCGGCCGCGAAACTCCGGCTTGGGCATCGTCCACAGCGCGATCATCGCCGTGAGGAACTCCTCGCTGCGCGCGCCCTTGTGATCGAAGGGCGCGCCGATCGCCTCGAACTCGGGTTTCAGATATCCAACGCCGATTCCGAAAATCAGGCGTCCGTTGGCAAGCACGTCAGTTGAAGCGAGCTCTTTGGCCAGCACCACCGGGTTGCGCTGCGGCAGGATGATGATGCCGGTACCGAGACGAATGGTTCTGGTCTGTCCGGCAATGAACGCGAGCGCGACCAGCGAATCGATGAATGGTGTCTCGGGCGGCGCAGGAGAAGGCGGCGCCTGCGGATCCGGCAGCACGATATGTTCTCCGGTCCACAGGCTTTCGAAGCCGGCCGCTTCCGCCGCCCGCGCGACCTGGCTCGCGGTCTCGGCGGCGGCGCATGGGCCATAGTTGATTCCGAACAATGCAATCTTCATGTTAGGCAGAAGTAACACGACCCGAACCGACACGGAAACAGCATGGGACCTTTATGAGATGCCCCCAATGTGGCGCCAATTCCGCCGGCGACGCCGCATTCTGCTCGCGCTGCGGCACGCGGCTGTATGAACCGAAGCCGGCGGACCGGCGCGAGTACGCGGTGATGAGAGTGCATCCGGCGTGGTGGCATTTCATCGGCGCGATTGTTGCCGCCTGCATTCTGATCGCGGGCGGCCTGGTGCTGCAGGCGAGCCATGTCGAAGTTCACTCGCTCGGCCTGCTGTTCATCGCGCTCGGCGCGCTCCAGCTGGTCGCGACCGCGCTGCGCCGCAACTACACCTCGTGGAGCGTGACCTCGGAGAGGGTAATCGAAAGCAAGGGCATTCTTGCGCGACATCGGCGCGAGATGGAACTGGCTGACGTGCGCTCGGTCGACGTCGAATCCAGGTTCATGCAGCGGGCGATGGGCCTGGGCAATATCATCGTCGCCTCGGCCGCCAGCGCCGACTACGCGATCCGGCTCTACGATATTCCCGACCCCGAAGGCGTCGCCGAAACGCTGCGCCGCGCGCGGCTCAAGCGGCTGGCGTGAGCGTGGCCTCAGGGGCGGTGGAAAAATGAACTGCCCAAAACGCTGCGGAATTTGACCTCAGCAATGGACGCATCGATAATCGGCCCATCGGCGCGCATCATGCGCGCGCGGGAGAGGGGCGGAGCGATGACCAGGCATCCGGATCTGCGCTACGAGCGCAGGCTCTGGAAAAGCGGGATCGAGGCGGTAGCGGGCGTTGATGAGGCGGGCGTGGGACCGATGGCCGGGCCGGTGGTCGCGGCGGCGGTAATCTTCGCTCCCGAAACCTTCATCAAGGGCGTGCACGACTCCAAGCAGCTTCTGCCAGAGCGCCGCGAAGAGCTGTACGACAAGATCCTGGGGCGCGCGCTGGCCTGGGCGATTGGCATCGCCGAGCCGGTCGAAGTCGATTCGCTCAACATCTACTGGGCGACGCGCGCGGCGACCCTGCGCGCGATCGCGGCGCTCACCAGCACGCCCGGCCACGTGCTGGTGGATGGGCGCAGGATCGCCGATTTCGCCCATCCGCAGACCGCGATCGTCGGCGGCGACCGCAAGAGCTTCTGCATCGCCGCGGCTTCGATCCTGGCCAAGGTGACCCGCGACCGCATCATGCGCGAGCATGACGCGCGCTTTCCCGGCTATGGCTTCGCCCAGCACAAGGGTTACTGCACGCCGGAGCATTTTGCGGCGCTGCGCGCGCTCGGCCCCTCGCCGATTCATCGCCGCTCGTTCGCGCCGGTATTCGACGCCGCGCAGCTCGCCCTGGCGCTCGGCGACTTATAATCGCCGGAGCCTTGGGTTAAAGTCGAAACCAACAACTGCGGCGCGCGCCGCGCGCCGCGGCCGCACCGGTGCGGCCGCTTCCACAGCATCATCGGAGGACCTGAAGAACTTGGCAGAATCACGATACGACCTGGCGGTGATCGGCTCCGGCCCGGGCGGCTACGTCGCGGCCATCCGCGCAAGCCAGCTCAAAATGCGCGTGGCCGTGATCGAGCGCGAGGAAGTCGGCGGCGTGTGCCTGAACTGGGGATGCATTCCCTCCAAGGCGCTGCTCAACTCGGCCGAGACGATGGAGACCATTCGCGGCGCCGCGCAGGAGCATGGAATCGAGGTCGGCGAGGTCAAGGTCGATTTCGCCCGCGTCATCAAGCGCAGCCGCGAGGCCGCCGACAAGCTCTCCAAGGGCGTGCGCTTTCTCCTGCGCAAGAACAAGATCGATCTGATCGAAGCGGAGGCGAGCGTCGCCGGACCCAACACGGTCGCGCTCGCCCAGGCGCCCGGCAAGCCCGCGCCTTCCGCAGCCGCCGTCGAGGCCGAGCGCATCCTCGTCGCCACCGGCTCGGGCGAACGGCTGTTCGGCGGGATGAAGATCGGCGACGGTGTAATCAGCAGCCGCGAGGCGCTCCTCAATGACCGTTTGCCCGAGAGCCTGGTTGTGATCGGCGCCGGCGCTGTCGGACTCGAATTCGCCTATTTCTACCAGGCCTTCGGAGTCAAAGTGACGGTGGTCGAGCTCGAAAAGCAGATGCTGCCCGGGTTCGACGCGGAGATCGCCGAGGAGCTGCGCAAGGCCTTCGTCAAGCGCGGCGTGACCGTGATGCTGGGGCACGGCTACAAGTCGATGGAGCGCAAGGGAAATCGATGGACGGTCGCGCTCGGCGCCGGCGGCGCGGCCAGGGCGGTCGAGGCCGAGGCCGTGCTGGTCGCGGTCGGGCGCCGTCCGCTCGGTCCCAACCTCGGGCTGGAAAAGCTCGGCGTGCAACTCGACCGCGGCGGCTTCATCCAGGTCGATGATTCCTTTCGCACCGCCTGCCCGAGCATCTACGCGATCGGCGACGTTATTCGGCCACCACTGCTCGCACACAAGGCCTCGGCCGAGGGCGTGGCTGCAGTTGAAATCATGGCGGGCGTGCGCGAGCCGGGATTCGACTTGCTGTCGATCGCGGGATGCATCTACTGCGAGCCCGAAGTCGCCACGGTCGGACTCACTGAGGCGCAGGCCAAAGAACGCGGCATCGAGGTCAAGGTCGGCAAGTTTCCGTTTCGCGCGATCGGCAAAGCCGTCGCCGTCAATCAATCGGAGGGCTTCGTCAAAATCGTCGCGAGCAGAGAGTACAGCGAGGTGCTGGGCGCGCAGATAATCGGGCGCCATGCGACCGACCTGATCTCGGAAATCGTGCTCGGACGCACTCTGGAGACAACCACCGCGGAAATCGGCAAAACGCCCCATCCGCATCCGACGCTCTCGGAGGCTATAATGGAGGCTGCACTGGCCGCGGAGGGTGAAGCGATTCACTTCTAAGCCGGGCTGGTCCATGAACGCGCGGGGTACACTCGAGGTTGCACGGCTGGGAACGGTCGAGTATGCGCGCGCGCTCGAGCTGCAGGATGCGCTGGTTGCCGCCCGCCGCGACGATCTGATCGGCGACACCCTGCTCCTGCTCGAGCATCCGCACGTCTTCACGCTCGGCCGCGGGGCGGACGAGCGCTACCTGCTCGAGACGCGCCCGGGCGTGCCGGTATTCCGCGTGTCGCGCGGTGGCGAAGTGACCTATCATGGCCCCGGGCAGTTGATCGGCTATCCGATCCTGAAGCTCGAGGGCCGCGACCGCGACGTTCACGTCTATCTGCGGCGGCTCGAGCGCGTGATGATCGAAACGCTCGCGCAGATGGGAATCGACGCCCGGCGGCGCGAGGGGCTTACCGGCGTATGGGTCGGCGAGCGCAAGATCGGATCGATCGGCGTCGGACTGCGGCGCTGGATTACGCTGCACGGTTTCGCGCTCAACGTGTCCACCGATCTGAGCTACTTCGGCGCGATGGTGCCGTGCGGGATCGCGGGAGTGGATATGACTTCGGTCGCGCGCGAGACCGATGGGCGCGCGCGGGTGGAAGTCGCGGACAGCAAGATCGATCGAGCCTTCGTTTCGGTGTTCGGCTACGCGCGCTGCCTCGAGGCGGATGCGGCGGCGCTGTGGCGGCGCGTTGATCGCGCGAGCACGGGCTGCGATGCTCAAATAAGAATATGAGCGAGCGCAGGCATCCCGATTGGATCAAGGTCCGCGCGCCGACCGCGCCCGACTATTTCCGCACCCGAGACCTGCTCGCACAGCTCAGGCTGCACACGGTCTGCCAGGAAGCGCACTGTCCAAATATAGGCGAGTGCTTCTCGCATCGCACCGCCACCTTCATGCTGATGGGCGACGTATGCACGCGCAACTGCCCCTACTGCGCGGTCGCGCACGGCAAGGCGCGGCCGCTCGATCCGGACGAGCCCCGGCGCATCGCCGAGGCCGTCGCCCGGCTTGGGCTGGAACACGTGGTGGTGACTTCCGTCGATCGCGACGACTTGGCCGACGGCGGTGCAGCGCATTTCGCGGCGACCGCGCGCGCGATCAAGCGGCTCAGCCCGCTTTCTCGCGTTGAGGTGCTGGTGCCCGATTTCAAGGGCTCCTATCCGTCGATCGACGCAGTGGTCCAGGCTCCCGTCGCGATCTTCAATCACAATATCGAAACCGTGCCGAGCCTCTATCGCAAGGCGCGTCCGGGCGGCAACTATCGCCGCTCACTCGACGTGCTTGCGCATGCCAAGGAGGCGGCGCGCGAGCTCGCGCAGCGTCGTGACGAAAAATTGTTGACCAAGGCGGGAATGATGCTGGGTCTGGGAGAAGAACGCGCCGAGATCGATGAGGTGCTGCGCGATTTGCGCTCCGTCGGATGCGATATCCTCACGCTCGGACAATACCTGCGCCCCTCGCCCGATCATCTGCCGGTCCAACGCTACGTTACGCCGGACGAATTTGCCGAGCTTAGGGCATCCGCGCTCGCTCGCGGGTTCAGGCACGTCGAGTCCGGACCGCTGGTGCGCAGCTCCTACCACGCTTGGCAGCAGGTAAACTGACCTCCGCCCCTTTTCATTGGGATCGGGCGGTAACTGGCCGTCCTACCCGCTCATCCGTTGCGCCTGCGCAACAGCCTTGAATCGCAAATTCATCCGGGATGATGGGTTTGGCGGGCCGGCTGGCGGCTACGGTAAAGGTTCGCTCTTTAGCTAAAGTCATCTTAAAAGATATTAATGAAAATCAAATTTATCCAATAAACGCCAATGTGAGTCGACGAAAAGAGACTAAAGAAGGTTTATGGCGCTTTTTACTTACGGAACGTGTTTTGCTCAGTTCCAAAGCGCACTCTGCAAGGTGCCGGAGCATCATGAATCTAAAACTGGAAGAGCTGAGAAAACGGCTGCTCGATCCATCGGCGCCCAATGCGGAGCTGCCGCCGGACACGCTCTACCGTCGAAGCGTCGACGCCGCCTCTTCGACCACGCCGTCCAGGGCCGCAAGTGCGAATCCGCCGGAAAAATCGGACTCCCGGCCGTCCGCGCCATCGCAGCAGTCGGCCGAGACCGGCGAATCAACGAAGTCGGCGCGCTACATGCTCACGCAGGCGGTGAGCCAGGTTTTCGATTCGACTCGGCAGTACCAGGAGCAGTTCGCAGACCTCGCCCGCGCGGTCGAGGTCGTCGAACAAACCGCGCTTTCCGCAGCCCGCGTATTCGAGCCGATCCGGGCTTTTCGCGACCAGATGGAAAAGCTCTCGAATACTTTCGAGCCGATGCGATCGTTCGAGGAGCGCCTCGGGACGCTGGCCGAATCCTTCGAGCCGATGCGCGCGCTACACGAGCAGATCGCGATGCTGGCGGAGGCATTCCAGACCAACCTCGCACAATTCGCGCGGTCAATGGAGCCGGCGAAGAGCTTTCAGGCACAGCTCACGCGCCTGGCTAAGGCATTCGAGGCGGTGGATGAGCTGCAAAACCAGTTTCTCGCGCTGTCCGAGGCATTTCGTATCGCCACTCGAGCAACGAACGGAACGAGCGCGGAGGACGCACGAAGCTAGCATGTAAACGCTACGCTGCCCGCGCCGCGACGACGCAGGCAGCGTAGCGCACGGCTGGAAAAGGGGGGATTATCCCGGGGCCGAACGGACAGTCCGGCCCCGGGTAATCCGACGAGGGGGGACGCGAGGGCCGCGTCGGCCGCTTAAGGAGCGGTCGATGCGGCCCTCGCAACTTGTGCAAGCGGGGGCCCGGGCACGCGGAGGCGGCAGGCGCGCCTTACGGCGCGCCTGCCGCCTCCGCGTGCGGCCGGAGCAAAACGGCCGGGGCGGCGCGTGCGCGGGCAAAGCCCGCGCCACGCGCCGCCCCGGCTCCGGACGCAATCGCTGCGCCCCGCTTACTGCGCCAGGCGCTTTAGCTCGGCAGCTCGCGTCTGCATATACGCGTCCTGAACCGCGCCGTACAGGTCTACCGCGTAGCGATCAGCCTCCTCGAACTGGTTCGGGTGCAATGAGCGGTAATTGACGGCGTCAATCGCTTCCGAGCCCGCGTCGGCGGGTATCGTGACGTACCACGGCAGCAGCCACGCCATCGGGTTCATACATCCGTCAACCACCATTCCGACCGTGTCGCGCACGGTAGAAGGTCCGAAGAACGGCAACATCACGTACGGGCCCGAGTAAATACCGTAATGGCCGAGCGTCAGGCCGAAATCGTCGTTGTGCTGCTTCATGCCGAACCAACTGTCGGCAACGTCAAAGAATCCGGCCACGCCGAGCGTGCTGTTGATACCGAAGCGTGCCAGCTCGTTCGCCGCGTAATACATATGCAGCTGGAACAGATTGTTGGCAAAGCGCGGAATGACGCCGACATTGCGGAAGAAATTGTTCACGCTCTGGCGCGCCGGCTGCGGTAGCACGTAAGAATATCCCTTGGCCACCGGCGTCACCACCCACTGGTCGAGATCAACGTTGAAGTTGAACATCGCCGAGTTGAAGGGCTCCAGCGGATCGGGATACGGTCCGCCCGTCTCGCCCGGTAACGCCCGCTCACCCGGCAGCTTGGGCAGGTTCTGGTCCGTGGCGGACTGCGCCAGCGCATTGGAACCGATCAGCGCAAGCGCGAAGCACAAAACCAGGGATAGTCTGAGGACTTCTCTGGTCCACTGTTTCGGATTGGTTATTGGATCGCTCACGGCCACGTTTACCTCCGCGCCTGATCTGAAAATGTCGGCGCCACTCTCCCCCAGGCTTTGGGACGCTCCGGCCTAAGATCCCATCGAGGCCTGCAGTTGCTGTTGCTTGACTCGCATATCAGCCATTAGCTTAGCAAATCCTTGATCATTTATCACGCGATTAAACTGGTTTCGATAATTCGCAATGATACTGATGGCATCAACGGTCACATCATAAATCTTCCAGTCTCCGTTCATATCGCGCAACAGGTAGTCCACCTTTATCGGCTGTTTGCCCTGCTGCACGATCTGTGTGCGCACACGCGAAAACCCGTCGCCTTCCGAATTCTCGCCCAGGATGTTCACGTCCTGGCCGGAATAATCCTGTATTTTGCTGAGATATGCGTTTTCGATGAAAGCGGTGAAGAGCTGCGTGAACTGCGCGCGCTGCGTCACATTCAATTCCTTCCAATGATACCCCAGCGCGATACGCGACATATCGGCGAAATCGAAATGCTGTTCGAGCAGCGTCCGCAATTGACGACGGCGCTGCGGCAGCGGCGTGCGCTTATCGCGCAGCACCGGCAACGACTTGTTGACCACCTGATTGACGGTTTCCAGCGGCGCGCCGAGCGCCCACGCGGGTCCTACGGTCATTATCTGTGCCGCCGCAAGGGCCAGAAGCGCTGCGGCCAGCATGCCGACGATCGGCCGCCCGCCGCATCTGCGCGCGGCGACCATTGGAAGGCGCCCTGCACGGGATGTGAAATCGGTGAATCTGAACATCATCTGTTTCCGTTCTTTCGAAGAGTCCTATTCCTATTGAAGGCTCTTGTCCGGCGCCTCGCCCGGTTTCGATCCGGCGCCGGCGGCGCTTCCTGAGCTACCCCCCGAGCCACTGCTGCCCGAGCTGTTGTTGCTGTTAATTAATTGGCCGATCGCGTCCTCGAGCACGAATGCGGATTGCGTTCTTCGAATAACACCGTCGTTACCCAGATCGTGCTCGCCCGCGCCGAGCGACACCGACACGTACTTGTCCCCGATAATACCGCTGGTCTTAATCGACGCTATAGCCTCGCTGTCGATGTGTACCCCCTGGTTGATTCGCATCGCGACGTGCGCGCGATAATCCTTGAGCGATATAGCAACTACCTTGCCAACTTGGACACCGGCGATTTCCACCCCGTCTCCGGTCTTCAGACCGGAAATGTTGTCGAAATTCGCGTACAAGATATAGCCGCCGTTGTTGAACAGCTCGATCTTTCCGAGCCGCAAGGACAGGAATGCCAGCGCCAGTATACCTGCCAGCGCGAAGAGTCCCACTATAACTTTTGTCGTCCAACTGGCGTACATTATCGCATCCCGAAGCTGTGCCTCTTTAGAGAGTCGCCGCGTCGCGCTCGTCGGCAGCGACTCGTCCGGCCAGAAATCGATCGAAAATCTCGTCCCTCGCGCTCGTGACCTCGGTCGGCGTGCCGACCAGCCTCATCCTGCCTTCGTGCATGAATGCAACACGATCCGATATTTCAAAAACCGCCGGCACGTCGTGGCTGACCATTACCACGGTGAGCCCGAAGCGCTGCTGAGTATGACGCACCAGCGCATGGATCGATCCAGTACGGGTCGGATCGAGACCGGTGGTCGGCTCATCCAGCATCAGGATCTTCGGATTGCGGACGAGGGCGCGGGCAAGCGCCGCGCGCTTCTGCATGCCGCCGCTCAGCTCGGAAGGGTACTTCCTTTCCATTCCCTCGAGCCCCACGTTGGCCAACATCTCGCGCACCTTGAGCGCAATCTCGTCGCGTCCACTGCGCGTGTTCTCGACCAGCGGAAACGCGACGTTGTCGAACACCGTCATCGAGTCGAACAGGGCGCCGGCCTGAAACAGCATCCCGAACTTTCTGCGCACCTCGTCGAGCCCGGCGGCGCCGAGACGAGTGACGTCGACGCCGTCGATCAGAATCGAGCCGGAATCCGCGCGCAGCAGCAGGTTGAGATGCTTGAGCAGCACGGTCTTGCCGCAGCCGCTGGGGCCGACGATCGTCGTAATGCGGCCGCGCGGGCATTTTAGGTTCACCCCGTTGAGCACCTGCTGGGGGCCGAAGCGATGACGCAGCTCGCGCACTTCGATTGCATCCGCGCGGTCTGCGTTTTGCGCCCCCCCTGACATATCCGGTTCGTTCATCCTTGATGCGGAACGGTCTCGAAGCGCGAATTCTATAGGAGAATCGACGTGAGAAAATAGTCCCACGCGAGGATTAGCACGCTGGAAAGAACCACCGCTTCGGTCGTGGCGCGGCTCACCCCGGTCGCCATGCGCTGGGCGTGGTAGCCCTTGTAGCAGCACACCCACATCACGACCAGTCCGAAGACCAGCGCCTTGTACAGGCCGCTCATGATGTCGTGGCCGGTCATGTTTTGCGCGATCCCGTTGAAGTAGGAACCCGCCGGCGCGCCCATCAGCCCCACTCCGATCACATAGCCGCCCCAGATGCCGATAACGTCGAAAATGCCGGTCAGCAGCGGAAAACTTATCACGCCCGCCAGCACCCGCGGCGAGACCAGGTACTGCACCGGATTTATCGCCATCACCGCCAGCGCGTCGATCTGCTCGGTCGCCTGCATCGAACCCAGCTCCGCAGCCATCGCCGAGCCCGCGCGCGCCGTGACCATCAGCGCCGAGAGCACCGGTCCCAGCTCGCGCACCAGCACCAGCGCGACCACGGTGCCGAGCGCGCCCTCCGAGCCGAAGCGGCGCAGCGTATTGTAACCTTGAAGCCCCAGCACCATCCCGGTGAACGCGCCGATGAGCGCGACCAGCATGATCGATTCGGCGCCGATCGTCCGCATCTGGCGGATGGCGAGGCGCGGCTTGTACGGCGGCGTGATCGCGCACCACAAGGCGGACGCCAGAAACACCACGAAGTTGCCCAGCGCGACGACGTTATCGATTATCAGCGCCCCCAGGCGCGCGATCGGTTCCAGAAATCGCGCCATCCGGTCTCTAGCCCTGAGCGAGCCCGAGCCGGGCGAGCTGACTGTAGGTATGCGTGACGCTGGGCGTGCGCACGAACTCGTTGAGGTCCTCGATCACGTCGAGGTCGAGCGCCGGGCCGCGCTGGCGCACCACCCGGCTCGGCAATCCCAGCCGATAACATTCCTCGAGATGGCGGCGCAGGCTCTGGCTTCCGAAGCGCGTCGCGATAGCGTCGGCGGGCGCGCGCGCGATGATATTAGTGCCGCTCAGATCGCGCGAAGGCACCAGCGCCACCCCCGACCCTTCCTCGCCCAGCTCGCTGAATACGGAATCGATATCGGCGCCGGTTACCAGCGGGATATCCGACAGCACCGTGCACAGCGATTCCACGCCCTGCGCGGAAAGCGCGGCCGTGGCCAGGCGCACTGCCGCATTGAGCCCGCGCGGGAACTCCTCATCAATCACCAGCGCGCCGGCGGCACGCGCCATCGCGAGCAATCCCTGGTCGGAGCTGATGACCGCGACATGGTCGGCCGCGCGCGCGCTCAGCGCCGCGGCGAGCACGTCGCGAAACATGGCTTCGGCCAGCGCCATGCGGTCGCGGTCGCCAATCGCGCGGCCCAGGCGCGTCTTGGCGAAAGCGAGGTGCTTGGCGGCGATGAGAATTGCGCGCACGGCGTATCTTTATAACTCACGCGCCGCAGGGAGCCAACCGCAAACCGTCGACAATCTCGCGCGCCCCATCCGCCCGGTCGCTTGACACTGTTTACTTCACTGCCTCAACATTGAAGCCGCGCTCCGCGATTCCATCGACCCGGCACAAGGACCGTTCGGAAGTTGGTCGAACGGCAAGCTCCGCGGATGCGCCACGCCTGAAATCATAGCCGGCAAAGGAAAGGTGGGGAAATGGAGCGGAAGCAGCGGATTCTCGTCAACTCCGGCAGAGCCTCGGGCGCCCGGCGGTCCGCCGGTTTGCGCGACGCGCGCGCGCTGAGATTCGCGGCCGCGATCGCGGCCGGCCTGATTCTGGCACTCGGATGCCATCACAAAACCGTGGACGAGTACCTGACGGACGGCGACGCGGCGATGCAGAAGACCCAGCTTCCCGAAGCCGAGCAGAGCTATAAGGCGGCCGCCGCCGCCGCGCCCAACGACCCGCGCACTCACGTTGCACTGGGCAACCTCTATCTCTTCGAGCAGAAACCGGCGCAGGCGCAGGCGGAGTTCATGCGCGTGCTCGAACTGGAACCGGCCAACGTCGTCGCTCACTCCGCGCTCGGCGGAATCTATGAGGCGCAATCGCAAATCGGATCGGCCGAAGAGCAGTATCGCGCCGCGGTCGCCCTCAAGCCCGCCGATGCCGCCTATCGCCTACAACTCGGCTCGCTGCTCGCGCGGACCCGGCGCGCCGGAGCGGCCGAGGCTGAATTGCGCACGGCTATCGGCCTGCAGCCCAAGAACGCGCAAGCCCATCTCGCGCTCGCCAATCTGCTGATCACCCTGCCCAACGGCAAGACCGAGGCCGACGCCGAGTATGCCGAGGTGCGCGCCCTCGATCCACACCTGTTGCCGCCGCCCGCAACCGCGGTCGAGGCGGCCAGCCCCGCGCCTCCGGGCGCGGCGCCGACCGCCGAGGCCGCTGCCGCTCCAGCAGCCGCGCAGCACAAGCTCAAGCCGGTCAATCGCAAGTTCAAGCTGTTCAGGGATTCACCGGTTTACCAGGGCCCCGACAATTCGACCGCCGTCGTCGCTCAGGTGCATCGCGGACGTTTCGTGCACGTCACCGGCATTCAGGGCGATTGGCTGCAGGTAACGTTGCGCAACGGGACCGTCGGCTTCATCCCGGTCAAGGCGGCCGAATAGCCGCGCGCCGAACCGGGCACGCGCGGCGCACGGGCGATCCGATCGTGGCGGGTACGATATGAACGGCGCGCGACGCGTACAGGAGGGCCGCCTTCCGCCGGGCCCGCGCGGCCACTTGCTGCTTGGGAGCCTCGGCCGCGTGCAGCGCGAGCCGCTCGAGCTTCTGCGCGACGGCTTTCGCGAGTACGGCGACGTCGTGCGGTTTCGCTTCGCGATGACCCGCGCCTGGCTGCTGGCGCATCCAGATCACATCGCGCACGTCCTGCACGACAACCATCGCAACTACGACAAGCGCAATATCGACTACGCGATGCTGCGGCGCCTGCTCGGCAACGGACTCCTCACCAGCGAAGGCGCGTTCTGGCACCGTCAGCGCCGGCTGATGGCCCCGATGTTCCATCGCCAGCGCGTCGCCGGCTTCTGCGCGCTGATGGTCGCGAGCACACAGGCGATGCTCGAGCGCTGGGACATGCTGGCAGTGCGCGAGGAAGCGTTCGACGTGACCGCCGAGATGACCCGGCTCGCGCTCGCGATCGTGGCCCAGGCGCTGTTCAGCACGGACGTGAGCGACGATGCGGAGGCGATTGGCGCGGCGCTCTCCGAGGTCAATCGCCAACTGGGCGAGTTCAGTCTGCTCGACATGTTGTGGATGCTCCCCACGCCGCGCAAGCGCCGCTTTCGCGCGGCCGTGGCCGCCCTCGACGCGGTGGTCGGCCGGATCATCGACGCGCGCCGCCGCGCGATCCATCACAACGAGGATCTGCTCTCGATGCTGCTCGAGGCGGTGGATGAGGAGACCAATCAGACGATGACCCCGCGCCAGATCCGCGATGAGGTCCTGACGCTGCTGCTCGCGGGCCACGAGACCACCGCCAACGCGCTCGCATGGACCTGGTACCTGCTCGCGCTCAATCCCGAGGCCGAACAAAAACTCCATCGCGAGATCGCCGACGTGCTCGGCAATCGGCCGCCCGTCGCCACCGACGTGCCGCGGCTGTCCTACACGCGCATGGTCATCGAAGAGTCGATGCGTCTGTATCCGCCGGCCTGGGCGATCTCGCGCAATGCGATCGGCGAGGACGAGATCGGCGGCTATCGGGTGCGGCGCGGCACCAACCTGATCGTCTGCAGCTTCATTACGCACCGCCATCCCGCGATCTGGGAGGAGCCCGAGCGTTTCGATCCCGAGCGCTTCTCGCCGGAGCGCTCGCAGGGACGGCCGAGCTTCGCCTACCTGCCGTTCGGCGGCGGCCCGCGCGTCTGCATCGGCAGCGGCTTCGCGATGACCGAGGCGCAACTAGTGCTGGCGACGGTGGCACAGCGCTATCGGCTGCGCCTGGTGCCCGGACATCCGGTGGAACTGCATCCGCTGATCACCCTGCGCCCGCGCCATGGGATTCGAATGACGCTCCATCGCACCGACGGCGCCGACGAGGAACTGCGACAGGGCGCGATGCGCTGAAAATTCGGCCAAAGTATCGCGGCTTGCCATAGTTCAGCCGCACGCGCTCGATTTGGGATCGCTGCGATCGATTCGTCTTGCCCTAACTGAGAAGCGCTGTACCGCGGTCGTCGCAGAATTTCTCCCTCGGCCTGTTAGCTGCACCGGGGATGGTCGTCCTTACGTAGCATGCGTGGACGTTTAAGGGCATTGCGGAACCGGGGCCGCGGGCGGCATCCATAGCGGTCGTGGCCTGTAGTTTCGCTCGCCAGCAGCTATGATGCAGCGAATGGAAACTCAGTTAGTCCAGCAGCCACCTGCAGGTGCGCGGCATGTCCACCACACCCTTGTGCCGGCGCTCGAAGCCGCCGACGCAATCGTTTACGGCCTGGTCGGCATAGTGTTTCTCCTGGCGGCGCTCGGAATGCTCGGCTACAGCCTGGTCGCCTTTCCCGCCAATTTACGCGACGACGGCTTTGCCCTGGCCATCGTCACGCTGGTCAACGACCTGCTCCTGGTCATGATTATCATGGAGGTGTTGCGAACGGTGCTTTCCTACCTGCAGGAACGCGCGACCTCGCTGCGGCCCTTCCTGTTCATCGCCGCCATCTCTGCGACACGGCGCATCCTGGCGATCGGCGCCCAGATGAGCGTGACGGGCGATACTCTCACGGCACAAAGATTCCGTCAGGTCATGATTGATCTTGGCGCCAATGCCGGCGCCATCCTGGCCATCGCCATCGCACTTTACCTGCTTGCTGGCCGAGCCTCGGAGGACTGAGTAAGGACGAGCAAAACCTCTCGCTGGTCTCGCCAAGCGGTTACGCGTCAAGCTCATCGAGCAGCGCCTTGGCGTTCTTCAGGTCGGCGGTATCGAAACCTTCGGTGAACCAGTTGTAGATCTCGGCGAGCATCGTGCGTGCCTGGTCGCGGCGGCCCTGCTTGGCGAGCAGTCGGGCGAGGCTGGTGGTGGCTCGCAACTCTGCCCATCTCGCACTTTGACGACGGGCGATTTCGATCGCTGTGCGGAAACAGAGCTCCGCTTGAGCTCGGTCTGACTGGTTTTGCCTTTGCAAAAGTTCACCCTTAACGTGATGCAGACCTGGGCTGCCGCCCTGCTCTCCAGTTTTCGCTATTGAAGCCAGCCCCTCCTCCACCACCTTTAGACCTTCCTCGGCCTGTCCAACTCTTCCGAGTCCATAGGCCAGGAGACTAAAAAACCAGGCCATCGCCGTCCCGCCAGCTTCGTGGAAAGCGGAGATGCCTCGGCGCATCCCTGCGATGCCCTCCTCGTAGCGCCCTTGGATGATCAGAGCGGCACCTCTAACGGCAGTCGCCATGGCCGAAAGACTCACGAGTCCTCCCTCCTCGGCGAGCGCCATCGACTCTTCCGCGTACTTTTGCGCTGCTGTGCCGTCCGCCAGAACCAAGTTGTTCATGGCCTCAAAGCAGGTAGCCTGGGCCAAAACATTAGGATCGGCAGACCGCCGGGCCATCTCCAGCACCTCACGCGATATCGCCCAGGCACGATCGGGGTACCCGATTGTCCGCAGAGTAAAGTATAGGAAGGAGAGCGAATCTAACCTACGTGCCTCCAACTCCTCGGGAAGAGATTGCCGGAAGTCAAAAACGGCCAGCGCTTTCTCCAGGTGCTCAATCGCAGAGATAAACTCCCCGAGGAAAAAAAGGGTAGTACCGCGCGCGTGATTGCCGACCAGAAACATTGCCGGGTCTTTCGCATCCTCGGCGGCGGCCAGAAGCTCGCCGGCGAGTTCCAAAGCAGTGTGCAGTTCCAGCTTCCACCAACGTGTTACCCATTGTCCCCAAAGGGCATGGAAGGCGAGCGTTGGGTCGCGGACTTGGGCGCATAACTCGCGCTCTCTCGCATACACAGGCTCCAATTCCGCCGCGGCGAAACCTTTTACTACGCCAAGACTTCGGCCTAAGGCGGATAGTATCTTCAGCTCCTGGCGCGCCCGTTCGGGGTCGTCGGGCAGTTGTTTGAGGAACTCCAAGGCACTCGAGAGCCGGATTGCCGCTTCGCGATACGCAAAACGCGCTTCGGCCTGGCTCCCGGCACGAAACAGATACTCCAAAGCCTTGCGGGTGTTCGCGCTGTGGCTGTAATGGTGGGCAAGCTCGGCCAGATGATCGTCGATGCGATCCCTGAACAGCTCCTCGATCGCCTCACCCGTGCGCTCGTGCAAAAGCCGGCGACGCTCGATTAACACCGAGCTATAGGCGACTTCCTGTGTCAGCGCATGCTTGAATACATACTCGGCGTCGGCACCCAAGGGCCTCTCGTAAATGAACTCGCCGCTCTGCAGCTCAGCGAGCATACGTTCGGCCTGCGGCTCCGCCGCAGGGGTGAGTCTCCGGATCAAGCTGAGCGGCACTTCGCGGCCAACCACAGCGATTACTTGCAGCAGTTGCTTGTGTTCGCTGGGCAGTCGGTCAATGCGTGCTGCCAGTATGCCCTGGACTGTTTGCGGCAGCCGAATCTGCGATAGCGGACGAGCGAGCTGCACCTCCCCATTGCGCCGCACTACCACACCCTCGTCAAACAAGGCCTGCACGATCTCTTCGAGAAAGAATGGATTGCCTTCGGCGCGCTCTATGACCAGCCGCTTGATCGGAGCGAGTTCGCTTGCATCGCCGAGTAGCGCCCCGATCATGGCGTCTGCGCTCCTTCCTCCTAACGGTCCGAGGCGCAGTTGCGAGTAGTACGATTTGTTCGCCCATTCGTGGCGATATTCCGGCCGGTAGTTGACCAGCAGCAGCACGCGCGCATTGGCAATGCCATCGGCGAGCAGATCGAGCAGGGCCTGGCTCTCGGAATCGATCCAGTGAAGGTCTTCGAAGATCAGAACAACCGGATGCTTCAGCGCCTCGCTCAAAATGATCCGCTTTATTACCTCGAGCGTGCGACGACGTCGGATCTGCGAATCCATCTGTGCAAGCGGGTCAGGGTTCTCCTGGATCCCAAGCAACCCAAATAGGTAGGGCGGCGTGTCGTTAAGGTTCGCATCGAGCGCACGCAGCGTGGCCCTCAATTTGTCGCGCCGCCTGGACGGGTCGTCGTCGCCCTCAACTGCAAAATAGGTGCGAAGCAGTTCGAGGACGGGTAGCCATGCTGAGGGCTTGCCGTGCGAGACCGAGTAGGCTTCCAACACTCGGCAGTGGCCGCTGAGCGTCGCCTTGAACTCGTAAACGAGCCGAGACTTGCCGGCGCCCGCCTCGGCCACTACCGCGACTACCTGTCCGTTACCGGTTCGCGCAAGCTCAAGGGCGCGCTGCAATTCGGTAAGTTCGCGCTCGCGGCCGACGAACCTGGTGAGTCCGCGGCGCGTTGCTAGATCGAAATGACCGTGGAGCGGCCCCGCGCCGACAACCTCGAACACGTTGATCGTCTCAGCGATTCCTTTTATCGCGGTCGGTCCAAGGGGCCGCAGCTCAAAATATCCTTCGACCAGCCGCCGTGTGTCCTCGCCGATCGCGATTCCGCCTATCGGCGCGACCGTCTGCATTCGCGCCGCCAGATTTGTCACGTGACCTACCGGCGTGTATTCGGTGTGCCCACCAGTTTGGATGGTCCGCATCACGACTTCGCCGGTATTAACGCCGATGCGGATCTCCACCGGCGACAGGTTGTGGCTCTTTAGCTTTTCGCCGTGCTGCAGGAGTTCCTGCTGCATTGCCAGCGCTGCATGGAGTGCGCGCTGTGCATGGTCCTCGTGAGCGACGGGCGCGCCGAACAGCGCGAAAATGCCATCACCGGTCGACTGCGCGACGTAACCGTCGTAGCGATGCACGGCCGCGATCATGAGTCGCAGCACCGGATCGACGATCGCGCGGGCATCTTCGGGATCGAGGTCGCGCTCCAGCTCAGTGGAGCCCTTGATGTCGGCGAACAGCGCAGTGACCGTCTTGCGCTCGCCATCTAGCGAGACGTCATCGGAGCGATCGCTCACATGGATAGTCGAGTTTGCTGACTCACTGACCTTTGGTGATGCCGACGCTGACTTGGCTAGAGGCTTAGCGCATTCAAGACAGAACTTAGGCGTTGGAGGATTCTCGGCACCGCAGGACGGACACCCCTGCGGGAACGGCGATGCGCATTCGACGCAGAACCTGGCCCGATCGGGATTTTCGGCTCCGCACTTCGAGCAGCGCATTAATCCTTCTCGCTACGCGGACCTTCCGGGCGTGTGGATGCCAAGTCACACTTCGGGACAAGGAAATAACGATCTATCAATCTGACGACGGGCCGACCTGAAATGGCTCCCAGAGAACATGCGAGAGAGGGAGGCGAGCCCGACCGCGGCCCGCCTCCCTCTCGAAATCATAGTCCGACTAGCCAATCTCGAAGATCGTGCCCTTCCACAACCGCGAGGCCAAGTCTATCTCGCCTTCGGTGGCGATTCTCCGGCCATCGGTGAGATCCATGTGGCCTTTCGTTCTCCAGCGGTGCTTGCCCGTGCTCTCGAAGACGCCCGGCCCGTCGCCGGTGAGCACGCTGCCGTCGTCCATGAACGCCTCGCCGCACCAGTTGTAGGTTCCACCTTTTCCGCCGCCCGCGAAGGTCGCAGTCCCAAAGACGGCTCCGAATCCGCTCGCGGTGCCCTCCCAATTTACCTGGCTGAGAACGCCACCCGCCGGCCCAGGACTGTAGGTCGCCGTGATGGCCTTAAGCGAAAACTCTCCAATCGCTTTGCCTGCCATTTTGACTGCCTCCTTTACGTCCCGCGACGTAAGTCATCTTGTACTCCGGTGCCGTGGCTAAGACGAACGCAAGGTTTGCGGGGACCGGCGGCGCGACGCACGCCGTCGGCTCCACACGGTTTGCCTTAGCACCGCATTGCCGCTATTGAGCCAACAGACGCGCGCAATCCTGTCGGCGAGGAGATCGAAGATGAGGCAGATCATTTACGCGATGCAGTTCAAGGGCAAGGGCGGACCCGGCGACAAACCCAATACGCTCAAGGCAATGACCACTTCTCCGAGCTGCACGCTGACCACCGCGATCGGCGCCGACGGCGTGCGGGGCAGCGTGCAGGCCGCGGCCGGCGATCGAGCCACGTTTGAATCCGAGGTCACCGTCACCGGCGAGACCTCGTTTCTTGAAGCCGGCAGTATCCGCTTCGGCAACGGCAACCATCGGCTGCGCTTCGCCACCGTCGGCCAGGGTTACCTCGGCGATAGCGCGGAGCCCGGACTGAAATCGGGCGCGGTGATGTGGCGCGTCGAGGGCGGCGACGGCCAGTTCGCCGGCGCGAGCGGCTACATCACGTCGAACTTCACCATGGACGGCGCGGGCAACGTGACCGACCATCAGTTCGGCGTGATTTACGTGAAGTAGACGGCGCGGCCGCTTGCGGCTTCAGTATTCGAGCAGGCGCGAGAGCGTGCGCGCGGTGTAGTCCACCAGCGGGATCACCCGTCCGTAGTCCATCCGCACCGGGCCGACGATCGCGACACTGCCGAGCGGCATCGCGCCGCTCTGGTACGACGCAGCGACCACGCTCAGGCTCGCCAGCCGCGCATCGAAGTTCTCCGAGCCGATCGACACGGTCAGCCCGCTGTTGGCGAGGCTGCGTTCGAGCAGGTCGAGCAGGGCGCTGCGGTCCTCGAGCGCGTGCAGCAGTTCGCGCAGGCGGTTGTGGTCGGCGAACTCGGGCTGATCGGCGAGCTTGGCGCTGCCATCGATATAAACCTCACTCGCCACGCTGCGGCCCGCGAGCGCACCGCCGAGCGCGAGCGCCGCGCGCATGAAGCGGTCGTAGCGCGCGCGATCCTCGCGCTGGCGCTGCTCGATCCACTCGCGCGCCTCGAGCAGGGTGCGGCCATGCAGCGCCTCGTTGAGGTATCGCGCCATGCGGTCCAGTTCTTCCTGGCCGTGATCGTCGGCGGTCTGAATGATCCGGTTATGGACGCCGCCGGCGGCCGCGACGAAGATCGCGAGCACGTGGCGCTCGCGCAGGCGCATGAAGCTCACGCGCTCGACCTGCACCGACTCCAGCCGCGGCGCCATCACCAGCGCCGCCTGCCCGGTGAGCAGGGCGAGCAGGCGCGAGGTCTCGCGCATCACCTCGCTCAAGTCGCGCGATCCCGCCGAGTAGCAAAGCTCGATCTGCGAGCGATCCTCGAACCCGATATGCTGATCCGCCATCACCTGGTCGACGTAATGGCGAAATGCGCGATCGGTGGGCACGCGGCCGGCCGAAGTGTGCGGCTGGCGCAGGTAGCCCGCGCTCTCCAGATCGGCCATCAGGATGCGCGCCATCGCCGCCCGCACGCCCAGCGGATAGCGCGACACGATCTGCTGCGAACCGACCGGCTCGGCCGTGGCGATGAACTCCTGCACCGTGGCGGTGAGCACCGCCCGCTGGCGCGGCGTGAGCTCGCCCTGTGATGCCGGGGTGTCCATCGCGTAACCGACTCGATTGACGAGCGCTTCTCCAATGACCGGAACGGGCCGGCCTGGCTGGTCGTGCGATCCTGTATCAATTCTGGTGCGCGCGGACAAAGCGCGCAAGCCCCGCCTTGCGCCGCCGGGGGGCCGGCGTTTAAGCCCGGCCGCGGCCGCTGCTAAGCTTGAGCGATGCGCGTCCGGCGACGCGCGGGAGTCCCACGGCGATGGCGAGAAAAGCGGCGCGGCCGCGACGACGATTGTACATTCCCAGCGTGCCCGCCGGCGCGTCGTGGATCGAAAGCGACAGCTACGACCGCCGCGCCTGGAACGACATCGGCCTCGGCGCGCCGGCGATCGGCGCGCTGGTCGAGGCCGGGCGCCGCCTGGTGCCGCACTTCGACGCGCTGCTCGCCGATCTGTTCTTTGCGCTGTTCAAGTACAACCTGGTGTGGCTCAAACCGGACGACGTGCGCAGGAGCGCGATGCTCAATCGCACGCTGCTCGAGCGCCTGGCCGCCTCGCCCGCGTTCGCCGCGCTCAAGAGCCGCACGCTGCTCGAGGAGGACAAGGCCGCGATTGCCGCGCTCGCGCTCGCCGAACAGGCGCTCGAGCTGGTGCGCTCCGAACGCCTGCTCAATCGGCGCGAGCTGCTCGACGTCTGGGACCTGCAGCACCAGGAAGACGATCTCGCCGCGCGCGCCGAGGAGCTGAAGTCGCTCGCGCAATCGTCGCTCGAGCGCGAATCCGCGGGCGCCGATGCGCAGACGGATGAGGAACTGCGCGAAAAACTCGAGAAGCTCAAGGAGGCAGCCGCGCGGGCCGCGCAGGTTTCCGAAGCGCGCCTCAACCAGAAGGCGCGCCTGGTGAGCGAACAGATCGGCCATTCCGATCAGTCCGAGCTGCGGCGCATGGAAGCGAAGAGCATCGGGCTCGCCCAGGAAATCGATCGCGTCGCCCAGGACAGCCACGACTTCAGCCTCGAGTTCGGCCAGGGCGGCCGTCTCTCGGCCGGCGAACGCCTCGAGCTGGGACGCCATCTCGCGCGCAATCGCAAGCTCGGCGAGCTGGCGCGGCTGGTCGGCCGTTTCAAGCAGGACGCGCGCGCGCTCCGGCGCAAGACGATGGAGCGCGGCGTGGCCGAAGCGTATGACATCGAGCGCGGCGCCGAACTCGGCCGCCTGATCCCGGCCGAGCTGCTGGCGATGCGCCATCCGGCGCTCAAGCGCGACTTCGGCCGCCGCCTGCTCGAGGGCGAGCTGCTGCAGTACCGGTTGCGCGAGGAGCAACAGAAGGGCAAGGGGCCGATGGTCGTTTGCATCGATGTCAGCTCCTCGATGCAGGGCGACAAGGAGTTGTGGGCCAAGGCGGTGAGCCTCACCTTGATGGACATCGCGCGCCGCCAGCGCCGCCTGTTCCGCGCCGTGCTGTTTTCCTCGGGCCCGGGCAGCCTCAAGGTGCTCGACCTCAATCACGAGCGCCGTTACCGCGCAGAACTGGGCAAGGTGATGGAGCTGGCGGAATATTTTCCCGGCGGCGGCACCGATTTTCAGCAGCCGATCGACGCGGCGATGGAATTGATCGAGCACAAGCGCATGCGCCGCGCGGATATCGTGATCATCACCGACGGCGAGAGCCAGGTCGCCCCGCAATGGCTGGCCGCGCTGCGCCGGCGCAAGGAAGAGCTGCAGTTTTCGATTTTCGCGGTCCTGGTCGACGTCGGCTCGAGCGAGCTTTCGACTCTGGCGCAGATGAGCGATCGCGTGACCTCGATCAAAAAGCTCAGCGCCGAGGGCACGCGCGAGATTTTCCTCAAAATCTGAGCCGGCGCGCCGCTCAGGGATTGCCGCCGGCGCCGCCGGGGACCAGCGGCGAGGGCGGCTGCACGAAATCCGCGCTCACGTTGCAGCACAGCAAGTAGCTGGTGCCCGCGCGCGGCTCCGCCTCGTAAGCGTCGAGCGACCCGTCATCCTCGACGCGCACCACCTCGTAACTCATCGTGCCGGATGCGCGCTGCGCGGCGAAGACATAGTAATGGCCCGGCTCGAGCGGCTCGGGCGAGCCGCTGTCCGGCGTCGTCTGCGCGAAATATTCCGGCAGCTTGCCGTAAGTGACCGACTTCACCGCATACTTCGATCCCGATCCCACCACCGGCAGCTTGGAAAACATTCCTGTATCGGGCTTTATCTCCCACACTGTGATGCCGCCGTCGAAGCGAATGACCGACGCAACGTGCTGCGCGTCGAGCCCGCGTGTCTCAACCACTTCCGCGCCGTTAAATTTCGACACGCTCAGCGCAGCCAGGTAATCGCCCCGATGCGCGTAGGTTATCGACACGGTGGCGCCGGGCGGCGGCGCACCGGCGCCGCCCGCCGCTTCCGCGCCGGCCGCCTGGCCGCCGTCGCCCTGCTCACCCGGCGCACCTGACGCGTCCGACGCGCCCGCTCCCGCGCCCGCCTCACCCGGGCTGCTCTCGGCCGCCGGCGTGCCCTCGGCCGAGGAGTTCGCGCTCGATGACGCGCTCGCGTTGGACGCGGCACTCGGGGCGGACTGGCCGCGATGCAGCCCCGCGCAGGCCGCCAAACCAAATGCCAGGATCGACATGATCGCGGCTACCATGCAGCAGCGGACACGCCGCGCGTCGCAGATTGCGGACGCAGCGCGAATCGCCGGGCCGGTTTCCGGGGCAGGCCGGCTCATCAGCTATTGGCTGAACTCGATCGGCTGGCTACATGCGTAGCCGCCGGCATTGTAGTCGTAAACCATCCGCCCGCCGTAGTCGGCGCCCTTGGCGATGAGCGCGCACAGCACCAGCAGCGCCGCTAGAAACAAACCCCGGCCGCGCACCGGCATCGGTCGCCCGGCGATTGCCCACAGCGCGAGAACCGCGCTCAGGGCCAGCACCGCGATCATGATCCTTTCGTGCACCGCGAGCAGCGCGCTCTTGACCGACGGCGCGAGCATAACGCCCGGCGCGGAATAGAGCCCGCTGGCGACCGCGGCTGCGGCGCCCAGCACGCCGAGCAGCAGCATCCACAATGCGCCCCATTGCCATCCGTCGCGCCGCGCCAGGAATCCCATCCAGTAACCCAGGGTTGCCGCGAACAGCAGCGCGATCGGGAAGTGAACGATCAGCGGATGGATGTTCTGGATGTGCTGCGCGCCGGGCAACCGCACGAGATCAGCGAGCGCGCCTGAGAGGTCATCCAGCACCGGGTCATTTCACCGATTCGACGGTCAGGAATTCGACTCCGCCCTTGGAGTAGGACTTGCCGGTCACGGTCACTTCCTTCTCCATGTTCTTGAGCACGTCTTCGGGCAGCGGCTCATCGTTTTTGGGCGGCAGCAGCACGTACGTCTTCTCGGTGCCCTTCTCGACCAGAGCCACGGGGATGCCCTTCCGGGCGCACTTGAGCGCGCACTGCGCGTGTCCCGCGCCTTTGGCGCCGACCACGTTGTAACAGAAGCTGTCCTCGAGCGTGCCGGTGACCGCTTTGGTCGCCGCGTCCGCGATTGCGCGGCCGGCGCCCGCGGACAGCAGCATCGTGCCCGCCGCGACCAGCCCGACGATTCCCGCGATAAACGTTTTGCGCATCTCTCTTCGCTCCATTGTGCCAGGTTATGGCGATTCGGTTCGGCGTTTGGAAGAACGCGTCCGGCGTGCTTCGCGTTCCCCAGGAAGCGCTCACCTGGCGGCGCTCATCTGGCGGCTTTTCCTCCTGAACATTTTCCCCATCCGCCGGGCGCATCACAAGCGCGGCGCCCGAGCGCCGACTTCCGCAAGTTATACGATCGCCTGTCGGGGTGACCGGCGCGCGCCGGCGACGAATCAGCGCCGCGCCGAACGCGCCTCGACCGGCGGCGCCACGGCGCCGAACTCCTCGTCCCAACGCGTGCGCCGGCGCGGGGACACCGGTCCGCCGAGCTGCTTGAGATGGCTCTCCAGGACGTCGTGGAGCTGCCGATCGAGGCGCTCGAGATCGGCCTCCTCGGGCAGCCGCGGCCGTTCCTGGTCGTCGGAGATGCCGCGCCGGCGGCGGCCGTAGAGTTCCTGCATCCGCAGTTCCGCCTTGGCCAGCAGTGCGCGATAGCGCTGGTCGAGCCGGCGCAGCGATTCGTTGAAGCCGGCCACCGCGATAAAGCGCCGGCGCAGCAGGAACCACTCGAGCACCGCCACGCCCGCAACCCCCAGCAACAGCAGCGCGACGATCGCCGCGCTGTAGACCGCGCCGCGCCACCACGGCAGCACTTCAACCTCGTGGCTCAGCGTGCGGTTTTCGGATTGTAGACTCTGCACCCGGCTCTTCAGTTCCGCCTGCGCGCCATTGGCGTCCTCGGCGCGCTTCTGCAGGTCCGCGACCTGGTCGGTGAGCTTCTCGTTTTCGGCAGTCAATTCGCGCATCCGCGCCGCGAACGGATTAGGGATGCGCAGCGTCTGGCCCACCATCAGGGTCGAATCGAGCGTCAGCCGATTCGCCCGCGCGACGTCGTCGACCTGGATGCCGAAAGTCGAGGCGATCGAGCCCAGCGAGTCTCCCGGCCGGACCGTGTACGAAAACTCGCCGTTGCGATGCACCGGTGCGGGCGCCGGCGCGCCCGCTTCGGAGGAATCGTGGCCGGCGCGGCCGGTATCGGCCGCCGCCGGCCCGGTCGCGGACGTATCGTCCTGGGCGTAGGCTGCAGCCACGCACAGCGCGAACGAAAACAGCACCGATGCGAATACGAGGGAGAACTTCATCGCTCCTCTGCCAGTGACCGATCCGCGCATTGCGCCATAACCAGCGTAAATGCACGGCGGCGGATATGCAAATGGGCAACCTGTGGACATCGCGATAGCAAAGATGCGCTTCGGCCCGGCCGCAGTCGGATTTTCCGCCTGTTTCAAGCCGCGCCGGTTCTCCCGCCTCGACTTCTTCAGCTCGCGCCCCCGCGGCGCATCCAGGCGAGAAACTCCTGGTTGCCGGCCGCGCCGCGGATGGGCGAGGCGATAACGCCCTCTACCGCCAGACCCAGGCCGGCGGCGAACCGCAGAACTTCCTCGACCGCACGGCCGCGTTCTGCCTCGTCGCGTACCACGCCGCCCTTGCCCACTTTGCCCTTCCCCGCTTCGAACTGAGGCTTTATCAGTGCAACGATTTCGACCGACGGCGCGCTTATCGCCAGCACCGCCGGCAGCACCAACCGCAGCGAGATGAAGCTGACGTCGATGGTTACGATTTCCGGCGCGTAGGGCATCTCGGCGGCTTCGACCAGGCGGATGTTGGTGCGGTCAAGCACGGTCACGCGCGGGTCGCGTCGCAGGCGCTCGGCAATCTGTCCGTAGCCGACGTCCAGCGCCACTACGTGCGCGGCCCCGCGGCGCAGCAGCACGTCGGTAAAGCCGCCGGTGGACGCGCCCACGTCGAGCACGCGCCGGCCCGCCGGATCGAGACGAAAGTGATCGAGCGCGGCCGCGAGCTTAAGCCCGCCGCGGCTCGCATACTCGGGGTCGCTGCCGACCAGCAGGATCGCGCTCAGCTCATCCACGCGCTGGTCGGCCTTGAGCGCCGGGCGCGAGTCGACCCGCACGCGGCCGGCCATGATCAGGCGCTGCGCGCCCTCGCGGCTAGGCGCGAGGCCGCGCCGCGCCATCTCGAGGTCAAGCCGCCGCCGCGTCGCCATCGGCCACCTCGGGGCGCCGCTCAAAACGGGATGTCGTCGTCGTCGCCCGGTTTGCGCGCGCGCTTGCCGTTGTCTTCCTCGGCGCCGGAGGCCTCGACGCCTGCGGCCGCCGGATCGTACGGGGTAGTCTTGAGATCGCCCTGCGCGTTGCGCATCAGCAGCTCGACCTTGCGCTCGACCTCGTCGAGCTTCTGGTTGAGCGCGCGGACCAGCCCGACGCCGCGTTCGAAGGCGCTTATCGAGTCCTCCAGCGACAGCTCGCCCGAGTCGATCTGCGCCACGATGGCCTCGAGATCCCTGAGTTCCTCTTCGAACTTTCTGCGCGTGGTCGCCATCGCCCGGTTTCTTGAATATTCCCTTGTCTTCCTGTCGGACGTCGTCTCTCAGGAGTGCTGCGCGATTCGCCCTCAGGACCGCTGCCCGAGCGCGCGCGCGCGCAGGCGCCCGCGGCTCAGCCGCAGCTCGAGCTCGTCGCCGACGTCGACCTGGGCCGCGTCCACCACCGCGCGCCCATCGCGCAGGTTGATCGCGACCGCGTAGCCGCGCTCGAGCACTTTAAGCGGCGATACCGCGTCGAGCCGCCCGCCCAAGGCGGCCAGGTCGGCGGTGCGCCGCGCCAGCGCGCGTTCCATCGCGGTGCCCAACCGCGCCTCGGCCGCAGCCACCGCCGCGCGCCGGCGCTCGGCCATCGCGCGCGGCGCCGTCTCACCCAGACGCGCCGCCATCGCGCCAACGCGCATCCGCAGCCGGCCTACCCGCGCGCTCGCCGCGCGCACCAGCTCGTTGGCGGTGCGATCGGTGCCCAAACGCATCGCGCGCGCGAGTGCACCCGGCGGCACCAGGTGAGCGCTCAGCGCCGCCAGATGCCGGCGCCGATCGCGCAGCCGCGCCCTGAGCGCCGCCCCAAGATCCGCCGCGGCCTCGTCGATGCGCTGTCGCGCGCCGACCAGCGCCGCGCGCGGGTCGCGCAGATGAGCGGCAAGCGCGCCGACGCCGCGCCGACGCAGCGAAAGCGCGCTTACCGCCGCGCCGTTGAGCGTCGCGGCGGTCTCCGCCAAGCGCCGGCCGAGTGCAACCTTGTCCGGCACCGCGAGCTGCGCCGCGGCGGTGGGCGTGGGCGCGCGGAGATCGGCGACGAAATCGGCAATGGTGTAATCGATCTCGTGACCGACGGCCGAGACCACCGGAATGCGCGAGCGGTGGATCGCGCGTGCGACGCTCTCCTCATTGAACGCCCACAGGTCCTCGAGCGAGCCGCCACCGCGGCCCACGATCAGGACCTCGGCGCGGCCGTCGCGGTTGAGATCGTCGATCGCCTGCGCGACCTCGACTGCCGCACCGGCGCCCTGCACGCGCGCCGGACGGATGATCACGTGCAGATTGGGATAGCGCGCGAGCGCCACCGTCAGAATGTCGCGCAGCGCGGCGCCGCCGAGTGCGGTCACCACGCCGATCGCGGCCGGCAGAAACGGCAGCGCGCGCTTGCGCTCGGCGCCGAACAGCCCGTCGCGGCCCAGGCGCTGCTTGAGCTGCTCGAAGGCGAGCTGCAGCGCGCCGAGTCCGCGCGGCTCGATCTCTTCGGCGTAAAACTGGAGCGCGCCGCGCGCTTCGTAGAGGCTGGTGCGGCCGCGCACCACGACCTGCATCCCGTCGACCAGCCGAAAACGCAGGCGCGCAGCCGCCGAGCGGAACATCACCGCGCTTATCGCGCTGCTTGCGTCCTTGAGCGTGAAATAGAGATGGCCGGAAGCGGCGGGCCGCGCGTTGGATACCTCGCCCACCACCCAGCAATCGTCGAGATTGGCCTCCAGCGTCTCGCGCACCATCCGCACCAGCTGCGTGACGCTGAGCGCGCGCACCTCGCCGCGCAGCGAGAGTTCAAGCTGTCCCGCCATGCGCTCAGGTTACCAGATGCGCGGCGCGATGCGTAAGGCGCCGAGCGGCGCCGCACCGCCTTAAAGCGGCCCCGGCCTGACCGGCACCGTCACCCGCGCCGATGTCGCCTGTTCTCTCGTGTTGACGCGCCGACTAGACGGCCAACTCCTCGATCAATGCTCTGGCGTCCTTCAGATCGGCGGTGTCGAAGCCCTCGGTGAACCAGTCATAGACCTGGACGAGCATCGCGCGCATCTCCTCGCGGCGGCCGGTATCGCCGCGCAGTAGCCGGCCGAGACTTACGGTTGCACGCAGTTCAAATGACCTGGCGCTTTGCCGTCTCGCGATCTCGATCGCGCGCTGAAAGCAGCCCTCGGCCTCCTCGATGCTTGAATCGTCCCGCTTCAGCAACGACTCGCCTCTGAGCCGATGGATTTCGGCCTCACAGTGACGAATGTCATGTTCATCCGCCACATCCAGCGCTTCGGAAAGAGCGTGCAGGCTGTCATCCACGCGGCCGGCTTCCACGCAGGCCTCGGCCAACAGGCAGAGATCGTGCGGCCGGAGGACCTCGACGCCAATCGCACGGAACCCGCTCAGACCTTCGCCCAGCTCCGCGATCCCCTCCTCATGATGGCCCAGCGCGGCTAATGCCCAACCGTGCGCGATCCTGCCCTGAGCCAGCCAGTGGGCAAAACCTTGCTCGGCCGAGAGCGCAATCAAACGTTCAGCGAGCTGTCGCGCAGCGTGCACTTCCCTCCGATATTGATGAAAATAACAGACGACCCCGAGCGCAAAAGCCAGACTCGGAGGATGGGACAGGGCTTCACACAAATCGATCGCCGCCTTGCCCTGATGGAGAGCCTGCTCAGGATAGCCGAGAGCCCACAGGACAAGGGCCAGGTAAGAGCGACAGTTCGCGCCCGCATCGTGGCCGATCAGAATTGAGCCCTTGCGATCATGGAATGAGAGCGCCAGCTCGAGGTACTGCCTGGCGCGAAGCCATTTTCCGGTCGAGAACGAAGCATCGCCAAGCGCGAGATGCGCATACGCTAGCAGTGCCGGTTCTCGCGCGCTTTCCGCCATGCGCAAAAGCTGTTCGCCGATTTCACAGGACTTCCGCAATTCGCCGCGCAAATAATACGCGGCCCATACCCCCAGCATCGCGGGAAAAAGCTCCGCAGGGTCATCCAATCGCCGACAAAGCTCCCGAGCGCGCGTAAAGGCGCTCACCACCTCCGGCGCGGCCCAACCTTTGACGGCGTTCAAGGCGAAGCCGATCGCCAGTCGCAATGAGAGTTCAAGTTGCACATGCCGAGAGTCGTCCGGCAGATATCCCGTCAGCAGCTCCAGGGCTCTGGCGAAATGTCTTATGGCTTCGTGATGGGCGGATATTCGCGCCGCGTTCTCGCCGGCCAGCTTGCGATACGTTACCGCGGCCGAATAATACCGGCCTTGCTCGAAATGAGTGGCGAGCTCGACGGCGATTTCGCCGGCGCGATTGCCGTAAGCTCGCTCTTCGCGTTCAGCGATGCGGCGATGCAGATCGACGCATTTGCCGGGCGGTATTCGATCGTACAGAACTTCCTGATAGAGCGCGTGAATGAATCGATAAGTAGCTGCTGTTGTACCGTCCGGCCACTGGGTCGCCCCGGCCGCGCGCAGGAATTGTCCGCGCCGCGCCAACAACTGGCACCGCTCTTCCGCCTCTCCAGGCGCGATTTCCAGGCCCGCCGCGACGGCAGCGGCGGCGAACTCCACGCCCACAACACTGGCTGCCTCCAGTATGCGCTGGTCCATGGCATCAAGCTCGTCGATCTGCCGCATGATCATCTGCCTGGACCCCTCAGGAATGCCTTTCTCGGCCAATGATAGCGCCGTCTTTAGTCTCCAGCGCCCGTCGGACTGCTCCAGCGCTCTCTTTGTAATCAGGTAATCGAGCAGGTTGATCATGAAGAGCGGATTGCCTTCCGTGCGATCGTGAATCCAATGCGCAAGCTCGCGCATAGATTCCCGAGCAAGGGATGCAAGCCGGCCTTTGAGATACTGGACTACTGCCGGTTCGCTCAACAAGGCGAGCGCCAATTCATTACATCTCCCGTGTATCTGTAATTCCTGCTTTACGCTGTTCAGCGGGTGATCCTGCATTGACAATTCGACCGGGCGGTACGTTGCCAACACCAGCAACCGCGCCGGCTCGGTACGACGGGCCAGGCAGGCCAGCCAATCCAGCGTCGAGTAGTCACTCCAGTGCAGGTCTTCCAGTAGCAGCACCAGAGCCGCTTCTCCGGTTATGGCCTCGATTGCCTCGGTCAATTCGCGCAGCATCCGATCGCGAGTCGCGCCCGTGACCCGTTTCAGCAGCGCGTCCTGATCGGCAGGGCTGACAAACGCCGGCATCTGCGCCAACCAACTCGGTGCATAGCGGCTTAGCAATTCGAGCAGCCGCGCACCTTCCGGATCGCGGCATAAGCGCCCCAAGGCCTCGAGCACGGGGAGATACGCCTCGCCCGGCCCGTAGTGCTCGATGCACTGACCGCGTGCGACTCTGAAGGCCTGGTCCTCTGCGATTTCAGTCAGAAAGGTTTCGACAAGCGCGGTCTTGCCAATTCCGGTCTCGCCGGTGACAAACACGATTTGACGTTCGCCGCCGAGCGCCTTATCCAGCCATTGGCGTAGCTGTGCCAGCTCTGACTGGCGTCCCACAAAGCTGTCGCTGGACGATCGTCGGTGGGAAACTCGGGCGCTTGTTCGCGCAGAAGCCTGTTCCGTAACTGATGCGACAAATCGATATCCTCGCCGATGCACCGTCTGGATGTAGCGCGGAGTTTTCGCCTGATCTCCCAGAGCCTTGCGGATTTCGCTCATGCATACGGTAAGCGCCGCGTCCGTCACCGAGACATCCGGCCATACCGCTCGCCACAGATCGTCTTTGGTCACCAGTTGACCGACGTGCTCAGCCAGATAACGGAGTACATCGAAGGCCTTCGGTGTAAGAAAGATGTCGCGCCCGTCTTTGCGCAGGCGTGCGTTTCTCCGATCCAGCTGAAACGCGCCGAAGAACATTGTTCCTTCCGGCATCGAAGAGAAATCTTGCGCGAATCTTGGAACTCTCTTGCGACTTCCGCTCCCACTTTTCGCTACTCCTCCATCTGATGGCGCGCAAGGTCGAATTCGAAGGCTTCGTATGGACTATCTGCTCCAAACAAACACAGGAGGTGACGCGATGAGATCGGACTTTTACGGCGTTCGGAAAGGGCTGGTCGGCATCTTGGCGCTGCTGGAATTGTCAGGCCTGGCGCCCACTGCTTCCGCGATAGCGGGTAGTCCGCTCAAAGGATCGGGCTCGTACACGCTGGTCTCGGCCGCGTTCACCTACGATGGTTCAGCAGCCGCGATCCTCCTGACCGGTTCCGGTCAGGACAACCTCGGCGGATCGTTCACGTTCCAATGCGTCGCTGAACTCTCGCCGACTGCAACTGTCTGCACGGCGCCTGATTCCACGACCGGAACCAGGTTCGATCAAGTGCAGTCAGACTGCGCCAGTAATTATCATCGCGGGCAGTTATACCTGTTCGCCGGCGCAGGCAAAGGCAGCCAGTGCATCAGCAATACCACCGGCTCCGCGGGCGGCAGCGCAGATTACACAGTGACCGGCGGAACGCGCAAACTGGCCGGCGCATCGGGCTCCTTCAACGTCTCGTTCACGAGCCAAACACTTGCCGCACCCGGCACTCCCCCTGGAGCGAATGGGCTGTTCGGAGCCGGACAGTTCAGTGAAAGCGGAGCAGTTTCCAAATAGCCGCTGAGCGCAGCCGCCTGAGCATCGAGTTCAACAGCCGGGAGCACGACGATGAGTATACATTCGTGTGGAAGGTGTCTAACCGCCTCATTGCTTGCCCTGTCCGGCATCGCATTTATCGCCTGTCCGAACGCATTCGCGGCACGCGGATCCCGCAAAACTCAGCCGAGAACGATCTGGTATTTGATCGTGCCGCCATTCGTCCCCGGCGATCCGCCGGGCGAACTACAGCTTCAGGCGCCGCTCGCGAGATGGAGTGAGATCGATTCAACAGCCACTGCCGCAGATTGCGAAGAGCAGCGCGATAACATGATACGGATGTATCGGAGCGCCGACGTCACTTCGACCACGATTCAATTCGAACTGCTTCTATATCACTCTTCCATGTGCGTATCTGCGAACGATGCGCGTCTTCGAGCAGGGCGCCGTCACCACCGACCGACTCGGACTTCCGGACATATCAACCGAAGTCATCGCGATCTTATCGATCACCCCGGGCCGCCTGTGGAATTCATCCCGGCGATGTTTTACGAAGCCCGCAGCTTGCCTGCCAGGGCCACGCAACCGGACCCGCAAGGCCCGATCGTCATGATTCTAATCGGTCTCACGCTGATGGCCGCTGCCGGTTCGCTTGGCGGATGGCTGCACGAAGTGGGGCGCGGATATGACGCCGGACGCGCAAGCGCGGCCCGTCAACCGCGGCCTGGTCATCGCATGCGCGGAATACCACGCATGTACCGGAGAATTGCCATGGGCAGGTATTTCCTGATTTGCCTGACAACCATCCTGATATGCCCAGGGCCGGCCGGCGCCGATCCCGCTGCAACGGTCAAGGCTCACTCGGACGCTTTCGGAAAAGCCTTTAACGCGTGCAACGTGGCGGCCGTGCTGGATCTGTATGAGGATAATGCCGCCCTCATTTGGCCCGGCGAGGGCGAGGTCGCAAACGGTACACCCGCAATCGCGAAGGTGATCAAGCAGGAATGCGCGAGTGCGGCGAAATCAACGTTGAGACAGGTCAGCTCAGATTCGTACGCGATCGGAAGAGACTACATAGTCAACATCGGAATGTGGGACGCAACTGCGCCGGGCCCCGACGGCAAGTTGATGACCGCGCGCGTGCGGACCACCGAAGTACTTCACAAATCCAGGGGCAAGTGGCGGTATCTCGTCGATCACGCATCGATTGGCTTGCCGCCGCCTGTCGCGAAAAAATGAGAGCGGTTCTCGCTTGCTCGGCGAGAACCGCCCGTCATTTCATGACCGGCTCAACCGGTCCGGGCTACGGGGCCGGCGCCTGCGCACCTCCGTCGCCGGACTGTGCGGGGGCCGCGCCACCGCCCGGCGGCGACGGCGGCGGCACCATGTCGTTGCGCGCAAGCTGCATCTTGTAGCTGCGCCAGTTGTCCAGTACCTGGATCGCGCGGTCGAGCTGCACGTCGGTCTGCGCCTTGGCGGAGCCGGCAGCTGCCACCTTGGGATGCTTTGCGGGGGCGGCCGCGGGCGCGGTGCCGTTCTTGAGCGGCGCGCCGGGCGCGCCGTTGTTCTTGAAGTGATGGAGCAGGTCGCTCTCGCGGATCTCGGAATCCTCGTCGATGGTCGCGCCCTCTTCCTCGAGCGAGGCGAGCGTGGTGCGCGGCGGCGCGCTGGTCACGTCGGGCGTGATCCCGACCGCCTGGATCGAACGGCCGTTGGGCGTGTAGTAGCGCGCCGTGGTCAAACGCAGGGCGGAATGGTCATCGAGCGGCAGGATGGTCTGCACCGAGCCCTTGCCGAAGGTCTGGGTGCCGACGGTGATCGCGCGCCGCTGGTCCTGCAGCGCGCCGGCGACGATTTCGCTTGCGCTCGCGCTGCCGCCGTTGACCAGCACCACCATCGGGTAGTCGACGAAGTCCTTCTTGCGATGCGAGAAGTATTTCTGCTGCTGGTTCTCCTGGCGGCCCTGGGTGTAGACGATCAGCCCGCCGTCGAGAAACTCGTCGCTGACCTGCACCGCCTGGTTCAGCAGGCCGCCCGGGTTGTCGCGCAGGTCGAGCACCAGGCCCTTGATCTGGCCGTTGTGCTCCGCGCGGAATTTGTCCAGCGCCTTCTGCAGATCGTCGCCGGTGCCTTCCTCGAAGCTGCTCACGCGCACGTAGTCGTAGCCGTGGCGCAGCTCCTTGGTTTTCACCGACTTTATCTTGATCACTTCGCGCGTGACGCTGACCGTGAACAGCTCGGGCACGCCTTTGCGATGGATGGTGAGGCGAATTTTGCTGCCCTGCGGACCGCGCATCCGCTTGACCGCGTCGGTCAGCGTCATGCCCTTGGTGAAGTCGTCGTTGATCTTGACGATCTGGTCGCCGGCCTTGATGCCCGCCTTGTAGGCCGGGGTGTCCTCGATCGGCGAAACCACGGTCAGCAGGTCGTCCTTGACCGTGACCTCGAGGCCCAGGCCGCCGAAACTGCCGCGGGTCTCGACTTCGAGGTCGCGATAGAGGTCGGGCGTAAGATAGGCGCTGTGCGGATCGAGCGACGCGAGCATCCCGGTGATGGCGCCGTTAATCAGCTGCTTGGTGGTGACCGGCTCGACGTAATTTTTCTGCACGATGGCCAGCACGTTGGCAAACGTGGCCAGCTCTTTGTAGGTGTCGTCGGGCAGCGCATCGGCGCGGCGCACCGCGATCTCCGCCAGCAGGACCAGGACCGCCACTGCGCATACGCCGGCGACCAAAAAGGGGGAACGATTTCGTTTCATCACATACTCGCTGGCCCGCTAACGTCGCGAGCACGGGTAATTGTCAAGCATATTCTTTGCGCGTCCCGGACGCCACAGCCTTGTCCACAGATATCTCCGGCGGCGGCCGGCGGAGGCAATTTTTTCTCCGTGGGGCGGCCGGCCGCGGCCCGCCTTTCAGCCCTTATTGTCCTGCAACAGCTCCTCCAGTGCGTCGGCGATCGCCTTCTGCGACCAGTCGAAGGCGCCCGAGTGATGGGCCACGATACGGCCCTGGCGGTCGATGATGAAGGTTTCCGGCACGCCGCTCACCTTGTAGGCCTCGGCGACGGCGTTTTGCGGGTCGAGCAGGACGTCGAACTTGTAGCCGTGTTTCTTGACGTACGCGGCCACCTCGTCGCGGCTGCCCGAGTCCTGGCTCACCGCCAGCATCACGAAGCCCTTGTTGCCGCGCAGTTGCTCGTAGAGCTTCTCCATCGACGGCATCTCTTCGCGGCACGGCGCACACCAGGTCGCCCAGATGTTCAAAAATACCACCTTGCCGCGCAGACTGGCCATCGAGACCGAATCGCCCTGCAGGTCGGTGAGTTTGAACGGCGCCGCCTTCTCGCCCGCCGCGATCGGTCCATGCTGGCCGGGAGAAGGAATCGCGGCGGTCTCTTCACCCGTCGTCAGCGTTCGCCGCGGCACTCGCCTGAGCTGCGAGGCGACGATAAGGACGATGCTCAGCAGGAGCGCCGCGCCGGCTATCATCGAGAGTAGCCTTGCCCTCGGAACCATCGCTTCTCCTCTAACCGCCCGCCGCCGCCCTGACGCTTTGCGGGCTCCGCTCGTCAGCTTCCTGGCCGATCCATCCCGTGAACAGGCCGCCGGTCAGGCCGAGCGCGACCACGCCAATCACCATCATCGCGATCGCGATGAGCTGGGCCTCGCTCAAGCCCCACAGGACGCGCGGGTTAATCCGCAAAAATTCGACCATGAAGCGACATGCGCCGAGCAGCACCAGGTACAGATAAAAGATTCGCCCGGGCACTCCACCGCGCCGGCGCATCGACCACAGCACGACAAACACGCCGGTGTACAGGATGGCCTCGTAAATCGGCGTGGGATGGACGCGCACGCCCGCAAAATACCCCGACACCAGCGTATGATGCGGGCCGAGCTTGAGCACCGTCTGCGGCCCCCAGCCCACGATCGCCTTCGGATACGCGACCGCCCATGGCAAAGTCGAAGGCAGACCCCAGTCGCCGTCGCCGGAAAGGTGGCATCCGATGCGGCCGAGCGCCTGGCCGATGGCCAGGGCGGGACCGCACATGTCGGCGGTGACGCCGAACGAGACGCGATAGTGGCGCGCCACGAAGTATGCCGCCACGATCCCGCCAAGAAACCCGCCGAACCATACGAAGCCCGAACCCGAAAACACGATCGCGATCGGATCGGCCATGTAAAGCCGCCAGTTGTCGAACACATCGTAAAGCCGCGCCCCGACAAGTCCGCCGACCGCCGACCACAGCACCACGGCGGTGGCGTAGTCGGGATCGATCCCGCGCCGGCGGCAATCGGCGGCAATCACCAGGTCGGCCGCGATGAAGCCGAGCGCCATCATCAAACCGTAGCTGTAGATCGTGAGGGTCAGGGGATGGCCGAACAGGTGTACGGGTCCCAGGCGCAGCAGAATCGGGATCATCGCTTGCCGATTATAGTACGGAGCGAAGCCGGGTAACCAGCAACGCGCCGCGCGCGCGGCGGCGCGCGGCTTAGCCCTGCCCGCTTTTTCGCCGGCGGTATTTTTCGACCATGTAGGCGCCCGCCGCGACCGAGCCGCCGTCCACCACCAGCGTCGCGCCCGAGATGTAGCCCGAGTCGGGCGCGGCGAGGAACATCGCGGCGTGCGCGATCTCGGCGGTTTTGCCGAGGCGCCGGATGGGCAGATGGTTGGCGCGTTCCTCGAGCGCCTCCTTGCTCCACGCCGCGCGCACCATCTCGGTGTCGATCGGCCCCGGCGCGATCGCGTTGGCGGTGATTCCGTAGTCGGCCAGCTCGAGCGCCATCGCGCGCGTCAGTCCGATAATCCCCGATTTGGCCACGCCGTAAGGCGCGAGATCGATCGGGCCCATCAGGCCGGCGACCGAGGCGATCGAAACGATGCGGCCGTACTTGCGCTTTGCCATCTCGCGCGCCGCCGCCTGCGAACAGTAGAACGCGCCGAAGAGATGGATGCGCAGATGGTTCTCCCAGTTCTCGGGCGTGATCTCGAGGAACGGTTGCGGCTTGGCGATACCCGCGTTGTTGACCATCACGTCGATGCGACCGAACTCGCGCGCCGCGCCGGCGACGAACTGCTGCACCTGGGCGTAATCGCTCACGTCGGCGCGGTCGAAGAACACGCGCCGCCCGAGCTTCTTGATCTCTTCGATTGTCGCGCGCGCGGTTTCCTCGTTGATATCGGCAAAGCCGATGTCGGCGCCCTCGCGCGCGAAGCCGAGCGCAATCTCGCGGCCGATTCCGCGCCCGGCTCCGCTCACCAGCACGACCTGATTGTCGAAGCGCATGGGTACGACCTCCCCTGGCGAAATTTGGCGGATGCTCGCCGCAAAAACTGGCAGGAGCGCGCGGAAAATGAAAGGTGACGGCGCGCGGCATCGCGCGACGTCCGAACGCACCTTCGCGGGCGCGCCTTTGCGCGCTCCGCCGGCCACGCGGTATATGACGCGCGATGCGGGCGGTTATTCAACGCGTGAGCCGCGCGGAGGTGATTGTCGCCGGCAAGTCCGTGGGACGCATCGGGCGCGGCTTCGCGGTTCTGCTCGGCGTCGCGCGCGAGGATACGCGCGCCGACGCCGAGTTCATTGCCGACCGCATCGTCGGCCTGCGCGTGTTCGCCGACCAGGCGGGCAAGATGAACCTGGCGCTGGGCGCGGTCGGCGGCGAATTGCTCGTCATCTCGCAATTCACCTTGCTTGCGGACACGAGCGCCGGACGCCGCCCGTCGTTCATCCACGCCGCGCCGCCCGAAATCGCGCGCCCGCTGTACGAGCATTTCCTTTCGCTCGCACGCGCGCGCGGTGTTAAGGTTGAAACTGGCGAGTTCGGCGCGCACATGGAACTGGAACTGGTCAACGACGGTCCGG
>DATGIT010000002.1:0-424673 GCA_035295545.1 Binataceae bacterium (SeqCode)
CCGCTCCAGCATCCTGCGCGCGGACCGCAACGTCGACCTCAAGGACATCTTCCTCGACACCATCTATATCTCGGCGCACAAGCGCGTGATCGCGCCCAAGAGCGTCAACCAGAAGCGCTATATCGATGCGATCCGCTCGCACGATATCGTCTTCGGCATCGGGCCCGCCGGCACCGGCAAGACCTACCTGGCGATGGCGATGGCGCTGGCGGCGCTGATGAAGAACCAGGTCACGCGGATGGTGCTGTGCCGGCCGGCGGTCGAGGCCGGCGAGCGGCTCGGGTTTTTGCCCGGCGACCTGGCCGAGAAGGTGAATCCCTACCTGCGCCCGCTCTACGATGCGCTGCACGACATGGTCGATTTCGACCGCGCGCGGCGGATGCTCGAGCGGGGCACGATCGAGGTCGCGCCGCTCGCGTTCATGCGCGGCCGCACGCTCAACGATTCGTTCATCATCCTCGACGAAGCGCAGAACACCACCTCCGAGCAGATGAAGATGTTCCTCACGCGGCTCGGTTACAGCTCCAAGGCGGTGATCACCGGCGATATCACGCAGATCGACTTGCCGAGCGGCAAGCTCTCGGGCCTCAAGGAAGCGCGCACCGTGCTCGCGCGCACGCCGGGCATCTCGTTCATCCATTTCGACGAGCGCGACGTCGTGCGCCATCGCCTGGTCCAGGCCGTGATCGGCGCGTACGAGGCGGCGGCCGAGGGCCGGCTCGATGATGTAGCCGAGCGTCCGCCCGATAACGGCGTCAAGTTTCCCCGGGAATAGCGACGGTGGCGGTCGCGCTCCGATGCGAGAGCGCAGAGGCGCGCCGGTATGCGGCGGGCGTGCGCAAGGATGCGCGCGACCTGATGCGGCTGCTCGATCTTCAGCACTGCGAGCTGTCGATCGTGATCGCGGACGACGCGTTCGTGCATGCGCTCAATCGCGAGTTTCGCGGCAAGGATCGGCCGACCGACGTGCTGTCGTTTCCGCAATGGGAGGGGGGCGAGGCCGGCGCGGGCCGGGAGCGGCGCGGCGCGATACGCGCCGCGCCGCTCCCGGCCGCGCCCCCGGCGATGACGGCGCCGTCGTTGTCGGCGCAGCTCGGCGACGTCGTGATTTCCGTGGACACGGCGCGCCGCCAGGCGCGACGCCTCGGCGTCGCACCAGCGGCGCGCATCCGCACCCTGCTGGTGCACGGGATGCTGCATCTGCTGGGCTACGACCACGAGCGCTCGCCGGCCGAGGCGCGGCGGATGTTCGCGCGCGAGCGCGAACTGGCCGCCGCGCTGGCGGGCGGCCGCGCCGGCGGCAGCAGCCGGCGGTCGCGCAGCCGGGCGGGGTCGGCGGGCGGCGCTTTGGCGCCGCCCGCCGACCCCGCCCGCACATCCGCAGGCGCCGCGGTGCGCCCGAGGACGCCGCCGCTGGGCGTGCGGCGCAAAGTGCGCCGCACGCCCAGCGGCGCGCCGGCGCATAGACGATGACGTCGCGCGCCGACGAGCGGCCGCCGCTGGCGATGCTCACGGCACTCCACCGGCGCAGGCAGAAGCTCTCTTGCGCCGGCTTTAGGCTGCGGCGGTCGGCCTTGGTGCGGCCGGTTCACACGGGTTATTGTTCGAGAGCGCGGGTGGAGGTCAGAAGCGTGTTCGGGCAGGGCGGATCTGAACCGGGCGAGAGTTCAACATGGCTCGAAACTATCTGCAGGGTTGCTTCGAAGCTTTCAAGGAAGTAACCGAGAAGGTTTTCGGCACCGCATCCGATCTTGCCGCGATTGAGACGTCGGTGGCGCCCCTCCGTGACGGCGTCGCGTTGAACTATGAAGATCTCAAAAAGTTTGAATCACCGAGCCATTGGGAGTTCAAAACTTGGTGGGTTTTCCCTCCCGAGCAGCATGTGACCCCGGAGTTGCGGCGTCGCAAATTCAATTTTCGCGACCTTCCACAAGAAGAAAGGAACGTCGTCGCTTCTCTGCTGGACGTCTTCAAATCCATCGAGCTGGTATCGATCATACTTCGGTTCATCCGGCCTGAGCTCTACGGGATAATCAGCCCGCCTGTTGAGCGAATTCTCGATGTGCGCCGTGAAAGCGACGCGGTCCAGACCTATCTGAACTATCTGGATAATCTTCGCAAAGTGGCTAAGCACTATCATTTTCGTCGAGTAGCAGACGCTGACATGGCGCTTTGGGTTCTTCATGAACGTTGCTTCGGCGGCGCACCGAACGAGGCCACACGCAAAGCATACGACGAAGATCGCTTCATTCGCAGCTTACGTGCGGAGAACCTTATGAAACGCTTTCTCGACGACTGCACGTACGCACAGCTCGCCCACTCCTTGTTTCGGACGGACCCGGTGCTTGCGGGACAGCTCGGTGGTATTGAGTTCGAGCAGATGGTTCGTCGCTACGTACCGGCCGGCACAAATTGGGACGACGTTGATTTCAAGGACGTCATCAACGAGCTTTATCGGAGGGGAACTATAGATACCGCCACGCAGGTGAAATGGCATCGAGCGCGAATTACGCGTAACCAGGCGATTCATATGAATCCCCTGCCGGATTCGTCAGAGGTGAAGAAGCTACTCGATCTGCTTGACTTGTCGGGTCGTGAACCGGCGCACCAAAAGCACTAACCGGATAGAAATGAGGCGGTGCTCGCGAATGTCGCGCGCGTTCCGAATGCACGACCACGCTCCGTCAGCCGACGCACTTTTCGTCCTTTTCTTTTCCACGAGGGACGACAGGCAGTTCTTACGTTCGCGCCCTGGAGATCTTCCTCAACTCTTTCAGGCGCGCATGGAAGGGATGGTTCGCGTTGCCATCGATGTTGAGTGGTAGACTCAGCGTCCGTAGAAGGTGATGTTCGAGCACCCAGGGCTTGGGAGTTTCGATCCATGCGATACGGGCGTGTTCCGCCATCCATCGGCTCAGGACGATTTCCTTGTCGAGAAACGTTTTCGTCTTCTTCGAGCCCGGATGCCTCAACAGGGTTCCTAATTCACCTTCGAGCAGACATCCCAATGTCTGCCTCAGCGTGGAGCCTTCCGCATTTCCTTCAAAGTGAGATCTTAGCCGATCACACAAGGTCCCTTTGCTCGTGTCGTTTTGCGGCGAGATGCCCACATAAAGGAGAGTCGCACTATCTCGAACAACGCAGCGATCGGTGGGCACTCCTGGCGGGAGGCGAATGAAGAACCATGCGTACACGCCCGCCGAGCGCGGCGGAAGGTTCGGGCTGTTCTTTAATTCGGTCCAATTGTAAAGACGCGAGGAGTAAACGAGTTGTTGTCCAAGCTCGTCCAGTTCCTTGGAAGACAAATCGCCGATCGCCGAATGAGCGATCGAACGTGCCTGTTCCTTTTCGCGGCGATAAATTGGTTCGCCGGTCCGAGCGACAGAAAATCCGAGCCGCTCAAGATAATGCTCCGCCTCCGGTGTGATGAATTTATCGCTCGGTAGCTCGCGGCCAGTTGCAGACTCGCAGGCATACGAGATGACCAGCTTCGGTGGATAGCACTTGTGATCGTGCCGTACCTCGACGCTCCGATTCGCGCGTAACGGTGGTATTCCCTCGCGGTCGATGCGTGACATCGCGGCCAGCACGTGCTCACGACGAATTCCTACCGGGATCATAGTCACCGCTTAGCCGCGAATATGGCTCAAATGATATCGCCACGCCAAACGCACCGAGGGATAAGGTTCAGACATTCAGGATGAGCGCTGGTTCACCCAAACGTTGACGAGACGATGGCGGACAATTGCAAAAGATCGAGTAGACTGTCTCTCCGTCGCTGGCCTGCAGGGAAGGCCGCCGAGCGGAACGAATGTCGATCGCCAACACCGACCTTCAGGCGCGGTCGCAGGGCGCATGCGCGCGGCGCAAAGTGCGCCGCACGCCCAGCGGCGCGCCGGCGCATCGACGATGACCGCGCGCGGCGACAAACGCTCGCGCATCGTCAGGCTGCCGCCGCTCGCGATGCTGACGCATTTCACGCGCGCCGGCAAAACCGCCTCCGCGCTCGACAACCTCGCCGCCATCCTGCGCGACGGCGTAATCCGCGGCTCGCGCCGGATGGTGCGCGAGGGGCGCGCCGCCGTGTGCCTGTTCGACGTGCCGCTACGCGATTTGCGCATCCTGCTTGACCGGCGCAACCGCCGCCGCTATGAGCCGTTCGGGATTGCGATCGAGAAACGGTATGCTTTCCGGATGGGCGCGCGGCCCGTTATCTATATGCCGTGGCGCGAAGCCGAGCGCCTGCTCCCGGCGGGCGAGCGATGGCGCGTGGTGGCGCTCGAACTGGAGCGCGAAAGGCCAATCGACTGGAGCTATGAGCGTGAATGGCGAGTTGCGGGCGACCTGGCGCTGCCGGCGGGCGGAGCGGTCGCCCTGGTGGATAGCTGGCGCGATGCCGACGAGATCTACGACCGCTTCCAGGGTCAGCCCCCATGCGCCGGAGTGATCCCGCTGCGCGATCTGTTTGGGACGTTTTGAACGGGCCGCTGAATGCGCCGACGCGTTTCGCGTTGTGCGCGATCAGCGGCGTCGCCCTGGGCGTAGCGTTTCCCAAGTTCGACATCAACCTGCTCGCGTGGGTCGCCTTCGTCCCGCTGCTCCATGCGATCGAGGATCAGAGCATGGGCCGGGTGTTCGGCTACGGCTGGTTCATGGGCCTGGTCTGCTATGTCGTCTCGCTCTACTGGATCGAGTACACGCTGCATCACTTCGCCGGGGTCAATCCGATTCTTGCCTCGCTCCCACTGCTGCTGCTGGCGGCGATAATGGCGTTGTTCGCCGGCCTCGCGCTGTGGGCCGCCCAATTGGCGACCGTGCGCATGGGCTGGCCGATTTTCGTCACGCTGCCGATCGCGTGGCCGGCGGTGGAATGGCTGCGCAGTTTTTTTCCGATCGGATTTCCGTGGAACCTGCTCGGTTACACCGCGTATCGCAACCTGGAACTGATCCAGTTCGCCGAAATAACCGGCGTGTACGGCATCTCCGCGCTGATCGTTTTTTTCAACGCCGTGGTTTACGTGGTGATATTCGGCCATTACTCGCGCCGCGCGCAGACCTGGAGCCTGGGCACGCTAACCGGGCTGATGCTGGCGGTGCTGATTTTCGGCAGCCTGCGCGTGGGCGAACTCGAGCGCCAGGTGCCCGCGGGCAAGCTTCGCGTTGCGATGGTCCAGGGCAATATTCCGCAGAGCATCAAGTGGAATCCGGCGTTTCTCGATTCGAGCTTCAACGTGTATGTCGACGAGACCCGGCAGGCATCGCAACATCACGTGGACCTGGTGGTATGGCCGGAGGCGGCGGCTGCGTTCTTCTTTCAACCGACCGCGCTCTATCCACCGCGCTTTGCCGGCGACGCCGCGTATCGTGAGCGCCTGCTCAAGCTTGCCGTAAATACCGGCGAGCCGATCCTGTTCGGCGCGCCGGCGCTGGGCCTTGCGCCCGACGGCGAGGTCGGCACGTACAACCGCGCCTACCTGGTATCGTCCACGGGAACGGTGGTCGATCATTATGACAAGATTCAGCTCGTGCCCTTTGGCGAATACGTGCCGGCGCGCGCGCTGCTCGGATTTTTCGTAAATCGAATCGTGCACGGATTTGGCGACATGATCCCGGGCACGGTGCAGACCCTGTTCACGGTCAAGGGCGCGAAGCTGGGCGTGCTGATCTGCTACGAGAGCGTGTTTCCCGACCTCACGCGGCGCGCGGTCAAGCGCGGCGCCGATATCCTGGTCAACATCACCAACGACGCGTGGTATGGCGAGAGTTCCGCGCCCTACCAGTTGCTGGCGATGGCGGCGATGCGCGCGGTCGAGACCAAGACGCCGATGGTGCGCGTGGCCAACACCGGCATCAGCGCGATCATCGAGGCCGACGGCGCGATCACGGCAAGCACGCCGCTGTTCAAGCGCGGCACCGAGATCGAGGATGTGAGCTGGTCTCCGCGGCGCACCGTCTATACCGTCGTCGGCGACCTGTTCTCCGAGATCTGCTTCGCGCTGACGGTGCTCGCCGTGCTGCTCGCGCTGCTCAAGGGCGGCCGGCCGGTCGCGCGGACTTCGCCGATCGTCGAATCGCTCGGCCGCAACGGCAGCGGCTGATTGAAGCCGCGCAGGCGAGGCCGCGCGTCCCGCGGCACGCCGCCGCCAGGCCCATTAAGCCGCCGCCGCGTTCGTGGCATAATCCTCTCCAGCAACTCATCGGAGTAACCCCCCCTGCATGGAACTCAACGAAATACGTGAGCAGCTTGCCGAACTCGACGCCCGCACCGAAAAGCTCGGGAGGCGTCTTTGACGTCGCTCGCCTGAAAGCCCGCCGCCAGGAGCTCCAGCAGAAAACCAGCGAGGACGGCCTCTGGCAGCGGCCCGAAGCGGCCCGAGAGCTGCTCAGAGAATCCGACCAGGTCGGCCAGAAGATCGCGGATTTCGAAGGCCTGCAAAAAGCCCTCGCCGACGTCAGAGAATACCTCGCGCTCGCGGAAGGGGAGGGCGGCGATTCCGAGGCGCTGGCGCTCGCCGGCACGGCGCTCGAAAGCGCGCGCGGCGTGCTCGAGCAGCAGGAGCTGCAGGCGATGCTCGGCGGCGAGTACGATCGCCTGGGCGCGATCGTCTCGATTCATCCCGGCGCCGGCGGGCTCGAAGCGCAGGACTGGGCCGAGATGCTGCTGCGGCTGTATCTCAGATGGGCCGAGCGCCGCGGCTACAAGACCGACCTTGCCGACCTGCAGCCGGGCGAAGGCGGCGGAGTCAAAAGCGCGACCTTCACCGTCGAGGGCGACTACGCCTACGGCTATCTCAAGGCCGAGGCCGGGATTCATCGCCTGGTGCGCATCTCGCCGTTCGACGCCAATGCGCGCCGTCACACGTCTTTCGCTTCGGTCTTCGTGTTTCCCGCGATCGACGACAAGGTCGAGGTCGTGATCAACCCGGCCGATCTGCGGGTGGATACGTTCCGCGCCAGCGGCGCCGGCGGCCAGCACGTCAACAAGACCGATTCGGCGGTGCGCATGACGCACATTCCCACGGGCATCGTGGTGAGCTGCCAGAACGAGCGCTCGCAGCACAAGAATCGCGCGATGGCGATGAAGATTCTGCGCGCGCGGCTGTTCGAGCTCGAAGAGCGCAAGAAGCGCGAGCAGTTCGAGCAGTTCAGCAAGGAAAAGAAGGACATCACCTGGGGCAGCCAGATCCGCTCCTACGTCCTGCAGCCCTACCGCATGGTGAAGGACCATCGCACCGGCGTCGAAATCGGCAACACCGACGCGGTGCTCGACGGCGCGATCGATCCGTTTATCGAGGCCTACCTGATGGGCGTGCGCAAGGCGGGCGCCGAGGCCGCGCCGGCGTAGCCGCGCGCGCTTTGCGCGGCGAGCCGGCCGATGGCGGCGCGCTTGCGCAGCGCGCCTGTGATGACGCAAAGTCAGACGACGCACGGCCGCGCGCCGCAAGGGCCGCATCGGTGCGTCGTCCGCCGCAACAAGGAGATGCCATGATCGACGTCTATTTCTGGATGACTCCCAACGGCTACAAGGTCACGATCGCGCTCGAGGAGCTGGGCCTGCCGTATAACGTGATCCCGATCAATATCGGCAAGGGCGATCAGTTCAAGCCCGAGTTTCTCAAGATCAGCCCCAACAACAAGATTCCCGCGATGGTCGATTCGGACGGGCCCGGCGGCAAGCCGATCTCGCTCTTCGAATCGGGCGCGATCCTGATTTATCTCGCCGAAAAGAGCGGCAGGCTGATGCCCACCGAGCCGCGCGGCCGCTACAACGTGCTCGAGTGGCTGATGTTCCAGATGGCGAGCGTGGGCCCGATGCTCGGCCAGGCGCATCACTTCCGCCGCTACGCTCCCGAGCAGATCCAGTACGCGATCGATCGCTACACCAACGAGGCGCGCCGCATCTACAACGTGATCGACAAGCGCCTGTCGGAAGCGCCGTATCTCGCCGGCGAATATTCGATCGCCGATATCGCGACCTATCCCTGGCTGCGGCCCCATCGATGGCAGGGACAGGAGCTGGAGAATTTCCCGCATCTCAAGCGATGGTACGACGCGCTCGAGGCGCGCCCGGCGGTCAAGAAGGGATGCGACGTGATGTCCGAGCAACTGCATCAGGGCAAGCCGGATAAGGAATCGTGGCAGACGCTGTTCGGCGCGAAGCAGTACGAGAAGCGTTAAATCCGATTTTGCCGCGCGCCGGATATGCCGATCAGCCGCGGCGCGCGTCGAGCAGCATCAAAAGCGCGTGCACGGTCTCGGTCGCCGGCACGCTGAGCCCGTGGCGCTTCGCCGCGCGCACGACCGCGCCGCTGATCGCGTCGTATTCAAGCCGCTTGCCGCGTTCGAGATCCTGTAGAGTTGAAGTCTTGACCGCGCCCGCGTTGGAGAAGCCGCGCGCCACGTTAAAATAGGTCTCGACGTCGTCGTCGGTGATGTTCGCGCCTTCGGCGCGGCCCGCGATTGCGGTTTCGACCATCAGGCGATGCACCAGGGCGGCGCCTTCGGGCTCGGCGAACATCTCGGCCAGCGTGCAGCGGGCCAGCGCGCTCACCGTGTTGGTGCCGTTGTTGCCCATCAGTTTTTTCCAGCGCACGCTCTTCAGGTCGCGCGTGAACTGGCCGAACACGCCCGCGCGTTTGAAAGCCTCGGCGATACGCTGCGAGCGCGCCGTCTCGCTGCCGTCGAGCTCGCCGAATTCGATAATGCCCGAGGCGGTGTGCAGGAGCCTGCCCGGCGCGGTCAGCTCCGCGCCGACGCGCGCGTTACCGCCCATCACCGACTCGCGCGGCAGCACGGTGCAGAGCGCGGCCTCGTTCTCGACCCCGTTCTGGATCGTCATCACCGCGCCGCCCGAGCTGAGACATCCGTCCAGCATGCGCGCGGTCGCGACGGTGTCGTAGGACTTGACGCAGAAGAGGATCAGCTCGAAGGGGGCGAACTCGCGCGGATTGCCGGTTGCGCGGACGCGGAGATTGAAGTCGCCGTTGATGCTCTTGACCTCGAGCCCGCGCTCCCGCAGCACGCGCAGGTTTTCGCCGCGCGCGCAGAAATAGACGTCCTCGCCCGACTGTTGCAGCCGCGCGCCGTAGAAGAGTCCCACCGCGCCGGCCCCCATGATCAGGATTTTCATCGCGATGGCTCCTCAGGCGATGCGGGCGAGCGTGTCTCGCCACAGGCGGATTATCGCGTCGCGCAGTTCTTCGAGCGTGCCGTCATTGCGTATCTCGGCGGTCGCATGCTTGCGCCGTTCCTCGTCCGAGAGCTGCGCGCGGATGCGGGCTTCGGTCTGTTCGGGCTTTAGTCCGCGGTCGCGCTCGATACGCTCGATCACGCGCTCGCGCGCGGCGGTCACCAGCCATATTTCGTCGAACAGCGGCTGCCAGTTGGCTTCGATCAGGATCGCCGCTTCGACCACGATCGGGCGGGTCTCGCCCGCGCGGCGCATCGCCGCGACCATCTCGCCCATGCGCGCGTACATCTTCGGATGGACGATAGCGTTGAGCCGCCTGAGCGCCGCGGGGTCGGCGAAGACGATCGGTCCGAGCTTGCGCCGATCGATTGTGCCGTCGGTGCCGAGAATACCCTCGCCGAAGGCCGCGACCAGCTCGCGGTAGGCGGGGGTCTGCGGCAGATAGATTTCGTGCCCGACCTTGTCGGCGTCGATGATCGGCGCGCCCAGCGCGGCGAGGATTTTTGCCGCCGTGCTTTTGCCCGATCCGATTCCGCCGGTGAGCCCGATCGTGATTGCTTTCATCGCCTTCCGCTTGCGCGCCGGGCCGTCGCCCGCGCACCGCTCATCCCGCCGCCTCGCGTCCGCTCCACGACTGGAGATTGTAGAGGTAGCTGAAGAAGCCGCCGCGCGCGAGCAATTCGGCGAACGTGCCCTGTTCGGCGATCTCGCCGTCGCGCAGGACCAAAATAAGATCGGCATTCTGGATGGTCGAGAGGCGGTGCGCGATGACGAGCGTGGTGCGGCCCTGCATCGCCTCGCGCACCGCGGCCAGCACCAGCGACTCGGTCTCCGCATCGAGCGCGCTGGTCGGCTCGTCCATCACCAGCACCGGCGCATCGCGGAGCAGCGCGCGCGCGATGGTCACGCGCTGCGCCTCGCCCTCGGAGAGGCTCTGACCGCCCTGGCCAACGAGCTCGTCGAGCCCCGCGGGCAGGCGCGCGATCACCGGATCGAGGCGCGCGGCGGCGGCCGCGCGCTCGATCTCGCGCGCGGTCGCGCCGGGCCGGCCGAGCGCGATATTCGCGCGCATCGTGTCGTACAGCACGAGCGGCGGCTGCAGCACCATCGCGACGTTGCGCCTGAGCGACTCGAGCGTGAAATCCATCGCGTCCTGCCCGTCGATTCGAATCGTGCCCTGCTGCGGCTCGTAAAAGCGCACCAGCAGGCTGGCCATCGTGGTCTTGCCCGCGCCGCTCGGCCCGACGATCGCGACGGTCTGGCCCGGCGCGGCACGGAAGCTGACGCCCTTGAGCACGGGCCGGCCGGGCGCATAGCCGAAAACGACGTTGGAGAATTCGATTTCGCCGCGCGCGCGCCCGAGCGCCCGCGCCCCCGGACGGTCCCTGACCTCGGGTTCGATCGCGAGCAGTTCGAGGCATCGCCGCAGCCCGGCCATCGCGCCCTGCACCATCCCGTAGGTCTGGAAGAGTTGATTGATCGGCGCGTAGAGCGAGGCCAGGTAGGTCGCGAACACGATCAGGTCGCCGATCGTCAGCCGCCCGCTCATCGTGTGCCGCGCGCCGAGATAGATCACCACCGCGGTGCCGATCGCGATGAGGATATTCACCGCGCCGGCGTAGGCGGTCTGCAGCACGTAGAGCCTGAGTGTCTCGCCCAGGCTCTCGCTGCTCGACTCGACGAACTCGCGGTAGGACTCGGCTTCGCGCGTGAAGGCCTGCACGACGTGAATCGCGGCGAGCGAGCGGTGCGCGACCGTGTAGAGCCGGCTCTCCTTGATACGCGCGGCGGCGGCGATGCGGTCGATGGGCTTGCTCGCGGCGGCGATCAGCACCGCCAGCAACGGCACCACGATGAGCGCGACCATCGTCAATTCCTGATCGATGCGCATCATCACCGCGAACATCTCGATCAGCATCACGACCGACGACAGCAGCGGGAATATCCCGTTCATCGCGATGGTCTGCACGGAGAAGGTGTCGTACGCGATACGCACCATCAGGTCGCCGATCGCGCGGCCGCGATGGAACGACAGCGAGAGCCGCTGCAGATGATCGAACATCTGGGCGCGCAGGTCGTTGACCATCCGCTGGCCGATTGAAATCGAGATGTAGTTGTTGAAGACGTTGACCAGCCCAAGCACCACGTAGAGCGCGACCAGCCCGAGGCAGGCGGCGAGCAGCAAGTGCGCGGGGGGCAGGGCGGCCGCGCGCGCCGGCCACGCCGCGCCGAGCGGCGCGCCGCGCAGCACGTTGTCGATCACGAGCTTGAGCGGCCAGGGTTTGAGCACCTCGAGCGCGGCCGCCAGCACCACCCCGAGCACGGCGAGCAGCAGACGTCCGAGATGCGGCCGCGTGCGGCCGAGCACGTTGCCGATCAGCCGCAACGTCCCCATCAGGCGGCGTCCTCTTCGACATGGGCGCGGGCGCCGAGCGCCGCCGCCGCGTCGGCCGCGGCAGCCTTGAGCGCGGCCGGCAAGCGGCTCAGGTGCAGCGTGGCGGTCGCGGCCGCGGCCAGGGCCGCGGCCGCGACCGCCGCCACCGTGATTGCGCCGGAGAAGCCCGTCACGAGCATCGCGGCGGCGATGGCCGCGCCGCTAATCGCGATTCGCCGCCCGGCGGCGAGCGCGCGCCAGGCAAACGCGATACGCCCGTCCTCGAGCTCGAGGGCGTTCAAATGGATGCGCAGCGCGGGCGGAATCACCAGCAGCAGGTCGTAAGTCTCGTAACGATCGCCGGCGGCGGCGGCGAGGCCATGGCGCACCAGCGCCGCGCGCATCGCCTCGAGCATCGGCTCGATACCGCCCGCGCCCGGCGGCTCCGCCAGCGTGACCAGCACGCGACCGTGCGCGCGAACCGTCGGCGCTTCGTCGTCGTCCTGCGCGACGCGCCGCGGCACGGAACTCCATTTGACCCGTTCGCGCTCGGCGCTGCGGGCGAGCGAGCCTGAAAGCGCCGCTACTGCGAGCATCGCGCGCGCCGCGAGCGTCGTCCGGCCCGCGCCGCGCGACGATGTTCCGAGCGCGGCGATTCGTATGGCGCTTAGGGCGGTGAGCAACAGGCCGGCCCATCCGAGCCACGCCATCGGCGCACTCGCGACGCCCGCCACGATCATGAGGATGGCAACTGCGACCCACGGCAGTGTGAGCGGAAGTTGCAGCGCGGGCGGTATTCCGGATTCCGGATAGACCGTCTGGAAAAGGCCGCGGCCGAATGCGCCGTAATAGATTCGCGCTCCGCCGAGGAGGCCGCTCCACCATGACCCGGCGCCGTACAACGCCGCGGCGCCGGCATCCTTGAGCGGATATTTGCGAAACAGCAGACCCTCGCCGCGCCCGTATCCGCGCTGCTGCGCGACATACGCGCCGAGCGTGGGGCGGCGGCGATGAATCACGACCGCCGCGGCGGCATTCGCGATCGTAAGCTCGCGTTCGTTAAGGCGGAGCGAGAAATCCACGTCGTCGCCCGCCGCGGTGAACATCGGATCGAAGCCGCCCGCGGCCAGCGCCGCCTGCTTGTCCACGATCATGTTGCATCCGCACGCCTGGGCGAGCGTATCGTCGCCGGCGCGCACCTCGCGCGGCTGCCCGGGCGCGGCGGCCAGCGCTGCCGCCATCGCCGAGTCCGGCGGCGGCGCGAAATTCGGTCCGCTTGCGGCCGCCGCCTGGCGGCGCGCGAGCGTCTCGACCAGGTGATAGAGCCAATCGCGATCGGCGCGCGCGTCGGCGTCGATGAAAGCAACGTAACGCCCGGTGGCGGCGGCGAGTCCCGCGTTGCGCGCGGCGGCGAGACCGCGATGCTCGAGTTGCAGCACGCGCACGCCGGCGCGCTCGGCGATCTCGCCGGTCGCGTCGTTCGAGCCGTCATTCACCACGATGGTTTCGTAATCGGGATAGTTGAGCTGCGCGAGCGAGCCGAGGCATTCGTCGAGCGTCGCCGCCGCATTGTAGGCCGGCACCACGACGGAGACCCTGGGAGAATCGATAAGCGGCGGCGGGAGCGGCGAGCGGAAAACTTCGCCTACCGCGTCGAACGCGCGCTTGCGCGTGCGCTCGCGCGTAACCAGGCCGAATGCCCAGTCGGTAATTTCGGCGCCGCCGGTGTGCCATTCGTCGGTGAAGGCGAAGACGATAAAACCCGCGAGCCCCAGTTCGAAGGCGGCGCGCGCCTGCCATCGCAGCAACTCGGCCTGATGCTCCTCGCCCTCGCGGATGGTGTCCATGCCGGTTTCGCTGAGCACCAGCGGGCGCTCGCCGCTCATCGCCATCAGGTGGGTGAGATAGCGGCGGAAATCCGGCTCGCGATGGAGATAGACGTTGAAGCAGACGAAATCGAGAAAGCTCAGGTCGAGGTATTCGGCGGACGGATAATTCGAGTAGGTGAAGAGCGCGTCGGGCGCGAGGCCCTTGCCGATGTCGTACAGCTCGCCCAAAAAGCGGCTGACCGCGCGCGCGCCGTGCCAGCGCACGATATCGGAGCGGATTTCATTGCCCAGGCTGAACGCGAAGATCGTGTCGGCGAAACGGCGCATCTCGCTGACCGAATCGCGAATCGTGCCGCGGATGCTGGACGACATCTGTCGCGAGTCGAGAAAGGCCATGTGAAACGGCCACGGCATCCCGACCATCAGCCGCAATTCGTGCTTGGCCGCGAGCTCGAACATCCACGGCGGCGGCGGCACGTAGGTGCGCACGACGTTGGCGCCGAGCGCGCGAATCAGCGCGAAGTCCTGCTCGGCGCGTTCGGGCTCGGGATAGCGCTCGCCGCGCGAATTGGGCGCGAACGGGCCGTAGGAAACACCGCGTGCATGGAACTTGCGCTCGCCTTCGAACAGGAATTTGCCGCGCGCGACCAGCCGATCCATCCCGATGAGCTAATAGCAAACCGACAGGGCGCGCAACGCGCGCTGAGGGCGCACAAAAGACGATTCCCGCGAAACGCGAACGGCGCTCAGACCAGCCCGTGGAGCTTCGCGAACGGATCCCACGCGGCGTCCCGGTGCCATTCGTACTCCATCCGTGTCGCTACGCGTTCCGCGCTCGCGACATCGGCGAGCCGCGCGATCAGAGCCAGCGTCATATCGATCCCGGCCGACACACCCGCGGAGGTGGCGAATTTGCCGTCTTCGACCCATCGCGCCTGCCTGACCCAATGGACCTGCGGACCCTGTTCGACAACCCATGAGAAGGCGAATTTGTTGGAAGTTGCGCGGCGGCCGTCGAGCAATCCCGCGCGCGCCAGCAGCGCCGCGCCGGTGCATACCGAGCTAACGATCTCGGCCTCGTCGGCGCGCCGGCGCAGCCAATCCAGCATCGCGCCGTTGCCGACCGCGCGCCGGGTGCCGATTCCGCCGGGCACGAGGAGCACGTCGACGCGCGGACAATCGGCGAGCGCGCAATCGGCGATGGCGCGCGGGCCCTGCGCGCTCTTCACGGCGCCGGCATTTTCCGCGGTCGTTACGATAGTCAGGCCGCCCGCGGCCTGCGCATGGATACCCCAGGCCTCGAGCGGTCCGAAAACGTCGAGCAGCTCGAAGCCTTCGAAGAGCAGCGTGCCGATTACTTTGTCCGAGGTCATCGCGGCGTCTCCCGGCGCGCGATCGCGCGCGCGTTTCTCAATCAAATCCGGCCAGGCGAATTAGCGCAACCCGCATGAGTGCGCGGGCGGACGGGAGTGGCCGGCAGCCGCCGCTCCGGGCGCGCTACGGCCGCTCCAGGAGCAAGCGAGCCGCTTCGCTGTACACGCCGGGCGCGTCATAGATCACCAGCGGCGGTTCGATTGCGACCTCGACGCCGCCGCCCTTGCGCGCCTCGACCATCACGGTCGAGGCGCGCGCGGCGGGGTAGGGATGGACGAAGCGGATGCGCTTGGGCTCCAGGCGCGCGGCGCGCATCGCCGAGACGAGCTCGGCGGCCCGCGCCGCGCCGAAAATGAAGGCGGCGCGGCCGCCGTGACGCGCATGGCGCGCCGCGGCGGCGACGAAGTCCGCGAGGCGGGCCGCCGTCTCGCCGCGGGCGAGACGGCGGCCCGCCTGCGGGCTTTCGCGCCCGCTGTCGCGGGCGCGAAACGGCGGATTCGCCAGCACCAGGTCGAAGCCGCCGGGCGCGGCCGTGAGCGCGCGGCGGCTGCGCAGGTCGGTGCATACCGCGCGCACGTTGGCCATGCCGTTGAGCGCGGCGTTGCGCTCGATCAGCGCGGCCAGCGCCGGCTGAATTTCGACCGCCACCACTTCGCGCGGCCGCGCGAGCAGCGAATAGATGAGCGCCACGACGCCGCATCCCGCGCCCAGCTCGAGCACGCGCGCCGCCCCGCGCGCGGCGGCGAAGCGCGCGAGCAGGATGGCTTCGAGCGAGAAGCGATACCCGCGCGCCGGCTGGTAAAGCCGGAGGGCCCCGCCTAGGATCGGGTCGAGCGTTTCTTGCGCTTTCGATATGGCCATCGATTCGGGAGTTGCCGGCGAGCGTTACGCACGTCTGTTTCGCAAGGCCGGCGCGTATCTCGCCAAGGGCAACGTAGCGCGCGCGCTCGACGTGCTCAAAGAGGGTCGCGAGCTGGCCGAGCGCGAGGGCCATCCGAAAATGGCGCGGCTCTTCGCCGCCGAGATCGAGCGCGCCCAGCGGCCGTCCGATCGTTCCTCCGACTGATTCGGTCCGATCCTGCGGCCGCGCGGAAGGGCCGGCCCGGCGACTCCCCGCATCATCGACAAACCGATCGGCAAACCGATGACGCACCATGCTTTCGCGTGCTTTCGGCCCGGCCGTCGACCGCCTTGACGAGTCGGAATTCGTACTTAGATTCGTTTCAGCGGAGCGCGGGACGGTGACTGAGAATCCGAATCCCGCGCGGAGCAAAAATACAATAGCGACCGGCAAACGGCGGTCGGGAGGGATTAAGCGGTAATGGATACTGTACTGGGAAACGGCTACGCGAACGGATGGCTGTACGATCGGATGAACCGGCTCAACCGGCTTTTCAACGAGGCCGGGCTGACCGTGCCGCAGACGCATGTGCGCCCGCGCGCTGACGTGGTCGAGGATGGCGAGGGCTATCATTTCTACTTCGATATGCCCGGGATCAAGGCTGATTCGGTCAACGTTCAGGTCGAGGACGGCAACCTGGTGATCGAGACCGAGCGCAAGCGGCCGCAGTGGTCGAAGGACGCCGAGATTCACGTCTCCGAGCGCAGCTACGGCACGATGCGCCGCGCGTTCGCGATGCCCGAGGACGCGAGCGCCGACGGGATCAGGGCGACTTATCGCGACGGCGTGCTCGAGGTGACGGTGGCCAAGAAGCCCGAGGCCAAGCCGACGCGGATCAAGGTCAACGTCGAGAATTGAGCGGGTTACGGGCGCGACGCGCGCGATTCAAGCGCGCGGCGCGCCCTTTTTCGGTACCGGCACGGAGCGTCGGGCGAACTGATTCCGGCGAAGGGCGGGAGACTCAACTATGAGCGGATCGCTGATCGTCCTGATAATTATCGTCGCGATCGTCGGATGGGCCGTGCTGGCCTACAACGGCCTGGTCAGCCTGCGCAACCAGGTGCAGAACGCCTGGCGCCAGATCGACGTGCAACTGCGCCGCCGCCACGACCTCATCCCCAACCTGGTCGAGGCGGTCAAGGGTTACATGCAGTTCGAGCGCGACACGCTGACCCAGGTGGTCGAGGCGCGCGCCAAGGCGATCAGCGCACCGGACCAGACGTCGCGCATCGCGGCCGAGAATCAGCTCACGGCCGGCCTCGGCCGGCTGCTGGCCGTGTTCGAGAATTATCCGCAGCTCAAGTCCGACCAGAACGTGCTCAAGCTGCAGGAAGAGCTGACCACCACCGAAAACCAGATCGCGTATTCGCGCCAGGCCTACAACGACTCGGTGATGCAGCTCAACACGAAGATCGAGACCTTCCCGACCAATCTGATCGCCGGCAACTTCGGCTTCAAGCAGGCCGACTACTTCCAGGGCGCACCCGAAGATCAGGCGGTGCCCAAGGTTGACCTCGCGATGGGCGCTGCGGGCGCGCCGCAGGCGCCGACCACGCCGCCGCGCGCCTGAGGCGGCTTCGCTTGCGGGCCACGATGGCGGCCGCGCGCGCAGATTTCTGGGAACTCGAGCGCCGCAACCGGCGCGAGACCGGGCTGCTGGTCGCGGTCTTTATCGCGCTCTTCAGCGTGCTCGGGTTCGCTCTCGATTTCCGCTTCGGCGACCTTGCAATCGTCGATGGGCGGCTCGTCGGCTTCCCGCTCCTGACGCTGATCGCGCTCGGCTTCGCTATCTTCCAGTCCCTGCTTTCGTACTACGGCGGCGCGGCGCTGGTGCTGGCCTCGGTCCGGGCGCGGGAGCTCACGCCTGACACGCCGGCGCATCAGATGGTGCTCGACGTGGTGCGCGAGATGGCGCTGGCGGCGCGCATGCCGGTGCCCAAGGCCTACCTGATGGACGATCCGTCGCCGAATGCGTTTGCGACCGGCCGCGACCCGCGCCATTCGGTCATCTGCGTCACGCAGGGGCTGGTGGACACGATGGATCGCGAGGAGATGCAGGGCGTGCTGGGCCATGAGATGGCGCACGTGCGCGACTACGACATCCGCACGATGATGATGATCGCGGTGCTGGTGGCGGGAGTGGCGATGCTCGCGGATTTTGTCTTCCGCTCGACGTGGTACACGGGCGGGATCGGCGTCGGCGGGGGGCGCAGCCGCGACCGCGACGACAACGGCAGCGGCGGCAACGCGGGCGCAGCGATCGCAATCCTGGTCTTCGTGCTGGCGGTGCTCGCGCCGCTGTTCGCGCAGCTGCTGGCGATGGCGGTGTCGCGCCAGCGCGAGTACCTGGCCGACGCCTCGTCGGTCGAGTTCACGCGCAATCCGCGCGCGCTGCTGCGGGCGCTCGAGCGCATCGCCCAGACCGAATCGCCGCTGCGCAATGCTTCGCGCGGAACCGCGCACATGTTTATCGTCAATCCGCTCCAGGGCGCGCGCGAAGACGACGAGGGCTTTTTCGCCAACCTCTTCTCGACCCATCCCCCGCTCGGCCGCCGGATCGAGCGCCTGCGCGCGCTGCTCAACGAGCCGGGCGCGGCGCCGCCGGCAGCCTCGGCCGGAGCCGCGGGCGTGCGCGGCTAGACGCCGCAAGAACCGCCGGCCAATTCAGCGGTTGCGGTGGCGCAGTTCGCGCTCGACTTCGCGCCGCGCCGCCTTGCGCTTCATCGCTTCGCGCTTGTCGTAAAGCTTCTTGCCCTTGGCCAGGCCGAGTTCGACCTTGGCCCGGCCGCGGCGGAAGTAGATTTTGAGCGGCACCATCGTATAGCCCTGCTCGCGCGCGTGCCCCCACCATCGGTCGATCTCGCGCCGATGCATCAGGAGCTTGCGCGGGCGGATTTCCTTGTGGCTGAACTGGCCCGCCGGCGCATACGCGCCGATATGCACGCCGTAGAGGAAAGCCTCGCCGTTTTTGATGCGTGCGTAGCTGTCGCGCAGGTTGACCTTGTGCGCGCGCAGCGACTTGACCTCGGTGCCGGTGAGCGCGAGGCCGCACTCGAGCGATTCCTCGATGAAGAAATCGTGACGCGCCTTGCGATTGTCGGCGACCAGGTCGTAACCGTCGTCGGCCGTCCCGCGCGCGCTTTCCTGCCGAGCCATACTTACGAGCTTACCTGTGCCGCGCCGCGCGGATAAGCGGCGGCGCGCACTTTCGCCGGTCCGCTCAGGCGTGCTCCGGCCCGGCGATTTCCATCCAGTCGCGCAGGGCGGCTTCGGTGGTGCGAAACGCGATCTCTTCCCAGGGAATTTCCGCGGCGCCGAAGTAGCGCACCTCGCTCGCTTCGTTGGAGAGACCCGGAGGCTCGCGGCCCGGCGCGGCGAGATAGACGATGACCACGGCAATGGGATTTTGCGCATCGGCATACACCCCCAGCAGGCGCTCAATCCGCACGTTCATCCCGACTTCTTCGAGCGTCTCGCGCAGCGCCGCGGGCGCGGGCGTTTCGCCGAAATCAACGTAGCCGCCGGGGAAAGTCCAGAACCCGAGGCGCGGCGGAATCGCGCGGCGCAACAGCAGGACGCGGCCGGCATCGATAACGAGGCATCCCGCGACCACCTTGGGGCTTTGGAAATCGATGAAGCCGCATCGCGCGCACACCTTATGCGGCCGGCGATCGGGCAGCACCGGCCGCAACTCCAGCTCGCCGCCGCACAGCGGGCAGAAGCGCGCGTTGGCGGGATATTGATGCTGAACATGGTGGCGCGGCTCGACCGCGCGGTCGTCGACGGTTGCCATAGGAGCAGAGCTTGGCGGATCGGGCAGGCCCGTCGCAACCGCTGCGGGCCGCCCGCCGGGCCGCCATCCGCTGAGCGCGCGACGGCGGATTGATCAGGTGAAAAAAGCTATTGCGCTGGGCGCCGACCGCCTAGTCTAATCGGCCCATCGTGGGCTCGTTCTTCGATTTCGCCGAGGTCTGCCAGTCGCTCAGCCAGACCAGCAGCCGGCTGCAGCTCGCCGCCACGGCGGGCGACTTTCTCGCGCGCCTCGAGCCCGCCGAAACCGCGATCGCCGCGCGCTTCATGGTCGGCCGCGCGCTCGAGCAGGGCGGCGAGACGCGGCTCAATGTCAGCGGCCGCGCGGTATGGAAAATCGCTGCGGCACTCGGCGGCGCCGCGGACCAGGGCGAAGAAATCTTCACCGCCGCCGCCGACTTCGGCGAGGCGGTGGAGATGGCGATGCGATTGCGTTCGAGCGAGCCCGAGCCGACGCTCTCGCTGAGCGAGGTTGCGCGCGGCTTCGCCGAGATCGCGGAGGTCGCGGGGCGCAACTCGCGCCGGCGCAAGCTCGACGGGCTCAATGCGCTGTTCGCGCGGATGACGGCGCTCGAGGCGAAGTACGCGGCCAAGGTGCTGATCGGCGAGATGCGCCATGGCATGAGCGAGGGGCTGCTGCTCGAGGCGCTGGCGCGGATGAGCGATCGGCCGGTGGCCGAAGTGCGGCGGATGCACATGCTGGAGGGCGACGTCGGGCGGCTGGCGCAAGCCTTGCGCCGGCCGCCCGAGGTCGCCGCCATGGGCGCCGGCGGCGCGAGCACCGCCGGCGGCGAGGCGCAAAGCCGGCGCGGCGATGCCGCGGGCGCGGCCCGCGGCATCGCCGCGCCGGACCCAGCGGACGCCTCGAACGCGGCTGCGCCGCCCGCGCGCCCGCTGCGCCCGATGCTCGCGCAGCCGGCGGACACGGTTGCCGACGCGTTCGCGATCCTGGGACCGCGCTTCGCACTCGAGCACAAGCTCGACGGCACGCGCGTGCAGATCCATCACGCGGGCGCCGCCGGCACGCGCATCTTCTCGCGCCGGCTCAACGAGATCACGCCGAGTCTGCCCGAGGTGGCCGAGGCGATGGCGCGGATGGGCGGGCGGCGCGCGATTTTCGACGGCGAGGTGATCGCCGTCGATCCCGCGGGGCGCCCGCTCGCGTTCCAGGAGGTGATGCGCCGCTTCGGGCGCGTGCGCGAGGTCGAGCGCCTGCGCGCCGAGCAGCCGATCGAGCTCTACGTGTTCGACCTGCTTGCGCTCGACGGCGAGCTTCTGATCGATCGGCCGTACGCGGAGCGCTACGACGAACTCGCGCAAGTGGCGCGCGAGGCGGGCCTTGGGCTGGCCGCGCGCATCCTTCCCGCGGAGTTGGCCGAGGCCGAGCAGTTTTACGCGTCGGCCGTTGCGCTCGGCTACGAGGGTGTGATGGCGAAGGCGCTCGGCAGCCGCTACACGCCGGGCGCGCGCGGGCGCGGATGGCTCAAAATCAAGCGCGCGCACACGCTCGACCTGGTGATCGTGGCGGCCGACTGGGGCTACGGCAGGCGGCACGGATGGCTTTCGAATTACCATCTGGCGGTGCGCGATCCGGGTCGCGGGTTCGCCGAAGTCGGCAAGACCTTCAAGGGGCTGAGCGATGAACAATTCGAGCAGATGACCGCGCGCCTGCTCGCGCTCAAAACCGGCGAAACGCGGGCGACGGTGATGGTGCGGCCGCAGATCGTGGTCGAGGTCGCTTATAGTGACATCCAGCGCAGCTCGCAGTATGAGAGCGGGATGGCGCTGCGCTTCGCGCGTATCGTGCGTATCCGCGCGGACAAGGCGGTCGATGAGGCCGACACGCTGGGAACGATGGTCGAAGCGTTCGAGCGCCAGCTCGTGCGCCCGGCCTGAGCTGAACCGGGTGAAAAGGATTTTCGAGGCAACACGATGATCATCCAGATTTACAGCATGACCTCGATCGCGGACGCCGCGATGACCGCCGCGGCCGGCGCCCATCTCGTGGGCGTGGTGGTCGCGGAGCCCGGGGTCGTCGCCGAGGGCGTCGAAGCCGCGGCCGCGCGCGAGATTCTCGCGGCGGCGCGTCCGCGCGCGCGCGGCGTGGCGATGGCGCTGGCTGACGATCGCGAGGAAATCTGCGCGATGGTCGATGTGGTGCGGCCGGACATCGTGCATATCGCCGCGCGCGAGATCGAGCCCGAGGACTGCGCCTGGATTCGCCGGCGCATCGCGCCGGTCGGCCTGCTGCGCGCGATCGCGGTGCGCGCGGGCGAGACCGCGGGCGAAGCCGATGCGCATCAGGAGGTCGCCGACTATCTGATGCTGGAGTCGGGAGCCAAGGGCGCGAGCGGCGAGACGCACGACTGGTCGGCATGCCGCACGGTCATCGAGCGGTCGCGCCTGCCGGTGATCCTTGCCGGCGGGCTTACCGCCGACAACGTCGCGCAGGCGATCGCGGCCGCCCGGCCATGGGGCGTCGATTCATTCACGCATACCGACCTGCCGGGGTATCGCGGGCGCAAGGACGCGGGGCGCGTGCGCGCGTTTATCGCCGCGGCGCTGCGCGGCTTTGCCGATATGGCCGCGGCGTAAGGACCGAGCCCGGCCGCGCGCCGCTTATTCGGCGGGAGCGGCGGTAATGCCCCTGATGCGATTGTAGAGCAGCGCGGCGAAGCCGAGCACGAGCACGATTGCGATGAGGCCGTCGAAGCGATGGAAGTAGGGGCCGAGCGCATCCCAGTGTTGCCCCAGTTCCATTCCGGCCCACGCCAGCCCGAGACACCAGAGATACGAGCCGAGCAGAGTATAAATCGTGAACGGCAGCAGACGCATCCGCGCCACACCCGCGGGCAGCGCGATGAACGTGCGCACCACCGGCAGCAGACGGCTGACGAAAACGGCGTGCGATCCCCATCGTTCGAAAAACCGGTCGGCGATTTCGATCTCGTGCGGCGCGATCAGAACATAGCGCCCATAGCGCAGCAGCAGCCGGCGGCCGCCATTCGCGCCGATGAAGTAGGCGACGTACGAGCCGAGCAGGCATCCGAGCGCGCCCGCGATCGCCACCATGTTGAGGCCGAAGCGGCCGGACGCGACCAGGTACCCGGAAAACGGCATCGTCACTTCCGACGGCAGCGGCACGCATGCGCTCTCGATCGCCATCAGCAGCACGATCCCGCCGTATCCCATCGTCGAGATGGTCGCGATGATCAGCGCCGACACCGACGTCATCAGCCGGTCGATCATCGCGCCGTCTCCGACGAGGACGGCCATAAGACCGCGGCGGCGGCGAAGAGCGCCCGCGCGGCAGACCGGCATTGGCAGAGCGCATTGCGATGCATAGTCGAACAGGGTGCCATGCGGGAGCGGGCGGCGCCAGCGGGGCGGCGCCGGACGCTCGATCGCGGGGTCGCGGGCGCGGCCGGAGGGGCGGATTTGAACTGTATATATGTTGATTGCGAAGCTTGAGTCGCTTTGCCAATCCGCGCAACACTTCACTTAGACGACACCCAGAGGAAAGACCCATGGCAAAGAACACGCTCTCCGTCACCGACAATCGCACCGGCCGGCAATACGAAATTCCGATCGAGGAGGGCGGCGTGATTCGCGCGGCCCGTCTGCGCGACATCAAAACCGGCCCCGACGATTTCGGCCTGATGTCCTATGACCCGGCCTTCACCAACACCGCGTCATGCCGCAGCAAGGTGACCTTCATCGACGGCGAGAAAGGGATTCTGCGCTATCGCGGCTACCCGATCGAGGAGCTGGCCGAGCACAGCAATTACCTCGAAGTTGCGTACCTGGTGGTCAAGGGCGAGCTGCCGAACGAGCAGCACTATCGCGCGTGGGAGGAGAACATCAAGACCCACACCATGGTGCACGAGAACCTGAAGAACTTCATGCAGGGCTTCCGCTACGACGCCCATCCGATGGGCATGCTGGTCGGGACGATCGGCGCGATGTCGACCTTTTATCCCGACGCCAAGGAGATCATGAATCTCGAGTCGCGTCGGCTGCAGACGCGCCGGCTCATCGGCAAGCTGCCGACGCTGGCCGCGTGGGCCTATCGGCATACGCGCGGTCTGCCTTACGTCTATCCCGACAACGAGCTCAGCTACGCGGGCAATTTCCTCGCGATGCTGTTCAAGATGACCGAGCTGCGTTACCAGCCCAATCCGACGCTGGAGCGCGCGCTCGACATCCTGTTCATCCTGCACGCCGACCACGAGCAGAACTGCTCGGCCAACGCGATGCGTTCGGTCGGCAGTTCGCAGGTCGATCCCTACTCGGCCGTCGCCGCCGCAACCGCGGCGCTCTACGGTCCGCTGCATGGCGGCGCGAACGAGGCGGTGATTCGCATGCTCACCGAGATCGGTTCGATCAAGCGCGTGCCGGAGTTCATCAAGAGCGTCAAGGGGGGCGAGCGCAAGATGATGGGCTTCGGCCATCGCGTGTACAAGAGCTACGACCCGCGGGCCAAGATCGTGAAGCGGCTCGCCTACGAAGTGTTCGAGGTCACAGGCCGCAATCCGCTGATCGACATCGCGCTCGAACTGGAGAAGATCGGCCTCGAGGACGAGTACTTCGTTTCGCATCGGCTTTATCCGAACGTGGACTTCTACACCGGCATCATCTACCAGGCGATGGGTTTTCCGATGACCATGTTCCCGGTGCTGTTCGCGATTCCGCGGACCTCGGGATGGATGGCGCAGTGGGCCGAGATGGTGCGCGACGCCGAGCAGAAGATCGCGCGTCCGCGCCAGGTCTATATCGGCGAGAAAATCCGCCAGTGGATGCCGATGGAGAAGCGGCCTGCGCCGACGACGCGCGAGGATGCGGTGAGCGACCAGATCTGACGCGCGCGGGGCGCAGGCGCGATCATCCGCGCCGGGCGCGACAATCACGGACGACGCGAAGCGGGGCGCGGATCGCGCCCCGCTTTTTTCATCCCACTGCGCGATGCGCGCGCACCCGCGCCGGGTGAAATATTTCACCCTTATCCGGTGCGTGTCACTCCGGCACAATCCCGCGCGATGGACGCGACGCATTTCATGAGCCTCGCCGATCTCGAACGCAGCGGCCCGCTCGCCGTGCACGGCACCGCGATCGAAGACGCCGCGCTCGCCCGGGACGAGGCGCCCGAGTGGGTGATGCTGATTCCGGCGGGCGAGTTCAGCGGCCGCGACGGCCGCGGCCCGTTTCGCCTCACGAGCCCGGCGCAGGTGATCGCCGCGACCCGGGCGCTCGGGCTCGCCGCCGGCGTGCCGATCGATTACGACCATGCGACCGACTTCGCCGCGCCCAAGGGCCGGCCCGCGCCGGCCGCCGGATGGATTCGCGACTTAGCCGAGCGCGCGGGCGCGCTGTGGGGCCGCGTCGAATGGACACCGCATGGCGCGGCCGCGATCACCTCGCGCGAGTACCGCTATCTCTCGCCCGTATTCCAGTACGCGTCCGACGGCACGGTTACCCGGCTGTTGCGCGCGGGCCTGACGAACAATCCGAATCTTTATCTGACCGCTATCTCGGCGCGCTCGGGCGAGCCGCGGACCAATGCGCCGCGCGCGCGCGGCACCGCCCGCGCAGACCTCGGAGAAGGGGACGACGCGATGGACACCTTGCTCGAAGAATTGCGCGAGATGCTCGGGCTCAACCATGACGCCGCGCCGGCCGAGGTGCTGGCGGCGGTGCGCGCGCTCTACGACGATGCGCGTCGTTTCACTCGCGATGACGGCGAGGATGACGACGAGGATGACGATGACGACAGTCTGCGGGACGACGACCGCGTCGATGCCGGTCATCAAGGCGCGGATGCGACGGGCGCCGGCGCCAACCCGGCGCGTTTCGTCGCGGTCGCGCAGTTCCAGCGCGTACTGGGCGAGCTTAATCAGCTTCGCGCCGAGCGCGGGCGCGAACGCGCCGAGCGTGCGGTGGAAGACGCGATTCGCGCCGGCAAACTGATCCCGGCGCAGCGCGAGTGGGCGATCGCCTACTGCCAGGCGGATCCCAACGGATTCGCCGCGTTTGTCGCGCGCCAGCCGGCTGCCTTCGGCGCGAACCAGGAAGGCGCGACGAGCGCCTTTGCGCCCGCGCCGGCGGCTCGCTCAACCAGGATGGCGCTCACTTCCACCGAGACCGCGATATGCGCGCAGCTGGGGCTCGACCCGCAGGATTACCTGGCGCGCAAGCGATCCGGTCGAAGTGATTTTCTGCGGCCCGGCCGCGGCAACGATTAGCCCGAAGCGCGCGGCGAACGGCTCGCACAACAGGATTCCGACGAGGTGAAGAAATGGCGGCCCTAAGCAGCTCTCGCAATACGCCCGAGATGGCCGATCACGGGCGCACGCAAATCTACCCGGTCGAGGCCAATACCACCGTGTACCTGGGGTCGATGGTCGCGCTCAACGCCAACGGCAACGCGGTGCCCGCATCGTCGACTCCGGGCTTGCGCATCGTGGGCCGCGCCGAACGCACCCACCTCGGTTCTCCGGGCCAGGACGCGGTCAATCAATCTTCGGCAATGATTCCCGGCACCAACACGCCCGCGGGCGCGGCCGGTGCGATCTCGGTCGTCTGTGCGCGCGGCGTGTTTCTCTACGCCGTGAACGACGCCTCGATCGCGCAGCCGCAGGTCGGAATGCTGTGCTTCGCCGTGGACGACAACTCGGTTTCGCTGAGCGACGGCTCCGGCGCGACCGCGGTCAGCGCCCAATCGCACACGTTTCCCGCCGCGACCAGCGCGCAGATCGTCAGCCTCGGGCACGAGAACGTGTCCAGGGTGGTGGTGACCTCGTCGCCGGCCGGCACCACCTACACCGAGGGCACCGATTACCTGGTGGACTACCAGGCGGGCCTGATCCTGCTGCCGCCGAGCGGCGGCGCGATCGCCGCCGCTGCGACCGTGCTGGTTTCGTACAACTGGGGCGCGCCGACGCGCAGCGTCGCCGGTAGCGTCGTCAATCTCGATTCGAGCGGCCAGGTCTGGGTGGATTTCTGGCGCCAGTCGGCGCTCGCAGCCTGAAGCGCGCGTCACGATCTCGCAGCCGCTCGCGCGCCCATGCCGCGAGCGCATACGGAAGCAACGATGGAAATCACCGCAGCAAATCTCAACGCTCTGTTCACCGGCTTCGACGTCATCTTTCAGCGCGGCTTTGAAACTCCGCCCAGCTACTACGAGCAGATCGCCTCGATCGTGCGCTCGGGATCGCGCCAGACCACCTATCCCTGGCTCGGCCGCACCACGCGCTTTCGCGAATGGCTCGGCAGCCGCGTGGTGCAGGCGCTCGAGGCCCACGCCTACACCATCGTCAACCGCAATTTCGAGGACACCGTCGGCATCGACCGCAACGACATCGAAGACGATACCTACGGCGTGTATGAGCCGGTGATCGAGCAGCTCGGCTGGGACACCAAGGTGCATCCCGACTCGCTGCTGTTCGCGATGATCAAGTCGGCGGTGAACACGCCCTCGTCGGTGACCGCCTATGACGGCCAGCCGTTTTTCTCGGCGACGCATCCGGTGGGCGCGATGGGCAATCCGCAGACCGAGGTGGCCAACGTCAACAGCAGCGGCAGCGGTCCATACTGGTTCCTGATCGACGCGTCGCGGCCGATCCGGCCGTTCATCTTTCAGCTCCGGCGCGAGTACGCGGTCACGAGGATGAATACGCTGACCGACGAGGCCGTGTTCAACCGGCGCGAATTCCGCTACGGCGTGGACGGCCGCGCCAACACCGGCGTGGGACTGTGGCAGCTCTGTTACGCGAGCAACACCGATCTGAGCGATCCGGCGAACTACGGCGCGGCGCGCGCGGCGATGCGCTCGATCAAGACCGACGGCGGCCTGCCGTTCGGCGCGCTGTCGAGCCGCAAGGGCCTCTACCTGCTGGTGCCGCCCGCGCTCGAGGAGGTCGCGCGCCAGTTGCTCAATTCGGAGTTCATGGTCGGCGCGGGCGCCAGCGCGGCGGTGCCCACCACCAACATCTGGCGCAATTCCGCCGATCTGATCGTCAGCGAATATCTCGCCTAGCCCCTCCTCCCGACGCGAGCCCGGAGCGGCGGCCGCAAGGCGCCGTTCCGGGCCGCCCACCAGCGAACGGGCCGGGTCAGCAACAAGGATGTGACCGCAGATGGTTTATGCGCAGCCCTCGGACATGATCGCACGCTATCCGAATCGCGATCTCGTGCAGCTCACCAACGAGGATCCGACCGAGACCGCGGTCAACCAGGACGTGCTGGCGCAGGCGCTGGCCGACGCCTCGGCCGAGATCGACGGCTACCTGGAAAGCCGCTTCACGCTGCCGCTCGGCGACGCGCCGGCCGTGCTCACGCGCCTGACGTGCGACATCGCAATGTACCGGATGCAGGCGCTGCGCCCGCTGCACGACCTCGCCGAGGCGCGCAGACGCTACGAAGACGCGCTGGCGATGCTGGTTCGAGTCGCCGACGGCACGCTCACGCTCGGGCTCGCGCAGGACAACCAGGAGCCGGGCGCGGCCGCCGGCGCGGTGCTCACCGACGCGGGCGGCGACCGCTCGGGCGTGCTGCCGCAGCGCGTTTTCAGCCGCGGAAGCCTCAAGGGGTTCTGACCATGGGCGTGATGCTCGACAGCCCCTGGGCGGGCCAGGTTTTCACCCCGCCCACCCCGGTCGATATCGCGACGCTGGAGTCGGCGATCGCGGCGCAGTTGCGCTCGCAGGTGGCGGCGATCGAGGTGGTCCGGTTTCCCGACAAGCCGGCCGCGTACCGCCTGACCCATCGTATCGGCGCGGCGCTGGTCGCCTGGCGGGGATCGACCTTCGGCGCGCTGATCGACACGGACGCGGTGGTGCAGACGCGCCGGCTCGAGTTCGAGGTGAGCCTGCTGGTGCGGGATCTCGGATGGGCCTTCGGCGCCGACGCGGCGGGGCCGAGCCCGGGCGCGTACGCATTGCTCGAGGCGGTGCGCGCCGCGCTCACCGGCTTCACGGTGCCGGGATGCCGCAAGATGTTCCCGCTGCGCGAGCAGTTTGCGGGCCGCGACGCGCAGGGCGGCGCATGGACCTGGTCGACGCTGTACGCGCTCGACACGATCGCGATGGAGGGCGCGAGCGTGCCGAACTTCCCGGTCCTGGTCAGGGGAGTGGCGCTCGAGGAGGGCGGCCAAACCTCATTCGAAGCCGCGGCCTCCGCCTATACGTTCAACGCGCAGGACCTGATTCAGCTCCCGGTCGGAAACATAGTCAGCCTCGCGATTACTCCGCAGGGCGGCGGCAATGCATATGTCGCCGGAACTGACTATGCGCTCGACGCGGTCAACGGAATCGTGGCGCGCGTCGCGACCGGGACGATCCCATCCGGCGCCACGATCGTCATTGCCTACACCTATGCGGACAGCGTGGTCGCTATCGCGGGCGGATCTTCGTCGCCGACCGCTCCCAGCAACTGATGCGCGAGCGGCGAATTTTCGCGGGCACGCAAAGAAGGTGAATCAAAATGCCAGCCAGCTTTCTTCACGGAATTGAAACGCTCGAAATCGCGACCGGTCCCGTGCCGGTCACGGTGGTCAAATCGGCCGTCATCGGCCTGGTCGGCTCGGCGCCGCGATGGGCCGCGGTCGGCGCACAGCCATTGTGGCAGCCCAACAGCATCGTCGCCGCGGGCCAGCAAGTCGTCGATCCCAACGGCAACATCCAGCAATGCCTGACCGCCGGCACCACCGGCGCGGCGGCTCCGTCATGGGCGACAGCGCTCGACGCCACGACCAACGACGGCACCGCGGTGTGGAAGCTGGTGACGATTGCCGGGACGCTGATGCAGACGCCGACCCTGGTGAACTTCACCGCCAACCCGAATATCGCCGGCTCAGCCGCCGCGTTCGGCCCGCTGATGCAGGGTTACAGCATCCCCTATGCGCTCGCCGCGATTCAGGCGCAGGGCGCGGGGCAGGTCATTGTAGTCGACGTGTTCAATCCGTACGTTCACTACACCGCGGTCGCGGCGCAGGCGATGGCGATGCCGGCGTCGGGTCCGCAGGCGCTCAACCTCGGGCACATGGGCGTCTGGGACGTGATAGTCAGGAACAGCGCCGGCTCGACTACTTATATCAACGGCACTGACTATACGCTCGACGCCGTCAACGGGGTGATCACGCAGAAGTCGGGCGGCGCGATTACCGCCGGCGAAGCGCTGAGCGTTTCGTTCAGCTACGCGGATCCGGGCAGGATCCAGGACAGCGATATCGTCGGCGCGGTCACCGGGACGAGCTACACCGGAATCCAGGCGCTGCGCACGACTTACGGCACGATGGGATTCTTTCCCAAGATCCTGATCGCCCCGGGCTACTCGCAGAACGCGGCGACCGCCGCCGCGCTGCTCGCCACGGCCTCGAGCATTCGCGCGATCGCACTGATCGATTCTCCGCCATCGACTTCGCCGGCGACGGTGATCGCCAACCGCGGCGCCGCCGGCAACGTGTTCGACACCAGCTCGGATCGCGCGGTGCTGTGCTATCCGCAGGCGCGCTTCTCCGACCTGGGCCTGGTGCCGACCGCGGTAACGCTCAACTCCGCCGGCACGCCGGTGCAGAACGCCGCCAACAGCGTGGCCGTGGGCCCTTATTCTCAATGGGTGGCGGGCACGATCGCCGCCAAGGACCTGCAGCAGGGCTACTGGTGGTCGCCCTCGAATACTGCAATCAACGGCATCCTGGGCCCCGACGTGACGCTATACGCATCCGTGCTCGACGCGGCGAGCGACGTCAATAATCTCAACTCCGAGGGCATTCTCACGGTGTTCAACGCCTTCGGCACCGGCCCGCGCGTGTGGGGCAACCGCTCAGCCGCATATCCCGCGGTGACGACGCCCAACAACTTCATCAGCATCCGCCGGACCATGGATGTGATCGAAGAATCGGTGGAACTGGCGATGCTCCAGTTCATCGACCAACCGATCACGAATGCGCTGATCTCGGCCATCCTGGCCAGCGTCAATGCGTTCATCCGCAGTCTGATCGGACGGGGCGCGCTGGTGGCCGGCTCGGCAAGCTACAATCCGGCGGAGAATCCGCCGAATCAGATCGCGGCGGGCCAGCTGGTGTTCGACGTCGACGTGATGCCGCCGCCGCCGGCCGAGCGCCTGACCTTCAATGTCTATATCGACACGACGCTGCTCAGCGGGCTTGGCAACACCAACGCGCTGACCGCGGTCACGCTCAACGCCTGAAGCATAACAGGAGAGGGTCGGCACGCAGGCGCGCGCCGATCCGAAGAGGCTCATCGCAATGGCAAATCTGGCCGTAAATCGCATCACCAACGCGAATGTGTATCTCGACGGTATCGGCCTGCTCGGCCGTGCCGAAGAGATCGAGGTCGCGAAGCCCAGGCACAAGATGGTCGACCACAAGGGACTCGGCATGGCCGGCACGGCCGAGTTCTGGGCCGGGGTCGACAAGCTCGAAGCCAGGATCAAATGGGCGTCGATCTACCCCGAAGCCGAGGCTGTGCTCAACAGTCCTTTCACCGCCCATTACTTCCAGGTGCGCGGCAATCTCGAGACCTACACCAGCCAGGGGCGCACGCAGCAGCAGCCGCTGGTTTACCTGATGACCGGCGTGTTCAAGGACGCCGGCTCGATGAGTTTCAAGCTGCACGAGGGTGTGGATACCACTTCGGTGATATCCGTCTATCATTCGGAATTATATATCGGCGGCAGCCAGATCTTTCTCTTCGATGTCCTCGCAAACATATATGTGGTCAACGGCGTGGATCAGCTGGGCACGTTTCGCGCCAATCTCGGCGGCTGAGTAATGGACGAGCGTTCGATGCGGAGCCGCGCGCAATAGGCAATTGTTGCCGTACTCGAAGCCCGGAATAAGCAATGCATAATAAACAGGTAAACGAATCGTCCCAACCCGGTATGCAGTCGCGGAGCCTCGCGCTACCTTCGGGCAGAAAGGCCAGCATTCGGCCGGGCAAAGGCCGCGACCTGATGCGCGCGCAGCGGGCGGTCGCGGGCGATCCGGAACCGAGCGCCGTGATCTTCGCGCTCATCGCCGAGCTCGCGCTGATCGACGGCGCGCCCGTCGTGTACGAGGACGTGGTCGAGATGGACTTGGCCGACGTGCTGGTGCTGCAGGCCGAGGTGACGGGCGCAAATTTTCCCGAGCCGGCGCCGGCCTTCCCAGCGCCGGCGGCTTCGCAGGCCTCGTCCGCTTCGGCTTCGGCATCGGAGAACTAGCGGAGATGGAATTGGAAGAGATCGCCTACTGGCTGTCGGCAGTCAGGGATTACATACGTGACGCGGAACCGTCAACGACAGAGACAGGACGCGCAAGCTGATCGCTCGCGGCCTGCCGCGGGATATCGACCGGTTAAAGTCATGACCAATCGCAATTCGGCCGCAGCCCATCTCGATTCGCGCAACGCCATGTCCAGCCTGCACCGGGCGACGGTGATGCTGGGACGGTTCGGCCGCGCGATTCGGATGATCCGTGCATTGGCGACGCCGCGAACTCGATCATTGATGTCCGAGGCGGCGGACGCGGTAGTGGGTCAACGCGCGGATGACAGCGGGCCGGCGTCAGCTGCGATATTCAGTTCGGCGCTGGTCAATAGGCTATCCCGGCTGGGAGGCGTTCTTGCCCGCGGCGGCGCGGCTGCATATTTCGTCGAACCACTTCGAGACGCAGGCGGCCCGAACGCTCGGTTCAAGGCGGCGATGAACGCCGCAGGGACCGGACCGCGACGAGTCCCTGGCGTTGATTACAGGACAGAGCGGTCCGCGGCGCTCGCAAATTCCTCTGGCGGGCACGCCGGTTTGCCAGACCACGCGTCAGAGTCTGCGCCGGCCGACATGACGTGGCGCATCACGCCGAGCGGCGGCTTGATTCGCCGTTCGATTTCGAATCCCGGTCTTTCGGCGGCTGGCGCGCGCATACCGGCGCGCGCAGGCCGTCGAGGGCCCGCGTTCGCAATGGTCAACGCAGTGCCTGCGATCACCGCACGCGCCTTCAATCTCGCCTGCGATCTGTTCGCGAGCGCGGTCCGCAGGTTCTCGGCTTCGGCATCCGGCGAACCAATGCGCTCGCTGCGGAGCGCCGCCTCGGGCGCGACGCGGCTCGCATCTCATCCACGCCTCGGCATTCATCGCTCCGGCTCTCGTGCCGCGCGGCCCGTGCGGGGCGCCAACAGCGCCGCGGGCGCATCCCTGCTGCTGCGGCAGCCGGCCGCATTGCGAGCCGGCGATGGCGGCGGTGCGCTCGCCCGGACGATTAGCTTGGGACTTGCTAATGCGCGCCTGGTCCCGAACAGCGCCGGTCCTGGCGCGCACGCATCGGAGCGCGCGGTCGCGCTTGTCCAGTCGGCGCGGACGCGCGCGACGGTCGGAGCGGCGGCGGCCGGCGCGCGCGCGGCGGCGTTCCTGCGCCCGACTACCGCAGGTGGCGACGGCATGCCGTCGGTTCGTCACTCGTTCGGCGCCGGGGCCTTCGCCGGGAATACGCAGACTGCGCCGATAGTAATCAACTATGCGCCCGATCTGGTTATTCATGCGGACGGGCCGGCCGACCAGGCAGACCTCAGACAGCGCGTGCTGGCGATTCTCGAGCGTCACGCGCGCGAGCTTTACGAAGCGCTGGCGCGCGAGACCGTGCGCCGCCGGCGCATGCAATTCGGGGCCGCTGCGGGCGCCGGCCTATAACATCGCGGGCGATGGTCATGTTCGCGCTACTCGGCGACATTCAGTTTCAAGTGATCGACTCTCCGGAGATGCTGGAGTCGGTTCGACGCTTCGAATACGCGGAGCATCGCGTGGTCGAAGCGCGGCCAAGGCTGCAATGGCTGGCCGCCGACCTCGAGACGATCACGCTCACGATGCTGTTCCATGCTTCGATGACGAATCCCTCGGCGCAACTGGCGGCGCTGCTCGCCGCCGGCGCCGACCATCAGGCGCGCGCGCTGGTGCTCGGCAACGGAGTGGTGCGCGGTTTTTTTGTGGTCGAGTCGATCGCCACCAGCGCGATTCAGCTTGCTGCCGACGCGGCGCCGATCGCGATCCGGGCGCGCACCGTGCTTCGCGAATGGGTAGCGGGCGCGGAGTCGGATCCGGGCGCGCCGCCGATACCCGCCTTCGTCCCGCTCGGCCTCGCGCCGGTAGCGGTCGACTACGTCTCGCCGATCGCGGCCGGGGCCGCGGGGGCGGCGGCCTACCTGGCGCCGACTTTCAACCAGCCCGGCGTGTCGCCGCTGGTGGATAATCCGCTGCCCACCGGCGCGACGGGAACCAGTCTGTCATTCGCCGATGTGCCGGCGGGTTCAATCGTGAGGGCGCCGCAATGAGCGCGTCGCAGTTCGTGAGTCATACCACCTATGCCGGCGAACGATGGGATCTGCTGGCCTGGCGATACTATGGCGACGCGACCGCCTATGGGTACATCATCATGGCGAACCCCGGTGTTCCGATAGAGCCGGTATTCGAGGCCGGAATTGTTCTGGCTATTCCGATTATTCAACAGCAGAACCTGCTGACCACGGACCTGCCTCCCTGGAAGACGATCTCCAGTCCACGTGCATGAGCGCAGCTCCGGCAGCGCGCGATTTCCCGTCATCGGCAGAGGCGCCCGTTTGATCCATGGCAACTGCAATTGCATATCCGGTGCGCACCCCGCGATGGATACTCACATATCAGGGGGTGAATATAACCACCGACATATCGGAAATGGTCCGGTCGATCAGGTACGTCGATGAACTCGGCGGATCCTCGGGGGAGCTGGAGGTAGAGCTGGAAGATCGCGATCGGCGCTGGCAGGGGCCGTGGCTGCCCGCCCAAGGCGACGCGGTGAGCCTGCTGATTGGCTACGCCGGAGAGCCGCTGCTCCCGTGCGGGGACTTTCAGGTGGACGATCTCGAGCTCGAGGGGCCGCCCGACGTGTTTCATCTGCGCTGTCTGCCCGCCTGGATCACGCCGTCGCTGCGCACCCGCAACAGCTTCGGCTACGAAAACCAGACGGTGCTCGAAATCGCGGGCGTTGTCGCCGCGCGCCACGGTATGAGCGTGGTCGGCGCCGCCGCGCCGCTGGATGCCGTTTATGATCGGATCACGCAGAAGCAGGAAACCGATGTCGAGTTCCTGCGCCGGCTGGCGCGGGAGCATAATTATGATTTTACGGTTCGCGGGACGCAGTTGATCTTTTACGCGCGCGCGGACCTGGAGGCGCAGGCCGCGGCATTAACGCTCACGCGCGCGGAGGTCGAACGCTTCGCCTTCGTCGCGCGCACGCAATCGATATACCAGCAGGCGCAGACCGCGTATTTCGATTCGCTGACCAAGCAGCTTTACGCGCAGACCGCGAGCGCGGCGCCGGCGGTCGCATCCGGCGACACTCTCAAGCTGGTGGCGCGCTGCGAGAACGGGCAGCAAGCGCTGGCGCGGGCCGTGGCCATCCTGCACGAGGCCAATCGTCTGCTGGTGACGGGCCGCGTGGTTGCGCCGGGCACGGTGCGCCTGGTCGCGGGCAACGTGGCCGCATTGTCGGGATGGGGCGCGATGGATGGAAACTACCTCGTCGAGCGCGCCGCGCATCGGCTCGAGCGCGAGCGCGGCTACGTCAGCGAGGCCGATTTGCGGCGCGTGTCGTGATTGTGGCCGAAGCGGCGGTCGTCGGCGAGCGATCGCGGAAGGAAGATTGCGGATGTTTCGCGTAGGAATCGTCAGGCAGCAGGACATCGACACCGCCCGCGTCCGGGTGGTCTTCCCGGATCGCGACCAGATGCTTTCGTACTGGCTGCCGATCCTGTTCTGCAAGACCCAGAACGACAAGAACTACTGGATTCCCGATCTCGGCGAGCAGGTCGTCTGCATCATGGACGAGCACGACGAAGCCGGCGCCGTGCTCGGCTCCATATACTCGACCGTGGATACGCCGCCGGCCGCCGGCGCCGACAAGTGCCATTGGTCGTTCAAGGACGGTGCGACGTTCGAGTACGATCGCGCCGCGCACGCGCTCGCGGTGCAGCTGCCGGCCGGCGCGACGATGAGCCTGAAGGCGAACGGCGCGACGATCGCGATCGACGCCGACGGCAATCTTTCGCTGCAGGCGGCCGGCGGCATCAATCTTGTAACCTCCGCGCACAGCGATTCGGTGGACGCGATGATCAATACCTATAACGGTCATACGCATGCCGATCCGCAGGGCGGTACCAGCGCGCCGCCGGCGCAGCAGATGTCGTAGTTCCCGCGGAGCAGCGAGAAGTAAAATGCCGGCGGGCGCGATTACACTGGCCGATATCAAGTCGGCGGACTGGTCACTGATGCTCGATAGTCCGAGCCAGCCGGGCTCGGGAATAGGGAGTGTGGTGGCCGGCGTGAGCGACGTCGATCAGTGTATCAAGATCATCCTTACCACGCCCAAGGGCACGGACGTGCTGCGGCCCACTTTCGGCACCGATATTTGGAAGTATATCGATGCGCCAATCCATCAGGCGCGTCCCGCGGTGGTGGGCGAAGTTACCCGGTCGATTACTCAATGGGAGCCGCGGGTGAAGGTGCTTAACGTGACCGTGGCGCCGCTCGCCGCCGCCGCGGTCCAGGCCGGAGCGCACCTCGAGGTGACCGTCGCATGGCAGCTCAATCTCGGAACGCCGGCTCCGGTTCAGACCACGAGCGTGGCGCTGGCGCCGGCGGGCTCGCCGGGCCAGCGGCTGTGACGGAGGACGACGTGCCGGAAGGAAAGCGGGATCAATGGGAGGCGCGATAACCAATCTGCCGCCGCCGGTGTTCGTCAACGACGCCGACGGCCTAAATCCGAACCTGATCCTGGCGGACATGGTCGCGGCTTTTCAGACCGCCGCCGGGCGCACGCTGCAGCCGGCGCAGGTCGAGCGGCTGCTGATCAACCTGTACGCCTACCGCGAGTCGCTGGTGCGCAACGCCATCCAGTACGCCGGTCAGCAGAATCTGCTCGCGTTCGCGGTGTTTCCGATGATCGACTACCTGGGACAACTGGTCGGGGTGTCGCGGCTGGGCGCGCAGGGCGCGGTGACGACGCTGCAGTTCACGCTGCAGAATGCGCTCACCTTGCCCTATACGATCGCCGCGGGCACGCAGGCCGGCACCGCCGACGGTCAGTTCGTGTTCGCGACCAATACCGATCTGATCGTGCCCGCGGGCGCGGTGAATGCGAGCGTGACCGCGACCTGCACCGCTCCCGGCCCCGAGGCCAACGGCTACCTGGCGGGACAGGTGAACGTGCTGCTCAATCCCAACGTGCTGATCGCGTCGGTCAGCAACACGACTACGACCGGCGGCGGGTCGGCGCCCGAGACCGACGATCACCTGCGCGCGCGCATCCAGGCCGCACCCAACCAGTTCAGCGTCGCCGGTCCCGCAGGCGCCTATCGCTTCTTCGCCCTGGGCGTGGACCCGTCGATCATCGACGTGAGCGTAGTCTCGCCGGCGCCCGGCACGGTTCAGGTGTACGTGCTGACCGGGCCGATCGCGGTGCAGCCGGCGGCGTCGCCGAACAGCGCGGGCGTGGCCAATTCGGCGCTGCTGGCGAGGGTGGCGGCGGCGCTCAACGCCGACAACGTGCGCCCGCTTACCGACACGGTGCAAGCACTGGCGGTGAGCGAAGTCGATTACCAGATTGCGGGCACGGTCACGCTCTTCGCGGACGCCGAGCCGGTGACGACCATGGCGGCGGTCAACGCGGCGGCGCAGGGAATGGCGCTCAACCTCGCCTCGCGCATTCAGCGCGACATCGTGCCGAGCGAATTCATCGCCGCGCTCTCGGTGCCGGGCGTGTACCAGGTCGTGCTCACGCAGCCCGCGTATACGACACTCGGCGCCGGACAGTGGGCCAACTGCACCGCGATCGCGCTGGCGCAGGCGACCGCGACCGAGCATTCATGATGAACAGGGCCGCGCAGACCCGGTCCTCCGATAACCGCTGATGGTGCAACTGCAAATACCGCCGTCCGTCGACGATCTGCGGTCGCGGTCGCTGCTGACGCTGATCGAACGGCTCGGCGCGCTCGACCTGACGCCGCTGCTGGTTTATCGGCTCGCGTCGGCGCCCGATTCGGCGTTGATTTTTCTTGCCTGGCAGTTCGACATGCTGGATCCGCAATGGCAACTCGCCGCCGGCACCTCGGGCGAGAGCATCGACGCGCTGACCGATATCGACGCGCTCACCGACATCGACACGCTGCTGTCATCGTCGGGCAGCGCCGGTCCGACGGATTTCGATTCGTGGCGCGCGCTGCTGCAGGCGGCGATTCCGCTTCATCGGGTGCGCGGCACCCCGTCGGCGATCCGGCAGGCGCTCGCCGCGCTCGGCTGGAGCGACGTCAGCTTCATCGAGGGTCAGGCGAGCTGGGGCGGCTCGGCGTGGCCGCAGTCCGAGGGCTGGGCGGTGTTTCGCGTGATAGTCAAACCGGCGGCGGGACAGACGGTCGGCGACACGGATGCGGCGCGGATCATCGCGGCGGTGAATTTTTTCAAGCCGGTGCGGAGCTGGCTCGATGCGCTGCAGTTCGAGGCGTCGGGGATCGTCGATCCGGCGCCCGCGCCGGGCGATTTCACCGGCGCGGTCGATGCGGTGCCGGCGCCGGCAGACGTGATTGTGGCTACGATCCCGCCGCTGTCGGATCAGCGAACGATTCACCCTCTGTATAATCGGCATTATTACCATATCGGCATTACTTACGGCATTACTCAGCGAGCGTTGGCCGACTCCGGCGTGGTCGCCAACGGTATAGCAATTTCAGCAAATGGATAGAGCAATGATGAGACGTCCACAAGGGATAGTGAGAATCTTCAAGCGCGGCGCGCTGCTGTGCGAGACGCGCAACCTGTTCGTCAACGCCGGGCTGCCCGCGCTGGCGAACCTGATGGCCGGCGTGACCGCCGGCCAGTACGCGCTCGCGATCGGCTTCGGCTCGGGCGGCACGGGGCCGACCGTCAACGACACCGACCTGAGCCTGGCGCCGAAATACTACAATGCGGTGGGCGCGCACAGTTTTCCCAACGCGGGCAGCGTTCAGTTCGCCTACGCGCTGTCGTCCGCGGCTGATTACGGCGCGCTCGGGATTACGGTGCAGGAGGTCGGGCTGTTCGCCAACGGCTCATCGGTCGCGCTGCCGGCCGCGGTCGGCACGGCAAACCCGTTGTGGGCGCCGAGTACGCCGTACGCGGCGGGCGCGCTGATCGTCGACGCGAACGGCAACGTGCAGCGCTGCACCACCGCCGGCACCAGCGGCGCGGCGGCGCCGACGTGGCCGAGCACGGTTGGCGTGGCCGTGAACGACGGCACCGCGGTGTGGACGCTGGTCGCGATGCATACGGCGCCCGGGCCGATGCTCGCGCACGCGGTGGTGCCGGCCTTCGCCTTCAATGGCGCGGCGGATTACCAGGGCACGTGGACATTCACTTTCTGAGGCCGGAGTGAGGTCGGGCGATGGCAACTTTGATTGACAGTCCCGAGTACACTGCGAACGAGATTTACGAGATTCAGCAGACCGACGCAGTCGAGGGCGCGGGTGCGGGGGCGAGTTTCGGCGGCCTCGGAGTGAGCAATGAGCCGCATCAGCAGCTGGCCAACCGCACTGCGTTCCTCTACGGGCGCCAGAATACAAACATCGCGAATATCGCGGCGCTGCAGGCGTTCGCGGCCGGGTTCACCGGCTCGCTGAAGACCGCGGGCTATCTGAAAATTCCGCTGACCGACGTGAGCCGGGGAGCGGCGGTGGCGATTATACAATGGGGTTACTATGCGCTGTCGGAGCAGGCGATTCCGGTTGACCAGCAATTCATCGTAACCTGGCCGATACCGTTTCCGAATGCGATCCTGGTTCCGCCGCTGGCCACCAACGTGTACTACGCGACGGCCGGCGGCAATACCGCGGCATCGGTGGTCAGTTATAACGTCACCGGGGCGACCTTCGTGCTCGACGTTCCCGGCACGCTGATGCAGCGGGCGGGACTGGCGAGCGAACAGAGCAATGGATTTTCCTGGCTGGCAATCGGGTTCTGACGGTTACGCACTATGCATAAATCGGGTGTGAAGCTCGTTCTCGGCGGACTCCTTATCACAGCGGCGATGGGCGGAGCGGCGGCGGCGCAGTATCAGCCGATTCCCAATTTCACCGGCATCGGGGCAGGCTTCAATTTTCGCCAGGCGATCAATCAGCGCTTCTCGGGCGCGGCCGCGATCTCGCCGCAATTCGTGAACCTGCCGTTTGCAAGCCTGCCCGCCGAGCAGGACGGGCTGCTGCTGTGGTGCAAGGACTGTCAGGCGACCGCACCCTGCACGAGCGGCGGCGCGGGGGCGTGGGCGCGCGGCGCGCGCGGAGCGTGGAGCTGCGCATCCGGGCCGCTGGAGCAGGACTTGAACGCGAACGGACACAATATCGTGAGCGCGGCCGGCGTGCGCGCGCAGCGCAGCGGCGATGCGCAGAATCGCGAGCTTTTGGCGCCGGGCACCGGCGTGCAGGTCGGCAACGGCAGCGCCGCGCCGTTCACGGCGATCGACGAGCAGGCGAATCTGGCCGGCCACGTGAACGGCCAGATCAACGTGAAGGCGCCGCCCTACCTGGCCAGGGGCGACGGCGTAACCGACGACACCGCGGCCATTCAGGCGGCAATCAACGCCGGATGCGCCTCGGCCGGCAAGCACCCCGAGGTGTATCTGCCCGCCACGCCGGGCGGGCTCAGCTACAAGATCACTTCGCCGCTGCTGATCGATTGCAACATCAGGTTCACCGGCGCGGGATGGCAGCAGAGCGCGATCAGCCAGAACTTCTTCGGACCGACGATCGTGGCGCAGGCGGCGGAGAGCGGCTGGAAGCCGCCGCTGACGACCAGCATCGGTGTGACCTGGCAGGCCTCGCACAATTACGCCCAATGGCAGGACATCCGCGACTCCAACGGCAATATCGAAGTGCAGGAAGCGGCGGCCTGCACCTCGGGCAGCGGCGCGCATCCGAACTGGCCCACCACGCAGCCGAACACGGTCGCGGACGGGAGCTGCACCTGGGCGCTGGCGACCACCGGCGGGATGGCGGCAATCGCGAGCGGCGCGGGCGGCAGCCTGGACAGCGCCGATCCCGAGTTCTTCAACGGCGCGGGTTATGGCTCGAACAATGCGACCATGGAGATCATGAATCCGGCCAACCTCGAGGGCGTGCTCAACGGACTATCCCAGTTCACGGTTGAATTCTATTTCGAGCCGTTCTCCAATCCGGGCAGCAATACCAACTGGATAATATCGATCACGCAGGGCGCGCCGGACGGAAATGGAAACCAGCGGCAGCTGTGGTTTGGTCTGCAAGGCGCGAACGGGAGTTGCAGCGGCCCATGCCTGCAGACCGGATGGGAGATCGGCGGCGCGCAGAACGCAAGCTCGTTCAACGCCGCCGCGAACACGGTCGCGCTCAACCGCATCCATCACATCGCGCTCACCTATGACGGTTCGAGCGTGCGCACCTTCGTCGACGGACAACTGGCGCAGACGACGGCGGCATCCGGCAGCTGGAACGTCGGTCCGTTCGCGAGCTTCATGCTGGCGAGCCAGGGCGCGAGCATCTATCCGGGCGTGAGCGACGGATTCGGCAACCCGACCGCGCCGGGGTTTTTCGACTCGCTGCGCATCTCGAACGTCGCGCGTTACACCGCCAGCTTCACGCCGCCCACCGCGAAATTCAGCAGCGACGGCAACACGGTGTTCCTGGAGAATTTCCCGACCGGCACGCCGACCGGCACGATCGAGGGCCTGTGGGCCAATCAGACCAACGTGTTCATACCGATCGAAACCAGCAATGGCGCGGCGGAGGTCAATCCCGGCTACATCGGCAATCTTCAACTTGCCGATAACGGCATCTGGGCGACGTGGACGATCAACTCGACGATCGAGAACGTGTGGATGGGGAGCGCGGGCCGCACCTGCGTCAACCTTGCGAACAACGACTTTCAGATTACGATCCGGCGCGTATTTTGCGGCATCGTGCCCGGCGCGAAAACCAGCGTCGGGTTCATCTTCGGCAACGCGTCCAACGACAACCTCTACGATCATATACAGTGTGACGGCCAGTACGCCTGCATCGGCCAGATAACCGGCGCCGGACACTATATAATGCCGGATTTCACCGATCGCGGTTACGGATTCGCGCCGCTCTATTTCATCCAGGGCCAGGCGCTGCTCGACAGCCCGATCCTCGACGTCGAGGACTCCGCGCCGAATCAGATCGCGGCCGTCTATTCCCAGGGCGCGCCGGCGCCGATCGTCATCAACGGCGGCCAGCTCACCAGCGGCGCCGCGGGCAATGCCTATCTGACGATCAACGGCGGCGCGCCGTTCATCGTCAACGGCACGCTGTTCGAGAACGGGACGCCGGCGGAGCTGCTCAACGTGGTTTCGAATCCGTCGTCGCCGGTCTCGGTGCGCGACATCGCACAGCCGAGCGGGCTGGCGCAGACCAACGCCGGCAAAACATGGTGGTTGAACGAGAGCGTCGGCGGACAGGACGTGGGCGTGAAGTTCGCCGACCTGCCGTCCACCGTCACCAACGGCGTCCGGCGCTACTGCGTCGACTGCGATCCGCCCGCCAATCCGCCGGTGGCGTGCACCGGCGCCGGCGCGAAGACCGGTGCATGGGTCAACGGACTGAACAACGTCTGGGTGTGCGTGCCGTAGCCTTTGGCGGCGCGCGCGTCTCTGCCGTCCGCTCTGCCGACGGGGCGCGTGCGTCAGGCGAACCGATGAAACCGGTCCGCGGCAACCCGAATTACTCAACCAGCCGCGTCCGGCGTTCGTCCGAGCGAGAATCGTCGACGGTGGCGTGAAGATTGACGGCGCACCCCGTCGCTCCGCCTCACTTCCGGAGCCAGCATTGATGCGGACCCATGGGCGCGGCGCGATCGAATCACCTGAAGGCCTGTGCCGCGGCCGAACGCGCTGCGGCGTGCGACGAGGCGCCCGCGCCGGCTGCCCGCCGAACGACTGCCGGGCGACCGGCCGTCGCTCGGTTGAGCGGCGCCGCGCGAACGCTCTGCCGGCCGTGGATGCTGGCGGCGGTGTGGCTCGTGGCGCTCGGCTATGCGTCGCGATTCGTGCTGTACCGGCTTCCGGCTCCGCCTGAATTCACCGACTTCAATCATTTCTACATCGCCGCCCGCGCTCTCGAGGCCGGGGCGAATCCGTACGCGACGGACCTCGCTTCGCTCCGCACTTTCAAACTGGATACCGGTCCAATCCGGATCGAGAATCAGACGCCGACCACGCTGGTGCTGTTTGAGCCGTTTACGAAGCTCGATCCGCGGATTGCGTACTGGGTATGGGTGAGCCTCTGCGCCGCGCTGTTGCTATTCGCACTGGGCATGCTGTTGCGCGCCAGCGCGCTCGACACGCGTCAGTGCCTGCTGTTCGCCGCGATCATCCTGCTGTATCCGGCGGTGTACGAGCATTTCTGCTTCGCGAATCTGCAGATCGTAATCATGGCGCTGGTGGTCATCGCAATTTACGGGCTCGAACGAGGCGCGGATTGCCGCGCCGGAGCGTCGCTCGCGCTCGCGGTCGCGCTCAAGGGTTACCCGATATTCATCGCGATCTATCTGATCTGCCGCGCGCGATGGCGCGCATTGGTCTGGATGATGGTGTGGGGCGGTATTATCGGGTCGCTGACCCTATGGCGGGCGGGATGGCCGGCGTTCTCGTTTCTCGGCACGCTCGGCTTTACCACGTCGAGAAAGTTTCTGGAAAACGCCGGCTTCGTCTCGCTTGACGCGATCGTGTCGCGGCTGTTCTGGGCGAATCATGCGGCGCTGAGTGCCCGGGTCGAACTGATGAGGCGGGCTGCAATCGGCGCGGCGGAGGTCGCGCTCTTGTGCGCGACGATTGCCGCCACTCTGAGGACGGCGCAGGAACGCGACCTGCGCGCGCTGTCGCTGTGGATTGCGGCGATGATCCTGCTATCGCCGGTGGCCGAACCACAGTATCTTGTCCTGCTGATGGTGCCGTTTGCCGCAGCAGCCGACGCGGCGGCGCGCGGGGAGGCTGAGCCGCGAGCGATCTATGCCGCGCTCGGCAGCTATGCGCTGGCGTTCGCGCGTTATCCGGTCGCGCTGCTGCATCATGTCACGGCGGGCGCTCCGGTCTTCTTCCGCGTCGCCGATCAATTCTGGTCCTTCGCGCTCATGCTTGCCTATCTCGCGATGTACTGGCTGGTGGCTTCGGCGCCGGTCGCCGCAGACGAGTCGGCGCGCCTCATGCCGGCCGCCGCCTGTGCAGCGCGTTAGTTTCGGGCCGTGCAGACCCCGTCATGAGGCCAAGCGGGCGTGCCCTGAGCGCCAACGACCTGCTGCTCTGCGCGATCGGCGCGGGACTGGTGTTGGCGGCGTTTTTTCCCGCGCTGGTCTATTCGGTCGACGGCAACTCGATGATCGCGGTCGCCGAGTCATTGGCGACCGGGCACGGCTTTAGCGTGGCGTCGGCCGGACTCGGTGCGCCGGGGCGCTGCGGACTGTACTACTCGAAGTGGTACCCGCTGCTGTCGGTGCTGGCGGCGCCGCCGGCGGCGCTGGGTGTGCTGGTCAGCCGCCGCCTGGGATTGCCGCAGCATTACGTGGCCGCGGTATTTGCCGTCACGCTCTCGCCGATTATCGCGGCCGCGACGGTGCTGCTGGTCGCGATGGTGGCGCGGCGCCTGGGCGCGAGCAAGCGCGGCGCGCTGCTGGCCGCGCTGGCCTTCGGCTTCGGCACGATCGCGATGACCTACAGCCGGGAATTCTTTGCCGATCCGCTGCTGGCGCTGATCACGATCGCGGGCATCTATTTCGCGCTGAACGACTCCGTAGGTGCGGCGGCCCTAAGCGCCGCGCTCGCCGTGCTCGCCAAGCCCACCGGCATCGTGCTCGGCCCATGTCTTGGCGGCTACCTGCTGTGCCGGAGGCTGTCCGCGCTGCGATGGCTGGCGCCGTTCGGCGGCACGGCGGCGGGGCTGCTGATTTACCTCGCCTACAACTGGAGCCGCTTCGGGAACCCTCTCGATTTCGGTCAACGCGGCGATTTCGCATTGAACGTCGTTTTCCCGGCGATGACCGGGCTGCTGGTCTCGCCCGGCTCGGGTCTGCTGTGGTACTGCCCCGCCGTGATCGCCATCGCCTGGCTACCCGCCATGACCTTCAAGCGATTGGACACGGCGCTGATCGTGGCGGTGGCGCTAGCCTATCTTGCCGAGCATTCATTGTGGATCTTCTGGGTCGGCGGATGGTCGTGGGGGCCGCGGCTGCTGCTGCCTGCGCTGCCGGGGCTGGTCGCGCTCACAGGTTTGCTCGAGCGGCGCATGCGTTGGCTGCTCGTGGTTCTGACGGTTGCGGGATTCGTAATCAACGCGCCGACGCTGATGTGCTTTTACGAACGCTACGACCAGGAAGCGGCGGCGGCGCGCATCAGCACTCAGGCCCAGACCTGGGACCCGCGGCACGCGCAGCTCTTTCGCATCTGGGGGGCGGCGTTGCGCGAGACCGAGGACGCCTGGCGCGAGGCGGACCAGGTGGGCGCCTTCGTGCGTCAGGCGGGCAGCGAGCCGGTGGCGCGCACGGTGGCGGGCTCGCGCGCGCTGCGCATCGTGAATCTCTGGTGGTGGATGCTGCCGGCGGTTGGAGTTCCGCGCATCGCCGGTGCGGCCGTATCGCTGGCCCTGCTGATCGCGGGCGTGTGGCTGATCGCGCGCGCCCTGGCGCGCGCGCGCGACGACGATTTCCTATGCCCGCACAACGTGCCGTTGCCGCGCTAGCGGTCGCTGACGAACCAGACCAGCGCGAACAGCGCGAGCACGGCCATGATCACGCCCACGTTGGCGGTGAGCCATTCGTAGCGCAGCCGGCGGCGATGGCGGCGGCGGATATGGTGGGCGCGCGCGCGATTCTCGCGCATCAGGTCCGCATGCGTGACCGGCCCCGGGGCAAAGAACATCACCCGGTTCGGATCCATCTCGGCCGCGCTCGTGTCGTGCAGCTCGGCTACCGCCCGAGCAAACCGCCCCTCGACTGAACCGGTGGGCGCGGCGGGCGGCTGACGGGAGTCGCCGCGCGGCTCGCCCTCCAGGCGATGCGCGGACGGATGGGCCGCGCGCGAGCCGGGATTTCTGGCTGAAAAAACCTGGCCATCAAAGGGCGCCAACCGCAGCGTCGAGCGCGCGGTCGATAACCATCGCGAGGCCATGAATGAGCGTGATTTGCGATGCGGTGCTTTCTGCATGCGATACTGCGAGGCCCTGCATTGAGGTCGAGATGATCAACGGTCATTCGACCGTACAAATGTGCCGCGAGCGGCGCAAACAAATCGCGATTTTGCAGCTTGAGGCGCGCGCTAAACTACTTTAGGCGCTGAGTGCGAATGAATCGCCGTTGGAAATAATTGACGCTCGTGCGATCCCTCGCGCGGAACCCATCGGAACGGCGCTCGTACTGGAACCCAGACGCGCTCTGAGTGAAGGGCTTTCCGTTGGCGCGCGGAGAATTAACGAAAACGCAATACAGGCAGGTCAGAGTTTGGCGTCATCGCGACGCCGGAGTCATGCGGGTGGATGTCACTGCAGCGGTGGCCAAGCGAACGCAATCGCACCGGCACGCCAGCACCTGGCGTCAGACGGGCGCGGCGGTCCGGGCAGGGATTAATCGCTCAACCGTCGATCAATTCTTGGCCGGCGAGCCGGGAGCGTGCGGCGCGGCCGGTTCGGAGATGACCTCGGCCTCCGGCGGAAGCATCCCTTCCCTGGCGCCGCTCGTTTGCGCGGGCGTGGCCTCATTCTCGGCCGCGAGCGCGGCGCCGGGGCCGGCGCCGGAAGTCTGCGGAATCTGCGGAGCCGGCTGACCCTGCGATTCGATTGGCAGCAGATTGGGCGTCCCGGGCATCGCGAGCGACAGGGCGGGCTCGTGCGCGATTGCGTCCAGCGCGCGGCGCGAAATTTCGTCGGCCACCTGCACGGCATAGCGCGTGTCGGCCGGGTAGCGAATCGTCAGTTCGATGCCGTTGGGTCCCAGGCGCAGCCGGCTCTGCGGGCGCGGCGATTCGAATTTCATGCTGAGATCGCGCTCGAGGTTGCTGTACTGGCGCTGCACGGTGTCGCGATAGCGCGCGTACACCTGCTCGACCACTTCGAGCAGGCGTTTCTCGGCCAGCCGATAGTCGGCCTCGGGCGATAGCGTCAGCTTGAAATCGTTCCAGACGAAATTGGTGCCGGGCGCCTGCTTGAAGAAGTTGCCGTTGCTTTGAAAGATGATCGAGTTGGGGAACACCACCACGCGTCCGGTCGGCAGGCGCGATCCGCTGTCGCCGCCGAGTTCCATCAGCGCCAGCTTGAACAGCCCGATGTCGATCACGTCGCCGCTGATGCCGGCGATTTGAATGCGGTCGCCGACGCGGATGCCGTAGCGGCCGGTGACGAAAAAGTAGCCGGCAAACGACAGGATGACATTCTGCAGCGCGAGCGCGACGCCCGCCGCCGCCAGACCCATTACGGTCGCCAGCGTGCTCAACTGGCTGGCAAAGTCAAACAGCAGCACCAGCACGACGACCAGCGCCACGCTCAGCCGGCGCAACTGGAGCAACTGGCGGCGGCGGCGAAGATCCTGCACGTAGCGGAAAGTGAGGCTGCGCCAGACGTAGGCGCCGACGAAGATCGCCAGCAACACCAGCGCGAGCGCCGCCAGGCGCAAAATCAGCCGCCGAAACTGGATGTCGGAGCGCTGATCGATGTTGCCGTGCCACTGCTCGAGGTTCGCCGCGTACACCTGCAGCAGCACGCCCTGCTTGGCCAGCGGAACCAGCGCGTCGGTGATCATTTTGTGGCGCTTGATCAGGTCGTCGAACTGCTGCTTGCGCGCGCGGATGACGGCCAGGTTGTCGTCGGCCGGCGCCGCGGCCAGCGCGTCCGCGTGCGCGTTGAGCTCGCGCAGCCGCGCGACGAGCGGCGCGCGCGCCGCGTCGCTCAAGGCTGCCAGGCGACGGGTGTCGTCGATGCGGGCGTTGAGCGCGCTCCGCTCCCTGGCCAGGTTGACCAGCGCCTCGACCGCTCCGAGCAGGCCGCTGTCCGGTGCGGCCACCGGTGGGCCCGCCTTGGGGGTGGTCGCCGCGGCCGCCGCCGTCGCCGCGGGCGCCGCGCTCTTCGACGGTGCATTGAGTTGCGGGATGCTCCGCTGCAGCGCATCGATCTGGCCGGTCAGACCGGTGCCCTGGGTACTGGCCGCCGCGGTTGTGGTCTGAAACTGAACCAGCGCGGAGTAGGACTCGACCCGCGCCTGCACGAGCTCGATCTGGCTCTGCACGAGCGCAAGCTGACGTGCGAGTTGGGCGCGCTGCGCCGGCTTCGCGCCGGCGCTCGTTGCTTTGATCTGCGCCGCCTGCTGATTGAGTTGCTCGAGCTTGTGTTGCTGCTCCTGCATTCGGGAAATCATCGCGGATAGGCCGGATGCCGCGGCGCGGGCGCTGGCGGCCGGAGCGCCGCCAGGCGCATTCGCCGCCTTCGCCGCCGCTCTCTCGGATTTCAGCAGCGCAGCCATCGCGCGCGCGTATTCGAAGGCAAGCCGCAGCGCGTCGAGCGAGGTCTGGCGGTCGTCGTCGATGAACAGCATCTCGGCCGGCTCGGTGGCGAAGCCCTGCTCGGCGTCGACGCCGCGAAACCATCCGATGGTTTCGCCGAGGAAGTTGATGACGCCGGCGCGCTCATCGAGCGCGGCCGCCGCGGTGGGAGTTGCGGCGGGCGTGCCGGTGGCGGCGGCGGTGGTCGCCGGATGGGCGGCGGGCGCGCCGCTCAGCAGGGCGAGGCCGAGCAGGAGCGCGCCCGCCCGGCGGGCGGGCGCGCTCCTGCTCGGCGCTGCGGGCGCCGCGGTATGCTTCGAGCGGTATCGCATCGCGCGTGTTCCCGCTGCGGGCGACGGCGCCGCAAAGCGGTGCCGTCGCCCGCAACGGGAACTCCACAAGCTAGCATCCCGCGCGCGGCGGTTCGATTGGGCGGCGGGCTTTTTCCGCGACGGCCAAAGGAAGAAAGCGCGCGGCGGACCCGGAGTCCGCCGCGGCGCCGTACTGACGATGCGCTGGAGCGATGCGGCGCGCGCGCGGAGCGCGCCGCGTGCCGCGAATCAGGAGTCGAAGTAGAGCGCGAACTCGAACGGATGCGGCCGCAAGCGCATCTGGCTCACTTCGCGCGACATCTTGTAATCGACCCACGTCTCGAGCAGGTCCTCGGTGAAGACGTCGCCCTTGAGCAGGAACTCGTGGTCGCGTTTGAGGTTTTCGAGCGCCGCCTCCAACGACGCCGGCATGTTGGGCACCTCGGCCAACTCTGCCGGCGTCAGCGCATAAATGTCCTTGTCCAGGGGCTGGCCGGGATCGAGCCGGCGCTGGATACCGTCGAGTCCGGCCATGAGCATGGCCGAGAACGCGAGGTACGGATTGCAGGTCGGATCGGGGAAGCGCACCTCGATGCGCTTGGCCTTGGGCGACGGCGAGTACATCGGAATACGCACCGCGGCCGAGCGGTTGCGGCTGGAGTAGGCAAGGTTGATCGGCGCCTCGAAGCCCGGCACCAGACGGCGGTACGAATTGGTGCCCGGGTTGGTGAAGGCGGCGATGGCCGGCGCGTGATGCAGGATGCCGGCGATGTAGTGCAGGGCCAGCTCGGACATTCCGGCATAGCCCGATCCGGCGAACAGCGGGGTCTCGCCCTTCCAGATGCTCTGATGGGTGTGCATGCCCGAGCCGTTGTCGCCGAAGATGGGCTTGGGCATGAACGTGACGGTCATGCCGTGGCGAATCGCGACGTTCTTGCAGATGTACTTGTACCAGGTGAGCCAGTCGGCCATTTTCACCAGCGACTGGAAGCGCATGTCGATTTCGGCCTGGCCGGCGGTGGCGACTTCGTGATGCTGCTTCTCGACGCGGATGCCCACGCGCTCCATCTCGCGCACCATCTCGGCGCGGATGTCCTGCAGGCTGTCGTTGGGCGGCACCGGGAAATAGCCTTCCTTGTAACGCGGCTTGTAGCCGAGGTTGGCGCCCTCGCGTCCGCTGTTCCAGAAGCCCTCGTCCGAGCCGATGAAGAAATAGCTCGAGTGCTGATTGGTGTCATAGCGGATGCTGTTGAAGATGAAGAATTCGGGCTCGGGGCCGAAGAAGGCGACGTCGCCGACGCCGGTTGACTTGAGATAGGCCTCGGCCTTGCGCGCGACGTTGCGCGGATCGCGCGAGTAGTTGGCGCGCGTGATCGGGTCGGAGATGTCGCAGATCATGGTGAGGGTGGGCTCTTTGGTGAAGGGCTCCATGACCGCGGTGGCGGGGTCGGGGATGACCAGCATGTCGCTGTTGTCGATCGACTGCCACCCGCGAATCGACGAGCCGTCGAAACCCAGCCCCTCGTCAAACGGCGATTCGTCCTGGAATTCGCTGATCGGGGCGCTGAAGTGTTGCCACTGCCCCAGCAGGTCGATGAACTTCAGGTCCACGGACGTGGCGCCCTTGTCCTTGATCATCTGCAGAACTTGTTTGGGAGTCATCGAACGCGTAACCCTCCTGGCCGCATTAGGGGCGGCAAGCCCGTATTTCCAAAGCTGAACGTTGCCCGCGTGCGTTGCGTGGGAGCGAAGTTGCGCGACGCGCGCCGCCCGGCGAGCGGGCCCTGTGCAACCCGGGCGCGACCATATCTCACGCTTTGTGTCACGAAAATTCGCTCAACGCAACGACCGGCCGCTATCGAACCAGCGCCGTCTCGACTGCCGCTCATTTGGGCAGCACGATGCGGACTGCGCAGGCTCCGGCGCCATCCGCACCCAGTGCACGCAACTCAGGGCTGCTGCCATTTGCAAGGCAAAATCGGCCTTATGCGCGAGTCGTGTCCGATCCGTCACTGTGCGAACCTCAGAAACGCAAAGTAGATGCCAAGCAGCACGAGCCCCATCGGGATTCCAATCCTGGCCCATGCGCCCGCGCCGATGCGCAGGACCGCGGCGGCAACGATATTTGGAATGTTGCCCGGTATAAGCATCCCGCCCGCCACCAGCAATGCGATTATGGCTTCGCGCGCGCGCGCCGGTTGCATCCCGTGGATCTCGATCGCGACCAGCGTCGCGTTGTCCATCGCAGCCGAGATCGTGTTTGCCCAGAACAGGGCGGAATGTCCGATCATCGGCACATAGCGGGCGGCGATCGGCGAGAACGCTTCACCCACCAGCACCAGGCCGGCGATGAAAACGTAGATTTCGACTCCGCGAACAAGCGCGCGCGCCAGCGCCTCGCGGATGAGTACGACGGCCGGCGGCGCGCCGCAAGCGTCGACCTCGCGCCGCGCCGCGAACATGCCGGCGGCAATCGAGCAGGCGACGACGCCCGGCAGCACGTACGGCGCAAGCATGCGGAACAGGCCGCCGAAGCCCATATGCAGGCCGCTTGCGGCGAGCGTGGAAAGCGGTCCGCCGAGCGGCGTCAGGCTCGAGCCGAGGCCGATCGCGAAGCATCCGGCGACCGTTACTCTGACCCGCACGCGTTCCGCGAAGCGCATCGCTCCGATCATCTCGGCCAGCATCAGCGCGGCGACGACGGCCGTGACGATCGCCGAGAGCATGGCGATGAGCAGCACGGCGGCGCCGCTCAGCCACGCCCGCGAGAGGAGCTTTCGCATCCCGGCCAGGGCGTGGTCGATGCGACTGCGGATACGGCCGAACACAACGTCGGCGACGATCACGGCCAGGGTGATTGGCAGCGGCACCGCGGCCGCGCGGCCGGCGACCTCCCATTTCCAGGCGCCGGCAAGGGTCATCGCGAGGAGGCCGACGGCGAGGAAGAAAATCTCGATATGTTCTTCGATGGTGCGCGAGAGGACGGGTCCGAAGAGCAGCAGCGCAATGAGCGCGGCGCCGAGGATCGGGTTCATCGCGCGCGAATCGCCGTGCGCCGCCGCAGGTGCATTGACTTTTTATAAACGATGGCGCCGCGCCAGTCGAACGCGACCCGCCCTGGCGCGTTCGATCGGCTCGCGCCCGGTTGTAATAATAGGGTCGGCGGTTAAGATGCCGATGGCGCCGGCGGCGACCGGGCAGGCGTCCGGCGCGATTGTTGGCCGGGACAAAAATCCCTTTCACACGGATGATGACATGGATTTCGATTTGACCGGGGCGCAGCAGGAGATCGTGGAGGGTGTGCGCGCCTTGTGCGCGCGCTTCGATGACGAGTACTGGCGCAGCAAGGACGCCGCGCACGAGTTTCCGCACGATTTCTACCAGGCGGTCGCGCGCGCCGGATACCTGGGTATCGCGATTCCCGAAGAGTTCGGCGGCAGCGGGCTCGGCATCACCGAGGCGGCGCTGGTGATGCGCGAGGTCGCGTACGCGGGCGCGATGAACGCCGCCAGCTCGATTCATCTGTCGATCTTCGGGCTGGCGCCGATCGTCCTGCACGGGAGCGAGGAGATGAAGCGGCGCCACCTGCCGCGTATCGTCAGCGGCGAGCTGCATGCCGCCTTCGCCGTGACCGAGCCCGACGCCGGCAACGACATCACGCACATCAAGACCTTCGCGCGGCGCGAGGGCGACAATTACGTGATCAACGGCCGCAAGGTCTTCACCACCAAGGCGCAGGAAGCGCACAAGATGCTGCTGCTGACGCGCACCACGCCCTTCGAGCAGGCGGCGAAGAAGACCGAGGGGATGAGCCTGTTCTTCGCCGACCTGGATCGCGATGCGGTCGAGGTGCGGGAGTTGCTGAAGCTCGGGCGCCACGCGGTCGACACCAACATGCTCTTCATCGACAACCTCAAGGTTTCGGCCGCCGACCTGATTGGCGAGGAGGGCAAGGGCTTCCGCTATCTGCTCGACGGACTCAACCCGGAGCGCATCCTGATCGCGGCCGAAGCCATCGGTATCGGGCGCGCGGCAGTGGACAAGGCCGTGCGCTACGCGAAAGAGCGCGTCGTCTTCGGGCGTCCAATCGGCCAGAACCAGGCGATCGCGCATCCGCTCGCCGACGCCTACGCGAAGCTGGAGGTCGCGGAGTTGATGACGTTGAAGGCGGCGTGGCTGTTCGACCATCGCAAGCCGTGCGGCCCCGAGGCGAATATCGCGAAGCTGCGCGCGGCCGAAGCCGGTTTCGAGGCGTGCGATCGCGCGGTGCAGACGCTCGGCGGCTATGGCTACATGCGCGAGTACGACGTCGAGCGGTATTTTCGCGAATGCCGGATGCTCAAGATCGCGCCGGTGTCGCAGGAGATGGTGCTCAATACGATAAGCGAGCACGTGCTGCACCTGCCGCGATCGTACTGAGGTATGGCGGATGCTGGCAGACGCGCGGTGCGCCGTGACCGGCTCTTGCTCGTGCTGGGAGCAATGGCGTTCGCGGCGATTGTGGCCGTCCTGCTCGGGCGCGCGCAGCCGGTCAAGGTGATCGACAGCCATTTCGAGCATGCTGGTGAAGCCATCCTCGTCTCAGGCGATTTGCGCAACACGGGAAAGAGTCCGGCCACGCTCGATCTCGAGATCCACTATTTCGATCGCGCCGGACGACCGCTCGGCGCGGACACGATACGCGTGGGGCCGCTGGCCGCCGGCGCCGAGCAGCACTTTCGCGGTCCGCCGCACGCGCCCGGCGCGGTCAGCAGCTTCACGCTGTATCTGAACCAGGGCCGCAATCCGTACGGAAATTAAGCGGCGCGTGCGACGCGGCATTCGCGCAACGAGACGCGGCGGGCGCGAGGCGATGGCAAAGCCCGCGGCGCCCGACTAAGCTCGGCGCGAACCTGCGATGGCCGATTCATTCACAGCCGAGGCGGCGATTGCGACAGCGGAGCGATGGCCGCGTCGCTACACGGTAATAGCCCTGTTCGCGCTGTCGACCGTGCTCTGCTACATCGACCGCGTCAACATCTCGATTGCGATCATCCCGCTCGCTCATGCCATGGGCTACAGCGACGTCGAGCGCGGGCTAATCCTGTCCTCTTTTTTCTGGGGCTACCTGTGGCTCCAGTTGCCGGGTGGGTTGCTCGCCGATCGGTTTGGCGGCAAGCGCGTGCTGGGGGCGGGAGTCGCCGTGTGGTCGATCGCGACGTTCTTCACGCCGGCCGCGACCGCATCGTTCGCGCTGCTGCTTTTCATGCGCGCGGCGCTGGGTGCGGGCGAGGCAGTCAACTTTCCCGCGATTCATTCGATCGCGGCGCGCTGGACGCCAGCCTCCGAGCGCGCCCGCGCGATTTCGCTTCATCTGAGCGGCACCGCGCTCGGCACGATTGTCGCGTTGCTCGGAAGCCCGCCGATAATCATCTTTTTCGGATGGCAGGCGGTGTTTTACGTCTCCGGATTGCTCGGGCTCGCGTGGCTCGCGTTGTGGTGGTGGAAGGCCGCGGACACGCCCGAGCGCTCGAGCGGCGTCAGCGCAAACGAGATGGCCGAGATTCGCGTCGGGCGCGAAGACGTCGCCGCCGCCGCCGAAATTCCATGGCGCGCGATCTGCCGCGAGCGGGCGGTATGGGCGATTGTGATGGCCCATTTGTGCAACAACTTTGGCTTTTACATCGTGCTGCTCTGGCTGCCGAGTTATCTCGACCGGATTTTTCACGTGCCGCTGCGCAGCCTGGGTCTGCTCGCGGTGATGCCCTACCTGGCCGCGTTCGTCGTCTCCAACTGCAGCGGATGGGTGGCCGACGGCCTGCAGCGGCGCGGGATGCGGATGACGGCGGTGCGCAAGACGCTGGTAACGGCGGGCTTTGCGCTCGGCGCGGCCGCGATGTGCCTGATGCCCGTGGCGCGCACGGCGGCGCAGGCCGCGATCCTGGCCGCGGTGACCATCGGCAGCACGTCGATCGGGCTCGGCGGATGGGGAGTCAACCATCTGGACGTGGCGCCGCGCTACGCGGGCATCCTGATGGGCATCTCGAACACCTTCGCCACGCTGCCCGGGATCGTCGGGGTCGCGCTGACCGGCTTTGTGGTGCAGGCGACCGGATCGTTCGCCGACGTGTTCTACCTCGCCGCCGCGATTTACCTGGTCGGCCTGGTTTCCTTCGACACCTGGGGAAGTGGCGAGCGCAAGCTCTAGTCGTCGAGACGCTTCAAACGGACCGCGCCGGCGCTCGCGCGCGATCGCAACGGAAATCTATTTTCTCAGCACCAGCCTGCCCAGCGCCGCGTGCAGGGCGGGACCGGCGGCGACAAATCCGTCCATGCGGACGTGCCTGCGATTGAAGCGAATCGGATCGCCGTGGATATCGGTCATCACGCCGCCGGCCTCGGCGATCAGCGCCGCGCCCGACGCGATATCCCATTCGCTCTTGGGACTGGCGGTGAAGGTCGCATCGGCCTTGCCGGCGGCGACCAGCGCCAGCTTGTAGGCGACGCTGCCGATGGGACGGGCGAGGAACTGATCCTTGAACGCCGCCCATTCGCCGCGCGCGGTCTCGCTGCGGCTGGCCAGCACCACCGCTCCACTCAGTCCTGCGGCATCGGTTACGCTCACGCGCTCGTCGCCGAGATGGCAACCCGCGCCGCGCACCGACCAGAACATCTCGTGCGCGATCGGGTTGTAGGTCACGCCGAGAATCGCCGTGCCGTTCTCGGCGAGCGCTATCGCGACCACGAACTCGGGAATTCCCTTGATGAATTCCTTGGTGCCGTCGAGCGGATCGACGATCCATACGCGTTCGCGCGCGAGGCGCTCGGGATTGTCCGCGGTCTCCTCGGAAAGCCATCCGTAATCGGGAAACGCGCCGCACAGGCGCTCGCGGATGGCGGCGTCGGCTTCGAGATCGGCCGAAGTGACGGGGTTGTCGCGGCCCTTTGAGCCGACTTCGTAGCCGCGGTTGCGGAAATGGCCGCGCAGAATCTCGCCCGCCTCCAGAGCCGCCGCGCGCGCCTCGCGGAGGGCGCGCCCGAGCGCGCCTCGCGCCTCCTCGCCGCTCCGTTTTTTCATCCGCGATTGCCCGCTCCGCTCATGACTCGCCGTGGCGCAGGCGCTTGCGCCGCACGCGCTCGTAGGCGGTCCGCAGCCGCGTCATCATTGCCTCGCGCTCCTCGTACAGCCTGCGCAGCGGACGCCGCTTGCGCCGCGCGAGCGCGTAGGCGGTGATGAGTGGCAGGGCGACGGTCGAATCGACATAGCAGACCACCGAATCGGGCAGGCGGTTGGGATCGATTTTGCCCCAGCTCACCGCCTCCGAGGGCGTTGCGCCGCTGAGCCCGCCGGTGTCGGGCCGCGCATCGGTCACCTGGAGGAAATAGTCGTGACCCTTTTCCGCCACGCCCATCACCTCCTGGATCTGCGGCTCGGTCTGGAGCACGAAATTCTTGGGCGAGCCGCCGCCCAGGATGAATACGGCGCTCTTCATGCCCGCTGCCTTGGCCGCGTATACGATCGAGGCGGTCTCGTTGACGTCGGCCAGCGGATCGAGGCGCAGGCCGTAACCCTCGACCTCGAGCAGTGCCAGATTCATCCCGATCGACGAATCGCCCGGCGAAGAGGTGTAGACCGGCACCGCGCAGGCGTACGCGGCCGCCAGCATCGAGCGGCGATCGAGCTTGAGCACGCGTTCGCGCTCGGCGACGTAGCGGCCGGCGCGATGATGGAACTCGGCGCTGCTCATCGGATGCTGGAACTCCTCCTGGCGGGCGAGCTGGCGAAAGAACGCGTCGGTCGAGAGCAGCACCTTGTAGTCGAAGAAAATATCGTAGATGCGAACCACGCCCGCCGCGCGCAACGCGACATCGTCGGCTTCGGCTGAGCCCTGGAACATCTTGAGCCCGAGCGCGAAGTGCGTGTCGTGATAGAGATTAGCGCCGGTCGAGACCATCCAGTCGACGAAACCGTTCTCGATGAGCGGGATGAGGCAGGACATGCCGAGCCCGGCCGGAGTGAGCGCGCCGGTCACGCTCATGCCGACGATCACGTCCGGTTCGAGCATCTTTTCCGCGAACAGGCGGCAGGCCTCGCGCAAGCGCCGGCCGTTGTACGCGAGGAAGGCGGTGTCGATCAGATCGGCGGCCGTCATGTCGCCGCGCACTGCGGCCGGATTGATCTGGGCGCCGCCGATTCGTGGTTTACGCTGAGCCATCGCCAGTCCTTGTCGCGGTTTGTTCGTGGTTCGCCGCGAAAATTTCCGGGACGCCGCCCGGTGAGCGGCGGTCGCGGGTTTGGTCGAGGGGCCGGGCGGCGCGGCGTCGGCCCGACGGCGCAAAATCCTAGCGGTCCGCGACAAGCAAATCTATCGCGGCCTATTTGCCACGCGATGGACGAGCATTTAAGATTGCGCCGCGGGGACCACTCGGGCGCGAGCCTGCCTCGCGCGCTCGAGGAGACGCGCCGATGGCGATAATTGCGATCAGTCAGCAGCTTGGCTCACGCGGCATCGACCTGGCGCGTCTGCTGGCCCAGCGTCTCGGTTATCGCTTCATGAGCCGCGAGGATTTGTTCGCCCAGGTCGCGCGCATCTATAATGTCACCCCGGAACAACTGGTCATCCTCGACGAACGCCAGCCCCATTTCTGGTCGCGCCTCAAGACGGAAAGCACCCGCTTCGTGTCCTTTTTTCGCGCCAATCTGCTGCACGAGATGGCGCGGGACCGGCTGGTCGCGATCAGCCATACTGCGGCCGTTTTCATGCCGCCTTACGGATGCGGTCTGAAGGTGCGCGTGATCGGGCCGTTCGATGACCGGGTCAGGCTCGTGGGCGAGCTGGAGGGCCTCAACCAGGTCGCCGCGCAGCGCCGCGTGCGCGACCACGATCGCGAGCTGCGCGCGCGGATCCAGACCCTGCTCGGGGTCGACATCGAGGATCCCGCTTCCTACGACGTGGTGGTCAACGGCTACGGCGCCTCGCTGGAAGTGAGCGCGGCGGCGCTCGCCGCCTGCGCCGAGCAGATTGACGCGCGCGCCACGGCCGAGCAGTGGCAGCGCATGCGCGACGCGGCGACCGCGGCCCAGGTGCGCGCCGCCTGCCATGCGCATCCCAAGCTCGGCGATGCGCCGCTGGAGGTTGAGTCCGCGGCGGGCGCGGTCCAGATCCGCGGGCCGGGGCTGGTGCCGCCATGGGACGACCTCGCGCGCGAGGTCGCGAGCAAGATCGAGGGTGTGCGCTCGGTGGCTGTGGAAGCCGACGAGACTCCGACGCCGGTGCGCCCGGATTAGGCCCATCCCGAATGCGGCCTCCCGATTCGTGCGCGGCCTGATACTGTTTTTCGCCACCGGCTTCTACACCGGCTACGCGCCGGTCGCGCCGGGCACCGCCGGCTCGATCGTCGGACTGCTGCTGGCGTGGTGGGTCACGGTGCCGCTGGGGCGGAGTTCCCAGACGGCGGCCCTCGCGCTCATCGCCGGGCTGTTCGCGCTCGGATGCTGGCTGGCGGGCCGCGCCGAGCAATTGCTCCGCGAGCCCGACAGCTCGCATATCGTAATTGACGAGATCGTCGGGATGGCGCTGACCATGTACCTGGCGCCGGCGGCGGATTGGATGGCGTTCGCGGTGGGATTCGCGCTGTTCCGCCTGTTCGACGTGCTCAAGCCCGAGCCGGCGCGGACTCTGGATCGACGGATCCACGGCGGCGCGGGAGTTATGCTTGACGATGTGGCGGCGGCCATATATGCGAACCTCGTGCTGCACGCGCTCGCGCGGATCGTACCGCTGTAGCCGGGCGCGCGCGGCTGGGTTGCCCGCATGAAGCGGGCAGGGGAGCTGGTTTTATGATTCAAAAGGCGGCCATTCTTTCCACCGGCGACGAAATCACCACCGGCCGGATTGTCGATACCAACTCCAACTATCTCGCCGACAAGTTGACCGAAATTGGCCTGGACGTGGTCGCCGTGCTCACCGTGGGCGACGTGCCGGAGCGCCTGGAGTGGGCGTGGAAGAGCGCGATGGCGATGGCCGACGTCGTCGTCTCGACCGGCGGTATCGGTCCGACCGCCGACGACCTGACCAACGAGACGGTCGCGCGAATCACGGGTAAGAAGCTGGTGCGCGATCAGGAAAGCGTCGATCACATGAAGCGCATCTTCGCCTCGATCAATCGCGTGATGCCCGAGAACAACCTCAAGCAGGCTGACCTTCCCGAGACCTCCGAAGTGGTGCGCAATCCGCTGGGCACTGCGCCGGGTTTCCGGATGGCCGTGCCGCAGCCCGGCGGCCGCGTGTGCCAGCTGGTGGTCCTGCCCGGCGTGCCGCGCGAGATGAAGCCGATGATGGAAGACACGGTCATTCCGTGGCTCAGGCAAAACCGCGGCAGCGATACCATCTACGCGGTGCGCGTGTTCCAGACCTTCGGCATCAGCGAATCCGGACTCGACGAGGCGGTGGCCGGCCTCATCCGGGCGGACGAGGCGCGCGTGGCGTTCCGCGCCGCTTTTCCCCAGATCTCGTTGCGCATCACGGTCGAAGGCCGGCCCGGCGAAGCCGAACGCAAATTGGAGGAGCTCAGCGGGCGCGTGCGCGAGAAAATCGCGAATTTTGTTTACGCTGAAGGCGACGCCTCGATGGAGGAGGTGGTGGCGCAACTGTTCAGCGGACGCGGGCTCAGGCTGGCCGTCGCGGAATCGTGCACCGGTGGCCTCATCGGCCATCGCATCACCAACGTCGCCGGCAGCTCGAAATTCTTCGTCGGCGATTTCGTGACCTACTCCAACGAACTCAAGCAGAACCTGCTTGGCGTGCGCGCGGACACGCTTCGCCAATACGGCGCGGTCAGCGAGCAGTGCGTGCTCGAGATGGCTGCCGGCGCGCGTGAGCGCTCGGGCGCCGACGTCGCGATCGCCACCTCGGGCGTCGCCGGGCCCGACGGCGGCACACCCGAGCATCCGGTGGGCACTGTCTGCGTCGGGCTGGTCGCAGGTGACGGAATCAAGAGCGCGCGTCGCTATCAACTGCGAGGCAATCGCGATTGGATCAAGACTCTCACCGGTCAGGTCGCGCTCGACTGGCTGCGCCGCTACGCGCTGGGATTGCCGATTGGCGAGTCAACGCTGTTCCGCCGCTGACCCCGACGCTCTGGATATGCGCGAAGTCGGCATCGTTGCCCTCACGGCGCGTGCCAGCGCTCTCTCGTCCCGGGCATTCGTGAACCGCTGCTTGACATCGCCGCGTATTCGCATCATTGGAATGGATGTCGGCGGCCCAGGGAGCGGGCGGCGTTTATAACCGCCGGGCCGACTCAGAGATGGCATGCAGCAGTACTGGCCATTTTCCAGCCTGATACGGCATGGCGCCCTGCGCGAGCGGCTGATCGTCTCGCTCGATCTGGGCGCGCCCGGCGAGGCCCTGCGCCTGGTCGACGAGCTGGCGCGCGTGGTCGGGATGTTCAAGGTCGGCAAACCGCTCTATCTGAATGCGGGACCCGAGTTCGTGCGCGAAGTCCGCCGGCGCGGCGGCGATGTATTTCTCGACCTCAAGTTTCATGACACTGCGCCGGCCGTGTGCAAGGCGGCGGTCGAAGCCACGCGGCTGGGCGTGCGCATGTTCGATCTCTATCCCCACGGCAGTTTCGAAATGATGGATCGCGTGCGCAGCGAGGTGACGCGCGTCTGCCGCGCGGAGGGGCTGCGCCGCCCGCAGATCATCGCGGTGGCGATGCTCGCGGCGCTCAACCGCGAAGAGACCGAGCGTCAGGCCGCGGACGGCGGATGGGCGCCGCGACGGGTCGTGCTGATGGCCAAGCAGGCGGCCGACGCCGCGCTTGACGGCGTGCTGACTTCGCCGCACGAGACGGCGCGGGTGCGCGCGGCCTGCGGGCGCCGCTTCACGGTCATCAGCTCGGGCATGGGTCTCAGCCGCGGATGGGAGGCCAGCGAGTATCCGTTCGGCGCGGCCGACGCCGTGCGCGCGGGCGCCGATTACCTTGTCGTCAGCAATCCCATCTGGCGCGCCAGCGAACCGCTGCGCGCGGTGCGCGAGATCACCGACGAAATGGAGCGCGGGCTGCGTGCCAATCCGCGCATGGCCCTCGAGCTTCGTCCTTCTCGTCCGCTGTGAGACCGGATAGCGGATGCTGATTCTGCTGGGGCTGCTGGCGCTCGCAATCGGAGCGGGTTTTATCGGTTCGCTCTCGGGATTGGGCGGCGGCGTCTTCATCGTACCCGCGTTGCTGATTTTTGCGCACGTGCCGATGAGCATCGCGGTGGGCGCGAGCCTGATTTCGGTGGTCGCGACCAGCGCCGGCGCCAGCGTCGCGTTCGTGCGCGACGGCTGGACCAATCTGCGCGTCGCGATGGTGCTCGAATGCGCGACGGTCACCGGCGCGGTGACCGGCGCTTACCTCGCCGGGATCGTGCCTAGTTGGGTGCTCGAGCTGCTGTTCGCGGTCATGATGCTGCAGTCGGCGTATTTCACCGTGACCAAGGCCGGAGATTCGATCGTGCCGCACAGCGACGCACTGGCTGAGCGCCTGCGGCTCGGCGGCCGCATCCCAGCCGAAAGCGGTAACGCCGAGGTCGACTACGGTGTGGTTCATCTGCCCGGCGGCGCTGCCATGATGGTGGTTGCGGGGCTGATGTCCGGGCTGCTGGGGATTGGCTCGGGCGCGCTCAAGGTTATGGCGATGGACTACATCATGCACCTGCCGCTCAAGGTCTCGAGCGCCACCAGCAATTTCATGATCGGGGTCACAGCGGGCGCGGGTGCGTTGGTCTTTCTCGCGCGCGGCGATGTCGCAACGGTGATCGCGGCGCCGGTCGCATTGGGGGTCACTGCCGGCGCCCTGGTCGGCAGCCGGCTCCTGCCGCACGTCAACGTACAGGCGCTGCGCTATCTGTTCGTGGTAATCCTGGTGCTGATCGCGGTCGAGATGGGTTGGCGTGCGCTCAGCGGTTTTTAGCGATGATCGAGTGTCTGCAGCATGGATAATTCGATAGCCGAAGAGGAGCGGATCCTGCGGGTTTGGACGCCGATCCTTTTGCGCACGATCCTGGTTGCCGCTATCGTGCTCCTGCTCGCGGGCCTGATCGTCATGGCCTGGCATAATCCGGGTCAGTACGTCGCCCGCTTTCATCGATTGCAGAGCCACACCCGTTACGAGAACCGCCAGAGCCTGGCCTATCTGGCGTCGACCGCGATCGGCGGCAACTCGCGCTCCATCATGACGCTTGGCCTGATGGTGCTGACGCTGGTGCCGCTGGTGCGGGTGGCGTTCTGTTTTCTGCTCTTTCTCAGGGAACGTGACGGCATCTACGTTATGCTGACGGCATACGTTCTGATCGGCCTGGTGGTTGGAGTCATCCTGGGCCGCGTGGGCTAGCGCAAGCGAGCTTCGCTCTGCCGGGAGGCCAGACGCTGTACGCAAACATGGACCTGTCGAACTCCGCACCGGTGGGAATCGCGCTGCTGGGACTGCTGCTTGGCATGCGCCACGCGACCGACCCCGATCATGTGATCGCGGTCACGACCATCCTGAGCCGCGAGCGCAGGCTCGCCATTGCGACCCGAATCGGCATCGTGTGGGGCCTCGGACATAGCCTCACGGTGCTGGCGGTGGGCGCGGCGATTATCGTTTTCAAGCTCGAGATTCCCACGCGGCTGGGATTGGCGATGGAATTGGCGGTCGCGCTGGTGCTGGTAGCGCTCGGCCTGGGCGGAGTCGGCCGGCTGCTGCGCGCCATCGCCTCGAGCCTGATGCCGAGCGTGCCGGGCGATTCCACAAAAGTGGTGGTTCATTCGCATGCCCACGCCCACCGCGGAGCGCGCCATCGCCATGTCCATGCGCATTATCGCGCGACCCCCGACGAGCAAGGCGAAGGCGGGTCATCGCGCGGGCACGTCATCGGCGAATCGCATCACGAGCACTTGCTTACCAGCGCATCACGGGGGCGGGCCTCTGCGCGCCATCCCCTGCTATGGTCCTTTGGCGTCGGCCTGGTGCATGGCCTGGCAGGCAGCGCCGCGATCGCGCTGCTCGTGCTGAGCGCAATTCCGCGCCCGCTGTGGGCGACGCTTTACCTTGCGGTTTTCTGCGTCGGTACGGTGATCGGAATGAGTTTGATCACGACGGCGATTGCGACGCCGCTCATCCTGGCGTCGAAGCGGATGGCCACGCTTCATCAGCAACTGGTCACCGGTTCGGGCCTGTTGAGCTTCGGCTTCGGACTGTTTCTCGCTTACCGAATAAGCGTGGTTGACAGGCTCTTTGCGTCGGCGCCGATATGGATGCCGCACTGAAGCGGGCCGACATGGTGGTTTTGCAATCCGGGCGGCGGCGGTGGCAGCTTGGAAATACGCACATCAATCGGTCATTTTGAAGCGCAGAGTATCGCAGCGGAGAACATCAGAGATGGATATCAAGGGCAAGACCGCGGTCATTACCGGTGCGGGCTCGGGAATCGGCCGCGCCACCGCCATGCGCCTCGCGACCGAGGGCGCGGCGGTGATTGCCGCCGATGTTGATGAGGCGGCGGCGCGCGAGACGGCGCGTGCGATTGAAGCCGCCGGCGGCCGCGCCGCGCCGGTCCAGGTTGACGTGACCGATGCGGAACAGGCGCGGCATATGATGGACCTTGCGCTGAACACCTTCGGGCGCTTCGACGTCCTGCACAACAACGCCGGTATCGCGGTCGGCACGCCGCCGTTTCCGCAATCCGATCTGGAGCGATGGCGGCGCGTGCTCGATATCGACCTGCAGGCGGTGATTCTGGGCTGCTATCTCGCCGGTCCGGTCATGCAGCGCGGTGGTGGCGGCGTGATCGTCAACACGGCGTCGATGGCGGGGCTGTATCCATACGTCGAGGATCCGGTCTATGCGGCGGCTAAGGCGGGCGTGGTCAATCTGACTTATTCGCTCGCGTCGTGGGCGCAACGTTTGAAGGTCCGGGTCAATTGCATCTGTCCGGGAGTTGTCGATACGCCGTTGGTGAGAAAGGCGGTAGAGTTACAGCAGCGCGACGGGCATGAAGTCAGCCTGCCCAAGCGGATTCTAAAGCCGGAACAAATTGCCGACGGCGTGGTGCGCCTGATTCAGGACGATACGCTGTTCGGGCGTGCGCTCGAAGTCAGGCCCTCTCAGGCTCGCCTGGTTGATGTCCCGGGTCTGCCGCATGGGCCTGAGCGGGCGCAAAGGTAGCTTTGCGAGCGCGGAGTCTCATCCTTGCTCATCAAGGCTCTGAAAGCAGCCTGACATGGGCGAAGCCATCCGTCCTTCGCCCAAGCGGGCGTTTGTTTGCTCAGAATGGTCCATCACCAGCCGGTGGTTTCATCGCATACCGGCTGGTGATGGGATTGAAACTAGTTGCCGCGGAGGCTTTCGCCGATCTCGCTGGGGCGCATATTGCGCTCAAGACACCAGCGATCGATCACTTCCGCGTTAAAACGCCAGTCAGTACCGATACGGAAGCCCGGCAGTTCGCCACGCCGTAGCAGCTTGTAAATGGTTGACGGATGCACGCGAAGATAGGCAGAGAGCTCCTTCACGGTCATCACACGGGGCAGATTGTATTTCGCTTCTGTTGCCATTTTGTCTCCCACGCCAGCGCGCTCGACACCGCCCCCTTACGGTCGAGAATCACTGAGCTTTTAATATCCTGCTGTACCGGATGCTACCTTAAACCCGCCTTGACTGCAAGCGACATTCGCAGAACTGTCTGCGCGGGTCAAGAACGTCCACAAGGGACACCGATAACCTTGTCCACAGTTGCGGCTGTACACGTCGCTTCTGGACGGAATACTGTTCGCAAACCGATTCATCTTGCGTATAGATCGCCTTGCGGCGCGTGACTCCCAATAAGAGGCGACTATATCATGGTGAGCCATGTCAAGCTTGTCTGCATACTCTTTACACTGGCATCGCTGGCCGTCGTCGCGAGCGCCACGCCGGCCCGAAGCGCTTCCAAACTGATCGTTACCAGCTCCGCCTTTGGTCCTGGTACGGCGATTCCGGCGCGCTACAGCTGCAGCAGCGCCAACGCTCAGTCACCCCCGCTGGCCTGGTCAGGAGTTCCGGCTGCGGCCAAAACGCTTGCTCTGATCGTGCGCGATCCTGACGCTCCGAACGGGAATTTCATTCACTGGGTTGTCTATAATCTGCCTGCCAGCGCGAAAGGCCTCGATTCGAGCGTACCCACGAGTGGCGAGCTTCCCAACGGCGCGCTCCAGGGTGTCAATGGAACAGGTGAGCCGGGGTATAAGGGTCCTTGTCCTCCGCCGGGCAGCGGGCCTCATCACTACCACTTCGAGCTGATGGCGCTCGACCGCGCGCTGAACCTCAAGCCGGGTGCGAGCGCAGCCGAAGTAAAGGAAGCAGCCAGGGGTCACGTCATAGCCAGCGGCGAGCTTATCGGAACCTTTTCTCGCTAGCATTTGCGAGCCGCGATCCTCGGGTAGCGATGCGTCTGGACGCCAGATTTGTGACTTCCGCGTTCGAGCCAGGCGGCTACCCGCTATGGGACCGGGCGGAAGTCGCTCTCGCCGGACGTTCGAACGTCGGCAAGAGCTCGATGCTGAACGCGCTGGCAGGAGCAAAAAATCTGGCCCGTACCTCACGCACGCCGGGCCGCACGCGCGCACTCAACTTTTTTGCTGTGGGGGACCATCTGGCTATCGTCGATCTCCCCGGCTATGGATACGCGCGGATGCCGCGGAGCGAAGCCGCCCGCGTCGCGGCGATCATGAATCAATATCTCGACCGGTCTGAGCGCCTGACCGCGCTGGTGCTGCTGGTTGATGCGCGGCGCGGGCCCGGGTGCGAAGAGCTCGAACTCGCCGCCCGCATGCGTGAGCGCGGCACGCCGGTGATCGCGGTGGCGACCAAGTGCGACAAGTTGCGCCGCGCGGAACGCGCCGACGCACTGGCCCGGTTCAAAGCGATGGGTGTCGCGCCGGTCCTGTGCTCTAGCGTGGACGGTGAGGGTATCGACGAGCTCCGCCGGCGGATCGTCGGCTGCGCACGCAGCTCGCGTCGCGCTGTTGACGCAGTCGAAAAGACCCCGGAGCGCGACGACCTGCGATGACGCCGGAGATAAGCGTAATCATACCGACCTACAATCGGCGCGCGATGCTGTCCGAGGCGTTGGCCTCGGTCCGCGCGCAACATGACGCGAGCTTCGAGGTGATTGTCGTCGATGACGGCTCGACCGACCGCACCTGGGACGACCTGGCCGCGGCGGAGGGTGCTGTGCGCGCCATAAGGATCGAGCATCGCGGCCCCGCCGCCGCGCGCAATCGTGGCCTTGCGCTCGCCCGCGGCGGCCTGATCGCCTTTCTCGATTCCGATGATTTGTGGATGCCGGCCAAGCTCTCCCGCCAGGCCCGCTTCATGCGCGAGCATCCCGCCTGCGCGATTTCGCAAAGCACCGAGACATGGATGCGCAACGGTCGGCGCGTAAATCCCGGCCGCCGCCATCGCAAGCGCGCCGGCGATATCTTTATCGACTCGCTGCGAACCTGTCTCATCAGCCCCTCGGCCGTCATCGTGAGGCGCGAGCTGCTCGAGCAGACGGGCGGCTTCGATGAGGATATGCAGGCGTGCGAGGATTACGATCTCTGGCTGCGGATCGCCGCACACAACCACGTCGGACTGCTCGATGAACCACTCGTGATGCGCCGTGCGGGGCATCCGGGGCAGCTCTCGGTAACCCTGCCGGCGCTGGATCGCTTCCGTATCCTGGCGCTGGCCAAGCTGCTGGCGGACGAAACGCTGCAGAGCGAGCGGCGCATGGCGGTTGCCGAAGTAATGGCCGAGAAATGCCGTATATTCGGCAACGGACTCGAGCGCCGCGGCCGAAGCGAAGAAGCGGCTTTCTTCGCCGGCGCGGCGCGGCTGGCGGAGACGCGATGGCGCGATGGCGCGGACGCCGACCTGGCGACGGCATACGCGCGGATGCGCGGGCGGCTGCGCGACGACGGCGCACAATGGTTGCGCCGCGCCGACGCAGCCGCCGCTGCGCAGGCGACGTGATGAATTAGCCGGGCATGCGCGAACCGCGGTATTCGTCGAGCATCGGGGTCAGCGTTTCGGCCGGGAGCTTCAATGAGCGCTCAGGATGATCTGCGGCAGGACGTGCGGGTCTGGGCCGAAGCCCGCCGACTCGACCGTGCACATATCGATCGATGGCTCGCGCTCGATGCGGCGAGCGCGGCGGCCCTGCTGCGCGCAGCATCGACCCTCAGGCTGCGCGCAGGCCAGGCGCAGGCGGCGCTCGAGATGCTCGAAGAGATCGCGCTGCGCGAGGGCGTCGACGCCGCATCCGTGCTTGCCCGCGCGCCCTTCAAGCGGATACTTGAAGGGGCCGGTTCGGCGCCGGCGCGGGCGCGCGCGTTCGTCGAGCAGTTGAAGGCGGTGCGATTTCCGCGCCTGGGGCAGGCGCTCGAGCGGCTGAAGGCCCAGGTCGCGGCGCTCAAGCTGCCGCGGACGGTTATACTGGCGCTGCCCACGGATCTGGGCAGCGACGAGTTGCGGATCGAGATACGGGTCCGTAGTGGGGAAGAACTGAGAGGGGCGATGCGCGCGCTCGAGAGCAGGATCGACGGGATCGAACGCATACTGGACCTGATCGGCGGGGCGCTTTGAGGAAACGGCCGCACGGCGGCGATCGGGCGATGAATTTCGACCTGGACGAAATCGTAATCGAGGAGCAATGCCGCCCAAGTCCGCTCGCCGCGCGCGTAACCGCCGCTTGCGCCGGCGTGCCCGTTCGTTTCACCGCCGATGCTCGCCACGATATCCGACCGGATCCGAATGCCGCCGATCCCTTCGGCGCGGGCAAGCGCAGGATGGTCGTGATGAATCGCCGCACGCCGTTCCTGATGGCCTGTCCGGCGGGATCATCCGAGTTCGCGTGCTGCGGATACCTGGTGATGGTGCTGGCCTCGAACTGCCCGATGGATTGCAGTTACTGCTTTCTCCAGGACTACGTCGCCGACAATCCGGCATTTCAGGTGTACGCCAATTACGCCGACGCGATCGACGAGCTCGAGCGGGCGCGACGTCGGGTCCCAGGCCGCGCGCTGCGCGTCGGCACGGGCGAGCTTGCCGACTCGCTGGCGTTCGACCGCATCACCGCGATCAGCCGCGACCTGGTCGCGTACTGCGCTTCCCGCGAAGGCATCCTGCTCGAACTCAAGACCAAAACCGACGAGATCGACAATCTGCTTGCCGTCGATCCCGGGGGCAGGACGCTGGTGTCGTGGTCGCTTTCGCCCGAGCGCGTTTTCGCAAGTTCCGAGAAAGCCACAGCATCGCCCGTCGAACGCCTGAGGGCCGCGCGGTGCGTTTTGGACGCAGGTTACAGGGTCGGTTTTCACCTCGATCCGATAATTGCGTACGGCGATGCGGAGAGGGATTATCTGGAGCTTCTGGATCAGTTGTTCGATTTTGTTTCGCCTTCAAAAATCTCATTCATCAGCTTGGGTGGGCTACGGATGACGCCGAAATTGCGCAGCGCGGCGCGCCGCCGCCATGCGCATGACCCAATGCTCTGCGGGGAAGAGGTACTGGCGGCGGACGGCCGCTATCGGACGTTCACCCCCTTGCGCGTCTCACTCTTCGGCGCGCTGGAACGGCGGATACACGCGGCCGGTCCGGCGATATTGCGCTATCTATGCATGGAGCCCGCGAGCATTCATCGCCGCGTGCTCGGCCACCCGCCCGCAGCGCCGGCGGCAATGGGCGCGGCGCTCGCGAGACACTGATGCCGGCGCGAGATAGACCGAGCGGGCGGCTTGGACGGGCCTCCAATGGCCGAGGCAGGCGCGGGTCGGGCGGCGCGGCGCTGACCGGCGGATCCACCGGAGCGGCGAACGGAGGCAACGGGCGTGCGCATCCTGCGGATGGGACAGGGTCGTCCGCGCGCGCGTTCGGGGCAGTACGCGCCGCGATCGACAATAGCGCCCGCCCGATTGGCGTCTTCGACTCCGGCATCGGCGGTCTCACGGTTCTGCGTGCGCTCGTCGATCTGCTGCCGCACGAGGATTTCATCTATCTGGGCGATACCGCACGGCTCCCGTACGGCACCAAGTCGCGCGAAGTCATCGTGCAGTACTCGCGCGAGAACAGCGGGTTCCTGCTCGCCAGGGGAATCAAGATGCTGGTGGTGGCGTGCAATACGGCGAGCGCGGTTGCGCTCGACGAGATTTCGCGCGAGACGGTGGTTCCGGTTGTCGGGGTGATCGAGCCGGGCGCCCGGGCGGCCCTGCGCGCGACGCGCGCGGGCAAGATTGGCGTAATCGGCACCGAGGCGACGATCGCCTCGGGCGCATACACTCGCGCCCTGCAGCGCTTACGTCCCGGAGTCGAGATTTACACTCGCCCTTGCCCGATGCTCGTGCCGCTGGTCGAGGAGGGATGGACCGAGGGCGATATCGCCGAACGCACGGTCGCGCACTATCTCGAGAGCCTCAAGCGCAGTGGAATCGACACGCTGCTGCTCGGCTGCACCCATTATCCGATGCTGGCGGCGACGTTTGCGCGCGTGCTCGGCCCGAGCGTGAGGCTGGTCGATTCGGCGACCGCCACCGCGGCCGCGGTGCGCCGGCTGCTCGACCAGCTTGACCTGGCGCGGCGCAGCGCGCGCGGCGCGCAGAGTTTCTTCGTTACCGAGACGCCGGATCGCTTCATCAGGGTCGGTCGGCGTTTCTTCGGACCGCAGGTCGATTCGGCGGTGCGTATCGAACGCTGAACAATCCCGTGCCGCCGCTGAAAACTTTGCGCCGCTCCGGTAAAATGACGATGATTGGCGCGGCGCATCGACCGCCGGCGGCACCTCCCGCTATATTGGTTCGGACGCAATGGCTTCATCTCTAACCCTGGTAGCTCACAAAGTCTTCGGTTCGAAAAACGATCGCGAACTGAAGCGGATGCGGCCCACGGTGGCCGCGATCAACGCGCTCGAGCCGCAAATCTCGGCTGAAAGCGACGAACGCCTGCGCGAGCGCATCGCCGAATGGAAGGCCAGACTCGCCGCGATCGAGGACGAGGATGCGCGCGAGGAGGCGATGGACGAGGTGCTGCCCGAGGTCTTCGCGGTGGTGCGCGAGGCCGCACGCCGCGCGCTGGGGCAGCGCCATTTCGACGTCCAGTTGATCGGCGGGATGGTCCTGCATCGCGGCAGGATTGCCGAGATGAAGACTGGCGAGGGCAAGACGCTGGTGGCGACCCTGCCGGCGGTGCTCAACGCGCTCACCGGCCGCGGCGTGCATATCGTCACGGTCAACGATTACCTCGCGCGGCGCGACGCCGAATGGATGGGCCGCATCTACGGCTTCCTGGGGCTGAGCGTCGGCGTGATCGTGCACGGCGTGAGCGACCCCGATCGCAAGGCCGCCTACGCCTGCGACATCACTTACGGTCAGAACAACGAGTTTGGCTTCGATTACCTGCGCGACAACATGAAGTTCAACCTCGAGGACTACGTCCAGCGCGCGCACAATTTCGCGATCGTCGACGAGGTCGATTCGATTCTGATCGACGAGGCGCGCACGCCGCTCATCATCTCGGGCGCTTCCGAGGAATCCACCGACACCTACTACATCGTCGACCGCGTCATCCCGCGCCTGAAGGCCGAAGACCATTACACGGTTGACGAGAAGCTGCGTTCCGTCGCGCTGACCGAGGAAGGCGTGACCAGGGTTGAATCGCTGCTCGGTGTCGAGAATCTCTACGACCCGCGTAACATCCTGCTCGTCCATCACGTCAACCAGGCGCTCAAGGCGCACACGCTGTTCAAGCGCGACGTCGAATACGTGGTCAAGGACGGCCAGGTGGTGATCGTGGATGAGTTCACCGGCCGCCTGATGCCGGGGCGGCGCTGGAGCGACGGGCTGCACCAGGCGGTCGAGGCCAAGGAAGGCGTCAAGATCGAATCCGAGAACCAGACGCTGGCGACCATCACCTTCCAGAACTACTTCCGCATGTACGACAAGCTGGCGGGGATGACCGGCACCGCCGACACCGAGGCCGCCGAGTTCAAGGAGATTTACGGCCTCGACGTGGTCGTGGTGCCGACCAACCAGCCGATGATTCGCATCGACAACCACGACGTCGTGTATAAAACCGAGGACGAGAAGTTCGACGCGGTTATCGAGGAAATCAAGGACTGCCACGAGCGCGGGCAACCGGTGCTGGTCGGCACGGTATCGATCGAGAAATCCGAGCGCGTGGCCAATCAGCTCAAGAAGACCGGCGTCAGGCATTCCGTGCTCAATGCCAAGAACCACGAGCGCGAGGCCGAGATCGTCGCCCAGGCCGGGCGCCTCGGCGCGGTGACCATCTCGACCAACATGGCGGGCCGCGGCACCGACATCGTGCTCGGCGGCAATGCCGAGTTCATGGCCGCGGCCGAAGCCGGCACGCGCGACCCCAACGACGAGAAGTTCCGCGCCGCCATCGAAAAGTACCGCGCGCAGTGCCTGGCCGAGCGCGAGCAGGTGCTGGAGGCCGGCGGCCTGCATATCCTGGGCACCGAGCGGCACGAGTCGCGGCGCATCGACAACCAGCTGCGCGGGCGTTCCGGACGTCAGGGCGACCCGGGCAGCTCGCGGTTTTTCCTCTCGCTCGAGGACGACCTGCTGCGCATTTTCGGCGCCGACAAGCTCAAGGGCCTGATGGGCCGGATCGGGATGGAAGACGGCATCCCGATCGAGCATCGCTGGATCAGCAAAGCGATCGAGAACGCCCAGAAGAAGGTCGAGGCGCACAACTTCGATATCCGCAAGCATCTGCTCGAATACGACGACGTGATGAATCGTCAGCGCGAGGTCGTTTACCATCGCCGCCGCGAACTGCTCTCCGGCGCGCCGCTCAAGGACGATATCGCCGACATGTGCGACGCGCTGATCGAGGAGATCGTCAAGGCGCATGTCGAGGACGATGCGGCGCCCGAGGAGTGGAACTGGAAGGCGATCGAGGATGCCTTCTACAAGCAGTTCCATTTCCATTTCAATTTTCGCGAGCACGCCAATGGGCATGCGATCGATCATCCGGACGACCTGATCGACGTCGCCGGAGAGCGCGTGCGCGCGCTCTACGAGCAGCGCGAGCAGGAGTTTACGCCGCCGGTGATGCGTCAGATCGAAAAGATCGTGATGCTGCAGACGCTCGATTCCCTGTGGAAGGACCATCTGCTCGCGATGGACCATCTCAAGGAAAGCATCGGCCTGCGCGGCTACGCTCAGCTCAATCCGCTGGTCGAATATCAGAAGGAAGGCTTCTCGATGTTCGAGTCGCTGATGGGCACGATGCAGGCCGACGTGGTCGAGAAGGTCTTCTCCGTGCAGACCGTGCGCGAACAGAGCGTGCAGCAGCTCGAGCAACAGCAACGCCCGCAACGGGTCATGATGAGTCACGGGGGACAGACCGAACAAGCCACGGCCGGCGCGCCTCCCGGAGCCGCTGCGGGCGCGGCCGGCGGCACGCGGCGCGAGGCCGAGAAGGTCGGCCGCAACGATCCGTGTCCATGCGGCTCGGGCAAGAAATACAAGCGCTGCCACGGCAAGTGAGGCGCCCTCGCCGCGGCACGTCAACGCATCCGGTGCTTTCCAGGCATTGATAAATCGGCCCCTCGCGCGACGTTCCCGGCCAGCGGCTTGCGCCGCTGCCGACGCGCCACGTATAAAAGCGCCTTCGGAGACGCTCCCCTGATGGACCTGACGCTGGAACCGCGAGTGGTCAAGGGCTTTCGTTTCGCCGGTGTACCCGCCGGTCTGCGCAAGGAGCCCGGGCGCAAGGACCTCGGCATCATCGTGGCCGAGCGCCCGGTCGCCGCCGCCGGGGTCTTTACCACCAACCGCGTCAAGGCCGCGCCGGTGCTGGTGGCGCAGGAGCATATTCGTCGCGGGCGCCTGCAGGCGGTCGCGGCCAACTCAGGGTCGGCAAATTGTTTCACCGGCCGTGCCGGAGAGAAGCTCGCGCGCGACTCGTGCTCCGTGCTGGCCGATCGCATCGGATGCCCGGTCGGGCTGGTCGCGCCATGCTCGACCGGGGTTATCGGCCATCTCTATGACTTCGAGCGCTACCGGTCCGGAATCCGCGATGCGGTCGAGGCGCTTTCACCCGATGGGCTCGGCGACTTCGCGCGCGCGATCATGACCACGGACACGCGGCCCAAAATTGCGTCGGCGTGCATCGCGCTTGGCGGCGCCGATGTCACGATCGCCGGTTGCGCCAAGGGCGCGGGCATGATCGAGCCGAAGATGGCAACCATGCTCGCCTTTGTGGTGACCGACGCGGCGGTCGGCGCACCCGAGCTCAGGCGGGTGCTCGCCCGCGCGCTGCCGCACAGCTTCAACGCGATTACGGTCGATGGCGACATGTCCACCAACGACACACTGCTGCTGCTGGCGAGCGGCGCCGCGCGCGCGCGCCCGCTAAGGCCGCGCGAGATCGCGGCGTTTGCCGAGGCGGTGACCGCGGTCGCGGGTGCGCTCGCGCGCGAGCTGGTGCGCGACGGAGAGGGCGCGACCAAGCTCGTGACGATCGAGGTGCGCGGCGCGCGCAAGACCGCCGAGGCTGAGCGCATCGCGCGCGAGATCGCCAATTCGCCCCTGGTGAAGACCGCGTTTTTCGGCTGCGACCCGAACTTCGGGCGTATCGTGATGGCGGCCGGCAAGGCCGGCGTCGCACTGGATCTCGAGCGTCTCGAGGTGCGCATGGCGGGTATTCCAATCGCGAGCCATGGCGCGCTGCATACCGATGCGCTCGCCGACGCCGCGGCCCGCATGAAGGAGCGTGAATTCGCGCTGACCGTCGACCTGAAACTGGGGACCGCGCGCGCGAGCGTGATGACGTGCGATTTCAGCTACGACTACGTCAAGATCAACGCCGAGTATACGACTTAGCCGGACCGCGGGCCCGCGTTGCATCGCACGGCCGCGGCCCCATAGAATCGCGCAGCAAAGGGGAGAATGCGGCAAGGTGGCGAACTTCGTGAAAGTCGCCCGACGCGACGAGATACCGGAGGGCGGCGGCAAAACCGTCGAGGCCGGCGGGCGCAAGATCGCACTGTTCAACGCGGGCGGCCGGTTCTATGCGATCGACAACGCCTGCCTCCATCGCGGCGGCCCGCTTGGCGAAGGCGACCTCGTGGGCACCACCGTGGTGTGTCCGTGGCATGGATGGGAGTACAGCGTGGTCACGGGCGAAAACGTCGATGATGCGAAGGTCAAAGTCTCGTGCTTTGCGGTGCGGGTGGATGGCGAGGATATCCTGATCGAGGCGTGAGGCGGCGGCTGAGCCGCGGCGGGCCTGTCTCTTTCGAGCGCATAGCGCGTAAACGTTCACCGATGAACCCGGCTGAGGCGCGTGACACGGCGGCGGGCGCACGCTTGCCGGATTTCATCGCCATCGGTCCGCCGCGCACCGGCACGACCTGGCTCTATCGGGCGCTCAGCGGCCGCGTCGGCCTGGCGCGCGGCACCAAGGAAACGGATTTTTTCTCCACCCATTATGCGCAGGGGATGCACTGGTACTTGGATCTTTTTCGCGATTGTCCGTCGGACCTTCCGATGGGCGAGATATCGCCGAACTACTTCGCCGCGCTGGAGGCACCCGAGCGTATCGCCAAGGATATTCCCGGCTGTCGCATCGTCTGCACGCTGCGCGATCCGGTGGACCGGCTGTACTCGTTTTACCGGCTGATGCGGCACAACGGATGGACGCGCGCGACGATGGCGGAAATTGCCGAGAGCGCGAGCCCGGCGACCGAGGCCAGCCGCTATGCGCATTACCTCGCGCGCTGGCGCGAGCGGTGCGGCAGCGCGCGCGTAATGGTTGCGCTGTACGACGATCTCGAGCGCGATCCGCAGGGCTTTCTCGATTCGATCTGCGAATTTATCGGCATCGCCCCGTTTTCGCTCGAGGGCTCTCCGCTGCTCGGCAAACGGGTCAACAGCGTCACGCGCGGACCCCGGTTCGCGCTCTTCGCCGAGCGTGCGTGGCGGTTGCGGCGATGGCTCGAGCGCCGCCGCGCGGTCGCCGCGATCGCGCTGCTGCGCAAAGCGGGCTTCTGGCGCTTCAGCTTCCGCGGCGGTGGCGAGTTCGGGCCGCTCGACCCTTCGATCGAAAGCCGCTTGCGCGAGCGCTTCCGTCCGGAAATCGAGGCGCTCGAGACAATGATCGGTCGCGATCTCTCGGCGTGGAAGTTCGGTGCAGGGAGCGGTTGTGGTGCGCGTCAGCCTGACACGGCAAAAGGCCCATAGGATGCGCGGCGGCGGCGTGGCGGGAATGAAGCGGGCTGCTGGTGAATTGAAGTCGCATAAGCGTTATGGATGACATTGGTTGCGGGTGGGGCGAAATGCTAGTTTTGCCGTCGTGAGTCGCGTCTCAGTCATCATTCCGGTGCGCAACGGCGTTGCCACCATCCGGCGCACGATCGATAGCGCGCTGGCGCAGGAAGCCGAGTCAGCCGAGGTGATTGCCGTGGACGACGGCTCGACCGACGCGACGGCGCGCATCCTCGGCTCCTATGGCGACCGGATAAAGTTTCTGCGCCAGCGCAACCGCGGACCCTCTGCCGCGCGCAATGTCGGGGCGGCGGCGGCCGGCCCGGATTCCGAGTATCTGGTGTTCCTTGACGCTGACGATGTGCTTTTGCCGCCGATGCTCAGGACGCTGACCGCCGAGCTCGATGCCGCGCCGTCGGTCGCGCTCGCCTTCTGTGACGTGGTGCCGGTCGATGACTTTGACCACGAGCTGGATATCAAGTTCATCGACGAGCATTCCGCGCATGCGCCGTCGATGGAGGAGTTGCTGACGCGCTGGTGGCCGATCCTGACGAGCGCCGCGGTGATGCGGCGCAGCGCATTTGAACGCGCCGGAGGCTTCGACGAGAGTTTTACGCGTCCGGGCTTCGAGGATCCGTACATGTGGCTGGTGATGCGCGAGCAAGGCGAATTCCGCTACGTGCCGCAACGCCTGGTGCGATACCGCACTACGCCGCCGAGCGAGCGCATGATGAAATACGCCAAGGGGTATCGTGTTTTCGGCCGGCTCGTAACCGAGCGTTACGGCGAAGCCGGCCAGCGCCTGATCCGGGAGTCATCCAACGCGTTCGTGTCGGCCTGGGGATACGCGGGATTGGTCGCGCTGCGCGACGGCGACAAGATGCGCGCGCGCAAGGCGTTCGCTTGCGCGATGCGCTACGGGCCGTTTCAGGTCCGCGCCGCCTCGCGCTGGCTGAGGACCTTCCTGCCGATGTCGGTGGTGCGCGCGCTCAGCGGCAGGATCGTGCGCGGCGACCGTACGAAACCTGAGCTTGAGAACTATTTCCGTTAGACTTGAACCGGCTGCGTTCCGGTCCGGAATGCCGGCGCTGACCGTTACAGGTAAAGCCGCCCGGAGCATGCCGGTGGCCCTCCCGGCCATCGGTGCGCGTCTTGGGCGGTGCGACAGGAGCTGATGAGCAATAAATTCCGCGACTGGTTGAGCGAATTCCTGCTGTGGTGGCGGGCTCCGCAGAACGAGCAGGAAAAAGGCCATTACATGGCGCTGTACAGGCGCCTGCTGGGCTACGCACGCCCTTACATTTTCCCCGATCTCACCCTGGCGGTGGCGGCGATGCTCGCGCTCAGCAGCGCCAATGGCGCGATCCCTTACCTGATCAAGGAAACCATCGATCTGTTACCGAAGCTCCAGGCCAACGAGTTGAGCACCGAGCGCCGGTTGCATCTGCTGAGCATCGCTATTCTCGCCGCCTTCGTGGTGCGCGCGCTTACCGATTTCCTCTCCAGCTTTCTGACCGACTATATCGGGATGAAGACGGCGATGGATCTGCGCGCCGAGTTCAACGACCGGCTGCAACGCCTGCCGCTGTCATTTTTCAACTGGACCCCAACCGGCAATCTGCTGACGCGCTCGCTCAGCGACGTGCAGGCGGCCTCCGGGATCATCACCGACAGCCTGCTGTCGCTGGTCGGCGACACCCTCACGTTGATTGCACTGGTGGGCGGCCTGTTCTGGATGGATTTCAAGTTCGCGTTGCTTGCGTTCGTGGTCTTTCCGGTCGCGATTCTGCCGATCGTCGGCGCCGCGCGGCGCGTGCGCAGGACGGCCCGGAGCGCGCAACGCAAGCTGAGCGACATTTCGGTCATGATGCAGGAGGCGGTGCAGGGCTGCCGCGTGGTCAAGGCCTTCGGCATGGAGGAGTACGAATCGCAGCGCTTCCGCGCGATGCTGCGCAAGCAGCTTCGACTGATGCGGCGCGTGCTGCGCGCGAGCGCGTTCAGCAGCCCGTTTATCGAAGTGCTGGGGGCGTTCGCGGTCGTGGCCGTGCTGTGGTACGGCATTCCGGCGGTGCTGGCGGGCACCCGCACGCCCGGAACCTTTGCCGCCTTCATTGGCGCGATGCTGATCATCTATCGGCCGTTCAAACGCATTGCCGGGACGAACAATTCGATACAGCAGGGCCTGGTCTCGGCCGAGCGCGTGTTCGCGATAATCGATCATCCGCCGGAGGTGTACGACGCGCCGGGGGCGATCGAACTCAAGCACGGCCCGCACAGCGTCGAATTTCGCAACGTTCATTTCCGTTACAATCCGGAGGGCGAATGGGTACTGCGCGGCATCAATCTGAAGATCGGGGCCGGGCAGACGGTGGCGCTGGTAGGCATGAGCGGGGGCGGCAAATCGACCCTCTCGGATCTCATCCCGCGCTTCTATGACCCGGAGAAAGGCGCGCTGCTGCTGGATGGCGTCAACGCGCGGCGCTATACGCTGAAATCGCTGCGCGCTGAAATCGGCCTGGTCTCGCAGCACACGTTTCTTTTCAACGATACGATTCGCAACAACATCGCCTACGGCGGCGGCAGCGGCGATTTCGATGAGATCGTAGCGGCCGCCAAAGCAGCCAGCGCCCACGATTTCATCATGCGGCTGCCCGACGGCTACGATACGCTGGTTGGCGAACTCGGCGTGCGGCTGTCGGGCGGCGAGCGGCAGCGGCTCGCGATCGCGCGCGCGCTGCTCAAGAACGCGCCGATCCTGATCCTCGACGAACCGACCTCGAATCTCGATTCCGAAGCTGAACGGATCGTGCAGGATGCAATCGAGCGGCTGATGGAGAATCGCACGACGCTGATGATCGCGCATCGGCTGTCGACTGTGCGCCGCGCGGATCGCATTTTCGTCATCGTGAGCGGCGAGATCGTTGAGGAAGGCACGCACGAGCAGTTGCTGGCGCTGGACGGCGCCTATCGCAAGCTGTGCGATCTGCAGTTCTACACGCCGGAAGACGGCGAAGCGCCGGCGCGGGGTGCGGCGAACGGCTAGCCCCGGCGTGCCAACCAAACCTCGATGGCGGCACTGCAGGTATCGGCAATCATCGCTGTTTACAATGGTGCGCATTGCGTGGCGCGCGCGATCGACAGCGCTCTCGCCCAGGCGATCGACGGCCTCGAGGTGCTCGTGGTCGATGACGCCTCGCGCGATTCGACGCCCGAAGTGCTCGCTCGCTATGGCGACCGCATCCGGGTGATTCGCCGCAAGCGAAACCATGGCCTTGCCGCGGCGCGAAACCGCGCCGTCGACCGCGCGCACGGCGAGTTCGTGGCCTTTCTGGACGCTGACGACGTATGGCTGCCCGACCGCCTGACGAAAACCGTGGCGGCGCTGCGCGCCCATCCGACCGCCACCCTGGCCTTCTCCGACGCGGTGCCGATCGGCCGCGACGGGGTGCCGCTCGCCGCGACCTATCTGCATCCCGGGATGGCACGGCCGCCGCTGTTCGAGGATTTGATGGAGGAGGGGTGGTGGCCGATCCTGCCGAGCACCGTGACTATTCATCGCTGGGCCTTTAATCGGGCTGGCGGTTTCGCCGAGGAATACAAAGGCGCGTCCGGCTTCGAGGACACGGAACTCTGGTTTCTGCTGCGCGAGTTCAGCGATTTTGTCTTCGTGCCCGAGCCGCTCGTCAATTATCGGCTCGCGCCGATCGTCGAGCGGATGCGCAAGTATGCGCCGGGCTTTACCTTGTTCGCCGAGCGGGTGCGCAAGCGCTACGGCCCCGCGGGCGACCGGCTCGCGCGCCGCTCGGCGGCGCTCTACCATTGGTTGCTGACGGTCAAAGGCTTGCGATGTCTCGAAGCCGGCGATATGGACCAGGCGCGCAAGGCGCTGTTTTGCGCGATGCGTTATCACCCGAGCCCGATACCGCCGCGCGTTCGGCATCAGCTCCGAGCCGTCATGCAGAATCGGCTCTTCGCCTCGGCCAACGGCGAGGCGCCGCCCGTCGCCCGCGACGACGTGCTGCGGGCCTGGTACGCGATGCTGCCGCAAAAGGCCGCGATCAGCCTGATGCGCCGCAACGGCCTGCTCGAAATCCCCCCCGCGCCCTCGAGTCACGCTGAATTTGCCGAGGAATTGCTGGCCGGGAAAGCGCCGCTGGCGCTCTATTGAATTCGGTGACCGGGGAGCATCCGCGCGGCCGGCAGATGCTCGAGTACATCGCTCAGTGCCAAAGGCGGTTTTCAGGTTGCGGCACCTCTCACGATTGAGCTACAGATGCAACAGTTTCCCCGACTCCGGAAAACCGAGGCACGCATATGAGAAAGCCGCTGACCGCCATACTGGGACTTCTGTTGATCGGAGGCGTGGTGTCCACCGCCACGGGCAGGATGTCGCAGGCGTGGGCTGCGCAGGCGCATCCGCACATCTACAAGGCTTACCACTTGCTCAGGCGCTCACGCTTCCTGGTGAATCATGCATGCCGTAACCTCGGCGGACATCGAGCGCAGGCCGATCAACAGATCGAGTCAGCCCTGAACGAAGTACAAGCAGCGATCGCCATGACGCACGGGGCATTACCCGCGGTGTCCGAGTCTGCGGAGATAGGGATTACGCCCGGACAGCATCATCCGTATATTCACGATGCGCTTCAGCGGTGTAACGAGGCCAGGGCGCAGTTGGCCGCGGCCTCCCAGGATTTCGGGGGTCATCGGACCAAAGCCATCCAGCACATCGACGCTGCCATTGCGCAATTGCAGGCGGCAGCCCAGGAACCGCCCTGTACCTGAGAGCGTCCGGAGGCAGGGCGCTCGGCAGCGGATTGGCGCAGGGCCGATGAAGCGGCGCCGGAACTCAGGCGCGCGAGCTGATTGCGCCGCTCCTCTGTGCTCGCGTCACTGGGAGTTTCCAGGATGACAAGTCTCGCCCGAGCAATTGTTCGAGATCCTCGATCTCGGGGCGCAGGCGCTCACGCAAGTCGGCGTCGATTTCAGGCGCGAGCGGGAGTTGGGCGGGTCCGCCGCTGAGACAGAGCCGGAACAGGAAAGTCCCGTCCCACAACAGGCTCGCCAACCGCGCGCAGCGCCGGCGGACCAGCGCGTCGCGCAATCTGATGGCTGCGCGCGCGAGCCGCATGCTGCGCGGCCCGGTATCCGAGGGATTGACCGGATCGTCGGCGTCGCGCGCCTGGCGCAGGTCGATTCGCGCGATACCGATGAACGAGCAGATCGAATCGAGATAAGCCTGGGGACTGGAGCGCAGGTCGTCATAGAAAGTGACGAGCACGTTGTCCGCGCCAAAGACCTTGCGCCATTCCCGGACATTGAACGCATAGCTGCTCGAGGCGCCGAGCTGATCGCATTGCGCGGCATAATCGAACGGTCCTTCGACCAGTCCCGCGCGATGCCATGCCTTGTATTGCGAATAGACCCGCGTCACCGGATCGCGCAGAGAGATAACGATGCGGCATCGCGGTATGGCCGTGCGGATGCGTTCGCGGGCTTCCGGATGATCGAAATAGGTCGGCGCGATCTCCCCTACCGGCAAGTGTCGCGGCGCGCCGCGGAAGTACCATCGGTACCAGTCGAGGCCCAACGAATAGTTCCAGACGAAGAACTGCGTCTCCTTGATCGCCCGCGGCAGCCCGACATGGCCGCCGAGCATTCGATGCAGCCAGGTGGTGCCCGTACGGGGCGGACCGACGGCAATGAAATCCGGCAGACGATCCCGGTGGCTCTCCATCTGTCGCGAATGTCTCAGCGCCGCGGCTGAGTGGACTTCAGCGGTGACCATTATGACGGCCGGCTTGGACCGTAAGCATCTGACGTCCGGCGCTCGCCTCAGGTCTCATTCGATTGGTCTTCCGGAGAGCCGAATCATCAAGGGCACGCTCAAAGTCATCTCGTGAGCGACGCCGTGCTCCCAAATGCCGTCTTCGCCCCAACAATCGCCGTGGTCGGCGCACACAATGATGGTCGAATCGCAAAATGCGGGCAGGAGGTCATGAAGCTCGCGGTCGATGTACTCCAGGCAGGCCGTCTGACGAGCCCGACATTCGGCGGCGCGGTCAAGCTTTTGGAATGGTACGCACGGATTGTCGTCGACCGACCAGGGCGCTCCTTCGAAATAATAGGGCACATGGGTCTCGCCGACGTTAAGAAAGGCAAACACCGGCTGGCCCTCACACTCGGCGAGTTTTTGTTCAATCCACCTGACCTGTCTGGTAAGCGAATGAGTATCGCCGGTGTAAAAAAACTTATCGAAATCAAGGCTGAGGAGCTTGCCCGTTTCCGTGCTCGGATCGAACCAGCGTACGCCCCCGGTACCGAACACCGCATATCCTGCCCGAGACAGGCCCTGCATGATGCTTCGGCCCTGAAGTTGAAAAGCCCCTTCTTTGCCGAGAAAATTCGCCTGGCCAAGTTTAAAAATTTTCGCGAACTTCGGGTTGAGAAATGATCGTTCGACAGCGGCTACGCCCGGAGTGAAACCAACGAACATCGCCGCATGTGATGCGTACGTGAAATAGGAAGGCGCGCTTGCCTTGAACAGAGGTCCGACGGATCGCAGGTTGGGAAGTTGTGCGTGATTGAACGTGTCATAACGACATGAATCCAAAACGATGAATAGAATCGACTTTTTGTGAACCCGCATTAATCCCCCGCAGGCGGGCAGCTCCGCCTATGTGGTCCGGTAGGGTTTTCTATGTGCTTGCCTTCTAGGGTGCATGTTGGGCCAAGGCCAGCGCGCACAGTCAGCTTCAACCGCGAGTAGTCTTACCGAGCCCCTTGTTCGAATTCTGACGAGTATGTTGCCGTCGACGGCAATGCGGAGCAAGTAGGTTCTCCAATTACATAAACGTACGGTGCTGCGTGTCTGACTCATCTCTGCCATTGCGCGGAGATCGCGCACATAGGCTCGCGCGCGCTATAAATGATCCGGGCCTCTGTTGCCCATCTGGGATCGCGGACGCCGCGAAATTGTGTGAAGACCACGACGGACGATCTCGTCACGTCTGCACGGGTGGCGCAATCGCGTGGCTCAACCGCCGGCGAAAAAGCGCCCGGCGCCGTAGGTCACGGCGGCGGCGACGATGCCGGTCGCCATGCTCTCGAGGCCGCTGCGCCACCACGGCCGCATCGTGATCGTCGTCTTGGCGGCGCCGACCGCGAACAGGGTAACGATGGTCGCAACCACGGAAATGATCAATCCCTGGCTGGGCGGGACGAACAGGTAGCCGAGCACCGGGACCGCCGCGCCGACGAGATAGGAGAAACCCACAGTCAGCGCCGATCTCACAGGAGCATCGAAGGATTCGGGGGTCATCCCGAGTTCCTCGCGCATCATCACGTCGCGCCAGCGCTCGGCGTCGGCGGTGATATGGGTGACGATTCGATCGAGCAGGTCGCCGGCGAAACCCTTGGCGCGATAGATCGCGCGAATTTCCTCGCGTTCGCGCTCGGGCCATCGTCGGATCTCGTCGCGCTCGCGCTGGATTTCACTGTGGTAGAACTCGAGTTGCGAGCGCGCCGAGATAAACGCCGCGAGGCCCATCGAAACCGCGCCGCCGAGCATTTCGGCGATCCCGGCCATGACCACGATTTTTGCCGCGGTGAAGGCGCCGGCGACGCCCGAGGTCACCGCGAACGAGGCGACCAGGCCGTCATTGAGCCCCAGCATCAGGTCGCGCAGGCTGGCGCCGCCGGCGGCGTGAACCTGCTCAGTGTGATGATCGAACTCGCGTCTGCGAACCGAAATCGCCATCGGTGAAGCGCGCTCGTGCGAAAACGCGGGCTCAGCCGCCGCGGGACCGCGGCACGAACCCGTCGGCTACGCCGGTGCCCGTGCCGTGCGCGAACACGGTAGCCGCTGCCGACGGCGGCAGCGGTTCGGCGGGCGAAGCCGACGCGATTATGCGCCGGACGCGACCGCGCCGTCTGCTTTCCAGATCGTCGCGCAGTCGCCAGAACTGTTGCACCGTCTGGCGCCGCCGGCCGCGATCGCACGCATCATCGCCCAGATAGTCGTACAAGCACCGCAGGCGCGCGGAACGGTTGAGAAAGCGTCCGATGCTGCGGTCGAGATGAACCAGGTTGCGCATGCGGCGTTGCCATGAAACCGAGCGCGCGCGGCGGAAATCCTCGAGGTCGACGAAGCTGATGCGCGCCGGCGCGCCGGCGCGTTCTTCGATCATCAGGTTGGTTTCCTGCAGGTCGAGCGTGTAGAGGCCGGCGTCGTGCAGCCGCCGGACCTCGCGCATCACGGCGCTCAGCAGCGCGCGCCGCGAGCGAAAGTGGACGCGTCCTTCGTCGAGCACCGCGCGGCTTAGCACGGTTGCCTCGCCGAGCGCCTCGCACATCAGGTACGATTCAACCAATGCGCCGGCCCGATAGATCTCGAGCGCGCCCAGCGGCGCCGGCCGGTTAAATTCGGCCGCCCCCAGCATTGCCGCGCCCTCGAGCCATCGCCGCACGCGTGAGCCGCGAGCGCGGGCGATGACGCCGCGCGCCCACGACCCCGTCCGCACGCGTTTGACGAAAACCGAGCCGCCACCTGGGAGCTTGAGCAGGCCTGCGCGCGTGCGCCCCTCGTCCTTGAGCGCGCAGAAATCACTCTCGGCCATCAGCGTCTGGATGCGCTCGGCCATCGCGGCCCATCGGGAATCCGCAGCGTAAAGCAAACGTTTGTGCATCCGTAGCTAGCCTAGCCTATCCGCGCCCATGGTGCATCGGCCGGCTTTTCAACCGGCTGGCCGTTTCAATCCCCGGCAGGCGAGCGGATAATAGGACGTGATGTTGAACAAATACGCGAGCTTGCACCGAAAAATTACCAGAGCAACCGGGCGCGGGGCCACGGCGCATCGCGTCGCCGCCGATGAGTCTGCCGCGGGCCGGCCGCAGTCGCGCCCACGCCCGCGATTCCTGCGCGCGGCCCTGCTGGCGGCGATGTGCGGCGCCGTTTTGCTGCTCGCATTGCCTCCGTCGCATGCGCAGACGCCGGCATCCGCCGCGATGCTCGCGGCCGACCCTACGGCGATGGTCAAGGGCGTCATCGATCAGGCGACCGCGGTCGTACGCGATACGCAGAGCCCGGCGGCGGAGCGCGACAAGCGGCTGCGCGAAATCGCGGAGAGCAATTTTGACTTCTCCGATATGGCGCGCACCACGCTCGGCTATCATTGGCGACAGCTCACGCCGGCGCAGCAGACCGAATTCGTGTCGCTCTTCACCGCCTTCATGGAGAACGTGTACCTGAGCAAGCTTCAGGAATACGGCGTGCAGAAGGCGCGCGAGAGCATCAACAACGCGAATATCAGCTTCACCGGGCAACAGTACGACAGCGCCGACTTTGCCGAGGTGCGCAGCACCGTGCTGCTCAAGGATCATCCACAGCCGATCAAGGTGGACTACCTGGTGCGGCGCGACGGCGCGAGCTGGAAGATTTACGACCTTACGGTCGATGCGATCAGCGTGATGGCCAACTATCGCCAGCAGTTCAACCGCGTGCTCAACAATGACGGCTATCCCGCGCTGGTCGGGATGCTGCAGAAGAAGACCAAGGAGCTGGGCTCGACGCTGGTTCAGTGAACGCTGCCGCACGGGCTCGCGTACCGCTATGGAGCGTGCTCAACCGTTGAACTGTCGGCACAGCTCGCGCCACGCGTCCTCGTCCACGCCGGCCTTGTAGGGCATGTAGAACGCGACGCGGTCGAGCAGCCCCGCGTAGCGCGCCTTGACCTTGGCCGCGATATAGGACCATCCGCCGCTTACCGAATAGGTCTCGAGCATCTCGTCGGTGATCTCTTTAGCCATGCCGCTCCAGTCGCCCTTGGCAGCCTTCTCGTTGAGCCGCGGCGCCACGTCACCCCATCCGTGGGTGTCGAGCACGACCTGGTAGGTGCGGGTCGAAGCATAAAAGGCGATCTGCTGGCGCACCGCCTCGCGCGCCTTGTCGATTTCGGCATCGTTGTTGCCGACCACGACAAAGGCGGTGGTGAAGACGGTAAAGTCCTTGCGCAGGCGGCCCGATTTGCGAAAACCCGCCTCGAGCTGCGGCATGACGAACTCGCGCAGGTACTTGGGCGAGTTGAAAGGATGGGCGTGCAGGCCGTCGCACAGCTCGCCCGCCAGGCGGCAGATATGCTCGTTGACGCCCGCGATGTAGATCGGGATGCGGAACTGGTGCGGACGCGGAGCGAAAAACGGCGTCATCAGAGAAAAGCTGTAGTATTTGCCCTTGTATGAGAGTTTGGTGCCGCCTTCGCTCCAGCACTTGAAAATTGCGGCTAGCGATTCGAGGTATTCGCGCAGCTTCGCCACGGGCGGCTCCCATCGCACGCCGTAACGCCGCTCGATGTGTCCCTTGACCTGAGTCCCGAGGCCGAGCACGAAGCGGCCCTCGGACAGGCGTGCCAGGTCGTACGATGTGTACGCGGTCACCATCGGGCTGCGCGGGAAGGCGATCGCCACCGCCGGGCCCATCTTGATCCGCCGCGTGTGCTCGGCGACCAGGGCCAGCGGCAGGAAGCCGTCGTTGCCGGCTTCCATCGACCAGACGGCGTCGAAGCCGGCATCCTCGGCGGCCTTTGCCGCCGTGGGGACGTCGCGCAGTTCGCGCGCGGAAAGCATCGTGTCGAGCTTCATCGATCAATCCTCCGGGGACCGCTCGAGCATCGCAAAGCGGCGGGAATCGTAACAGAAGGCGGTCGTACGGGGAAACGCGTCTGGCGTGATCAGATCAGCGCGAGCAGGCGGTCGGCATAGTCCGTGATGATGCCGTCGACTCCCAACGCGAGCAGCGCGCGCATTTCGGCCGGGTCGTTGACCGTCCACACGTGGACCTCGACGCCGGCGCGATGCGCCGCGGCAACGCTTTCGGCCGTAACCAGCCGCCAAGCCTCGAATTCAAGCGGAATCTGCAGCGCATGGCCGCGCGGCCGGTAGGGTTCAGAGCCGGGCGCCAGCGACATCATAAAGTCGGCGATCTCGCGATAGGGAAAGTTGGTGGGCAGCGCCGGCGCGAGCGCGCGTATCTCATCGATCGGCGCCTGATGCTCGCTCGCGATGAGCACGCGCCGGCCCATCGCGAAGCGCTCGATCACCTCGAGCAGCGCGGGCACCAGGCTCGGCACGCTTTGCTTGATTTCGACCACGTAATGACGATCTGGAAACGCCGAGAAGACCTCGGCCAGCGTCGGCACCTCGATGCCGCGGCCGCGAAAGCGAAATTCACCGCAGCGCTCGCGCATGAAGCCCCAACCGGCATCCAGCTTCTTGAGTTGGGCGAGCGTGAGCTGGTCGATGCGCCCGTCGAATCCGCAGGTGCGCTCGAGCCGCGCGTCGTGGCTGACGACGACCACGCCGTCGCGCGTCGTGCGCACGTCGAGCTCGAAGTAGGGCGCGCCGGCAGCGGCGGCGGCCTCGAACGCGACCATCGTGTTCTCGGGATAGTCGCCGCTGGCGCCGCGATGAGCGATCGCGCGCGGCCGAGCGAGAGCGAAAAAATCGCTGTCCAATTCAGCAGCAACCACGGCACAGGCCGCGGATCAATGCGCGAGCGCGGTGCGCCAGGAATGCCATCGGCGGTGCGATCGGCGATGCGCTGCCGGCGTGCCCTCGGCCAGTTGCGTTGAAGGCCGCGCCGCCGCGGTGTGAGCGTCAGCGGTTGCCGTGCCGACATGAAAATGGCCGCCCAGATCGGGCAGCTTCGAAAGCATCGCCAGGTAGTTCTCCTTGAACTGGTCGAACAGCGAGCGCATGCGCGGCGACACCTGATGGTTGACACCGATGCTCTCGGCCAGCGGATTGACATAATGGCCATCGCGCTCGAGGGCGAAATGCAGATGTGGGCCGGTCGAGAGACCGCTGCTGCCGACGCGGCCAATAATCTCGCCGAGCGAAACCCAGTCGCCGCGGCCCAGCGCCGAGGTGATCTGCGAGAGATGGCCGTAGATGCTGGTCATGCCCTGAGCATGATTGATGCGCACGCAGCGTCCCAACTCGCCGCACCAGCCCGCGTACTCGACCCGTCCGTCCGCCACCGCCTGGACCGGTGCGCCGTAGTTGGCCGCCAGGTCGACTCCCACGTGCGGGCGGTATTCGTGCAGAATCGGGTGATAGCGATGGAAGGTGAACCCCGAGGAAATGTAGTTGAACTTGACCGGATAGCGCAGCGTCTGCGGCTGGCCCAGTTCCTGGCCGTTGGCGTCGAACAATCGCGGCTGGCCATGCTCGTCGCGAAAGGCGAACGCGCTCATTACGCGATCGTCCGACTCGATCTGGGCCGCTTCGAGACCGGTCACCAACTGATAACTGCCGTCGCGCGCCACCTTTTCCTGGTAAATGAGTTTCACCACCGAGCCCGACGGGAGTTCATCCAGCGCCTGATGCTCGCTGAACGCATTCTCGAGCGTGTAGACGATCGGCTCGGGGAGATTGTGCAGCTGTGCCGCCGTGCGGAAACTGCGGTCGACCTGGAAGGCCACGCTGATCCGCCGGATATCGTACTCGATAAGCTCGCGCGAGGTGCGGATTACACCCGCGCCGAGGGCATGTTCGCGAACTTCGATATTGGTGTTGAGGTCATAGCGCAGGTCACGCAGGTCGCCGGTCTCGGGATCTTTGTAGAGGACCAGCGAATGGCCCTCCTTCATCGTTCCCGTGTTGGCAACTTCCTGGAACCGCTGCGCCCAGTTCCGCGCCTCGTTCGGATCGAGTCCCGCATCCTCCAGGTAACGCAGGACCGAAGCGGAACGATCCAAGGTAAGCTGAATTACGATTGGGTCAGGTGCGGGCGTCGCGCTCTCGGCGATTTCGATCGGACCCGGGCCGCTATACCCCGGCTGAAAGTCCATCAGGGCGACCGTCGGCGTCGGAGGTTCGCCCGCCTGAAGGAAAAGATGAACTGCGGCGAGTGTGGCCAACGATGCGACCACCAAGGCCGTGATCAAGCGTGGAAACACCCGCGCGTAGATCCCCCTGACCATCGGGGCCTAACTTAGGTTATTCGACCAGGCCGCGCAACAACTCTAAGAATGCAGTTTGCACCGCGTTTGCTTATAGAAGATATGAGGCAATATAAGCGAAAATATGCGAGTTTCGGGAATTGACTATGGCCGTAAGCGTATCGGCCTCGCTGTCAGCGAGGGCGACCACGCCTACCCGGTGGGCACAATTGAACGCCGTTCTTTTATTCGTGACATCGAGCTCATCCGAATCCAACTTGCCAGCCGCGACGTGTCGCTGATCGTCGTCGGTTTGCCGATAAATATGGACGGCAGCGAGGGACCATCGGCGGCTGCCGCACGCACCTTTGCCGAGCGTCTCGCCGAAGCAATCGGAATTCCCGTGGAAATGTACGACGAGCGACTGACCACGGTTGAGGCGCTGGATCGGCTGCGCGACGCATCCATCTCGCGTGCCAAACGCAAGGGCTTGCGCGATGCCCTCGCCGCCACGGTCATGCTGCAGGGATGGCTCGAGGCGCGGCGCTCGAAGCGGCGATGAAAGCTTTTGCGGACCGCTATATGCTTTGCCTCATGTGTCTCGACTTCGGTCGGCCTCCAGTTGCGGTGCGTCGATGACGACCTTTTTCAGGGCCATGTTCGCCATGACGGTCATCGTGGTCGTCGGGGTTGTCGCATGGATTTTTTATGCATGCCTCGTCCCAGTGCCGAAGTTCTCGACGCCCAGAAGCGTATCCGTGAACCGGGGCGATTCCCTCACTGCGGTGGCGCACCGACTGGCAGCGGCCGGGGTTGTGCGCAGCGCGCGAGCAATGGTGGTTTATGCCGAAGTGACCGGGGGCGGACGGAGCATCAAGCCCGGCGACTATGAGTTCGCCGGTGGCGAAAAGGTCGGCGACGTGCTGCGTCATCTGGTCAACGGTGACTTCATGGCCGTGACCGTATCGATTCCCGAGGGAGCGACGCTGCAGCAGATAGCCGAAAAGTTAGAGGAAGCGGGCCTGGTGTGCCAGGCGCAGTTCGAAGCGGCCGCACATTTCGGTCCGCTTCCGGCGGCGTTGGGAATGGAACCGCTGGGGGCTGAGGGTTATCTGTTTCCCGCGACCTACCGGTTTTCGCCTCACGCCGATGCCGCGCAGATTCTGGCCGCGATGATTGGGCGCTTCTACCGAGCTCTACCGGCCTCCACCGACCAGCGCCTGTTTCAGCTCAACTTGGGGACGCGCGAGCTGGTAACCCTGGCATCGATCATCGAAAAAGAGGCCAAGGTACCGGGGGAACGTCCGACAATCGCGAGCGTGTTCTACAATCGCCTGCGGCTGGGGATGCCGCTTCAGTCTGATCCCACGGCCCAGTATAATCCCGATGGAGAAATTGAGCCTGCGGCGACGGCTGTGCATACGGCGTCCGCGTATAACACGTACGCGTTCGCCGGACTGCCGCCGGGACCGATTGCAAATCCCGGCCTGTCGTCGATAATGGCGGCGCTCTATCCGGCGCACACCGATTATCTGTACTTTGTGGCCCGCAATGACGGAACGCATATTTTCTCGCGAACATTGCGCGAGCATGAACGAGCTATCGAAACCGTGCGCAAGCTGAAAACACGCACAGACCCCGCTAAAATCTCGATCGTCACGCGCAAGGGCGGCGCGGCGCCGCCCGCGCCCGACAAGTGAGCGCTGCCCGGTGGTTAATCCAATCGAGCGGATCGTGGCGGCGCGCCGTCGCCTCATGCAGGTTGCTGCGCTGCGCGCAGGCCTGATTCTGGCGTTTCCCGCGGTCACGGCTCTTGTCCTGGCCGCCGCGCTGGATCTCATCGGCGTTGCCACTTGGGAGCGTCTGGGCTACGTGCTGGCGCCTGCGATACTGGCCGAGCTGCGTATCGCGCTCACCGCCGTCGGTATCGCGGCGCTCGCCGGATGCGCCGCGATGGCGTGGCGGGCCTGGCGCGCCGCCGGCGACTTAATGAATACGGCGGAGCGCGTAGACCAGGCGGTGGCCGGCCACCAGGAAATCGTCACGCTGGCGGGTCTTGCCGATCCTGCGGACTCGACTGCCGGGGGCGCGCAACGGACGCCGCTTTTTCCTCTGCTGTGGCGCCGCGCCGCAGGTTACCTCGAGCGATTCGATCCCAAGCGCGCATTTCTCTTCGAGGTGCGACCGCCGCTTGTTCGCTCCCTGCCCATCGCGGCGGCAATCCTGGTGGTCCTCGCCGCTGTGGCCCTGGCCTTGGTCAGGCCTCCGACGCCCGAGCAGCTCCAGGCGCGTCGGCTGCGGGCTGCGGCCGAGCAGCTCGCAAGCTCGCCTTCAGCGATCGACAAGGAGTTGGCATCGAAGATTCTCGCCGCGGCCGCAGCGCTCGAAAATCCCGCCGTTCCGGCGCCGGAAAAACTCCAGCGGCTGGCCGATGCGATGAGCGAACTCGAGCGCCATCAGCAATCGTCGCACGCCAATGCCTCAAACGGCTCGAACGGTGCGAAGGGCAAGAGCGGCGGTAAAGGTTCCGGCGCGGGCGAGGCGCAGGGCGAAGCTCAGGGGCGAGGGCAGGGTAAGGGACAAGGCCGCAACCAGGGCGCCGGCGCGAACCAGGGACAGAACTCCAACGGTGCCAGGGGCAATCAGCAGATTGTCGAGCTGCAGAACGATCTTTCCAAGGCGCAGGCTCAAATCGAAGCGGCGGCCGGAGCGCGGAACAACGCACCCAGGCCGGGGCAGGGCGACAAGGGCAACGCGCTCAAGCCGGGAAAGAATCCAAACGAGAAGGGACCGTCGCAGCAGCCCGACTCGATGGCGCAGGGGAATTCGCCGCGGCCGGACGCGTTTGCCAAGGGGCAGATGCCGTCGAGCAATTCGAAAAACGGCAAGCGCGACAAGGGAGGCAGCGGCGACACGCATCTCGGCGAATTTCCGGTGGCCGAGAATTTTCAGCGCTTCTATAAACCGGGCGAGGGACCGGCGATCCAGATTCGCGATGCGCGTTACGTCGTTTTTCGTTTGCCGACCGAGGTGGTCTCGGCGAGCGGCGGCAAACTCGTGGCGGACAGCAATCGGCCGCTGGCGAGCGTTCCTTATGCCAACGCGCCGCTTAAGCAGGAGCGGCTTGACACTACGCCGCAGGAACGTCAGCTTGTGCCGCCACGTTACCGCGATCTGATCCGCTAGGCGGCAGGCAACGATTGCAACGAGGCAGGGAACGATTGCAACAAGGAGAAGGCATGGGAGCGGCTCCGCAAATCACCCCCGCCGAGCGCGTCGCCGATTTTCAACGCGTTTTCGCGCGCGCAGAGGCAGAGGTCAGCAAGGTAATCGTCGGACACCAGGACGTGATCCGCAAAACCCTGACGGCGCTCTTCGCCGGCGGCCACGTGCTGATTGAGGGCGTGCCCGGCCTCGGCAAGACCTTGATGTGCAAGACGGCGAGCGACGCGCTCGGCCTGAGTTTCAAGCGTATCCAGTTCACGCCCGACCTGATGCCTTCCGATATCGTCGGCACCCAGGTGCTGACCGAGGTTGACGGGCGGCGCGAGTTCCATTTCAAGCCCGGTCCGATTTTCGCCCACGTCGTGCTCGGCGACGAAATCAACCGCGCCACGCCCAAGACCCAGTCCGCCGTGCTCGAAGCGATGGAAGAGCGGCAGGTAACGGTGCTGGGTGTGACCTACCCGCTCGAGCCGCCGTTCCTGGTGCTGGCGACGCAGAATCCGATCGAGCTCGAGGGCACCTACCCGCTGCCCGAAGCGCAGATGGATCGCTTTCTGTTCAAGGTGGTGATGGGTTCGCCCAAGCCCGAGGAATTGCGCGAAATCCTCAATCGCACGACCGGCGCCGTCACTCACTTGGCCGAAACGATTTTTCCGGCGAGCGAAGCGCCGGGCGCGATCGAGCAGCTCAAGGCGCTGGTGCGCGAGGTGATGGTGGCCGAGCCGATCGAACGCTACGTGATCGGCATCATTGGCGCCTGCACGCCCAACGGACCGGGCGCGATCCCCGAAGTTTCGCAGTACCTGCGCTTCGGACCAAGCCCGCGCGGCGCGCAGGCGCTTATTTTGTGCGCCAAGGTCAACGCGCTGCTCGACGGACGGGTCAGTGTCAGTTATGAGGACGTGGCCGACGGCGTGATGCCCGCGTTGCGCCATCGCCTGCTGCGCAACTTCCAGGCCGAGGCCGAGAACGTCAGCACGGATTCGATTCTCGACCAGGCGCTGAAGCGGCTCAAAAGGCCGCGCGCGTAAAGACCGATGCTGGGTTTGCCGGAGGAATTCACGCCGGACTTCCTCGCCCGGCTCGAGCATCTTCGGATCAAGACCCGGCGCGAGTTCGAGGGGCTCGGCAAAGGCGCGCACCTCTCGCCGCGCCGCGGCTCGTCGCTGGAGTTCAGCGACTTCCGCCATTACGCGCTCGGCGACGATTTCCGGTTCATCGACTGGGGATTATACGGCCGCACCGACAAGCTCTACATCAAACTCTTCAAGGAGGAGGAAGACCTCCTCACCTACATCTTTCTCGACGCCAGCGCCTCGATGGGTCTGCCGCCCGGCGACCGCAAGTTTGCGATGGCCGTCGCGACCGCGCTCGCCTTTGCCTACGTCGCCCTCTCGCAGGGCGACCGCGTAATGGTGCGGGTGCTGGCGGGCGAGGGCAAGGCGGGCCCGCCCGGCTTTCTCTACGGACGCCATCGAATCGTCGAGCTGGCGCAGCGCCTGGCTACGGTACGTCCCGCGGGCGAGCTCGACCTGGCGCCGGCCCTCGCGCGCGAGCTGGTTTCGATCCGCCGCGCCGGCAAGGTCTTCGTCATCTCGGACTACCTGATGATGATAAACTCGGTGACGCGCGGACTCGGCCTGTTCACCGCGGCCAACATGGATGTGACCGCGGTGCAGATTTTAGGCGGCGGCGAGATGGCGGGCGCAGGATTGGCGGGGGACATCGAGCTGGTCGATGCGGAAAGCGGCGAAAGCGTGGTCGCGTCGATCGGCAATCGTGAGCGCGAGCAGTACCGTCAGACCCTGATGCGGCTGTCGCGCGAGATCAAAACCTTCTGCCTGCGCCGCGGCCTTCATTACACGCTCTACACAACGGACGTGAACTTCCACGATTTCTTTCTGCGCGCCAGCGCGGACTTTGGCCTGCGTCATTAACCTTCGCACGACGGTCATGTTCATCGCCGATGCCCCGCTCTTGTTCGGCCGTATGGCGTTTTTCCCGCATCGCCGCGCGAGCGACCGCGCGGCGCGAGAACCGGAGGCGTCATGTCGGGCGGTCGAAACCGCCGCTGCGCGGATTGGGCGAGCGGAGGCCAGGCGAATGGAGGCGGGATGGGCCTGCTGAATCCGGCGGCGCTGTACTACCTGCTCGCGCTCGTCCCGGCGCTGGCGGTTGCCTATCTTGTGCGCGAGCGGCCGCGGCGTGTCGTGGTCTCGAGCGTGCTCGCGTTTCGCGCCCTGCGCGCGGGGCGGGGGCGGCGTTTCGGCGGCTGGCCGCGCGTGGACTGGATGTTCTTCGTCGAGGCGTTGATCCTGGCGCTGGCCGTTCTCGCGCTCGCCCGGCCATACGTCATCCGCACCGGCAATCCGATCGCGGTGGTGCTCGACGATTCGGCCGCGATGCAGGCCACGGCCGGCGCCGCCGGCCGCACGCGCTTCGACGCGGCCCGCGCGGCGCTGCGCGAGACGCTGGCGCACGAGGGCCCGGGCGAAGTCAACCTCTACCTGACCGCGCCCCAGCCGCATCGCGCGGGACCGCCGTTTGCGAGCGCCGCCGACGCCGCTGCCGCGCTCGCGCAGCTGCATGCCATCGATGCGCCGTCGGACCAGGCGGCGTTGAGCACCCTGCTCGGCACGCTCGCTTCCGATGCGCATCTGCGCCGGGTCATTTACGCCGGCGCGCGATCGATCGCCGCGCCGGTGCCGGCGCGGCTCGAGGCGCTGGTCTTTGGCGCGCCGCTGCCGAATTACGCGATCGGATCCTTCGTGCTGCGCCGCGAGGCGCTCGGACAGGCCGCGCTGCACGCGCGATTGACGGTCGCCAACTTCAGTCCGGCGGCGCAGACGCTGCGCGTCGCAATCTCGGGCGACGGCAAGCCGGTGGCGCATGCCGAGGCGCATCTCGACGCGGGCCAGATTGGCGCGATTGAATTTCCCAATCTCGCTCCCGCGGGCATCTATCGCGCGGAGCTCGCGCCCGGCGACGGCCTGGCGCTGGATAACGTGGCCTGGGCGACCGCCGGCGCGGTCAAATCGATTTCAATCCTGTTCGTCACGCCAACGCCCGCCGACGCTGCCGGCTTCGACAGGCTGCCCGGAATTTCGCTCCGCGTCGCTTCGCCCGCCAGCTTCGCCCCGGGCGATCTCGCCTCCGCCGATCTAGCGATCTTCGAGTACGCGCTGCCCAAGGAAATTCCACCGGTGAACACGCTACTGGCGATGCCGCCGCCGGGCGATCCGGTTTTCGGCTTCAGGATCCAGCCGGTCGCCAAGGTCGAGATCACGGGATGGCCGCCGACCAATCCGCTGACCGACTCGGTGAATTTTCGTCTGCTCAATGTGCACGGCGGCGAGTACTTTGACCAGCATCCGTGGCTGCAGACCGTCGTCAGCGGCAGCGGCGGCGGTCTCGTGCTCGCGGGCGAGCGCGCGGGCCATCGTATCGTCGCCCTCGGCTTCAACCCCTTTCCCTACCTGGGGCGGCAGAATCTGCCGATGTCGATTCTGACGCTGAACGCGCTGAGTTACCTGGCCGGCTTCGGTGCCGAAACCGCCGGCTATCACACCGGCGACCCGTGGATCGTACCGGCCGGGGTTAACACGATCGTTTCGCCCGACGGGCGCAAAATCAGGGTGACGCCGGGAATGCTTTTCGCCGGCGTCGATCGGCAGGGCGTTTATCAACTGGTTGCGGCGGACGGGGTTAAATCGCTGCGCGCGGTCAATTTTTCGAATCTCCGCGCTTCGGATCTCGAGAACACGCCGGCGATGAGGATCGAAGCCGTCGGCTCGGCACAGACGGCGCAGGTCGCGCCGCGCCGCGCCCCGATCGCCGCTGATTTCATCCTTGCGATCCTCGCGCTTGCCGCGATGGAAGCGTTTATCGCGTATCGCCGGCGCCGCCTGGCGATGGCGGCGCAGTCATGAACTTACCGGCGATATTCGCGGGCATCACGCTCGCCAGCCCACAGGCGCTCTGGCTGCTGATTGCGGTCGGCGTGTTCCTGGTATGGTCGCTCCTCGGGGTCGATGCGCCGCGCAAGCTCGCCGCGCCGCTGCTGCGCGCGCTGGTGCTGGCGCTGTGCGTGCTCGCGCTGGCCAATCCCGGCATGATCAGACGCAGCGAGGGCACGACGCGACCTGCGGTGCTCGACGCCTCGACCAGCATCACGCCGGCGATGCGGGCGTGGACCGCCGCGCTGCTGCGCGGCGATTTGAAACTGCGCGGCGGCGATCCGGCGGTGATCTTCGGGACCGTCGCTGAGACGACCACCATCGCCGGGGCGCTGTCCAGGCTCGACGGCGCGGCCGGATGTGCGAGCTGCGGGCCGGGCGCCACCGACCTCGAGGCCGCCCTTGAGCGGGTCGCGTCAAATCCCGACGCGCGCGACGGCCCGGTGGTACTGGTGACCGACGGCTGGGAGACTCGCGGCGAAGCTGAACGCGCGCTGGGCGCGCTGCGCGCGGCCGGCATCCGGCTCTATATTTTCACGCCGCCCGGTGCGCGCGATATCGCCAACGTCGCCATCACCGATCTTTCGATGCCGCCCGCGCTATCGAAATCCGAGCCGTTCGCGCTCGGGGTGACCGCCACCAACTACAATGCGACGCCGGTAAGCGGCACGATCTCGATCTTTCAGAGCGGGCGCCTGACCGAGAACCGCGGCGTGACCCTGCAAAGCGGGCAGCAGCGCTTCGACTTCCCGGTCCATGCGGAGGCCTCGGGCCTGACCTCCCACACCGCGGTCTTCAAGCCGGCCAATCCCGCCCAGGACGCCTATGCCGAAGACGATTCGCTCACCGGATGGGTTGGAATCGGAGCGCAGCGCAAGGTGCTGATCCTCACGGGCGCGGCGCGCGACGCGGAGTATCTCGAATCCGTCCTTCATCGTATCGGCCTCGAGCCGACCGTGATTACGGCGAGCGGCTCGTGGAGCGGAAGTCTGAAGGGCTATGACGCGGTCGTGCTCAACAACGTGCCGCGCTCGAGGCTGTCCACGGCGGCCCAGCAGGCGCTGGTCAACTATGTTGAGGAAGGCGGGTCGCTGGTCATGGCTGGCGGCGACGAGAGCTTCGGTCTCGGCGGCTACCAGGACAGCCCGCTCGCGCGCGTGCTGCCGGTGATCATGAAACCACCTCAGCATCGTGAGCGCACCCGCGCGCTGGTCCTGGTTATCGACAAGTCCGGCTCGATGGGGCGCAACCAGAAGCTGGAGTACGCGAAGGCCGCCGCGCGCACGGTGACCAGGACGCTCAAGGACAGCGACCTGATCGCCGTCATCGGGTTCGATTCGCAGCCGTTCGTGATTGTGCCGCTGACGCCGCTCAGCCAGAGCCGTCCATATTTCGACGAGCTGATCGATCGCCTCAAGGCGCGCGGCACCACTTATCTGCTGCCCGCGATGCAGGAGGCCGAGCGTATGCTCGCCGGCAACAACGCCTCGATGAAGCACGTCGTGATCCTGACCGACGGCGAGACCGGCGGCACGGCGGCGATGTACTACGACCTGGTCTCGACCATGCATCGCGAGGGCGGTGTGACCATCTCGGCCATCGCCATCGGCAAAGAGGCCAATTTGTCGCTGCTCGAATCGATCAGCAAATACGGCGGGGGTGGTTTCTATCAGACCGACAGCGCGTCGAACCTGCCCGAGCTGTTTCTGCAGGACGTCAAGTCGCACGGCGGCGAAGCCACCATGGTCGAGAAAGATTTCACGCCGTACACGGTCAAGCCGGACCCGCTGCTCAAGGACCTCGCCGGCCGCCAGTTGCCGGCGATCAAGGGATTCGTCGCCACCGAACTCAAGCCGCAGGCGACGCTTGACGCTTTCATCAACCGCGCGCACACGCGCACGCCGCTCATTGCAAGCTGGCGCTTTGCCGCGGGCAAGGCGGTCGCCGTGACCACCGATGCGAGCGGACGATGGTCCGGGCCGTGGGTGCAGGACGGCGTCTTCGGCCAGGTCTGGAGCAAGGTGTTTGCGTGGTTGACCCCGGAAACCGCGGCCACCGAGCAGAAATTCGACGTTGCGCTGGGTTATCGCGAGGGCCGCATCCATCTGCGGCTCACCAATTACAGCGAGCGCCCCGCGCCGTCTGCCGCGCTGGTCAGCGCGACCGTCACGCGCCCTGACGGCACCCGGGTGCAGAGCGCGCTGTCCGAGGAAGTTCCGGGCGAGCTCTATGGCAGCTTCGAGGCGCCGCGCCCCGGCACCTACAACATCGCGCTCAAGGCGGCGACCGCCGAGGCGCTCGCCTTTCCTCCGCTGGCCTATACCGTGAGCCCCGCCCTCAACGCCGAACTGCCGCGGCCCGAGCCCAACTACACGCTGCTAGAGCGGCTCGCCTCGGAAAGCGGCGGCCGGCTCAATCCCTCGCCGGCGGACGTCGGCCTGACCCGGCCCGAGAGCGAGTCGCGGGAATCGATGGCGTCGTGGCCCCTGATGGCGGCGATGATCCTGCTGATTGGCGAAGCCCTGATCCGCCGACTGACCTACTGATTGCGTTCGCCGCGCGGCTTCGGCACCGACAGCCGTTAGCTCTCGGCGAGCACGCGTGCGTACAGATCGCGGTCGACGTTGCCGCCGCTCAGCACCAGTCCCACGCGCCGGCCCTCCATCGCGGCGCGCTCCTTGAGCAGGGCGGCGAGCGGCGCCGCTCCCGCGCCCTCCGCGATGTTATGCGTGTCGCTGAAATAGTGGCGCATGGCCGCGGCGATCTCCGCTTCGCTGACGGTGACGATGCGCTCGGCCCATCGCCCGATGATCGACAGCGCCTCGGCGTCGGGCACGCGGCACGCCACGCCGTCGGCGATCGTATCCGCCGATTCAGTCGTTATCGCCCGCCCCGCGGCGAACGAGAGCGCATAGGCGGGCGCGTTCTCGGCCACCACGCCCACGATGCGGGTGCGAAGACGCAAAGCTTCCCGCGCCGCGATCGTCCCGCATATTCCCGAGCCCAGGCCGATCGGCACGTACACCGTGTCGAGATCCGCGACCGCGCCCAGGAACTCGAGCGCATAGCTCGCGACGCCGCAGACCAGGACCCGATCGAACGAGGGCACCATCAACAGGCTCCGCTCGGCCGCCTGATGCTGCGCGAATTCGAGCGCGTCCTGGAAGTCGCGGCCATGCTCGATGAGTTGCGCCCCGAGCGCGCGCATCGCGGCATTCTTTTCGCGGCTGTTGCCGCGCGGCACGACAATCGTCGCGCGCATTCCGACGCGCGCCGCCGCATACGCGATACTCTGCCCATGGTTTCCGCGCGTCGCCGCGATCACGCCCGCGGGCGGTTTCGACGCGCGCGCAAGAGTGTCCATGTAAATGATTCCGCCGCGCAGCTTGAAGGCGCCGACCGGGCCGTGATTTTCGTGCTTGACCCAGACCTCGGCGGCGGTGCGCTCGGCCAGCAGCGGCCAGCGGATTTGCGGCGTGGGCGCGAGCGCGGCGGCGACGATTTGCGCCGCCGCGAGCAGTTCCTCGCGCCCGGGGAGCTGCATGCTAGCCCCGAGCGTGCATCGGATGCGCCCTCAGGAACGGCACCAGCGCAGCCACGAACTGTTCGCGCGCCTGGTTGAAGAACAGGTGTCCGGCGTCGGGTATGAGCCGGAGCTGCGCGCCTGGAATTCGCTCCGCGAGGATGCGCGAATTGGCCGCCGGCAACAGCGCGTCCTCGGCGCCGGTGATGACCAGCGTCGGCGCGGCGATCTGCGGCAGCCGATCGTAGGTGTTGAACTTGAAAGTCGCCGCGAGCTGGCGCTTGTAGGCGAAGGCGGGTGTCGGATGGGTCAGCAGGCGTACGATTTCAGCCTCGAGCTCGGTGCGATGACTCTGCAGATAGGATTGCGTGTAGCTGATCGGCCACGAGCGCCGGATCAGATCGGCGTCGGAGAGCCCGTTGCGCGGCGCGCTCAGCACCGCCATCGCCTCGGGCGTCGCCGCGACCGCGTTTTTCCCTCCCGCCATGGTGCAGCCGAGCGCGAGCGTCTGAACCCGCGCGGGGTAGTGCAGGGCGAACTCCTGCGCGATCATCCCGCCCATCGAGACGCCGAAAATGTGAGCGCGGCCGATTCCAAGCGCGTCGAGCAGCCCGGCGGCGTCGGCCGCCATGGCATCGATCGAGTAGTCCACGTCCGGTTTGTCGCTGCGCCCGGTGCCGCGATTATCGAACACCAGTGTGCGGTATGAACGCGCCAGATCCTCGATCAGCTCAGGCGACCAGGCGAGTGCGCTCCCGCCGAGTCCCATTATCATCAGCAGCGGCTCTCCGCTGCCGTGACTCTCGCAGTAGAGATTCAGCTCTCCGGCGCGAACGTTCGGCATCGTCGCTCACTCACCTGCTGCGCCGTTTCAGGCCGTGGCGGCACGCATCGGCGGCGTGGTTGGCGCCGCGGATTCGGCCGTTGCCGGCTTGCGATAGCGCATGATCAATTCGCTTCTGAAGATGTACGCGGCCTCTTCGTAGATAAAGCCGTGGCGCTCGAGGACCTCGCCGAGCCGCGCGCGCGTGTAGTGCGTAATGTGCTCGTCCTTGTAGCCGCCGGGCTGCAGCACTCCGTAGATGGGCTCGATCGTGCGCCAGCCCACGGTCGCGTAGTCCGGCGTGCCGATCACCAGTATTCCCCCGGGCCGCAGCACGCGATTCATCTCGGTGAACAGGACCTCATCGTAAGGAATATGCTCGATCACCTCGGAGCTGATCACGCAATCGAAGCTCTCATCGCGAAACGGCAGGGCAAAGGCCGATCCGCGCACCAGCGGAATGCCGTAGCGGCGCAGGAACCGCGTCTTGTCCGCGTTCATATCCATGCCGACGGCGTTGTTCAGGCTCTGGATGATGATGCTGGAACCGCAACCGGCGTCAAGAATTCGGCCGGCGTGGCGCGTCCAGCCCACGGTAATCGCATGGCGGCGGCGCTGCCACTGGCGCTGCAGCGGTATGATGCTGTAGAAGGCGCGCTCGTCGTAGTCGGCTGAGGCGATCGAATTGCGCAGCCGCCACAGGCCGACTGCGGAGCGCAGAATGTCCATGCCGAAGCGCAGCATGCGCGCATGCGAACGGCCGGCCTCGCGCGGAAAATAAGTGAACGGCACTTCGGTCACGCTGTAGCCGCGCGCCCATGCCTTGACCAGGATCTCCTCCTGCACCTCGAAGTTGCGGCTGGCCAGCTCAAGGCCCTCGATCGCTGCGCGCCGATAGAGGCGAAATCCGCTCGACAGGTCGCCGATCGGCATGCTCAACAGGCGGCGTAGGAATCCGTTGAGCAGGTAGCTCGAGATGCGCCGGCTGAGATCGGTATAGGCCACGCCGCCGCGCACGTAGCGCGAGGCGATCACGATGTCGGCACGCTCGCGCGCCCGCCACATCTTGGCCACGAACGCCGGGTCGTGCGACATATCCGCATCGAGCGTCAGCAGGTAATCGCCCCGCGCCTCTGCCAGCCCCGTGGTCAGAGCGCCCGCGTAGCCGCGCCGCCGCTCCGGCACCACGCGCGCGCCCAACTCGGTGGCGGCCTCGCGGGTGCCGTCGGTCGAGCCGCCGTCGACGACGATGACTTCGTGCTTGAGGTGACATCGTTGCGCGATCTCGGCCAGGCGCGGGATCAGGGCGCGCAGGTTGTCGCGCTCGTTCACCACCGGCAGGATCACGGATAGATCGATAGCCATGGCTACAATGGAATAGTCATAATTCGGGGCCAAGGGAACAGGGTGTGGGCTGAATAATGCGCTTCGCCTTGATCCGCTATCGCTCCACGCCATAACTTTATCCACGCGGAGGCGGTGGTAGTGATGGAAGCGCGCGGCAATTACCGAATTATTCTTTCAGCTCTGGCGGTTTGCCTCGGAATGGCGATGGCGGGCGCGCCGGCGCACGCAGCGGCCCGGCATGCCGCGGCGCGCGCGCGACGCGCCGCGCCGGCCGAGATTTCGGCGGTCCCGCTCGACCAGATCCGCGTCCTCGGCAACCGTCCCGCGCCCTTCGGTCTGAATGCGCACGCGGCGATGATGATCGACGCGCGTTCGGGCGCGACGCTCTACGCCTACAACGAGCACGAGCATATTCAGCCGGCGAGCCTGGCCAAGCTGATGACGTTCTACCTCGTGCTCAAGGCCTTGCATCAGGGACGCGTTACGCCCGACACGATGGTCACGGTGAGCGAGAAAGCCTGGCGGCTTTCGATGAACAGCACGGTCTCCCGCATGTTCCTGCAGGTCGGACAGCGTGTCTCAATCAACGACCTTCTCTACGGGTTGATGGTTTCCTCGGGCAACGATGCCGCGGTCGCGCTGGCCGAATACCTGGCCGGCTCGACCGACGCCTTCACGGCGCAGATGAACCAGGAGGCGGCGGCGCTTGGATTGACCGAGAGCCATTTCGAAAATCCGGACGGCTTGCCGGTCCCGCAGATGTACACCACGGCGTTCGACATGGTGAAACTCGGCCGCGCCGTCATCCAGACCTTTCCCGACGCGACTAAATACACCGCGACCAAGGACTTCACGTTCGACAAGATTCATCAGCCCAACTTCAACGCGCTGCTGTTCTACGACTCACGCGTCAATGGACTGAAGACCGGCCACGTCGAGGAGGCGGGTTACCACCTGGTCGCCAGCGCCCATTCGGACGGAATGGATCTGATTTCGGCCGTGCTCGGCACGCCTTCGGCCACCGCGCGCCGGGTCGAAACCGAGAAACTGATCGATTGGGCGTTTCGCACTTTTGCGAGCGTCCAGCCCGAATGGCGCAAAGCCGTGCCCGACAAAATGCGCGTGTACGGCGGGGTGGCGGACGAGGTCGCGGTCGCGCCGGCCGCGCTGCCATTCGTGACGGTCGAGCACGGATACGAGGGCAAGGTGGCGCTGGCCGGCGCTCTCGACGCCAAGTACCTGGTTGCGCCGGTGCACAAGGGGCAGCAGGTCGGAACGCTGACCATGATGGTCGACGGCAAGCCGCAATCGACCATCCCGATCCTTGCGGGCGCGGCGGTGGCGCGCGGCGGATGGTTCAAACGGATGGCTGACCGGGTGCGGATGCGGCTGTAGAACCGGTTACAGGAAGGGCAAGCGAGGCGGTGTGCGTGCAAATTCCGCGCGCAGCGCCTCGAGGCTCCTGAGATCATCGACCGTGCGGAACCATCCGCGATGCACCTGCGCGAAGAGGGCCGCTCCGCGCGCCAGCAGCGGCGCGAACAGATCGCCCATCAGACTGAACGGCAGAGCCAGCGCCGGCATAACCGCGAACAGCGTCGGCTCGCACAGCATTGCGCCGCAATACATGTAAGGCTCCAGCGCCGCACCGTTCGCGGACTCGGCCGGCGCTTCGTAATTCGCGATTTCGAGCGGGGCGCGGCGCTTGAGCAGGCGCATCCGGCGCACGCGCGCGCCGGCGTCGATCTCGATGCGGCTGTAGGCTTCGGGCGTCGCGGTTTCGCGCAGCACCATCGTGGCCAACGCGCCGGCGCGGCGATGAAACTCGGCGAGCGCACGCAGGTCGAGATCGATGATCGTATCGCAGTTGAGGATCGCGAACGTCTCGCGGCCGAAGAAATCACGCAGTCCGACGAGCGGTCCGCCGGTCCCCAGCAGCTTTTCCTCCGGAGCATAGGTGATGCGCACGCCCAGCGCTTCGCCGCTCCCGAGCGCGCTCCGCACTGACGCCGCCAGGTGATGCACGTTGATCGCGACCTCGCGTACTCCGGAGTGCGCGAGCAGTTTCAATGGATAATGGATCAGCGGACGTCCGCCGACCTCGACCAGCGGTTTGGGCAACGTTTCCGTAAGCGGCATCAGCCGCTCTCCCCTGCCCGCCGACAGCACCAATGCCTTCATAGGTGATCCGATTGTCCGCCGAGGATCGACCGCGCGCGACACGCGCGTCCGTCTCAGGCCATGTCGAATGCCCGCCGCAGCTGAGGGAAATCCTCGGCCATGCGCGGTCCCGCGAGCATCCGGCGCGCCTGCGCAATCGCATGCGGAATAAACGCCGCATAGCCGCGCTTGCCCTGGCGCTCGAGCGCGTTGAAACGGCCGATCACCTTGAGCGCGTGCTGCAGCACGCACAGGCGATATCCGGCCGCGAACAGCGCGGCATCCGGGCACGCCGCGCCTCGCCGAGCGCATCCGGCAAGATAATAATCGAGCAGCCGCCGCTCGGCCGCAGGTCCGATCGCGCGATCCGTGTCGCGGGTGGTCAGCAGCACCGCGAGGTCCTGGGCCGCCGGCGCAAGCAGGGCGTCCTGGAAATCAATCACACGGATGCGTGCGCCGCCGGGCCCGCCTTGCACGAAAAGATTGTGGCCGTGGTAGTCGCGATGCGAGAGCACGCGCGGGAGCGCGCCGAGACGCGTCGCAAGATCGTCGAGCTCGGGGGCAAGCGCGGCCGGATCGCATTGCGCGGTCATGGCGGCCGCGCCCAATGCCAGGAAATCGTTCATCTCCCATCGAAACAGCCGCGCGTCGTATGCGACCGAAGACGCGACACATCGGCGGTCGAGTTGCCGCGTGCCTTCCACGTGAATCAGCAGCAGTTCATCAATCGCGATGCGATAGAGCGAGGCGGGTTTTGCGCCGGGCGCGAGCGCGGCTTCGAATAACGGGGTCTCGCCGACGTCTTCCACCAGCAGCATCCGCTGCGGCGCGTCGGCGACGTAAATGTCCGGCACCGCAGAACCAATCGATTTGAGGAAGCGCTGCGTGTTGAGAAATGGTGGCTCCGTCAGCGGCCCGGGCAGCAGGTTCAATGCGCGCACATACGTCGGCAGGTCGTCCGGCCCGAGGTCGATGGCGATTGCGGAGGTGGGCGCATTGTCGAAGCCCGCGCGGGATGAGGGCGCCGCCAAGGTAACCCGCCAGAAGCGCCGATTCGATGCATCGCCCTTGAGCGTCGCGATGTCAGTGACGTGCGCGTCCGGCCATCGGCGCGCGATTGCGCCGTCGATCCATCGCGCGAGCGTCGGCCGATCGTCGGAGCCGATGCCGCCTGGCGGTTCAGTGTGCGTAGGCACGCTCGAATATTACCGGCTCCTGCGGTCCGCGGCCACGCGCATGCCGCGTATGCCTCGGTCGGGGCCGCCGCTATGAGCCGGCCGGCGGCGCGCCGTCCAGGCTCACCAGCTCTTCGTACATCCGCTCGATTTCGCGGCCGAGCCGCTCGTAGGCGGCGATGAGCTGATTGGCGTCGGCGCGCTGCAGATAAAAGTTGGGATCGTTCATCTGCTCGCCGAGCGCGGCGCGCTCGGCTTCCTTGCGTTCGATATCGCCTTCGAGCGCCTGGCGGCGTCGAGCCCGATGCGTATCGGTCGGGCGCGAGGGCCTGCGCGCCCTGGCGGCCACGCCCGCATGCCGGTCGCCGGCGTTTGCGCTGCGCGCGTCGGCGGATTTCGCCGCGCGCGCGGCGCCCGCGGGGGGCGCGCAAGAGCGAGTGTCGGCCGGCGCGCGGCCGTTGCTGCGGCTGTCCGGCGCCGCCGCGACCGTCGGCGATTGCGCCTTTTTCTCCAGGTAATACTCGTAATTGCCGAGATAGCGGATTGCGTGGCCCTGGCCGACCTCGATCGTTTCGGTCGTCAGTTCGTCGAGCAGGTAGCGATCGTGACTGACGATCACGATCGTGCCCGGAAAACGACGCAGCGCTTCGAGCAGCGTGTCCTTGGCCACGATATCGAGATTGTTGGTCGGCTCGTCGAGCAGCAGGCAGTTGTTGCGATGGGCCAGCACTTTGGCCAGCGCCAGGCGCGCGCGCTCTCCGCCCGAAAGCACGCCTGCGCGCTTGAGCGCGTCGTCGCCCGAAAAGAGCATCGCGCCGAGCAGACCGCGGATTTCGGCGCTGGTCATGCCTTCGGCCGTGTCGTCCAGCTCCTGGAGCGCGGTTTTGCCGTAATCGAGCGACTCGGCAAGATTTTGCGCGAAGTAGCCGATCTGAATTCCTGCGCCGACCGTACGCGCGCCCGCGGTCATCGGCTCGATCCCCGCGAGCATCTTCATCAGCGTGGATTTGCCCGCGCCGTTGGGGCCGACCAGCGCGACCCGCGCCCCGCGCTCAATCGTAAGATCGATTCCGTCGTACACGGTCAGTTCGCCGTAACGTTTGACGGCGCCTTGAAGTTCGAACACCCGGCGCGCTCCCCTGTCGCATGCGGGAAAGTGAATCGCCGGCGGTTTTTCGCTGCCCGCCGGCGGCTCGAGCCGCTCGATCTTTTCGAGCTGCTTGATCCGGCTCTGCACCAGCTTGGCCTTGCTCGCCTGGTAGCGGAAGCGGCTGATGAACGCCTCCATGTGCTCGATCTCGGCGCGCTGATTCTCATACGCCGCAAGCTCCGCCTGGTAGCGCTGCTCGCGCTGCACGAGGTAAGCCGAGTATCCGCCCTGATAGTCGATCAATCGGCCGCGCGCGACTTCGACCGTGCGATCGGTTACGCGGTCAAGAAAGTAGCGGTCGTGTGAGACCAGGATGATTCCGCCCGGATAATCCGCGAGATAGTCCTCGAGCCAGTTGCGCGCCTCGAGGTCGAGATGATTGGTCGGCTCGTCAAGCATCAGGAACTCCGGACGGCGCACGAGCAGCCGCGCCAGCGCAATCCGCATCCGGATGCCGCCGGAGAACTCGGCCACGTCGCGCGCAAGGTCGGCTTCGGCGAAGCCGAGTCCGAACAGCACGGCCTTGGCGCGGCTGTCGGCCTCGTAGTAGCCGTGGCGCTCGAGGTCGCTCAGCACGTCGCCGAGCTCGGCCAGGGCGGCGTCGTGGGTCTCGCCGCTGTGATGCGTTGCCAGGATCTCTTCGAGTTCGACACGCCGCTTGTCGAGCGCCTGCATCTCACTGAGTGCCGAGAGCGTTTCGTCCAGCACCGAGCGGCCGCGCATCTCGGGTGCGTCCTGCGCCAGGTAACCGACCGACGATCGCTGGGGTCGCGCGATTCGGCCGGAATCGGGCGCGATGACCTCGGCGAGCATCTTGAGCAGCGTGGTTTTGCCTGCGCCGTTGAGGCCGACCAGGCCGACGCGCGCGTCATCCGGCATCGACCAGCTTACGTTCTCGAAGATCGCGCGGCCGCCGTAGAATTTTGAGACTTTGTCCAGCGCCAGCATGCGAAGTCGTCGCCCGCGCGAGCCGCCGTGGCCGTCAAACTACCCAGGCACTGTCCGGCGGACGGCTCAAGCGCGTCGATCCAATCATCGTAGCCGCATCGGCCGGCGTGCAAAAGGCGGGCGCCGCCATTCATGGTCACCGGAGTGGACCATCGCGTCGGCGAAGCCGCCGGCCGGGGTATGGACGGAACGGGCGGCAATCCGTTTAATGGTGACATGACTCGGGCTCGGGCGGTGGCCCGGCAACAGGAGGGGACGTATGCCCGCAATCCGCGATGGCGACCACATCCTCGTGATCGATCGCAAGTTGTTTAATGACGACAACACGCGTTTTTTCGTCGGCACCGTCGAAGAATACGACGAGGGGATCGTGCGCCTGCGCGGCTTCCCCTTTCATCTCAGCCCTTACGAAGTAACCGGCGTCGAGCGGCATGGCGAACAACGCACGCGGGTCCTCGCGATCTCCGGCGATGTGCTGCTGTACCTGCTGCCGCGCGAGTCGGAAATCGACAAGATGCAGCTTCGTCGTTCGCCCAAGTCTCTGCAGATGACCGACGGAGCGGCGGTGACAATCGATCTCAGCGAATGGCTCATGCGCGCATAGCCGTGAGCGTCGGTGCGCTGGGCGTGCTGCTGGCGCTCGCGTTGCGCCCGGCGCAATCCCTGGCTCAGGCGCCGCAGGAGCAGCCGGATGCGGCGTCGCCCGAGGGCGCGGCGGCGGGCGCGATGCGCGATGCGCCGGCGGGCGCGCGCGGCCGTATCGACCTGCCGACGCCGCCTCTGATTACGATGACCGCGGTGCCCGGCTATGGTTCCGCGCCGCTCGCGGTCGGATTTTTCGTGAACACGGTCGATCCGGAAGGCAAGGGCTTCGTCTCATACGTGTGGAATTTCGGCGACGGGCAGGTTTCGATGGACCCGCCGCTCACGTTTTTTCATACTTACAAAACGCCCGGCACTTACGTAGCCACGGTGAATGCGACCACTGCGGACGGACGGACCGCGACCGCCTACGCCGGGGTCACCGTGCGCCCGGGCCTGGCCGACTAGAGGGTCAATCGCCGTCCAGCAGTTCGACCTTGCCGCTCTCCAGCTGATAGCGCGCGCCGACCACTTTCAGGCTGCCGTCGGCCACGCGTTTTTTGAACAACGCCGAGTGCTCGAGGATCTTGACCTGCTCGTCCACGTTCAGGTCGATCGCGGTCGATTCCAGCCTCGAGCCTCCCGCTTTGCGCGCGCGATTGACCGCCGGGCAGATGTTGGCAAAAATCTCGGGCAGTTTCGCCGTCGATTCGCCTCCGCATTGCGCCACGGCGCCCTTTACCGCGCCGCAGCCTTCATGGCCCAGCACCATGATCAGCGGGGTGCCGAGCTGGCTGACGGCGTAGTCGATACTCTCCAGACCGGCGCGAGTCACGGTATTGCCGGCCACGCGTACGACGAAGAGGCCGCCGAGGCCCTGATCGAAGATCAGTTCCGGCGGCACGCGCGAGTCCGAGCACGACAGGATTACCGCAAACGGAGACTGGCCGCCCACCAGCTCTCCGCGCTTTTGCGAATGGAGCACCGGATGCGTGGTCTGGTCGGTTTGAAAACGCCGGTTCCCGGCCATCAGTTGCTTCAACGCTTCGTTCGGACTCATCGCAGGTGCGCTCTTCTCGGCCGCTGAGACGATGGATAGCTGCGGGAGGCCGAGGATCCACAACGCAGCCGCCGATGCCAACGCCCAACGCATTGTGCGCATCGCCCGGTTCCTTTCATTCGTTTCCTTCAAAGGGTTGCCGCTGCACGCCGCAGATCGGCGGAACGTGCCAGCGCCCGAGTGTACCATCCTCGCGCCGCAATTGAAGCGCGCGCGGCGCCGATTCGGCCGCGGCTCTCAATCGCGCGCGTTGACAGCGGATGGCTGGTTGGCAACTAAGTAGATATGCGAGGTGCATGGGTTTCAACCAAAGCATCATTGGCAGCGATCGTTGTCCTGGGCCTGACGGGATGTCTCTCCGACGCGATCAAACAGAACCAGGAGCAGATAGATCGGCAAAAAGCCGAGCTGGCTCAGCTCGAGCAGCAGGTCGCCGCTCTCAAGGCCGCACAGCAGCCCGCCTATTCGACCGCACCCCCGGTCGCCGGGTCTTGTGACAAGTCCGTGATGCAGGCGGCGACGCGTCGGGGCGGCGATCGCTTTGCCGCCGGCGAATTCGACAAAGCCCTGGGATACTATCAGGACGCCATGACCGCCTGCCCGACCAGCGCGCAGGCTGAGCTCAATGTGGCCCGCGCCTTCGAGGCGCTAGGGAATCGCGACCAGGCTGTCAGTTACTATCGACGGGCCGCGGATGCCGCCCGCGCCGACCAGAATGCCGACCCGGCCCTGGCCGATCAGGCGCGCCGGGCACTGGCGCGCCTGGCAGCGAAATAGCACGCGAGGAGGATGCCTTGAGGGACGTATTCAGCGTGGAAGGCAAGGTCACGATCGTAACCGGCGGCGGCACGGGAATCGGCGCGGTCATCGCCCGCGAGTTCGCCGCGCGCGGCGCGCCGGTGCTGATCGCGAGCCGTAACGCCGGTCATCTGGAGCCGGTGCGGGACGCGATCCGCGCGCGCGGTGGCAAGTGCGAGATGGCGGTGTGCGACGTGCGCAACGCCGAATCGTGCGATGCGCTGGTGAGCGAGGCGGTCCGGCATTTCGGCCGGCTGGACGTCATGATCAACAATCATGGCGCCAGCATCGCCGCCCCAAGCCTCAAACTCTCGCCCAACGGCTGGCGCGCCGTGGTTTCGATCAACCTCGACGGCGTGTTCTTCTGCTCGAAAGCCGCGGCCCGCCAATTCATCGAGCAACAGACCGGCGGTTCGATCATTAACCTTTCATCGACCGCCGGGGTTCACGGGTCGGCCACGATGCTGCCGTATGCGGCGTCGAAGGCGGGCGTGATCAAGCTCACCGAGTCGCATGCGGCCGAATGGGGGCATCTGGGCATCCGCGTCAACTGTATTGCGCCGGGCCCGGTCACCACTGAAGGCGCCGCCGAGCGCATCTGGCCGAACGAAAAGGTCAAGGCGGCGATGCTGATGTCGCGGGCGCTGCAGCGCTTCGGCACCTGCGAGGAAATTGCGTGGCCATGCATTTTTCTCGCCTCTGAGGCGGCGAGCTTCATCACGGGCGCCCTGCTTGTCGCCGACGGCGGCAACCTGCGCTACGGCGACGCGCTGCAGGTGCTGCCCGAATAGCCGCTCGCGGGCGCCGCGGGTCTCGTGCTAGCGGCGCTTGTCGCGGCGCGCCGCAGCGTGGTATCCGAATTCGCGCGGCGTCCTTTCGACGCCGCGCTCAGAGGAACAGGCCGCTTGGACTTCGGATTCAGCGAAGAACAGGAGATGTTGCGCCAGAGCGCGCGGGCGATGCTCGAGCGTGAATGCCCGCCGGCGTTCGTGCGCCGGATGATGGAGGACGAGCGCGGCTACTCGCCCGAATTGTGGCGCCGGATGGCCGAGCTGGGATGGCTCGGACTGGTGCTGCCCGCCGATTTCGGCGGCGCCGGGCTCGATTACGTCGATCTCGCGATTCTCGCCGAAGAGATGGGACGCGTGCTGCTCCCGTCTCCCTTCATCTGGACGCTGATGTTCGCCGACGCAATCGCAGGCGCCGGCTCGGCCGCGCACAAGCATCGCCTTTTGCCCGCGATCGCGAGCGGCGAGCTGGTCGCCACGACCGCGTACCTGGAATCCGCGTGCGGCTGGGGAGAAGCCGCAATCGCGATGAGCGCGCGCAGGCGCGCCGCCGGCTTCGTGCTCGAGGGCGAGAAGCTGTTCGTCAATGACGCGCAAAATGCCGGGTATCTCCTGGTGGCGGCGCGCACCGGCGGACGCGGCGGCGGCATCAGCTTGTTTGCGATCGAGGCGGATCGCGGCGGGGTCGAAGTAAAACCGCTCACGGCGATGGATCAAACGCGCAAGCTCGCCACGGTCGCGCTGCGCTCGGTCAAAGTCTCGGCCGCCGATCTCGTGGGCGAGCTGAACGGCGGATGGCCTGTGCTTGCGCGCGCGATCGATCGCGCCAAGGTGACACTCGCCGCCGAAATGATCGGCGGCGCGCAGAAGGTGCTCGAGACCGCGGTCGCATACAGCAAGGTGCGCGAGCAGTTCGGCCGCCCGATCGGCAGTTTCCAGGCCGTGCAGCACAAGTGCGCGAACATGATGGTCGATATCGAGGCGGCCAGGTCGGCGATCTATTACGCGGCGTGGGCGGTGAGCAACGATGCGCCCGACGCGCGCGGCGCCGCCGCCGTGGCCAAGGCCGCCGCCTCGGACGCCTACACGCGCATCGCCGCCGACGGCATCCAGGTGCACGGCGGTATCGGCTTTACCTGGGAACACGACATGCATCTCTACTTCAAGCGCGCCAAGTCCGCGGAGTTCACTTTCGGCGATGCGAGTTTCAATCGCGAAATCGTCGCAGACGAAATCGGATTGTGAGCGCATCAGGAGCGTTATCGAGATGGTCGACAAAAGCATAATCGGAAAAACCGGCACGCCTTTTACGATGCCCATCGAATGGGGCAAAGTGCGCGAGTTCGCGCGCGCAATCCGCGATCCCAACCCGGTCTATTTCGATCCGGAGCTGGCGAAGAAGGAATGCGGCGGAATACCGATACCGGTCACGTTTCTGCAGACGAGCGCCTTCTGGCAGACCGCCGAATCGACCCCGCCGCTCGATATGTTCGATATGCGGCGCATCCTGCACGGCGAACAGGAATTCGAGTTCTTCAAGCCGATCCTGGTCGGGGACACGCTGACCGGTGTCGCACGCGTCTCCGACATCTACGAGAAGGAAGGCGGGCGCGGCGGTAAGATGACCTTCCTTGCGGTCGAGACCATTTACACCAATCAGCGCAACGAGCGCGTCGCACGCGCCAAATTCGTGCTGGTCGAGACCGGCCAGGCGGTCGGCGGCTGAATTTGGATTTGCGATTGTCGCGCGAAGAGCACAGAGGCAAAAGTTCGAGATTCCGAAACCGTCCGCTTGAAGAGGGGCTGCCATGGCATCGAAATTGAAATTTGACGCGATAAACATCGGCGACGCCATCCCAACCGTAAAGATCGAAAACGTCGCGCGCCCCGATTTCGTCCGTTACGCCGGAGCGTCAGGCGATTTCGTTCCGCTGCATTACGACCAGACGTTCGTCGAGGCGGCCGGCATTCCTACCGTCTTCGCCCAGGGCATGTGGACCGCGGGATGCCTCTCGCGATGCCTCACCGAATTTGCCGGCGCGGGCCAGGTTCGGCGGTTCAAGGTTCGCTTCGCGCGCCAGGTATGGCCGGGCGATACGCTGACGTGCCGCGGGACCGTAACCGCCAAAAGCGAAATCGACGGCGAAAAGGTCGTTGATGGCGACATGGAAGTGGTTAACCAGAAGGGCGAAACGACGGTCAAAGGATCGTTCCGCGTCGCCGCCGCCTAGCGCGCCCGAACTCTCGCCCGTGGCGTGCGCGACCCGGCGGGCCTAAGATTTCCAGGAGGAGCGAAACTCGGCGGCCGCGGGCCGGCATGGACTGTCCGCGCGGAGCCCTGCAACTGAGGTGTCTGTTACGCGTTACGTCATCATACACGGCCACTTTTATCAGCCGCCGCGGGAAAGTCCGTGGACCGGCCTCATCAGTCCCGAGCCCGGCGCGGCTCCGTTTCCGAACTGGAACGAAAAGATCCTGAGCGAGTGCTACATTGCCAACGGGCGCGCGCACATCATGGAGGGGCGCGTCGCCCATATTCGCAACAACTACGCGTCGATCGATTTTGACTTCGGACCCACGCTGATCGGCTGGCTGGAACGCCACGGCAAGCATGCCTACCGCGCGATTTGCAACGGCGACCGCGAGAGCATCGCGGCGCACGGCGGACACGGCAACGCGATCGCGCAAACCTACAACCATTCGATCCTGCCGCTGTTGCTTCCGCGCGACCGCGCATTGCAGATCGCTTGGGGAATCGAGGACTTCGTCGCGCGCTTCGGCCGCAGGCCTGAGGGCATGTGGCTGCCCGAATGCGCCGCCGACCACGACACGCTCGCCGACGTCGCGGCGGCGGGGATCAAGTTCGTCATCCTGGCGCCCGAGCAAGGCGTCTTCAGCGGCGAGGCGGTCGGCAGGCGCGGCGCCGGTCCGTTCCTGTGGCGCTCCGCGGCGCACACCCTAGCCGTGTTCCGTTTCGACCGGGAGCTTTCGCGTGCGATTTCATTCGAAAACGGTCTGACCGACGGCAAGGCGCTCGCGGATTCGATCGCCGCCGCCGCGGGTCAGGTCCCGCCGGGCGGAGCGTTGCTGTTGGCGACGGATGGCGAGACGTTCGGCCATCATAAACGTCGCGGCGATGCGGAGCTTGCGCGCGCGATCAATGCGCTCGAACTGCGCGACGACGTGCGGCTCATCAGCTGCGCTGACTATCTCGCGCTTTTCCCGGACGGCACGGGCGGCTTCGAGATCAGCGCGCCCAGTTCGTGGAGCTGCGCGCACGGAGTCGAGCGATGGCGCGCGGATTGCGGATGCCGCCTCGACCCGGCGACGCATCAGGAGTGGCGCGCGCCGCTGCGCGAGGCGATGGATTTCGTCAAACATCACGCGTCGTCGGTTTACGACCGCTTCGCGCCGCCGCTGGTGGACAATGCCGCGGTCGCCCTGAGCGAGTCGATCCGGCTGGCCGTCGATCCAAATCCGGCCGTGCATGAGGAGTTTTTCGCGCGCCATCGGGTGAACTCCGAAACCAACCGCGAGCGCCTGATGCGCCTGTTCGAGATGGAGCGGGCGGCGCACGCCGCGCTCACGAGCTGCGCGTGGTTCTTCGACGACTTCGGCGGGCCCGAGGGGCGCGTGGTGCTGCGCTGGGCCGCGCGCGCGGTCGAGATTGCGGCTGAGTTCGCGCCTGCGGTCGAGCCGGAACTGCTCGAACGGCTGCGGCAGATTCGCTCCAACCGCCGCGAGATCGGCGACGCCGCCACGCTCTATTTAAGCCTCAAAACACGCGAAGCACGCGGGAGGGTTTAAGCCATGGCCGACGCCCGCCACGAGGGTCACGACATCGAATCGATACTGCGCGAGGGTCGCACGTTCGCGCCCGCCCCGGAATTCAGCCGTGCGGCAAACATCGGAAGCCCCGCTGAATACGAGGCGCTGTACCGTCGCGCCGAGCAGGATCCCGAGGGCTTCTGGGGCGAATGCGCGCGCGAACTCGCCTGGCTCAAGCCGTTCGACAAGGTCCTCGAATGGAATTTTCCGTTCGCCAAATGGTTCGCCGGCGGAACGCTCAATGCCTCGTTCAATTGCCTCGACCGGCATCTCACGACCGCGCGCCGCAACAAGGCTGCACTCATCTGGGAGGGCGAGCCTGGCGACAGCCGCGTGCTGACCTACCAGATGCTGGCGAGCGAAGTCGCGCGCTGCGCCAACGCGCTCTTGAGCCTCGGCATAAAGGACGGCGACCGCGTCGCGATCTACATGCCGCTCGTGCCTGAAGCGGTAATCGCGATGCTCGCGTGCGCGCGCATCGGCGCGATTCATTCGGTCATCTTCGGCGGCTTTTCGTCCGAGGCGCTGGTGGATCGCATCAACGATGCCGAAGCCAAATTGTGCATCACCGCGGACGGCGGATGGCGTCGCGGCCAGCAGGTCCCGCTCAAACCCAACGTGGACGAGGCGCTCAAGCGCTGCCCTTCGGTCGTGCACTGCCTCGTGCTGCGGCGCACCGGCGCCAAAATCGAAATGCGCAAGGGGCGCGACATCTGGTGGGACGAACTGGTGCTGCAGCAGAGCGCGGCCTGCGCGCCCGCGGAACTGGACGCGGAGCATCCGCTGTACACGCTTTACACCTCGGGCACCACCGGCAAGCCCAAGGGTGTCGTGCACACGACGGGCGGCTACCTCGTGCACACGCTGATGACCATGAAATGGGTCTTCGACCTGCGCGAGGATGACATTTACTGGTGCACGGCCGATATCGGCTGGGTCACCGGGCACAGCTACACCGTGTACGGTCCGCTCGCCGCGGGTGCGACGGTGGTGATGTACGAAGGCGCGCCGAACTTTCCGGAAAACGATCGCTTCTGGCGCATCATCGAAAAATATCGCGTCAACATCCTCTACACCGCCCCGACCGCGATTCGCACCTTCATCAAGTGGGGCGACGAGTGGGTGAAGAAGCACGACCTGTCGAGCCTGCGCCTGCTCGGCACGGTGGGCGAGCCGATCAATCCGGAGGCCTGGATCTGGTATCACAAGGTGATCGGCGGCGAACGATGCCCGATCGTCGACACGTGGTGGCAAACCGAAACCGGCGGCATCATGATTGCCCCGATGCCGGGCGCGATCGCGACCAAGCCGGGATCGGCGACGCGTCCGCTGCCCGGCGTGGCCGCCGAAGTCGTCACGCGCGAGGGCAAGCCGGTCGGCGCCAACCAGGGTGGCCTGCTCATCATCCGGCGGCCGTGGCCCGGGATGCTGCGCACGATCTTCCGCGATCCCGAACGCTACAAACAGCAGTACTTCAGTCAAATCGAAGGTGCGTACTTCACCGGCGATGGCGCGCGGTGCGATCAGGACGGTTATTTCTGGATCATGGGCCGGGTCGACGATGTCATCAACGTCTCGGGCCATCGCCTGGGCACGATGGAAATCGAGAGCGCGCTGGTATCGCATCCGACGGTCGCCGAGGCGGCAGTGGTCGGACGCCCGGATGAAATGAAGGGACAGGCGGTGGTCGCGTTCGTGACGTTGGAGGGCGCGCGACATGGGGACGCCAAGTTGCGCGACGAACTGCGCCAGCACGTGGTCAAGGAGATTGGCGCGCTGGCGCGGCCCGACGACCTGCGATTTACCGACGCGCTGCCCAAGACCCGCAGCGGCAAGATCATGCGCCGCCTGCTGCGACAGATAGCGGCCGGCGATGAGACTCTGGGCGACACCACCACGCTCGAGGATCTCTCGGTGCTCGCGCGCCTGCGCCAAGACGAGGAATAGTCGAGGGATTGTCGGGGAACAGCGGCTCTCCGCGCTATGGAACCCGTTGCACCGGGGGCCGTCGCGCTCGGCCGCCTGGTGCCAATGGCCGGGCGTTGGCCGTCACGTGATCGCGGCGACCTCCTTGCCATTCACCGCCTGCGGGTGGTAGCCTCTTGCTGGTGTGGGCTTCCGGCCCACTTTTTTGTTTGGTCGGTTCGCCCGATGGTTGCGGCGCTCGGGCGCAGAAACCTCCTGAGACAGAGTCGAACTGCGTAGGCGCTGCGCGTGCCCGTCTGGCAGCGTGCCGTACGGGCTCGATTTGTCCGCTGGGCTTATCGCCGGAGGAGCCGGCAAGCGAGGGATTTTCGGTGCCCGATCGGGATGCGACAGGAGATAACGGACGGCGCGGCGACGGGGAACAGGAGCGCAGTCATGGCGGGGAAGACCCGCGGGACCGCCGGATGGTCGTGCAGCTTCATCCGGTTGCGGCGCGCGTGGCCGAGCTACTCGAGCCGCATATCGAGCGCCAGGGCTTCGACCTGGTGTCGGTCGAGTATCACAAGGGCACGCGCAGCTCGATGCTGCGGCTGCTGGTCGATCGGCCGGGTGGCGGCATCGCGCTGGACGATCTCGAGCGGCTGAGCCCGGTGCTGGGCGATCTGCTCGACGTTTACGATCCGGTCGAGGGGCGTTACACGCTCGAGGTTGCATCGCCCGGACTTGACCGGCCGCTTACGCGGCAGCGCGATTTTGCCGCGTACGTCGGCCGGCGCGTCAGGATCAGGACCCATCGCGCGATCGAGGGGCAGAAATCGTTCCGCGGCATCCTGGCGTCGGCGGCCGGCGACGGCGTCGAGATCGACGACGAACCGAGCCGCCATCGCGTGCGGATCGCCTTCGCGGAGATGAAGGGGGCAAACCACGAATACGATTTTGACGGTGCCGGACGCCGATAATTTCGCGCCGGCAAAGGGGTGCGAAGCGGGTCGGACCGAAGCGGATATGGACCACAGAATAGCGGGTGGCGCGTGCGAGCAATCACGCCCAGCGGAGGCCGTATGACCGGAGAGCTTAACCGGGTGATCGAGCAGGTTTCCAAGGAAAAAGGGATCGACAAGGCGATCGTGATCGGCGCGATCGAGGAGATGATGCATTCGGCCGCGCGCCGCACCTTCGGCAGCGAGCGCAATATCGAATCCCGTTACAACTCGGAGCTGGGCGAGGTCGAGTTGTTCGAGATCAAGACCGTGGTCGACCAGGTGGCCAACGCGCAGGCCGAGGCCACCGTGGATGAGGCGCGCGCCAAGTACGATCCTGAGGCGGAAGTCGGCGACGAGATCCTGATCAAGCTCGATACCGCGACCATGGGACGAATTGCCGCGCAGGCGGCCAAGCAGAACCTCATCCAGCACATCCGCGACGCCGAGCGCAAACAGATCTACAACGAGTTCAAGGATCGCAAGAACGAAATCGTGTCCGGAATCGTGCAGCGCTTCGAGCGCAAGAACATGATCGTCAATCTCGGCCGCACCGAGGCCATCCTGCCCGAGAAGGAACAGATTCCGCACGAGCGCTATCGCCAGGGCGATCGCATTCGCGCACTCATCCTCGACGTCGACCTGTCGGAAAAAGGCCTTTCGATCGTGCTCTCGCGCACCGCCAACGAGTTCCTGTGCAAGCTGTTCGAGCAGGAGGTGCCGGAGATTTACGAAGGCATCGTCGAGATTCGCCAGTGCGCGCGCGAGCCGGGCGGGCGTGCCAAGGTCGCGGTCTATTCCAAGGACTCGGACGTCGATCCCGTGGGCGCCTGCGTCGGGATGAAGGGCACGCGGGTGCAGGCGGTGGTACAGGAGCTGCGCGGCGAGAAGATCGATATCGTGCCGTGGACCGACGACCAGGCCGAGCTGGTCTGCCGCGCGCTCGCCCCGGCCAAGGTGTCCAAGGTGATCATCGACGAGGATGAACACGGCATGGAAGTGGTCGTGCCCGACGACCAGCTTTCGCTGGCGATCGGCAAGCGCGGTCAGAATGTGCGCCTGGCCCATCGGCTCTCGGGCTGGAAGATCGATCTGCGCAGCGATTCCGAGGCCGAAGAGGAGGCGCGCTCGGCGCGCGCTTCGCTCAACGCGATTCCGGGCATCGGCGACATCAATGCCGAACTGCTCTACCAATGGGGCTTTCGCTCCGCGGAGCAGCTCGCCGAGACCGCCGAGGAATCCTTCGAGGTCGAGGGCATCACGCCCGAACGCGCCCGCCAGTTGATTCTGGCGGCGCGCGACTGGGTGGCGAAAAAGCACGCGGATGAGGAGGCCGCCGCCGTCGCGGCGGCGCAGGCGGCCGAAAAATCGGTGGCCGAGGCTGATCATAGAACCGCCGACGACGGCGATGCCGCCGAGGCTGCGCTCGTGGCTGAGACGTCCGCGGCGGGCGAGGAGGAAGATGTCGCGGCGAAATCATAGCCCCGAGCGCACCTGCCTGGGATGTATGGCGCGCGACGCGCAGGCCGCGATGATCCGTCTGGCGGCCGTGCGCGGCGCCGTCCGCGTGGACGATGCTCACCGCCTGGGCGGGCGCGGCGGCTATCTGCATCCGCGCCGCGAGTGTTTGGACGGTTTCGTGCGGGGCCGCACGCGCGAATTCCGTTCGCTGCGAATCGCGCTCGATCGCAGCCGGCGCGAGTCGATTACGCAAATGTTACAAGAGCGGCTGGATAGCGAAGACGCTCTCGAATAGAGTAGGCGAAATGGCGCGAAAGCGGATCAAAACCTTTGCCCAGGAATGGGGCATACCGGTCGAGGAAGTGCTGGCTACTTGCGCGCGTCTTAAGCTCGGACACGCACATTCGGATTCCAGCTTGCTGACGCCGGAGGAGGCCGAGCGAGTCAAGCTCGATCTCGACGAGCAGGCCCATCGACAGGAGCTCTTGCGGCGCGAGACGGTGGTCGAGACCAGCGCCGGCAAAGTGGTCGAAAAGCGGCTCAACGCAACGGTGATGCGCCGCCGGCACACCGAGCCCGAAGCCGGATTCTCCCAGGTCACGAACGAACCGGCCGAGCCCTTCCATTTCGAACTTGAAGGCGGGCGCGAAGAAAGCTTCGCAACGCCGTTTCTCGAGGAACGCAACGAGCCGTCCGAGCCTGTCATCCCCGCGATGATCGAGCCCGAGCCGGCCGTGCCGGAACTTCCCGAACAGCCGGTGCCGGTTGCCGCGGAACATCCGACGGAACCTTCCGCGCCGCAGACTGCGGCGAATGGAGCGGCCGCAAGAATCGAGTCCGCCGCCGAAACGCGCATCGCGCCGCCGCCCGCCAGTGAAGCAGGCGCGCCTACCGCACCGGAAGCCCACGCAGCCGAGACTCCGAGAGTCGAAGCTGCGTCTGCGGCGGCAAAAACCGAAGCCGCGCGTTCCGAGCGCGCGCCGTCGCCCGCTCGCGAGCAGCGGCCGCTCACACGCACCGTCGTCGAGCCGCCGCGTCCTCAGGGGCCGGGCGCGCGTCCGGCGATGCCGCCGCGCGTTCAGCCCGGCTCGGGGGTGCGGCGGGTCGAGACGCGCCCGCAACCCGGACAGCCCGGACGCGCAATAAATCTCACCGGCTCCGCGCACGACGCCGCGCCTTCGCTCGACGACGGGCAGCGCGGTCCGCGCGTGCTCGGAAAAATTGAGCTGCCCAAGCCCGCGCCGCGCCCCTCGGCGCCGGTCACCAGGCCGGGCGTGCCGCCGCGTCCCGGCCAGCCCGCGCGTTTTGCGCCTGCGGCCCCCGCTGCAGCGCCTGAGCCAGGCATGATGGTGCCGCCCGGCGAGGCTGCGGCGAAACCCGGCGCGCGCACGATCAAGAAAAAGCGCGTGGTCAAAAAGGGCGCGCCCGATTTCACCGCCGAGCGCGAGATGCGCGGCCTGCGCGTGCCCAAGAAGCGCCGCGCGCTCCCCGGCAAAGAGCAGCGCAAGACCGAGATCACGACGCCCAAGGCCTCCAAGCGCGTCGTGCGGATTACCGAGGGGGTTACCGTCTCGGAGCTCGCGCGCAACATGGGCGTCAAGGCCGGCGAGATAATCAAGAAGCTGATGGACCTCGGCGTGATGTCGACGCTCAACCAGGTGCTCGACGTGGATACCGCGGCGCTGGTCGCGAGCGAGTTCGGCTACAGCGTCGAGAACGTCGCCTTCGACGTCGAATCAGCCATCGAAGAGAGCGAGGCCGAAGAGGCGGCGGGCGAGATGCTGCCGCGGCCGCCCGTGGTCACCGTGATGGGTCATGTCGATCACGGCAAAACCTCGCTGCTCGACGCGATCCGCCACGCCAACGTCACCGAGCAGGAATTCGGCGGCATCACCCAGCACATCGGCGCCTACATGGTCGAGGCCAACGGGCGCAAGGTCACCTTTGTCGATACGCCCGGCCACGAGGCGTTCACCGCGATGCGCGCGCGCGGCGCCAAGGTCACGGATATCGTGATCCTGGTGGTCGCCGCGGACGAAGGCGTGATGCCGCAGACGGTCGAGGCACTCAACCATGCGCGCGCGGCCAAGGTCCCGATCGTCGTGGCGATCAACAAGATCGACCGGCCCGAGGCGAACATCGATCGCGTCAAGCAGCAGCTCACCGAGCAGTCGCTCATCCCCGAGGACTACGGCGGCGACACCATCGTGGTGCCGGTCTCCGCGCGCACCGGCGCCGGCATCGATCGCCTGCTCGAGATGCTGCTGCTGCAGGCCGACGTGCTCGAGCTCAAGGCCAATCCGGAGCGGCCCGCGCGCGGCACGGTGGTCGAATCGCAACTCGACCGCGGCCGCGGCCCGGTGGCGACCGTGCTGATCCAGGAGGGCACGCTGCGCCAGGGCGATCCGTTCGTCTGCGGGATGGCCTACGGACGCGTGCGCGCGATGCTCGATCACAACGGCCAGCGTATCGCCGAGGCGCCGCCGGCCACGCCGGTCGAGATCTTCGGCCTGTCCAGCGTGCCCGAACCGGGCACGCCGTTCGTGGTTGTGGCCGAGGAGTCCAAGGCCCGTCAGGTCGCCGAGTTCCGCCAGTCCAAGCAGCGCGAGGGTGAACTGCAGAAGAGCGCCCGCGTCTCGCTGCAGGACCTGAGCGATCGCATGAAGGCCGGCGAGGTCAAGGAGCTGAAGGTCGTCATCAAGGGCGACGTGCAGGGCTCGGTCGAAGCGCTGGCCGATTCGCTGGCGCGTCTGTCGACCGCCGAGGTCAAGGTCGAGATCCTGCACAGTTCGGCGGGCGCCATCTCCGAGACCGACGTGACGCTCGCTTCGGCCTCCAATGCCGTGATCATCGGGTTCAACATCCGGCCCGAGCCCAAGGCCGCCGCGCTGGCGGAAAAGGAAGGCGTCGAGGTTCGCCTCTACACGGTCATCTACGAGGCGATCAACGAAATGCGCGAGGCGATGGAGGGGCTGCTCGCTCCGACCTACCGCGAAAAATCGCTCGGACGCGCCGAGGTGCGCAAGACCTTCAACGTTCCCGGCGGCACGATCGCCGGCTCGATGGTGGTGGACGGCAAGATCGCGCGCAACGCGCGCGCGCGCCTGGTGCGCGACGGCCGCGTCGTGTGGGAAGGCAAAATCGGCTCGCTGCGCCGCTTCAAGGACGACGCGCGCGAGGTCGCGGCCGGTTACGAATGCGGTATCGGGCTCGAGAACTACAACGACGTGAAGCCCGACGACGTGATCGAGGCGTTCGAGATGGAAGCGGTCGCGCGCAAGCTCGAGGCACCGCGTCCTGAGGCGATCCGCGGGCAGGCCGCCGCCGAGAAGCATCCGCAGACCTGAGACCCGAGCGTTGGACCTGAGACCCGAGCGTTCGACCCCATGGTGGTAGGCGTACTGCAGCTCACGCTGTTTCTGCCCGAAAACCATTCGCTCAAGGGCAAACGCCAGGTGCTGCGGGCGATCAAGGACCGTGTGCGTTCGAAATTCAACGTTTCGATCGCCGAGTGCGACGGCCACGATCTGTGGCAGCGTGCCGAACTCGGCATCTGTCAGGTCGGCGCCGACCGCGTGTTCGTCGATTCGGCGCTGCGCGAGGTGGTCAATTTCATCGACGCGCTTGGCCTCGCGCCGCTGGGTGAAGAGCGCCTCGAGCTCATCAACTACTGAGCGCCGATTTCCCGCGCATGCCGCGCGGCCCTCGAGCGCCCGGCGCATCCTCGTTTGCACGTGACGGGCTTTCGTCCTGCTGCGCTTCGCGCATCGGCGCGCTCGCTGATAATATTACGCTTGATGGCTTCCGAACCACGCCGGCCCGAGCGCGTCGCCGAGATGGTGCTGCGCGAGCTCTCCTCGATGCTCCTGCGGGACCTCAAGGACCCGCGGCTGCACGGCATCACCCTCACTGCGGTCCGCATGACCGACGATCTGCGCCACGGCAGGGTGTTCTTCTCGCATCTTGAAGGGCAGCCGCGCGCGGCCGCGGCGATTGCTGGCTTCAGGAGCGCCGGCGGATTTATCCGGCGGCAGGTCGGCCGCGCGCTCGGCCTGCGCTACACGCCGGAGCTGGAGTTCATCTTTGACCCGGGTCCCGAGCACGCCGCGCGCATCGATGTGCTGCTGCGCGACGCGCGCCGCGCCGACTGAGTTTCACTGCCCGAGCAGTTGCCGCAGGATATCCAGGCGCAGCGTCAGCCGGTCGCCGAGCCACAGCGCGTGCTCCGCGTGATCGCGATAGCCGTCGGCGGTGTTCGGATGGATCAGGATTGAAAGCCCGCCGTGGTTGAGCATCAGCCACGGCACCAAGCGCGGGAACTCGGCGGCGGCGAAGCTGACCTGGTACATCGGCAGCGGATGCGGTCCGACCGGCCGATCGTGCCAGTTGCCCAGCGCCACGGCGAACCGCTCGCTGAGCGCGGCGCGCAGTTGAGCGGCGAGCGCGCGCGATTGCGCGTCGGTGTAGTACACGTGCGCGTGATAGCTCTCGATTTTGCCGGGGTCCAGGATCGATTCCATCTCCGGTGTATGCTCCATCAGCGCACGCGCAGCTCGACTCGGCCGAGCGCGCCGAAATCCGCGACCACCGCCGCCGGCCCGCGCACGAAGTGCAGCCCGGTCCATGTGCCGGTCGCGACGATATCGCCCGCCTTAAGCCCGTGACCACGGCGCATGAGCTCGTTGGCGATCCAGACCAGCCCATCGAGCGGATCGCCGAGCGTATCTGCGCTCGCGCCCCGGCCGCGCGCGCCGCCGTCGATCGAAAGCGTGACCTCGCGGTGCGCCAGGTCGGCGCTTTCCCACTGTGCGATAGCCGCGCCGACGACCAGGCCGCCGTGGAAGCCGTTGTCGGCGATGATTTCCTCGATCCGCGCAGCCTTCCAGTTCTGAAGCCGCGTGTCGCAAATCTCTATCACCGGAACGGCCGCCGCAACCGCTCGCGCAACCTCGTCGCGCCCGTAGGCTGAGCCGCGCGGCGGCAACGATGCGCCCATCGTGAAACCGAACTCGGCCTCGACGCCAGGCGAAAAGAAATCGTGCGCTGGAATCTCGGCCGGCGAGACCAGGCGGGTGGGCGAGAAGATGCGCGCCGCAAACGGGCCGCTCGCGCCGACCAGCCTCTGCGATTCCTTCGAAGCGCATCCGATCTTGTAGCCGACGACCTCGAGACCGCATGCGCGGGCAAACGCCTCCTGGATCGCGTAGGCGCCGTCCAGATCAAGGGCGCCGCCGCCGGGCGGAAGATGCTCGAGCGCAACATGCCGGCTGCGCGCGGCGGCGATCGCGGCGACGGATTCGTCGATGGCCCTGACGGATATCATCAAAAGCCGACACTCACCTTCACTTGATACAGCGATACGGCCGCGAAAGGAAACGCGGCCGCGAAGTCGATTCGCAGCCGCGTGTTCCCGGACGAAGTTCAGCTCGAATCCGCTTCTCAGGAGCCGTGTCCCTTGAGCGTCACCGTGATGCCGGCGGCGGGCTTGCCCGGCGGCGTGACGGTAATCGCGAGCGCCTGCGAAAACGCCCCAACCCCGGGGGGCGCGAACTGCACGGTCACCACCTGGCTTCCGCCCGGAGGCAAGTCGAATGCGCCGCTGCCGGCGGTGACCGTAAATGTTCCGCCCAGCGCCGGCACGTTGCCCAGCAACTCGCCGAGCCCGACATTTTTGATTTTGAAGCTCAGCGATTTGGGCGGGCCGGTATGTGAAATCGTGCCGAATCCGATCGTGTCGTTATTGAGCGCCGGAATATTTGTCGCCAGATGTCCCGGAGCGCCGGTGCCGCTCAGCGGCACGTTGAGAATGTGCCTGGCCGGCTTGGGATTGTTGGTCGTGATGACCAGGGTGGCCGGCGCGGCGGGCCCGACCGCGGTGGGCGAGAACGCGACCTTGATCTTATCGACGCCGCCGGGAGCGAGAGGCCCGAAAGAGCCACCGACGCCCGTACCGCTGACGATGCTGTACGGCGCGGACAGCGGCGAGACAACACCGGCGAGCGCGCCCAGCCCAACGTTTGTGATCACCAGGTTGAGCGTCTTGCCCGCGGCAAGATTGATACCCACCGTGCCGAAGCTGAGCGCGATCGGATTTGGCGGCTCGCCGAGCGCCGGCACCGACAGCGACGGCGAACCCGGGAAGCCGGTGCCGCTGAGGTTCACGGTGATCGGCGAATGTCCCAGCTTGTCATTGCTCGTGACCTGCAGGGATCCGTTGGCGAGTCCGATCGCGGTCGGTGTGAAAGTCATCTTGACCGCGAGAATGCCAAGCGGCGGCAAATCGAACGGGCCGCTCCCGGCGCGGAAGGTGAACGGTCCGGCGCCCGGAGAGCCGACACTGCCGACCAGGTCGTGCTTGGAGCTCAGGTTCTGGATCGTGAACTTCGCATTGGTCGGAACTCCGCCGACCCCGGAGTTGGGAAAGATCAGCGGATTACCGGTGATCGAGATCAGTCCGCCCGGCGTCGGCGTCGGCGAAGGCGTCGGGGTGCTCGACGGAGTCGGCACGGGCGTTCCGCCGCCGCTGCCGCAGAGCGTGCCGGCCGGATAGAGCACGCTCAGGAAGGCATTGGTTGCGCTGTTTGCGGCCGCTCCATTGGATGACTGGAACGCGGTTGTGGTGACCGGAAAGTCCGAGGAATAGGTAAGACCTGAGACGACCATGTCGCCGAAGCCGTCGATGGCGACTCCGGTGCCCGCATCCGCGGTCCCGCTGCCGCCGAGCAGCGTGGCGAAATCAAGCTCCGCCGCTCCCGACTGGGAAGGATCGATTTCGGCGGCGAAGGCGGTGATGGGAACGGCAAACCCCTGGATATTGATGCCGGCGCTCTTGTTCAGCGTCTGACACGCGTTGGCGCTGAGCGGAAATCCGCTGGGCACCGTGCCGCTTGCGGTAGCGCCCGTGACGTAAACGCGGGGCCCGGTGGTCGCAAGGTCCACGATCGCGTCGCCGACCCCGATGGTGCCGGTTGCGGGCGCGGGCGGAATGAGTTGCAGTCCTCCGCCGCCGAAGTACGTTCGGTAGACGACCTGGTTCAGGCCGGCTTTCGAGGTGTCAAGTTCGGCGATGAAGCCTGCGGTCGCAGGCGCCCCTGCTCCGGCCTCGGCCTGGTTGGATGCTTCGAAGGGCGATGCAAAGGTTCCGGCGGTGAAGTTGGTGGACGCGGTGACGCCCGCCACCCAGATGAGGCCGCTTACCGGATCGATCCTGATCGCGGTCGCGACGTCGCCGATTGACAATGAAAAAACGACGCTGCCGAAAACCGATATCTGCCCCGTGCTGCCTGAGCCGCCGAGATACGTGGCATAGAGCAGCGAGGATGCGCCCGAGAGGGTGGGATCGAACTTGGCCACGAACGCATTGCTGACCTTTTTGGCGCTGGCTCCGGCATTGTACGTCGATACGGCCGCGTTCTTGGTGGTCAGGTCGCTGGAGTAGGTGCCTCCCGCGAGATAGCCATGACCTTGCGAATCAACCGCGATCGAGAGTCCGGCGTCGGCGTTGGTTCCGTTTCCCGAACCGCCATAAAGAGTCGCGTAGTCGAGCGACTGGCCATCTTCGTGCACGACGATGAATGTGGCGTTGCTCTTGCCGTTGGTTCCCTTCAACGTGTTCTGGAAGGCGCTGCCGGTTACCGGAAAGCCCGTCGTATGATCGCTCTGGGTCGAACCCGAGACATAGGCTTTGCACATGCTGCCCGGGCTGCTGTCGCATCCCGCAGGATAGAGTGCGACGCGCGATTCGGTGGCGTTATTGGATCCGTCGATGTAGCAGGAGTACACGACCGCGCTGCCGGCGCTGTTGAGCTTGGCGACGAAGCCCACATTCACGTCGGTGGCTTTCTGATCGTTGGTCCGGCCGAAAGCTCCGCAACTCGCGGTGTCCGGAAAGTCGGTCGAGTAAGTCTGGCCCACGATGAACGGCTCGCCCGAGGCGTCCACCGCGATCCCGAACGGCAGGTCACCGTTGCCATGTCCCGCGTCGGCCGCATTCGTGTCGCCTTGCCCGCCGAAGTAGGTCGAGTAGATGAGCGAGTTGGCGCCCGACTGGGTGGTATCGAATTTCGCGATGAATCCGACCGGATTCTGATTGGGCGGCGAATTGGCGCCGGTCTGCGTGCTCTGGAAAGCGTTCACCAGCGGGAAGCTGGCCGCGCCCGAGTACGCGATACCGGTGATGTAGGCCTTGTTGCTTGGATCGAGCGCCACGTCGGTGCCGACGTCAGCCACCGTCAACGGAGTGTTCGCGGTGATGCCCGAGAACTGCTCGAGCGTCACCGGTCCGGTGCTCTCTGCCGCGCCGCCGAGATAACTCGAGTAAAGAAGCTGCTCGGTGGAATACAGGACCCGCACGCTCGCAATCGGATCGATGACCAGGGGACGGGTGCGATCGTAACTCGCCAGGCGAATCGTATACTCGGGCGCGGCGCCATTCTTCGCGAGCGTGTAGGAACTCGCAATCGGCACTGCGCTGCCGTCCGCCGCGCGCTGATAGGAACGCGGCCGATGCATCGTAATGGTGCCCGCCGCGGTCACGATATCGATATTGCCGACGGCATCGACGGTGCTTCTGAGGCCGCCCTCGATTGCGAAGCGAATCGCCGTCGGGTCGGCGCCGGGCGCGGCGATGATGTCGTACTCGAGCGCGCTCGGCGTTCCATAGTACACGACATCGATCCCGGGGTAGACGCTGCTAACGCGCACCCTGCCGTAGGTCGGCACGTCACGATGATATTTCGAGGGGTCGTTGCCGATGAGGTAGTTCACGCGTCCGGGCAAAGGATCGAGCGCGCGCATCTGCGGATGCGGCCGCGCCCCGACCATGCGGATAGCCACGGCGGCCTCCACCAGTCTCTCGGTCGCGGGCGTGCGGCCCTGTGCTTTGAGATTTTCGAAGGTCGGCCCCTTGCGAATCCTGCCGCCGACCATCGAGAACACCGCCGCATCGCCGGTGAGGAACAGTGTGTGCCGGCCGGTTTGCGAGAGAAAGCGCACGCGGCGGTCGGTCTGTCCCACGTTGGGTTCGAAATAGAGCGGCAGCGACGCGCGCAGCCTTGCTGCATCGGCTTTGCTGAAAGTCGTAGGTGTCTTGCGCGGAGACTGGGTGGCTCGAGAGGCCCGTGCGCTCGTCGCGGCGCGATCGGTACCCATGGTCGCGGGAAGACGGACGCTTCGAGCGCTGGCGGCGGCGGCAGCATTGGGCGCGTCAGGCGCGCCGGCGATTAAAATCGCCGCCGTGAAGGCACCGGTCAATAGTAGGGCCGCAATCGCCAGAGCGTGCGTGCTCACTCGCAAGGCAGGTCTTTCCCGCATCAGACTTCTCCTCCATGCAGCCAGGATGGAGCTCTCCCCCCGGAGACATCCGATGGAAATGCGGCGCGTGGGAAACGTTGGCGCACTGCCGGATCGTTATTTAGGATGGCGAAATTACAAGCGGTGCCAGTTTATGTCAAATCAAGTGAGAGAGCATGTAGGCACATTTCATAGCTTATTAACGCGCGGCTGGCATTTGGCTTTCCGATCCTCGTAGGATTGGCGTTCGGGGGTGACCATGAAGCTCGTAGATGCGGTCAATATCGATGACTTGCGGCTGCTGGCAAGACGTCGCCTGCCACGGGTCGCGTTCGACTTTATCGAGGGCGGGGTCGAAGACGAGCGGAGTCTGGCGGCCAACGAGTCCAGCTTTGCCCGCTACCGCATCGTACCGCGCTACTTCGTCGATATCATGCGGCGCGATCAATCGGCGGAGCTGTTTGGGCAGACCTTCGCGAGCCCATTCGGCATCGCGCCGACCGGACTGGCGGCATTGTTCTGCGCCGATGCGGATCTGATCCTGGCGCGTGCCGCAAAAGATTCGAACATTCCCTTCATCATGTCCGGCGCCTCGACCGCCTCAATGGAGGCGGCGGCCGAGATCGCGCGCGAGCACGCCTGGTATCAGCTCTACGCGGCGCGCGACAACAAAATCTCCGAGGATATGATCCGGCGCGCACGCGACGCCAACCTGAGCACGCTGGTGTTGACGGTCGATGTGCCGGTTTCGTCCAAGCGTGAGCGCAACGCGCGCAACGGATTCGAGTTGCCGCTCAAGCTGAAGTGGTCGAAATCGCTCGAGGCGCTGCTGCATCCCGGATGGATCGCCGGCTATCTGCGGCGCGGCGTGCCGCGGTTCGATAACTGGGCGCCCTACGCGCCGCCGGGCGCGAGCGCCAAAGCGATCGCCGCGTTCGTCGCGCGCCAGATCCCGTGCAGCGTGACCTGGCGCGACCTCGACAATTACCGTCGCCTCTGGCCGCGCCGCCTCGTGGTCAAGGGAATTTTGCATCCTGAGGACGCGGTGCGCGCCGCCCAGGCCGGCGTCGACGGCATCATGGTTTCCAACCACGGCGGGCGTCAGCTCGATCAGGCGCCGGCGCCGCTCGAGATGCTGCCGGCCATTTGCGCAGCCGTTGGCGACAAGATCGCGGTGATGCTGGACAGCGGCGTGCGCCGGGGTGCGGATATCCTGATTGCGCTCTGTCTGGGCGCGCGCTTCGTGTTCGTGGGGCGCGCGACCCTTTACGGTGCAGCCGCCGCCGGCGCGCCGGGCGCCAAGCGGGCGATCGATATCCTGCGCAAGGAAATCGACCTGGTGATGGGCCAGATGGGATGCCCGCGACTGGACGGACTCGGCCCCGGCTTCCTGCTGCAACCGGACGGCGACGCGGCGCGTATCCAGCTACATGGGCAGGCCGATGGCGCTCCGGCCGTCGGAGAGCCTCGATTGGTGGAGAAAGTTGCGCGACGATAGCGGTTGAGTAAAGCTGTCTATGAGTAGCTGCGGGCGGCTTGGGCGGTGGGCGATGAAATCGATCGTGGCGGCAGGATTGATGCTCATCCTGTGTTGCGGCGGATGCGCCGTGCAGCAGGCGACAACGCTGCCGCCGCCCCCGGCGCCGATGCCCGCGCATGCCTTGCCGTTCAAGGGGCGCCTGCTCGATGGCGACGCCAATCGCCTGCCGCCGGCGGTCGCCATGTCTCTCGATAGAGGCTCGCAAGTCGCGTTTCTCTACCGCGAGGAAATCTCCCACGACGACTATCACATCCCGCTGATCGTGACCGCGTTCGATCCCGCAACCTACATCGGCGCGCCTGTGGGCGACCTCGGCGTCACCGCGTTTGCATCGCTCTCGATAACCGAGGGCGATCGCGTGCTCGGCGACTATACCGCCAAGGTGCACCTGTCAAAGTCGTACACGCTGTACAAGGAGCCGACGCACAGCGAAGTCGAAGAGGCGGCGCGCGCCGCGGTGCGCGAGAAGATCGATCAAAAGCTCTACCGCGACGAAGAGCGCCTGGCCGCCGCCGTGGCCGGCGCCAACCGGCGATTGGAGGCCGTGGGCGGCGAGCCGAATATGCCCGCGCCCGCGCAGCCCGCGCCCATGCCGCCCGATCCTGCGCCGGCTTCGCCGCTGCCGCCTTCTTCTGTGCTGCCCGATGGTTCCGCGCCGTATGCTCCGTCCGCTGGCGGGCGATGAATCGCCGCACCTCGATCCTGCTGTGCAGCCTCATGATCGTGGCCTTTGCCGGATGCGCCGTGCAGGGGCGGCCGTTCGAGCGGGTATCGGCAGGACCGGGCGACTCGGTGATATACGTGTATCGGCCCTGGCACTACGGTTCGTCGCTGCTGAGACCGGCAGTGACGTGCGGCGATGACACCGCACGAATCGGCCCGGGCGGTTACCATGCCTTCATCGTTCCCGCGGGGTCGGATCAGATCGCCTGCGACGTCGAGGGGGCGGAATCGGACGACCGGGTAGAGATCGACCCGCACACGCGCGTCTATTACATCCGCGAAGAGTTCGTATGGGGCGAACTGAGCGGCCATCCGCATCTCAATCCGGTGGACAACGATCGCGCGAACGCGGAAATCGCGAGTTGCTGCGTTCAGCAGCCATAGGGCTGAACAAAAGAAGTGCGGCGCCGGAGCATCGAGCCTCCGACGCCGCGCGTCGTATTCAAACCTTTCCGCTGCTCGCCTAAATATTCGGCCATGCGGCCGGCGAAGGGCATCCGCTATCCGAGCACAGGATGGCCATCAGCCCTGCGCCATTCGGATGGGTCGAAGTCGTGGTCGGCGTGCCGCAACCCGCAACCGGCGGGATAACCGTAGCCACTATCGTGTTGTTGTTTCCGACCAGGCCGGTTACGTAGATCGTGGTAAAGTCCAGTATCGGCACTGAAGTCTTGCCGTTCTTGCCTGCGGCTGTAAAGTCCACCAGCGGCACAACCATCACATGAGGATCGGTTGCCAGGACCGGGCTGGGCACGCTCGCGCTGGTCGAGTTGGGCAGGCTCAGGCCGCGATCGCTGAAACCCTGGCCGGTCGGGCCCACGATGTTGCCCGTTTCGGTCGCAATTGACTGGCCCGCGGTCAGCGTCTGAGATTCGCCATGGCCGATATTCGAGCGGTAGGTCGAGGCGCCGTTACCGCCGATCGCCAGGGGATCCCAGTTGCCCGGCACGCCGGTGACGCTCCAGTCCGACTTCAGTTGGATCTGCGTTCCCATCGAAGGCGTCGTCGTGTTGAATTGGTACGCTCCGCCACAGGTCGAGTCGCCGGCGCCGGGGGCGGCGTTCTGGCCATAGCAGCCCTTGCCGCTGCAGTTCTCCTTGCACGGCAGGCCGAAGGGGGCTGCGCCGCACACACCGCTCGTTGGCAGGATACCGGCCTTGGCCTTCGCGGCGACCTTGCCCGATTTGAGGCCCACCAGTTGCAGAAAATAGTAGGGCACCTGGCGGGAAACATAGACGTCGACCGATTTATCGTCGCTCGCGGGCACGACCTGGATGGTATCCGAGCTGCGCGTGACACCATTGTACTTGGCATACTGAGTCCCGGTGCTGACGACGGTCGAGTTATCCGTGGTGGTCGTGTCCCCGGTAAGCATCGAGGCGCTGGCGAGCGCGGCGGCGTCGGCCGCCTTCTGAAGAACGACCCAGTTGTAATAGACCACCGCGAGATCCGCTCCGAGCCCGATCGCGCCGAGCAAAAAGGGCATCCAGAGCATCATGATGACCGCTATCTGACCTTTCGAGAATCGTCGAGCCATGTCCTGCTTTCCTTACGGCGTATTTTAGCTTATTCGTTTCTTAACTGCTCGTTCATTCATATAATTAGCTTTAATTAGAATTATTGATTTTTTATTGGTAGTCAAGCAGCTTATTTCATCTTTATTTATCTTTTACGGTGGACAATGTCCCTTTACGGCACTCTTTTAGACGAATGAATAGCGAAAGCTCAGGCCGGTCAGCCAAATAAGGACGCGCCCACGCTTAAGACTTGCGGGCGAGCAGACCCGAGCACTTAAAGGACGCCGGCCTGTTTTCGCGCAAACAGAGTCATCGGAGCATCGGATGGTGGCATGCTATGCTGTCATCGCGCTCGATGGGCGTGCTCCCGGGTTGAAGTCGGCCGTTCGGGGGGCGCTTCCGGCAAGTGGGTTAGGATAGCGAGTCCCGTCGTTATCGGAACGGGGCATAAGCCGCCTACCGTCGATCCGATGGAAGAGGGCCCGCGGATGCGGTGCCGATGCGCTTTGATCGGTCCGGTGGGCGGCGATCTCGCGGCACCGCATCGAGGAATGATCAATTAATCGGCGGCTGATTGACACGCGGCAGATATTTCAACAAGGGTATTGCCACCAAAAAACCGGCCTTTCTCACAAGCCGGCCGTAGCAGTCATGAATTCGGCTCAGTTCAAGGCAGCGGCACGCCTGCCCGGAGAAGCTCATGGGGCTTAGCGCCAGTTCCGTGCTGCCGCGCAACCTGCGCTGGGCATGGGCGGCCAGGCGCGATCAGGGGCCGATCCAGGTCTCGCCGAAGGTTGTCCAATTGGCGGCGCTGGCGCCGGAGCAGGCGCTGTCGCATCTGGAGGTCACCGTCGACGGACTTACCGAGGAGGAGGCGCAGGCTCGGCTGGAGAAATACGGCTCCAACGTAGTTGCAAACGACGAGCGCTTCACCCGGCTGAAACTGTTCGTCATGGCGTGTCTCAACCCGCTGGTCATCCTGCTGGCGGTGCTGGCGACTATCTCGTTCGCGACCGCCGAGACCCTTTCGGATGTCGTCGGCGGCGTGTTGATGGTGGCCATGATCGTGCTCGGGGTTTCGCTGCGCTTCGTGCAGGAGGCGCGCGCCGACACGGCCGCGGCCAAGCTGAAGGCCATGATCAGCGTTACGGCGACGGTGTTGCGCGGCGGCGTCACGCGCGAGATTCCGCTCGCGGAGCTGGTTCCCGGCGACATCGTCAAGCTGGCCGCGGGCGACATGATTCCGGCCGACGTGCGCCTGCTCACCTGCAAGGACTTGTTTCTGATCCAGGCCAGCCTTACCGGCGAATCCTTCCCGGTCGAGAAATTCGACGCGGCGGACGAGGCCGACGGTCGTTCCCCGCTGGAGCTCAAGTGCATCTGCTTCCTCGGCACCAGCGTGGAGAGCGGTTCCGCGACCGCGATCGTGGTCGAGACCGGGCTCAGCACCTATCTGGGCCGGATGGCGAGCACGATCACTGACCGGCCGCCGCCGACCGCCTTCGATCGCGGGATCGCCGATTTTACTTGGCTGATGCTCGAGTTCATGGCCGTGATGGTGCCGCTGGTCTTCCTCATCAACGGCTTCACCAAGCACATCTGGGGCGAGGCATTTCTGTTCGCGCTCGCGGTCGCCGTCGGGCTGACGCCGGAGATGTTGCCGATGATCGTCAGCGTGTGCCTCTCCAAGGGCGCGCTGCTGATGTCGCGCAAGAAGGTGATCGTCAAGCGGCTCAATTCGATCCAGAACCTGGGCGCGATGGACGTGCTGTGCACGGACAAGACCGGCACGCTAACGATGGATCGCGTGATTCTCGAGCATCACTTTGACGTGGCGTTGAAGGACGATGACGGGGTGCTCGAGTTCGCCTTTTTGAACAGCCATTTTCAGACCGGGTTGCGCAACGTGCTCGATCGCGCCGTGCTGCACTACCAGGAACAGCATCAGACGCTCTCCGTGGGCGAGTACTCGAAGGCGGACGAAATCCCCTTCGATTTCGCCCGCAAGATGATGTCGGTCATCGTCGCCACGCCGGAGGGCAACCATCGACTGATCTGCAAGGGCGCGCCGGAATCGGTGTTCGAACGATGCTCGCAGTTCGAGCTCGACGGCGACATCTATCCGATGGATCCGTTGCTGCTGGACGATCTCAGGGAAGAGTACGACCGGCTCTCGGCCGACGGCTTTCGCGTGCTGGCAATAGCCTACCGCGAATGCGATCCCAAGCCCGCCTACGGCAAAGACGACGAGCAGAACCTGATCCTCAAGGGCTATATCGCGTTCCTCGACCCGCCCAAGGAGTCGGCGGCGCCGGCGATCACCGCGCTGCAGAGCCACGGCGTCACGGTCAAAGTGCTGACGGGCGACAATGAGCTGGTCTCGAAGAAGATCTGCTCGGAAGTAGGCCTCGCCTCGGAAAAGGCGCTCACCGGTGCAAACATCGAGGCGATGGACGACGCGCAGTTGGCCGAGGCGGTCGAATCGGCCACCCTGTTCGTGCGCCTCTCGCCTGCGCACAAGCGGCGCATTATCCACGCGCTGCAGGCCAAGCGCCACGTGGTCGGCTTCATGGGCGACGGCATCAACGATGCGCCCGCTTTGCGCGCAGCCGACGTCGGCATCTCGGTCGACACCGCGGTTGACATCGCCAAGGAAGCAGCCGACGCGATCCTGCTCGAGAAGAGCCTGATGGTACTCGAGGAGGGCGTGCTCGAGGGGCGCGCGGTGTTCGCTAACATAATCAAGTACATCCGGATGGGCGCCAGCTCGAATTTCGGCAACATGTTCAGCGTGCTCGGGGCGAGCCTGTGGCTGCCGTACCTGCCGATGGCGCCGATCAAGATCCTGACCAACAACCTGCTTTACGATTTCTCGCAGGTGCCGATTCCCACCGACGAGGTCGACCCCGAGCAGGTTGCGCGGCCGCGGCCGTGGGCGATGGGCGAGATCGCGCGCTTCATTCTTTTCATCGGCCCGTGCAGCTCGGTTTTCGACTACACGACGTATCTAATGATGTGGTTCCTGTTCAGCTGTCGCAATCTGGGATTGGTGCCGCCGCCCGACCTTGCCGCGCGATTTGCTCACGCCGCCGCGCTCGGTCCCGACTACACCTACGCGGCCGCGCTCTTTCAGACCGGGTGGTTCGTCGAATCGCTGCTCACGCAGACGCTGATCATTCACGTGATTCGCACAAACAAGATTCCTTTCATCCAAAGCCGCGCGAGCTGGCAGCTCATCATGACTTCCGCGGCGATCATGCTGGTTGGGATGTGGCTGCCGGCGTCGCCGATCGGGCAATGGCTCGGACTGGTGCCACTGCCGTGGCAATTTTGGCCGTTCCTGTTGCTAACGCTGCTTGCGTACGTCGCGTTGACCCAGGGGGTCAAGGTCTGGCTGGTGCGCCGAAACTGGGTCTGATTATCCTTGTCGGCATGCGGCGCATCGCGCATCCGACCGCCGCCTTAGCGTGATGACCGGCGAGCATTGGCAAGACCTCGTGTGCCATCCGGCAGCCTCCGCTTTGCCGGTGCGCGGCGTCGCCGCGCTGGTGCGCCGAACAGGCGGCACAATCCTCCTGACCTTTCGACTCGAGGGCGACTTCTCGCGGATTCGCATTCCGGCGCCGCGCACGGCGCGCATCGGCCATGAACTCTGGCGCCATACCTGTTTCGAAGCCTTCGTCGGCGTCGAGGGCCGCCAGGCTTATCACGAGTTCAATTTCTCGGCCTCGGGTGAGTGGACGGTCTACGCCTTCAGCGACTATCGTCAGGGCGGTCCGGTGACGGATGAAGCGATGGATCCGCAGATCGCCGTCCGCATCGACGCGGACCGGCTGGAGCTGGATGCGCTGATCCGGCTCGACCGCTTTTCGGCGGCGCATTCGGCAGCCCCGCTGCGTGTCGGCCTCGCCGCGATTATGGAGACGGAGGATGGTTTCTCCTATTGGGCGCTGCGCCATCCGCCGGGCAAGCCGGATTTTCATCGTATCGAGGGCTTCGTGCTCACGCTGTGAAGCCGTTTCCCCGGCGGCACGCCCTAACTTCGCATGCTATAGTGATTATCGATGCGGCATCCCGAACCACGCGGTTTTAGCCGTCGGCTCGTGGAGCGGTTTCTGTTGACCACCCGCAGCGCGGGTTCAGTCAGTCACCGGATCGAGGTTTTTTCCCGCGCGCTTCTCGGACGGCCCTATAAGTCGAATCCGCTGATAGGATCCGCCGAGTACGGCGAGACATTCACGGCCGCCTTCGCCGGCTTCGACTGCGTTACCTACATCGAGACCGTGCTGGCGCTCGCGCGCGCCGCGAACGCCGACGATTTCGTCGAGTGGCTGCGAAGAATTCGCTACCGCAACGGCGTCATCCGCTGGGATTGCCGTAATCACTACATGACGCTGTGGATCAGGAACAACTCGCGCGAACGGATGCTTGAGCCGGTGTCGGTCCCGGGAATACCAATTTCGAATCGTGCTCGCGTGTTGGCAGCGGTGCCGGGGCTCGGCGCGTTGCGGGCGCGCGTGCGATGCGTGCCGAAGCGCGCGGTGCCAGGACTGTCGGCGCATCTGCGAACCGGCGATCTGATTTTTTTCGCATCGACGCGCGCCGATCTTGACGTGTTTCATGCCGGGATAATCGTGCGCGACGGCGCGCAGACGCGCCTGCGTCACGCCTCGCGGAGCCAGGGCCGGGTGGTGGAGCAGGAATTGAGCGGTTTTTTGAAAGCGAACCGGATGGCCGGTGTAATCGTTGTGCGGCCGCGGGATCCCGCGCGCGCCGCGGGCGATGCGCGACGGCGTCGGCGGGCGCCTGTCCATGCCGCGGCGTTCCGGCCGGGCAAAAAGGGACGCCGCGAGGCGGCGGCTCAGGCTTGAACATCGTCTATCCCAGCGACTATTCGTCCGCGGCAATTCAGAGGCTGCTCGAGGCCGCGGATTCCGAGCTGCTGCTGATCGGCGATCCGCGGACGAGCGTCGAAGCCGGGCCGCGGGTTTTCGAACGGATGATGCAAGTCGTGCGCGACCGCGGCGCCGGCTGGGTATATGCCGACGCCGCGGCGCATCCGCGCATCGATTATCAAGCCGGAAGCATCCGCGACAATTTCGATTTCGGTCCCCTGGTGGGCGTCTCGGTGGAAGCCGCACGCCGGGCGGGTATCGACCGCGGCTGGCAATGGGGAGGTCTCTACGACCTGCGACTGAGAATCGCGGAGAAGTACCCGGTGGTGCGGATTCCGGAGCCGCTGTATGGCGCCGCACCGGCGGATACGCGGCCCACGGGCCAGCGACAGTTTGATTACGTCGATCCGCGAAATCGCGCCTACCAGGTCGAAATGGAGTGCGTCGCGACCGCGCATCTGAAGCGGATTGGCGCCTGGCTGGAGCCGCGGTTCGCGAGCGTCGCACCGGCTGCGCAGCCGTTTCCGGTCAAAGCCAGCATCGTTATCCCGGTGCGCAATCGCGAGCGGACCATCGTCGACGCGGTCCGCAGCGCGCTCGCACAGAAGACCGACTTCGATTTCAACGTGCTCGCGGTTGACAATCACTCGACCGATCGCACGACGGAGCTGCTGCGGAGCATCGGCGACCCGCGCCTGCGGCACATCCTTCCGCAACGGCGGGATCTCGGGATTGGCGGCTGCTGGAACGAGGCGATTTATTCCGCGCAATGCGGCGAATATGCCGTCCAGCTCGACTCCGACGACCTCTACCGCGATGACAGCGTGTTGCGCGCGATGGTTGCGGAACTGGAGAGCGGCCGCTATGCGATGGTCATCGGGGCCTACACGATGGTCGACTTTTCGCTCAGCGAGATCCCGCCCGGCCTTGTCGATCATCGCGAGTGGACGCGCGAAAACGGACGCAACAACGCGTTGCGGATCAATGGCCTCGGCGCGCCGCGTGCGTTCAACACCTCGATCCTGCGCCGGATCGGGTTTCCGAACGTGAGCTACGGCGAGGACTACGCGGTGGCGCTGCGCATCAGCCGCGATTACGAGATCGGCCGCATCTACAATTCCATCTACCTGTGTCGGCGCTGGGAGGGCAACAGCGACAGCTCGCTGCCGCTCGAAGTGGCCAACCGATACGATCACTACAAGGACTGGCTGAGGACGATGGAAATCCGGGCGCGCATGCGGCGATGATCGACCGGCTGGAAGAGCTATTCAGTCGTCAGACGCGGGCATGGCCGTTGCTCGCCCGCGGCATCGAGGGTCTGGCCCGGGCGCAGACCCGCCGGGTGCGAATCGACTGGTTCGACGTGTTCGTGCGCCACATTCCGCATCGCGTCGCGAGCACGACGGCCGCCGTCGATCGCGAGTCCGTAGCGCGACGTCCGTGCTTTCTGTGCGCGGCCAACCTGCCTGTCGAGGAGGAGGGTCTGCGCTTCAATGAGCAGTTGACGCTCTACTGCAATCCCTATCCGATCGTCGACCGCCACGTCACGATTGCCCATCGCGAACACGGCGCGCAGCGTATCGCCAATCAGATCGGCAGCATGCTCGATCTGGCGGCTGCGCTGCCGGGCTATTTCGTCGTCTACAACGGGCCGGAGTGCGGCGCGTCGGCTCCCGACCATCTACATTTTCAGGCCGGGTCGCGAGGCCTGTTTCCGATCGCAACCGATACCGCCGCTCGCGGCGCCATCGCGCTTTCCGGCTACGCCCGAAACGTGCTGGTGTTTCGCAACCGGGATCGCTCGGCGCTGATCGCGCAAACCGAGCGCGCGATCGAGTTGCTCGCGGAAATCACCGGCAAGGAAGGGGAACCATTGATTAATATAGCGTTGTTCCGCGACCGCGCCGAGTGGACTGAGTATCTGTTTCCGCGCGGGAAGCATCGGCCGCGGGTGTTCGAGACTGGAGAATTGACGGTAAGCCCGGCGTCGATCGATCTGTGCGGGATTTTCGTCGTGCCGCTCGCCGCCGATTTCGAAAAAATCACCGGCGACATGATCGCGGCGGTGTTTCGCGAAATCACCCTGCCGGATGATCGGTTTCGTTGGGTTGTCGATCGGCTGGAGCGCGCACCGTGAACGTAGCCGTGGGCCTGCTAGAGGGCCGGACGGCCGTGGAAGTCGAACTGATGGGCGGCGCGTTCGCCGACCCGTTGGGCAATCGCTATTCTCCCGGTCGTCATCGGATCGAGCGCGAAACGACGCTTGTTCCGTCGGACGCGGCGGCGTGCGCGTTCGCCGTGGATGACATCACCATCGGAATCGGCTTTCACTGGGAGCGCAAGGAGCGTCAGGCCTTTCGCGGCGCGCTGCGGGTCGTGCGGCGGGCGGGCGGCCTGACCGCGATCAACGACGTGCCGCTGGAGGAGTACGTAACCAGCGTCATTTCTTCCGAGATGAGCGCGTCGTGTCCGCTCGAACTGCTGAAGGCGCACGCCGTCATTTCACGCAGCTGGTTGTGGTTTCCGAAAGCCGGCGCGCCGCGCACTGCCGGCTCACAGCCGGCGCGGCCGGATCCCCGCGAAATTGTCCGTTGGTACGGGCGCGCGGCGCATCCGGACTTCGATGTCTGCGCCGACGATCATTGCCAGCGCTACCAGGGTATTACCAGGGAATTCTCGTCGAGCGCGGCGCAGGCGGCGCGAGCGACGCAAGACGAGTTTCTGCGCTATCGAGGCGCGGTTTGCGACGCGCGATTTTCAAAATGCTGCGGCGGTATCACCGAGCGCTACGCCACCGCGTGGGAGGACGAGGACATTCCGTATCTCGAGTCCGTGTTCGACGATGGAGCGCCTCGGCCGCCGCGCAGTGCCGAAGAATGGATACGCTCCAGTCCACCGGCCTATTGCAACAGCAGCGATCGCGAATTGCTGCAAGGCATTCTGCCGTCCTTCGATCAGGAAACTGGCGATTTCTACCGCTGGCGCGTCGCGTACGGTCGTGGCGAACTCGCCGATCTCATCCGCTCGAAGACCGGTCTCGCGCTCGGCCCGGTGCGGACGATTGAACCGCTGGCCCGAGGTCCTTCGGGCCGTATCTATCGGCTGAAGATCGTCGGCGAGCGCGATTACGCAGTCATCGGCAAGGAGCTGGAAATTCGCCGTGCTCTCTCGCCTACCCATCTTTACAGCTCAGCGTTTGTCGTCGACCGGGAACAGGATCGCTTTGTTCTGACTGGGGCGGGATGGGGGCATGGTGTCGGTCTCTGCCAGATTGGCGCGGCCGTGATGGCACACAAAGGCAAGACCTATCGTCAAATCCTCGAACACTACTACCCGGGCGCGCGCGTCAGCATCTGATGCTTTGACGGTGTATTCCGGCCGCCCAGGGAGATTGCCTCCGGCTTTCTTCGGGCAGATGAGCTTCACTCGCGGTCATATTCGACAGTGCGCGCACCGGTCAGGGGAGAACGCCACTTCAGTTAAGGGCGGCTGAAATCTGAAATACCGGATACCTAGTTGCCGCGAACTGAATAGTCGATATGAGACCGGCGGGCGGCTTTGCTTATGCGTTGAAGATGGAGAATGTACTTTGGCGGCGACCGCGTTGAGCGTGCGCGAGAAAATTCGCCGGGCGGGGCCGCGCGCCGAGCGATGGCGCGAGGCGAATGCGCTTAGCGCCTATTGACATCCACGCCCGCTGTCGGTATCACGTTTGACATTCTTGGATTCCCTGACCGTTGGTTCCGGGGGGGGACGGGTATGGTCGGAAGCATCAAGGAGTCTCAGAAGCATTTGGCGATCCTGCACATGAGCCGCGCGGTCAGCAGCTTTCTCGGTTCCGCCTCAATCCATTGCTTCGGTGGACGCGGATCCCCGCGTTCTTGACACTCCGCACTAGCTAATCAGGATTCGCGCGAGAGCGTGGCGCTGACAGATCGGCGCCGTTCTCGCCGGACAGCGTGTCGCGCGTTGCTGCGCCCAGCACCAGGCGTCGGCGGCGCGAGCGGCGCATCTGCTTGCGGCGATCATGCGGCCGGCGACTGTTTGTCGCCGATTCGCGGACGTGTGTTTCGTCGGGTCACTACGAAAAAAGGAAAAATGCAATGCGCATTCAGATTGCTGAAGATAATGCCCTTCGCAGGAATCGCGAGGCTGCAAAACTCAAGCATGCGGGACCTCGGCCGGCGCTGGTCTTGCTCGCGGCTTTGATGGTGATCGGCGTTGCGTCGTTCGCGCCGCCGGCCTGCGCCGAAGTGATCATCAATTCTCCAGCCAATGGCAGCACCGTGAGCGGAGTTGTGACGGTCAGGGCGCAGGTGACGCTTGCCTATTGGTCAAAGCTCTGGATTGACGGCCACGGAGGTCCTACCGCGGCCACCGGACTCGTAAAGTTCACCTGGAATTCAGCCTCGGTTGCGGACGGCACGCATGTGCTGATGGTCGACGGCTATCCCTCGGGCAAGCCGGCGAACGCGTCCGCGTCTATCAAGGTCGTGGTCAACAACCATGGCTCGAGCGGCGGCGGGGGGAGCGGCAGCATCTCCGGACATTTCAGCACACTTTCCAGGTATTCCTCGCTGCCGAGCGACGCCGCTTGCGCCGCCGCGATCCCATGGGAGGCTGAGCCTGTCCCTGCAAATGCTGGGACAAACAGCACCAGGCCTACGTCCAGTCAACTCAGCTTTTACCGGGATAACGGATATGGCGCGAACGTATACGCCGGAGGCTGGGCATTTGCGCGAGTTGACGGACAATACACTGGCACCACGGACATGATTTTTCGCTGGGCCGCCTGTAAATGGGGTATCGACGAGGATGTCGTGCGGGCGCAGGCCACTGCCGAAAACTGGGATTGGATCCAGCCCACCAGCGGCGGCGACAAGCGCTACACGTATTCCGCCTGCGTGAACGGCGGCTTTACGAGCCTCTGGAACTATCAATGTTCAAGCTGTTGCTATCAGTCCTGGAGCGACTTCCAGACCAAGGTCATAACCAATTGGCAGACCTGGCCCATGATACACAATTCCACCGCGTTTGCCGCCGATTTCCATTTTGCATCGATGCGCGCATGCATGGACGGCGACCTTGCGGGATATTTCGCCAGCCGGCCCGCGTACAACGGCCACACGTACGCCGGCGACATCGCGAGCGGGAACCTCAATACAATTATGTGGGGATGTATTGGCTATCACTATTCCGGCAACTGGTATAATGGAAATTCTTCTTCCGGTGCGATCTGGTATATTAACGCAGTGAAGAACTTCCTTGCGCAGAAGTCGTGGAAGACAAGATGGCCGTTCGTGCGCTGGCCTGACTAGTCGAAGAACGATCGCGGCGGCGGCATGGCCGGGCCGCCGCCGCATTTCCGCCACCCATTCCAGCGCGCATCCAGGCTTGTCGCGCCCAATCGGCGGCGATACAGATGGATGCCAAGTCGGTGCGCACGCCGGTCGCAAATGGCGGCGTGCCGCGGCTTGTAAATAGAGGAGGACATCGTCGCATGGCGTCTTCGTCAGCGCCCAATGCTCTTCGCGAGCGGGTTCGGTCAACGGTTCCCAAGCTGATCGACCTCACCGAAAAGGTCGTATTCGGCGACGTGTGGGAGCGTCCCGAGCTTTCCAAGCGGGACCGGAGTCTGATCACGGTGGCCGCGCTGGTTGCGCTCTATCGCCCCGAGCAGCTGCGAGTCCACATACAGCGCGCGCTGGGAAACGGAGTGAGCAGGAGCGAAATCTCCGAGATTATCACGCACATGGCCTTCTACTCGGGATGGCCAACGGCGATGACCGCGGCACTGGTAGCGAAAGAGGTTTTCGAACAACAGGAGTGACCACGCTGCTCGCCGGGCGAGCGCGGGGCGCCGAGGCGGCGGCGCGCTCGCGCCACTTGCTATTGCCCGGAGGTTGGAGCGGACGACGAGCGGAGCTGCTGCTGCAACTCGAAAACCTGGTCGCGCAGCTTGCGGATATAAGCCTGCTGCTGCTGAACCTGCTTTTGCACCTCGAATTGCGGCTGCTCCTGCTCGTAAGAGGGGCCTTCGGAATGCTGCGGCGTACCCGGGGTTGCCGCGGCTTCCTGGATCTTGCAGTCCGCAAGCGGCGTTTCCTCGTCCGCGCATTTCTGCAGGCTGGAACGTTCGGCAAGCAGGCGCGCGATCTCAGCCTGCTGTGTGTCGAGCTCGGCCTTGAGCTTGGTCTGCTCGCGTTTGGTCTCGAGATGCCGATCGACCGCCATGTAGCCGCCGGCCGCGCCGGCGCCGAGCGCGCCGCCCGCCACAAATCCGGCGGTGCCGCCGGCGGCTATACCGCCGATGGCCGCGCCAAACAGCCCGCCCGCCGCGACCGCCGCCGCGGTATTGATGACGCCCGGCGCTTTGCGCATCGCGCATTCCATCGTGTGCTGTCCCTGGCGCAGCTCGACGACTTCGCCCGTCACGGTCACGATGGTGCCGACGGCGTTTTGCTCCGAGCGCACGTCGATCACGGCGTCTGCCGAGTCGGGATATTTCAGCATCGCGAGATCGCGCAGCTTGTTCGCCATGCGCACGTTATCGCCGTCCATCGCGGCGTCGGTGAAGGGCTCTTGAAAGCTGACGCTGCCCAGGTCGTGATAGCAGACCGTAGGTATGTCGCCAGCCGCCACATAGATGAACCGGTCGGGCGAGCGTGGCGGCGTCGACGCCTGCGCCGGCGCCGCCACGGAGTGCTGGGTCGAGCAGCCGGACACGATCAGGGCGGCGGCAAGCAATGAAGTCCGCAGCAGCAGCAGCGGTAATGCACGCATGCGCAGATGCATGATCAAACGACCGGCTCCGCCATTATTGCGAGCGCGGCGCGGCCGGTCCAGTGGCGGCCGCTCCCGAATCATCCCCACAGCCGGCGGGCGACTTCCGCGACCAGCGCAAGCTTGCGCTCCTGCATCGCAGGCTCGACCGGATTACCCTTGACGCCCGAGGCGAAGCCGCATTGCGTCGAGAGCGCGAGCCGCTCGCGCGGAAAATATCGCGCGGCCTCGTCGATGCGCGCGGTCAGATCGGCGGCCGACTCGAGCACGTTGCGCTTGGTCGTCACCAGGCCGAGCACCACGCGCTTGTCGCGCGGCACGTCGGCCAGCGGCGCGAAGGAGCCCGAGCGCGCGTCGTCGTACTCCAGCAGGAACTCCTTGTAGCCGCGCGCGCGCTGGAAGACCTCGCGCGCAATCGCATCGTAGCCGCCGCGCGCAAGCCATCGCCCGTCGTTGTTGCCGCGGCAGAGATGCAGGCCAAACGTTACGCCGGGATGCCGGGTGAGCGAATCCAGGATCTCGACTCCCTCGGCGAGCAAGCGGCGCGGATCGATGCCGCGCTCCTCGAACACCATGCGCCGCACCTCGGGATCGACCAGGTTGGTCAGCTCGGGCGCGTCGATCTGGATGTACTCGCATCCCAGCCGCGCCAGTTCGGCAATCTCCTCGCGTATCACGGCCGCGGCGTCGGCGAACATCTCGAACGGATCGCGATAGACCGCGGTCGATTCCTGCGGCGACCAGAACATCTTGAGCATCATCGGGCTCGGCAGCGTCATCTTGAGCGGCGCGCGCGCCCGTGCCCGCGCGTAGACAAACTCCTCGGTCGCCAGCGATCGCCGGCGCCGGATTTTGCCGGTGACGGCGAGGCCGAGGCTCAGGTTGACCACGCGGGTGTCGTCCTCGTGCCAGGGCTGCGTCACCGCGGAGCTGCGCGAGAGGCCCTCGGTCGCCTCCAGCAGCGAGCCGAGAAAACTCATCCGGCGCTGTTCGCCGTCATTGATGATCTCGAGGCCGACCGCTTCCTGCAGGGCGAGCGCGTCGTCCACCGCGCGGTCCTCGACGCGCTTGTAATGGGCGGCCCCAATCTCGCCCGCGCGCAACGCGCGCCGCGCCTCGCGCAGGTACGGGGGCCGCAGCAACGATCCGATTGGTTGCGAGCGATAGAAGCGTTCGCTCATTTCGTGATGAACCTCCCCGGCGCGGGTCGCGCGCGCCCGCGATGATCCTTATATAGATCGCGGCCCCGGCGCGCACCAAATGTTTGCACGGCAGGCGGTGGCTTGACGCGGCGCGATGCGCAGTGGCGTGATAGTCGCAATGGCGACGCGCGAAGCCGAACGGCCCCGGATGATCACGGCTGCGGAGGCCGCCGCGCAACTCGGCGTCAAGCGCGGCACGCTGTACGCCTACGTGAGCCGTGGCTGGCTGCGCAGCTACCGGCGGCGAATCGGGCGCCAGGCGCTGTATCGTCGTGAGGATATCGACGCCTTGCGTGATCTGGCCACCGCCGAAGGCGGGCGACGCGGCCGCAGCTTGCCCGATGCGTCGTCGTGGGTGACCGTCGCTCAGCCACCCTCCACCGAGGGCTCCGCCTACGGCGTGATCGTCGCCGAATCGGCGGTCAGCTCGATTGCCGAAGGCCGGCTCGCGTATCGCGGTTATCCGATCGAAGAGTTGATCGCGCGCGCCTCGTTTGAGGAGGTCTGTCTGTTACTCTGGACCGGTGAACGCCCGCAGCCGGGAGCGACCGCGGCGTTGCGCCAGGTGATCGCGCGCACCGAGGCGCCCGAGCGAGTGGCCGCTGCGCTGCGCGCGGTCGGCGACGATGCGACACCGCTCCTGCGGTTGGAGGTCACGATGCCCGCGCTGGCCTCGCTCGAGCGGCATCGAGGCACCCGCCCGACGCTCGAACAGGGCACACGTATCATGAGCGTATTGCCACGGGCGTTGGCGCGCGGCCGCGCGAATCGTCCGGGTGGCGCAGGCATGGCGGCGCGGCTGGCCGAGGCGGCGCTTCATGCCGGAGCCTCGCCATGGGAAGTCGCCACCATCGATCGCATTTTGGTCGCGTGCGCCGAGCACGAGCTGAACGCCTCGACCTTCGCCGCGCGCGTAGTGGCCTCGACCGGCGCCGATCTTTACGCTTCCGTGCTCGCCGCGCTGTGCTCGCTCTCGGGTCCGATTCACGGCGGAGCCTGCGATCGGATCGAGCAGATGTTCGCACAGCTCGATGCGGGGATGCCTCTGGATGAATGCCTGGCCGCGTTCAGCATCAAATGGCGTCTGCCGCCGGGCTTCGGACACGCGATGTATCCGGCGGGCGATCCGCGCGCCGTGCTGCTCAAGCGCGAGGCCGCCGAAATCGCGCGCCATCGCGGACGGCGTCTGTTCGAGACCGCGCTGCGCGTCGAAGAGACCGTATGGCGTCGCGAGCGGCTGCGGCCCAATCTCGACTTCTACCTGACGGTCTGCGCGCGCATGCTCGGATTTGCGCGAGGGCTGCCGGCCGCGATCTTTGCGGTGGGCCGCGCGGCCGGATGGATCGCGCACAGTCTCGAACAGTGCGCCGACAACCGGCTTATCCGGCCGCGCATGCGCTACCGCGGTGTGCCGCTGCGCCATTGGGCATAGGGTTCCGCCGCACCCGCAATCACGCGCCGTCACGACCGCGCTCGCGCTCTTTGACGGCGGCGGCTGAGGGTCGTATTACAATTGACCAGGAGTTAATCGATGAAGGCGATCGCCAAAACGCGGCCCGCGCCCGGCGCCGAACTGATTGAAACGCCCGTGCCGCGGCCCGGCGAGGGCGAGTTGCTGGTCAAGGTCGCCGCGTGCGGCATCTGCGGCTCGGACCTGCACATTTACGAATGGGAATTGGGCGCCGAACGTGCGGTGGGCAAGCTGCCCGCCGTGCTCGGCCACGAGCCGGCGGGCGAAGTGGTCGAGGTGGGCGCACGCGTCGATGGCTTCAAGGTCGGCGACCGGGTCGCGCTCGATCCATTCGGTCAGTGCGGGCGCTGCGCCCAGTGCACGGCCGGCCGCTACAACTATTGCGACGCACCCACGCGCCTTAGCGGCGCGTTTGCCGAATTCTGCATCGCGCCGGTCACCAATTCATGGCGGGTGCCGAAGTCGATGGACATGGAAAGCGCGGCGATGCTCGAGCCGTTCGCAACCGGCGTGCACGCGGTCGAGCTTTCGGGGCTCCACGCCGGCGACAGCGCGGTAATCGAGGGGCCGGGACCGATCGGGCTAAGTGCGGCGCTCTCGGCGCGCGCGCTCGGCGTGAGTTCAATCGTGATTACCGGCCTCGCGGCCGACGCCGACCGCTTGCAGCTCGCGCGCCGGATGGGTTTTCGGACCGTGTGCGCGGGCGATCGCGACTGGCTCGAGCAGGTGCGCGCGGCGATGCCGTCGGGGGGCGCCGACGTGGTCTTCGACGCGGCGGGCGCGCTCGATTCGGCGCGGCATATCGTGCGCAAGGGCGGAGCGCTGGTGCAGCTCGGTTGGCCGGCGCGCGACGTATCGGGCGCCGAGCTGCGTTCGCTCTTTTTCCACGGCGTAAGCATCGTGCCGTCGCGCGTGCGCACGCCCGAGACCTGGCGGCGGGCGATCGCGATGGTGGCGAGCGGCGCGGTCGATCTCAAGCCGATGGTCACGCATCGATACGATCTCGACCACGGGCTGGAAGCGTTCGAGCTGCTCAAGGCTCGCCAGGGCGTGAAGGCATTGATCGTGCCCCGGGTATAAAGAAATCGGTGCGGCTCCGCTCGAATGCCTGAAGCGGTACGAAGCGAAGCGAAATTCGAGAGGTAACCGGCAATGAAGGACGGGTACAAGATCGTTGACGTTGACAGCCACATGATGGAGCCCGACTGGCTCTGGGAACGCCATATAGAAGACCGCTACAAGAGCGAGGCGCCAAGGATGGGAATCGCGCGCGAGTCGGGACGCCGCACCTTCCTGGTCGAGGGCGAACCCTTCACGCGCGAGAAGGGCAAGTATCCGATGGCTGCGCCGGCCTTCTTCAAAACCGTGGCCAAGGCGATGGAGCGCTTCAAGCGCGCGAGCTCGACCGGTTTCAGCCCGCAGAGCCGCCTCCAGGACATGGACGAGCAGGGCGTGGACATCCAGATACTGTATCCAACCTTTGCCGGGCAGATGCTGGGCAAGCGCTTCAACGATACTGAATTACTGGCGGCATGCTGCCGTGCCTATAATAACTGGGCGATTGAGTATTGCTCCGCGAATACGCAGCGGCTGCGTCCCGCCGCAATCCTGCCGATGCAGGACGTGAACAAGGCGATCGAAGAGGCAAATCGGGCGGCCGGACTCGGCGCGGTAAGTTTCTACGTGAGGCCGAACCCGGTCGATGGTTATTCGATTTTCGATGAATACTACCTGCCGCTGTGGCGCGAGGTCGAACGCCTGGGACTGCCCATCTCGACCCACGACTCGGCGTCGTCGTCGGTGCCGTCGTTCGGCGATCGCATGAATACCCACGTGAGCGGCCATATCCTGTCGCATCCGTTCGAAGCGATGGCCGCGATGGCCGGACTCATCTGGTACGGAGTGCTGGAGAAGCTGCCCAGGCTCAAGGTGGTTCACGTCGAAGCCGACGGCGGATGGGTGCCGTACTGGCTGCAGCGGATGGAGCAGCATTGGAACTATGGCGGCAATTCCGAGCATGAATATCTGACGAAGCCGCCCACGGAATATTTCAAGCGCAATTTCTGGGTCGCTTTTCGCGGCGACGAGCCGACGATGAAAGCGGCGGTCGAACTGGTCGGCGATGACAATTTCCTGTGGGACACCGACTATCCCCACCCGGACGGCACTTTTCCGTGGGGGATCGACGCGATGCTGCGGCAGCCGATCGCCGAACCGAGCCGGCGCAAAATACTGTGGGACAACGCGGTACGCGCGTTCAATCTCAACTGACGATCGCGGGGCGTGGAGCCATCTGCATGGATTTCGAGTACACGGCCGAGCAGGAAGCGTTTCGTCTGAAGGTGCGCGATTGGCTGCGCGCCAATCTGCCGCCCGAGCTGTGCGTCGACGACGCGATGGACGAGCGGATCGCGGGCACGCGCGAGGTGTTCGAGAAGCGCCGCCGATGGCAGGCCGCGCTCAACGCGGCCGGCTACGCGGGCCTGGCCTGGCCTCGTGAATATGGCGGACGCGCGGCGCCGCTGATGGAGCAGATCATCTTCGACGAGGAATACTCGCGCGCGCGCGCCCCGGTGCTGCCCGGTTATTCGGGACTGCTGCTGCTCGGTCCAACCCTGATGTACTGGGGGACGGACGAGCAGAAGAAGTATTACCTGCCGCGCATTCTCAGCGCCGACGATATCTGGTGCCAGGGCTACTCCGAGCCTGGCGCCGGCTCGGACCTGGCCGGTTTGCAGACGCGCGCCGTCGATCATGGCGACTATTTCATCGTCAACGGTCAGAAGGTGTGGACCTCGGGCGCGCAATACGCCGATCGTATTTTCATGCTCACCCGCACCGATCCCGAAGCACCCAAGCACAAGGGCATCAGCTACCTGCTGGTCGATATGCGCAGCCCCGGCATCGAGGTGCGGCCGCTGGTCCTGATGAACGGCCATCGCCACTTCAACGAGGTCTTTTTCGACAACGTGCAGGTTCCCAAGAAAAACCTGGTCGGTCCGCAGAACGAGGGATGGAAGGTCGCGATGACCACGCTCGGTTTCGAACGCGGCATGGCAAGCGGCGGCGGCCACGCCGCCCAGGTGCGCCGGCTTGCCGAGTTGGCGCGCGCGGTAAAAGTCGGCGGACGCCCGGCATGGGAGCAGGAATGGGTGCGCCAGCGGCTGGCCGAGTTCATGACCGAATGCGAGGCGCTGAAGTATACGCGACTGCGCTCGCTGACGCGCCGGCTCAAGGGACTCCCGCCGGGACCTGAGGGCTCGGTTCTGAAGCTCGCCGGATCGGAGCTGGGGGTCGCGATTGCGCGCTTTGCCAGCGAGTTGCTCGGCCAGCATGCCCTGCTCAGCCAACCGCTCGGCGACGTGCCCGACGCGCCGCGATGGCTCAATCGCGTGCTGAGCTCGCGCCAGTACACGATCGCGGGCGGCACGAGCGAGATTCAGCGCAACATTCTGGGCGAGCGCCAGCTGGGCCTGCCCAAGGGCTGATCGGGGCGAGTCGCCCGTTGGCCCTAGCCGGCGAGCTTGCGGCGCAGCACCTCGTTGACGACCTTGGGATTCGCCTTGGCGCCCATCGCCTTCATCACCGCGCCGACGAAGAATCCGTAGAGCTTGTCGCGCCCCGCGCGATACTCGGCGAGCTTCGCGCCTTCGGCCGCGAGCACGCGATCGCAGACCTCCGCGATGGCGGCTTCGTCGGAGACCTGGGCGAGGCCGAGTTCAAGGACGGTGGCCTCGGCGGTGTTGCCCGAGCGGCACATCGCGGCGAACGCATTCTTCGCCGCGTTGAGGCTGATGCGCGACTGCTCGACCATCCGGAGCAGCTCGCCGGTCTGCTGCGGCGGCGGCACTGCCTGGGCGAGCGGCTTGCCGGATTCGTTGGCCGCGCGCAGCACTTCGGTCATTACCCAGTTGGCGGCCGCCTTCGCGTTCACTCCGGCGGCGAGGACGGCGGCGAAATAATCGCCCAGGTCGTCGCGGCCGAGCAGCACGCCGACTTCGTAGGATGAGAGGCCGAAATCCCGCCCGTACTTCTCGCGCTTTTGCGCTGGCAACTCGGGCATGGCGGCGGCGATGCTCTCGACCAGGTCGGGCGCAACGAGCACGGGAGGCAAATCGGGCTCCGGGAAGTAGCGATAGTCATTGGCGAATTCCTTGGAACGCATCGGGCGCGTGACTTCACGCTCGGGATCCCACAGATGAGTCTCCTGCGGGATACGCCGGCCAGCGGACAGCTCCTCGATCTGGCGTTTCACTTCGTACACGATGGCTTTTTCGACGAAGCGAAAGGAATTGAGATTTTTGATCTCGGTTTTTACCCCCAGCTCGCTCGTTCCGCGAGGCCGCACCGAGACATTGACGTCGCATCGCAGGCTGCCTTCTTCCATCTTGCCGTCCGAGGCGCCGACCGCGACCAGGATCCCGCGCAATTCCCGCAGATAATCGACGGCCTCTTCGGGCGAGCGGATATCCGGTTCGCTGACGATCTCCATCAACGGCACGCCCGAGCGGTTGAAATCGACCAGGCTTGCATTCTCGCTGTGTATATTCTTGCCGGCGTCCTCTTCGAGATGAATTCGCACCAGCCGAATGCGTCGTGGCTCGCTCCCTTCGCGCGGCGGAAGCTCGACATAACCTCCGCGGCATAGTGGCTGATCGTACTGGCTAATCTGATAGCCCTTCGGCAGGTCGGGATAGAAGTAGCTTTTGCGGGCGAAGGTCGAATGCGGTTCGATCCTGCTATGGGCCGCGAGTCCGGTTCGAATAGCTAGTTCGAGCACGTGCCGGTTCAGCACCGGCAGCACACCCGGCATTCCCATGCATATCGGGCATACGTTGTGATTGGGCGCCGCGCCGAAATCAGCCGCGCACCCGCAGAACAGCTTCGAGCGAGTGAGCATATGGGCATGAACTTCGAGCCCGATTACCGCTTCGTACGAGTCGCTATTCATGTTCGACCAGCCTGCGTCCTAAAGACGCGACCTGGGCGGCGCAAATTTCCCGGAGCGCTCCCAGGCGTCACCCGCGCGCAAAATTGCCTCTTCACCGAATGGCGGCCCGATCAGTTGCAGGCCGATCGGCATGCCCTCCGGGTCGATGCCGCACGGCACCGACATTCCCGGCAGACCCGCCAGGTTCACCGAGATGGTGAAAATATCGGACAGGTACATCTTGATCGGATCGTCGGTCTTCTCGCCCAACCGAAACGCGGTACTCGGCGCGACTGGCGCCGCAATGATATCACACTTTTCGAAGGCCAGTTCGAAATCGCGCCGGATGAGCGTGCGTACCTTCTGCGCCTTGAGATAGTAGGCGTCGTAGTAGCCGGCCGAGAGCGCAAAGGTGCCGAGCATGATGCGCCGTTTGACCTCGGCGCCGAAACCCTGTGCGCGCGTGCGATTGTACAGCTCGATGTTATTGTCGGCCGCAGCGCGCAAACCGTAACGCACTCCGTCGTAACGCGCGAGGTTGGCGCTCGCCTCGGCGGTCGCGATCAGATAGTAGGCCGCAACTGCGTAATCGGTGTGCGGCAGCGAAATCTCGACCGACTCCGCGCCCAGCTCTTCGAGGCCGGCAATTGCGCCACGCACGCCGCTATCGACCGCGGCATCCATCCCTTCGACGAAAAACTCCTTGGGCACCCCGATACGCATTCCGCGCACCTCACCGCTCAGAGCACGCGCATAATCGGGCACGGGCCGCCCCGAGCAGGTCGCATCGAGCGGGTCCGGACCGGCGACCGCCTCGAGCACGGTGGCCGCGTCGCGCACGGTTCGGGCGAAAGGCCCGACCTGGTCGAGCGACGATGCATAGGCGATTACGCCGAAGCGGCTGACGCGGCTGTAGGTCGGCTTGATTCCCACCACGCCGCAGTACGCGGCAGGCAGGCGGATTGAGCCGCCCGTGTCGGTGCCGAGCGCAGCCAGGCACTCGTCCGCGGCGACCGCCGCCGCTGAGCCGCCGGATGACCCGCCCGCGACGCGCTCGAGGCCGTGCGGGTTGCGCGTCGCGCCATACGCCGAATTTTCGGTTGACGAGCCCATCGCGAATTCGTCGAGGTTGGCCTTGCCGACGAACACGGCGCCTGCCGCGCGCAGCCTGGCTATCGTCGTCGCGTCGAAGGGCGGCACGAAGTTGTCGAGAATCTTCGAGGCGCACGTCGTACGCACGCCGCGCGTGCAGTAGATGTCCTTGATGGCGAGCGGGATGCCGCAGAGCGCGGGCGCGTCGCCTTGGTCGAGCCGGCGATCGGCCAGCTCGGCCTGCTGCAGCGCCTCGTCCGCGGTCACGGTGATGAAGGCGTTGAGGCGCGGTTCGACCGCGGCGACTCGATCGAGGCAGGCGCGGGTCAACTCGCGCGAGCTGATTTCGCGCCGGCGCAGGCGCGCGCTCGCCTCAGCGATCGTCAGGCGGTTGAGCTCAGAGGTCATCTGCGTGAAGACCGCGGATGGACGCATGAGCCGCCAGGTTGATATGAGCCGGCAGGTTGATTGAATCGCTCATTCGCACACGTTCATTCGATTATTTTGGGCACTTTGAAGAAGAAACCGTCGCGCGCCGGCGCATTCGCGAGCATCGCGTCCGCCGCGGATGGGTTCGTGACTTCGTCCTCGCGCGTCGTTATGCCGGGTTCGCCGACCTGCGCGGTGGGTCCGACATCTTCCGTGTTCAATTGGTTGAGCTTGTCCACATAATCGAGCATCTCGCTCATTTCGATCTGCAGCCGCTGTTCCTCGGCCGGCGTCAATGCCAGGCGCGCCAGGCGCGCGACGTGCCGAACCTGCTCCAGACTTATGCGTTCCTGTTCCATCGCCGAACAATCCTAACATCGCAGCTCCGGCCTGTCAGGTTCCGGGACGGCGCTTGCCTGCGCGCGATCAGACACCTAAGTTTGGGTGGCGATGAAGATGGTGGAGCGCGCGCGCGACTGGCTCGAGGGCCTGGCGAGGGTGCGCGATTTCGGGTGGCGCTCGCTCGACGGCCTTGGACGCGTCGAGCTGGGAAAGCGCGGCGAGCGAATCGCCGAACGCCACCTGCGTCGCAAGGGCTACCGTATCCTGGAGCGCAATTTTCGTGGCGCAGGAGCGGAGATCGATCTGGTCGCGATGGACGGACCGACGCTCGTCTTCGTCGAGGTCAAGACCAGGCGCACGGAAATTGCCGGAACGCCGCAGGAAGCCATTGATAGTAACAAACAGAGCCATCTGCGGCGCGCGGGTGAAATCTACGCGCAAAGCCGCCACGTGCAGGACCGTCCGATGCGCTTTGACGTGGTGGCGATCGTCGCTGACCGCCGCGGCCGCCGTCTCGAACTGCTGAAGGATGCATTCTGAATGCTCGATATTCGACTGATCCGCGAAAAGCCCGATTTCGTCAAAGCCGAGCTGGCCAAGTGCGGCGTCGATCCGTCCGACGTCGAGCAGGTGCTGGAGGCCGACGCGCGCCGGCGCCGCCTGCAGCACGATCTGGACGAGCAACGCGCCGAGCGCACGCGCGAGTCGCGCGAGCTCGGCAAGGCTTCTGCCGAGGAGCGCGAGCGGCGGCGCGCCGAGATGCGCGCGCTCGGCGATCGGATCGCCGCCGGCGAACGCGAACTCGCCGAGGTCGAGCGCCACTTCGAGGAGCTGATGCTCACGATGCGCAACCTGCCGCGGCCGTATGTGCCCGAGGGCAGGAGCGAGGCTGACAACAAGATAATCCGCAGCGAGGGCGAGCCGCGCGAATTCGCGTTCAAGCCGCTGCCCCACTGGGAGTTGGGCGAACGGCTGGGGATCATCGACTTCGAACGCGGGGTCAAGCTCGCAGGTACGCGGTTCTACCTCCTGCTGGGTTTGGGGGCGCGGCTCGAGCGCGCGCTTATCGCCTGGATGCTCGATCTCAAAATCAAGGAGCAGGGCTATCTCGAGGTGATTCCGCCGCTGATGGTCAATACGGCGACCGCCACCGGCACCGGTCAACTGCCGAAATTCGCGGACACGATGTATCGTGACAGCGAGGAGGACTACTGGTTCATTCCGACCTCAGAGGTGCCGCTGACCAATCTATATCGGGACGAAATCCTCGATGCCGAGCGGCTGCCGATCTATATGACCGCGTACACGCCCTGTTTTCGACGCGAGAAAATGTCGGCGGGACGCGACGTGCGCGGAATCAAGCGCGGGCATCAGTTCGACAAGGTCGAGATGGTCAAGCTGGTGACGCCGGAAAGCTCTGACGACGAACTTCAGAAACTGGTCGAAAATGCGAGCGAGGTGTGCCGGCGGCTGAAGATTCCGTTTCGCGTCGTGCAACTGTGCACCGCGGACCTGGGCTTCCAGAGCGCGGCGAGCTACGACATCGAGATGTGGGCGCCCGGCGTGGGCGAATGGCTCGAGGTCAGCTCGTGCTCGAATTGCGCGGATTTCCAGTCGCGGCGGGCCAACCTGCGGTTTCGCCGCCGGAGCGGCGAGCGCCCCGAGTTTGTCCATGCGCTCAACGGTTCGGGCCTGGGATTGCCGCGCACGCTGATCGCTGTGCTCGAGAACTACCAGCAAGCGGACGGCTCAGTGTTGATACCCGAGGTTTTGCGCCCCTACATGGGCGGCGTCGAAGCGATCGCACCCTTGGGCCCCGGAATGCGGCGCTGATTGGCGTTATGCACCGCGGCTGCGCTTCGAGTTAACACAGCCGTAACATTCGTCGGTTAAATTCCCGTTCAGACGACTGTAGTCTTGAGTTGGATGAGGCGATGGGGTCGCGGGGTCGTCCGCCTCGGACCAGTTGCACCTTGGCCGAATTTCTCGAAGCAGCCCATGAAAATGTAGCCGCGCCCGTGCGCGCCAGGCGCGCTGCCGCCTTTCACATTCGTCCGTTCGGCGATCGTATTTTCAATCTGGCCACACTGCTGTTGGCGCTGCTGGGCCTCTGCATTCTGGTCGGCCTGGCGATCGCACTGGTCTTCGACTCGAGGCCCTCGCTGAAAGCGTTCGGCTGGGGCTTCCTGATCAGCACCGATTGGGACCCGGTCAACGATCGCTTCGGCGCGCTGCCGTTCATCTATGGCACGCTCGTTTCCTCGGCCTTGGCGCTCCTCATCGCGGTTCCGCTCAGCCTCGGTGTGGCGCTCTGCCTGAGCGAGATGGCGCCGGCGTGGTTCAGCCGGCGCCTGGGCTTCATGGTCGAGCTGCTGGCCGCGATCCCATCCGTGGTTTACGGCCTATGGGCGATCTTCGTGCTCGGCCCATGGCTGCGCGACCGCGTCGAACCGGTGCTCGGCGTGGTGCTGGGCTTTCTGCCGCTGTTTCAGGGCCCGCACGTCGCGGTGAGCATGTTATGCGCGGGCGTCGTGCTGGCGATCATGGTCATCCCGTATATCGCGGCGGTATGCACCGACGTTTTCCGCGCCGTGCCGCAAACCCAGCGCGAGGCGGCGCTGGCGCTGGGCGCCACCCAATGGGAGATGGTGCGCATCGCGGTACTGCCGCATGGGTTCTCCGGCGTGATCGGAGCGATCATGCTCGGTCTGGGCCGCGCGCTGGGCGAAACGATCGCGGTCGCGATGGTCATCGGCAACGCGCCTCAGATCTCAGCCTCGCTTTTTGCGCCCTCCGCCACCCTCGCCAGCGTGATCGCCAACGAATTCGCCGAGGCGACCTCGACACTTTACCTGTCGTCGCTGGTCGAACTGGGGCTGATTCTTCTGGTGGTGGGACTCGCACTCAACATCGTGGCGCGCGGGCTGGTCCTGCGCGCCACCCAAAGCCGGTTCGAGGCGGAGCAGTGAGCGCAAAAGCGCCGACTCGCCGCCAACTATGGCGCAAGGCCAAGAGCGACCTGATGATGGGGATCACCGTCGCGGCGACCGCGGTCACGCTGCTGCCATTGTTCATCATCCTCGCCTACCTCGTTGCCAAGGGCGCCTCGAGCCTCAACCTGGCGTTCTTCACTCATATGCCCGCGCCCGTGGGCGAGAAGGGCGGGGGCATGGCCAACGCCATAGTCGGGACGCTCGAGCTCATCGGGCTGGCGAGCCTGATGGGCGTGCCGGTCGGGATCGGCTCGGGCCTGTACCTGGCGGGGCATCGCTCGAGCCCCGTCGCCGGCGCGGTGCGCTTCGGCGCCGACGTGATGATGGGCGTGCCGTCGATCGTGGTGGGAATTTTTGCGTACGCGATAGTGGTGCGGCCAATGGGCGGGTTTTCGACTCTGGCGGGCGCGGTCGCGCTGGCGGTGATCATGATCCCGCTGGTCACGCGGACCACCGAGGAGATGCTGCTGCTGGTGCCGCACGAGCTACGCGAGGCGGCGCTCGCGCTCGGCGTATCGGGCTGGCGCACCACGCTCTGGGTGGTCGCGCGCACGGCCGCCAGCGGCATCGCCACCGGCGTTATTCTGGCCGTGGCGCGCATCGCGGGCGAGACCGCGCCGCTGCTGTTCACCGCGTTCGGCAATCGTTTCTGGTCCACCTCGCTCACCAATCCCATCGCCTCGCTGACCGTGCAGGTTTATACCTACGCGATTTCGCCGTTCCCGGACTGGCAGCGCCAGGCCTGGGCCGGAGCGCTCGTCCTTACCAGCATCGTATTAGCACTCGAGTTAGGCGTAAGATGGGTGACTAGCGGGAGCGCGCGGGCTGTGCGCTGAAGCCATGGCAGAGAAGCTCGCCACACGTCATCTGAGCGCCTATTTCGGACAACTCTGCGCGCTGCACGACATCAATCTCGCCTTTCCGCCCAATGTCGTGACCGCGATCATCGGACCGTCGGGCTGCGGCAAGTCGACGCTGGTGCGCTGCCTCAATCGGATGCACGAGGTCGTCCCGGGTGCGCGCGCCGAGGGCGAGGTGCTGCTCGACGGCGACAACATCTATGCTTCGACAGTCGATCCGGTGATGGTGCGGCGGCGTATTGGGATGGTGTTCCAGAAGCCGACGCCGTTTCCGACCATGTCGATCGAGGACAATGTCGCGGCCGGGCTCAAGCTCAACGGGGTCGCGCTGCGGCGCTCCGAACGCGACCGCATCGTCGAGCGCAGCCTGCGTCAGGCGGCGCTGTGGGACGAGGTCAAGGAACGGCTGCGGCGGCCGGGCGCGAGCCTGTCGGGCGGCCAGCAGCAGCGGCTGTGCGTGGCGCGCGCGCTGGCGGTCGAGCCGGAGGTGCTGCTGATGGATGAGCCGTGTTCGGCGCTCGATCCGATTTCAACCGCGCGCATCGAAGAGCTGTTGCTCGAGCTGAAGACCAGTTACACCATCGTGCTGGTCACTCATAATATGCAGCAGGCGGCGCGCACTGCGGATCTCACCGCTTTTCTGTACGCGGGGGAGCTGATCGAGTTCGGCGAGACCCGGCAGATTTTCACCAACCCGGGCCGCCGCGAGACCGAGGACTATATCACCGGGCGCTTCGGCTGATCGCCGGCGCTCCGTGGAGACGCAGATGGACATTTTGCAGCCGCAGCATACCAATCGGCAGTACGAGGAGGACCTGCGCGCCGTCCGTGGCTCGCTGCTGAAGATGGGCGGACTGGTGGAACGTCAGATCGCCGAGGCCATGGAAGCGCTGGTCAGCCGTGACACGCCGCGCGCGCGCGAGGTCATCGCGCGCGACACCGAGGTCAACCGCATGGACCTGGATATCGATGAGCAGTGCATACGCCTGCTCGCGCTGCACCAGCCGGCCGCGAGCGACCTGCGTTTCATCACCACCGGGCTCAAGATCACCACCGACCTCGAGCGCATCGGCGACAATGCGGTCAACATCAGCGAGCGCGTGCTCGAACTCAATGAGGAGCCGCAGCTCAAGCCCTATCTCGATTTGCCCCGGATGGCGGCCGCGGCGCAGTCGATGCTCAAGGACAGTCTCGATGCGTTCCTGCGCGACGACGCCGAGCTGGCAGGAAAGGTTATCGAACGTGACGACGACGTCGATCAGCTCAACTACCAGATGTATCGCGAGCTGCTCTCCTACATGGCCGAAGACCCGCACACCATTCCGCGCGCGACCCGGTTACTGTTCATTTCCAAGTACCTCGAGCGGATTGCCGACCACGCAACCAACATAGCCGAGATGGTTGTCTTCATGGTCAAAGGACGCACCATCCGTCACATGGACAAAAAGAAACATGAATGACGCCGCTGCGGCCCAGACGCGTCCCGCGTCCCGCTATCGCGTGCTCCTGGTCGAGGACGAGCGCGACATCCGTGAACTCGTACGCTATGGCCTCGAGCAGGAGGGCTATATCGTCGATGAAGCCGCCGATGCCGATACTGCGCTCGAGCGCATTGCGCGGCGCGCGCCCGACCTGATGGTGCTCGACGTGATGCTGCCCGGGATGTCCGGGCTCGAGCTGTGTCGGCGCATGCGCGCGCAGCCCGCGACCGCGACCATGCCGATTCTGATGCTTACGGCCAAGGGCGCCGAGGTTGATCGCGTGCTCGGCCTGGAAATGGGCGCCGACGACTACGTGGTCAAGCCATTCAGCCCGCGCGAGGTACTGGCGCGCATCCGCGCGCTGTTACGCCGCGCGCGCCTGCTGAGCGAACCGGGCGAGGGCGGCGGCTTCGAGCGTGGCCGGCTCAAGATGGATTTCGGCACCTACGAAGCCTTCATCGACGGCCGGCGCGTGGAGATGACCCTGCGCGAGTTCGAGCTGCTGCGCTTCTTTGTGCAGCATCCGTTGCGCGTGTACACGCGCGAGCAGCTGCTCGACCTGGTCTGGGGCCGCGACACCTTCGTCGAGCCGCGCACGGTGGACGTGCACGTGCGCCGCCTGCGCCGGCATATCGAACGCGACGACGCGAATCCCGAACTGATCCTGACCGTGCGCAGCGTGGGCTACCGCTTCAACCCGGAATCGCTTGGATAGGTCGATTCAGCTCCGCCTGCTGGCTGCGGTGCTGCTTACGCTGACGCCGCCCGCCCTCGCACTTGGCGTACTGGCGGGCGTCGGACGTTGCGCATGGCCATGGACGGTCGGCGCGCTGGCCGCCGGTTTCATCCTCGGCCTGCTCGCAACCTCGGCGGTGGCGGCGGCGTGGACGCGCCGCACCGAAGGCGTCGAGGAAGCGGCGGCCGCGCTCGAAGAGCATCGGCCGCCGTCGCATCTTCATCACGGGGGCGGCGACGCGCTGGGCCGCGCCGAGCATCAACTGCTCGAGGCGGTCGACGAGGTCGCGCGCGAGTTCATGGTGCTGGCCGAGCAGCGCGACGAACTCGAAGCCATCCTGCGCAGCATGACCGAGGCCGTGGTGGTGACCGGGCGGCGCGGCGACGTGGTGCTGCTCAACGGCGCCGCGCGCCGGATGTTCGCGCTCGACGCCGACAGCGACTATCGCGGACGCGCCTTCGTCGAGCTGTGCCGCGACCCGCGCCTGCAGGACTTCGTCGCCCATTCGATGACCTCGGCGGCGGAAGACGGCCTGGTCACCGCCGAATTCCAGATCCAGAGCCCCGCGCCGCATCATCTCTCCGCCAACGCCGCGCCCGTGCGCTCCAAGACCGGCGTCGCCGCGGCCTGGGTGCTGGTGTTTCACGACATCACCCAGCTCAAGTCCTACGAGACGGTGCGCGCCGATTTCATCGCCAACCTGACGCATGAAATCCGCACCCCGCTGAGCGCACTGTGCGGCTACGCGGAGACTTTGGTCGGCGGCGTCGAGGACGTCGATACGCAGCGGCGTTTCCTCAGCATCATCGAGCGTCAGGCGCGTCGCCTCGCCAGACTCATCGACGACCTGATCACGCTCTCCGACCTCGAGCGCGGCCTGTCGCCCCTGCGCCTCGAGCGGCTCGAGCTGCGCCGTGTGGCCGACGAGGCGATCGAACTGATGCGCGAGCGGGCCGTGCGCCAGGGAGTGGCGCTCGAGTCGCGCTACGCCGACGCAATGGTCAGGGTCGAGGGCGATCGCGATCGCCTGAATCAGGTGCTGATCAACCTGCTTGACAATGCGATCAAGTACACGCCGCGCGGCGGACACGTCACCATCGAAGTCGGGCCGGCGCGCAACGCGGGAGCGGCGGCCGGGAGCGATGGCGTCGAACTGGCCGTGGCCGACAGCGGCGAGGGCATCCCGGCCGCGGATATTCCGCGCCTCACCGAGCGCTTTTATCGTGTCGATCGGGCGCGTTCGCGCGAACTCGGTGGAACCGGCCTCGGGCTCGCGATCGTCAAGCACATCGTGCAGCTCCATCGCGGCGAACTGCGGATCGAAAGCAGGTTGCGCGAAGGCACCACCGTGACGGTGTGGCTGCCGGCCGCGCCCACGTCCGCCTGAATCGCGCGCGCGCTATTCGTCGCTGTCGGAACCCGACGAGGCGCCGCCGTGATGCGAGGCCGCGTTTTCGCGGCCTTCCTCGCCGTGCGGTCCCGCGACCTCGTTGGCCCGATTCAGGCCGTGAAGCTCGCCGCCCTTGTTGCTGTGAGAGTTGGCCGATGAATGATGATGGCCCTTGCCGCCATGGTGATGACCGCCGCCGCCGTCCTCGACCCCGGTCGCGCCTTTGCCCTGCCCGTCTCCCTTGCCGTTGGGGCCATGCCCGGCGAACGCGGGCAGCGCGGCCAGCGCCAGAATGGAAAACGCGGTGACTGCCATCGGAACCTTTTTCGATCGCATGACTTAATTCCCCCCGGTGCTCTTTCGCGGTCTCCATGCGGCAAACAAAACGTTCGTCAGCCTGACAAAGCTATGCGACGCGGTCAGGGTTTTCCAGTAGGCGGGAAGCGAAGTCGTCCGCATAGGGAAGCGCCGATTGTCGCGCGGACGCGAAGTCGGAAATCCGCGCGATGAACGCGACTCTGTGGAAAGCCGCTTGCGTGGCTCGTTTCACGGCCGGGCGCCGCTTCGCTATAGTTAAGCTAAGGTCGTAGTTCGTGATCCTCATCCTGGATTTCGGCAGTCAGTACACGCAGCTCATCGCCCGCCGCGTGCGCGAGGCCAAGGTCTATTGCGAGATACATCCGTATAACCTCGCGCTCGAGAAGATTCGCGCGCTGCATCCGCGCGGCATCATCCTGTCCGGCGGCCCTGCCAGCCTTTACGAGGCCGACGCGCCTGATATCGCGCCCGAGGTGCTGCGCGTCGGATGTCCGGTGCTCGGAATCTGCTACGGCATGTATGTGATCGCGCAACATCTGGGCGCGCAGAGCGCGGGCGCGCGCGCGCGCGAATACGGTCCCGCGACTCTCGTCATTGATCGCGACGATGCGCTGTTCGAGGACTTGCCCGCGCGCGAGCAGACGGTGTGGATGAGCCACGGCGATCGCGTCGAGTCGATACCCACGGCGCTCGAAGCGATCGCGCACAGCGTGAACTCGCCCTATGCCGCGGTGCGCACGCGCGACGGGCTGATGCGCGGAATCCAGTTTCATCCCGAGGTTGCGCACACGCCGTGCGGCGCGCGCGTGCTGAGCAACTTCGTGCACAGAATCTGCGGCGAGGCGGGCGATTGGACGCCGGCGGCGTTCGTCGCGACGCGCCTCGCCGAGATTTGCGCGCGCGTCGGCCCGCACGAGCGCGTGATCATGGGTCTCTCCGGCGGCGTGGACTCGTCAGTCGCCGCCGTGCTCATCCATCGCGCGATCGGCGATCGCCTCAAATGCGTCTTCGTCGATACCGGACTGCTGCGCGCGGGCGAGCGCGAGCGCATGGAGACCGTCTTCGGCGGCCGCCTCGGCGTCGCGCTCAGCGTCGTCGACGCTTCCGACCTTTTTCTCAAGCGGCTCGCAGGCGTCGTCGACCCGGAGCAGAAGCGGCGCATCATCGGCCACACCTTCGTCGAAGTGTTCGAGAAGCAAGCCCAGGCGCTCGGCGGCGCGAGATTCCTCGGCCAGGGCACGCTCTACCCGGACGTCATCGAGTCGGTTTCGTTCAAAGGCCCGTCGGCCGTGATCAAGTCGCACCACAACGTCGGCGGACTGCCCGAGCGCATGCGCCTCGAGCTGGTCGAGCCGCTGCGCGAGCTGTTCAAGGACGAGGCGCGCGCGGTCGGCCGCGAACTCGGCCTCGGACCCGACGTGGTCGATCGCGAGCCGTTCCCCGGGCCCGGCCTGGCCGTCCGAATCGTCGGCGAAGTGACGCGCGCGCGGCTCGATCTGCTGCGCCGCGCCGACGCAATCGTGATGGAGGAGATCGCGGCGGCCGGGCTCGGCGCAACTCTATGGCAGGCCTTTGCCGTGCTGCTGCCGCTCAAGACCGTGGGCGTGATGGGCGACGGCCGCACTTACGAAAGCGTGATCGCGATCCGCGCCGTCGAGTCCTCCGACGGCATGACCGCCGATTGGGCGCGGATCGACCCGCGGGTCCTCGCGCGTCTTTCCAGCCGCATCACCAACGAGGCGCGCGGGGTCAACCGCGTCGTGTACGACATAACCTCCAAGCCGCCCGCGACCATCGAATGGGAGTAGCCGCAGCGTGATCGTGCGTACCCGTTACGCGCCGAGTCCAACCGGCGCGCTGCATATCGGCAACGTGCGCTCGGGCCTGTTCGCTTACCTGTTCGCGCGCCACGCCGGCGGCGAGTTCATCCTGCGCATCGACGATACCGACCAGGAGCGCTCGACTCGCGAATCACTCGAGGAAATCCTCGAAAGCCTGCGCTGGCTCGGGATGGAATGGGACAAGGGACCGCCCGACCGCGCCTATTTCCAGTCCAGCCGCTTCGATCGCTACCGCGAAGGCGCGATCCAGCTTCTGCGCGAAAAAAAGGCGTATCCCTGCTATTGCACGGCCGAAGAACTCGAGGCCGGGCGCCGGCAGGCCGAACGCGAGCATCGCAAGCCCGGTTACAACGGCAAATGCCGCGATCTGCCGTTTGCGGCCGACCTCGCGCTGCCCGACAAGCGCGCCGGCCGCAATTACACCATCCGCTTCCGTTCGCCGCGCGTTGGCGAAACGGTGGTCGACGACCTGATCAAGGGACGCGCCGTGTTCGACAATGCCGAGCTCGACGACCTGATCATCTTCCGCTCCGACGGTGTCCCAACCTACAACTTTGCCACCGTGCTCGACGACGCCGACTTCGGCATCACGCACGTCGTGCGCGGCGACGACCATCTGCCGAACACGCCGCGCCAGATGCAGATTTTCTTCGCGCTCGGCCTCAAGCCTCCCGCCTATGCGCATCTGCCGATGGTGATGGGGCCCGACGGTCAGAAGCTTTCGAAGCGGCACGGCGCGACGTCGGTGTTTGCCTATCGCGACGCGGGCTACTTCCCGCAAGCCCTGCTGAACTATCTCGCGCGGCTCGGATGGTCGCACGGCGACCAGGAGGTGTTTTCGAAGTCCGAGCTGATTCAATATTTCGGCTTCGAGGCGTGCGGCAAATCGGCGGGCATCTTCAACGCCGAAAAGCTCCTGTGGCTCAATTTCCACTACATGAAGGAGCGGCCGCTCGCGCAGCTTGCGCGCGAGGTCCGCCCATTTATCGAGCGCGCCGGCTACACGCGCATCCCCGGCGACGACGCATGGCTCGAGAAGATGATTGCGACGCTGCGCGAGCGTGCCAAGACGCTGGTCGAGCTGGTGGAGTTTGCCCGCTTCTACCTGGGCGACGCGATCGCAATCGATCCGAAGGCGGCGGCAAAGTTCCTCAGACCGGAGATTGCCGATCCACTGGGCGCTCTGGCGGATGAGATCGCCGCGCTCGAGGGTGAATTCACAGAGCAGGGCGTGCAGGGGGCCTTCGAACGCGTGCTCGAGCGTTTCGGGATGAAGCTTGGCCAGCTCGCCCAGCCGGTGCGCGTGGCGCTGACCGGCGGCACCGTGAGCCCGGGCATCTATGAGGTCATCGCGGTGCTTGGCAAGTCGCGGACAGTCGACCGCCTGCGTGCCGCGCTCGAGCGCGTTAAGTCCGCCGCCTGATCTGCGTTTTGCGAAGATCTCGGGTTGCTAGCCGCCTTCTCGCAATTCGGGAAAATTTCAGAGGCATGGAAATCCAGCCTTTCGCGGCTATTGTCGCGCGCACGGAAATTGCTCTACGTCTTAGGTAATTGACGTCCGCCTTTAGGACGACCGCACCGATGCAGGGGACAAACACGATGAATCAGGCCAAAGCCACCGAGGACGTTGCCCGCGTTCAGGCCGCGCTCAATTACCTGTTCGTGACCGGCGAGAAGCCGGTCACCTACATGTACAAGACCGAAGACGGCACGCCTCAGCGCAGTTATCGGAACATCAAGCACGTGATGGAGATTCTGAACGGACGCGCGCTCGAGGAACGCCCGGCGCTCGACCGTGAAGGGTTCGCCTTCGTGCGCCATCCCACTGCGACGGTTAACTTCTACGACGAAGCCGAGGTGCGCGCGGTCTATTATCGCGAGGTCGAATGCCTGGTGAAGCAGGCGACCGGCGCGGCGCGGGTGCTGGTTTTCGATCACAACGTGCGCTGTACGCCGATGGCCAAGGAAGGACTCAACGGTGCGCGCGAGCCGGTGCGCTTCGCGCATAACGACTACACGCTCAAGTCCGGCCCGCAGCGCGTGCGCGATCTGCTCGGCAGCGAGGCCGAAGGCTTGCTCAGGAACCGCTTCGCCTTCATCAACGTATGGCGGCCGATCCGCGGCCCGGTCGAGGAGGCGCCGCTTGCGGTATGCGACGCCAGCAGCCTGCGCCCGAGCGATTTCATCGCGACGGATTTGAAGTATCGCGACCGCACCGGCGAGGTTTATTCCGTGGCCTACAACCCGGAGCATCGTTGGGTGTATTTTCCGCACATGCAGCGCGACGAGGCTCTGCTGCTCAAGTGTTACGATTCGGCCGTCGATGGGCGCGCGCGGTGGACTGCGCATACGGCCTTCGACGACCCGTCATCGCCTCGCGATGCGGCGCCGCGCGAGAGCATCGAAGCGCGCACGATCGCGTTCTTCGCCCCCGAAAAGAAGGATTGAAGCGCTGAAACAGCCGGTACGCGGCGGCCGCGTCCGCCTCAGGGCGCAGGTGTCGAGGCGGATGGGGGCGCGGATTGAGCCGGAGCCGATCCGCCCGCCGCGGCGCTCGCGCGCATGCTCTCGAAGAAATTCGCGTTGGCGCTTATCAGCTGGCCGAGCGCGAGCATGACCTGCTCCGACATATCGGGCACCTTGTCCTTCCCGACTCGGAACACCGATGAATCCTCAAATACCTCGCCCGGCAGCTTGTCCGAGTAGATGGTGAATGTGACCGAAACCGCCGACATCCGCCCGGCAAGCTTGTTGTCGATTCCCGTCCACATGTCCACGCATGACAGGTGCACGCCCATTCCGTAGCCGCTGGTGTCGTCGGCCAGTTCGTAGCCCACCGACTTGTCGATCCGTTGTTTGAAAGTCGCGCAGAAATTCTGTCCGACCGGATCGGGACAATGGCAGACCACGTCGACGTTGACCTTGCCGGCGGCGTCATCCGCGCCGCACGTGCCGGGAGCGATCGCTGTCCCGATGAGCGCCAACGTGGCGATGGCGAATATGAATGCGGGAATTCTCAAGACGGGTGCAGGCTAGCCAACGGTTCCGATGCGGGCAAGAGGCGCCGAGCCTCGAATGGGCTCAGATCGCGCCGCAGGCGCGCAGCGCCGCGATCGCCGCCACATCGTAGCCGAGTTCGCTCAGCACCGCGTCGGTGTGTTCGCCCTTTTCGGGAGTCGGCGTGCGCAATTGCCAGGGCGTGCGGCTCAGCTCTACTGCCTGACCGACGAGCGTCTGGCGGCCGTGCGCAGCGCTCTCGACCGCGCGCACGATACCGATATGCCGCACCTGCGGATCGGCGAACACTTCGTCGATGCGGTAGATGGGTCCGCAGGGGACGCCCGCGCGATTGAGAATCTCGATCCATTCGGCCGAGGTGCGGGTGCGCGTGATCGATTCAATCGCCGCGTTGAGGCGGTCGCGATTGCGCAGGCGCGCCTTGCCGCCGGCGAAATCAGGATCGGCCGCGAGCTGATCGGCCCCGAGCGCCTTGCACAGGCGCGCGAACAGTTCCGGGCCCGAGCCCGCGATATTGATATGACCGTCGGCGGTCGCGAACACGCCGGTCGGGATCGCGGTCGGATGATTGTTGCCGGCCTGCTCCGGCACCTCTCCCGCGAGCAGCCAGCGCGCGGCCTGAAAATCCAGCATCGCCACCTGGGCCGCCAGCAGAGAGGTCTGCACCCATTGGCCGTTCCCCGAGTGCTCGCGCTCGAGCAGCGCGAGCAGAATCCCCATCGCGCAGAACACCCCAGCGCACAGGTCGGCGACCGCGATGCCCACGCGCACTGGCCCCTGGCCGGGTAGTCCGGTAATCGACATCAGACCGCCCATCCCCTGCGCAATCTGGTCGAGACCCGGACGGTTCGCATACGGCCCGTCCTGACCGAAGCCGGAGATGCTGGCGTAGACCAGGCGTGGATTGATCGCGCGCAGGCTGGCGTAGTCGATGCCCAAACGGTGCTTGACGTCGGGCCGATAGTTCTCGACCACCACGTCGGCGGTTTCGACCAGGCGCTTTAAAATCGCGAGCGCTTCCGAATTCTTGAGGTTGAGCGTCAGGCTGCGCTTGTTGCGATGCAGGTTCTGGAAATCGGGACTTGCGCGCGAACCGACCTCGGTCGAATCGTTGGCCGGCGACTCGATCTTGAGTACGTCGGCGCCCCAATCGGCGAGCTGGCGCACCGCTGTTGGCCCGGCGCGCGCGCGTGTCAGGTCGATGACCTTGAAACGTGAAAGCGGAAGCTGGTTCATCAAGTCCGCATCATAATGCGTCCCGCAGCTCCGGGGCGAGCGGATGGAGCGCACCGGAATGGTCGGGCCGGCGGCGGGCGCGAACGCGCTATAAATCCGGGCGGTTCAGCATCAGCTCCTGTTCTTCTGCACTTCGGGAGCGCCGCCCTCCATCTCGGCGCGCCACTTGTCGATGGTTTCGATATTGAAACGCCAATCGCTGCCGATGCGGAATGCGGGAATTTTACGCCGTTTGATCAATCGATAGATGGTGGACGGATGCACGTGCAGATATTCCGACACCTCCTCGACGGTCATAACCTTGCTCTGCTGCCGCCCGAACAGCGGCCGGTCACTGTCTCGGTTCATCTTTTCGCCCCCCCCGGTCTCATACAGCCGCTCGAAACCTCAGCGCGTCGCGAGCGGAACGTATTCGCGGGCGCCGTATCTTTCGCGCTGTCGCGTCAGCGCGACGCGCCGGCGACAACAGCCGACAGATGCGGCCAAAGGCCGCTATTGCCTCTGTAGCATCATCGATGAAAGGACGATAGATAGTCCGCCAATTTATATTCAGCCGCGCATATTTAAAGCTAAAAGAACTTTGATCGGCATGAATGAGCGAAAGATCCGGACTTGTCCAAAGCGGAGTTTGTCGCAGGTGCGATACTGAGTTTGGCGCCTTCGTTGCGCGGCTACTACAAGTCCTGACGCGGGGTTGCACGGTCACATAGCGGGCTGGGATTGAGGCCCTGTTACTAGATGCTTGCGACCAGGCGCTCTTAGGGGGATTTGTGATGTTTATGGATAAATAAAGAGAAAATTGCCGCTCGTCGCCCTGCAGCTTTAGATATCGACTGACTATCCGTGCGCTATATCGCTAATCTAGGCACACATTCTGCATCGCGCGTGCATGGGAGCGATTTTTCTGGTCGTATCCCACGCGCAGCGTACTAGACACCTGCGTGCACGGGCGCGCAGCGATTGTGATTGCGCGCGCATAATGTTGCGCGGACCGACACCAGGTGTCGCGCTGACGAGCGTGAATGTGTCCGTACCTGATTTATCCGCGATTGGAGCGAATCTGCTCGAATATCTGAGGACGCGAGCATGGCGCGGTCTTGCGACTTCGGCGGACGCGGAATCGATTTCGGCCGAGGCGCCGATTTCTTCGCAAAATCAGCTCGGTTTGCTGCATTTCGTGCTCGACAACATGGTCGAGGGCGTCATCGTCTGCGATCGCAACCTGCGCTTGGTCCAGTGCAATCGAGGCGCGCGCGCGATGCTCGGCGCAGACCTGAAGGGCTGGCATCTGCGCGACGCGGCCGATCGCATACAGCTGCTGGCTGCAGTGGGCGCACAGCCGCTGGCCGCGGAAGATTTTCCGCTCGCGCGCGCAACTCGCGGCGAGGCTGTCAGCAACGCACAATACCTGCTGCGCGCGCCCGAGGCGCCGGCTGAGCTGTGGATCGAGGTTTTCGCGCGACCGGTTAAGACCGACGACGGCGCCATCCTGGGCGGCATGGCGGTGATGCGCGACATCAGCGAGCGCAAGCGGGCCGAAGCGGAAATGCAGCGCGCGCGAGACCTGGCGCTCGAAACCGAGCGCATCCGCTCTGAGTTCCTCAGCAACATGAGCCACGAGATTCGCACGCCGCTCAACGGCATCATCGGTATGACCCAGTTGCTGCTCGGGACCGAGCTCACGCCCGAGCAGCGCGAATATGCCGAAACCGTGCAGCTCAGCACCGATCTGCTGTTCGGCATGGTCAACGACCTGCTCGATTTTTCGCGGCTTGCGGCGGGGAAGGTGGTGTTGCAGCAAATCGATTTCGATCTGCTGCAGGTGGTCGAAACCGCCATTGGACTGTTCGGCGAACGGGCGCAGCGCAGCAACGTCGAGCTTATCATCGACGCGGACGACGACGTGCCGCGACTGTTGCGCGGCGATCCGGCGCGCCTGCAGCAGGTGCTGGTGAATCTGATCGGCAATGCGGTCAGATTCACCGAGCGCGGCGAGATCGTCGTACGCCTGGTGAAGGAGGCCGCGTCCGTCGCCGAGGCCTGCGTGCGCTGCGAGGTGCGCGACACCGGAATCGGCATCGCGCCGGCCGCGCAGAAGCTGCTGTTCCAGCCCTTCACGCAGGTCGACGGCTCGACCACGCGCCGCCACGGCGGCTCGGGGCTTGGCCTTGCGATCTCGGCCCAGCTGGTCGAACGGATGGGCGGCCGCATCGAGGTCGAAAGCGAACCCGGAAGCGGCTCGACGTTTCGCTTCACCATGAAGCTGGCCAGGCAGCGTCCGTCCCGCGACGGCGCGGAGGCGGATTTGCGCCTGCAGTTCGGTCAGCTTCGCGTCCTGGTGATCGAAGACAACCTGACCCTGCGCGCCGGTCTGTGCAAGCGGCTGGCCGCATGGGGCACGCGCGCCGAGAGCGCCGCCGACACGGCCGAGGCGCTGGGTTTGATGCGCGCCCGCGCAAGCGCCGGAGCGCCCTATGAGATTGCCATCGTCGACTTGCATCAGACGGCCAACGCGGGCGCGGAGGCGATGCACGCGATCAGGGCCGAACCTGCGCTCGCGCGCGTCTGGCTGATAGCGGCCGGTTCAGCCGTCGCCGGCGCGACCGAGCGCGCGCGTCATCCGGCCGGCGCGGATCGCTGGATCGCGCGTCCGATCAGACCATCCCAGCTTCTCCAATGCCTGCGCGAATTCCTGTCGCATCGCGACGGGGCTCGGCCCGGCCAGGCGGCCGGCGGCGAGTCGATCGCGGGCATGCCCGCGCGCCTTCAGCCGCAGCGCGTGATGCGCGTGCTGGTAGTCGAGGACAACGCGATCAATCAGAAACTCGCGCTCAACCAGTTGCGCAAGCTCGGCTACGTCGCCGAGGCGACCGACAGTGGCCCGGCGGCGCTGGACATCCTCGAGCGCGGCACATACGCGGCCGTGCTGATGGATTGTCAGATGCCGCGCATGGACGGTTACGAGACCACCGCCGAGATTCGCCGGCGCGAAGCCGGGCGGCGGCATACCATCGTCATCGCGATGACGGCGTTCGCACAGGACGGAGCGCGCGAGCGATGCCTCGCTGCCGGAATGGACGACTACATCGCCAAGCCCGTGCGGCTCGAGGCCCTGGAGGCCGCGCTTGCGCGATGGGTGCCGTTGCGGGCGGCGCCGAACGGATCGGGCGCCGCATTGCGCGCGGTCTCGGGCGCGAGTTGCGAGAGCATCGATCCGGAGGTGATGCTCGAGCTGAAGGATTTATCGCGTGGATCCGAAAGCGGCGACTTCCTCGGCGAGCTGATCGACATGTTTTACGGCGAGCTCGAGGCGCGGATGCGCTCCGTGCGCGAGGCCGTGGGCCGGCGGCTCTTCGACGCGATGGACGAGCGCGCCCATGAACTCAAAGGCTCGTGTCTGAGCCTCGGTCTGGCCCGGATGGCTGAGCTGTGCGGACGCCTCGAGGCGCTTGCGCGTCAGGGCCGGACCGAAGGCGCGGAGATGCTGCTGCAGCAAATCGAGCGTGAGGCAGGCAGTGTGCGGCCGCAGCTCGAAGCGGAAAGGGCGGCGTGCGCCTCGCCGTCCGGGGGCCTTGCCTCCGGCGCTGCATCGTCGCGCTGAGCCGCGGCGGCGGGCCGGCGCAGCATGCGCGGCCCGCGAGCCAAAACGGCCGCGTTCATTCGTCGCGCGATGCCTGGAGAGCCGCACGCCGCCTCGTCGTCGCACTCTTCGCCGCCGCCCATGTGCCGTTTGACCGTCAGTGCAGGCCTCCGGGCCACGGATGCGTGTTCAGGGCGTTGACGAATGCCGTCGCATAGCTCGAGGCGCTGCTGTCGAACCATCCGCCCGAGTAGTGGGTGATCACGCAGCCGAGCGCCAGGTGCTGGAGGTTGGTTTCTCCCGATCCAAGATAGGCCGGTTCGCTGCCGCTGTATTTACCGTTGGGATTGTTTCTCGCATTGTTCACATCGTTCAGGTAGGCGCTGCTGTTGAACCTGCTGTTGGCGTCGCCGTTCAAGCACGAGCGGAACTTGGCGCCTTCGTAGTCTTCGCCCCAGCTCGTCGACAGCGCGAGCATCGGTTGCGCATAGTATTCGGCGCATGCCGACTTCGACTGGATAATGCCCCAGCTTGCATACGCGCCAAGACCGAACGAATTGCCAAAGACGTACAGCCCGCTGCTGTTCGTGACCGCGAATCCGCTATCGCTCAGGCCGGCGACCAGGCCGGAACAGGTGCCGTCTGGATGGTTGTAATCGCCGTTCTCGTTGCATCCGGATCCGCCGTGCATCGCGGCGCAATCCTGATGCCATCCCGTCTCGATCCATGACTGGGCGCGCATCCAGTTCTCGTCCTCGCCCCACTTGCACGAGTAGACGCGCATGATGTCCTCGGTAGTTCCGGCATACCGTCCATCGACCTGCGCAAAGTCCGCGTTAGGATAGCCGAGCTGGCTGCCGGCGTTGGCGTAAAAGTATGACGGCGTATTAGCGATACCGGCGTTGCTGTTGTACCCGGTCCCGTCGCTGGCATTCCATGGCGCGTTTTCCGACTCGGGGCTCGCACTGACCGACGCTGCACAACTTGACTCGGTAGGCAGAGAGATGCCCGGTCCGACCAATGGGTAGTGAGCGACCGGTGACGGCGCGGCGCTCGGGGCCGGCGTCGGCGTTCCGGTTGGCGCCGGGGTCGAGGTCGGGTCAGAAGTCGGCGTCGGCGTCGGGGCGGCATTGCTGACGACCACCGATATGGACGCAGTACCTATCGGCACTGTGCCGCCCTGCTGAAACACCCGAACCATCAACGTATGCGTGACGTTGGCCACCGTGGTCGAGTCCCACGAGAAATTGCCGCTGCCCGAGAACACGCTGACACCGTCGACCTGCAACTGATCCCACCAGACATCGGGGCCGAGCGTGACCACCACAGGCACCGCGGTGCCGCTGACGGTCTGCCCGTTTACAGGCGAATTGATGGTTATTTCGGCGCCGAAATTGGTGGGTGTGGGAGTCGCGGCAGGCGTCGCACTCGCAGTCGGGGCCGGCTTCGGCGTCGGGCTCGGGATTGGGCTCGGGGTCTGGCTGGGGGTGCGTGTCGGTCTCGGACTTTGCGCAGGCGTTCTCGTTGGCGTCGGGCTTGCGGAGTGTCGAATTCGCTGTTGCAGCAGAGGTCTGCCCCTCAACGTCACGCTCACAAACCCGGCGTACGCGGACGGCAGCGCAACGGACGAGAGCCAAAGGGCAATCGCAAAAACAGCCGGAACTCTAATCAGACGACGGACGAAACCTTCCATTACACAAATCCCCCCTGCGTGTGCGGCGGCGGAGACGAGACTCCGCAGCCCGCGCTCATGTCGGCGAGCGCGGCGTTGGCCGACTTCTTCGGGCGTCGGTCAGGATGTGAGGGTGCTTTTCAGGTCCGGGAGCGGATGCGACAGGTAAACGGACTAAGCCGCAGCGGCCTTTGACTCACTCAGCGTCCAGCAGAATCTCCCCCCTGAAATTCTGCAGGCCGTTGCTTCTACACATAATGTGACCGAATTGTACACTGAAATCAATAAAATCAAATGTCTAAACTAAATATTCAATGATTAATAGCGTCTAGAAGGATATAATATCTATATTTGACTTTTATTAATCTTTTCACAGGTCTATTGCTTAAGAAAAGAGCCGCAGCGAAAAAAGAAACACGCCGAGTTGCGCGGATCGTTAGTCGAAACGTACAGACTAGGTGCGGCAGGCCAATTTGCCCGACCCATCGTCGGGACGGCTGTGAAATCGAGCCGAGGATCGTCAATGGAAGATATTCACCGCATATTCGGATTCAGCGACGAGCAGCTCGCAACGATGGAGTTGAGCTGGCGGCCCGGACTGTTCGATGGCCAGGTAGCGCTTGTCTCCGGCGCGGGGACCGGACTGGGTAAGGCGATCGCGTATCAATTCGGCCGCTTGGGCGCGAAATTGGTCATCTGCGGCCGAAAGCCGGAACCGCTTGAAAGTGTCGCGCAGGGAATGCGCAGACTCGGGATCGATTGCCTCGTTCACCCGATGACGATTCGCGATCCCGAGCAGGTTGCATCGCTGTTTGATGCGGCATGGCGCCGCTTCGGTCAATTGGACATCGTGGTCAACAACGCGGGCGGACAATTTCCGCAGCCGGCGATCGACTTCAGCGTCAAGGGATGGAACGCGGTAATTGACACCAACCTGAACGGGACCTGGTACATGATGCAGGCGGCGGCGCGCCGCTGGCGCGATGCGGCGGCGCCCGGATGTATCGTGAATATCGTGGCGGTGGTCGAGCGCGGATTGCCCGGAATCGCGCATACCTGCGCCGCGCGCGCGGGCGTGATTTATCTCGGACGCACGCTGGCGGTCGAATGGGCTCCGCTGGGAATTCGCGTCAATTGCGTCGCTCCCGGAGTTACTGCCACGGAAGGCATGAATGTTTACCCCGAGGAGGCGCGGGCCGAGTTCCGCCGCGCCAATCCGATGATGAAGTTGGGCGACGCGCGCGACGTGGCTGATGCCTGCTGTTATCTGGCCGGGCCGACTGGCAAATTCATCACGGGTGAGACGATCGCCGTGGACGGCGGGTTTCAGATGTGGGGCGAACAGTGGACCGCGGGCCGTCCCGATTACTACCGGTTCAAAGTCTGAGCCGCGCCGCGCTCGTCTGGCTATTGGCGCTGGCGCGCGCGGAAGTGCTATAGGGCGAAGCAGAGAAATCTCGAAAGATCGTGCGCGCGCGATCGGGAGGGAAGAGACTATGGCCGGCAGCGGACATGTAGCCGAAGCAAAGCATCAGTCGAAAGCCAAATCCAGGCATCCGATGACTCAGATAGCGACGCGGTCGCTGTTTGAGAACCAGGAGGTGCGGGTGTGGGAGATGGATGTTGGTCCGGGCGAGACCTTCGGACTGCATCATCACACCAACGATTACGTTCTGTATATCACCAGCGGCGCAAACTTGCGGGTTGACGATCGCGACGTGGGCCCCTACGACTTCATCGCTCACGATCGCTCGGTGTACTACATCAAGGCCGGCGGCACGGAGAGCTTTCGCAACGTCGGCGACACGCCGTTTCGCGAGGCGCTGATCGAAATCAAGCGGCCGCCGCGGCCGGATCAGGATCGCGCGGGATTCACCTCCTGCGATGCGCTGGTCGGCTCGCCCGATCGCGCCGCCGGTATCTGCGTGCTCGAGAACGATCGCATGCGCATCGTCGAGACCACCCTGCCGCCGGGAGAATCGATGGGCAGGCGCAAGGCGGAGCTGGACGCGGCGGTGTTCGTGGTCAAACCGGCCAAGGTGAAGGTGGTCGAACGTGCCACGGCCGGTCCGGAGCGGGTCAAAGAGGAGACCCGCAACTTTAAGGACGTTTACTGGCTGCCCGCCGGCGTGGAGCGCGACCTGACCAATGTGGGCAAGACCGTGTACCGCGAGATCAGGGTCGAGGTGAAATAGACGCCGCGGGCGGACGGCCTCTCCCAGCGCTGAGCCGCATCGACGGAAAATCAAAACGGCCGCGGCCCTGTTTGGGCCGCGGCCGTTTGTTTTCACGCTCGCGCCGGATGCCTATTGATTCGGGATCAACTCAACCCGGCGGTTCTGGGCCCGGCCTTCGGCGGTCTTGTTGGTCGCGACGAAGTCCGTCTTGCCATAGCCGTGCGGCATCAGACGACTTTCCGCGATGCCGTGATCGGCAAGGTACTTGACGACTGCGTTGGCGCGGCGCTCGGAGAGCTTCAGGTTGTAGCGCACCGAACCGATCGCGTCGCAGTAGCCGTTGACGTTCACCGTCACGTTGCCGTGCTGCTTGAGCACGTCCGCGGCCTCGTCGAGCACCGCCGCGTCCTGCGGGCGGATGTTGTACTTGTTGAAGTCAAAATGCACGCCGCGCAGGATTAGCTTCTCCGGCGGCGGCGGAGGCGGCGGAGGAGGAGGCGGCGGCGGAGGCGGAGGCGGCGGCGGAGGAGGCGGTGGCGGCGGCGGACACAGATAATGGCCAATCAGACCGCCGGCCAGGCCACCTGCTGCCAAGCCCGTGGGAATGGCCCACGAGAAGTAGGTACCTTCATTCGAGCCATGATTTTTGGTGGTCAGGATAACGGCGGTGGCGACGCCCGCGCCGACGACCGCGCCGCCGAGGGCGCCGAGGGTTTCGCAGTTCCTCTGATCCTCGTTGGCCGAGCATCCGGCCACCATACACATGGCGGCGACGCCCATCAGGTACATGCCTAGTCTTCGCATCAACATCATCCTTCCTTCCCAGCCTTTGGACGAGCAGCGCGCTCCAGCGATGCCTCTCCCCCGGCTAGCTAGAGTAAACTGAGGACCCGACAAATATCTGGAACGTTGTCTCATAAGACGGGTCGCTCGACAAGTCCCATCCATGCACTTTTTTTTGGCTTTTATGACGGTCTTTTCAGGCCAATTGTAAGCGACTATTCGCCGGGACGCGGGGTGTGGTATAGCACCCGCAGGACTGGTTCTCTTTTCAGTCCACGCTCATTTCCAGGGTCGATTCTCAGTTCCCAGCCGGGGAGGAAGCGATGCGTTTCGGTCTTCTCTATTCACTGCAGTCGCGGCCGGACAAGTCCACGCCGCAGGCGCAGATCTATCGCGAGATGCTCGAGCAGATAGAAGTGGGCGAGGACCTGGGCTTCGCTTCCGCCTGGCTGGTCGAGCATCACTTTCTCGCCGACGGCATCTGCCCGGCCCCGCTGGTGACCGCGGCGGCGATGGCCGCGCGCACGCGCCGCATGACTATCGGCACCAGCATGTATCTTCTGCCGCTGCATCGGCCGGTGCAGTCGGCCGAAGACGTTGCCGTGCTCGACAACCTGTCCAACGGGCGCATCGTGCTCGGCGTCTCGGCCGGCTACCGGCCCGAGGAGTTCGCCGGTCACGGCGAGGAGCGCTCCGGGCGCGAGCAGCGGATGGAAGAGCAGATCGAGATCATGATCAAGGCCTGGACCACCGAGTCGTTTTCGTACGATGGGCGCTACTACAAGATTCCCGAGCTTTCGGTCACGCCCAAACCGGTGCAAAAGCCGCGGCCGCCGATCTGGATGGGCGCCTCGACCCGCGCCGGCCTGCGCCGGGCGGCGCAGTGGGCGGACGCGCTGGTCGCCTCGCCGCGTCATCACGTGTCCGAACTCAAACAGCACCTCGCGGTGTATGGCGAATACCTGCAGCGGTTCGGCAAGCACCCGAGCTGCGTGCCGGTCATCCGCGAGGTGTACTGCGCGCCGACCACCGCGCAGGCCGAGTCAGAGGCGCGCGATGGGGTGATGCATATACACGGTGGCATGTACGGCAAGTGGTCAGGGGTCAGGCCGCTGCGCGACGACAGCGGCGAGCTGGTCAAGGATCCGGGCACGGTGACCTTCGAGAGCCATCGCGAGCGCTTCATCATCGGCAGCCCGGACCATTGCGTGCGCGAGATTGAGCGTTACCGGCGCGAGATCGGAATGGACTATCTTATCTGCTGGATGCAGCTTCCGGGGGTTGAATCGGAGAAAACGACAAACTCGATGCGCCTGTTCGCGAAAGAAGTGATGCCGCACATCAAGGACTGATCGCGTACCGAGGCAGCCCTGAATTGCGGCCGACTACGCGCGCGGAGATTCCGCGGCCCAGGAGGTTTACCGAAATGCGCAGCTGGATCGATCTCAACAGCGACATGGGCGAGTCCTTCGGCAACTACGTGCTTGGCCGCCCCGAAGAAGTGATGAAGCAGATCAACCACGCCAACATCGCGTGCGGCTTCCATGCCGGCGACCCGGTTTGGATCCGGCGCACGGTCGAAGCCGCCAAGCGCTACGGCGTGACCCTCGGCGCCCATCCGGGCTTCCCCGATAAGCTCGGTTTCGGCCGCCGCCTGATGAACATCACGCAGCAGGAGGCGCGCGATTACGTCGTCTACCAGGTCGGCGCGGTCAAGGCATTCTGCGACGCCGCGGGCGTGCCGCTGCTCGCCGCCAAGCCACACGGCGCCTTTTACCTGTGGGCCCAGCTCAGCGAAGAGAACTCCCGCGCCATCCTCGAGGGCTTTCGCGAAGTCGACCCGAATTTCGTCGCCTATCTGCCGGCGCTTCCTCGCCACCCGATGCTCGACGTTGCCGAACGCATGGGCTTTCGCGTGATCAAGGAGTTCTATCCCGGCCTGGTGTATGCCGACGACGGGTCGATCGGCGTCAAGCGCACCTACGGCGAGGAGAACATCGATGAGATGGTCCATTTGGTGATGAAGTTCGTCACCGAGGGCAAGGTCACGACCTCCACCGGCAAGGACATAAAGGTCGAAGCCGACAGCATCTGCGTCCATGGCGATGTGATCAACGCGCCCGAGGTGCTGACCGCGATGCACAAGGCGCTCAAGAAGGCCGGAGTCGAGGCGCGCAGCGCAATTGCCGACCGGGTGCCCAAAGGCAAGAGCAGGGGCAACGGCCGCGCGCACGCCGGGCATGCCCATGCCTGAACGGCTGGCGATCGCGATCGCACTGACGGCCCTGAGCAGTGACTGCTCATGGCCTGCGAGTCGGGAAGCAGCGAAGTCGCGCACGGCGAGGTGCCGCATCGCGATGTGCGCGAAATTTTCGGCGGAGCTGTGAGCACGATGGCGCTGGAAAAATTCGTCAACACCTATGTCGCGCGCACCCCGCGCTCGCGCGAGCTTTACGAAAGCGCGCGCACCGTTTTGCCGGGCGGCGTCAGCGGCAATGCCAAGTTCCTCAAGCCGTATCCGCTGTATGTCAAGCGCGCCAGCGGCGCGCACGTGATCGACGTCGACGGCAACGACTACGTCGATCTGCTCGACGCGGTGGGCGCGGCGATTCTCGGCCACGGCCACGAATCGATTCGGCGCGCGGTCAAGGAACAGATCGACGAAGCGATCCTGCCGCTGATGGCGACCGAACTCGAAGTCCGGCTCGCGCAGAAGGTGTCGCGCCTGATGGACTATATGGAGATGATCCGCTTCGTGAACAGCGGCTCGGAAGCGACGCTGATGGCGCTCAGGGCGGCGCGCGCCTTCACCGGGCGCGAGCGCATCGCCAAGTTCGAGGGCAACTATCACGGCCAGCACGACTGGTCGCTCATCGGCGGCGCCGCTGGCGGCCAGGGCCCGCACACCGAGCCGCTCGCCGCGCCCGACTGTGCCGGCATCCCGCACTCGGTCATCGATAACGTTCTGCTGCTGCCCTACAACGACATGGCGGCCATCGAGCTTGTACGCCGCCATGCGCGCGAGCTGGCGGCCGTCATAATCGAGCCGGTGGCGGCGTTTTTCACCGGCGCGGTGCCCGCCGACCCGGAGTTTCTGCGCGCCCTGCGCCGCGTGACCGAAGAGAACGGGGTGATGCTCATCTTCGACGAGATCGTTACCGGCTTTCGCCTGGGGCTGGGCGGTGCGTCGGCCTACTTCGGGGTGCGCCCGGACCTCGGCTGTATCGGCAAAATCGTGGGCGGCGGCTTTCCGGTCGGGGCGTTCGGCGGGCGCCGCGACCTGATGGAGAAGGTCATCACGCCGACCAAGCAGCCTTCCGACCTCAAGGAAAAGAGCTTCGCTTCGGGCACCTTCTCGGGCAATCCGATCAGCATGGCGGCCGGCCTCGCCGCCCTGGAGGAGCTCGAGCGCCATCCGGTGTACGAGTACGTCGGCGCGATGGGTCATGCGGTGCGCGAGGGAATCGCCGCGAGCGCGCATCGCCATGGGTTCCCGATCCAGGTGACTGGAGTCGGATCGCTGTTCCACGTCCATTTCATCGACGAGCCGGTGACGAGCAAGCGCAGTGCAATGCGCGCAAATCACGCGCGCCAGTACGAATTCAGCATGGGCTTGCTGTCCAAAGGCGTGCTCCTGACGCCGCATCATCCCGGCTTCCTCTCGGCCGCGCACACCGCCGAGGATGTCAAGCAGGTGCTGCGGGTAACCGACGAGGTGCTGAGCGAAATGGCGGCGGCCTAGGCGCAGGGGCGATGGATACGCGCTACGAGTTCGGCGGCGACGAATACATCTTCGTCGATTTCGACATCGAGATGAGCCTTGAAGTCAACTTCAAGATTCTTTCGATTTGCCAGGCCATCGAGCACGAGGGCGTTCCCGGAGTGGTCGAAGTATGCCCGGGCAACGCTTCCTATCTCGTCCACTACCGACCCGACGATATCGACCCGCACAAGCTGATCAAGACGTTGCAGCGCTTCGAGGACGAGGCCCGGCACATCGCGGCCATCAGCTCCCGCCTGGTCGATATACCGGTGCTGTTCGATGATCCCTGGACCAAGGAATGCGCCAAACAGTTCGCCGACCGCCATCAAGACCCCTCGGTCACCAACCTGGAATACCTGATGCGGCTCAATGGGTTCAGCAGCAAGCGGGAGTTTATTCAGGCTTACTCCAGCCGGCCGTTCTGGATCTCGATGGTGGGATTCGTTCCCGGCACCGCCTGGGGCTATCAAATGGTGCCGCGCGAGCGCGCGCTACAGGCGCCCAAGTACGTGCGCCCGCGCACTGACACCCCGGAGCGCACGGTGTCGCACGGCGGCGCATTCATGGCGATCTATCCGGTGCGCGGGCCGGGGGGATACCAGCTAATTGGGATAACACCGGTGCCGATGTACGAGCCCGAGGGTCGGCTGGTGGATTTGCGCGAAACCCGCATCCTGGCGAAGGCGGCCGATCGCTGGAAGGTGCGGCCGGTCGACCTGGACGAATTCAACGCGATCCGCGCTGAAGTCGAGGCCGGCACCTACCGTTACAAAATCGTCGAACAGGAATTTCGCCCCGCGACTTATTTCGAGGATCCCGAGCGCTATCTCAAACGCCTCGAGGAAGCGGCGCGCGCATGATCAGGGTTCTCGCCCCGGGCCTGCTGACGACCATCCAGGACGCCGGGCGATTCGGCTGGTACCACATCGGAATGCCGCCGTCGGGCGCGATGGATCAGTTTTCGTTTCGCGCCGGCAACCTGTTGGTCGGCAATCAGGAAGGCGCCGCGGCGCTCGAGACCACCTTTCTTGGGCCCGACCTCGAGACCGATGCCGAGGTGACCGTGGCCGTGACCGGCGCGCCGCTCGAGCTTCGGCTCAACGGCTCGCCCGCGCCAATGTGGGTTGCGCTCGCGCTCAAGCCGGGCGACCGGCTGCGATGCGGGCAGGTGACCGCGGGCGTGCGCTCGTACATCTGCTTCGGCGGCGGAATCGAGGTGCCGGAGCTGCTCGGCAGCCGCTCGACCTATCTGCTCGGACGCTTCGGCGGAATCGGCGGCCGCGCGCTGGCGGCCAACGACGCGCTGGCAATCGGTGCGGCGCAGAGAAGCGCGGCGGAGCTTACTGGACGGCGGCTCGACGCCAGGCTTTTGCCCGCCTTCCCCGAGATCATCGAGTTGCGCATCCTGATGGGCCTTTGCAGTTATCGTCTGACCGAGGACAGCGTGGCTGAGTTCCTGGGCAGCGAATGGCAGGTTTCGACCGAAGCCGACCGCATCGGCTATCGGATTCACGGTCCGGGATTCAAGTTCCGCGACCGCGAGCCGCCCTTCGGCGCCGGTTCCGACCCGTCCAACGTGGTGGACGTCGGCTATCCGGTGGGATCGATCCAGGTGCCGGGCGGCAAGGAAGGAATTTTGCTGATGCGCGATGCGGTTACCGGCGGCGGTTACGCAACCATAGGCACCGTCGTGCAATGCGATCTTGATCGCGTGGCGCAGGCGCCGCCGCGCGCGCGCCTGCGGTTCCGCGCGGTCACGATCGATGACGCGCTGCGCTTGCGCGCACAGTACCACGCGCGGCTGCGCGCGCTTTGCGGCTCGCTCGCGCTGTTCGATCAGGCTGGCTGGCTGGGTCAGTGACGCACAAATATTGCGCCCCCTGACCTCATCGGCCGCGGGCCGAGAGGACAGGGGGCGGCGGGCCTTCCGCGCGGGCACCAGTTCGCCCGCCGGTGGGGAATTCCGAAAGCGGAGTTACTTCCCGCTGCCGGCGGATTTCGCCAGCTTGTTATACATCTCGGCCAGCTTCGAGTCCTGCTCTGCGATGGCGCCGTAGTGGGCGACTGCGCGCTTCATGAAAATGCGCTGGGTGGTGATCACCTCTTCGTCGGAGCCCGTGCGCTTACCTTTCGCGGCATGGATCGCGTCGTATTGCGCCTTGGCGTCGTCGGCGCGCTGTTTCGCGGCCTTGGCCTGGGCGTCGTAATAGTTCGCGAGCGATTGGTAGTCCTGCGCGGTCTTGGCGTTCATCGCCATGGTACCGACGTTTTCGGGGGTAATATCGTCCGCCATTCCCACCCCCGACCACGCAGCGACTGCTACGGACGCAACGATCAGCGCTAACAACGATAGTCTACCTCTCAACATCAGCTTCGGCTCCTTTGGTTGGTGCTCCCCCCCGAAGTGCGACCCCATTCGCATCGGGTTGCCGGATAGCACAAAGCATTTCGGCGGCTTTTTTTCAAGTCCAACCACCGCGAGCCGCATCCAGTGACACGGGGGAGAGGGGATGCGCGGGACGCATGCACAGGCTGATTCGGTTGGAGCCGCGAGTGGTGTTCTGGTATGGCGGGCGCTCGGGCGGGAACGCTCCCAATCGTCGGGTTGGCCAAATAAAGCCTGTTACGGACAAGTGATCTTGTAATTTCCGGCGATTTACGAAACTCTCGGCCTAAGGGCGCCCAACGCTTGACATTCCCTTTGAATCAAGCATTATAGCGTCCACTCGGAGGCGTGGCCTGCGCGGGTAGTCTTGCCTGCGGAAAACCGACCCATTAGGGCCGCTCGCGCGGAGCTTCCGGGGAAACTGAAGGATGAACATACCGGGCGTGTGAGCCGAAGGCGGCACGCCAACAAGGGTCCGCGTGCAGTTGTTCGGGGATCGACGGTGAATTATGAACGGCGGGATTCCGTTCATGGATTCGGGGGTAAACCGTCGAAGCTGCGCCGGTTGGTCGAAATAGTTGGAAACCCGAGAGGTGTCCTTTGCTTGACGGGGCTATAAACAGAATCGGCAGAATGATGGTGGCCGGTGCGGCGATCGCCGCGCTGTGCGTCGCGTCAATCGGATGCGAGGGCGAAGCGCAAAAGCGCATGATCCAGGAGCGTATCGGCAACAGCGCCGAGGGCCGCTCTCTGCCCGAGCATGAAGATTACTACGGCTCGGCGGTGGTCGATAAAGATCACGCGTGGGCGGTCGGGACCTACGGCACCATCCTGAGCATTTCGGACAACGGCTCCAAGGTGGAGCTGCAGAAGAGCGGCACCCATTACTCGCTCTTCGCCGTCAGCTGCGCCGACGCCAGCAACTGTGTGATTAGCGGCGAGCGCGCGCTCATCCTGCGCACTGAAGATGGTGGGAAAACGTGGAACAAGATGAACCCGCCCAGCGGCGTGAGCGAAAACCTCCTGAGCATGGCGCGCGGAAAGGATCCCAACCAGATATGGGCCGTCGGACCGGAAGCAACCGTGATTCACTCATCCGACGGCGGCAAGACCTGGGAGGACCAGAGTCTGCACAAGGACGAATGTCTTAACGGCGTCGCATTTCTCGACGACAAGACCGGGTGGATTCAGGGCGAGTTCGGCGTGATCAAGAAAACCACCGACGGCGGCAAGACCTGGGTCGAGTCGGACAAGGTGGTCGGGCTGCCCAAATATGTCGAGGACGTCACGGACGAAGAGGCCTACCATCGCGGAATTCCCGAATTGAGCGAGCAAGATCTTTACCTGTTCGGCAGCGCCTGGAGCTCGCCGCAGAAGGGCTACATCGTTGCCGCCAGCGGCTACGTGCTCGAGACCACTGACGGCGGCGCAACCTGGCAGGCGAAGCGCGGCGGAAGCAATTCGCTGTTCGCAATCGCGGCTCCCGCCGGACATAACGCGGTCGCAGCGGGGCTGCTGGGCACGGTCCAGCACGAAACCTCCAATGGCTGGAAGCTGGACGAGGCGGTCTCCAACAGCGTGTATACATGGCTTCGCAGTGCGTCCTTCGCGCCTGACGCCACGTTGGGCGTAATGACTGGAGGCAACGGCGCCATTCTGGTGTCGCACGATGGTGGTATGACCTGGAAGGAATTGGACAAGGATCTGGTCGCGGCTGCGGGCGTTGCCGCAGCCAAGGGCTAGGTCGCATTTCCCGGAGCGCGGGCCGCATCGGCGCAGAGTCCGAGGACTCCGGAGCCTGAGAGCAGGGACTTCAATGGCAGTGAACGTAACCAGACTACCAGCGGCCGAACGCGTCACCCACGGCATCGCGCGCTACACGCTGCGGCATCGATGGGCCACGCTGGCCGTCCTGGCCGCCATCACCATCTTCTTCGGCTATCACGCGCGCAAGGTGCAGATGTACAGCCAGTTCGCCGACCTGCTACCGCAGGCCCATCCGTACATCAAAGCGTACAACCATTTCCGCACCACCTTCGGCGGCGCCAACATCGTCAGCCTGTCATTGCGCGTCAAGGAAGGTGACATCTTCAACACTGACACGCTGAAAAAGATTCGTTACGTGACCGAGAAGGTGGACCAGATAGACGGCGTGAACCACTACCAGGTGGCCTCGCTGGCCCACGTCAAGATTCGGCGTCTGGAGGCGCGCTCCGGCGGCCTCATCAAATCGGTGCCGGTTCTGCCCGAACAGGTACCGACCGATCCCAAGGATCTCGCCGAACTCAAAAAGGAGATGTACAACAACGACATCGTCTACGGGAAATACCTGTCGACCGATGGCAAGGCGGCGCTGGTCCTGGCCGGCTTCAACGAAGAGCGGCTCGATTACGGAAATATTCAGCACCAGATAATGCTCATCCGGCAGCACGTCGAGGATAAGAATACGGTGCTGTACGCGGCGGGCGAGCCGATGCTCAAGGGCTGGGTATGGTTCTACACCGGTGAGCTGGCGGAGATCTTCGCCGTCACCTTCCTGTTCATTTTCGGCACTCTGGTCATTTATTTCCGCCGGCTATACGGCGTTCTGCTGCCATTTGTCGGCGCCATCGCGCAGGCCCTGTGGGGTCTCGGATTTCTCGGCATCCTCGGCTACAACCTCGATCCCCTCGTCCTCGTCATTCCGCTGCTGGTTTCGGCGCGCGCCGCCAGCCACGGCGTGCAGATGGTCGAACGCTATTTCGAAGAGCTCGAAGCTACGGGCGATAAGCATCACGCGGTTGCAATCGCGATGGGCGAGCTGCTGCTGCCCGGCGGTATCGGCGTGCTCGCCGACGCGGCCGGCATCCTGGTGCTCGGCGTCGCGACCATCCCGCTGGTTCGCAAGCTCGCCTTCTTCGCCAGTTTCTGGGGCTTTTCCAACATTTTTACCATCCTGTTGCTGATCCCGCTGTTGCTCGACGTGCTGCCGCGTCCGAGCAAGACCGCCCATTACGTGCCGCAGTGGATGCACGACCTGCTCGCATGGGTGGGCGAGTTCTGCACCAGCCGGCGCGGTCGCTGGGCGGTATTTGCGATCTCGGCCGTGATCGTCGCGGCGGGAGCCTATGAGGCGACCTCGGTGCAGATCGGCGAAACCGAAGCGGGTTCGCCGCTGCTGTTTCCGAATTCCGATTTCAATATCTCGGCGCGCGCGATCAACGCCGATTTCGCCGGTTCCAACCAGTTGGTGATCTATCTCAAGGGCGACCGCGACGACGCGCTCAAGGATCCCGCGGTGCTCTCGGTGCTGGATAATCTGCGCCATTACATGATGGAGCAGACGGAGGCCGGCGGCACGCGCGATCTGCCGACCCTGGTGCGCAGCGTCAACCGGCTGTACCACTACGACGATCCGGTGTGGGCGGTAATTCCGCGCACCGAAGCGGGCGTCGGCAACATGACATTCATGTACGAGGCCAACGCGCCGGTGCCCGGCGTCATTCTCGAGTACATGGACTTTCATGCCCGCGACGGCCAGTTCGTCGTGTTTTACAAGGACGCCAAGGGCACCACGATCGATGAAGCGATCATGCGCACCAAACTGTTCATGGCCGCGCATCCAATGAAGGACGTCAAATTTGTTCTCGCCGGCGGGACCATCGGCACCACGGCCGCCCTCAATGATGAGGTGGCGTATTCCGATCGAGTGAGCACGATCCTGATCGTCGCCGTGGTCTTCGCGCTGGTGACGCTGAGCTACATGTCATTTGTGGCGGGCGGCATGGTCATGATCACGCTGGTCGCCGCCGGCATCGTCAGCTTCCTGTATATCGGCCTCAAGGGCATCGGCATGAACATCAACACCCTGCCGGTGACCGCGGTCGGTATGGGCATCGGTGTCGACTACATCCTGTATGTGGTCGACCGCATCAAGCGTGAATATGGCCGTTTGCACGACCACGATGCCGCGATCAAACGCGCGATCGCGACTTCGGGTATGGCGGTCACGTTCACGGCGACCACGCTGGTCGGCGGCGTGATCCCGTGGGTGTGGATGTCGGACCTGCGCTTTTCGGCCGAGATGGCGATGCTGCTGGCGCTGCTGATGATCACGCACTGGCTCTCGGCCATCACGCTGGTTCCGTCGATCTTCGCGATCTTCCGGCCCAAGTTCGTCGAGCGCGGCGCCGAAGTTTCGGACGAAGATCTCGAGATGATCGAGAAGGATGTAACGGCTGCGGAAGTGAGCTGAGCGGAGGCCGGGGAAGGGCTCCGCGAGGCTCTGGTACTGTTGGTCTATCTGCTGACTAGCAACTTTCGGGGGAAGCAAAAAATGAATGTAGGTGGAAGAAGCAAAGAGCGACTGTGGCTGTTAGGCCTGGTAGCGGCGCTCGCGCTGGTGGTGGGTGGTCCTGCTTATGCACAGCAGGGGATCATGCAAAACCTTGAAGATACCTTCGAGCTTCACGGTTATGCGGAGAACCAGGAAATCATCCGCAGCACGAACTTTCAGTACGACTACAACGTCGCCTCGATTCGCAATCGCCTCGACCTGCAGCCTTCGGGGCAGATTATCAACGGCGCCAATCTACCGACCGTGCTGGGTGTGCCGCTTGGACAGGGGCTCTCGGTCAACTATTTCATGGAAATTCGCCCGGGTTACGAGGGTGTCTATGACCTGGTGACCGATCGTTTCGGTAATCACACCACGGGCTGGTCGGGCATCGGTTACTCCGAGTTTTACGGCACCGGTCAGACCGCCGGCCTGGCCCTGCTCAAGGCTTTCGGTTACGACCCGCGGCGTTTCAAAGGCGTGGTGGCGCGCGACCTGCTCTTCCCCGAGCCGGTTTCGCAGAACATCAGTTTTTACCGCGTCGTCAATGGCGTTCCGACGGCATGCTGGGGATGTATCAATGCGTGGCAGTCGGTCAACAACCTCCGGTGGGAGCGGGACGACAGCAACCAATACTATTATCCGGTCCGCGAGGCATACCTCGATTTTCGCTGGGACTTCTTTGGGTCGAATCTGCTGCGCCTCGGCAAACAGCAAGTTGTGTGGGGCAAGGCCGACTTTTTCCGCCTCCAGGACATCATCAACCCGGTCGATTTCTCACAGCATTTCTTTATCGAGCCCTTCGAAGATACCCGTATCCCGCAGTTGGCCGCATGGCTGCAGCATCGCTTCGGCGACGTGCTCGGCATGCAGGATGTGGCCGGCAACGTGGTCTGGAACTTCGACACCTTCAATCCGGTTGGATTAGGTGTGGGAGGCCAACCTTGGGCGGTGAATTTCGGCGACCAGAAGAAGGCTTTCGCGTTCGACAACAGCCTGTTTGACGCAGGCCTCTGCGGTGGCAGCGCGACACCGGGCGTGTGTAATCCGAACCACGTCAACTTCGGTCTCGACCACGAGCGCGTGCCGAACTGGAACATCAAGAACAGCGGCATCGGCATGAAGTGGGACTTCCAGCTCCCGCATCCGTCGATCCGCTTCGCCCTCACCGACTGGTACGGAATCGGGCAGACCCCGGTGTTTGTCAACAATACGCTCCAGGTGGTAGGCAACGGCGCCGGCGGAATCACTTCCGGCAGCAACTTCCCGCAGTCGGGGGTGAATTGCTCGAAGCTCGCGACCATCACAAAGGGATTTCCGGGCAATTATGGGCCGGGTGGCGGCGGTCTGCCGATCATCGCTACCTCGCCGAATTGGATTCACTTGGCGAAGAATGTGAATCCGCGGACCTTCCTCAACAATTGCACCTTCGGCGGCGGCGCGGAGATCCGCTACCACAAGGACAACACGCTCGGTCTTTCGGCTGACTATTTCGAGCCGTACACCGGCGTGGTCATTCGTGTCGAGTCCTCGTGGACCCACAACGCGTCTCTCAATGACACCGACTCGCTCGACTGGACGACCAACAACGACGTTCTGCAGTACGTGGTCGGGTTCGATCGTCCGCACTTCATCAAGTTCCTCAATCCGGATCGCACCTTCTTCAGCAGCTTCCAGGTGTTCGAGACTTATTATCCGGGGGCGCACAGCTCCAACGGCGGCAAGGACGGCCTGGTCACCGGGGTGAACGATTTCACCTTTACCGCGTTCACGCAGACCCACTACTATCGTGACCAGATTATTCCGCTGATCTTCGGCGCTTTCGGCACCGAGGGCACGGATGCGACGATAGGTGGCAATACCGAATGGCTGATAAACGACCACTGGTCGGCGGTTATCGGTGCCGATGCTTTCCTGGGTAAATCGCACCAGCACAACATCGGACAGAACGCGGTGTTCCAGGCGGGCTCGCAGCCGTTTCAGGATGCGCCGTACAGCGAAAGCGTCTTTGGCCCGGCACACATGCAGGCCGGCGGCGCCCAGCGCAACCATGACGACGAGTTCTGGACTCGCATACGGTACCGGTTCTAGGCTCGTAGTGATGATGTAACAAAGGCGGAGGGCCCGGGCGGCCGGGCCCTCCGGCGTTTAAGCGGAGACGGGTTACGGAATTGCAGCTCGCGGAAGGGATTTCGTCGCGCATCAAATGGGCGATTGCACTGGCTGCGGCGATTGCCCTGGTTATCGGCGCCGGCGCGCTGATGAAGAGACGCGAGCGCCGGCGCTGGAGCGTGGCCATCACCGACCCGTCGATGGTCGCGATCCGCAACCTGGTGATCAAAGGCGATCTTTCTCAGGCTGCCAATCAGCTCAACAGCAACTACCGGTTCGACCACCAGTCAGGACTCATCGCACTGCGTCAGTTTTCGATCATCGTGCTGCAGTGCGGGCTCAAGGATCCCGACCTCTTCGAACAGCTTTATTCGGCCAGCGCGCTTGCCGAAGGCGGCGAGAACCAGGCGCTGCAGATGATGGCCAACACCTTCCAAACCAACCCCGACCTGTCCGTGAAGATGGCGGTTGCCGACGGCCTGGGCGAGGTGGGCGATCGCAAAGCGGTGGCGATCCTGGGCTACCTGTACAAGCATGGCGATCAACTCGACCGCCGATTCATCGTCAACGCGCTCGCCTCGGCGAACGACCCCAGCGCCGTAGTGGTTCTGAGCGAGGCTGCACGGACCCCCGATCCCACGCTGCGCGCGGGCGCGCTCAAGGCGCTCGGTAAAATAGGCAATCGCGACGCCATCCCGCTGCTGAAACTCGCGCTGGCCAAGGGTCAAGCCTTCGACAAGGTGACCGCCGCCGAGTCACTCCTCCAGATGGGCAACAATTCCGGGGTGCCGGTGCTGCGTGCAATCCTGAACGATCACTCCCAGGGTAATGCGCGGCCGATGGCCGCGGTTGCGCTTGGGTATGCTCAGGATTCCTCGGTGGTGCCGGTGCTGCGCCAGGCGCTGACCGACGACAACATCGACGTGCGCCTCGGCGCGGCGGCGGCGCTGACGCACTACGATGACCCCGGCGGTATCGCCTACATGCGAGGTGCGATCCACGACCAGGATCAGGTCACCAGACGCCACGCCGCGCAGTTGTTCGACGACATCGCTTTCGATGCCGGCCACCCGATCCTGGTGGAGGCGCTCGCGTCTCCCGATAGCGAGGTGCAGTTGGCCGCGGTCAAGACGATGGGCACGGCAGGCGGTGAGCCTGAGGTCGAACTGCTGGGTACGATGCTGCGCAACACCAAGGATTCGATCACCCGGGCTGATATCGCCTGGTCGCTCGGCCGCATCGGCAGCCCCAATGGAATCATGATGCTGCTGGCGATGGTGCAGGACCGCGATTCGACCGTGCGCTACACGGCGGCCGACGGCCTGGACCATACGGCGATGCACCTGCTGGGAGAGAAGCGGGTGAGCAGCCGTTCGTAAGTGGGAGAACGGAAGGCGTTGTTTAGGGAGAGAGCGGGGTTGGAAATCGCAAGTTCGTCTGCGATCGGCCTCCTCGCATCGGGAAGCGAATTTTCAAGGGACGATCAACGGGAGGAAAAGAGCACTATGCAAGGTCATGTGAAGCTGCATCGGGGACGTGCCGCGATGCCGTGGTCCGTGGCATTGGCGGCGGTCCTGGTGACAGCGGCCGGCCTGTGCCTGAGCGTCAGCACGGCGAAAGCGCAGGACGTCAAGAGTTATACGCGGGCCACCTTCGACGAGTGGCTGTCCAAGTACAAGGACGCCAAGCCCGATTTCAAGGTCGGAGACGTGCTCACGGCCAAGGACATCGAGCGCATCCGGCCGTTCGTCTTTCCGGGCTATGTCGAACAATTCAACTTTCCTGAATTCAAGATGACGATCGGCGCGCCGGTCGATCACACCCCGCGCAAAGACTACATGTCGTGTACGGAAAAGTACCAGTCGCAAGTGCGGCTGCAGCCCGATCACACGATGGCCAACTACGTGTGCGGACAGCCCTTCCCGAACTCGGCGATCACCACCAGCGATCCCGAGGCGGGTTGGAAGGCGGCGTGGAATTACGAGTACCGCTGGCAGAACTTCGGTCTGTTCACCATCCCGCCGGCGACCTGGGACCGCTTCGGCGGCTCGCACGACATCCCGAAATGGGAGGATCCGCCGGCGGATTGGCTCTCCAATTCGGGTCTGAGCGGGCTCAACTACACGACCCCGTCGGCCGAAGAGATGAAGATGATCTATGGCGGCGGCGGCACCTTCCAGCGCACGCTGAGCGCCTTCTACAAGCGCCTGTACTATACGCACCTGGCGATGCTCGAGAATCATACGCTGCCGGCGCCGGGCGCGTCGAACTTCGAGTTCAAGGAGTTCACCGGGTTCTTCTCGCCGTTTGACATCCGCGGCACCGCGTTCATCATCTACCGTTACGCGGATCCGCATCGCGAAGACGACGGCTGGGCCTACATCCCCAACCTGCGCCGCGTGCGTCGTATCTCGGCCGAGGTCAAGTCGGACTCGCTGCTGGGCACCGACCACACCCTGGAGGACTTCTACAGCTTCTCCGGACGTGAACTCGAGTGGCACTGGCGCTTCCTCGGATGGAAGGATCAGCTCGCGGTTCAGGATTCCGTGCACGAGTACACCTACCTGTACGGTCCGAACGGCATCATCCCCAACGATACGTGGACGATGCGGCGCTTTGCGGTCGAGGAGCGCACTCCGACCTCCGAGCGCCATCCGTACAAGAGCGTCGTTGAGGACTGGGATTCGCAAAACTACGACGCATGGCTGATGGAAGCCTTCGACCACAAGGACAAGCTGTGGAAGGTCTGGGAGTTCCAGAAGAAGTGGAGCGAGAGCTTCAAGGGTGACTGGCAGGAAGCGATCAACAAGGGCGCCTACTCGACCGAGTTCCAGTCGGTGCAGGTGCTCGACGTGCAGAACGATCGCGGCACCATCTGGATCGTTCCGGGCGGGTTCCCCAATGTGAAGGGAGCCGAGTCAGAGAAGCTGTTCGACATCAACAGCCTCGAGCAGGTTCACCGCTAGAGGTCGCGAAGCCCCCGCCGGACGTCGGTCCGGCGGGGCTTTTTTTTGTCCCGTTCCGCACCCCCATTGGAGCCAATCCGGCGCCGGTGCGGGATTTCCGCTTGAGAACCAAAGCGCCTCTGCGATATGCATTTCTCGCCGGGACAAAAACCGACAAAGGAGGACAGCGAAATGCCTGCCTTTGATGTTCGATGGATTGAACGCTGGCAGAACATGGTCAATCAGGACAGCGTCGCGCGCCTGCTCGGCCGTCACTTTACCGCAGACGTGATGCTCGAAATGGGACCTCACGCCTACGTCGTCAGCTTCGAGCGGGGCGCGATCGGCCGTATCCAGCACGAGATCGGAGCCGAAAGCTGCTACCAGTTCGCGCTGCGGGCGCCGGCTGAGACGTGGGCCAAGTTTGTGCAGCCGATTCCCCCGCCGATGTACAACGACATTATCGCGATGTCGCACACGCTCCACGGGCGGCTGAAGATCGAGGGCGATGTGAAAGTGATGTGGCAGAACCTGCGCGCCTTCGCGTGGGACCTCGACCTGATGCGCGCGATCAGAGAATAGGGCGAGGAGGACTACTCAGATGGCGAAAATCGAACCGGTAAACGGTCACTATATTTACGTTCCGTTCGAGGGCGAAGAATATCGGATTTTCTACGAAGAGTCCGGCAAGGGCATTCCCCTGGTGTGCCTGCACACTGCCGGCACCGATTCGCGCGAATGGCGCCATCAGCTCAATGACAAGGAGATTGCCGAACGCTTTCACGTGATCGCGCTCGACCTGCCGCGCCATGGCAAATCGATACCGCCCAAGGGATGGTGGAAGGAAGAGTACAAGCTGACCGCGCAGTTCTATTCCGATTTCGTGACCGCCTTCTGCCGCGAGCTGGGGCTGGAGCGTCCGGTGGTGATGGGCAGCTCGATGGGCGGGAACATCTGCCTGCATCTGGCGCTGCGCTACAGTGACTACTATCGCGCGCTAATCGCAATCGAGGCGTGCGACTACTCGCCCGGATGGTGGCTGGACTGGTTATGGCACGCTCAGATCCACGGCGGCGAGGCCTGCGCCACGGCAATCAACGGACTGATGGCGCCGCAGAGCCCGTTCGAGTATCGCCAGGAGACCTGGTGGTACTATTCGCAGGGCGGTCCCGGCGTGTTCAAGGGTGATCTCTATTTCTACAGCGTTGACCACGATTTCCGCGAGGACTGCGAAAAGATTTCGGGCAAGATTCCGATTTACTTCATGACCGGAGTCTATGATTTTGCCTGCACGCCCGAGATGACGCAGAAGACGGCCAAAAAGGTGCGCAACTCCGAGTGCATCATCATGGAAGAGATCGGCCATTTCCCGATGTCGGAGAACCCGGTGACCTTTCGAAAATACCTGATGCCGGTGCTGGCCAAGATCAAATGAATTGATGAGCAGTTGATGGCTGCGGGAGCGCGCGGCGCGGCCTACTGGCCGCACCGCGCACCTCGCCTTTTCCCCGCCTTGGTTTTTTGCGCGTCACGGAAGTCGACGAGGCGCGGCGGCAAATCCACTCAAATTGAAATTCATCTGTCGAGCGGCCGGAAATGTCGGATTCGGGTTGCGCGGCGCAGGCGCGGCTGGCGCTGCGTAGGCGACATGCACCCAGATACTCAGAAAGACGATGCATAGTGCTATGGCTAATGCGATAAGCATCAGATTCAAATGGCGTTCCGGTTGAATCTGCATTCGTTGAATCTCCAGGGCAAACTCCGGCGGTGCCCACGCCGGAGCGAGTTTGATCTCGAACAGCATCCAGTCGATGTCCGTGAGCGGCGCTGTGAGAAAAGGCCGCTCGGCCGATGCGGCTCCGAACAGAATACCGTCGCGCGGCCGACACGGTCGCCCACCGAATAAGCGCCAACTCCGGAGACGAGCGGATATTGCCGCTCCCCTGCCGGAGAGCTGTTATGTTGTCGCGGAAACGATCAGCGAATCGGAGAGCCGCGCCCGCCAAAGGTATGCACGGTTACGCGGTCCCGAGCCCGAGCGCAGGCATACAGTTCAAGCAGACTCAGATGCCGGAGGTAGCAATGAGCGATCTGCCGATCTCGCATCTCGCAGCACCCCCTTTGCTGCACGTCGAAATGAGCGGACGCAGTCAGTGTCATCCATCGTGGTGGCGATTGCAAGTGGTGTGTCGCGGACGCATCGGCAGCGGCTTATTTAATCTCCTCCGGAGTGTAGTTGTGACGGCAGAAATCGCAGTCGCCGATGACGCGCACGGCGACGCATGAACCGGTGATGGTTGTCGCATCGGCGCTGGGCGTGCTTTTCACGTCAATCAACGCGTCAACCTGCGTGCCCCACTTGTCGATCGCCAGCTCGCGCAACTTGTTATTCACATGAGCGCTGTCGATGCTGTCGGCGGTAAGCGGCTCGGTGTAGCTCAGATCGCCGAGCTTCTCGTGCGGGTTGGCGATATCGCCGGTCGAGACCAGGATCCGCTCGCGATCGACGGTCTTGTTGAAATAATGAATCTCCGCCTTTTTCTGTTCCCGCTGCTGGATGGCCGCCTGGCAGGCGGCCATCGACAGCAGCAGGGCCACAGCGGCGACTGCGAGGACACTGCGCCGCATCGAATTACCGCTTCTTCCTAGCCGGTTTGCGCGCCTTGCGCCGGAAATGCGGGATCACTTCCCTCGCGAACAGCTCCATGCTGCGCCGAACCTTGCGCGGCTCGATTCCAGGCAGGGCCATCGCCGCCACCAAATGAGTAACCCGCGTGCGCGCGAGGTAATCTTCGATGCCCGCGATCGCTTCGTCCGGCGTGCCAATCAACAGGGGCTCGCCGAAGAGCGAGGCGGTCTCCGAATGGCGCAGCTTGCCGATCGGCGGCAGGGCGGCGCCATAAGCCTGGTCGCCGGGCAGATCGTTGGCTTCGACGAACCATCGGCCATAGCAGCTCATCATGTAATGCGCGCCGGCCTCGGCGTCGTCCCACGCCTTGTCGCGCTTGGGCGCGACGAACACCGTGCGCAACTGCGCGATATTGAAATCGTGCGGATTGCGTCCGTGCTCGCGCAGCGCCGCGTCGTACATCTGTTGCTGATCGACGCCGCCGGTGCCCATGAAATGGTAGCCGTTGCGCGCGGCGCGGCCGATCGACTTGGGTCCGCGCGCCGCCAGCCAGATCGGTGGATGCGGCTTCTGCACCGGTCCCGGAATGACGGTGACATCGGTGAGCTTGTTGAAGCGTCCGTCGATGGTGACGTTGCGCTCGGTCCAGACGCGGCGGATGACCTCGGTGCCTTCCTCCAGCCGCGGGCCGCGCTCGTTGCGCGGGATGTTGAAGCCGACAAATTCGGGCACGCGATAGCCCTGGCCGAGGCCGAGATCGAGCCGCCCGTTCGAGATGATGTCCACCGTGGCGGCGTCTTCGGCCACGCGCAGGGCGTTATGCAGCGGCAGCAGCATCACGAACGTTCCGATGCGGATTTTCTTCGTGCGCGCCGCAATCGCGGCCGCGATCGGCAGCAGCGACGGGGCGTATCCGTCATCGACGAAATGATGCTCGGTCAGCCAGATGGTGTCGTAGCCGAGTTGCTCGGCGGCAACCGCAAGCTCGATCTCGCTGCGGTACAGATCGGCGAATGACACGCGCTGGGGCGGCGGATTGCGAAAGAACAGGGTGAATCCGAAATTCACAGGTCGATTTCCTCGAGGTTGAAGCGGCCGTCCGCCGGTTGCGAGGGACGGCCGCGGTCGATGCCTGATTAACCCTTGGAAAGCTCTTTGAGGTCCACGGCCCAGTTCTCGTACGGACGCAGCGCGAACACCTCGGTGTCGGCGGCGATGTGCGCGTAGCCGAGCTTCCAGATGGGCAATGCATGGATTGCATGGTCGAGATCGTCGGCGCTCGGCACGTCGATCACAGCGATGATTATCGGTCTTCCTGCGACCTTCCAGATACCCTTGATTGCGCCGCCCTTGACCGCTTCCAGAGCGGCTTCGGACTCCTGACGCCAAACCGAGTAGAACTCTTTGTTCGACACGTTGGCGGGTTTGGCGATATTCGCCTTAAGCATAAAAAGCATAATCGTCCCTCCCTCGCAGATTGTGCGGGCCAGAGATTTGTAGCGCGAAACCGGTCTTGCCGGAAGTCTCGGCGGCCGGTCGAGCGCATCGGAGGAACCCGCCGCCGGCGCGCAGGCATTTTAATTACGCGCACCTTTAGCTAAAAGGCATGATGGCCGGCGCGGCTTGTATTTTTCCCGGCGCGACGTAGCTCGACGCGGCCGCGGGCCAGGGGAGAATCCGATGGCTTTGTTCGCATACATGCCCGACACGCACGGCGGACCCTATCAGCAGCCGGAGCCCGATCCGGAGCGTTCGGCGAACTTCGCCGCGCAATTGCTCAGCGAAGCCGAGCAGGCGGAGCGGTGCCATTTCGACGGCGTCTTCGTGCCTGAGCGCCATGCGCGCACCGAATGCATGTTCCCGAGCCCGCTGCCGCTGCTGGCGGCCATAGCCGCGCGCACTCGCCGCGTGAAGATCGGCACGGATATCCTGATGCCGGCGTTGTACAACCCGGTGCATCTTGCGCAGTCCACCGCGCTTATCGACGTGCTCTCACGCGGACGGCTGATTCTGGGCGTCGGCGCCGGCTACCACAAGGATTATTTCGCGCATTTCGGCATCTCGATTAAGCAGCGCGAGGGCCGCTTCGAGGAGACGATGGGGATCGTGGAAAAGGCGTGGACCACGGTCGGGCCCTTCGCGCATCATGGCAAGTACTTCAATTTCGATGCGATCCATGTCACGCCCAAGCCATATCAGCGGCCGCGGCCGCCGGTCTGGATCGGTGCGTTCGGGCCCAAGTCGATCGCGCGCGCGGGCCGGATGGCCGACGCCTGGTCCGCAGCGCCGTTTTTCGATCGTATCGAGAATATTAAAGCGCAAGTTTCAATTTACCGCGAAGCAGCGATCAAGGCGGGCCGCAAGCCCAGCATCGCCCTGTTTCGGGACGGATGGCTCGCCTCAAGCCGCGAGGAGGCCGAGCAGACCTTCGGCCGACTGTGGCTGGAAGAATGCAAGTTTTACTTTAGAAATGGAATGCTCGCGCCGACCGAGGACTTCGGCTCCGAAAGCGACTTCACCCTTGAGAAGATTCGCGGCCGCGGTCATGCGATCATCGGCACCAAGGACGACTGGCTCGAGGCGCTGAGTCATTGGGACACGGTCATGGGCGGGATTGATTGGTTCGTGCTGCGTATCCGGGTTCCCCTCGGCCCCGCGCCGCAGAAGGTGCTCGAATGCATTCAGCGCTTAAGCGAGGAAGTCCTGCCGCAAGCGCGCAAATCCTGATACGCCGGCGGCGCGCCCTATGTGCGCGCGCGAGAGGCTGCAAGTTTTATGTATCGCATCATTATCGTCGGCCTGATATTGGCCGTTGGCTGCTGGGCTTGCGCGAGCGGCGGCGGCGCTCAGTCCGCTGCTGGAAATGCGCCCGGCGCATCGGCCGCGCCCGCTTCTCCCGACCCGCTGGCGGACTTCTCCGGGGTCTGGAAAGGCAAACAGGTGAGCACGATGATGGCCGCACGATGGAATGTCACGTTCAAGCTCAAGCGCGAAGGCAACGAATTCAAGGGCGACTACCTCTGTGCGCCCGGCAACGCGACCTGCCGCAACAATACGCCGCACGGATGGGTCAGGGGACAAATCGCAGATCGTGGGTTTCGCGTCTCGATGGAAGATACGAGTTGGTGCACGTATTATATGGATGACTTTTATCCGCCGAAGGCCGATGGCGAGTACACCTGCTATATGAACGGCGGTATCGCGGACCAGGGAACATTCAAGCTCGTCGGCCCGCCGACCCCGACCGATTGAGCGGCGAGCAGCGGACCCGGAGAAACGAATCAAAGAGCGATGATGTACAACCGTTCGCGTGGATTCGTCAGGATGGCGGCGGCGTGTGCCGCGCTTGCGGCAATGACGGCCGGATGCTTCGAGTTCGAGACTCCTGCGCCTTCAGCCACGGTCAGCCCGATGACCGACTACATGCTTCCCGCCAAGGCGCCCGGCTGCGCCTTGCAAGTGCTGGATACGATGCCGCTCACCAAGGTGCGGCAACTGGCGTTGATCGACGCATGGGGCGATCAGGAGGCTAGCGACAGCGACCTTCTCCCCGTTCTCAAGAGCAAGGCCTGCGCCGTCGGTGCCGACGCCGTGGTCATCACCTCGGACAAGAGCCAGCACGAAGGCGAGCAGCTTCCGGGCTACGATGACAAAGTGGGGTCGAACATCAACAACAAGGCGGCCAACGTTTCGCAGCGGATGCACGATCCGACGGTGGGCGAGCCCGGGCATGGCGGACACTACATGAGCGGCGTCGCGATCGCGTTTACCAACGGCGGCGGCACCGACGCCGCCAGCGCGAATCGCTAGACCGACTCGCGCCGATCAGTCGGCTTTGAGTGCGGATTTCGCGGCCTTGGCTTTGCGCCCGGCGGGAGCGTGCGCATGTCCGTACTGATGAGTTGAGGCGGCGGTCTTGGCGTGCGGGTCTCCGCGCTTTTTGCCGCGTTCCTCGCGTTCGTGCATCTTGTCGTCGTACTCGGCGCCGCGCCCGTGCTTGTAGGCCGCGTAGCGCGCGGCCGAGCGGTCGTCCATCCAGCAAAGCCGCGCCGGCGGCGGCACCTTGAGCTGTGTCACATCGGGCACGGCGCCGGCGCGTGTTCCACCTTCGACGGTGAAGGCGACGGCCGAGATGATGCGGCGAGCGGCACGCCCGCATTGCGGACAGGGGCGCGACTTCAGCCCGGAAGAGCTGAGCGGTGCGAGCACCTCGAAGGTCAGCTCGCACCGCTCGCATCGGCATTCATAAAGCGGCATCGTAAGCGCCCGCTCACTACTCGACTTTGTGCGGGTACTCCTTCCAGTCGTCCGGATCGTGCGTGATCCACATTGTCGCGCCCTGCATGTCGCGGATCATCTTGATGCGGCGCAGCGAATGGATCGACTTGAAGGGATCGACATCGATGCCCATCGTCGCTTCCTGGTTGACGGCCGCGCGCAGGTGCACCGTGTCGCCGGTGAGCAGGAATTTGCGGTTCGGCAGATTCACCAGCAGCGAGCATTCGCCGGGCGTATGGCCGGGCGTGAGCAGAAACTGCAGCGCGCCGTCACCGAACAGGTCGAGATCTCCATCCAGCTCGACCCATTTATAGTTGCGGGTGGGCAGGAAGTCGTTGAGGATGAATGCCCAACGGCGGTCCGGATCGGGCCAGTAGGCGTACTGTAGCTCGCGGCTGCCGACCAGGAACGTCGCGTGCGGGAAATAGGTGAGACCTCCCGAGTGATCGAGATGCGAGTGCGAGAGAATTACGTATTTCACGTCCGAGGTCTTGTAGCCGACGTTCTGGATCTGCTTGTCCAGCGTATCCGACTTGCTCCACTTGAGCGGCAAATGGGCGGCAACGTCGCCCCAATAACCGACCGCGTCGTCGATGATCTTGGGATTACAGCCGGTGTCGAACAGCACCAGCCCCTTCGGATGCTCGATGAGAAATGAAGGGCAGGGCAGGTCGAGCATCAGCGTAGCGTCGCCGCCGTGCATCAGCAGCGATTGCGGAGCGGTAAGTTGCGCGCCAGGCAGCGCCCACATTTTTTTTGCTTTGCCTTCAGCCATGTATCGCCTCCCCAGTCCTTGGTAAGTTTGTTTTGCGACGGTGCCGCAGGCGGCGCCGCAATCATCGCCGCCGAATCGGTGATCGCGATTGGGACAGGCCAAGCTAGATCGCCAGATTTCAGGCTGTCAAGGAGAATGCAGCGAGTGGGTTCCTGACGCTTCTGTCGGCGCGAGGAACCGCCCGGCACGGTGCTGACTTAAATCAAAGCTTTCGGTTTTCATTTGCCGACAGGGCTGCTAATGAACCGATGCGGTAGCGGCGATTCTGAACGGCTGCTCGCATGGCTTTGCGATGAGCCGCGTAATCGAAAAATGCCGGCCGGCTGTCAGATATCGCCGGGCGGCTGACTGAAAAAGAGGCGCAGGTGACCTACCGTATTGCGATCGATACCGGCGGAACCTTCACCGACCTCGTGCTCGCCGACGAGCAGGGCGGACTGGCGTTGGGCAAGGCGCTTACGACCTACGAGCGCATCTTCGCCGGCGTCGAGGGCGCGCTCAAAATGGCGGCCGAGCGGACCGGCGCCGGCGTCGGCGAGGTGCTGAGCCGCACCGATCTGGTGATCTACGGCACCACGCACGCGACCAACGCGATCATCGAGCGGAGCACGGCACGAACCGCTTTCCTGGTTACCGAAGGCTTTCCGGACATCCTCGTGCTGCGCGAGGGGGGCAAGCTCGATCCCTTCAACCTGTCGTATCCGCCGATCGAGCCCTACGTGCCGCGCCGGCTGACGTTCGAGATCCGCGAGCGGATCGATGCTGAAGGCAATGTCGTCCTGCCGCTCGACGAACGGCAGGCGCGCGAGACGCTGCGCCGGCTCGCTGAGCGCAGAGTCGAGGCTATCGCGGTTTGCCTATTGTGGTCGCCGGCGAATCCCGTCCATGAAGAGGCGCTTGGCCGGATGATCGAGGCGGAGCTGCCCGGCGTGCCATACACGCTGTCCTCGCGCCTCAACCCGATCATTCGCGAATACCGGCGCGCATCTTCGGCGGCAATCGATGCGTCGCTGAAACCCCTGATGCAGCGGCACCTCAACGACTTCGAGCAGGACCTGCGCAGGGCGGGATTCAACGGCCAGTTGCTGGTTGCGACCTCGTTCGGCGGCGTGATGCACGCGGGCGATGTCGTGCAGCGGCCGATTTATCTGGTCAAGTCGGGACCCGCGATGGCGCCGGTGGCCGGACGCACCTATGCCGAGGCTGAGGTCGGGCCGCGCGATCTTATCGTCTGCGACGCCGGCGGCACCAGTTTCGATGTAAGCCTGGTGCACGACCGTACGATCACCTTCACGCGCGAGACCTGGCTGGGGTCGATCTTCACCGGCCACATCACGGGCATGGCTTCGGTCGATGTGCGCAGCATCGGCGCGGGCGGCGGCTCGATCGCATGGATCGATTCGGGCGGGCTGCTGCGCGTCGGTCCGCAGAGCGCCCGGGCTGAACCAGGGCCGGCCTGCTACGGTATCGGCGGTACTGAACCCACCGTGACCGATGCGGCGCTGGTGCTGGGGTACCTCGACCCCGGCTATTTTCTCGGCGGCCGGATGCGTCTGGACGCGGACGCGGCCGCCGCCGCGGTGGCCAAGATCGCCGGGCAACTGAAGATCGAGGTCAAGGACGCCGCGCGTGCAATCATGGAAGTCGCTGGCGATCACATGGTGGGCGCCATCAAGGACATCACCATCAACCAGGGCATCGACCCGCGCGAGAGCCTGCTGGTTGCGGGCGGGGGCGCGGCCGGGCTGAACATCGTGCCCATCGCGCGCGAGCTGGGATGCCGGCAGGTGCTGGTGCCGCGCACGGCCGGCGCACTCAGCGCATGCGGCGGCCAGTATTCCAACATCGTGACCGAGTTTACGCAGAGCCGTTTCGCCTATACCGGCGATTTTCCATACGACGCGGTGAACCGGGTGCTCGCTGAGATCGCCGCTTCGATGGAGCGATTCGAGGCTGAATTGCGCGAGCGCGGACTGACGCGCTTTGCGCGCGAATTTTTCGTCGAGGCGCGCTATCCGTACCAGGTGTGGGAACTCGACGTGGCATTGCCCAGAGGCAGGTTCGACGGTCAGGCCGATCTCGACGCTATGATCGAGGCGTTTCATCGCGAGCACGAGCGCGTGTTTGCGGTCAAGGAGTCAGGGCAGCAGATCGAATGCGTATACTGGCGCGGCCGGCTCACGGCCACGTTGGACGGTCCGCCGCTGCGCCGCGCGGCCGCTGCGCGCGCCGGCGCGCCGGTCGCGCACTCGCGCCAGGCGATTTTCTTTGCCGGCCATCGTGAGCTCGAGACGCCGCGCTTTCATGGAGAAGATCTCAGTCCAGGGACCGCCATCGATGGTCCGGCTATAATCGATGAACCGACCACGACCATCGTGGTCTATCCGCAAAGCCGTGCGCGCGTGACCGAGTTGCACAACTACCTGCTCGAGATTGCGCAGTCATGAGCGGCGCGCGCGGCTTGGCGGGGACGAGAGGAGGAGCGATGCCGGTATGAGCGCCAGCCCACGAACCAACGGAGGGGAACTCGACCCCGCGCTGCTCGCGGTCATTGCAAATCGCCTAGACAGCGTCTGCCGCGAGATGACGAATACGCTGTTGCGCTCGGGCCGCTCGGCCGTGCTCAACATGGCGCGCGATTTTTCCTGCTCGCTGGTCACCGGCGACAACCAGCTGCTCGCTTCGGCCGAGGGCCTGCCGGTGCACGTTTTCGGCTCGCAATTCCTCAGCGAAGCAATGTGCAATCTGCATCCGGACTTCGCCGAAGGCGACGCCTTTCTGCACAACGACGTGTATCTCGGCAACACACACAGCGCCGACCATACCATCCTCGTGCCGGTCTTCGTCGAAGGACAGCACCTGTTCACCTGCTGTGCCAAGGCGCACCAGGCGGATTGCGGCAACGGCCTGCCGACTACCTACGCGCCCTTCGCCGGCGATGTTTACGAAGAGGGAGCGCTGAATTTTCCATGCGTGCAGATCCAGCGCAACTTCCGCGATATCGACGACATCATCCGCATGTGTCGCCGGCGCATCCGCGTCCCCGAACAATGGTACGGCGATTACCTGGCGATGCTTGGCGCGGCGCGCATCGGCGAGCGCCGGTTGAAGGAGCTGACCGCCAAGTTCGGACCTCCGCTGATTCACCGGTTCATCCGGGAATGGTTCGATTATTCCGAGCGGCGCATGACGCACGCGCTCAAGCAGTTGCCGTCGGCCGAGCTTACCGGCACCGGCGCCCACGATCCCTTTCCCGCAGTGCCCGACGGCGTGCCGCTCAAGGTCAAGGTCAAAATCGACGGCGAGGAGGGCCGCGTGGAAATCGATTTGCGCGACAATATCGACTGTCTGCCTTGCGGCCTCAACGAGTCGAAGACCTGCGCAATCAACAACGTGGTCAGCGGTATCTTCAATTCCATTGACCCGGGCGTGCCCCACAACGCAGGCAGCTTTCGGCGCATCACCGTCCACCTGCGCGAAAACTGCGTCGTCGGAATTCCGCGCTTTCCCACTTCGTGTTCAGTCGCGACCACCAACATCGGCGATCGCCTGGTCAACATCACGCAAGCCGCGTTCGCCCAGCTCGGCGACGGCTACGGCCTGGCTGAAGGCGGCCTCGGCATGGGTCCGGGTTACGGCGTCATCTCGGGCGGCGATTTTCGCCGCGCCGGCGCGCCTTATGTCAATCAGTTGTTCATCGCTGCCAATGGCGGGCCCGGCACGCCGCACAACGACGGTTGGATCAATTACGGCCTGCCCGTCGTCGCCGGCCTGATGTACCGCGACAGCATCGAGATCGACGAGCAGAAGTACCCCATCATCTACAAAATGACCCGGCTGCTGACCGATTCGGGCGGAGCCGGTCGCTTTCGTGGCGCGCCCGGCGCCCGCGTGGTGTACGGGCCGCGGCGCGACCCGATGACCGTGGTCTATCCGCTCGACGGTCACATCAATCCGCCCAGGGGGGTGCTCGGCGGCCATCCGGGACAGCCCTGCTACGCGGCGAAGTTGGACCGTGAGGGCAGCGAGCGCGAGTTGCCGCCCGTATCCGCGGAGAAGATACTGCCCGGCGAATTTATCGTCGGGGTCGACACGGGAGGTGGTGGTTACGGCCGCCCGCTCGATCGTGACCCGGCGATGGTGCGCGCGGACGTGCTGGAAGGGTTCGTATCACTCGAGAAGGCGCGCCAGGTTTACGGGGTGATCTTCAATGGACGGATCGAAGACGAGTCGCTCAGCGTGGATGCCGAGGCGACCGCCAAATGGCGCGCTGCGCTCAGAGGTCAGTCCGGCGCGTGATCGACGCGTGCGCCGAGCAGCAAACGATTTTGGGAGAATGTATCGATGGCGACGGCACAAAAAGCGCCCCGCGCGAACGAGATTCGTTTCGAAATCGACGCCAGGCGGCTTGACGAACTCGATCGCAAACACAAGCTGCCGGGCTTTGCCTCGGTGAAGGAGCATGCCGAGAAGGGTCCGCTGATCATCGCACGCGGCAAAGGCGTCTTCGTATGGGACGCCAGCGGCAAGCAATACCTGGACGGCAGCTCGGCCATCTGGAACGTCAATCTCGGCTTCGGCAACAGGGAGATTGCGGCAGCCGTCGCGCAGCAACTCGAAACCCTGTCGTTTCATCTCGGGTTGCTCAACATTTCGACGCCGCCAGCGATCGAACTTGCCGCGCGACTGGCAGCGCTCGCGCCCACGGGGCTCGAGCGCGTGTTTTTTACCAGCGGTGGCTCGGAAGCCAACGAGTCGGTCATCCGGCTGGCCCGCCTCTATCACCGGGTGCGCGGCTACAAGCACAAGACAGTCGCGATCGCGCGGATCAAGGGCTATCACGGCTCCTCGTGCGGCGCCGCGAGCCTGACCGGAATCGAGCACTTCCACGAGTTCTTCGAGCCCATGCTGCCCGACGTGCGGCACATCGCGCCGCCGTACTGCTACCACTGCCCGCTGGGCAAGGAATATCCGTCGTGCGCGGTCGCCTGCGCGGACGAACTGGAGAAGGCGATCGCTGCGGAGGGGCCCGACCGCGTCGCCTTCTTCATCGCCGAACCCGTGATGGGAGCCGGGGGGGTCATACCTGCGCCGAAGGAATATTGGACGCGGATTCGACAGATCTGCGACCGCCACGACGTGCTGATGGTGGCGGACGAAGTCATTACCGGCGCCGGGCGCACCGGCACGATGTTCGCCTGCGAGCAATGGGATGTGCGGCCGGATATCATTTCATGCGCCAAAGGCATCAGCAGCGGGTATCTGCCGCTCGGCGCGGTGATCGTCCACGAGCGAATCTATCAGGCGTTGCTGGATTCGCCCGCCGGCGCGGCTGTATGGCACGGCTTCACCAACACCGGCAATCCCGCGTGCTGCGCCGCCGGACTCAAGACGCTGGAGATCATGGAGCGCGACGGCATCGTGGAGAACTCACGCCGCATGGGCGAGCGGCTCTCGCGGCGGCTCCAGGAGCTGCGCTCCTCGCCGATCGTCGGTGATATCCGCACGGCCGGCCTGATGGCGGGAGTCGAGCTGGTGCGCGATCCGCAAACGCACGAGCCCTTTCCCGAAGCGCTCGGCGTCGGAGGCCGTTGCCGCGATCTCGCGCGCGAAGAGGGGCTGCTGGTACGCGCGGTCGGCGATACGGTATGCATGTCGCCCCCGCTCATCATCACCGAGGCGGAGATCGATCTCCTCATCGATAAGCTGAGAGCGGCGATTTCCCGCACCGAGGCCTGGCTGGCCGCGGAGAAACGCTAGGTGTGGGAAAGCCGGTGGTTCAGGACGGCTGGACAGAGCGGCTTCGTGCCGAGGCCGGTTGCGTCGGCGCATTTGCGCTATGTTGACCATCCGATGCCGGGTCCGCGGCTGCGTGACTACCGCCGTGTTCTTCGCGCATCGCGCTCGGCTGATTGGCCTGGACTGAATGGTCAGTGCCGCTTATGACCTGCACCAGGATTTCCATCAGCGTTTCGGGCTTGACCGGCTTGCTGATGTAGGCGTCCATTCCGGCCGCCAGGCAGGCTTCGCGATCGCCGGACAGCGCGTGAGCGGTGAGCGCGATTATCGGCGTCTGGCGCCGCGCGCCCTCGAGTTTGCGAATCCGGCGCGTCGCTTCATAGCCGTCCATCTCCGGCATCTGGCAGTCCATCAGAATCGCATCGTACGGCACGTCCGTCACCGCCTGTACCGCTTCTCGCCCATTGCCGACGCAGTCGACCTCCGCGTGCAGCTTGCTGAGCTGAAATTTGGCCAGCTTCTGATTAACCGGATTGTCCTCGGCCAGCAGGATGCGGACCTTGCGCCCAACCAGCCGCTCCAGGCTGAGTTGGTGAGGGGGGCCTGCCGACGCATTGCCTGCGAGACGTCCGGCGGCGACGTCCGTTCCGTGCGAAATCGCGCGCACCAGAGCATTATACATTGCGGATTGCGGGACCGGCTTCATCAGCCATCCTTCGAGCGTCAGCCCCGCGAGCCGCTCGCGGAAGTCAGCCCGGGTCCCGACCGATGAGAAAATGACTACCGAGGTCCCGGCCAGCATCGGGTCTGTCTTAATTCTGCGCGCCAGTTCAATCCCGTCGGTTTCGGGCATCTGCAAGTCGGTGAGCACCACGTTGAAAGGACGTTGCCTGGCGGCCGCATGCAGCAGAGCGAGCGCTGAGTCGGCGGACTCCGCGGTTTCGACGTCGATCTTCCAGCCGGAAGCGACGGTGCGCATGATCTGCAGGCTGTTGCGATTATCGTCCACGATCAGCAATCGCGTGTCGGCGAGCAACGGAAAGCGCTCAGCGGCGGGTGCCGCGGCATGGCGCGATTTTCTGAGCCTGGCGGTAAACCAGAAAGTCGAGCCGATGCCCGGCGTGCTCGAGACCGCGATTGTTCCGCCCATCAGCTCCACCAGTTGGCGCGCGATGGAGAGGCCAAGTCCGGTGCCGCCGAACTGGCGGGTGGTGGAAGCATCCACCTGGCTGAAGGGTTGAAACAACAAGTGCAGCTTCTCCTCTGGGATACCGATTCCGGTGTCGCGCACCTCGAAGCGCAGCAGAGCCTCGTCTCTATTTTCGCTCAGCTTGCTGATCCGCAGATCGATCTCGCCGCGCGAGGTAAACTTAATCGAGTTGTTGATCAGGTTGAGGAGAATCTGACGGAGCCGCCCCGCGTCCCCGCACAGGTGCTGCGGCGCTTCGGGATCGATCGCGACGGTCAGCTCGAGGCCTTTGCTGCGCGCCTGCTCCGCAATCAGCTCGACGGTGTGTTCGACCGTCTGCGTCAGCTCGAAATCGATCTGCTCCAGGGTCATCTTCCGCGCGGTGAGCTTGGAAAAATCAAGAATCTCGTTGATCAGGGTCAATAGCGCCTCGCCGCTCTCGTGCACGGCGTTGGCGAACTCGCGTTGTTCGCCGGTGAGCGGAGTATCCAGGAGCAGACCTGTCATGCCGATCACCGAGTTGAGCGGAGTGCGGATCTCGTGACTCATGTTGGCGAGAAATTCGGACTTTGCGCGCGCGGCCTCTACCGCCGCGTCACGGGCCGAAGTCAATTCGGCCTCGATGCGCTTGCGTTCGCGGATGTCGTGCACGGTGACGGAAAACCCGGTAATTTCGCCGGCGCGACCGAAAATCGGCGAGCGAGTAATTGCCACATCGATGCACACGCCGTCCTTGCGCTTACGGACCGTTTCGAACCTTTCGACCTTGCCCGTCCGTGCCATTGCAGCGACCTGCTGCAGCATCTGGGCCCGGCCCTCGAGCGGCGCTAGCAGCGCGGCGCTGCGGCCGACGACCTCGGCCGCGCTGTATCCGAAGAGCCGTTCGGCTGCCGGATTCCAGCTGGTGATCTTCAGATCGCAGGCCTCGCTGTAAATGGCATCGCCGGACGCGTCGACGATCGCCGCCAGCAACGAGCGCTCCTTATCCGCGCGCTTTCGCTCGGTCACGTCGCGCACCGCCAGAATTACTCCGAACACCGAGCCGTCCGCGTTCTTCAGGACCGAGGCGTTGAGCGAGACTGGAACCGTTGCCGCAGCCCTGGTCAGGAGCGAGGCCTCGGCGTCCCGCACCACGCCCTCGGCAAGCGCGCGCTGTACAACTTCGGTAACTCGCTGGGGATCGGCGAAAATCGCGGTCAGGCTTATCCCCAGCAGTTCCTCTCGCGTATAACCGGTGAGGCGAACGGTCTCCCCGTTGGCGTCAGTAAGCGTGAGGTCGGCATTGGTGACAATCATTGCGTCCGGCGAGGATTGGACCAGACTTTTGCTGTAAAGCCGCTCCTCCGCCAGGCTGCGCTCGATGGTGCGCTGCTCGGTCACGTCGCGTGCGACGCCGAAAATACCCGCGATCGCGGCATTGCGAAAAAAAACCGAGGCGTTGAAGGATACCAGCACCTCGCGGCCGCTGGCGGCGCGCAGGACGAGATCGAAATTGGTCACCGAGCCGTTAGCGATCGCGGTCGTGACCGCCTCGACGGCGCGCGCCGCATCCGTGAAGTAGCTGTCGAATCGGCTGCCGACGAGCTTCTTCTTCGGCACCTCGGTGAGCTTCGCAAGCTCCTCATTGCCGTCTGTAATGAGCAGGTTGCGATCCACCACCACCATCGCGTCAACCGACGATTCGATGAGTGCGCGAGTGTAGTCACGCGTTGCGCGCAAATCTCTTTCAATGGTCTTGAGCTGCGTTATGTCGTGACCGATGCCTGCGACACTGACCACGTTTCCGGCGGCGTCTGTTATCGGGAAGATGCTCACCATGGCGTTGAAGCGCGTGCCGTCGGTTCTTAGAGCATGCTGTTCCCACGAAGCCGGCGCTCGCGTCTCTATCACGCGGCGGAAGGTCGCCATCGTTTGTTCGCGCTCTTCCGGCGGGATGAACAGCTCGATGCTTTTACCGATGACCTCGGTGGCGCGATAGCCGTAGGAGTCGGCGGCCGCCGGGTTGCAGGTGAGGATAGTGCCATCGACCGAAACGCTGATTATCGAATCATGCGAGGCATTTATGATCGCGGCCAGCGAGTTGGCCTCGCGTTGCGCGCGGTTGCGTTGGGTGACGTCGCGCTGAATGGCACAAGTGCCGATGACTGTGCCCTCGGGGTCACGAATGGCCGAAACCAGAGTCGAGACCTCGAGCAGAGTGCCGTCCTTGCGCACATTGGTGTCCTCGAAGCGGCACACCCGGTCGGGATGCTCCATGAGTTCGCGAACTATCTGATAGGCGCGCGCGTGTTTCTGTGGCGGTATGTGGAGCGTAAACAATTGGCCGACCGCTTCCCGGGCCGTAAAGCCGAAAAGTTTCTCCGCCCCGCGATTCCAGTAGGTGATGCGAAAATCCGTGCCGACGGTAAAAATGCCGTCCTTGGACGATTGTACGATCGAGGCCAGAATTGATTTTTCGCGCTCCGCGCGTTTGCTCGCGCTGAGATCCCGATGAATTGCCGATAAGCCGAGCAGTCTCCCGCCGGCATCCCGGATTGCGCTGCATACAGTCCATGCATCGAAGCGGCTGCCGTCCTTGCGCATGCACGGCAGTTCGAAAGTCCTGGGTCGGTCGAGTTGCGCGAACAGATCGTTGAACAGCTTGAGTCCGACCTCGCGCGATTCCGGCGGAATGTAGATGGTTGCCGGTTGCCCAATCGCCTCGGCCGCCGTGAAGCCGAGCATTTTTTCGGCGCCGCGATTCCAGCTCAGGATGCTGAGATCGGTGGAAAGGCTGACGATTGCATCCTCGGAGGATTCGACGATTGCTGCCAGCCGGGCCTGCTGGATTTCATTTTGCCGCTGCGTGCCGATATCGCGGCCGAATGCGAGCACGCGGTCCACGGCTCCGGTGTCCGAAAGCAATGGTACAGCCAATACTTCGAGCTGGAGCGGGTTGCCCTTCACTGTTCTGAAGTTCAGCTCGAAGCGATGCGTTTCAAGACGGAGCAGCCCGGCGGTGGTCTCACGCGCCTGGTGCTCGTCCAGCGTGCTCAGCGAAAAAAAGTTCTTTCCGACCAGCTCGCCGGAGCCGGCCTCGAACAGCTTTTCGGCGGCTCTGTTCGCTTTCAGCACTGTGCCCTCCGGCGCTAACATAGCTGCCGGGTCGGGCAGAAGATCGACACTGACGGGGAGCGCTCGCGCGAGGTTCGCTTGCGAGGCCTGGCTGCCAGGCATCTCGAGGGGCGGACTGTTTCCCGGTTGTCCGGGGCACGACGGCTCTTCAGTTTTTCGCGGAGATCCCGCGGCTTCGCTGCTCATGGGCAATGCTTCAGAACCGGAATCCGCCGGTCAGCCACAGCTCGTTGCCGGCTGCACGATTCTGAGCGGAAAACTCAAAATCGTACTTGGCGATGAAGTTGATCGGTCTGTTCCAGATCTCGATTGTCTCGCCGAGCAGCGGACCGAGGCCGAGGACGCGCCCTCGGTACGAGCCAAATATCGCACCGCCTCCGTAGTCGGGAGTAGTCTGCTGCAGGGCGTAGCCGGTCACGCCTGCGATCAGGCCGTACGAAAGATGCTGCGCGAAAGCAAAATCGGCATGGAACTCGTCGCCACTGGTATAGTCAGTCGCCGTATTCTGAGTATTGACCGTATAGCCAATGAAGATTGAAACATGGCGACCATGCTCTTCGTCGAGCCAGGTAAAACCCAGGTCGGGCTCGACCGCCCAGCGGTTGACGCCGATGTCGATGATGCGCTGTCGATCGTAGCTGCCGGTCGGCGCATATACGGCAAATGCGGTGGTAAAGTGAAACTGACCGCGATTCCAGTTGAGCATGATAGGCAGCAGGATCAGGTCGCCAGGTCCTCCGATAGTCGAGGTTTGCAGCGGGACTGAACGGCCAATCGGACCGACGTGCAGGCGCTGCGCCGCGATTCGGACCTGCACGATCGTGCCGAACGACCAGTAACTGCCGAGCAGCGAGAGCGTCGTGACATGCGCCGCGAATTGGGCGACAGTGTACGTAAGGGTTTTGCTGTTGACCTGGATGCGCCCGTTCTCCGTCACCGCGCTCTGACTTGCATCCTGGAACATAAAGTAGGTTCTGCTCAGCGTGCTTCCCGGCGGACCAAGATAACCGGCGAAGAGGTCCATCAATCCTGGTCGGTAGGTGCTGATCCCGTATTCGGAGCCGGATGCAAGGCTGCACAAAGTGCTGAACAGCAGGGCCGCCGATGCGGCGTAGACTGTTCGCGCGCGCCGCGCGTGACCGCCCCCGTCCGTGAGCGCGTCGGCCGTCTTGCGATTCGGGCGAGCCTGCACGGCGAAATTGAGAGCAACATCGATGCCTGACAGTTGCTCTCGTCAGTCACGATGCGAGCCCGCGCTAATCGGAGCCCTGCGTCGCGAGCAATTTCGGAACCGCAATCGGGTGACACGTTTCGGTCGCGAGACCGTCTCAAACTAGGCCGTCTCAAGATCGAGTCACCCCGTCCTATTGGACGCACCATCGAACCATGCGAAAATGCTGAGCTCTTTTAACCTGGATAGCCTGGAGGCGAAGGAGACGAAGTTCGAATGCGCTTTGGCGAGTTGAATCTGACTGAGATGACCGAGCAGGTGCTGGCAGGCGCGGAATTGGATCGCGAACGGGCCCATGCAGTACTGCAGTGTCCCGACGGGCGATTACCGGATCTGCTCGCGGCTACGAGGAGGGTGCGTGAAGCGGTCTTCGGCCGCCGTGTGAAAATATGCATCCTGCGCAATGCTCAGAGCGGCATTTGTCCCGAGGACTGCCATTACTGCTCGCAGTCGCGGCTGTCGCGAGCCGATATCCCGGTTTACAAGCTTCAGAGCGTCGGCGACTTGATCGAGGGAGCGCGTGTGGCGGTCGCAAGCGGCGCCCGCCGCTACTGCATGGTCTGCAGCATGCGCGGCCCCGGGGAGCGCGAAGTCGAGCACCTGGCGTCAGCTTGTGAGAGCATCCGCGCCGAATTTCCCGAGCTCGAACTCTGTCTGTCCATAGGCCTGCTCGAAGCCGACCAGGCGCGGCGCCTGAAACAGGCAGGCGCCGGATGGATCAATCATAATCTGAATACCAGCCGCCGATTCTATCCTGAGATCTGCAGCACCCACTCCTATGATGATCGCTTGCGCACGATCGAGAACGTACGTCGGGCGGGATTGTCGGTCTGCTCGGGCGGAATCATCGGTATGGGCGAGAACGACGACGACGTAATCGATCTGGCGGTGGCGACGAGGCGGTTGGGGGCGGAATCGGTGCCGCTGAATTTCCTGCATCCGATCGCGGGAACGCCGCTCGGCGACGCGCGCCATCTGACGCCGGAGCGATGCCTCAAGGCCGCGTGCCTCTTTCGCCTGCTGAATCCGTGCAGCGAGGTGCGCGCCGCCGGCGGCCGCGAACTGAATCTCGGCGGTCGCCAGGGAGAAATCTTCAACGCCGTCAATTCGATCTTCGTCAATGGCTATCTGACGACCGCCGGATGGGATTTCGAGCGAACGCGCGCGCTGATCGAGCGCTCGGGCTTCGAAGTCGAGCTGCAGGCCTGATTCGTCGCGACGCCGCGACGCGGAGTTCCCGCCGCGCCGCGGCTAGCTAGGAAGCGGTGATACCGCCGTCAACCCGCAGCGCCGTGCCGGTCACGTAGGAAGACTGATCGGAGCAGAGCCAGGCCACGGCGTTCGCGATCTCCTGGGGCACGGCATAGCGATGCATCGGGACGAAGGCCTCGAAATCCTTGCGCCCCGGCTGCCCCTCGTTGCTGGTGATGCGCTCCATCATCGGAGTGTCTACAGGCCCGGGGCATACCGCATTGATGCGGATGCCATGCTCGGCGTTTTCGAGCGCCGCGGATTTGGTGAGGCCCACCACCGCGTGCTTGCTGGCGACGTAGATTGGCAGGCTCCTGAAGCCGACCAGGCCTGCCGCCGAGGCGGTATTGACGATCGTCCCGGCGCCCTGTTTGCGCATTTGCCTGATCTCGTACTTCATGCAGAGCCATACGCCCTTGACGTTGATCGCCATCACCCGGTCGAAGTTGCGCTCGGACGCCTCGTGCGTGTCGATCACGTCGCCCTCGATGCCGGCGTTGTTGTAGGCGCAATCCAGCCGGCCGTGGGTCTTCACGATGCGCGCGATCAAGCCCTGCACCTGCGAATCGTCGGTAACGTCAATCGCAACGAATTCAGCTTTGCCACCGGACTCGCGAATCCGGGCCGCCGTCGCCTCGCCCGCTTCGCGATTGACATCCGCACAGACGACGGTTGCGCTCTCGCGCGCAAAGGTAACCGCTGTGATGCGGCCGATTCCGCTGCCACTGCCCGTTACGAGCGCGATTTTTCCGTCGAGCAGATTCGCCATTTCCGTGTACGCCTCCCGCAAGCGGTGTGAGTTGGCAAGTGGTCGTGCCAGCCCTCGAATCGAATCCGCTTTAGCACACGAACGGTGATTTGCAAGGCGTCCGGTCGTGCGCCAGCTTGGCTTGACGATCGGGCGGCACGCGGCTTAGCTGTCGTGAGCACAAGCGAGCGCCGTGCCGCAGACGCCGCGCAAGGAGTAGCCGTGATCGATTTTTCCCTGCCCCCCGAACTGGCCGAACTCAAGAATCGCGTCGATCGCTTCATCCGCGAGACGATCGTCCCGCTGGAGCGCGATCCGCGCCAGGGGCCGCACGGTCCGAGCGAGGAGTTCCGCCGCGAGCTGATCGGACTCGGCCGCGCTGCCGGACTGCTCTCGTCGCACGCCCCGCGTGAGTGGGGCGGCCTCGGTCTCGACCATCGCGGGATGGCGGTGGTATTCGAGGCCGCGGGATGGTCGCCGCTGGGCCCGCTCGCGCTCAACATCATGGCGCCCGACGAGGGCAACACCAACCTGCTCGAGAAGATCGCCAACGAAGAGCAGAAGCGGCGATGGCTGCGGCCGCTGGTTGCGGGCGAGATTCGCACCGTCTTTTCAATGACCGAACCCGACGACGGTGCCGGTTCGGATCCCAACCTGATGAAAACCACGGCGCGCCGCCACGGCGACGAATACGTCATCTCCGGGCGCAAGTGGCTCATCACGGGCGCGCCCGGCGCCAGCATCAACATCGTGATGGCGCGTACGCTCGACGAGGACGGAACCGACCGCGGCGCGACGATGTTCCTGGTGGACATGGACGCGCCTGGCTTCAGGATCGCGCGCCAGCTCGACACGCTCGACAACAACACGCCCGGCGGCCATGCCGAGGTCGAGTTCGACCAGGTACGCGTCGGCGCCGATCGAATTCTCGGCCAGGTCGGCCACGGCTTCCGCAATGCCCAGGTCAGGCTCGGGCCGGCCCGCCTCACGCATTGCATGCGATGGCTCGGCGCGGCGCGGCGCTGTCACGCGATCGCGGCCGACTACGCGCGCCGTCGTCACGCGTTCGGCAAGCTCATCGGCGAACACCAGGGCGTGGGCTTTCAGCTCGCCGACAACGCGTCCGACCTGCACCTGTGCCGCATCGCGATCTGGCACTCGGCCTGGCTGCTCGACCGCGGCGAGCGCGCGCGCAACGAAACCAGCCTGTGCAAGGTCTTCTGCTCGGAGGCGCTCGGCCGTGTGGTCGATCGCTCGCTGCAGATTCTCGGCGGCCTCGGCATTACCGCCGACACCGTGGTCGAGCGCACATATCGCGATATCCGCGCGTTTCGCATCTACGACGGCCCCTCGGAGGTGCATCGATTCGCCCTCGCGCGCTCGATCATGGCGGGCGATCCGGCGCTGGCCGACGCGGTTTGAACATCGGCGGAGAGCAAGGAGAAAAACATGAGCATCGATGACAAAACCGAACGGGCGTTGCGCGTGCTGCTGGACAAGCAGGAAATTCATGAAGTGCTGATGCGCTATTGCCGTGGCATAGATCGCTGCGACAGCGAGCTGCTGCACAGCGTCTATCATCCCGACGCCACCGACGATCACGGCCTGTTCAAGGGCAGGGCTTACGACTTCATTCCGTGGGCGCTCAATGCCCTGGTGCGCGACGAGGGCACCAGCCACTACATCGCCAACGAGCTGATCGAAGTGGATGGCGACGTCGCGTACTGCGAGAGCTATTTCTTCGGCATCCACCGCAGACAGGAAAAGGACGGCGGCGGCCCGGTGGACCTCGTCTTCTCAGGGCGCTACGCGGACCGCTTCGAGCGCCGCGCGGGAGCGTGGAAAATCGCCCACCGGCAGGTGATTTTCGATCGCAGCCGGATCGACAAGATAGAGCGGCAGTTTTCGTCCGAAGGCATGGTCTGCGGCAAGCGCTCGCGCGAGGATGCGGCCTATCAGCGCTGAGCCATCGCCGCCCGCGCGCGAGGGCGGCGCGCGATGGCGCCGCGCCTTCGCCATGTACAGCGAGCCGCGGGTGCTGCTTATCCTGCCGCTTGGCTTCGCCAGCGGACTCCCGCTGCTGCTCACATTTTCAACCCTGTCGGCGTGGCTCGCGACCGCGGGCGTGCGCCGGGCGGCGATCGGCGCGTTCGCTCTGGCGGGAACGCCCTATGCGTTCAAATTCGTGTGGTCGCCGCTTATCGATTGGCTGCCGCCGCCGCTGCCGCTCGGGCGCCGCCGCGGATGGGGCGTCACCATACAGCTTGCATTGATCGCGGCGATGCTGGCGCTGGGTTCGTGCGATCCGCGGAGCCACCTCGCGCGCATGGGCGCGCTCGCGGTGCTGGTCGCGTTTCTTTCAGCCAGCCAGGACATTGTGATCGACGCCTGGCGAGTCGAAATCCTCGCGCCCGAGCAGCAGGGGCCCGGCGCAGGCATGATCCAGACCGGCTACCGCATCGCGATGCTGGTTTCGGGCGCGGGCGCCCTGATGATCGCGGCGCGCGCGGGATGGTTTGCCGCATACGCGGCGATGGCCGCGCTGCTCGCGCTGTCGATGCTGGTGTTTCTGCTGGGCCCGGAGCCGACGCGGCCGGACCGACTTGCCGAAAGCGCGCCGAGCGGCGGATGGAGCGCGTTTCATGAATGGCTTGCGACGGCGGTGGTCGGCCCGTTTGACGACTTCATGCGCCGGCCACGATGGCTTGCGATTCTGATCTTCGTGCTCGGTTACAAGCTCGGCGAAGCCATGGCGGGAGTGATGGCGATGCCGCTTTACGTGGCGCTCGGCTTTTCGCTGACGGAGATCGCCGCGGTGTCGAAGGTGGTGGGCTTCATCGCCACCGTGATCGGCGCCCTGGTCGGCGGAGTGGTCAGCGCGCGGTTTGGCATCGTGCGCGCGCTGCTGCTCTGCGGTCTGCTGCAATCGGCCGGCAACCTGTTCTATGTGCTGCAGGCGCTCGGCGGTCACCGCCTGGAATATCTTGCGTTGTGCGTGGCAGCGGAGAACCTCACGGGCGCGATGGCGGGCGCGGCGCTCGTCGCGTATCTTTCGGAACTGTGTTCGCCGGCTTTTACCGCAACGCAGTACGCACTGCTGTCGTCGCTGGCCGCCGTCGGCCGCACGCTGTTTGCGTCCTCCGGCGGCCTGCTCGCGGAGCGGCTCGGATGGGTGTCATTCTTCCTGGCCACAACCGTGATAACGCTGCCCGCGCTCGCGCTGCTGATATGGATAGCCAGTGCGGGCGGCGGCCGGTCGAGCCGCGCTACGGGCACTCCCATCTCGGCGGCGACTTGAACGTTCCCGTAGATGCGGGCGAGTTGAAGACGGGCACGAGGATTCTTACGATCGGGACACGGCCCGGATTACCCGGGCTTTGCGCGGCGACAGGCGCTCAGGATGAAGATTCTGATTTGCGGCGCGCGCGGGCAGCTCGGCCGCTCACTGGTCGAAGCTCTGCGAGCGCACGAGGTCCAGCCCCTCGCGCGTGAGCGGCTGGATATTACCCGCCTCGACCACGTCACGGAGGCGCTCGAGGCCCTTGCCCCGCACCTGGTGATTAACGCCGCCGCATATAACGACGTGGACGCGGCCGAGAGTGCAACGGTCGACGCCTACCGGGTCAACGCGGTCGGGCCGCGGAATCTTGCGCTGGCGACGGCGCGCGCAGGCATCGCGCTGGTTCATGTTTCAACCGATTACGTCTTCGACGGTTCGTCCGCGCGTCCGTATCACGAATACGACGTGCCGGGTCCGCAGTCGGTGTACGGGCACAGCAAGCTTGCCGGCGAGAAGGCGGTCAGGGAGCTAAACCCTCGCCATTATCTGGTGCGTACGGCATGGTTGTTCCACCCGCTGGGACGGAACTTCCTTAACCTGATGCGCTCGCTTGCCGATCGTCCCGAGCTCAGAGCGGTAAATGATCAGACCGGCTCGCCGACCTACGCTCCTCATCTGGCCGAGGCGATCGCGCGGCTCATCCAGACCGACGCCTACGGCACTTATCATCTGGCCGGACAAGGCGGCGCCACGCGCTACGAGATGGCGCGTCTGATGTTTTCATTGCTCGGGATCAACGTACGGCTGCTGCCGGTCTCACAGGCCGAATTTCCCGCTGCCGCCGTACGGCCGAGATACAGCGTCATCGTCAGCATCCAGGAGCCGCGAATCGAGCTTCCCTCCTGGCAGGAAGAAATCGGCAGCTTCGTCCGCGCTTTCGGCTGACGCTTCGAGGCGAGAGCAGCCGCAGGACTCCAAGCGGCAGGTTCGCGGCGTTCCTGCGGTTACGCCGAGCATTCTGCGCTATTCACGCGTCTGCCCGACGCTCGATCGCAGTTTGCCAGCCTCGCGTGTTGAAACGCATAAGCCGCTGAGCAACGCTAAAGATTGAGGCGTGCTTAAGAGGTGTTCGCGGCGCGCGCCCGCTCGCCGACGACTTCGCCTCACCTACCGCCTCCGCAGCTGAGTTGGATTGGACGGCCGTGCGAATGCCTGGTCGGCCGACCGGCCGGGTTTTCGTCGCGAGTCATTAGTTATTCACCCTTACCGATGACAGGTTTACTTCCGTGAGTTCTCCGGATCCGAGGCTAGGGTTTCGACAAATTCTCCCATTCCATGCAAGCGCCCATCATCGACGTCGAACTCAGGCTCACGGGTTATGGCGCGTGCTCAGCCGCGGCAGCGGCATGGGCCAGGCTCGGGGCGTTCTGAAGGCGTGGATCCTGTGGGAGCGTTTCTCCAGGCGGCTATGGCCGACGCGGCCCATACCGCACGCATCATATGAGATGCTCAGGTTCCGCCTGGTCCGTTACCGCGGCCCTGGGCTTGTGCTGCGAGACGGAACGGCCATTCATGCCGGAGACATTATCGGTGAACTCCACTGCGACAATCCCGCGATGGCCGATCATATTCGACAGGGCAGAATCAATCACTATCGCGCCTGCCGGTGCGACCTGCGAAACCTCGCCAATTGGATTATCCAGTCGCGCGAAGCTCTGCCGATCAAGGCTTTCTACGGAGTCACGATGGTCTGGTGGGCCGCCGCCAGACTGGGATTCGAGGTCCACGACCGACAGGGTATCGTACGCAACCGGTTCGACCGCATCTACATGGCCGGACTGCTGCTCGTGTACTCGAATGACCGCGCGATCGCCGAGTGCCGCGGCAATACGCTGAGCGGGCGTCCTCGCGAAGTATGGCTCTCGCGCGCCGAGCTTGTCCGCCGCTACGGCGAAAAACCGTTGGAGGTGCAGTCCTCGCAAGCGGGCTGATCGCGGGTAGTCAGATACGGCGGGCGGTCATCGTCAGCTGGCTCGGCAGGCGCAGCGCGGGCAGCAGCCGATAGTAAATGTCAACCGCTCTTTTGCAAACGCGGACGCGGGCGATCTTCGGTCTGCTCAAAGTCCGCCGGTGTCGCAGGGGTCGGGACAGACTCCGTCCCGACCGTTGCCTGCCCCGATCGATTACGCAACCCGTGCGTTACTCACAGGTCGCGTCCCATCGTAAGGTAACCTGCTTCACACCGCGTTGTCGGCGCGCCAGGCCCAACGGCTACCGTGATGGAGCAACCTGTTCTCTGTTTTGCGAAATCTCCTTTTCCTGAACAATCGCTCAGGCGACCGCGCGGCTCGCGCCCAGACCAATGTCGTAACGATCGAGGTTCATCACCTTGGCCCACGCCGCGACGAAGTCCTTCACAAATTTCTCCTTCGCGTCGTCGGATGCATAGACCTCTGCGATCGCTCGGAGCTCCGAGTTCGCGCCGAAAATGAGGTCAACACGCGTGCCGGTCCACTTGATTTCGCCCGTCGCACGATCGCGCCCCTCGTACACGCCTTCGGTGGAGGACGCCTGCCACTGCGTACCCATGTCGAGCAGGTTGACGAAGAAATCATTGGTCAGGGTCTCGCGCCGGCTGGTGAAGACTCCGTGTTTGGCCTGCCCGAAGTTGGTGTTCAAGGCGCGCATGCCGCCGACTAAAGCCGTCATCTCGGGGGCGGTCAGCGTCAGCAACTGCGCCCGATCCACCAGCAGCGCCTCCGGAAGCCGTTGGTGTCCGTTACGAAGGTAATTGATGAAGCCGTCCGCGGTCGGCTCCAGTACCGCGAACGATTCCACGTCGGTCCATTCCTGCGAAGCATCCGTGCGCCCCGGTGAGAAGGGAACCTTCACGTTGTGCCCGGCCTTTTTCGCAGCCTCCTCGACGGCTGCGCAGCCGCCCAGAACGATCAGGTCGGCAAGCGAAACCTTCTTCGCGCCAGACTGTGAGTTGTTGAAGTCCTTCTGGATCCCTTCGAGTGTCTGCAGCGTTTTGGCCAACTGGGCCGGCTGGTTCACCTCCCAATCCTTTTGCGGGGCAAGGCGAATGCGCGCCCCGTTCGCTCCACCACGTTTGTCGGTGCCACGGAACGTCGCCGCCGCCGCCCACGCAGTTGCGACCAAGCGGGCGATCGACAGGCCGGATGCGAGGACCTTGGCCTTCAGAGCGGCAATGTCCCGTTCCTCGATCAATTTATGATCGACTGGGGGAACAGGGTCTTGAAACATCTGTGGTTCCTTGGGAACGAGCGGCCCAAGGTATCGCGAGACAGGCCCCATGTCGCGATGCGTCAGCTTGAACCACGCTTTGGCGAATGCATCCGCGAACTCCTGCGGATGTTCGAGGAAGCGCTTCGTGATCGGGCCATAGATCGGGTCCATTCTCAGCGCGAGGTCCGTCGTGAGCATGGATGGAGCGTGCCGTTTCGACGGATCGTGGGCATCCGGGACGGTGCCTGCTCCGGCCCCGTTCCTGGGAGTCCACTGGTACTTACCGGCGGGGCTCTTCACACACTCCCACTCATAGCCGTAGAGGTTTTCCAGGAAGTTGTTGTCCCATTTCGTTGGGTTGGTGGTCCAGGTGACTTCTAAGCCGCTGGTGAACGCGTCGGCTCCTTTGCCGCTGCCATAGCTGTTCTTCCAGCCCAAGCCTTGATCTTCGATGGGGGCGGCCTCCGGTTCGCGGCCTATATAGTTCTCCGGAACAGCGCCATGGGTTTTTCCGAACGTATGGCCGCCCGCGATGAGCGCAGCCGTCTCCACGTCGTTCATCGCCATGCGGCGGAAGGTCTCGCGGATATCAAGTGCCGCGGCGAGTGGATCCGGCTTTCCCTGGGGTCCTTCGGGATTCACGTAAATCAGCCCCATTTGAACCGCGCCGAAAGGATTGTCCCACTGACCGGGTTTTTGGTAACGGTCGTCGGCCAGCCATTTGCGCTCAGGGCCCCAGTTCGTTTCGTCTTCCTCCCACACGTCTTCACGTCCGCCGCCGAAACCGAAGGTCCTGAAGCCCATCGATTCCAATGCGACGTTACCGGCTAGAATCATGAGGTCGCCCCAGGACAATTTCCGCCCATACTTCCGCTTTATCGGCCAGAGCAACCGGCGCGCCTTATCGAGGCTTGCGTTGTCCGGCCAGCTACCGGTGGGCGCAAAGCGTTGGTAGCCATGACCCGCCCCGCCGCGTCCGTCGCCGATGCGGTACGTACCTGCGGCGTGCCACGCCATGCGAATGAAAAGCCCCCCGTAGTGCCCGAAGTCGGCCGGCCACCATTCCTGTGAATCCGTCATCAGGGCATGGAGGTCCTTGATCACGGCATCCAGGTCGAGGCGCTTGAATTCTTCAGCGTAATCGAACTCCTTGCCCATGGGATCGGACAGCTCGGAGTTCTGGCGCAGGCTTCTGAGGTCTAGCTTATCGGGCCACCAGTCTCGATTCGTCGAGCCCGTGTGTCTGCGGCCCGATACCGGGCATTGGGCCTCGGTTGACAAGTTTTGCTCTTCCATTGCTTGTCCTCCTGATATTGATTCAGAGGTTCACCTCTCTGTTGGCTGTTTGGTGCCGGCCTTCACGTTTTTTTCGGGACTCATACACGGCTCTCAGGTTGCCATGGTGTAACGCTGTCCGTGCATTCGCTTTTCAGCAGCCTGGCACCGTCTGCAGAGAGCATCGATTTCCAGCGAACAGCGCAGCAGCGCGAACTGTCCCAGGCTGGCGGTACCTTCGAGAAGCTTGTCAACCTGGGGTATCTCTATGTCCCTTACCCGTCTGCATCGGACGCAAACGACGTGATGATGAGGCTCCACGTTGCCGTCATAGCGCGCGACGTCGTGCAGCGGCGTTACCTTGCATGCCTCTCCCGCTGCGCAAAATTGCTCGAGAATGCGATGGACTGTAGCCAATGACACATGGGGATGCGTGCGACGCACCGCCGCACATATCTCGTCGGCGCTCGGATGGCTCTCCGAGGATAGCAAGGCTCGTACGACGGCGAGTCGCTGGGGGGTAACCGCTATACCCCGCTTATGACACCGCGCGACGAAGTCGCCGAGTCGTTGAGCTGAGTACCTCTCACGCCACCGTCGATCCACCAGCCGGAGTTCTCGCATACACGCCCCCGTGGCCGACTCGTGACGCCGGGGGGAGGGAGAAGAGGGCTGACAGGTTGGACAATCTGCAGGCTCAGCCGGTACCCGCTCTCACCTGCAACCAGACGTCAGAGCCGATAGCATATGGCGTAAAATTGTCAACCTTGAGGTGGTACGCTCAGGCTGCAACCTTGGGAAGCTGACCGCACTCCGCCGCCTGTTGTCACAATCGGAGAAGAGCACGCGTTTGCTCTTCGCTGAGCAACCTCATGCTCGGATGCGAGATAGTAACGCGCAAAGTACGAAACCGCTGAGAAGGCTACGCGAAGCGTCGGTGTTTGGCATGCCCCGGCCGGGAGTCGAACCCGGACTTGAGGTTCCGGAGACCTCCGTGATGTCCTTTTCACTACCGGGGCAGAACGGCTGACGGCGAACGCAAAAAGTATCGCAGCCGCGCCGTACTCACAAGTATCCGACGCTCACCGCCGCTCGCATGTCCGATGCGCTCACCGCTCGCAGCTTTCGAGCGAGCGCGCTTTTCGATATCGTTCCGCCCTCGGCAAAGGACTCGTTGCGTGCTCGCCGTGGGCGGCACTCCGAGCCGGCGCGAGTGCGCACGCAGATGAATCGGATTCCATGGCTTCAACTCGTCCTGCTCTGGCTCGCCGGAATCGACCTGCGGCTCACGATGCTCGCCGTTCCGCCGCTCATCCCGTTGATTCATCGCGATCTGCCGCTCGACGAAACCGCGGTCGCCGCATTGCTTGGGTTGCCGGTGCTGTTGCTCGCCGCCGCGGCGACGCTCGGCTCGATGATCATCGCGCGCTCGGATGCGCGGCGCACGGTGATCTTCGGCCTCGTTGCCCTCGGTATCAGTTCGGCGCTGCGCGGTGCCGGACCTTCCCTGGCGATCCTGTTCGCGATGACGCTGATGATGGGCGCGAGCGTCGCGGTGGTGCAGCCGGCGTTGCCGGCGCTGGTCTATCACTGGACACCGCGGCACATCGGCCTCGCGACCGCGGCTTACAGCAACGGGCTGCTCATCGGCGAACTGATCGGCGCGGGCCTGACCACGCAGGTCGCGTTGCCGGTCGCGGGGAGCTGGGAGCGCGCGCTGGCGCTGTGGAGCGTCGTGCCGCTGCTCACGGCGCCGCTGCTGTGGGCTGTGACCCCGGCCCTGAAGCCCGACCGAAGCTCGCCGCGCTGGCTTCCTGATTTCCATCACGCGCGCACCTGGAGGCTCGGCTTTACGCACGGCGGTTCGAGCGTGGTCTACTTCGGCGCAAATGCGTTTCTCCCCGACTACCTGCATCATGCGGGCGCCGCGCGGCTGATCGGGCCGGCGCTTTTCTGGCTCAATGCTGCGCAGCTTCCGGCGTCGATCGCGGTGGCGCTGCGGCCGGGATGGTTCGTGGGACGTCGATGGCCGATCCAGGCGATGGCGTTTGTGGCGGTCGGCGGGCTCGCGCTGTTCTTCGTCCCGCTCGATTGGACGCGGCTGGCAGGCGCCGCGATGATGGGCTTCGCGGCCGCGTTTGGCTTCGTCCTGAACCTGGCGCTGCCGCCGCTGCTCGCCGAGACGCCGGCCGACGTTTATCGGATTTCCGCCGGCATGTTCACGATCGGATACGGGCTCGCCTTTGCGGTGCCGCTCGCGGGCGGCGCCGCATGGGACCGCACCGGATTCGCCGCCGCATCGCTGGCCCCGGTGGCATTCGGCGCCCTGTGCCTGTTGCTCGGGCCATGGGGATTGCGGCTCCGGTTCGACGCCTCGCAAACCGCTGAATCGATCGGGCGCCGCCGCGACAGCGCGCGGCTGCAGCAGGGAGAGTAGCGGGACGGTTAGCCGAGACGGGTTTGGGCGCGGTCTCGGCGCGGCCGATGCGCTAGGGGGCGGGGCGGCCCTCCGCCTCGCGGCGCGCCGCTTCGGGCCACGCTTTGGCGATCGTCTCGCGCATGGCGCGATGCAGCCGCGGGCCGTTGCTCGCGAGGATGTTGCGGCCGTCGATGTCCAGCCTCGAGCCGTCCATGTTGCTGACGCGGCCGCCGGCCTCGCTCACGATCAGCGCGCCCGCCGCCACGTCCCACGGCCGCAGTCCGAACTCCCAGAAGGCGTCGACGCGCCCGCACGCCACGTAGCACAGATCGAGCGCCGCCGACCCGGTGCGCCGCACGCCCTGCGTGCGCATCATGAAGGCCTCCCAGAAGGCGAGATAAAAATTGCGCCGCTCGCGCCGATCGTACGGGAAACCGGTCGCCAGCAGCGCGCGATCGAGCGCCGGCGCCGCGCTCGTTCGAATCGGACGTCCGTTGAGCCGCGCACCGCGCCCGCGCCCCGCGAAAAACAGCTCGCGCTTGAGCGCGTCGAAGACCACCGCCAGTTCGACCCGGCCGCGGCGCTCGTACGCGATCGACACGCAGAATTGGGGGAAGCCGTGCGCGAAGTTGGTGGTCCCGTCCAGCGGGTCGACGATCCATCGATGCTCGCTGCGCTGCGCACTGGCGCCGCTCTCTTCGGCCAGGATCGCATGGTCGGGAAAAGCGCGGGCGAGCGCGCCGATGACGGCGCGCTCCGACTCGTGGTCGGCTTCGGTCACGAGATCGATCGCATTGCTCTTGCGCGTGACATTGATCCGGCTGAGGCGGCGCAGATGGACGCGTCCAGCGGCGCGCGCGGCGCTAAACGCAGTCTGCGCCAGCCGGTTGTGCGCGGGAGAAGATCGATTGGAGCGCGGCGGCATCGCCGATGCACGTTATTCGAGCCGGACGCGCTTATCCAGCGAGCCGCACGAACGGTGCGCGCGTAAATTCACAGGCGAAAGCGCCGTGCAACGACGGGAGCCGGCGCAGTCGGTGCAGCGGCTGCTTTCGCCATTTTCGAAGCATTCTACGAATGCGCGAAAGACGTGCGGCAACCGCGCCGGAGCGATCAGGCGGCTGCCGATTGCGCCGATTCGGTCGGCGCAATCGAATCATATCCGTCACGGCGCGCTTTTCGCGCGCACCCGGTTATCTCGATCATCAGCGCCGCTTAATTGAGCGATTTGGCACGCGCTTCGCTCTATCCCGGATATCGTCGCAACACGCGACAGGCTATTTCGCATCGGAGGTGTGATGATGAAAATTTCGAAAATTGCCGCGCTCGCGCTCTCGGCCGCGGTGCTCGGAGCCGCGCCTGGCGTCGCGCTGAGCCAGATACTGACTCACCACCCGCAGGCTGCGATCGAGGCCGGGTCGGGCATGACCTCGTCCGCGGTCAATGGGCGGCTGGCTGACGTTGGCCGCCGACTCAACGAGGCGAAGCTGGCCAACTTCGCCCGGCCATTGCCGCAGGCGGAATACGTCGAAGCGCAGCGCGAGGTTGCGCGCGGAGACTATCGCGCGGCCAGCGCCAATCTGGACCAGGTCGAGCAGCAGCTCGACAGCATTCCGAACTGAACTCGGCAGTCGCCAAGGGCGCATCCATCCGGCCAGCCGGGCGAGGCATCTTCAGATGCCTCGTCCGCGCTCGCGATTCGGCGGCGAACAATCTTTTCGCTGACGAACGCCGGATGCATGCCAGTTGCGGAACTGCACGAAAAATAGTATCCGAAGCGCGGTAGGGCCATCGCTGATATCCTGTTCGTGTTCCTCGGCTTCGGCTCCGCTTCCACTTGTCACCTGCCTGGTGTGGCCTTCCGGGGCACCTCGTGGTTGAGGGCCGGCTTCAGTTCAAGCGGTTTTGGGGGTGGGGTGGATGCGGAATGCCAGAGCCACGATTTTTCTACCGTTGTCTCAGGAAGACTGGCGCGATGCCGTGCGGTCTTTCGTCGCTAATGAAAAGCTCGAAATTTTCACTGCGGAAGTCTGTGTGACCGCTGGCGGCGATCGCGTGGTCGCAAAGGACCATTGGAGAAGCGGCGATCGCAGCGCTACCGACATCGCCGAGGGGATAACGGAATGGGTCGAACTGAGGAGAGACGCCGAAAGCGCCGAAAAACTCGAGGTCGCAATTTCAATCTGGGATGAGCAGTCCATCGATCCCCCGAGGCCGGATGAGGCCGGAGGGTCGGAAGTGAAACGGCAGTTCCTCAGGCGCGGCTTGCGGAAAATCGGCTGATATCTATTTTGCCATTGCGAATTGAGCGGCGCTGGCGAATCGATGCCGTTATTTGCGGCATCGATTTCTAATCAACATACGTTTAACTGACCTTATTCAGCTTTACATATATCTATTTGCCCTATCCTCGTAGTTGCCGATATCGCTCCGATCGTCGGCTTTAATGTATATTGTCTAGCCTCAGTATCAACGCGCTTCGCTCCGACCGTTAGGATACAAAAATGCTCCGATAGACTCTCATTCTCGACGGACCTCTTCAGTAATCACGAACAAGCGTGTAATCTTAGTGCAAAGGGGGGCCTGGATGACCATGAAGAAGCAGGTCGTCTTGGTTTGGGTGGCGCTGACCGCCGCGATTGTCTGGGGAGAGGTGCTCTATTCCATAGACGTCGGGCTGCATTTGGCGTCCACGCTGGCCGTCGCTGCTGCGTTCGGCGCGGCAGGCACAATCATCATCGTGGCGGCACTGTACGCTTTGGACTCGGTTGTGGGTCGGCTGCTCAAGAGCGCCGTGGTCAGGCCGTAGGGAGGATGCGGGGATGGCCTTACAGGACCGAGGATACGAGACGCAGCTAGCCAAATCGGCCTGGCTGTTGGAGTTGGCGGATTACTGGAGCGAACGCGATTCTGAGTTTGCCGAGCAGTTGCGCGCAAAGGCGCGTCAACTGCAAAGCGCGGAAGACCGCCGGCACTGTCTCGAGTAGCGCTCGCGTCCGCGGCCCTCGAAGGGCCGTCCGCCGCTCGGTCATTGAGATGAGTCGCCGCGGCCGGCAGCCGCGCGGCGAAGCCGCGTTGTCCGAGACGTGGGGCGGAGGCTTCGATGGCGCGCGGATCAGGCGTTGGCGGGTCGCGCTGCGCCTCGGTTGCGCCCGCACCAATAAACCTTCCGATAGCATGTGCAGGACAAAGAAGTCGCGTCGCCAATCCTTGACGTAGCGATCGAACAGCGCGCGATACGCGGTCTCGAGCGAAAAACTGATCGTGGCCTGCTGGCACCGGCGTATGCGTGGTGAACAGACACCTGCGCCTGACTGACTCGCGAGGGAGACAGGACCAACCGCTGTCTCTGGCGGTAGTCATTAATTTGTCGGAGGGGCGCTACTGATTTGTCGGCGCGTCGGGCGGCCGCCGAGGCGTCCGCTTGGCACTCAATGGCGCAACGATACGCGCCGGCCCGAGCGTGGGCGGCGCTCTAGAGCGTGGTACCCCTCATCAATTCAACGATCTGAATGATCGCCGGTCCGAGAATGATGAGCATCATCGCCGGCAAAATGAGCAGCACCAGCGGCAATAGCATCTTGACTGAGGTTTTTTGCGCCGCCTCTTCGGCCTTGAGCCGCCGCTTGGCGCTCAGCAGTTCGCTCGCCGCCCGCAGTGAAGGGCCGAGGCTGCCGCCAATCTCCTTGTTCTGAATCAGCACGGCGGTTAACGACTTGAGTTCCTCGACGCCGGTGCGGTCGGCGAGGTTGCGCATGCTGAGTTCGAGAGACAAGCCGGCGCCCATCTCGGCTGCCGCGGTTGCGAGCTCGCCACCGAGCACGCGTCCCTGACGCGAGGTCTCGCGGCCGACGATTTTGATTGCTTCGAGCAGGCCTTGCCCGGCTTCGAGAGTGACCACTAGCAGGTCAAGAATGGCCGGCAATTCATGCAGGATCATCCGTTGGCGGCGCTGCGCCATGCGGCCGACGAGGTAGCCCGGCAGCACGTAGCCGACGATCGCGCCGCCGAGGATCGCGGTGATCGCGTAGCGCGGGTAAGACCTGGACAGGACAAAGCCAGCAAAAAGGAGCAGCACAAAGGAGGCGACACGCGCGGCGCGATACAAGGCAAGCTGCTCGACCTGACGCACGCCCGCGCGGTTGAGCGCCAGCCGGATGCGCTGCACCTCGGGCGTATTCTTGTCGCCGCCGCCGGTCAGCCTTACCCACCATCCGAGCAGCACGCCGGCGAAGCCCTCGAAGTGCAGCGACGAGGGCGCGAGCGCGTTGGCCGCAGCGTAGCGCCGAGCGCCGCGCTTTTGGAACCGGATGCCACGGGGATGCTCATTCAGGCCCAGGTAGAGAGCGACGATCATGGTGAGCCCGAGCAGGAAGACGGCGACAGCGATAGTCAGCGGCATCCTAGAAATCCACTCGCGCGATTCTGCGCATCGTGAAAAAAGCGATCGTGTCCAGCGCGACCGCGATCTTCAGCATCATCACACCGGAGTCGCGATGGAACAGCGGCTCGGAGTAGGCGGGATTGATGAAGCTCAGCGCGGCCAGCACGATGAACGGCAGCAGGGTGACGATGATGGCGCTTGCACGCGACTGCGCGGTCAGCGCGCGCATCTGCTGCTCGGCGCGTTCGCGGTTGCGCATGCCGTCGGCGACGTGCTGGAAGACCTCGGCGAGGCTGCTGCCGATATCGGACTGGATGCGTACCGCGGCGACCAGAAAACCCAGCTCCTCCACCGGTGCCCGGTCGTACATCGATTCCAGCGCGAGCGGCAAGGGCATCCCGAGCTGCACCTGCTCGACGATCACGCGCACCTCGCTCGCCACCGGCTCGGGCAGGTTCTGCGCGGCCATCTGCAGCGCGCGCAGCATCGTATGTCCCGCGCCGAGGGCGGCCCGCAGCAGGTCCACCAGGTAGGGCAACTGCTCGCTCAACGCCGCCAGCCATCGCCGATGCCGGATGCGCAAGTAGATCGCCGGCAGCGCGGCCAGGGCGAGACCCGGGAACAGCGCTGACGGCATGCCGATCCAGCCCGCAGAGGCTGCGGTGCCCGCGATCAGCAGCGCCGGCATCGCCAGGATGAGCGGCGTGCTCGCCTGGCGCAGGGTATCGCCGATATAGCGGCCGCAGACCGGCAGCCGGCGCAGGCGCGCCACCAGGTGCATCGTCTGCAGGGCCGCCGCTTTCGGCCGCACTTGCGCGGTCGTATGCGGATCGCCCAGGCGGCGAGAAAGTCCGGCCGAGCGCTCGCGCTGCTGGCGCTGCAGGGCACTGTAGAGCATGAACGCGGGAACCATCAGCAGCGTGTAGAACAGGATTGCGATTGCCAGCGCCATGACACTATTCCAGCACGCGCGCGGCGAACATCGCCTGCGGCAGCGAGAAGCCGGCGGCCTCGAAGCGTTCGGTGTAGAATGGGCGCGTGCCGGTGGTCTGGAAATGTCCCAGCACCTTGCCGCGAGGGTCGATGCCGGTGCGGACGTATTCGAACAGGTCCTGGGTCAGCACGGTGTCGCCTTCCATGCCGGTGATCTCGGTGATCTTGATTGCCCGGCGCGAGCCGTCGGAGTGGCGCGCGATCTGGATGATGAGGTTGATCGAGGCCGCAATATACTGGCGCATCGCCTTCTCCGGCAGCGCGACCCCCGACAGCAGCATCATCATCTCGAGCCGCGACAGCGAGTCGCGCGGATTGTTGGCATGAATGGTGGTCATCGAGCCGTCGTGCCCGGTGGACATGGCCTGCAGCATGTCGAGCACCTCGGCGCCGCGCACCTCGCCCACGATCACGCGGTCAGGGCGCATACGCAGCGTGTTGCGGAACAGCTCGCGCTGCGTGACCTCGCCGCGGCCCTCGATATTCGGTGGCCGGGTCTCGAGGCGAAAGACGTGCGGCTGCTGCAGCGCGAGTTCGGCGGCATCCTCGATGGTGATGATGCGCTGGTCCTCGGGCAGGTAGCAGGACAGACAGTTGAGCAGCGTGGTCTTGCCGCTGCCGGTGCCGCCGCTGACCAGGATGTTGAGCCGGCTGAGCACGGCGACGCGCATGAACTCGGCCATTTCCGCCGTGAGCGTGCCGTTGCCGACCAGGTCCTCGATCCGGTAGCCGTGGCCGCCGAAGCGGCGGATGGATAGTCCGGCGCCGTCGATTGCCAGGGGCGGGATGATCGCGTGCACGCGCGAGCCGTCAGGCAGCCGCGCATCCACCATCGGCGAGGACTCGTCGATTCGGCGCCCCACGCGCGACACGACGCGGTTGATGACAGACATCAGGTGGGCGTCGTCGCGAAAGTGGACCGCGGTCTGGTAGAGCTTGCCTTTGCGCTCGATCCACACGCTGCGGTAGCCGTTGACCAGGATGTCCGAGATCTCGTTGTCCTGGAGCAGCGGCTCGAGCGGACCGAGGCCGAGCATGTCGCTGGTGGTCGCCTCGATCAGGCGGGTGCGATCGCTTTCGGTGAGCAACAGGCGCTCCTGCCGGACCAGCTCGTCGATTACCGCGTCGACCTCCGCGAGCAGCGGATCGTAGCCCGCTTCCTCGAGCTTGTTGACGTCGATCCGGCGCAGCAGTGCGTCCTGGATTTTGTGCTTGAGCGCCTGGAAGCGCTCCTTGCCCGCGTCCGAGGCGCTGAGGCTCTGCGGCTGGCGCGCGTCGGGAATGAACAGCGACGGCGCGGAGGCCGGCGCGCGCTCGACTTCGTTCTGCATTCGATCCAGCAGACCCATGGTTATCTCTCCTCGCGGCCGAACGCCGTGAGCATCCGCGACAGCACGCCCGCGCGCGCTCGTCCGTTGGATTGGGCGCCGATGCCGAGCAGCGCGTTGGCCAGGCTCTCGACTGCCTGCGCCATCGGCGAGGAGGTGGGGCGGCCGAGGAGGCCGTCGCCCGCGGCATCGGCCGCGGCCATCGTCGAATCGTGCGGGATGCAGAAGCCGATCGGATGTTCGAGCGCCGACTCGATCTTTTCCAGGGTTATCGCATGGCCGTGGCGGTAGTTGTTGAGCACCAGGTCGAGGGCCACGTGCTTGAGATTGAGGCGCTTGAACAATTCGAGGAAGCGGCGCGTCGCGTGCACGCCGGTGATCGACTGGTCGAGCACGTAGAACAGGCTGCCCGCACGCTCCCAGGCCGCCACCGAGGCTTCGCTGACATGATGGCCGCAGTCGATCATCACGAAGTCGAACAGCTGCAGCATCACCCCCACCGTCGCCTCGACCGTGCCGGGCGAAATCATCTCGCCATCCTCGATACGCGCGGGAGCGCCCAACAGATAGAGGCCCGCGGGATGCTTGCAGATTGCCGATTCCAGGCGGATGGAGTCGATGCTGGTGGACGGATCGGTCAGGTCGCTGATCGAGTGCGCGGGCGCGAGATCGAGCATCGGCGCAAGCGCGTCCGCCTGCAGCCCGAGGTCGACCAGCGCCACTTGCTTCTGCGTGATGCGCCGCAGGGCAAGGGCGAGCGCGACGGTCAGACTGGAGACACCGACGCCGCCCGCGACGCTCACCAGCGCATAGGCGGCCTTGTCCGGCCCGTGCCCGGAGCCCGGATTGGTCTGGCTGATTTTCAGCAGCGCGCGCGCGAGCTCGACCGAATCTGCCGGCAGGAACAGCACTTCATTGGCGCCGGCCTGCAGCGCCGCGCGCACGGCATCCGGCGTTCGCTGCCGCACCAGGGCGATCGTCTGAATCCATCGAGCATCGCTCACCCACTGCTCCAGCTCGCGATCCCACAGCTCGGAGTCATCGCCCAGGATGACTGCCAGCACGCCAAGCGCGTCGCTTTGGGCGGGCGCCTGAGCCGGTGCTGATATCTCGTTGATCTCGATGCGCGGGCTGCTGAGGGCGGCGATTGCCTCGCGCAGGCCCGCGCGTTCGGCGACCGTGCCGCCGACAAGCGCCAGGGTGAGGTTGCGGTGCCCCTGCCGGCGCACCACGCTTAGCAGACTGGCATTGGATTGGGCTGATTTCATTTCGTTCCATCCGAATAGGTTGTTGTCCCTATGGTCGACGCTTTGGCCGGCTACTCGCTGGTCATCGTCTGCGTGGCTGAGACCTGGCTCGGAAACGTCACGCCGAAAAAGGTAGTGCCGAGGAACAGCTTGGACTGCAATTTGTAGGTCACCGTCACGGTGACAGCGCTGCCGGTCGTACGAGGCACGTTTATTGGTGCGAGCACCACCGGCTGCAGACCCGCGTCGCTGATGAGCGGCGACGCGGTGCTGGTCAGGTAACTGGCGACTGTGGCCTGGTTAGCATTGGGATTGAGCGACGCGTACCGGGCGCATGCGACGGCGGCCTGATTCACGGCGAGCGCCGCACCTCCCACTATCACCATCTGCACCACGCCAAGCATGAGCAGCAGAAAGATCGGGAGGATGAGGGCGAACTCGACCAATGTCTGGCCGGAGCGACACCGCGCGTCCGCTACTGATAGACGATACTGTCTCGCACCCGAGCACATATGCGCTGAAACAGGTCCGAAGTTCATCCGACCGGCGATGGAGCATTATCCATACCAGTGGGAAAGATGAGTAATGGCTATTGCGGCTGAATGATCAGTCGAAGCGACTTAGTATGGATCGCTCTTTGCTGCGCAGTTGGATCAATGAAATCGCGGAGTCATCGCGGCAGGCGCGGTCAAATTCTGGTATTCCTGGCACTGGCGGCAGTCGGGTTGATCGGCATCGCCGCTCTGGGAATTGATGTTTTCTACCTCTATTGGAACAAGAATCGGCTTCAAGCCGCCACTGATGCGGCCGCTTTGGCCGGCGCAACCTATCTCAATAATATTCAATTTGCCGGAAACAACCCATCTTGTGTGTACTCCACTGATGCGCAAAACGCCGCCTGCACCTACGCGCTTAATAATGGCATAACACTCAGCGAAATCACCGGCCTGGTGGCGAACACGGCTGCCGAAACCATGACGGTGAGCGCGCGGCGCACGCTGTCGGCGCTGTTCGCGCGCGTCGTGGGCATCCAAAACTTTACCGTCAGCGCCATTTCCGTGGCGAGTTTGAAGGGCCTGGGCTCAGCCAGCGGCGTGGCGCCGATCGGGCTCGATTCTCAGACGCCGTATACCTACGGTCAGGCGATCAATTTACGCCTGAGCAATTGCGGCGGCGGCTGCTGGCAGGGCCTTGGGTTACAGAGCCTGAGCAAGGGTAATAGCGGTTCGGCCGCCTTTCAGCAGAACCTCCAGCCAGGATGCTCATGCACCGTGAGCGTGGGCGATAAGCTGACCGCGGAGCCCGGCGTAAAGACCAGCGCGGTAGTCAACGGCATTGGCGCGCGGATAGCAGCGGGTATCGCGGCCGATCCCAACGGCACCTGGTCTTCGCATACGGTCAACGATGCTCGCGCGGTTGTGGTGCCGCTCGTCAACTGGAGCAGCGGCTGCAATGGCGGGCGTTGCAGCGCCTCGGTGCCGGTCGTCGGGTTTGCGATGGTGTGGATCGTAAGCGTCAGCAGTGGCGGCGACGTGAGCGCCGTATTCATCCGCCAGGTGGCATCAGGCACGCCGGGGAGCGGTGGCGGCGACATGGGGGCGGTTCATGCGCAACTCATCCAGTGAATTGCGCGCGTGAAACGAACGGTGCGCAAGATAGCGGGGTAGCGATGGCCTCGGCGTTGATAATCGATGATTCCCCTTTCGCGCGCAGGCTGATTCGGCATCAATTGACCAAGCTCGGGTTCGAGATCGCGGGCGAAGCGGAAACCGCCGCGCAGGGGCTGCGCTTGTTTCGCCGGCTCAAGCCGGCGCTGGTCACTTTGGATGTTCTGATGCCTGAGCGCGAGGGCATCTCCAGTCTCGAGGCATTTCGCGCAATGCGCCATGAGATACCCGAAGCCGCGGTGGTGGTGGTCAGCGCCGTGCCTTTCGAGAAGACGCGCGAGACCTTCTTGAGCGAGGGCGCGCTGGCGTACGTGGTCAAACCGTTCGGACAATTGTCCTTTGAGCAGGTGCGTCAGAAATTACAGCGGATGTCTCCGCACTCAACCGCGTGAGCAAGTCGCGGCCGACGAGTGGGCACCGAATACGGAGACAGCGGCAAGGAGAGGCGTATGGACCTTGATTCCCGCGACCAGACGAAAAGCATCGCGATCGACCGCGAAATCATCGAGCAACTGCGAGAGGAAGGCGACAATCTGCTGAACGAGCTGGTGGAGATGTTCATCGGCGAGGCGCCGCGGCAGATGGAAGCGCTCGCGCTCGCGCTGGGCAAGGGCGATGCTGCTGCGGTCCGGCTCGCTGCGCACACGCTTAAGGGCACCGCGGCCAGTTTCGGCGCGCAGCGGATGCAGACGCTCGCCAAGGCGATCGAAGACAAGGGGCGGGACGGCGAGCTCGACGGCGCCTCCGCGACCTTGGCCGAACTGCGGGCCGAGTGCGAGCGCGTGCGCGAGGCGCTCGAGCGCCTGCGCTAGCCGCCAGCGCCACCCAACGCGGCCCGAATTGCCGCTGCGCGGCCGCGTGCGCTCGCGCGCCCCATTGTGCCATTCTGCAGCCGAGGGGACGCGCAATGACCCAGCGCCTGCTTTTGCCGACCACGGTCGTCGGCAGCTATCCGCAGCCCGACTGGCTGATCGATCGCGACAACCTGGCCAAACGGCCTCCGCCGCGCGTGCGCGCGCGCGAGGTATGGCGCATCCCCGAGCCATGGCTCGAACAGGCGCAGGATGACGCGACCGTCGTCGCGATTCACGAAATGGAACTTGCCGGCGTCGATATCATCACCGATGGTGAGATACGCCGCGAGAGTTACTCCAACCGCCTGGCCAACGCGCTCGGCGGTGTCGATCGCGAGCGCCCGGGAACCGCCATCAGCCGCGCCGGGCGGCCTGACGTCGTGCCGCTGGTCTCGGGTCCGATCCGTCGCCTCGCGCCGGTCGAGGTGCGCGACCTCACGTTCCTGCGCGCGCACACCGCGCGCAAAGTCAAAATTACGCTGCCGGGCCCTTTCACCATGACTCAGCAGGCCGAGAACGCCCACTACCCTGACGAGGCGGCCCTCGCGATGGCGTACGCTGAAGCGGTCAACGCCGAGATCAAGGACCTGTTCGCCGCCGGCGCCGATGTGGTGCAGATCGATGAGCCGTACATGCAGGCGCGCCCGGACCAGGCGCGCAGGTATGGACTCGCTGCGCTCAATCGCGCGCTCGAGGGCGTTGGTGGGACCACCGCCGTGCATCTGTGCTTCGGCTATGCGTACATCATGAAGGACAAGCCGGCGGGATATTCGTTCCTGCCCGAGCTGGAAAACTGTCGCGCCGACCAGATCTCGATCGAGGCGGCGCAGCCGCGGCTCGACCTTTCGATTCTGAGAGAGTTGCCCTCCAAGACGATTATTCTTGGAGTAATCGACCTCGACAACCCGGCGGTCGAGAGCGCGACCACGGTGGCCGAACGCATTCGCGCCGCGCTCAGATTCGTTCCCGCAGAGCGGCTGGTGGTCGCGCCCGATTGTGGAATGAAGTATCTCGCGCGCGACGTCGCGTTCGCCAAGCTGCGGGCGATGGTTGAAGGAGCGCGGATGGTGCGCGCCGAGCTTGTCTGAGCGCCGCGCTCAGGTGGCGCTCAGTACCTCGCGCGCCCGTCGCTCGATCGCGGTGCCGGTGAAGAAGTCCGGGTTATTGCCGGCCCACAGTCTGACCGGATTGGCGAAAGTGAAGTCTCGGAAATCTTCCTCGCCGATCAATCCGTGTTCGACCAGTTCCCACGCCTCCGGCAGCACTTCGGTCATTTCCGGAACATCGAAGTGGCCGATGTCCGAACCAAAGATGGCGTTGAGGCGCGCGCCATACGGATTCGTCTTCGCGCTGAAGGCCCACGCGTTGGCCGGATCGTCCGCTTCGCAGCCGAAATAGAAATGCGGGATGAAAAGATCGCGGATCTGCTCGGCGCGCTCGATCGCGCAGGCCGCGAAGTCGTCGAGCGACGCCTCCGGGTCGGCGGTGCGCGGCGAGTAGGCCTCGCCCTCGGGATTCCAGCGCGCGAGCTTGGCGGCCAGTCCCTCGCTGCCGTAGCGATGGAAAAGCTGCGCCAGCAGCTCGCGGTTCAGATTGGCCGGGTCGACTTCCGCGAGCGCCGCCGGATTGCGCTTCTTCCAGTGCCCGATGAGATCGCTGTACAGGCTGCAGGCCCATCCGACGCCGCCCTCGAGGAAGGCGAATTTCAATTTCGGGAAGCGGCGCGTCACGCCGCCGAGGAACAGCGCCTTGCACACCGCCTCGCCGGCCGCGCCGAAGTGGCCGATATGGTTGTAGACCGCATTTGAAACTGACGCCCGCGTGCCGACACCCTTGGACACTGTGTGAAAAGTCGGCGCCACCCCGAGCTCGAGACATTTTGCCCATACCGGGTCGTAGTCGTGCTCGCTGTCGAGCGCGAGCATGTCGAGCCATACCGCGTACGGATTGGGTTCAGCGCCCGCGCGCGCCGCCGCCCGAATCGGACGCCGCAACAGACTCGGCATCATCGCCACCTTCAGCCCCAGCGTGCGCACGGCGTACTCCAGCTCCGCGATCGCCTCCTGCGGCGTGTACATCGGAATCGCCGCGACCGGCGCGAGCCGTTCGCCGTAAGCGTGGAAGCGGTCGGCCGAGTAGCGGTTGAAGGCGCGACAGGTCGCCTGGCGCGTCTCTTGGTCGGCGATGAAGGGGATGCGCAGGGCGGCGGTCGGATAGAGCACGGCGAAATCGATTCCCAGCTCGCCCATCCGTTCGTAGAGCAGCCGCGGCAGCATCGCGGTCGCGCGGTCGCGCGTATTGCGGGTCGGCACGCCCCACCATATCGGCTGATCGAGCCTGCGCTCGCGCCGTTGGCTGAGCGGCACGGTCAGATGCCATCCTTCGTAGGGGCGATTCTTGAAGCCGTCGGCGGCGCGCGCCCCGCCGACCTCGCGCAGGTAGTCGATTACGTCGGGCCCGAATTCAACCCAGTGGCCGTCGGAATCGATCACCGGATGCTGCAGGCGCGCGCGCAGCGCGGCCGCTTCGGAACCTCCGTTGGTGGACATCGCCCTTGGGTCTCCTCGATTGGTCCGTCGCACCAGCCCGCGTGCGGTGCTCAAGACTCATCTAGCGGCAGCTCGGAGCGCTGTCCAGCCTGCGCCGGCACACGCGGAACTCCACAGGCCGCGAGCGCTGTGCTAGATGGCTCCAAAGGGGAGACACTCAGCCTGGGAGACGAATCGGATGCCAAACGCTGATGCAAATTCCGCCATGCTTGCCGGCTGCAAAGTGCTCGACTTCACCCAGTACCTGGCCGGGCCCACGGTGACCCGGCTGATGGCCGAGATGGGCGCCGACATCATCAAGATCGAAATCGCGCCGATGGGCGATCCCTCGCGCCTGCTGCCCACGGTCAAGGACGGGCGCAGCGGCTATTTCGTGCAGCAAAACCGGGGCAAGAAGAGCGTGTGCATCGATCTCGCCCGGCCCGAGGCGATGGAGATTCTGCGCGCGCTGGTCGCCAAGGTGGACATCGTGGTCGAGAACTTCGGCCCCGGCGTGATGCAGAAGCGCGGGCTCGATTACGATTCGCTTAAAGAGATCAATCCACGGTTGATCATGGCCTCGCTCTCGGCCTTCGGACGCAAGAGCCCGCTTTCGCACAAGACCGGTTATGACATGATCGCACAGGCCTTCTCGGGCCTGATGCACATGACCGGCGATCCCGAGGGTGCTCCGACCTTCGTCGGCATCGGAATGGCCGATGTCGGCACCGGCGTGCACACCTTCGCGGCCATCGGCTATGCGCTCTACAATCGCGAGCGCACCGGCGTCGGGCAGTACATCGATATCGCGATGATCGACGCGCTCTACCACATGCACGACTTCGGCCTGCAGAGCCATTCGATTACCGGCGGACAGTTCGTACCGAAGCGGATGGGCCGTCATCACAATCAGATCTGCCCGTGCGGAGTGTTCAAGGGCCCGCAGGGATGGATTTTCATCCTGGTGCTGGATCGCCAGTGGGCGAACATGACCAAGGCGATGGGCCGGCCCGACCTGCGCGAGGACCCGCGCTTTGCCACCGGCGCGGATCGGGTGAAAAACCGCGAGGCATTGATCGCGATCGTCGAGCAATGGCTTGGCTCGCTGCCGAGTGACGAAGCCGCGCTCGCGGTGCTCGAGGAAAATCGCATCGCGTGCGCGCCCGTGATGTCGGTGGTCGATACGATGAATCATCCGTACTTCAAGGCGCGCGACATGGTGCGCAAAGTGCGCGACCCGATCCTGGGCGAAGTCACGATTCCCGGGTTCCCGCTGAAATTCTCGGCCTATCCGGATCTGCCGGACATCCAGGCTCCGCTGCTCGGCGAGCACGGCGAGCGGGTGCTCAAGGAGGAACTCGGCTATTCGGATGCGCGGGTCGCGGAATTGCGCGCAAGCGGAGTGTTGTACAGCGAGAGACGTTAGCGGCCACCGCCGCCCAAATCCGTTCCCGCCCGCGGCCGCTTACGTCGGCCTCGAGTATCGGCTATGGTCGCGCAACCGCCGATGGACGGAGTTCTGCTCATCGATAAGCCCGCCGGGATCACCTCGGCCGAGGTCGTGCGCCGGATCAAGACGCGGGTGCGTCCTGCGCGCGTCGGCCATCTCGGCACGCTCGATCCGTTCGCGACCGGACTGCTGCCCATCCTGATTGGCGAGGCAACCAAGCTCGCTCCGTTCCTGCAGGACGGAGAAAAGGAATACGAGGGAGTGATCCGGCTTGGCGTCGCGACCGACACGCTCGATCCGACCGGCGCGGAGTCGGAGACCGCCGCAGTCCCGGCACTTGCGCCGGAGATGCTGACCGAGGCGGCGGCGCGCTTCACCGGCAGGATCGTGCAGCAGCCGCCGCTGTTTTCGGCGATCAAGCGCGACGGCGTGCGCTTTTACCGACTGGCGCGCAGCGGCGCCGACATCGAGCCGCCGCCGCCGCGCGAGGTCGAGATTTCGCGTCTCGTGCTCGACGCGCCCGACGCCGTATCGATCCATTTCGTCGCCGCCTGTTCGACCGGCACCTACATGCGTTCGCTGGCCCGCGACATCGGCCTCGCGCTCGGCACGGTCGCCCACCTGGCGCAACTGCGGCGTCTCCGCAGCGGCACGTTTACGCTCGGTGAGGCGCTGCCGCTGGATCGGGCGCTCGACGAACTCGCCGGCGAGGACCCGAGCCGCATGCTGATCCCGATGCGCCGGGCGCTCGCCACCATGCCCGAGGCCGAGGCCGATGCGGCCATTGTGCGCAGGCTGCGCAACGGCGATTCGCGCGCGCTCGACGGTCTCGCGCCCTCGGGCGCGGCGCTCTTCAAGGTGGTGAGCGCGGACGCGCTGGTGGCGGTGGCCGAGGCGACCTCGCGCGTCACGGCGCGCGTGGTGCGCGTGTTCGGCGCCGGCGGCTGATTCATCCTAGCGCCGCGCGCTCGTTCTCCATACCACGCTCGTGCCGCCGTGTAGTAGGCTTCGGCAACGGAGGCAAAAGCCATGGCAGATCGCGAACGCGAAGGATCGGCGCATTGTTTCGAGGCCGCAATCGAGCGCGATGTGATGGTCGCGATGCGCGACGGCGTGCGTCTGACGACCGATATCTATCGTCCCGCGCGCGGCGGCGCGCCCGTGCCGGGCCGTTTCCCCGTCATCATCGAGCGCACCCCGTACGACAAGGGTGCGCCGCGCTTCGTCGTGCCGGCGCGCCTCTTCGCCGAGCACGGCTACGTCGTGCTGATCCAGGACGTTCGCGGCCGCGGCGGCTCCGAGGGCGAATGGTACGCGTTCGCGCGCGAGGCGCCCGACGGCTACGACACCATCGAATGGGCTGCCGCGCAGCCGTGGTCAACCGGAAAAGTCGGCACCATGGGCACGTCCTACATGGCCGCGACCCAGAGCGCCGCCGCCACGCTCAACCCGCCGCATCTGGCCGCGATGTTCGTCACCGAAGGGCCGTCGAACTACTACCACTGCTCGATGCGGCACAACGGTGCGCTCGAGCAGCGCTTCCTCATTTATGCGTTCCACATGGCGGTGACCAGCCCCGAGGCGCGCGCGAATCCGGCGCTGCGCCTGGCGCTGATGGAGGCGCGCGTGAATCTCGGCCAGTGGCTGAAACGGCTGCCGCTCAAGCGCGGCGCGACGCCGCTCAGGCTGCTGCCGAGCTACGAGCAATGGGCGATCGACCTGCAGACGCGCACGATCTACGACGAGTACTGGAAGCAGCGCGGCTATGCGATCAGCGAATACTACGCCGAGCACGCCGACGTCCCGACGGTGTACTTCGGCTCTTGGTACGATTCCTACGCACGCGCGAGCACCGAGAATTTTGTCGCGCTGAGCCGGCTCAAGCGCTCACCGCAGCGATTGATCATGGGTCCGTGGGTGCACGGCGTGCGCGCCGACGAGGATTTCGCCGGCGAGGTCAGCTTCGGTCCCGACGCGCTCCAGCACTACAACGGCTTGCGCCTTAGATGGTTCGACCAGTGGCTCAAGGGGATGGACACCGGTGTGGCTGACGAGCCGCCGGTCAGAATCTTCGTGATGGGTGCTGGCAGCGGCAGGAAAGTGCACGACGTGCTCGGGCTCAATCCGCGCATCGACCACGGCGGGCGCTGGCGCTCCGAGAACGCATGGCCGATCGCGCGCGCCCGCGACACCGCCTTCTATCTTCATCCGGGCGGCGTGCTGGCTCCGCAGAAGCCCGAGACCGCCGAGAGCGCATCGACGCTGCGCTTCGATCCGCAAAACCCCGTGCCGACGGTTGGCGGCAACATCTCGGTCGGCTTCGAGTTCATGCCCTCGGGCGGTTACGATCAGCGCGCGCGGTTTCCGCTCGCCGCGGGCGACGCGCTGCCGCTGGCCTCGCGCCCGGACGTGCTGATGTTCGTGAGCGAGCCGCTGCGCGAGGCGATCGAGGTCACCGGCGCCCCCGTCGTGAAGCTCTGGGTGTCTTCGACGGCGCGCGACACCGACTTCACGGCGAAACTCGTCGATCTGTATCCGCCGAGCGCCGACTATCCCGACGGCTACGCGCTCAACGTCGGCGACTCGATCATCCGGATGCGTTTTCGGGAATCGTGGACCGACCCGGCGCCGATCGTGCCGGGTGAGGTATACGAGGTGACATTTTCGCTTTATCCGACGAGCAACGTTTTCGCGCGCGGCCATCGTATTCGGCTCGACATTTCGTCGTCGAACTTTCCGCGCTTCGACGTGAATCCCAATACGGGCGGCCCGCTTGGCGAGCCTGGCCCGTTGGTGGTGGCCGACAACACCGTCTATCATGGCAGGGAGCGGCCCTCGCACGTCGTGCTGCCGATAGTGCCGGCGAAGTAGGATCGCGCGCCGCGCGCCTACTTGCCCCGTTTCTCGCGGCTCTGCTAGCGTCGGCGGGCGGCCGCGAGCGCACACGCAGGCCGTCTCAACACTTCCGAGTCCCCGTCGTCTAGCTCGGCCTAGGACACCGGCCTTTCACGTCGGTAACACGGGTTCAAATCCCGTCGGGGACGCACACCCGGAAGCCGCGTCCGCACGCGCTCTCCTGCATCTCGACAAATCAGGAAACACCGACGGGACGCGGGCTAGACGGCTCCCGGAGCGGCTGAGACCTCTGGCCGGGCGCGCTGATGCACGCGGCTGTGGTCTGGGGCAGGACGGCAAGTCGCCCTTGAGCACGGGGGCGTCTGGAATCTAGGATGGCGCCAGGCCCTGCGCCGCATCGCGCGGGATCGAGCGCGGTAGCGGGATCAAGATGGCGAACTCGACCATGTCCGAACCTGAATCCTAAGGAGAAGAGCCATGAAGGGGATCGTAAAGGCTTCGGTGCTCACAATCTTTGCTCTGGCAGGGTTGCTCGTCGGGACCGGGTATGCGCGCGACACCCAGAAATCCTGCAATGCCTCGGGATATATACTGTGCGGGAATGGAAACTGTGGAACCAAGACGTGCGGCGGCAGGCAACCAGGGGAAACTCAGTGTTCACGCATGGCCTGCTATATGTGCGACGGGTGTTCCGGTACGTGGATACTGGTGGGGAGGACGGTGCAGCCGGATCGAGGGCGATTGCCCTTGCAGTTCCCGGGAGCTGAGCTTCCTCCCGGCACCCAGAGTGCGCCGCGTCCCATTCTCCCGAAACCACCGGTTTCCAACGCGCCCGCAGCAGAGCATTAAGCATCGTTCGCGAGTGGGCGCGCGGGCCTTCTCGAAAGACTATCCTCAGCGAAGATGGCCTTCTTCATTGACCTGACGGACGAGCGCTTCAAGATTCCGCCAAACCGCGCGGTAATCGAATACATCACGCGCCACAATCCCGCCGCCCATTCGGATATCGGCAGCCTCTTGATTCGCCTGGCCAGGCTCATGCCCGGCGCTCGATACTACTCTCCGAGTTTTTCTTCGTTCGCATATGTCGTTCTTCACAGCGAGGCGAATCTGATCTTCGCGATCGCAATCGGCATGCTGAAGATCGATTTTCGCCTGCCCGCCGCGCTTGTCAGAGAGGCCATAGCAGCAGGCGAGGGCGAACAGTCAGAGATAGGAGTGGACTGGCTCTCGGTTCGGCCGTTCCCCCGGGGCGAGTCGCGAGAGGTCGTCGAGGCGAGACTCACCCGATTGTGCGAATCTGCCTCCCAGTACGCACAGACGCTGGCTGCCGATGATTCACATTGAGCCCTGACCATCGCGTACGGCGGGAGCGATCGGAGCTATATGTCGGTCCAGGCATATATGCCAAGCTTGGCCGGGCGGCGTTCCCGTTTACGCCGCGCCTGCAGCTTACTCAGCTTTGCCGAGGATGCTCATGAGCAGTCATCCGCACGCCAAAACACTCGAACTTCTGCGCGCCGCGCGCGAGCTGGTCGCGCGCGCCGAGCACGAACATCTGACTGAGAACGAACGCGCCGAAGCGCTTGCGGTGGCTCTGCTCCGATTGGACACCGCGATCGAAACGCTCCAGTCCGAATGGGGAAGTAGTCCGCAAACCCGATAAGTCCGGGTTCGGAACCGCCAGCCCAGGAAAACCCGCGCTTGCGACGCAGTTGCGGATGCGCGAGCGAGGTTTCGCCACGCAGAGCGGAGAAGACAGCGGTTTCGCCCGATTCACTTCGTCATCGATATCAGCAGCCGCTGCATCGGTTCCTGATCCACCCTGATCAGCCCGCCGCCGGGTTGATTGAGGTCGAGGATCACGTAGATGGCGAAGGTGACCATGATGATGAAGCAGGCGGTGCCGACCAGGTCCGATTCTTCCCGCGCGCCCTGCTCGTGCCCGACCAGCAGCGATGCGATCATCGCCGAGAGCAACAGGAGAGCCACGATAATCGCCGGCAGCCGGTCGCGCACGGCGGCCAGCCGAGCGGCATGATTGCTGGTCAATCCGTTGAGCGTGTTGGTCAACGACACCGCGATGGGCGTGCCCTGATGCAGAGCCTGTCCGACCAGCGAGGTCATCGCGCCCTGCATCTGCTGCATCCGGGCGAGCGCGCGTTGCAGCTCGGCTTCGTCGAACCCGCTCTGACTCAGCTCGACGCGCAGCGTGGCGTATTCACGGATGACGTTCTGCAGTTGCGATCGTACCGGCTCGTTGAGCAGGCTGGCGCAGGTGTAGAAATCCCCGATTGCATTGGCGTCCGCGACGACCATCGCCCGGCGCTGGTCATGCTTGACGATGGCGATCGAGAAGGTGAAGCCGAGCAGCAGCCCGAGGACGGCGAGGCTCGCGCCGTGAAATTTCGATTCGGGGACTTCGCGGCGCGCGGAACGCAGGCGCTGACCCTGCCAGCGTCCGACCTCCCACGCCAGCGCCATCGCGAATCCGATCAGCAGCGCGGTTGCCCAGGCGTCGAAATCGGTGAAGATGCCGGCCACGTCCGTCACTCCCGCGCGAGATTCCCGAGCTGCTCGGCAAAATTGCTGCTCAATTCACCGGCGCGCATGGAGGCGTCGCCGGTGGGTTCGGCGCGGTAATCGCCAATCGCAGCAGGCTGACAACCGGGCCCCGGAATTTACTAGCAGAAAACTCCGCCAACGGCATTTTGAACTTGCAAGGACTCGTATGCGGGTCGAAGATAGTCGCGCGAGAACCGGCTGCCGGCTTCCTGGTCCCAGGGAGCGATGAGGAGAGATTCGATGCGTCATGCAAGAGCCGCCGCCAGCACGATCGTTCGTGGAGCCTGTCCCCACGATTGTCCCGACACCTGCGCGATGCTGGTTACGGTGAAGGACGGCCGCGCCACCGAAGTCCGCGGCGACCCGGATCATCCGTTCACGCGCGGCGCACTGTGCGCCAAGGTCAACGACTACGTGGAGCGCGTCTACAGCCCCGCGCGCGTGCTTCATCCGCTGCGGCGCAGCGGCCCCAAGGGCAGCGGGCAATTCGAGCGCGTAAGCTGGGAAGCAGCGCTGGATGAGATCGCCGGCCGCTTCCGCGCGATCGCCGCCGAGCACGGCGCGCAGGCGATCCTGCCCTACAGTTATCTCGGCACCGAGGGCCTGCTGAACGGCCTCAACGTCGGCGACCCGTTCTTTAATCGGCTGGGCGCTTCGATAAGCGAACGCACCTTCTGCGCCTCGGGTGCGATCACCGGCTATATCATGACAGTCGGGCCGACGCCCGGCACCGATCCCGAAAGCCTGGTTCACGCCCGCTACATCGTGATCTGGGCGTGCAACGTCATCAGCACCAATTTGCATCTGTGGCCGATTATCGCCGAGGCCCGCCGGCGCGGCGCGAAGGTCGTGGTGATCGATCCGTTGCGCAGCCGCACGGCGCGCGCCGCCGACTGGCATATTCCGATTCGTCCCGCCACCGACGGAGCGCTCGCGCTCGGATTGATGAACGTGATCATCGGCGAGCATCTCACCGACGACGAATACATCGACAAATACACGGTTGGGTTCTCCGAACTGCGAGCGCGCGCGCGTGAATACCCGCCGGAGCGCGTTTCGCATATCACCGGAATTCCGGCCGCGGATATCGTGCGCCTGGCGCGCGAGTACGCGCGCACGCAGCCCGCGGCGATCCGCTTCGGCGTGGGCATCGAGCGCCAGCCCGGCGGCGGTCAGGCGGTGCGGGCGATTTCATGCCTGCCGGCGCTGGTCGGCGCATGGCGCAGGCCGGGCGGCGGCCTCGTCTTCATGCCCAACTTCGCGTTCCCGGTGAAGTGGGACGTGCTGACGCGCCCGGACTTCATCCGGCCCGGGGTGCGGCATATCAACCAGTATCGGCTGGGCGCGGCGCTCACCGGAGAGCTCGGCCTCGAGCCGCCGATCAAGGCGCTGTTCGTGTACAACTCGAACCCGGTGGTGGTCGCGCCCGAGCAGGAGCGAATCGTCGCCGGATTGCTTCGCGAGGACCTGTTCACCGTGGTCAGCGAGCAGTTTCTCACCGACACCGCCGACTTCGCGGATATCGTGCTGCCGGCGACCACGCAGCTCGAGCAACTGGACGTGATGTTCTCGTGGGGACATCTGTATCTCACGCTCAATCAGCCGGCGATCGCGCCGCTCGGCGAGGCCGTGCCGAACACCGAGATGTTCCGGCGCCTGGCGGCGCGAATGGGCTTCGATGATCCATGTTTCAGGCGCACGGACGAGGAAACCGTGCGCGCGATTATCGATTGGAACTCGCCCGCGCTGGCGGGCGTCGATCTCGAGGCGCTCAAGCGCGACGGTTACGCGCGGCTCAAGCTCGGCACGCCTGATACGTTCGCGCCGCATGCCGAGGGGGGCTTTCCGACCCCGTCGGGCAAGACCGAGTTCGTCTCGTCGATGGCGGCGCGGGGCAACTTCGTGCTGCCGATTTTCCGCCAGGGATCGACCAGCTTCGACCCGCGAGAGCGCGAAGCCACGCCCGCGATCGATCCGGTCCCGACCTACATACCGGCGCGCGAATCGGCGATGAGCGATCCGGCGCTGGCCGCGCGCTATCCGCTGAACATCATCTCGCCGAAATCGCACGCATTTCTGAATTCCTGCTACGCCAACCTGCCGCATCAGCGGCGGATCGCGGGCGAGCCGACGGTGACGCTCAATCCGGCGGATGCGGCCGAGCGCGAGATCGGGGAAGGGCGCGCGGTGCGCGTGTTCAATCAACGCGGCGCCTTCGAAGCCATGGCGCACCTGAGCGACGCGGTGCGGCCGGGCGTGGTGGTCGCGCCGCTCGGGCATTGGCGCAAATTCAGCCGCGTAGCCGGCACGGTCAACGCGGTAAATTCGGCGGCGCTCGCCGATCTCGGCAACGCCCCTACGTTTTCCGACAACCTGATCGAAGTCGAACCGGTCGGATAGTCGTCCAGGCGAAGCCGATCCGGCGGGCGCCGCGTCGCGCGCGTCGGGCATAACGCCGCGCATCGTGCTATGAGGAATCCACCCACGCTGCCAAAGGAGAGAAATCGATTATGAAGGTAGGATTTTTCGCCGTCGGAATCGGCCACATGGCGCGACCGGATTTGATCAAGACCGTCGCCGTCAACGCGGAGCGCTTGAATTTCGCCACCGTGTGGGCGCCCGAGCACGTCGTGCTGTTCGATTCGCATATTTCCAAATATCCGTACTCGAAGGGCGAATTCCCGCTGCCTGCGGAGACGGCCTTCGCCGACCCGTTCACCACGCTCGCCTACGCCGCGGCCTACACCTCGCGCGTCAAGCTCGCGACGGGAATCTGCCTGGTGCCCGAGCATAACCCGGTGGTGCTGGCCAAGGTCGTGGCGACGCTGGATCAGCTTTGCAGCGGACGGTTCGTGCTCGGAGTGGGTGTCGGATGGCTCGAAGAGGAATTCAATGCCGTGGGCGTGCCGTGGGAGCATCGCGCGCGCCGCACGCGCGAATGCATCGATGCGATGCGCCGGCTGTGGAGCGACGCGCACAGCAGCTACGATGGCGAGTTTTACAAGTTCAAGAACGTGCGCAGCTATCCCAAGCCCGTGCGCGGCGAGGTGCCGATCTGGTTCGGCGGCGAGACGCCGCCTGCGCTCAAGCGCGTCGCCGAGTACGGCAATGGATGGTGCGGATTTAATATGACGCCGGCCGAAACCGGGGAAAAGATGGCGCGCATCGAGCAGTTGCTCAAGGCCGCGGGCCGCAAGCGCTCGGAAATCTACACGGCGATATCGCCCTACGCCAAGCCGGTCACGCGCGACGACCTCAAGCGCTACCGCGATGCCGGAGTCGATGAATTGGCGTTCGTCGAATTCACGCCGCCGTCCAACGAGCGCGATCTGATCGCCAAGATGGAACAAATGGCGCGGGACTGGGTCGAGCCGGCGGCGAAAATCTAGAGAAAGCTCGAATTGCACAAAAAAGGGGCGCCCAAATAGCCCGGTTGCGCGAAATTTGACGCGCAACCGGGCCTTGTCTCGCCTTTGCGCCTGGGCCATGTTTGCCGCATTCAATTGCCTGCCATACTGCCGCTTCGTATCATGCAAAGGGAAACCGGAATCGATGAAACCTGCTGCCGGTCCAGGCGTATAAAAGGGCGGTGACCAATGGCCGCCCGCCGGCTTGCGGGCGTCCGCGAGAACGAAAGTCAGAATTCAAGTGCCCGGCAGGTTCGATATCGAAATTTCACCAGTTGGTTCCGGTCCCAGTCGCCGGCCTTGCGATGACCGCGAGCCGCGCAACCGTCCCGCGGTTGACGCAGGATGGCTCACGCGTCTGCTGCGGCTGCGCATCGAGCTGGTGCTGATTGTCGCCATCGGCGCGCTCGCGCTCGGCACAGGGATGTCCGGGGCGCCGTTGGTGGACTGGGACGAGGCGACATACGCGGAGGTGGCTCACGAGGCGATCGCCAACCATCGCTATCTCGATTTCACCTGGAACGGTCAGCCGTACGCCAAGAAGCCGCCGCTTTTATTCTGGGCTCTGGTTGGATCGTTCAAGGGCCTGGGCGAAAACGAATTTGCCGCCCGGCTGCCGTCGGTGATCGCCGGAATCGCGACCTTGGTCCTGATTTATCTGAGCGCCGCGGTAGTCGCGGGACGGCTCGCCGGATTGCTGGCGGCGCTCGTGCCGCTGCAATTCTATTTCTTCATCGCGCGCGGCGGGCGTGACTGCGCGACCGACGCGCCGCTGCTGTTGTTCATGACGCTTGCGCTCTATGGATTGCTGCGCGCGCGCGCGAACCGTCGCTTTTGCGTGCTCGCCGGCGCAGCCGCCGGTCTCGCGATCCTGAGCAAGGGCCTCGCGGGCACGATTCCCTTGATCGTCGCCTCGCTGGCGGTGTTTGCGCTGCCGGCTTTCGAGACGATTGGAATCTCGGGGCTGCTCGTCATCCTTGCGTCGGCGGTTTTGGTCGGCGGACCGTGGTTCGTGTACGAGGCGGTGAACAATCCGGTCTTCTGGACCAGCTTCGTGCATCACGAGACGCTCGCGCGCGTGGCGCGCCATCTCGAGGACGAGACGCACTCGGGATGGTATACGCTGCACGGCTTCTGGAGGGAGATTCACTTTCTGTGGCCGCTCCTTCTGCCCGCGGGCGCAATGACCTTCATCGCCCTTAGCCGGGGCGCCGCACGCAATCTGATCCGCGGTGCGGCGAGTTGGCGCGAAGCGATCGATCCAGCGACCGGTCTCTGGCTGCTTTGGCTCGCCGTGGCTCTGGGCGCGGCCTGCGTGGTGCAGACCAAGCTTCCGTGGTATGTGCTGCCGGCATTCGTTCCGACCGCGCTGCTGGCGGGAACCCTGGCCGCGCGCGCGCTGGAATACAGCGGTTCCGGGCGACCCGTGGTGTCAGGCCTCGGAGTGTTCGCACTGATCCTGATGACAGTGCATGCTCCAGTGCGCTGGCGCGCGATCTCGTACAGCTACTATCATCAGCGGCGGCTGAGCACGCCAAGCTACAAGCTGGGCCTTGCGGGACGGCAGGCAGCCGCGTTTTACGGCGGCGGACGGCTCTATTTCGCCGGCAATGAGCTGCCGACGCTGGTGTACTACAGTCGGACGCACTGCGAGTTCGTTAAGGCGCACGGCGGAGTCGAACAGGTCGGGAACTCGGCCGCCGATGCGCCACCCGCGCTCGACCAGAACGAGCTCGCGCTTGTCGATGATCAGGGAGACCTGATACCGGTCGCCGATTTCGGCCGCGAATGGAAGGCCAGCGGCCTCAAGCCTTTCCCCTGAAATTTTCGATTCCGCGTTCGTCGGCCGCCGTGTCGCCGCCTGCAGCCGAGAGCGTTTGCAATCCGACCCGCAGATTGCTGTAGACTGCGGACGGCCGCAACGCGCGCCGCGCGCGTGACAGGCGTTGCGCCGACCCGCGCGCCGACGGGCGCGCCGCACGGAGGGGACCCGCGCCATGCTGAAAAGTGACAAGCGCATACTCACGACTCATGTCGGCAGTCTGCCGCGCAATCCAAAGCTGACCGACCTCCTGCTGCGTCAGGAGCGCGGCGAGACGATCGACGAGAAGCTGCTGGATCGCGAGGCCGAGGCCGCGGTGGCGCACGTGGTCGAGCGCCAGCTCGCGGCCGGCATCGACATCGGCAACGACGGCGAGCAGCCCCGCGTCGGCTTTCAAACCTACGTTCCGCAGCGCATGAAGGGCTTCGGTGGCGAGAGCAAGCGGCCGACGCCGTGGGACATGCGCGAGTTTCCGCAGTACGTGGAAGTGATGCGCAAGCGCGGGATGCTCGGCGGGGCCAAGGTCTTCAACGCGCCGCAGGCGATCGGCGAGCTGCGCTACGAAGATCTGGGCGCGGTGCGCCGCGAGTGCGACATGTTCGACAAGTCGGCGGCGGCGAAATTTCCCGAGCGCTTCATGACCGCCGCCGCGCCCGGCATCATCGCGACCACGATGCTCAACGGCGGCTACTTCGACAGCCACGAGAAGTACGTCTTCGCGGTCGCCGACCAGATTCGCAAGGAGTACGAGTACATCCATTCGCGCGGCTACATCCTGCAGCTTGACGCCCCCGACCTCGCGATGGAGCGCACGTTCCTGTTCCAGGACAAGTCGGTGGACGAATTCGTCAAGATCGTCGAGCTGCATATCGCCGCGGTCAACCGTGCGGTGGTCAATATTCCGCCCGATCGCGTGCGGCTGCATGTGTGCTGGGGCAACTACGACGGCCCGCATATGCACGACGTTCCGGCCGAGGCCATCCTGCCCGCGATCTACCAGGCGCGCGTCGGCGCGCTCGCGCTCGAGGGCGCCAATCCGGCCCATCAGCACGAGTACAAGGTCCTGAGCCGGCTCAGGCCGCCCGACGGGATGCTGATCATTCCAGGCGTGATCGATTCGACTTCCTGCTTCGTTGAGCATCCCGAGGTCGTCGCCGATCGCATCTGCCGGGTCGCCGAAGCGGTCGGCGATCGCTCGCGCGTGATCGCCGGCGTCGATTGCGGCTTCGGAACCTTTGCGGCGTGGGAGATGGTGCCCGAAGACATCGTCTGGGCCAAGCTCGGCGCACTGCGCAAGGGCGCGGATATCGCGACCCGGCGGCTGTGGGGGTAAAGGCCGGCGCGCGCGCGCACGCCGCGCATCGACGCGGCTCAGTGCGGGAACAGGTGCTGGAGCAGATGCGGGGCGAGCAGGTAGGTCAGCCCGCCCGCCAACACCAGCAGCGCCGGGTTGATATGGCGCCACAAGAGGAGCGCGAAAATCGACGCGGCGATGAGCAGGCTTGTCAGGTTGAAGATCGAGAGCCGCGCGATCGCATAGGTTCCCGACAGCATCAGCCCGATCGCCACCGGCGCCATCCCGTGCTGCACCGCCGCGCGCCACGGAGACCCCTTGAAGTGCACCCATAGCCGGTTGGCCAGCAGGGTGAGAATGCAATCGGGCAGGAAGAAGGCCAGTCCCACCACCAGCGCGCCCACCGCGCCGGCCATGCGGTGCCCGATCAGCAGAACCATCAGCATGTTCGGTCCGGGAGCGACCTGGCCGAGGCTGTAAACGTCGCGGAACTGCCCCGACGTTATCCATTGATATTTGTCGACCGTGAGATGCTCCATCTCGGGCAGCACCGCGGTCCCGCCGCCCACCGCGAGCACCGCCAGCAGCATGAAGACCCACGCCAGGTTGAACAGTTTAGGCATCGCGCGCGCACCCGTGCGGTTCAGTGCCGAAGGTGAGTGTAATGGCGATGGAGCAGGCGTTCGCGCAAGTGGCGCGCGCGCTCCTCGAGACCCTGATGCGTCGCGCCCGGCCGATAGAGCAAAATCGCCGCGGTGCCGATGACCAACAGCACCAGGTAAAGTGGGGCCTTGAGCACGCTTACGGCGATGAAGGTCACGACGATGATGCCGAGGTCGAGCGGTTTGACGAACTGCTTGCGCCCGAGCTGCAGCGTGACGGTGGTGAGCAGGCCGACCGCCGCCGCCGCCACGCCGATCAAAAAGGCCCGCACCTGCGGATTGTGCGATTCCTCCTGCCAGGCGGCGCCGAGCCCCATGATCACGATCACCCCCGGCAGCACCAGGCCCAGCACCGCCGCGATCGCACCGGGGATGCCGCGCAGATTGTCGCCGATGATCACGCTCATGTTGATTGCGTTCAGTCCCGGCAGCGTCTGGCTGATCTCGAGCGCGTCGAGGAAGTCGTCGTCATCGAGCCATTGTGTCTCGTTGACTGCGTACTCGCGCAGATAGGCGACCACGCCACCGCCGAAGCTGATCGCGCCGGCCGTGAGGAAGGTGCGGAAGATGGTGCCCAGCCCAACCGGTGCGCGCGCTGCGGATTGCGGTGCGGCGGCTGCGTCAGCGTCATTCATTGTGGCCGACCGCCTTGTGCCCCAGCCCGTACACCATCGCGGTCTTGGTCGTCCCGAGCGCGACCCAGTCGCTGCATTCCATCTGGATCGCCTTGAACAGCTCTTCTGAAAGCTCGCGCGGTTTGCGATGAAGCGAATCCAGGCCCTGGAATTTGAGCTGATAGCCGAACTCGGCGATCATGTCGCGCCCGGTCGAGCGGTTGCGCCACACGGCCATCGAGGCTTTGCATTGCGCCTTGCCGCCGAAGTCGAGCTCGCCCAGGTGGACCAGCGTCTCGTCCACCGTGATGTCGTTGACCACGCCCATTGTGGCCTTGGGATTGGCGCTGCGCACGCGCTGCAGCGCGGGAAACACCTGCGAGATGATTTCGAAGCGCTGGGTCAGGATGACGTTGGGCGTGTCGAGTTCGCAGCCATTGGCGTACAGCATGCGCATCCCGCCGAGCTTGTCGTGCAGCTGGAGGATCTCCTCCTTGAACTTGATCGTGTAGATGCAGGGCAGGAGGGGATGCATGTCCACGGCGCCGGCAGCCTTGGCGTCCGGATGCCGAAAGCGGATGGTCAGCTCGAAATTCGGCTCCGGATGACCTTTCTTGAAGAAGGTCCGCTTACGCAGGATGAAACCGTCGGTGTAGAGTTTGAAGTGCGGCGTGTCGTAAAAGACCACTTCGCGGATGTGCGGTTCGTGCTTTTCGGATTTCTCCAGGTGCGCGCCGAGGCTTTTCGCCACGTGATGGAGATGCTTGTAGAACTTGTGGAAGCCGTCCTCATCCGCGAAGCGCTCGGGCTTCAGCAACAGCTTATATTCGCGGTAATGGATCTGCTCCGCCATCTCCACCACACCCGGCTCGCTGTTATGCTTCTCCGCTCCGTGGCTCATTTGCGCGGATCATCCCCCTCGAATGGTTCAGTTGAGTCCCCGGAATTTTATACGATGCGGCGCGGCCAGTCTGCCCCTCAACTCCGCCCCCGAGAAGCGAGCGCTACCGCCTCGGGTAAGCCATCCGAGTACCAGTACGACTACGCCTCGTCAATCGCGGTGGCTGGCGCGACGTTCTCCGAACCATCGCATTCGCCCGCTGCCGTGCTATACAGAGCCTCAACCCAGGGGACATCGCCATGAACACTGAAATGCCAAGAGGCGTTCTCGACGGCTACAAGGTTCTGGACTTCACCCAATATGTCGCCGGACCCACAGTCACCCTGATGATGGCGGAGATGGGCGCGGAAATCATCAAGGTCGAACTCGCGCCGGGTGGCGACAAGACGCGGCTCGCGCCGATGCAGGTCAACGGGCGCAGCGGCTACTACGTACAGCACAACCGGGGGAAGAAAAGCCTGTGCATCGATCCAAAGACCGAGGACGGCATGGCAATTCTCAAAGGCCTGGTGGCCAAGGTTGACGTGGTGGTCGAAAATTTCGCCCCCGGCGTCATCGCCCGCATGGGGCTTGGCTGGGACACGGTCAAGGCGATCAATCCGCGCGCGATCATGTGCTCGGTGTCTGCCTTCGGCCAGACCGGCCCGCTGGCCAACCAGCCCGGGTTCGATACGCTCGGCGCCGCCTACTCCGGCATCACCAGCATGGGCGGCCTGCCCGACGGTCCGCCCTACGTGGTCATGGCCGCGATCGGCGATGTCAGCACCGGCGCGCACGCGATGGGGGCGATCGCCTGCGCGCTGCTCTATCGCGAGCGCAGCGGCCGCGGTCAGCATCTCGATCTCTCGCTGCTGGATACCTATTTTCACTATCACGAGGCGAGCGTGCAGATACACAGTCTGACGCGGGGCGAATTCAAGCCGACGCGTTCGGGGCTGCACAATTTCTACCTTGCGCCGGTGGGAGTTTTCAAAGGGCACAGCGGCTATCTGATCATCATGTGTCCGATGGATCATATTTTCGGCTACCTGTGCGACGCGATGGGCCGGCCCGAGCTGGCGCACGATCCGCGCTTTGTCGACAACCAGGCACGAGTCAAAAATCTGCCCGCGCTGGTGGCCGAGATCGAGGCCTGGATTGCGGCGCTGCCGAGCGACGCCGCTGCGCTGGCCGCGATGCAGGAGCATCGCGTGCCCTGCGCGCCGGTGCTCTCGGTCGAGGAGGCGATGCGGCATCCGCATCTGCGCGAGCGCGGCACGATTCGCAAGGTTCACGACCGGATGCTCGGGGAATTCGAGCTGCCGGGTTTTGCGCTGCGCTTCTCGGATTTCCCCGAGCCGCTCGACCTCGAGGCTCCGTTCCTGGGCGAGCACAACGTTGAGGTGCTCAGCCGCTATCTGGGTTACAGCGAAGCCCGCATTGCCGAGCTCGAGCGCCGCGGCGTCATCCGCCACGAGCGCTGCTGACTAAATCCCGATCTCCCGCAGGAAAGGGCGCAGCGCCTCGACCAGGCCGCGCGGATTGTCACCCTGCACCGTGTGCGCCGCGCCCTCAATCCTCATCCAGCGCCCGTCGGGCAAGGCGCTGGCGAACCCTGCCGCGCTTTCGTCGGTCAGCACGTCGCTCTTCGCCCCGCGCAGCACCAGCGTCGGGCAGGTGATGTGCGAGACCTCGCGCATGATCTCGGCCTGGCGCGCGCGCATCGACTCCGGCGTCGGCCGCGCGCGATTGGGATCGTGCTTCCAGGTCCATTTGCCGCTTGGCAACTGCCGCAGATTGTGCAGCAGGCTGCGCCGCAGCAGCGCCGGGTTGCGCAGTGGATTGAACGCCATCGCCCGCTCGACGAAGGCGTCCACCGAATCGAGTTCGCGCTCCTGCGCGAGAAAGCTGCGAATCCGCGCGGTACCGGTTTCGTTCAGCTCCGGGGCGATATCGACCAGCACCAGCCCGGCCATGCGGCGCGCGAACTTCGCCGCGTAGGCCATCGCCGCGAAGCCGCCCATCGAGTGCCCGACGACCAGCGCGCGCTCCAGCGCCAGCTTGTCGATGAAGCCTTCGATGTCGCGGACCTGGCTCGGCAGGCTGTAGTCGCCGACCGGCGACCATTCGCTGTCGCCGTGGCCGCGCTGATCCAGCGCGACGCAGTGATAGTCCGCGCGCAGCGCCAGGCACACCAGGTCCCAGGTGTGCGCGTTAAGCCCGCCGCCGTGCAGAAAAAGCATCGGATGGCGTCCGGCGGTGCCCCAGTCGAGATAATGAAAGCGCATCCGGTTGACCACCACGTCGTGGTCCGCAGGCAGGATGAAACGCGGTACTTCGAGCCCGGCGACCTCGGCGGCCAGTTTCAGGTGCTCGAGTTGTTCTGCGGTCTCCAGCATGATCCTGTTTTCCTCGCGATGGATTGCGTACGGTGATTGCGGTTGCGCGTCCGCAGCGCGGATCGCGCGCCTGCAACAATTTCTAACAAAGCCTCGGGCGCGCGTGCCAGCGCGCGCGCTTAATCGATCGTTAACCGCGGGAGGCGTTTTGCGCGGCCGCTTTACTTGCAAAACCCCACGGCCCAAGGTTAGGCTCTTGCCGCGTTCGTTCGGTTGTTGTGTCCGTGCACGCCGCGACTTTCAAGTCCGCGCGTGCGCTTGGGTGGCTGACAGGTATGCCCGGAACGTACTCGTCGAATGCCTTCACGCTTGCTCCGGCTTCGCCGCAGGCGGCTGCGATCTCCAGTCTCTTCATCGGCACGCTCTATTTTCTCGGCGCGATTCTGATCCTGGTCACCGGACTGGTGCTCTACGCGATCGTTCGCTATCGCGATCGCCCGGGCGCTCCGGAGGCGAAGCAGGTGTTCGGGTCGATGCGGCTCGAGATTTTGTGGACCGCGGTGCCGGTGCTTTCGCTGGCCGTGCTGGCCACTTTCATGGTGCGCACGATGATCATCAGCGACCCGCCGAGCGCGGGCGCGCGTCCCGACGTCCGGCTGATCGCGCATCAGTGGTGGTGGGAAATCATCTACCTGAAATCGGGCGCGACCGCGGCCAATGAGATCCACATTCCGGCGGGCAAGCGCCTGCTCTTCGATTTCCGTTCGGCCGACGTGATCCACGATTTCTGGGTGCCCGCGCTCGGCCGCAAGATCGACGTCGTGCCGGGGCATCCCAACCGCCTGTGGATCGAGGCGGACAAGCCCGGCACCTACCTCGGGGCGTGCGCCGAATTCTGCGGCAACGAGCATGCCTGGATGCGCATCATGGTCATCGCCGATTCCCCCGAGCAATTCGCGGCATGGATAAAGCAGCAGGCGGCGCCGCCGGCGCAGCCGGTCACGGCGGAAGAAAAACTGGGAGCGAAAATTTTCCGCGACCGCATCTGCACCAACTGCCACCTGCGCGGCGTCGGTCCGGATCTGACGCATCTCGCCACGCGCCGCACGCTGGCGGCGGGCGCCGCCGACAACACGCCGCAGAACCTGGCCGCGTGGCTGCACGATCCCAACACGTTCAAGCCCGACAGCAACATGCCCGACTTCAAGTTGAGCGACGACGAGGTGCGCGCGCTGGTCGCGTACCTGGAGACGCAGAAATGAAGGATGCCGCGCTGCCCGGCCCGACCGCAGTCGAATCCTTCGCGCAGGATGCGCGCGAGGGATGGCTCTCGTGGGTCTCCTCGGTGGACCACAAGCAACTCGGCATCATGTACCTGCTCGGCGCCTTCGTCTTCTTCCTCGTCGGCGGGGTGCTCGCGCTGCTGATGCGCATTCAGCTCGCCGTGCCCAACAATCACTTTCTCAGCCCGGTCATGTACAACCAGATTTTCACCATGCACGGCACCACCATGATCTTCCTGGTCGTGGTGCCGCTGCTGGTGGGCATGGCGACCTACATGGTGCCGCTGATGATCGGCGCGCGCGACATGGCCTTTCCGCGGCTCAACGCGCTCAGCTTCTGGGTGCAGATTTTCGGCGGCCTGATGCTCTATTTCAGCTTTGCCACCAGCGGCATCAACGGCGGCGCGCCGGCGGTCGGATGGTTCGCCTATGCGCCGCTTACCGAGACCGCCTACTCCTACGGCCCCGGCGTCAATTACTGGATCCTTGGCCTGCTCGGCATCGGCGTGGGAACGCTCACCGCCGGCATCAACCTGATGGCCACCGTCATCACCATGCGCGCGCCGGGAATGCATATCCGCCGCCTGCCGCTGTTCGTGTGGATGACCCTGGTGACCGCATTTTTGATTGTCACCGTGATGCCGATACTCAACGCGGGCTTGGTCATGCTGCTGGCCGACCGGTTGCTCAACGCGCATTTCTTCCGCGCCGACACCGGCGGCTCGGCGGTGCTGTGGCAGCACGTGTTCTGGGCCTTCGGCCATCCGGAAGTTTACATCATGGTGTTGCCCGCCTTCGGCATCATCTCGGAGGTCATCCCGGTGTTTTCCGGTAAGCCGATCTACGGTTACGAGGTGGTCGCCGCCTCGACCCTGGCGATCGCCTTTCTGAGCATGCTGGTGTGGGCGCATCATATGTTCGCGGTCGGCCTGGGCCATGCCTTCGATATTTTCTTCGCCCTGTGCAGCATGGCGATCGCGGTGCCCACCGGGATCAAGATTTTCAACTGGACCGCGACCATGTACCAGGGCCGCGTGCGCTTCACGACCGCGATGCTGTATGCGGTGAGCTTTCTGCTGATGTTCACCATCGGCGGCCTTTCGGGCATCGCGTTCGCCGTCGCCCCCATCGACTGGCAACTGACCGACAGCTACTTCGTGGTCGCGCATTTCCACTACGTGCTGTTCGGCGGCACCGCCTTCGCGCTCTTCGCCGGCGTGTACTACTGGTTCCCGAAGATGAGCGGGCGGATGCTCGATGAGCGCTGGGGCAAGATCCAGTTCTGGCTCACCTTCATCGGCTTCAACCTGACCTTCATGATCCAGCACGTGCTCGGAATGTTCGGGATGCCGCGCCGGGTGTTCACCTATCCGCCGCTGCCCGGATGGGAGGCGATGAACATGATCTCGACCGTCGGCGCCTTCGTGCTCGCCTTCGCCGTGCTGGTCCTGATGATCAATATCGTCATCTCGCTGCGTTCGGGCGAAATCGCCGGCGACAATCCGTGGGATGCGTGGACGCTCGAGTGGGCCACGACCTCGCCGCCGCCGCCGGAGAATTTCACCCACGTGCCGCCGGTGAACGGGCGGCGTCCGCTGTGGGACCTCGCCCATCCGGATCGCACCGACGAGATGCTGGCACGGGCGGCGGGGTGAGCGGCGATGCCTGACAAGAACAAGCTGGGAGTCGGCCTGTTCCTCTTCTCCGAGGGATGGTTTTTCGCAACCCTGCTGATCGCTTACGCCTACTTTCATTCCTTGCCGGCCAACGGTCCGAGCGCCGCCAACAGCCTGAACGTCGTCCACACGCTCATCTTCAGCATCTGTCTCTTTGCGAGCAGCGCCACGATCCACATGGCCGCGCGCAGCTTCAAACGCGGCCAACGCGCGGCGGTCAGCGCATGGCTCGCGGTGACGGTCGCGCTGGGCGCAATTTTTCTCTTCGGCCAGGCGCGCGAGTACCTCGGTCTTTTCGCCCACGGCGTTACCATCAGCACCAACCTCTTCGGCTCGACCTTTTTCACGCTGACCGGCTTCCACGGTCTGCACGTGCTGGGCGGGCTTATCGCGCTGGGCACGCTGCTCGGCGTCACCCTCGACGGGCGGCTGGCCGAGGTCAAGCCGTCCGGCTTCGAATCGGTCGCGATGTACTGGCATTTCGTCGATGCGGTGTGGGTGGTGATCTTCGCCGTGGTTTATCTTTGGCCGCTGGTCGCATGAAAGCGCAGGCAGGGCAGGGAATCGGCAACCGGCGGCGAATCTGAAACCGTGAACGCGATACTCAAAGCGTGGGACCCCGACCTCTCCGTGCTCATCGGATGCGCGGCGCTGCTCGCCGTGTATTTTGCCGCGCACCGCGGCGACCGCGGGCGCGCCGGATGGTTTGTCGGCGGCGTGGCGGTGATGCTGCTCGCGCTGATCTCGCCGCTCGACACGCTGGGCGACGAGTACCTGTTCAGCGCCCACATGCTGCAGCATCTGCTGCTCGAGCTCGCGGTGCCGCCGCTGCTCCTGCTCGGCATATCGCCGCGCGTGGCGCGCGCAATCGTCGATCGTCCGTCGCTCGGACGCGTCGAGCGCACGCTGCGCAAGCCGGCGGTAGCGTGGCCCCTGGGATGCGCGACGCTCGCCGTCTGGCACGCGCCGCGGCTGTTCGACGCGGCGCTTGGCAATGAGTACGTGCATATCGTCGAGCATCTGGCGTTCCTGGTGACCGCGACGATTTTCTGGTGGCCGGTGCTCGCGCCGCTGCCGCGATGCCGCATCGCGCCGCTGCTCGCGCAGGGCTACCTGCTCGCCGGCGCGATCGCCAACAGCCTGCTCGGCATCTGGCTGACCTTTGCGCCCGCCGTGCTGTATGCGCCTTACCTGCATCCGGCTGACTCGCTGCACCTCGACGCGATCCTGCGCGGGGACTGGGGGATTACGCCCGCCGTCGACCAGGAGATCGGCGGCCTGCTGATGTGGGTAGGCGGTGGATTCGTTTTTCTCGCGGCGATGATCGCGCTGTTCATGCGATGGTTCGGCGCGCTCGAGAGCGACGACGCGGTCGTATCGGCGGCCGCCGGCTTCCAGGAGAGACAAGCGCATGGCTTCCGGTGACGAACAGCAGACGAGCCGCGTCGCGCCCGACGGCTGGAGCACGCCGCTGCCCGACAAGACTCCGCCGCCGACGTACGCGCCCGCGTTTGTCGCGCTGGGCATCACGTTCGGCCTTTTTGGAATAGTCAGTTCCTACGTGTTCTCCGCTGCGGGCGTGATTCTGATTGCCGCAGCGATCGGCAAATGGGTGGGAGAACTGTTGCATGGCGAATGAACCTGAGACGCCCCGCGCGGGCGAGGGGCTCGACCCCGAGCGGCGCCGCTTCATGGCGCGGCTGAGTATCGCGCTCTCCGCCGTCGCCGCCGCGATCGTCGGCATCCCGGTGATCGGTTTCATCCTCGGCCCGCTGATTGCCCCCGAGCCGGATGTATGGCGCGCGGTCGGCCCGGTCGACAAATTCAAGCCCGGTGAGACCGTGAGCGTGAGCTTTCTCGATCCCTCGCCGATGGCCTGGGCGGGAGTCACCGCGATGACCGCGGCATGGCTGCGCCGGCGCGAGTCGGGCGACTTCGTCGCCTTCGCGGTCAATTGCGCCCATCTCGGATGCCCGGTGCGCTGGCTGCCGCAGGCCGGGCTGTTCATGTGCCCGTGTCACGGCGGCGTGTACTATGCCGACGGCAGCGTGGCCGCCGGCCCGCCGCCGCGCGGGCTGTTCAAGTATCCGGTGCGCGTGCGCGACGGACAGGTCGAAATCCTCGCCAGCGCGGTGCCCATCGAGTAGCCGCGCGGGGGAATGGCGTGATCAGACGAATTTTCCGCGCCGCGGTCGATGCGTTCGAGGAACGCACCGGGCTTATCAAGTTCTTCAACGACGTGATGAAGCATCCGGTGCCGCCGAACACCGGATGGCTCTATGTGTTCGGCAGCGCGGTGCTGGTCGCTTTCATGATGCAGGTGGTGACCGGGATCGCGCTCGCCACGCGTTACGTCGCGTCATCGGGATCGGCCTACCAGGTGCTCGAGTTCATCACCTACAAGGCGGTGCTCGGCAATTTCCTGCGCGGGATGCACTTCTTCGGCGCCTCGGCGATGATCCTGCTGGTCGGCATCCACATGATCCAGGTTTTCCTGATGGGCTGTTACAAGTACCCGCGGGAGTTCAACTGGGTCAGCGGCGTGTGCCTGCTGTTCATCACCATCGCGATGGGTTTCAGCGGGCAGTTGCTGCGCTGGGATCAGACCGCGGTGTGGGCGACCGTGCTGGCGGCCGAGATGATCGGACGCACGCCGCTCATCGGTAAGTACCTTGCGCGCTTTCTGCTCGGCGGCAATACCCTCGGCGGCGCGACGCTCAGCCGCTTCTTCGCCTTTCATGTCTTCTTCCTGCCGGCGACGATCTTCGCGCTGGTCGCGCTCCATCTCTACCTCGTGATCCATGACGGCATTTCGGCGCCGCCGGTGCCGGGTGAAAAGGTGAACCCGAAGACCTATCACGCCGACTACGAAAAGCTGCTCAAGGAGCATGGCGTGCCGTTCTGGCCCGACGCTGCATGGCGCGACGTCGTGGTCGCCGTCGGCGTGGTCCTGACCATCGCCGGCCTCGCCTATTTCGTCGGCCCGCCCGCGCTCGGCCAGCCGCCCAATCCGAGCCTGGTCGCCAACGATCCGCGTCCCGACTGGTACATGCTTTGGTACTTCGCCGTGCTCGCGCTGCTGCCGCGCGGGATGGAATCGGTCTTCATGATCGCCGCGCCGCTCTCGGCCATCGTCTTCCTGCTGCTGGTGCCGGTCTTGTGGAACAAGGGCGAGCGCCATCCGTCGCGCCGGCCATGGGCGGTCGCCGCCGTGCTGATGATCGTGCTGAGCATCGTCGGCTTCTGGATCGAAGGATCGATCTCGCCGTGGTCGCCGAACTTCGACGCGCAGCCGCTGTCGGCCTCGATGGTGGGCACGAATAGTCCGCCGATTGTTGTCGGCGCGCAGCTTTTTCACGACAAGGGATGCGAGTTCTGCCACACGATCGACGGGCGGGGCGGGATGCGCGGTCCGGACCTGACCGAGGTCGCGCACCGGCTCACGGTCGACGATCTGCGCATCAAGATCGCCAACGGCGGCGGCAACATGCCGTCGTTCGCGAGCGTGCTGACGCGCGAGGAGCTCGACGACCTGGTGTCGTTCCTGGAGTCGCGCGTGACCCTGCCGCAGCCGCATCCGCCGACCGCGCGCGGCGCGGATGCTCCGGCCTTTGCGGGTGCGGCGCCTTCGCGTAAACTTCCAGCGCACGAGCCGTTAGCTCAGGCAGGTAGAGCATCTGACTTTTAATCAGAGGGTCCCGGGTTCGAGTCCCGGACGGCTCACTCCACAATGTTCCCAGGGGGGAGATGCCTGTGTCCTAGCGGGCTCATTCGTGCTCTCTTGTGAAAGCTGACTATGAAAGCACAATTCGGGGACGTCAAAGACGCAGACACCGGGGGGACGATAAGTGAAATATGTAATCAGCTGGTTCGAGCGCCCGCAGGGTTCGCCTATCGAGTACGAGAACGCCCAGAAGCGAATCCTTGAAGTCTTCCGTCAATGGAAAGCCCCGAGCGGTTTCAAAATCGATTTTTTCGTGATCCGGGTCGGCGAATGGGGCGGGCACATGCTGATGGAATGCGACGATCCGGTGATGATTCACAAGTTCTGCTCGATGCTCCCGGCATTCGTGTTCGAGGTGCATCCTGTGATCCCGATCGATGAAGCCGTGCGCGGCGAGCTCGAAGTCATCGCGTGGCGGGATGGACTGAAGCGCTCGTGATGAAGCCTTTGGCTTCGATCGCACGACCTTACGGACTGAAGCTTCACGACGGGGGCGGATGACACGCTGAACGCTCGGCTCCCGTCGTCGCACTCTCGCGAGCGTAATCAGTCGACCAGTATTGGTTGATCCGCATCGGCGCCGGCAAACGGCACTCGTGCCGAAGCGCGCGCTGCGCCCCGGCTTGGTTCCCTCGTCCGAACCTCCCGCCGCCAGGCAGCCTATCGAATCGCCGCTGATCGACGGCGTATCCGTGGGGCGGGGTTGCTGCACGCACGCCGAAGCCGGTCTGGTCCAAGCTGGCGGCAAGAACATCTTACGCTGTCAGTAACGGTCATCAACGGTCTATCATAATATTACGCGTTATTCACAGCTTTAACGCTGAATTTGTTGATAAACCCTTCTATAGACGCTTCTGATATTTGGACTCGCTTAATCCCGGATGAGTTAATGCACTCGCCAGAACGGTTGTGACCCGCAAGAGCGGGTCCGGGCCAGGCTGTCAGCGTCCTTAAACGGTCCGCGGGGGGGCTGCCGGTGGAAAATTGCGAATCGACGATTTCGTCGGTTCTCGTCGCAGTTGCTGCGCGCGCCCCCCCGTGCGCCATCTTCACCCCATCCTGAGCCGCGTCCATAAACCTTCATTTCGGGGGAAATCGATGAACCTTTCCGCATCGCTCAAGAGATTAACGGTCCTCGCCTCTTTCCTGACCGCATTCCTGGTGCTCAGCGCATTCAGGCCGACCGGCGCATTTGCCGGCTCCGCCTGTGCCTTACCGACAGTCACGCTGTCGCCGGCCTCGGCAAAGAATCCGATCGGCATATCGCATACCGTTACCGCGCAGGTGACCGGCAGTTGTACCTCGAACGACAGTTCGTCGTCGTGCACGAGCGACAGCGCTTGTGCGGGCACCTGCGTCAGCGGATTCTGCAGCAATATTTCCCTAAATGCATGTTCCACCGATGCTGACTGCGCGAGTCCGTGCGACTTCAGTTGTGTCCAGGGTGCGCCCATCGGATTCGTTGTCACCGGCGTCAATCCTCAGGACGACAACTTTGCCGGCACGGTCCAGGCTGATGGCACTGCCAGCTTTCAATACTCCGGTACGAATGAGGGGACCGATACCATACAGGCATGCCTGGATCTCTTTGCGGATGAACCGGCAGAGGAGGGGGTGGCTGACTGTATAACAAGCGCCGGAGGAGTCGACGACGTCGCGAGCAACCAGGTCACGAAAACCTGGATAGCAGCGATAAGCGGCACCATCACCCTGAGCCCGTTGGCGGCGGTTAATCCCGATAATCCGGCGCCAAAAAATCACACCGTCACCGCCACCGTATCGGGCATCCAGACCTGCAGCACCAGCCATCAAGTGTGCGTCGATGATTCCGATTGCACGGGCGGCGGCGATACCTGCACCGATCCGAGCAATGTGACCGTCGGTTTCGTAATTGTGAGCGGCCCCAACAAGGGCGACAAGGGCTGGGGCACGACCGATGCCGGCGGCAATGCCACTTTGACCTATACCAGCAATGGCGTGGCGGGCGTTGACACGATCAAGGCCTGCATCGATGGAGACCCCGCCTCTCCGGGCGTTCCTGACGAGAATCCGGGATGCTCCGACAACGGAGCCGCTTGCACCACCGATGCCAATTGCAACACCGGCGCCAAATGTATCGCCGCACCCGTGATAAATTGCATCAATGACGCTGCGAGCTCGTCTCCCATCGAACCGGATTTCGCGAGCGACCCGGCGACCAAGCGATGGGATCCGACGCTGGCGCTGCAAAATCTCGACGCGGGCGCCACTCTCGCCAATTTGGGCACGCCCGTATATACATCCAACCCCGCTTACAACCCGGTCGGCTCGACGCATACCGTGCAGGCAACAATCACCGGAGCACAGAAGATCTGCTTCAGCGCCGGCGCGGGCACCGGCAGCCGCACGGCATGCACGACCAACACAGATTGCACTGGCACCGACACGTGCGGAATCGCCGGCTATCCGGTGTTCTTCGGCGTGCTTCCCGGCAGTCAGAATGCCGGAGATCTGGGGTCTTACGTCAACACGGACGCCAACGGCGTCGCGAGCAAGACCTACCCCGACAGCAACGGCTCCGGAATCGACACCATCCAGGCGTGCGTGGATGCGGACGTTTCCGAAGGTATCCCGGACGACACGACCTTTACCGGGTGTCTGAGCGACTACGCCGGCGGGGCGACGACTGGACAGGCGGATGTCCCAAGCAACACGGTGCTGAAAACCTGGTTGACCACCTTCGTGACGGGTGGTGGCAAGGTCATCACCGGCAGCAAGACATGGGATAGCTTCGGCGGAGTGGTCGGGTACAAGCCCGGCTCGAAATCGGCGCTGACCGGCGAATGGACGCAGCAGGTTCATCAGGCCAAAGGCGGCAACATCAACTGCCATTGGAGCGCCTTCACTGCGTTCGCTTTGTCATGCAGCACCGGCAGTTGCGGGGCTAACCCGGACACCGTCGTGTTCACGACCGCGAACGTGGCCGGCGCCTGCAAGGGCTTGGCCGGAGCGCAGGGGGAGTCGGTTAAGATAGTGGCCACCGGCACCAAGCCGGCAAAGATCAGCGTATTCAATGCGACTTCCGGCGCATTGAATGTGGGCGCTCCGACAGCCCTGGTGCCAGGCAGCGGGAACTTTGTGATTCACCCGTAATTCCCGTGCGTCGGTAGCTCGATTATCCGATTGCCGGATAATCACTGAACCGGCGGGCCTCGCACTCGGTGCGAGGCCCGCCGCGTTTCTTTCGGTCTGTAATTCGTGAACTCGTACGGAGTTTCACGCGCTCCGCATCTCACGCGCTCCGTTTGGCGGGGTTGTAGCTGCCGATAAAGCGGGACGTACTCGGCGCAATCGCGCCGACGCAACCGCCTTCGCAACAAAACCGGACAGGAGAACGGGATGATGCGAGTCTACTACAGCACCGTCTTTGATCACTCGGCCGATCAGGTCTGGCGCACGATCCGCGACTTCAACAGCTATCCCGAATGGGTGGCGAGCGTCAGCGAAAGCCATATCGAGGACGGCAAGTCCGGCGATGCGGTCGGCGCGGTCCGCAACTTCGTCGAATACGGCGCGCGCATCCGCCAGCGCCTGCTCGCGCATTCGGATCTCGAGCGCTCCTACACCTACGAATCGTGCGGCCCGCTCGGCGCCATCGCCTACTACCGCGGCACCGCGCGCGTCACACCGATCGTCGACGGCGACCGCGCCTTCGTCGAATGGTCGGTCAGTGTCGAATGTCCCGACAAGGAACGCGACAACTGCACGGCGTTGCTGGAAAAGGCGATGCCGCAATGGATGAGTTCGCTGCGCAGCGTCCTCGAGCGGCAGACCCCGGAGGCACGCGCATGAGCATGCTCGCGAACAAGGTCGCGCTGGTAACCGGCGCTTCGCGCGGTATCGGCCGCGCCGTGGCCCGACGGCTTGCGCGCGACGGCGCTTCGGTAGTGATTAATTACGCCGTCAGCGAAGACGAGGCGCAGGCGGCGGTGAGGGAAATCGAAAAGCAGGGGGGCAGGGCGCTCGCGATTCAGGCCGATATCGCGCGCCTCGAGGACATCGCGCGCCTCTTCCGCCAGACCGTAGCCTATTGTGGGAGACTCGACATCCTGGTCGCCAATGCGGGTTACGCGCGCTTCAGGCCGTTCGCGGAAATCACCGAAGAGGATTTCGATCGGACCTACGCGCTCAATGCCAAGGGCACGTTCTTCTGCCTGCAGGAAGCGCTGCGCCACATGCGCGACGGCGGCAGAATCGTATGCATCTCGACCATCGGCACCGTCCTTAACCTTCCCGGCGGCGCCTGCTACTTCGGCAGCAAGGCGGCAGTCGAGCAATTCTGCCGCACGCTGGCGCGCGAGGTCGCGTCGCGCGCGATCACCGTCAACGTAGTGTCGCCGGGATTTACCGAGACCGCGATGCTGCTGGATAATCTCGATGCAGAGGCGCGCGACCAGGTGACCGATATGACCCCGCTCGGCCGGCTGGGACAACCCGAAGAGATCGCCGAGGTCGTCGCGTTCCTGGTCAGCGAGCCCGCGCGCTGGATCAATCGCCAGAATATCGCGACCGACGGCGGAATCGTCAGCCGCTAGTCTCGCGGCAAACGTCAGGCGGCCGCCGCCTCCTCTTGGGCGAGCGCCCGCTTCACCGCCGGACGCTCGGCCATGCGCCGGCGATGGTCGTGGAGTTTCGGGAAACGCGCCGGATCGACACCGTCCGCCTCCATCCATCGGGCGAGGGTAAACAGGTAAGGGTCGCAGACCGTATAGCCGTTCCCCGTAACCCACGGGCCTGCAAACAGCTCGCGCTCGATCAGATCGAAGCATTCGGCCACCGATTGCGGCACCTTTTTCTGCATCGCCAGGATCGCGGCCGCATCATCCGCGTCAACCCAGCGATAGCCGCGCACGCGATGCGCATGGGCGACGTGGACGGTCGAGCAGAGATAGCTGTTGAACGCCTGCACCTGTGCCAATGCGAAAGGATCGCCGAGCGGCGCCAGGTGCGCATCGGGAAACGTCTGTGCGATGAAGACCAGGATGGCCGGGGTTTCAGTCAGGATGCCGCGATCCGTGACCAAGGCGGGGACGCGCCCCTTGGGATTGATCGCCAGGTACTCCGGTTTGCGCTGTTCGTTTGAGTGGAAGTCGAGCCGTGCGGCTGTGTACTCGGCGCCCGCTTCCTCCAGCGCGATATGCGACGCGAGCGCGCAAGTGCCGGCAGCGTAAAATAGTCGGAGCATAAAGGACTCCTTTGTGCCGGGCGACTGGGGGAGAACGGCGTCACCCGGGGGGAAACGCAACTTTGCAGATTCGGATGAGAATCCTGCCCCGCGCCCCTGACTTTGTCCATAGATTCGCGATGCGCGTTCCTACGCGCGCTGCTCAGCGGGTTTACAGTCCCGGCCGACCGTCCAACGCGCATCGCTTCTCGCCCGAGTGCTCGAGAGGGTGCTCGGTCAGGCGAGCGCTTCACCATTCCTCGCTCGAGGTCGGAAGCAGCGGGCGATAGACGCCGTACAACGCGATTGCCAGCAGCAGGGCAAATGGAGCGATCATTCCAAGCAGCGAATAAAGTTGGACCGCGAAGCCGCCGCAGACCGCGCCCACCAGGTAAGTGAGCCACAGGGCCCCCGTCAGGGCCGCGCGTTGGAGAGAGACCGTGCGCGGCGACACCCTGAGTACTTTCACAATCCGGCGGCGAAACCGGCGTCGCGTCCGATCGCGCAACCAGAACAGGTATTGCGACAGGTTCTCGGCGAATTTCACCAGCGATCCGGTCACGAAAGTGGTGTACACATTAATTCCGCCGATCTTTCGAATGACGACATTCTGTATCCCCATCGCAATCGCGAGCAGCCCGACCAGCGCGAAGAATTTGCCCGCGGGTTGCGGCGGAATATCCGCCTTGAAGCCGGTGCCGATGCCGGCGGCGATGAAGATCGCGATCAATAGCGCCTCGAGCGCGATGGCCGGCGGGAAGGGGACTCGGATCTGGCGGCTCCGTTCCGCTTCATAGATGAACGATCCGAAGATCAGACCGAAGACGAACGTCAGGATGGGCCATCCGCGACGCACCACGCCGCTCCATTGCAGTTCCGAAAGGTGCCGCGCCATCGCCACCGTGTTCCCGGTCATGTGCGACGTATAGAGCCCGTAGAGCGAGACGTAACCGACGAGGTCGACGAATCCCGCGGCCCACGTCATCGCCAGCGCGAGATTGACCTTCTCGAGCGTAGTCAGCGGTTCCGCCGGAGTGCGCAAGCTGAAGTTACCTCTCGACCGGGTCGATCAGCGACCGCTGTTGCATAGCGTATTAATCACCGCGACACTAGCCGCATCGTCATTACGGGCTAACCTGTTAAACCCCGCCCTGGGCCCGCGCAACGCGAGCGTCCGTAATACTCAGTCGATCGCGCGAACCCGCAATTGCGTAATGTACGACTGAGTAAAAAAAATTCCGGCGACCATCAGATGCCCGACAGGCGCGGGCGCGATTCGGCATACGTGCGCGCCGGTCTCGGACCACGTCAGCGCTTTCGAGCGATGAATCGCGAACCGAGCGTTATGGCGCGACCACTTTTGAAATGCGGGCATCGCGGCGACCGTCGTATGCGGCGCGCGAGCGAGTTTTACCCCGATGTTTGGTTTCCCGGCGGATGGGTTTCAGACGGATTTTGACGGATGGCAATGGATGCGCATCAGGCGCAGGCGCGAGCCGCCGTATGCGTTGAATTTCTAAATAGCCCTAGTGGTCGGAACTCTTGCCCCAAAGCACCTGACGCTCTCTCTGTTTCGTCTATTCTATTCAGCTTATTAATGATTTGTTTCGTGGAAATAGTCTCAATACTAGTTTGGTATCTTGTGCTGGGTCTGGATGCGCGCTATTGATTTCAACCGGCGGGGCGGGGGATGCGGGGCGGCGACGATACAATCCCCGGAGGTCGTGAGAAATGAGCCAAGGGTTCAGACGATCGCTTCCCGTACATTTCGTCAAGTGCAGCGCCTGCAGATCGCTTTCCAATGACGTTCATGTGGTCGAAGTCGAGGGCGGTCCGATGCCCGATCGCGGCGTAATCGCCCTGAGGCTGCGCATCTGCAATGCCTGCTACGCGCGGCCCGACAGGTCACAGATGATAACCCAGCTTTGCGCCGACATTTTCGTGCCGCCGCCCTACTGGTCCGGCCGAAGCATCACCTGGTCATCATCCATTCGGACGGTGCGCTCGCCCTTCGGACAGCGCAGTCCGCGCTTTTGGTACGAGCCGGAAGCGCGTGCGCTCGCCGCCTGGGGTTAGGCGCGGCCGCCTTCCGCATACCCACGGTCGATGCCACTTGCCGCTGACCAATCGTCAGCGGCCGGGCGGTACCATGGGGACCAGCGGGTCGAGCGGCCCTGGGGCGTATTTCCGCCACTGAGAGCCTGCGTCTTTCATCTCGTATCGATGTGTATGGTGTCACGGTGATCTGGAGCGTTGAGCTTCGCCTTCGTTAGAGCCTCGTCGTAAGGTGGCCGGAATGAGTCGCTACCGCGAAGTGGAGCTATGCGCTGAGCATCGAATTTCAGGGTCGTAAAGCGTCCTTCCAGATAATTGGACTTCTCAGCCCTCTATTGCTGGCTACGTGTGGTGTCAGCTATTGTGAGTCGGTAAAACGTTCTTTTGCCTTCTGAGGTGGGGGAGGAGAAATGAAACGTCCGGTGGTCGGCTCTTTAGCGGTATCATTCGTTTGGGCCGCTGCGCTGTGCATCGTCGCCTACGCGGGAGAGGTTCGCGAATTTGCGGCGCAGTATGTCAATGGCGAGCAGGCGACGACGCTCGACCCGTCGAGTGGCGGGCAGCCGATTTACCAGGGCACCGTGTTTGTGCCGGCTGACGTCAGCATTCTGGAAGTTTCAATTTCGGCGACCGGCGATCTCCTCAACGCCGGAACGCCGGTTCCAAATTCGCTTTGGCTGAATTGCCAGGTTGACGGCAAAGACTGCAACAGCGGCTCGAATTCGGCCGCCAACAGCGTCGCCGGCTGGGTGCCGGTTCTGAGCCTCAGCGCGTCGGCGCAGATTCCCGAGGCAAACGCCACTCCGGCTGTCGGCACCGACAATAATATTCATTACAGCTGGTGCATTCCGATTAAGAAGAAGAAGGGGCCCAATGGACTTAGCCACAGCGTTCAGTTGAGCATGGCCTCCGGTGACGGCGTCTATACGGTGCATATCGAGCAGGTGCAGGTGCGTGTCGGCGGCACGAACCTCGGAGGACCGAACTCGGCGAACGCCTGTACCGAGGCGCCGGCTCCGACTCCCGTTCCAGTTCCCTGATCGCGCCTAAGCGATTACTGCCGAAAGGCGATAAGGGCTCCAGCTTGATGCCGGAGCCCTTTTTGTTTGCGCTCGAGGTGATATGCCTCGCGGCGACTCGCACAGCCACCACTTAAGCCGCTATCAACGACAAATAAAGGTTAATAATGCGAAACAATCAATGATGTGATGGCATAGATGTCGTAGTTTCTTCTAGACTGCATTAGATAGGAAATTAAACTTCAGAGGTGAGAAGAGAATATTAGAACGCTGTAGGAATCCGTGAGACCCGAATCGAATGAAAAAGGGAGGAGTACCATGAAAAAAATAATGGTTGCTGCTGGCGGAATGGCGCTGCTCGCAATGGCAAATATGCCGGCCCACGCGAGTCCGACCAACAAGAAGGTGACGGTGTCGTGCGACTTCGTCGACGGCAATACCGGTTATGCGAACGTGACTTTGATGGACTCGGGATCCGGCACGTTTGCCTGTCCCCAAATGGCATGCAATTCGGCGATGACCTCGGTTACCGTCGCCTGCGATGCCCCGTTCAAGGTCAGCGACATGTACGCGGATTATGGCATCGTCGGGGTTCATTCCACCCAGAGCACGGTGGCGCTCAAGGGCAAAGGCGTTGGGCTTACGTTCACCAGCGGCGGCGACACGGTGAGCGTCAACGTCAAGTAGAATCGCGCCCAAATTCTAATAGCCTTCAATCGACGGAGCCGGCTGCGACCGCGGCCGGCTCCTGGCGTGTGGTCGCCAAATCCCGTCGCTCCAATTGCTCGATCGACGGTTCAGCGCATCGCCGAGAATGCGGTAGGCGTCATGATGCTGTTGCTGATCGAGGCAACCAGCGGTCCGTCCTGCTCGCTCTTGCGCCGGGCCTCGATCCACTCGGGATCGGCCTGAAAGGCGGCGAAGCATTTGTCGCGCTGGGCCAGCGACTCCCATTGCAGGATATAGATCAGATCCTGGTTCGACTCGCCGATTGATACGGTCCAGAAGCCAACCTGTTTGATCCCGTGCTTTTCGAACAGCTGTATGGTGGCTGTCTCGAAGCGGCGGAGCAGGGCCGGCAGCCGCCCCGGAAGACAATGATAGACGCGCAGCTCGTATAGCATGATTCAACCTCCATCGGCGCCGGCAGATGCGCACCAAGTAGCGCAATCATCCCGGCCGCGGCAAGGAGCGCGGGCGGACTCGGCGGCGCGACGAATGCGGCCGGCTGCACAGCCGTAGACCATCAGCGCGCCGAGCGAAGCGCGCGAGGGGGATTGGCCAGCGGATAGGCGTGCGTGGTTGCGGCCGCGGCTCGAGCGCTAGCGCACCCAGGACTGCGGCGGTGGCACCGCCGACGTCACCTGCATCGGCAGCTGCACGCGATGACCGTCGCGGAGCACGTTGAGATAGACGATCTCGCCCGGTCGCACCATGCGCATACGCTCCCACAGCTCGGCGAAATTGGTTACGCGCGTGCCGTCGACGCCGATTATCATGTCGTAGTTCTCGTGCAGCGGCACCGATTCGACAATCGGCACGATCACCATCGCCGGCGGAAAGGCCATCGCGGCCAACATCCCCACCCCATTCAGGACGTCGCGCGTGCGCTCGCGAAACGGATGCAGACCGGCGGCGGCGCCGGGGCTGCCGGGCTCGATATCGATCACGAGCAGGCCCTGGACCTCGCGTTCGGCCTTGCGCGTGTCGATTCGCATTTCGATGCCGTAGACGGAGATCTGTTCATTCGCGTCCATGTATTCCTGCGCGCCGGGAGGTTCGGGCCCGCCGGTATCCTGGTCCATCTGGTACGGGGCGCCTTGATCGGGCGCGGTTGCCGGCGGCGCTGCCGGTGCGGGTGCGATTGAACCCGCCTGGACGGCTTGGGAAGGTGCAATCTCGTTGATGTCACCGGCCATCGCGGTTCGCGGCGGCGCGCATGCGATCAGCAGGCCGGCCGCGCAAAACAGCACAGCGTTCCGATGCGACTTTCGCATTGAGAAGCGCCACTCCCGCGACGAGAACCTGAACATCAAACCACTTCGCGCGGTCAAGTGCTACAAGTGTTCGCCGATGTGTGAAGGGCCTATGAGAACGGCCGGTGCGATTTTATCTGGTCCCGCATCCTGCTGAGCCATCCGCGCCTGACCACTTTGAATCGCGGCAGGATGCGCCGGAAAAGAAATTTTCCCTTGGACGTGGCCGACAGCAACCCGTCCCAGTAGCCGACCGGGAGCGGTGCGATTCGAAGACACTCGCCGCTGGTCATCAGAACGGTCAGTTCGCTATGCCGGAAATCATAAGCCGCGCGGCTGAGGTGCGTCGAATCGGTGAAATCGACGATTTCAATCTGGTCGGCGACTTTGCAGAAAACGGTGGGAACCGGCTCTGCCGACCAGTCAGGAGCTGAGTCGAGTGCGCTCCTGACCGCATTCACAAAGCGATCCTCGACCGAGGTTGCCGATTGCGAATACATCAGTTTTATCCTTTATTTTTCTCAGAACGCACGCAAGCGCTCTATTTCATAAAAAATTTCTCTTGACTTTGCTGGTCCGACCAAAACAATTGCAAAATAAAAGCCCCTGGAGATCGATCCAGGGGCTTTTCCGGTCGCAGCAGACAGGCCCGCGACTGTATCATCAGCGGTCTTACGCGCTGGTGAGGGCGGAATCCACGCCGTTGGCGAGCGAGCCGATGCTGTTGCCCAGCAGCTTGTACGTGCCGTACACAGCCACCGCGATCGCCGCCAGGATAAGGGCGTATTCCGTCATGGTCTGACCGCGCAGGTTGCGCACGACCGACTCACGGCCACGGACGAACATCTTGGTTACGAGCTCCATCTTCTTCATATCTCCTTTTTTAGGTGCCCTCCTAGGGCAAGAATGAAGCTATATAGTTTCTGTTGCTTAGTCTAGACGTAAAAACAAATTTTTTTATGTTTGGCCATGATTTTAGCTGTATAATCATCTTATTTATTCTTTTTAGAATTTTATCTTCCCTCACTAACATCGAATTCGCCCATAGATCCGGGACACATCGGGGCGACCGACGCCGGCTAGGCACCAGAAAATCCCAAAAGTGATTGACCCAAGCTCCAAACAACTGTTTCTTAGGGGTTCAGATGCCGCCTGAGCTGATGGGATACGTGGGTCAAAACGGGCAAAAGACTAAGCTTAGGGCAAAGAAATGGCGAATAAATTGGGAGAGCATGCGGTCGTCGTAGGCGGCAGTCTAGCGGGCATGATGTCCGCGGCCGTGCTTTCGGACCATTTCGACCGCGTCACCGTGTTCGAGCGCGATCCAGTGGAAAATGGGCCGCTTCTCCATCGATCAGTCCCGCAGGGCAATCACATTCATGCTCTGTTGCTGGGCGGTCAGGACGTGATGGCGTCGCTGTATCCGGGGTTCACCGACGAGCTCGAGCAGCTTGGCGCAGTTCGATTCAGGTCGGGCATAGACGTCATCTTCTACGCGCCGAATGGAAAGGGATACAACGGGACCCTGTCGGTCAAAGTGCCGCGCGACCTCGGCCTCGTCGGGCACGTCATGAGCCGGGGCCTGCTCGAGTATCAGGTGAGACGGCGCACGATCGCGCTCGCCAACGTTCATCTGAAAACCGAATCACCGATCGAGGCGCTGGTTCATCGCGACGGACGAGTGCGCGGAGTGACGTGCAGGCGGGCGCCGACGTCGATAATCGACGCCGACCTGGTGATCGATGCCAGCGGTCGCGGCTCGCATGCGATGCGATGGCTCGCCGAGATGGGAGTATCGGCGCCCGAGGAGACCGCGATCGGTGTTGATTTCGCTTATACCAGCACCAAGTTCCGAAGGCCCGAAGACACGCAAGGGGCCGAGCCGATGATGCTCATCGGCGGCCCGCCGCCGAACTATACGCGCGGGGGTGGATTGTTCGAGATCGAGGGCGGCATCTGGCACGTGAGCCTGGCCGGACGCTTTGGCGATTACCCCCCCACTGACGAGGCGGGTTTCATGCGCTTCGCGAAGGAACTGCCATCGCCGCGGCTGTACGAGCTAATCAGCGGCGCCGAGCGCGTCGCGGAGATCACGCACCATCGCTTTCCGACCAGCGTCTGGCGCCATTACGAAGGGCTCGAGCGTTTTCCCGAGCGCTTTCTGATCGTGGGCGACGCGGTATGCAGCTTCAATCCGGTGTACGGGCAGGGAATGAGCTCGGCAGCGCTGCAGGTGCGGGAGTTGCGCGCGGTGCTGCGCGGACGCGCCACTGAATCGGACGGCCTGGACGATCTCGCGCCGGCGTTTTTTCCCAGGGCGGCGGAGGCGATCAGCGCGCCGTGGATTCTGGCGGCGAATTTCGACTTTGCCTATCCGCAGACCAGAGGCGAGCGCCCTTCGGGCATGGAAGCCGGCGCCGCATACTTTGCCGCTCTCGATTCGCTGCAGGCCGAAGACATCAATGTCCAGCGTCTTATCACCGAGGTCTTCCAGCTCTGCCGACCGCTCTCGGCGCTGCGCGAGGAGCCGTTGCTGAGCCGCGTGCTCGAGCGCATGCGGGGGCCGCAAACGCTCGGCTGACGGCCTCGTCCTCCGGGGCTCTGGACCGCTCCCGCAGGCTGACGGCGGTCGAAGGTCGCGCGTCCCGGCGCCCGCGCGGTTGCCGGCGGAGCAGCATCGAGAACATCGTGCCGTAACTAATCCGGACCGCGCCGGAATCTGCAGGCGGGAGAGACGCGCAAATCGTGTTATCCGCGCTCGAAGGTCCGACCGACTCCGCGCTCGACACGCGCATCGATCCGCCGCCCGCCGGCGAGCTTGCGCCGTTAGCGGGCGTGCGGGTCGTGCCGTCGGTTGCGGCAAGCGCGGCAGCATGCTGTTTTTATGGCTTCTCGCGCCACGACGCGCCCGCGCGCGCGGCCGAAATCGCACTCGATGATCGCGTCCCGCTCATGAAGCATCCCGACGACGCCCACCGGCGCGAGCGGAGCCGAATGCGCGCTCAGTTGATGGAGCGGCTGCAGCGCGGCGACGCGGAGGCGTGCCGGCTGCTGCTCGACGATATCGGCCCGGCGGTGATGCGTTTTCTGCGCGGCCGGGTCGCGGCCGCCGACCTCGAGGACGTTTACCAGGAAGTTTTCATGGCGCTGTTCGAGGCGCGCCATACTTATGAGCGCGGCCGCCCGCTCGAACCATGGCTGTTTGCGATTGCGCGCAACATCGCGGCCGACCATGCGCGGCGGACCTCGTCGCGCGCGAGCTGGGAGGAGCTGAGCGGCGATCCGCCCGAGCGCGCCGAGGCCGATTCGCCCGCGCGCGCGCCGGACCTGGATGCGTTGCTGTCGCGTTTGCCGGCGGCGCAGCGCGAGGCGTTCGCGATGCTCAAGCTTGACGGCCTGACGCTGGAGGCGGCGGCGGGGCGCGCCGGAGTTTCGGTCGGCGCGCTCAAGGTCCGCGCGCATCGCGCCTACAAAGCGCTCAAAAAGCTGATTGCGGGCGAGGGCGCAGGAGAGGGCGATTGACGATGGCGGACGCGCAACATAGCGCGCACGCGGAGCGCCATCGCGCGCTCGTCGAATCGCTCGCGGCGCAGGTCCGGCCCGTGCGTCCGCTCTGGCGCGTGCGGGTGCGCGCCGGACTTTGGCTGCTGCTCGAGACGCTGGTGCTGGCGTGGGCCGCGACGCGTACCGGCGATGATCACGCGGCCAGGTTCGCTCACCCATTTTATGCGCTCGAAGTGCTGTCGTTCGCCGGCGCCGCCGCTGTTGCCGGGATGCTCGCGTTGCGCGCCGCGATTCCGGGTCGCCGGGTCGCGCCAGGTGAAATCGCGATCGCGCTCGGGCTCGCGGTCGGCGGTACGGTGCTGTTCATCCTGGGCGCGCCGGTCAACGCCGGCGCTTCGCTGGGCGCTTTCGCGGGCCGCGGAATTCCCTGCGCGATCGAGACCTGCGTTCTCGGCGCGGCGCCGTGGCTCGCGCTCTGGTGGGCGGTCAGGCGCGCCGCACCGACGCGCGGCGCGCTAGCCGGAGCGCTGGTCGGGGCGGGCGCGATGCTGTTCTCGTTCGCCTTGATGCGCATCCGATGTTCAATCGACGAGCCCGCGCATCTGCTCGTCTGGCACCTGCTGCCCGCGCTGGCGCTGATCGGCCTGTCGACGCTGGCCGGGTCGATATGGCTGCGCTTTCGCCCGCGCGCGGCAGCCCGGATGTAACTTTCGCCGGCCCCGCCGGAAACTGACAGTAGAGGCCTTCGCGATGAAAAAACGACCAGCGCCCGCTGCGGTATCGATGCGTTTTGCGCTCGTGCGCAGGGCCGCGGTCGGAGGATTTGCGGTTTTGACCGCGCTGGTGCTGGGCCGTACGGTACCGGCGGTTGCGGGCGCGCCGCAAAAGACGGACGCGCCGCAAACCGCGGTTTTCGCCGGCGGATGCTTCTGGGGCGTCGACGGCGTCTTCAAGCACGTCAAGGGCGTCACGCGCGTGATTTCAGGCTATGCCGGCGGCCAGGCGCCGACCGCGCATTATGAGGACGTCAGCACCGGCACGACCGGCCACGCCGAGTCGGTGGAAGTCACGTTCGATCCGACACGGGTGTCGTACGACGACTTGCTGAAGGTGTTCTTCCTGGTCGCGCACGATCCGACCGAGCTCAATCGTCAGGGTCCGGATGAGGGGACGCAGTATCGCTCGGCGATCTTTTTCACCGACGCCGAGCAGCGTAAGCTGGCCCACGACTACATCGCGAAGCTCGCGCGCGACAAGGTGTACCCCGATCCGATCGTCACGCAGGTGGTGCCGCTCAGCACGTTTTATCCGGCCGAGGGCTATCATCAGAACTTCCTCGAACGGCATCCGGACAACCCGTATATCGTGATCAACGATCTTCCGAAGATCGAAGCCTTGCGCGAGAAATTTCCCGAGCTTTACCAGCCGTAGTCATCGGGGCTTGTCCCGCCGGGTCTTATCCCGGCCCTGAACCAATCGGCCGGCTTTGGCTTTGATCCTTTTGAGCAGCCGTCGCGCCCAGGCGAATTCGACCGCCAGCACGCTGAGCCCGGCGAAGATCAGCAGCCAGCCCGGTCCCGGCGTCACCAGCATCACGATGCCGAACGCGATGAGCGTGCTCCCGATGAGCAGGAAAACGAACCGTCGCGCCTGACGAACAGTTTGAGGCCATAGTCCATTTGCGGAACGCAGCATCGCGAATCGTCGCTCAACGCGAGCCGGACAGCCGCCGTCCGGCGATGAGCTTGAGCAGCTCGAAGAAGCCGAGCGCGGCGACTGCCACCACAGGCAGACGGGCTAAATCGAATGCGCTCAACGGACCGAACGCAAACAGCGCGCGGACCGGAGGCACTGTCAGGGTGATTGCGAGCAGCGCCGCGGTCGCGGCGAGCGCCAGCCACAATGCGAAATTCGGACGGAAAAAAGTAAGCACGATCGACGAACTGAAGGATCGATTGGCGAAAATCAGCACGATATTGCAGAGCACCAGGGATGCGAAGGTCAGCGCGCGCGCTTGCGGCTCGGCCATTCCCCGCCAGTGCGCCTCGACCAGCACGCCCGTTGTCAGAATCAGCACGCAAGCTCCTTGAACCACGCTCAGGCCGATGGTCGCCGGCGAAAACAGCGGCGCGCGGGCGTTGCGCGGCGGCCGATGCATGATATCGCGCTCCTCGTCCTCGGCCTCGAACACGATCGAGACCACCGGGTCGATGATCAGTTCGAGAAAGGCGATATGCAGCGGCATCAGCAGCAGCGGCCAATTTAGGACGATCGGCAGCAGCGAGAGCCCGGCAATCGGAACGTGGACCGCGAGCAGAAAGTTCATCGCCTTGCGCAGATTGTCGTGGATCCTGCGTCCCAGGCGGACCGCTTTGACGATCGAGCCGAAATCGTCGTCGAGCAGCACGATGGCCGAGGCTTCGCGCGCGACGTCGGTACCGCGGCCACCCATCGCGATTCCGATATGCGCCGCTTTTAGCGAGGGCGCGTCGTTCACGCCGTCGCCGGTCATCGCGACAATTTCGCCGTTGGCCTTGAGCGCGTTCACCAGGCGCAATTTCTGTTCGGGGAGCGTGCGGGCGAAAACCCGCGCGCTTTTGACGCATTCGCGCAGTTCCGCGTCGGACATTTTCGCCAGCTCAGCGCCCGTGACCACGCCGCCGGCGAGTTCCAGTCCCGCCTTTTCGGCGACAGCCCTGGCGGTCGCCGGGTAATCGCCGGTGATCATGAGCACGCGGATGCCGGCGTTGCGGCATTCGTCGACGGATTCACGCACGCCCGGCCGGAGCGGATCCGCCAGGCCGACCAGGCCCAGAAATCTGAATTGAAACGCCGACGGTGAATCGGGCCAGGGCGGCTCAGGCAATGACGCGCTCGCCACCCCGATGACGCGCAGCCCGCGCGCCGCCATCTGGTCGACATCGCGGAGCACCTGGTCCGCCGCGCGCTCGTCAAGCCGGCACAGGCGCGTGATCGCTTCCGGCGCGCCCTTGGCCGCGGCCACGCAGGTTTCTTGCCCGGGAACCCTCCAGACGTGGGTCACAGCGAGGAGTTGCGCGGTCAGCGGATACTCGAGCGCAAGCGTCCAATCCCGGCGCGCACGATCGAAATCCGGCAGCCGCCGCCCGAGGTCGTTGAACGCGCGCTCCATCGGATCGAACGGATGTTCGTCGCTCGCAAGGACCCCGAATTTGACGAGCGAGGAATATTTTTCCGGGATGCCTTCGCGGCCATCGGGGCCGAGCGTGCAGCTTTCACCGGCGCCGCGAAGTTCAACGATCGACATGCGATTGAGCGTGAGCGTTCCGGTCTTGTCGCTGCAGAGCACCGTGGCCGCTCCCAGGCCCTCGATGGTCGATGCGCGGCGGGTCAACACCCGGACCTTCGAGATCCTCCAAGCGCCCATGACCAGGAAGATGGTCAGCACCAGCGGAAACTCCTCCGGCAGGAGCGACATCGCCAGCGTGATGCCGGCGAGCAGTCCGTCGAGCCACGAGCCGCGCATCAGCACGTAGAGCGCGAACACGAGCACGCTGAGCCCGATCCCGATCGCCGCCAGCGCGCGCACCAGACGGCGAACCTGAAGTTGCAGCGAACCCGGCTCGGGCGCGATCTCGGCCAGCGCCTTGCCGATTTTGCCGATCTCGCTCGACGACCCGATGGCGAAGACCTCGCCCACGGCGTGCCCGCGCACGATCATGGTCCCGGCAAAAACACATGATCCGCGCTCGTCGCTCGCGAGCGCGCCAATCGGCGCGGGAGCCGGCGTCCGTGCCCGCTTGCGCACCGGGACGGATTCGCCGGTCAGCAAAGACTCGTCGGCTTCGAGATCGGTACTGGAGAGCAGAACGGCGTCGGCGGGCACGCGATCGCCCTCGGCCACGACGACGATGTCTCCGCGGACAACCTCCCGGCCCGGTATCCGCCTGGCGATTCCGCCTCTGACGACCAGCGCTCGCGGACTGCTGAGATCCCGCAACGCTTCGAGGACCCGCTCGGTGCGATGCTCCTGGACGATCGCGACCGCGACCGTGATGACGGCGGAGCCCAGCAGTACCAGCGCCTCTCCGAGAGCTCCGATGACAAAGTAAATGGCGCTTGCCGCCAGCAGCAGCTCGAACATCGGCTCGCTGCAAACCTCGACGGCGATGCGTAACAGCGTCCGCTGGCGCGGCCGGGATAACTCGTTGTAGCCCTCGTCCCGAAGTCGGGCGCGCGCCTCGTCTTCGGAGAGGCCGCCGGGGTGTGCCGGATGAGCAGGAATCGCCGTGGCGCCGGTGCGAGGCTCTACCGTATCCGTAGTCCTGGTCGCTGGAGATTCTTGCGCCATCGGCCTCGCTTATTTCAGGCAAATCCGAAAAGAACGATCGGTTCAAGTCGGCTCGCCAGTTTCACAATAACGGGATATTCCCGCAATCGTTCCGATCGTGCCGGCGAATGAGCATAAGGCGTTGACCTTAAATGGGCGGCGTATCAGGCGGGCTTGCCCGGCGCTTTGCCTGCGTCTTACAGTAGCGACGCGCGCGGAACGGCCGTGATCGGCCGTCTTCAGCGATCCCGTTCGTGAATTCGAGGCAGCCGGTATGAAAGTATCGCTCTTCTACCTTCCGTCGGTCGGCAACAAGGCTCAGATCGAGCAAAAGATGGTCGGGCTGCGCGGCGATCTTTACGATCAGATGCTGCGCGAGGTCAGCGCGCAGGCGCGCCTGGCAGACGATCTGGGCTACGACTCGATCAGCTTCACCGAGCATCACTTTCACGCCGAAGGCTTCGAGCTTTCCAACAACCCGGTGCTGCTCGACCTGTATATCGGGATGCAGACCAAGCGGCTGCGCGTCGGGCAGCTTGGAATCGTGCTGCCGGCGAATAATCCGATTCGCGTTGCCGAGGACATCGCGATGCTCGACCATATGACCGGCGGTCGCGCCAACGCCGGCTTCGCGCGCGGCTACCAGCGGCGATGGGTCGATATCATGGCCCAGCAGACGCATGGCATTCACGGCGCGCAGCCGCACCAGCACGACGAGATCGACGCCGCCAACCGCGCGGCGTTCGAGGAATGCTTTCGCATCATCAAGACGGCCTGGACCCAGGACATGCTGAGCTACGAGGGCAAGTACTGGCGCGTTCCGCCGGGCGCGACGCCGTGGTCAATCGAAGCGACCGGGAAATGGGGCAGGGGAATCGAGGACGGCGTGGTCAAGGCGGTGAGCGTGGTGCCCAAGCCGGTGCAGAAGCCGCATCCGCCGCTGTTTCAGCCCTTCGCGTCGTCGGAACGGAGCATCCGGTGGTGCGCGCAGGAGGGCGTGACCGCGGTGATCCCGCCGCTGTTTCCGGCCTTCGAGCGGCAGTTGTGCGACCTGTATGCGGAGGTTTCGGGCAGGGCGCCGGGCGACGGGATGGGCGTGCTGCGCGACGTCATCATCGCGGACAGCGACGAGGAAGCGCACGCGATCTGGCACGAGAGCGGATACTTCTGCGGCCGCGAATGGTTTCTGCCGTTTGGCTTCGCCAAGGGACTGGAGGATCCGAAGACCGGCGAAGCGCCGGACCTGTTCGCCAACGGGCTTGCCCTGGTGGGCACGGTCGACACGGTGACGCGTCAGGTCGAGTCACTGCTCAAGCGGCTGCCGGTGTCGTGGATCTTCGCCTGGATGTACAATGGCCTGATGGCGCACGATCGGCTGATGAAGACGATCGAATTGTTCGCGACCAAGGTGCTGCCGCGGGTATCGAACGTGGCCTGAGGCTGACGGCGCGGCCGGCGCCACCGTCCGACTGCTACGCCAGCCTCGCGCGCAGGCCGCCCCACAGGCCGAACGCGAGCATCCATCCCAGGGTGAGCGCGGCGCCCAGTTCCAGGTTCATCGCGCCGCCCGGCTGGGTGAAACCAGTCGTACCGAAAATCGTGATGGTCTCGATCGATTGTTCGACGAAGGCCACGGCGCCGAGCAGTCCCAGCCACATCGGCAATCCCGAGCGCCCGCGCAGGGCCAGCAGCGTAACCGGTCCGATCATCGTCGTGGTCGCGCCGGTCAGCACCGGTCCAAAGAACACGGCCACATCGAGCACTGCCCGCGCGATTGCCGGCTCGAGCCGGTCCGCGTGCAGCGCCAGTCCGGCCAGGAACCAGATCTGCACCGCGCTGCATACCAGGACCACGACGCCACCGATCGTGAAGACATCGCGGTATAGCGCCGGAAGCATCGCGCGCAGGCACGCGATCATGACTGCAAACGGTAGCGTCGAGACGGTGAAGGCCCATGCCGCGGCGAGCATGGCATCGCGATGCTCGCCGAACCACGTAACCAGTTGCGCGCCCGTCTCGGCCGCCGCAGGCAACGTGCCCAGCATCGCGAGCGCGGCGACGACCTGCGCGACGTAAATGACCGTCGCTGCGATCAGCGCGTACGATCCCGCCGACCGCTCCGTGGATGGAACATACTGCTGTGCAGTCTGCGCCATGAGCCTCTCCCTCCGGTTTGCAGATTTCTAGCCGTGCGCCAGCGCTAGGTCCAGCCGGGTTCTTTTCAATTGCCAGCGCTGGGGTTTCGTGTTAGCGGAGCAATGAATCAGCGCTGCGGCCGCGTACTTTGGGGGGACGTCGCGTGGCCGTCGATTACGGGAGGTCCGCCATGCCTTACGCAGATAATCGCGGAATCAAAATCTATTACGAGACGTGGGGAGGCGGCGGCGTGCCGATCGTCTTTCTCCATCCGTGGTCGACCAACGGCTACATCTGGTACTTCCAGATTTTCCATTTCGCCCGCACCAACCTGTGCCTGACCATGGACCATCGCGGCCACGGCCGTTCGGACAAGCCGGAGCGCGGCTATTCGATCCAGGAGCACGCGAGCGACGTCGCCGCCGCGATGGATGCGGCCAAAATCGACAAGGCGGTGGTGGTCGGCAATTCGATCGGCGGGATGATCGCAATGCAGTTCTGCTTGGCGCGCGCCGAGCGCGTGCTCGGGCTGGTGATCCAGAGCAGCGGGACGGCGCTTTCCGAGGGGCTCCCCAAGGAAGTGATGGCGGCGATGGTTCGCGATCGCGACGGAACCTTCAATCAGTTGCTCGAGGGGACCGTGTCAGCGCGGACCAAGCGCGAGCGGCCCGAGATACTGGACCTGGCGCGCGCGAGCTTCATGGTCGAGTCCAACTGGCCGCGCCACGTGTTCGATTCGGCGGTCAAGGATCCCAACGGCGTGTTCAACTGGAACATCAAGCATCGCCTCAAGGACATCAAGCGCCCGACCCTGGTGCTCGCCGGCGAAGAGGACCAGGCGACGACGGTCGAGGCGAACAAGCTTCTCGCAGATAACATCCCGGGCGCCAAGCTGACCGTGCTCAAGGACGTGGGCCACTTCTTCCAGCTCGAGCAGCCGGCCGCGTTCAATGCCGCGCTCGCCGACTTTCTCAAATCAATCGCGCGCTAGCGCTCCGGCAGCGCAGCGAAAGGAAGGGACAACACATGGGAATGGACTTCGGCATCTTCTACGAGATCGAATTGCGCAAGCCCTATGGGCCGCGCGCCGAGTACGACGTTTTTCAGCAGGTCATCGCGCAGGTGGTCGAGGCCGAGCGCGTCGGCTTCACCAATTTCTGGTCGGTCGAGCATCATTTCCTCTCCGAATTTGCCTACAGCTCGGCGCCCGAGGTGCTCTACGGCGCGCTCTCGCAGCGCACCAGCAAAATCCGTATCGGACACGGCGTGCGCCTGCTGCCCTTCCCGTACAACCATCCGATTCGCGTGGCCGAGATGGGCGCGACGGTCGATCTGCTGTGCGGCGGCCGAATGGAGTTCGGCACCGGACGTTCGGTCAGCCGCGACGAGCTCGAGGGCTTCGGCATCAAGCCCGCCGATACCCGCGCGATGTGGGAGGAGGCGCTGGATTTCGTGGTCGGCGCATGGACCAACGAAGTGTTCTCGTTCGAGGGCAAGTACTTCAAGATGCCGCCGCGCGAGATCATTCCCAAGCCGCTGCAGAAGCCGCATCCGCCGCTGTGGTGCGCCTCGACCGGGCCGGAGACGCACGAGATCGCCGGCCGCAAGGGGCTCGGCCTGCTGTCGTTCACGCTGCTGGTCGATCCCGACGAGCTCAAACGGCGTATCGGTCTTTATCGCGCGGGTCTCGCCGAGTCGCGTCCGGCCGGCAAGTTCATCAATGATCGCGCCGCGACGTTCACGATGGTGCATTGCGCGGAGACCAACAAGGAGGCGCGCGAGAACGCCAGGGCGGCCTTCGAATGGTACGCGCGCAGGGCGTTCGAGGCCGTCGCGTCGGTCGGGATGTGGCAGTCGGGCAACGTCGATATCGGGGCCTACGAGTACCTCAAGCAGATGATGAACGTCGATCCGGCGACGATCAATTTCGACTACATGGATCAGAACGACATGATCATCTGCGGCGACCCGGACACCTGCATCAAAAAGGTCAAGCGCTACCAGGAGGCCGGATGCCAGCAGCTACTTTGCTTCATGCAGATCTGGGACATCCCGCACCAGAAAATCATGGATTCGATCAAGCTCTGGGGTAAGCACGTGATCCCGTACTTCCAATAAGAACGGCGGACGCGTCTACTGTTCGGCCTGCTGCACCGGTTGCACGGCTTCGCCGTCGCGCGCCGATTGTCCGACATTGAGAGCTACCATCGCGCCGGCTTCGACTCCGGAGGTGATCTCGCAGCGGATGCCGTTGTCGTAGCCGAGCGTCACCTGGGCCAGGTGCAGCACGTTGTCGTTCACCACCGGTACGAACACCTTGCCGTTGCGGAAGACCAGCGCCTCGTCCGGCACCAGCGGCGCGCCCTCGGGCACGGAAACCGCGAACTCGGCCGTGCCGTACATGCCCGGCAGCAGGGTTGCGTCGCTGTTGGGCAGATCGACTTCGACCAGCATAGTGCGCGAATCGGGCGCGAGCGCTTCGGGATGGCGCGTGATGCTGCCGGCAAATTTGCGCTGCGGAAATTCGTTGAATGCGATCGTGGCCTGGTCTCCGTTACGGATGAACAGCGCCACATTCTGCGGCACATAGGTGAAAACGCGCAGCGGTTTCATGCGCGAGACGCTCACGATCGCGTCCGCCTGCGCGGTCGAGCTGGTGGCCTGCGGAATCAAATGGCCGGGATCGACGTCGCGCGCGGTCACGATGCCGTCGAACGGCGCGGTCACGCGCTCATACGCCTGCAGCGCGATCGACTGTTCGAGCGTGGCGCGCGCCTGCAGCATCGTGGCGCGCGATTCGTCGGCGGTCTGCTGCGGAATCACCTGCTGGCGCGCCAGGGTCTGATTGCGATCGTCGGTAAGCTTGGCGATGACATAGGCCGCGCGCGCGTTGCGCACCTGCTGGTCGGTCTCGGGCGATTCGATTATGGCCAGGAGCTGCCCGGCGTGGACGCGATCGCCCTTGTCCACCAGCATCGATTTGATGTAGCCGGGCACCTTGGCATAAATCTCGGTCTGGTCGAAGCCGCGCGTGGTTGCGGGCAGTTTGACCTCGCGTGTCGAAGGCGTGCGGCCGACGCGGGCCACCAGGACGTGGGGGCCGGCGGCGGCCGCGCGCGCGAGGTCGCTGGTCTGGCGTCCCATCCACAGCTCGCGCGCGAGCACCAGGCCCGCGGTCGCGATGACCGCGATGGCGATCGCGCCGAGCCATCCGATCACGAATAGCCTGCCCGAGGGTTTGGTCGTATATTGCTTCGGATCGTCGTCCATCGCGTGTCGCTCACGCACGCGGCATGGTGAGCCGCTCGATCTCCGCGTCGCGCTCATGCTTGCCGATCAGGTTGCGGCTGAAAATCGAGTACACCGCCGGTACCACGAACAGCGTGGACAGCGTTGCCGCCAGAAGTCCTCCGATGACGGCGCGTCCGAGCGGGGCATTCTGCTCCGAGCCTGCGCCGAGGCTGAGCGCCATCGGCAGCATGCCCAGGATCATCGCGAGCGCGGTCATGATGATCGGCCGGAAACGGATGCGGCCGGCCTCGAGCGCCGCGGCGACCGGATTGTAGCCTTCCTCGCGCAGCTCGTTGGCGAAGGTGATGAGCAGGTTGCCGTTGGCGACGCCCACGCCCACCGCCATGATCGCGCCCATCATCGATTCGACGTTGATGGTCGTGCCCGTCACCACCAGCATCCACAGCACGCCGGCGAGCGCGCCCGGCACCGCCATCATGATGATGAACGGCTCGAGCCAGGACTGAAAATTCGCGACCATCAGCAGGTACACGAGGATGACCGCGAGGATCAGGCCTTCGCCGAGCGTGACGAACGAGCTGCGCATGGCGCGGCTCTGCCCGCGGATCGCGACCTGCGTGCCCGGCGGCAGCTTGCCGAGCTTGCCGATGGCGCGCTCGACGTCGGCGGTGACGCCGCCGAGATCGCGGCCGGCGACCGCGCAATCGACGTCGATCACGCGCTGCACGGTGTAATGCGCGACCACGGCCGGGTCCCAGTTGTGGCTGACCGTCGCCAGGTTGCCGAGCAATTGCGGCTGCGAGCCGGCGGCGGCGCCGCTCGCCGTCCCACCGGCGGCGTTCGATCGTCCGGCGCCCGTGCTCAAGGGGATGTTCTGCAGGGCGCCGATGCTGTCGAAGATGTGCTGGGGCGCCTGGGTGATCACGTTGTAGTTGACGCCGGAAACCGGATCGAGCCAGAAGTTCGGCTGCAGCAGCTGCGCGCCCGAGAGCGAAGCCAGCACGCTGGACGCGACCTGCTGCTGGGTGACGCCGAACTGCAGCGCCTTGGCGCGATCGACTTCGACCTTGAGGCTCGGATAGTCGAGCGGTTCGGCGATGCGCATGTCGGCCACGCCCGGGATGCGCGCCATCTTGTCCTTGAGCCGCAGGGCGATGTCGTAGTCGCTCTGCAGATCGTTGCCGTTGATCTGCGCGTCGATGGCCGCGGGCAGGCCGAAATTCAGAATCTGGCTGACGATGTCGGCGGCCTGGAAATAGGTGGTCACTTCCGGGAACCTGGCGGCCAGGACCTGGCGGATGCGTTGCTTGTAAAGCTCGGTCGGCCGATGGGTCGGCTTGAGCTGGATCAGCACGTCGGCGTCCTGCGGGCCGATGGTGTCGGTCTGATAGAACGCGAGATCGTAGGAAATCGGCAATCCGATATTGTCGCTGATGCTCTCGAGTTCCGAGGGCGGAATGATCGAACGGATCGTGCGATCGATGCGATCGACCAGGTATTCGGTGTGCTCGATGCGCGAGCCGGTAGGCGCGCGCACGTGCAGCCGCATCATGCCCGCATCAACCGCGGGAAAAAAATCCTCGCCCACGACCGGCAACAGCCCGAGCGAAAGCAGGATCAGAATCGCGGCGCACACCAGCGCCAGCGTGCGCCGGCCGATGAACACCGCCAGCGCTTCGCGGTAGCCCTCCTTGAGCCGCTCGAACCGGCGGTCGAACCCGCGCACGATCCGGCCCCAGCGGCCGTGTCCCAGGTGATCCTCGTGATCGTCGGGCAGCAGATAACGCGCCATCGTTGGCACCAGCGTGCGCGACAGCAGATAGGAGGTTAGCATCGCGAACACCACCGCCAGCGCAAGCGGCGTGAACAGAAACCGCGCTACGCCGGTCAGCAGCACCACCGGAAAGAACACGATGCAGATGGAGAGCGTGCCGACGAAGGTCGGCGTCGCGATCTGCGAGGCGCCGTCGAGAATCGCCGCGAGCAGTGGCTTGTTCAGCGCGTGATTGCGATGGATGTTCTCGACTTCGACCGTGGCGTCGTCCACCAGCATTCCCACCGCGAGCGCGATGCCGCCGAGGGTCATGGTGTTGATGGTCTGGCCCGCGAGCTTGAGCCCGACGATTGCGGTCAGGATCGACAGCGGGATCGAGGTGATGACGATGAGCATGCTGCGCGGCGAGCCCAGGAATAGCAGCACCATCACGGCCACCAGCGAGGCGGCGATGACCGCCTCCTGCACTACGTCCCACAGCGCCGCGCGCACGAATTTCGACTGGTCGAAAGTCAGCGAGACGTTCAGCCCCTTGGGCGCGGTGGCGTGAATCAGCGGGATCTTCGCCTTGACCGCGTCGACCACGGCCAGGGTCGAGGCGTCGGCGTGCTTGATCACCATCAGGTAGGTCGCCTGCTGGCCGTCCACGCGCACCACGTTGGTCTGCGGAGGATGAGTGTCGGACACGGGCGCGACGTCGCCCAGGAACACCGGCGCGCCGTTGACGTACTTGATCGGCAGATGGTTGAAGTCCTTGACCCGCGGAACGCTCATGTTGAGATCGACGTTGTACTCGTAGTTGCCGATCTTCTCGGTCCCCGATGGGATCACCACGTTGGCCGCGTCGAGCGCGTTGCCCAGGTCATAGGCCGACATGCCATTGGCGTAGAGCGACGTCGGGTCGAGGTTCACCATGACCGCGCGCTGCACGCCGCCGAGCGGCGCCGGCGAGGAAAAGCCCGGGATGGTGAAAAGCTGGATACGGATAAAGTTGAGGCCGTAGTCGAACAGGCGGCCGGTCGAGAGCGTGTCGCTGAAGATATTGAGTTGCGCCACCGGCACGTTGCTGGCGTTGTATGAAATGATCTGCGGCGGCTCGGTGCCGCGCGGCAGCGTGGTGAGAATGGCCTGCGAGACCGCGTTGATTTGCGCGATCGACGCGCCGATATCGCTGCCGGGCTGAAAATAGACCTTCAGGATACCGAGCCCGTTGATCGATTCCGATTCGATATGTTCGATGCCGTTGACCGTGGTCGAATACGCGCGCTCGCTGATGAACACCATCCGCCGTTCAACGTCGAATGCGGAAAGCCCCGGGTAGCTCCATACCACCATCACCACCGGCAGGTTGATCGCCGGAAAGATATCGACATTCATCAGCTCGAAGGACAGCGTGCCGAGCACCAGCATCAGCAACGCCATCACCGCGACCGAGAGAGGCCGGCGCAGGGCGAGACGGACTATCCACATGGCAGCATGGAAGGATTACGACGTTGCGCGCGGCTGGTTACCGCAGCCATGATCCGGAACTGGGACGCGCTCAACGGTATCGGCTAGAATAAAGCACGGCGCGGCGAGGTGGCAAGCACGAGGCGCGCGCGCCGTGGCCGGGTGCGATTTGCCGCACTGCTCGTGCGCGCGCCGCACGGTATCCACTCGCGCGCGCCGGCGCGCGCGCAGTTGCTCCGCGGGCGTGAAAATGGCAAAAAGGATGGTTCGGCGGGGTCGTAGTTCAGCCCGGTTAGAACGCCGGCCTGTCACGTCGGAAGTCGTGGGTTCAAATCCCATCGGCCCCGCCAACGACCGTCGCGCCGGCCGCTCGTTGTGAAACGCGCGCGCTGCCGCGGACAAGAGGATTGAAGCGTTGAAACTGAGCGAACAGACCAGAAGCATCTCGCATGAGAACGCGCTGAGCGGCCGGCGGTGGGTCTTGATCGATGCCAGCGAACGCGCGCTGGGCCGGGTCGCGACGCGCGCGGCCGGCGTGCTGCGCGGCAAGCATCGCCCCGACTTCACGCCCAACCAGGACGCCGGCGATTTCGTCATCATCATCAACGCCGACAAGGTGCGGCTGACCGGCGCCAAGCTCGAGGACAAGGTTTACGGACGTCACACCGGTTACCCGGGCGGCGTGCGCACGACCCCTGCGTCCCGCCTGATGAACACGCGGCCCGAGCGCCTGCTCGAGGCGGCGGTGCGTGGGATGCTGCCGAAGAATCGGCTGGGCCGGCGCTTGTTCACCAAGCTCAAGATTTACCGCGGCGCGGAGCATCCGCACGCCGCGCAGCAGCCGCAGCCGCTCGAGGTCTGAGCGGCGGCAGTTTCGGAGGGAACCGGGCGAGATGGCAGACAAGAAGGCGGAAATCTGGTCGGTCGGGAAGCGTAAGAGCGCAATTGCACGGGTGCGGCTGGCGCCCGGCAACGGCTCGATCAGCGTCAACGAGCGCGCGCTCGAAGTCTATTTTCCGCGTGACACCTCGCGTATGAAAATCCTCGAGCCCTTCGAACTCACCGAGACCAAAGGCCATTACGACGTCACCGTGAGCGTCCACGGCGGCGGCATCGCGGCGCAGGCCGAGGCCGTGCGTCACGGCATCTCGCGCGCTCTCGTCGCCGCTGCGGAGGAACTGCGTCCCGCATTGCGCAAGGGCGGCATGCTCACGCGCGATCCGCGCGAGGTCGAGCGCAAGAAATACGGCCGGCACAAGGCGCGCAAGCGTCCACAGTACTCCAAGCGTTGATTTGAGCGATACCTCGCCTGCGCGCGTCTCGGCTATCCCGCGCGTGTGCAGGCTCGTTCCCTTTCGCCTGCGTCCGGCCGTAACTGGCTCCGGGCGCGACGTAGTGATAGGTCGTTAACAGGCTCGAATCGGCAGACGGCTGGAGGGCGAGGATTTCCGATGGCGTCGAACACCAAGGTCAAGGTCGCGGTGCTGGGAGCGTCCGGCTATTCTGGGATCGAGGCCGTGCGCATCCTTGCGGGACATCCGTTCGTCGACCTGAGCGTGCTCACCTCGGAGCACTACGCCGGGCGCGAAGTGACCGAAGTCTATCGCCACATGGCGGGCATCGATCTGCCGCCGTTCGAGGAGCTGCGCGCCGATCTGGTCGCGGGCCGTGCCGAAATCGCGGTGTCGTGTCTGCCCGAGCGGGTGGGCGGGCCGCTGCTCGCCGAGCTCGTCGCGGCGGGACTCAGGGTGATCGACCTGTCGGCGGACTTTCGCCTCAAGGATCCGGCGCAATATCGCCAGACCTACGGCATCGAACATCCGGCGCCCGCGCTGCTGAAGGAGGCGGTGTACGGGCTCGCCGAGTTCCATCGCCACGAACTGCGCGAGGCGCGGATCGTGGCTGTGCCCGGATGCTTTCCGACCGCCGCGCTGCTCGGGATTCTGCCGCTCATCCGGCGCGACCTGGTCGACCCGGCCTCGATCGTGATCGATGCAAAGTCGGGCACCACGGGAGCGCGGCGCGCGGCGCAGATCGAGCAGCTCTTCGCCGAGGTCAACGAAAACTTCCGCGCCTACAAGGTGGGCAACCATCGTCACGTTCCCGAGATGGAGCAGGAGATCGGCGGCGCGCTCGGGCGTGAAGTGGCGGTGATGTTCGTGCCCCATCTGCTGCCGGTCACCCGCGGTATCCTGAGCTCGATCTTCATGCGCCCGCGTGCCGGCACGACCGAAGAGGACGTGCGTGCCGCCTTCGAGGCGGCGTTTGCCAAGTCGCGCTTCGTGCGCCTGCTCAAGCCGGGCGAGTTGCCCGAATTGAAGAACGTGCGGGCGACCAACTTCTGCGAACTGGGATTCGTGCTCGAGCGCCGCTCGCAATCGCTGGTGGTGCTCACCGCGATCGACAACCTGGGCAAGGGCGCGGCCGGTCAGGCGGTGCAGGATCTCAACCTGATGCTCGGGCACGACGAAGCGGCGGGATTGCTCGGCGTCGCGCCGGTTCCGTGAGCGGACGCGGTCCCTCGCATCGTGTAAGCGCCGCCGGCGGACAAGCCCCTGGCCGGCGAGAGTTCCTCGCCGGCGCGCTCGCGCTCGCGGTTTCCGCGATCGGCGGGCTGACGAGCGCGGCCTTCGGCGCCGCATCGCCGGCGCCTCCGCCCGAGAGCGGGCTGAGCTACGAGGGTCTGCTCAAGGGCGAGGCGGGGTTTCAGCCGCGCCGCCCGATGGCGCTGCCGCGCGCCGAGATTTTCGGCTTCCTCTCGCGCGATCAGCTCGCCCGCAACTACCAGGCCTACCGGCGCGATTTCGATCGTCTGCTGGTGGCCGACCGCGTGCTCGCGACGCTGCCGCGCGACGCGGCACACGCGAACGATTACGGCCTGATGCGCCGCCAGCAGATCGAGGCCGCCAATTCCGTGCTGCTGCACGAGTTTTATTTTCGCAACCTGGGCGCGAAGCCGATGCGCCCGACCGGCTATATCCTGGACAATCTCAAGGAGCACATGGGTTCGTTCGAGAGCTGGCGCGCCGACTTCATCGAGTGCGCGCGCATCGCGACGACGTGGGCGATACTCGAATACGATCCCTACGACGACCGCTGGCACAACGTGCCCGCGGGCGACGAGGATGCCGGGGGATGGGCCGGCGGCAACCCGCTGGTGGTGTGCGACGTGGCCGGGCACGCCTACCTGCTCAATTATCCGGAGCGCGCGAAATACGTCGAGCAGTTCATCGAGCACATCGACTGGAACTTCGTGGCTGCGCGCTACCGCGCGGTCGATCGCCATTAGCCGCCGCGGATCGCGCCGCGGCGCGCGCCGGCCGTTCGACGCCGGCGCATGCGCGCTAGACGGTCGCGTCCAATTAACGAACCGGCCGGACTCTTTTCTATCCGCGCATCAAAGCTAAATCGTTATCTGAGCACGCCGGGATCGATTGGCACATCCCGGTATGGCTATCCGTTCGGGAACAGAGCCGTCAGCTGCACCCTTAATATCCACTGCGGTGCTCCTTCCGGGCGCTCTGTCAGATCGTAAGCGCCGACCTGGAGAGCCAAAGCCTGTGAGCCAAAGTTGAATCCTTTGCCGACGTCAACACCGGCCGGAAGCGTCCAGCCGTTCGCCGCGTCGGCCGTCCAGTCGAAGGTCATTGGCGGATCGGTATCAACGTACCATCCACTCTCGAAGTTGTAGCTGATCTGCGGCTCGACATAGGTCTGATTGACGCTCCCGCGCGCGCGCGACCCCGCGATCGACATCAGTTGATAGGTCAGTACTCCACCGAACCAGGGGCCCTTTGAATATATGAGCGCTGCCGTCGGGCCAGCGCACCATCTGCCGGTCCCAAGCGCATCGCTCGTCGCGGTGGGCAATTGCAAGATTGGCCCCACGCCCCAGATCCACTTGTCCGCCCTATGTGGCGAAAGAAAAAATGAGCCCTGCAGATCATTCAGGCCGAATTGCTCGTGCGGACTCGGTTGGTAGGTCACGGACAGGCTCGGCCGCGCGAAGAGGTCCCATTTCGAGTTCAATGAAAAGGGGATCAGCGGCTGAAGGTTGACGCTCTCGCCCGCGTTGTGGTGCGGACCCATAGCGAACCCGGTTGTCCATTGGAGCGGTAGCTTGACAAAGTCCTCAAATGGATTGTGCACGCTCTTCGCCAGGTCCTGGGGACTGAGGGCGGTTGTGGGCTGAGCCATAGGCACTTGTTGGGCGGCGGCAGGTACGACCCACAACAGAACCATCGCGAGCAACAGCAGGCTCCGGTACCGTATCTCCTGCTGCCGCCGACGGGGACAGCGCGGACCGTTAGCGTCCCGGTCCGTGGCGCTATAGCGGGCGGCTTTGACGGGCCGCACTATGCCGCTCCCGTGCGTGCTGACCGAAGGCGGCCAACGCGTCGTCGTCGGGCAAAAATGGAAACTCAGAGGCTCGAGCCAGCAGCCCGATAGCCGGCTGAGAAGCCTTCGCTGCGCGACGCGAAATGGCGTTTCCTAGGCAACCCGCCGCATGAATTCGAGGATATCGTAGCCGGTGATCGAGCGGCTCTTGGCCGACCATTCCTTGAGTTCTTTTTCGCTCACGATTCCGGCCTGCGCGCCCTTGGCCAGGTCCATGAGCGCGATCTTGATGGTCGCTTCGTCGATCATCTCGCCGCTCTTCGGATCAGCCATCGAGCCGCCGCCCTTCTCATGATAGAGCGTGACCACGCGGCGCGCGTCCTCGACTTGCTCTTTGCTGGGCGTGTAGCAGGCGTTCGCGATTTCGGCCTGCTGCGGATGAATGACCCAGGTGCCATCCATTCCGAGGTTCGCGGCGCCGACGTTCTTTTCGCGCAGGCCGCGCTGCAGTTCCTCGACCTTGGCCGGCGGATCGTCCTTGCGCCACAGGCGCAGGTACACGTTATCGATCGCGTGCAGGCCGGCCGCCTTGGCCGCGACCACCATCGATTGCTTGGCGTAGTGAAAATTCTGGTTCTGGTGCTCGACGATCTCGCGCACGCCCAGGTTGGCGGCAAAATCCGCGATGCCGAAGACCAGCCCGCACATGCGGTCAGATGCGGTTGCGATCTCGTACGCCTTGACCAGCGCCTGCGGCGTCTCGACCAGCGATTCGATCTGGATGCGGTACTTCCATCCGGCGCGCTTTTCGAGATCGTCGAGCAGGCGCGACACCTCGCGGATTTCCTCGGGGCCGCGCGTCTTAGGCAGCATGATGCCGTGGAAACGATTGGGCGCGCCGAGCACCACGGCCTCCATGTCGCTCTTGAAGAACGGCGAATGAAGGTTGTTGGGTCGCACGGTCACCACCTTGCGCCCGAAATCGAGTGTATTTAGCGCTTCGACCATCACCTTGTGGCTCTTCGGGCCCTTGAACTCGTAGGGGCAGGCATCCTCGAAATCCGCCATCACGTGATCGACCGGCGCTTTGACGGCGTCCGCGGCCGTCTGATGAAGCTTCATACTGTGACCGGGATAGGTCATCTCGGTGCGCGGGATGACGAAGCGGGTGCCGTTATCGAGTACGTACATGATCAGGTCTCTCCATTGTTAAATTTACCGCTCGCTTCCAATTTTTCGTGATCCATGCGCCCCGTGGAGCCATCCTCGCGGACTTTTGTTGCCGCCTCTGTTTGGCATTGCAATTGCTGCTCCACCTGCCGACTGCGGGGCGAATGCCGTCGGGTTCAGCCCCCCAAAGCGGGTTTTGCCTGAGCGGTGAGCTTCGTCGGGATTGCGCGGCGTAAACCGAATCACGCGGAATTCATGCCGGATATCGAACTGAATTCGTGCGAGTGGGTTTTATGAGATCGAGAATCCGCCGTCAACCCGAGCCGAAACTGCAGCATAGGCCTCAGCGTGCCCCGGTTGCCATGCGCAGGCTGAACGTATAGCTATTTCGCACGCCCGTACATCAGGCGGGACGCCAAGCACACACGGAAAGCAGATGAAAGCAATCGTTTTCGAGCGCAACGGAGGGCTTGAGGTCTTACAGTACAAGGACATCCCGGAACCCAAGCCGGGGCCCAACGAGGTCGTGATCAAGGTCAACGCCTCGGCTTGCAACTTTAACGACATATGGGCGCGCCGCGGTTTGCCCGGGATGAAGATCCTGCTGCCGCACATTTCGGGTTCCGACGCCGCCGGGATCGTCGTCGATCGCGGAAGCGAAGTCCACGAGGTTGCGATCGGCGACGAAGTGGTGGTCCATTGCGGCATCGCCTGCCGCCATTGCTACTACTGCACCCGCGGCGAGGAATTCTTCTGCCACGACTTTAAGATTTGGGGCTTTCAGACCGGCCCGCTCGACGGCGCGCACGGCGAGTATTGCAAGGTGCCGGCGGTCAACGTACTGGCCAAGCCCAAGAATCTGACCTTTGAAGAGGCGGCCTCGATGCCGCTGGTGCTGGTGACTGTCTGGCGCATGCTGGTGTCGCGCGCGCGCGTGCAGGCCGGAGATTTCGTGCTGGTATGGGGCGCCAGCGGCGGGCTCGGCGTCATGGCGATTCAGATCGCGAAGCTGTTCAATGCGCGGCCGATCGCAGTCGCATCGAGCGACGAGAAGCTGGAACTGGCGCGCAAACTCGGCGCGGAATTCACGCTCAATCGCAAGCGCGACGACATCTTCGCGGAGGTGCGGCGCATCACGGACGGGCGGCGCGCCGACATCGTGTTCGAGCACACCGGCGCCGACACCTGGCCGGTCTCGATGCAGTGCCTCAAGTGGGGCGGCACGATCGTTACCTGCGGCGCCACCTCCGGGTTCGACGCGCATATGGATATTCGCCTGCTCTGGAACAAGCAGCAGAATTACCTGGGCTCGCATCTCGGCAACAAGGGCGAGTTGATCGAGGCGATGCGCTTCGTCGAGCGCGGTCTTATCAAGCCGGTTATCGACTGCACGCTGCCGCTGAGAGATCTTGGCCGCGCGCAGGACCTGATGGAAACCAACGCGGTGGCAGGGAAGATCGTGATGCTGCCCGGGTAGGCCGGAAGCGATTGAGAGACTCAAAGCGGCCGCGCTCGTCATCCAGACGTTCGCGGCCGCAGTGTTTTTGCGATTGCCGGCCTGCGCGCTATCTGCGGTCGCGCGTTATCGACTAGAATTGCGTCCGCAGGCCGTGACCGGCACAGCGCGATGACCGCACCGCAAATCATCTGGGAGAAGCTCCGCCGCTCGATCGACGGCGAGGTGCGCGCGGACAGCGCGACGCGCGCGCTCTACTCCACCGACGCGTCGGTCTATCGCCAGGTCCCGCTCGGTGTGGTCATTCCGCGCCACGAAGGCGACGTGATCCGCACGCTCGCGCTCGCGCGCGAGAACCGCCTGCCGATCCTGGCGCGCGGCGGCGGCACGGCGCTTGCCGGCCAGACCTGCAATGCCGCGATCGTGATCGATTTTTCCAAGTACATGAATTCGATCCGGCGCATCGACGCGGCGCGCGGAATCGCGGTGGTCGAGCCCGGCGTCGTCCAGGCGCAGCTCAATGCGGCCGCCGCTCCCGAAGGGATGTTTTTCGCGCCGGACCCGTCGACCAAGGATCGATGCACGCTCGGGGGCATGATCGGCAACAATTCGTGCGGCGCGCACTCGGCCGCCTACGGCAAGACGGTCGACAACCTCGAAGCGCTGGAAGTCGCGCTCTACGATGGAACACGGCTGTCGTTCGGCCGCGGCGGCGAAGGCGAGGCGTTCGCCGCCGCCGTGCGCGGCGGGCGGGAGGGCGAGATCTACAACGCGACGCGCGAACTCGCCGCGCGCACGGCCGACGAGATTCGCCGCCGCTATCCGAAGATCCCGCGGCGTGTCTCCGGCTACAACCTCGACGAACTGCTGCCCGAGCGCGGTCACAATCTGGCGCGCGCGCTGGTCGGTTCGGAGGGCACGCTCGGCGTGACGCTCTCGGCCACGCTCAGGCTGGTGCCGCGACCGCGCCGGCTCGCGCTGGTGGTCCTTGGGTTCGACGACGTGTACGCGGCCGCTGACCAGATGCCGTGGATCCTGGAGCATCGGCCGCAGGCGCTGGAAGGCTTCGACCATCATCTGCCCGACTTCGCGCGCTCCAGGGGTCACGAGGCCGTGCGGCTGCTGCCCAACGGGCGCGCCTTCCTGCTGGCCGAGCTGGGCGCGGAGACCGCCGATGAGGCGCTGGCCGCGGCCGAACGACTGACCACCCAAGCCCGGCGCGTGCGCGCCTGCTCCGGTGTTGCTCCGCTGTTCGCGGCTTCGGAGCAGCGCGCGGTCTGGAGCCTGCGCGAGTCGGGGCTCGGCGCCGGCGCGCTCATCGCGGGACATCCGCGCACATGGCCCGGCGCCGAGGACACTGCAGTTCCACCGGCGCGTCTGGGAGATTACCTGCGAAAGTTCGTGAGCCTGCTCGACCGGCACCAGCTATCGGCAGCGACGTATTACGGCCATTTCGGCGAGGGTTGTATTCACTGCCGGGTGAATTTCGATTTCACTTCCGCCGAGGGCGTCGCGACGTTTCGCTCCGCGATGCTCGAGATCGGCGACCTGGTGAGCGAGTTCGGCGGCTCGCTCTCGGGCGAGCACGGCGACGGGCTTGCGCGCTCCGAACTGCTGCCGCGCATGTTCGGGGAAAAACTGATCGGCGCGTTCGCCGACTTCAAGCGCATCTTCGATCCCGATTCGATGATGAACCCGGGCGTCATCGTCGCGCCGCATCCGCTCGATTCGCATCTGCGGCTGACGCCGGCGTACCGTCCGGCCGCCGCGCACACCGATTTCGATTTTTCCGCCGAGGACGGACTGGCCGGCGCGGCGCTCAAATGCGTCGGTATCGGCAAGTGCCGCAAGACGGACGCGGGAACGATGTGTCCCTCGTACATGGCCACGCGCGAGGAGATGTATTCGACGCGCGGGCGCGCCCGGCTGCTCTGGGAGGCGCTAAGCGGCAACGGGCTGCTGGCGGGCGGGCTGACCGATCCTGAAATTAAGCAATCACTTGAGCTTTGTCTCGCGTGCAAGGCGTGCAAGACGGAGTGTCCCGCGGCCGTGGACATGGCGGCCTACAAGGCGGAATTTTTCGCGCAGTACTATAAGGAACACCGGCGGCCGCGCGACGTGCGCTTCTTTGCGCATATCCATGAGTTCGCGCGCGTTGGCGCCGCGCTGCCGCACCTGGCCAATGCATTCGCGCACGCGCCCGGCGCGCGCGGTATCGCCCGGCGCTGGCTGAAAGTTCATCCGGTGCGCGAACTTCCGCGCTTTGCCGCGCGCACCTATCGCAGATGGTTCAAAAGCCGCGGCGCGCGCGCCGCTGACGGAGCGAGTGCGCGCGAAGTCGTCCTGTTCCCCGACACGTTCAACAACTTCTTCGAGCCCGAGGTCCCGATTGCCGCGACCGAAGTACTCGAGCGGGCGGGTTTCCGGGTCGTCGTTCCGCCCGCCGATCTCTGCTGCGGGCGGCCGCTTTACGACGCCGGCATGCTGGACCGCGCCCGTTGGCGTCTGTCCCAGGCGATGGAAACGCTATCGCCGATGCTCGAGGGGGGCGCGGCACTGGTCGGACTGGAACCGAGTTGCCTGCTCACCTTTCGCGATGAGCTGCCGGGCCTGTTTCCTCACGATCCTCGGGCCCAGATACTCGCTTCGCGCGCGATGTTGCTGGACGAGTTCCTGGCGCGCGAGGCGCCGAGCTTGAGGCTGCCGTCGCTCAGCGGCCGGGCGCTCGTCCACGGGCACTGCCATCAGAAGGCGCTTGCCGGGATGGGGAGCGAAATGGCGCTCCTGGGGAGCATCGAGGGATTGCAAATCGAGGCGCCCGACGCCGGATGCTGCGGGATGGCGGGCCCGTTCGGCTATGGCGCCGAGCGCTACGAAATCTCGCGCGCGATCGCGTCGCGGGTGCTGCTCCCCGTTATACAGCAGAGTGCACCCGACACGTTGCTGGTGGCGGACGGCTTTGCCTGCCGCACCCAGATTCGCCATTTTTGTCGCGGGCGGCAGCCGCTGCATCTTGCGCAGGTGCTCAATCTGAAAACCTAGGAATCGTCTCCGCGAGGCCGGCGATGGAACGCGAGGAAGTGAAGATGTATTCGGACTACAAGAGTCCCTTTGCGTATCTCGCTTTTGACCCGGCCTTTGCTTTGCAGGAGCGCTTCGCCGTGCGCGTGCGCTGGATTCCGTTCCAGCTCCGGATCAAGGATCGCGGCCAGCGCAGCGTCTATTCCGATTATAAGGCGAAATACTCGTACCTCGATGCACGCCGATGGGCCCAGCCACGCGGCATCCTGATTCGCGCGCCGCAGAAGGTTTACGATACGCGGCCCGCGCTCATCGGCGGACTCTTCGCTGAATCGAAGGGACTGTTGCTCGAGTACAGTCGCAGGACCTACGAACTGTTCTTTCGGCGCGAGTTCGAAGCCGACGATCCGGCGGCGGTCGCCGCGCTCGTCGCGAGCTTGGGCCTTTCGACCGACGAGTACCGCGATTACCTGGAAGGCGAGGGCGCTCGCGCCTACGCGGCGGCGCAGGACGAAGCCGCGGCCGACCATGTGTTCGGCGTGCCGCTGTTCATTTTCGAACGTGAGCCGTTCTGGGGCCACGACCGCATCCCGCTCCTCGAGCAGCGGCTGGTCAAGGCCGGGCTCGCCATTACAGCCTGATCCTTCAGGCCGCGAGGCGCGGTTGCCCGCGTAGCGGCGGGTTTTGCGCCGGCGCGCAAACGTTGTAGAAGAGCCTCGGTCACGATCGGCGTTCGCGCCGCTCGTCGCAAACACCGCCAAGCGAGGTGCCACGATGAAATTCGGAATCATGTTCGACACTCATATCGACAAATGGGAATTGATCCGCTACGCGGAAGAGCTGGGTTACGACAGCGCCTGGGTCCCCGACTCACAGATGATCTGGTCGGATTGTTACGCGACGCTCGCGCTCGCCGCGTTCAACACCAGGCGCATCCGGTTGGGCACCGGAGTCGCGATCAGCGGCACGCGTATAGCCCCGGTGACCGCGCATTCGATCGCGACCATTGCGCAACTTGCGCCGGGCCGCGTCTTTCTCGGCATCGGCACGGGCCATACGGCGATGCGCGTAATGGGGCAGGATCCGATGCCGCCGCGCGAGTTTCGCGAATACCTGCGCGTAGTGCGCGCGCTGCTCGAAGGCAAAGAAGTCGACTACACCTACGCCGGCAAGACGCGCCAGATAAAGTTTCTCCATCGCGACCGTTACTTCATCAATCTCGACCATCCGATCCCGATCTACGTCGCGGCCAACGGCCCCAAGGCGCTGCGCGCGACGGGCGAATTCGGCGACGGCTGGATCACCGTGACCGGCAGTCCGGAGGACTTTCGGCGCTCGATGCAACTGGTCGAGGCGGGAGCCAAGGAGGCAGGGCGCAAAATCGGCCCCGATTTTTACACCAGCTGCTTGACCACCGCATGTGTGCTGCGGCCGGGCGAGAAGCTGAGCGACGAGCGCGTGATCAACGAGACCGGATCGCAGGTCGCGTGCACCTTGCACTTCGCCTGGGAAATCTGGAAGCAGCGCGGCGAGAAGGACGAACTGATCCCGCCGTTCTTCGCCGACGTGTGGGACGACTACGTCAAGCGGGTCAAGAATTTCAGCCTGCCCGAGAATGCCCGCTTCCGGCAGGTCCATGAAGGGCACTGCACGTTCCTGGTGCCGGAGGAGCGCCGCTTTATCACGCCCAAGGCGATCGCCGGCGTGTGCATCGTGGGTACGCCCGAGGAGATCGTCCATCGCGTGCGCGAGCTGGAGCAGGCCGGGATCAAGGAGATCACGATGCTGCCGCCGGCCGACTACCAGCGCAAGGTGTTCCGCGACATGGCGGAGATGGTAATGCCGGCGTTTCGATAGGCGAACGGCAGCCGCCGATCAGTCGACGCCGTAGCGCTTGCGCTTGCGCCACAGCGTGGTGACGTTGATGCCGAGGCGGGCCGCGGCTTCCTCCAGCGTGGCGCTTTGCGCGAGCACGCGCATGATGTGCTCGCGCTCGACCTCCTCCAGGCTGGCCGACTCGCCGGGAGCGGTCGAGCGGGCGGCGGCGGGCGCTTCGCGGAAGACCGAATCGGGCAGGTCATCGGGCGTGATCGTGTCGGCGCGGCACAACACGGCGGCGCGCTCGAGCGCGTTGCGCAGTTCGCGCACGTTGCCCGGCCAGCTGTAGTTGCGCAGCGCATCGGCGGCCTCGGGCGCCAGGCGCATCGGCGCGCGGCGGTTGCGCACGCTGGCCGCGGCCAGCATCCATTGCGCGAGCGGCAGGATATCCTCGCGGCGCGCGCGCAGCGGCGGGACCGAAAGCGTGATGACGTTGAGCCGATAGAACAGATCCTCGCGGAAGCGGCGGGCCGCGACCTCGGCGCGCAAGTCGCGATTGGACGCGGCGATGATGCGGATATCGACGCGGATGGTACGGTCGCCGCCGACCCGCTCGAAACTCTGCTCCTGCACGAAGCGCAAAAACTTGGTCTGCAGCGCCGCCGAGAGGTCGGCGATTTCGTCGAGGAACACGGTGCCGCCGTCGGCCGCTTCGAGCCTGCCGGGCTTGTTCTTGATCGCGCCGGTGAACGCGCCGCGCATGTGGCCGAACAGTTCGCTCTCGAGCAGCTCTTCAGAGAGCGTGGTGCAGTTGACCACGACAAAAGGCCCTTCGTGACGCGGACTCCAGCGATGGATCTGGCGGGCCAGCACGTTTTTGCCGGTGCCGCTTTCGCCCGAGAGCAGCACCGTGGCCTCGCTGGCCGCGGCCTGGCGCGCCGTTTCCATCAGGCGCACCATGGCCGGGCTGCTCGATTCGAGCAGCGGCGCTTCATCGATGGTGTTGCGCAGCGCGCGATTCTCGGCCCGCAAGCCCTGCATCTGCAGCGCGCGCTCCGCCAGATGCTGGATCTGTTCGAGCGAAAACGGCTTGCTCACGTAGTCGAATGCGCCGCCCTTCATCGCCGCCACCGCGTTTTCGACCGTGGCGTAGGCGGTCATGAGGATGACCAGCGTCTCGGGGCGCCGGCGCTTGATCTCGCCCAGCAGCTCGATGCCGTTCATTTCGGCCATGCGGTAATCCGTGATTACGAGGTCAAAGGGCGTGCTCTCGATGAGCAGGCGGGCCGCCCGGCCGCTCCCGGCGGATTGCACCTCGTGCCCGAGCGACTGGAAAAACGAGACGAGGCTGCCGCGGATGTTGCGCTCGTCATCGACGATGAGCAGACGTGCCATCAGCCCTCGCGCGCGACCGGCAGTTGGACCACGAAACGACTGCCCTGCGGCGCATTGCCGGTGACGAAAATTCTGCCGCCATGAGCCACCACGATATCCTTGACGATCGCCAGCCCGAGTCCCGCCGAGCCCTTGTCCGCGCCGTTGCCGTACTGGGCGAAGCGCTCGAACACGTAGTCCCGAAGCTCGGGAGCGATACCCGGGCCGGAGTCCGCAACCTCGAGCCGCACCGAATCTTCGGCCACTCCGGTAGACACTTCAATTTTACCGCCCTGCGGCGTGTAGCGCAGCGCGTTGCCGATCAGGTTCGAAACCACCCATGAGAGCTTGACCGGATCGCCGCTGACCGGCGGGACATGTGCTATGTTGCGCACCAGGGTGACCTGTTTTTGGTCCGCCTGCAGATGGAAGCGCGCCGCCACCTCTTCGGCCACGCGCGCGAGATCGAGCCGCTCGCGGTCGAGAGAGATCGAGGCCATTTCGCCGCGCGCCAGGTTTAGCAGATTGTCGCTGAGCTGCTTCATGCGCGCGCATTCCTCGAGAATCGTGTGCAGAAATTCGCGCTGGCGCGGGTCGAGAGTCGCCTGATCGCGCTGCAGCAGTTGCGCAGAGAGGGCGAGCGAAGTCAGCGGCGTGCGCAGCTCGTGCGACAGGGTCTCGACCAGGTTGCTGCGCGCGCGGTCCTGGTCGCGCAGATAGGTCACGTCCTGCAGGATGAGCAGCGTGCCGAGGGGGGCGCCTTCCGTGCGATGGAGCGCGATCGGCTTGAGCACGTAGGAATGATCGCGCCCGCGCACGTGGAGCTGCACTTCGGTGCGCGGGCCGTCGGGCGCGGACCGGCGCAGGCCGCGGAGCGCGTCGCGCACGCGGCGGTAGTGCGGTGAGTTGCTGCTGAGGTCGTCGAACGGGCTGCCCAGCGCGTCGGACGGTTCGATGTCCATTATCAGCGCCGCGATTTCGTTGATGTGGGTGACGATGCCGCCCGAGTCGATCAGGACCACGCCATCCTCGAGGCTCTCGATGATCGCCTCGGTTTTGCGCTTTTCATAGAGCAGTCGCTCCACATTGAGCTTTTCATACTGCTCGAGCTGTTCGGCCATCAGGTTGAATTCGTGGGCGACGGCATCCAGTTCAGCCAGGGGTTGCGGCCCCAGTCGCACCTGGGTGTGACGCTGGCTGAGCCCGCGCAGCCGCTCAGCCAATTCGGTAAGCGGGCGCGCCAGGGCCCATCCCAGCGCCCACGAGAGCGCGGTCCCGGTCACCAGTAGCGCGACTAATCCCGCCGCGAATTCGTACGTGAGGCGTTTGCCGAGCTCGGCGGCACGACTGTCCGCACGCCACATCGCGGCCTGGTTGAGCGCGGCAAGATCGTTCAGCCGCGCGTGAAGTTCGTCGAACTCGGCGTCGTGGCGTGCGCCCGGCGGCGCGCCTGCGATTTCGTCGAACAGGCGCCCTCCGCGGCGCTCGATATCGTGCGCCAGCTCCGGCTCGCCCAGTTCCGTGAAATCGTTGTCTTCGACCTGCATCCAGTGCATGAAGCGGTCGCGCGTATCACCGAGCACCTCGTGGGCCCGGCCGTCGCGCTCAGCCAACTGCAGGACGCGCAGCGCCTGATGCATGTGATCGGCGGCTTCGATGCTGATGTAGTTGCGATGGAGCGTGTCGCGGATCGCCGTGCCGAGTTGATAGACCCGAGGCAAGGCATAAGCGCCGAGCGCGATGACGGCCGCCACCATCACCAGGCTGACGTTACGGATGCGCGTACGCAGCGACGGCGTACTCATGTCCCGTGCCCCGGCTCTTCGCCGTCACCGCTCACGATCTCGACATCGAAATCCTCGGCGGCATTGAGCAGGCGCTTGGTTACGTCGCCCTTGAGCAGGCGACGCCACAGCGGCTGATGCGTGCGGCCCAGCACGAGCTTGGTGATGCCGTGCTCGCGCGCGAAGCCAAGCAGGGCGGAAACGATATCGTCGGATTTCAGCCACACCGTCTCGGCGCCGAGGTCGCTGGCGAGGTTGATATTGTCCAGCAGCTTGACGAAATCATGGGTGCTGATGCGGCTGACAGCCTCGGCCGGGGTCTCGACATGCACCGCGTACCAGTCGGCGCCGAGCTGTCCTGCGATACGGCAGGCCTTGCGCAGCAGCATCCCGCGATCATGCGCGTTGGACGACAGCCCGACCATCACACGTTCGGTCTTGAGCGGCCGGCGTCCGCCCTCGCGCTGGAGCGCTTCGCGATCCTCGCGTTGGCGGCTCAGCCCGCGCGCGACCTCGCGCAGCGCGACCTCGCGCAGCGAGGCCAGGTTAGTCGGTTTGAAGAAGTTTTTGAGCGCATGTTCGATCTGCGAGGCGGGATATATCTTGCCCTCGCGCAGCCGCTCACGCAGGGCCTCGACGGTGACGTCCACGTTGACGATCTGGTCGGCGCGGGCGAGGAATGAATCGGGAACCGTCTCGCGCACGTCGATGCCGGTGAGACGCTTCATCGTCGGATTGAGGCTCTCGACGTGCTGGATGTTCATCGCGGCGATCACGTTGATGCCCGCGCCGAGTAACTCCTCGATATCCTGGTAACGTTTTTCGTGCTTTGAACCTGCCAGGTTGGTGTGCGGGAGTTCGTCCACCACCGCGATCTCCGGCTTGCGCGCGAGGATCGCGTCGACGTCCATTTCTTCCATCAGCACGCCGCGATGATTGATTTTACGCCGCGGCACAATCTCGAGGTCGCCCACCTTGGCCAGCGTGTCGGCGCGCCCGTGCGTTTCGATGAAACCCAGCACCACGTCCACGCCCTTGGCGCGCAGTTCGTGCGCTTCTTCGAGCATCCGCCAGGTCTTGCCCACGCCGGCCGCCGCGCCGACATAGATTTTGAGCCGTCCCTTGCGCTGTTCCGCGACCAGGTCAAGGAAAGATTCCGGTGCGGGGCGGTCCTCGGCCATCACGGCAAGAGTATATACGCCCGGCGGCGCGCGATCTCAGTGGGCCGCCGCGCCCATCCGGTCCAGCGCCAGGTTGAGTTCAAGCACATTGACTCCGGGCTCGCCGACGAGGCCCAGCAGGCGCGGCCGGATATGCTCGTACACCGCTTGCCGCACCGCCGGTTCGCCCAGCCCGCGCGCTTTGGCCACCCGCGCGACCTGCAATTCCGCCGCGGCGATCGAGATTTCCGGATCGAGCCCGCTGCCGGATGCGGTCACCATGTCCATCGGCACCTGCGCCGGCGAAGCTCCGGGATTTTCCTCCAGCGCCTTATGCAGCGCGGCCTTGGTCGTATCGATCAACTTGCGGTTGGTCGGACCCAGGTTTGAGCCGCTCGAATCGCTCGCGTCATAGCCCTTGTCGCCCGCAGCGGAGGGGCGGGGATGAAAATACCGCGCATCGGCGAAGTTCTGGCCGATGATCGCCGAGCCGATGACGTGCCCGTCACGCACGAGCAGGCTGCCATTGGCCTGCCATGGAAAAATCACCTGCGCGAACCCCCAGACCAGCAATGGATAAACGATGCCCGTGAGCAGGGTGAGCGCCAGCGTCATCGTGGCGGCGGTTGTCAACGTTCGCATGAGCTTCATCTTGCGTTGCCTAAGCGAGATGGAATGCGGTGACGAACAAATCGATTACCTTTATGCCGATGAACGGCACGATCACTCCGCCCAGGCCGTAAATCAGCAGGTTGCGGCTGAGAATCGCCGCCGCTCCTATTGGGCGATAGGCCACGCCGCGCAGCGCGAGCGGGATCAGGGCGATAATGATGAGCGCGTTGAAGATGACCGCCGACAGGATCGCGCTTTCGGGCGTCGCCAGGCGCATCACGTTGAGCCGCTGCAGCTCCGGGTATCCGATCACGAACATCGCCGGGATGATCGCGAAATATTTGGCCACGTCGTTCGCGATCGAGAAGGTCGTGAGCGCGCCACGCGTGATCAGCAATTGCTTGCCGATCTCGACCACTTCCATGATCTTGGTCGGATTCGAGTCGAGGTCGACCATGTTACCGGCCTCGCGCGCCGCCTGCGTGCCCGCGTTCATGGCGATGCCGACGTCGGCCTGGGCGAGCGCCGGCGCGTCATTGGTGCCGTCGCCGATCATGGCGACGAGCTTGCCCTGAGCCTGCTCTTCGCGGATCAATGCGAGCTTGGTTTCCGGCGTGGCCTCGGCGCGGAAGTCGTCGACGCCGGCCTCGTGCGCGATCGCCGCTGCGGTGAGCGGATTGTCGCCGGTGATCATGACCGTGCGCATGCCCATCGCGCGCAGCCGCGCGAAGCGCTCGCGGATGCCTTCCTTGATGATGTCCTTGAGGTGAATGACCCCCAGTATTTTGGCGTCTTCGGCGACGACCAGCGGGGTTCCGCCGCTGCGCGCGATCCGTTCGACGGCGCCGGCCAGCTCGGCCGGGGCCTGGCCGCCGGCCTCGCGCACGAAGGTGACGATCTGGTCGGCCGCGCCCTTGCGGATACGCCGGCCGTTGAGGTCGACGCCGCTCATCCGCGTTTGCGCCGAGAACGGGATGAACTGCGCATCCTTCTCGGCCAGATCGCGGCCGCGCAGATTGTACTCGCGCTTGGCCAGCACCACGATCGAGCGGCCCTCGGGCGTCTCGTCGGCAAGCGAGGCCAGCTGCGCCGCGTCGGCCAGGGTCTCGATGCGCACGTCGAGCATCGGGATGAACTCGGTGGCCATGCGATTGCCCAGCGTGATCGTGCCGGTTTTATCGAGCAGCAGCGTATCGACGTCGCCGGCGGCCTCGACCGCGCGGCCCGACATTGCCAGCACATTGTGCTGCACCAGCCGATCCATCCCGGCGATGCCGATAGCCGAGAGCAGCCCGCCGATGGTGGTCGGAATCAGGCACACCAGCAGCGCGACCAGCACCGGCAGAGAAAGCGAGGTGCCGCCGTAGCGCGCGAACGGATAGAGACTCACGCACACCAGCATGAAGATGATCGTCAGGCCGGCGAGCAGGATGCTGAGCGCGATCTCGTTGGGCGTCTTCTGGCGTTGCGCGCCTTCGACCAGCGCGATCATCCGGTCGAGAAAAGTCTCACCGGGATTGGCCGTGATGCGCACCTTGATGCGATCCGAGATGACCGTCGTGCCGCCGGTGACCGCGCTGCGGTCGCCGCCGCTTTCGCGGATCACCGGGGCTGATTCGCCGGTGATCGCGGCCTCGTTGACGGCGGCGATACCTTCGATGACCTCGCCGTCGCCGGGAATCACGTCGCCGGCCTCGACCAGCACCACGTCGCCCCGCTTGAGCCCGGTCGCGGCGACCATCCGGACCTTGCCGTCAGGGCCGATCAGCTTGGCCTGGGTTTCGGTGCGTGTTTTGCGCAGATTGTCGGCCTGCGCCTTGCCGCGTCCCTCGGCCATCGCCTCGGCGAAGTTGGCGAACAGCACCGTGAACCACAACCATAGCGCGATCTGAAACTCGAAGGCGACCAGTGCGCCGCGTCCTTCGAAAAAGTCGCGCAACAGAATCAGCGTAGCCGCGAGCGCGGTCACTTCGACCACGAACATCACCGGGTTGCGCGCCTGAGTGCGCGGATCCAACTTGCGCATCGATTCGACCAGCGCGCTCTTGACGATAGGACCGTCCCACAGCGCGGTCGCCTTTCGCTCGGCCATCGAAATCCCGCTCCTGTCTTAGTAGAGCTTGCCCTGCATCATGGCGAGGTGCTCGACGATCGGGCCCAGCGCGTCGGCCGGGAAAAACGTGAGCGCCGCGACAATCAGGATCACGCCAATCAGCAGCAGCACGAAAATCGCGCCGTCGGTCGGGAAAGTGCCGGCGCTCGGCGGCACCGCCTTCTTGGCCGCCAGCGAACCGGCCAACGCGAGCGCCGGAACCTTCATCATGAAGCGGCCGAACAGCATCACGAACGCCAGCGTGGTGTTGTAGAAAAAGCTGTTCGCGCTGAGACCGGCGAAGGCCGAGCCGTTGTTGGCCGACGCTTCGGTGTAGGCATAGAGGATTTGCGAGAAGCCATGCGGGCCCGGATTGCTGATCCCCGCCAGCCCGACCTTCGTCACCACCGCGATCGCCGTCGGCATCAGGATCACGGCGGGAAAAATCAGGATGAACAGCATCGCGAGCTTCATCTCGCGCCCTTCGATCTTCTTGCCCAGATATTCCGGCGTTCGCCCGACCATCAGGCCGGCGATGAATACCGACAGCACCGCCATCACCAGCATTCCATAGAGCCCCGAGCCGACGCCGCCGAAGATGATCTCGCCGATCTGCATGTTGAGCAGCGGCACCAGGCCGCCGAGCGGCGTATAGCTGTCGTGCATCGAGTTGACTGCGCCGCACGAGGTATCCGTCGTCACCGTGGCCCACAGCGCCGAATCGACTATCCCGAATCGGGTCTCTTTGCCCTCCATGTTGCCGCCGGGCTGCTGGGCAGTGGCGTTTTGCCGCAGGCCCAGCGCGGCGAATTGCGGATTGCCTCGCTGCTCCGCCCAGATCGCAGGCGTGACTCCCATCACGAACAGCAGGGCCATCGTGACGAACAGCGCCCAGCCCTGGCGTCTGTCGCCCGCCATTCGGCCGAAGGTGTGGGTCAGCGACGCTCCGATCGCGAACATCGCCACCAGTTCGATCAGGTCGCTGAGCGGTGTCGGGTTTTCGTACGGATGGGCCGAATTGGCATTGAAGAAACCGCCGCCGTTGGTGCCCAGCGTCTTGATAATCTCCTGCGAGGCGACCGGTCCCTCAGCGATTACCTGCTCAGCGCCTTCGATCGTTTTGGCATGCACGTACGGTCTGAAATTCTCCGGCACGCCTTGCCACACCAGCACCAGTGCGCCGACAAGCGAGATTGGAAGCAGTATCCACAGCGTCGTGCGCGTCAGGTCAACCCAGAAATTGCCGAGAGCCCTGGCGCTGCGGCGCACGAAGCCGCGAATCACCGCAATCGCGATCGAGATGCCGGCCGCCGCCGAGACGAAATTGTGGTAGGCGAGCCCCGCCATCTGGGTGAAATAGCTCATGGTCGATTCGCCGCCGTATGCCTGCCAGTTGGTGTTGGTGGTAAAGCTGGCGGCGGTGTTGAAGGCGAGGTCGGGCGCAAGCCCGGTGAATCCTTGCGGGTTCAACGGCAGAAATGCCTGCACGCGTTGCATAACATACAGCACGATCATCCCGACCATGCTGAACAGCAGCATCGCAATCGCGTACTCGCTCCAGGTCATTTCGGTTGCATGGCGCACGCGACACGCGCGATAGATCAAACGCTCCAGCGGCAGCAGCACCGCATCGAGAAAAGTCGGCTCATGCGCGTAAACCCGCGCCATGTAGAGTCCCAGCGGCACGCTGACGGCGGTGACGACGGCGATAAAAATCCCAACCTGGACGAACGCGTTCCAGAACATCTGAGTCGATGCCTCTTGGTTGAGGGAAAGCGGGCGCTAAAAGCGCTCAGGCCGCAGCAGTGCGTAAACGAGATAGACCGTCAGAAGAACGGCGCCAACCGAACCGAGGATCAACTCCCAGGTGCTCATAGCCGCTTGCATCCTTCGACGTAGGCAAGGCTGACGACGAAAAAGATCACGATCGCCAGGATGAAGATCGAATCCCACATGACAACGGTTTTCAGCACACCGCGTGCCATCCTGAGTAATCAGCCCTTGCTGAACAGTTCCGCGCATTTGATCCTGCAGATGAGTGCAGGCTGCAACGATATGAAAGCTGCAGACTGCAATGTTTGCGGCGAACCTACGACGGAGATATGGAGCGAAACAGTGGTGAAACCTTCAGGCGCAGCATGCCGTGACGCTGACGCTGCATGCTGTGAAATGATTGCTTCGGATACATGGATAGGCGGTCGATGGATACTTCGGACACGTCGACCTTTGTACTTCGGATACAGCGCCTGCCACCGTTGCGATGTGGTCATTGAACAGCGCCTGCTTTAAAAGCCGATGATGGTTTGCTAGCTTTCGCGGCGCATGAACGCATGAAGATGTAAGAGCCGGATAATGCCGCCGAATTGAAGCCCGCCCGCATCCTCATCGCATGTATCAGCCCAGCGAAAGCGAATTGCGAGAGCGCCTCACCGCGTTCATCGAACAGCAGACCGGCAAGCCTGCAAGCGTCAGCCGGTTGACTCGATACTCGGTCGGCTTTTCATGGCTGACCTACGGCTTCGAGGCGACCTGGGAGGAAGGCGCAGCGCGCCAATCGCATCAGCTGATTGCCCGAATCGGGCCGCCGGACGGGATTTTCGCGCCGTACAGCGCGGCTCCGCAATTTCTCGTGCTCAAGGCCATCGAGCGTACCGGCGTGCCGGTGCCGCGGGTCTATTGGTACACCGATTCGCCGCAGACGCTGGGGGCGCCGTTTTTCGTGATGGAGAAGGTCGCGGGCGAGGCGCCGTTGCCGTGGGTGCCGGGCGGGGGCAGCGCTTTCGACGACACGACGCGAGCGGCGCTCGGCGAGCAGTTCGTCGCGGCGCTCGCCCGCCTGCATAGCTTCGAATGGCGCGGAACGCCCGCCGAACGGCTTGACGGCGCACGGGACGTCGGCACGGCTGCCGCGGCGCAGATCGAGTTCTGGGAGCGGTATCTGAGGCGTCACGAGCGCAGGCGCTATCCGATCCTGGAATGGGCGCTGTTGTGGCTGCGCGCGAACAGTCCGCGCGCTCCGCGCATCAGCGTCATCCATGGCGACTACCGCATCGGCAATTTCCTCGTGCTCGACGGGCGCATCAACGCGATCCTGGACTGGGAGCTGGTGCACCTGGGCGATCCGCACCAGGACCTCGGATGGATGTGTATGCGCGCCTTTCGCGGCCGCTCGCCGCTGATGTGCCATCTGATTGCGCGCGAGGAGCTTTACCGCAGGTACCACGAGCTTAGCGGGATCGCGGTCGACCCGCGCGCCGTCGCTTTTTACGAGGTCTTCGGCACTTTCACGCTGGCCGTGATGCACGTCGGCGCCGCCAACTGCTTCGAAGGCGGCGGTTTCGACGACCTGAGGATGGCGGCGATGGGCGCCCAGCTATGGCGTTTGCTGTCGCAACTGGAGCGCCTGCTGTCGGGTGAGACACCATGAATAACACGCTCCACCGCCTTATCGATGGAATCATCATCGCGCTCGAACGCGAGATCATTCCGCACGTCGACGACGCATACGCGCGAGGTCAGGCATTCGCGGTGATGGACCTGCTGCGCAACATGCGCTCGCGCCTGGAATGGTCGCGCGACATCACGCTGGCCGAGGTCGGTTTGCAGGAAGCCGCGCTCGCCCGGGTGGATGAACTATGCCGCGCGCAGGCGGAGCGTCCGCCGGCATGGAAGCCATCCGCAGCTGCGGCGAGCACGCTTAGCACGCATGAATTGGAGCAGCGGCGCGATCGGCTGGAGACCGAGGTCTGCAACATGCTCAAATGGCTGGCGGAGCATCGCGCCGCGCTCGATCCCGTGGTCGCGCACGCAGTCGAAGCGACGCTCGCGGGCTACATGCGCGACGCGGTCAAACGCGAGCTCGCATTGACGGCGAATCCGTTGTTCGCCGAGATTTCGCGCGGCGCCAACGCCTAGCGACACGCTTACAGGAGCACCCAGGGAAATGCTTACCGCACAGGACGATTTAATCGGTCATCAGCTTCCCACCACTTACGACCACGTCTTCACCAGCGATCCGGCATGGATGGAGCGGATGTGGTACACGGGCCATCCGATCCCCGCCGGCGACATCATTTTCGACATCGGGCTCGGCTACTATCCGAATAAAAACGTGATGGACGCGTTCGCCGGCGTGACCATCGACAACGTGCAGCACAACATCCGGATGTCCCGGCGGCTGCGCCCGGATCCGCTGCTGACCAAGGTCGGCCCGCTGCATATCCAGGTGCTCGAGGGCCTGCGCCGCCATCGCATCGTGCTGGCGGAGAACGACTCCGGTTTGAGCTTCGACATCGAATTCCATGCGACGCTGAATCCCCATGAAGAGGAGCCGCATTTCCGCCGCCGCCACGGCCGCGTAGCCGAACAGATCGCGCGCGCGCAGCAGGTCGGACGATACGCGGGATGGATCAAGTGCGACGGCCGGCGATATGAGCTCAAGCCGGAGACCTGGTGGGGGCAGCGCGACCGCTCTTGGGGCATCCGCGCCGAATTGCATACCGACGAAACCAAACCGCCGCTCTCGTATTTTCCGCCCCTGTTCTTCAGTTGGTCCACCATCCAGTTCGCCGATCACGGGCTGCAGTGGTACTTCAACGAGCGCGCGCCCGGCGATTTCATCTACCTCACGGGTGAAGAGGTTCTGCCGCTCGGCCACCGCTCCGACCATCGCCGGCGCATCACCAGCGTAACGCACGAGGTCACCTGGGCCGATGACCCGCGCGGTCAGACGATTGACCACGGCGATTTCGAGCTAACGTTCGCGAGCGGAGCGAAGCGGCAGGTGCGGATCAGGATGCTGCCGGGGCGCTATTACCTGAAGTCGGGAATGTACGGCGGTTTGCGCGGATGGGCGCAAGGCGACGACAAGGGACCTCTTCACGTCGAGCACGATCGCTGGGATCTGCGCGACCCGGAAATCCGCCGCCTGGTGCGCACGTTGAGCGATCACGTGATCGAAGTGCGCGACGGCAACGCCGTGGGCTACGGCGTGATGGAATACGGCGTGTCCTCGGGCTATCCCAAGTACAAGTCCGTGCAGAATCATCCGATCTTTTGAGGCGCCGGCTCCGGAAGCTCGCAGTTGGGCAGCGGCAGGAGCACGATGAATGCGGCGCTCGCCATCGCCAGGGCCGCGGCAATCGCCCATCGATAACCGCCGGTCCGGTCGATTATGAAGCCGGCCAGCGGTGGCCCGATCAGCGTTCCGAAAGCGTTGCTCGTGTAGAGCGTACCGACGAGCGCGCCCAGGTTTCGCGTGCCGAAGAACTGGGCCAGCACGGTCGGCGCCAGCGCCGAATAGCCGCCGTAGCCGGTTCCGATCACGAGCGCGAAGATAACCAGCGTCGGGTAGGAATGGGCGCCCAGCCAGATAGCGTAGCTCATCGCCTGCAGCAGGAAACAGAGCAAGTAGAGGCCGACAATGCCGAGGCGGTCTGCTAGTGTTCCGAGGCCGAGGCGTCCGCATACGCTGCCGATGCCGATCACGCCGATCAACGCCGCGCTCGAGACCGCGCTTACGCCAAGGTCGCGGGCGAATCCGGGCAGGAAGACGAACGGCACGAACAGCGGCACCGAACACAGGAACGACGAAGCGTAGAGTAACGCGAATGCGGTCGTGCGGACCGCCTCGCCGGCGCTGGGCCCGCTGCCGCTGCGTGCGATTCGAGGCCATTTCGCGAGCGCCGCCGCCAGGAGCATCAGCACGGCGCTGACCACGCCGAAAATTGTGTAAGTGGTGCGCCATCCGTAGAGCGGAATGAAGTGCGCCGCGAGCGGCGCGCCGACGATCGTGCCGAAACCGATTCCTGATACGGCGACTCCAAGCGCGGTGTTGCGCCGCCGCACGAACCATCCGCTGACCAGCGCCACCATCGGCGCGTAACCGCATGCGACGCCGAGACCGACGCCCACGCCGTAGGTGAGATAGCCAAGCCACAGGCGATCGATGTGCGCCGTGAGCAAAAGGCCCGCGCCCATGAAGAGAGCGCTCGCAACCACCACCGGCCGAGGGCCGATGCGGTCGGAGATATGGCCCGCGGCAGCGCCCAGGATGAAGTAGATGAACGCCGTGAGCGAGAAGACGGCCGAGATTGCCGCGCGCCCGCTGTGAAACTCGGCACTGATTGGTTTGACGAATGCGCCGAAGCTGTAAACGATGCCGAAGGTGGTGAACATCGCAACAAAAGCGGCGAAGGCGACAATCCAGGCACGCGGCGAATCAGGCTCGGTTGGCAGGATGCGCTCGAGCAGCGGCAGCCGGTCGAAAGCCGCGGATGTCGAAAGCGATGGGTTGGTCTCGGCGGGAGGCATTGGATAAATAGTCAGACATATAACCCCGCCGCAGTCACGCGCGTGAGCAATGGCGGGGGGCTCGCCGTTTGGCCTTCGCACATCAGCATGCAATAACGACTGGAAGCGATGCGCTCTCGCTCATTCGCCACTGGCACGACGGAGATACAGGAACGATAATGAGGCAAGGAATCACCATTCCGCTCGAAGCATTTCAGAACCAGCATTTCGTTGACCTCGTGCGCACAGCCGAGCGCGCCGGCTACATGGACGCATGGTCGTTCGAGTCGTACGCGACCGAAGCGTTTGCGCCAATTGCGGCGGCGGCGATGCTCGCGCCGAAGCTGCGGTTCGGCACCGCGATCGTGCCGGTATTCACCCGGCCGCCGGGATTGATCGCGATGTCGGCGGCGACCGTCCAGCAGCTTTCGGGCGGTCGATTCATCCTCGGCTTGGGAACCTCGACGCCCGTTATCGTCCAGCAGTGGATGGGCGTGCCGTTCGAGCATCCGCTGACCCGTGTGCGTGAGACGGTCGCCGCCATCCGCAGCGCCTTCAGGCGCGACAAGGTCACGCTCAAGGGGAAAACGGTGCAGGTCAACGGCTTTCGCATGAGCGTCACGCTGGACACGCCGCCGCCGATATATCTCGGCGCGCAGGGCGCAAAGATGCTCCGGCTGACGGGCGAAATCGCCGACGGACTGATTACCAACTTCATCACGCCGGCGACCCTGCCCGGCATGATCGCGCACGTGCGCGAAGGTCAGCGCGCGGCGGGCAAGGACGCGAGCGCTCCGCTCGACGTGGTTTGCCGGATATTCGTCGCGGTGGACGAAGACTCGGACGCGCTGCGCACCGAGCTGCGCAGGCATCTGACCGCCTACCTGACGGTGCCGCAGTACAACAATTTCTTCAAAGAGATCGGTTTCGAGCGCGAGGCCACTACTGCATCCGCGGCGTGGAACGCGGGTGACCGCAAGGCTGCGCTTGCCGCCGTGCCAGATCGTATGCTGGAGGAGATTTATGTATTCGGCAGCGTGGACCAGTGCCGCGCGCGCCTGGCCGAATACGAGAAGGCGGGAGTGACGACCACGGCGCTGCAGCCCGAGTCGTTCGCGCCGGATCCCGGGGAACGGCGGGCGCGGATATTGCGCGCAATCGAGCGCCTGGCGAAGTAAGGCGAGACACTGCGCCCTCGCGCGAGCGCGCGATTTTCAATTTTGGCTCGCGTGAAGCCGGTCGCGGCGTTTCCTTTTTCCACGTGACTCGCCGCTGGCGCCCTTGTTACCATAATAGCGATCCACATCACTGGAGAAATCGATGGTAATTCAAAGCAAACCATTGCAGGCCGCCAGCGGCGGCTTTGTCGCGGATGTGAAGAAGATGCGCGAGCGCGCGCGGCGGCACATGGAATCCGGCGCCGTTACGGAAAGCTATCGCGCCGACCGTGGCCAGGTGATCAAAGTGCTCAATGACGTGCTCGCGACCGAGATCGTTTGCATCCTGCGCTACAAGTCGCACTACTACTTTTCCAAGGGACTCGATGCCGAACCGGCGCGCGCCGAGTTCCTGCAGCACGCAGGTGACGAGCAGCAGCACGCGGACTGGGTTGCCGAGCGCATCACGCAGCTTGGCGGTGAACCGAATTTCAACCCGGACGGCATCACCGGCCGCAGCCATTCCGAATACGGACGCCACAACGACCTGGTCACGATGATCCAGGAGGACCTGGTCGCCGAACGCGTCGCGATTGAATCCTATTCGGAAATCGTGCGATGGCTCGGCAACGACGATCCGACCAGCCGGCGCCTGATGGAAGACATCCTCAAGACCGAAGAGGAGCACGCGGACGACATGGCCAACCTGCTGGTCAAGGTGGGCTAGCGCTGCGCACCCGGCGCTGGGGCCGGGCGATTCGGAACGGATGTCGCGCTGACACTTAACCGCGGCGGCGCCGCCAGCTGTCGCGCGACCGCTTCCGGCGAGGCACGGTCGGGCAGAACGATCAGCATGGAATCGAGCCCGTGCATTCCGGGAGCGAGGTCCTCCCACCCGGTGATCAGATAGCCAATCTCGAGCCTGCCACCGCCTGGGCGAGAAGAGTCCGCGGTCGGCGCGGTCCGGCCGAGACAGAGGCGTCGGCGCAATCGCGCGAGATCGCGCGAGGGCATGAAGGTCTGGATCACAACCTGTCCCGCGCCCTTAAGCGCGATCCAGTTCGCGTCCGGCGGCTTGTCGCGCACCGCAGCCGCAAGCGCGGCACGCTGAGTTTCCGTATGCAGCGGGAGCCAGGCTGCGTCGTCCCACGAAATCGCGAAACCGTCCATGCCCACGAAGTCGAGCCATGCGCGCGCCCGCACGTCGCTGAAGAACAGCCGCGGAATCCACGGTACGTACGATGAGAAGGAGTCCTCGGCGCTCTCCGGATAGAAGATTTCGTCGCTCATCACCGGGGGCGGCTGGATACCGAGGAAGCGCTTCATCGAATGGCTGACGCGCCGGATGACTCGGACCGGTCCGCCGCGCCATCCGAGCGTGCGATTCCTTATGCCCTTGGCGCTCAGATGGATCCTGAACAGCACCAGGACCTGCGCCGTGGCCTGTACTTCGGTTCCCTCGACGATACTGGACGACGGTTTGCCGTCCGCCTTCAGCTCGAGGGCGATCGGAAAATCGCCGCTCAGCGTCAGCCGATAGGTTTCTCCCTCGATCCGCTCGTGAAGCGGATCGTAACTGACATAGGAGAGTGTACTGCGCCGGGGCGAGGGCACTGCGGCGATATACGCATAGCGGCGGACGTTCGGCGTCGGGTCGAATACTTCGATTTCGAGCGCGCCGGAGGGGAGATCCTCCGCGGATGCGCGCTCGCCCAGGTCGGAGAGCATCATTGCGAGTTCATCGTTGCGGCCCAATGTGTCGGTCGCGTCGGCGGCTGCAGGATGAGCGGTGTCGGACAGCGCGTAACTGCCGCCGGGCAGAACCGGATCGACCTGAAACGGAATCGGCTCGAGGCGGCCGTCGTGCAGGGCCATTACTTCGAGGCGGCTTTCGGAAGTGCCGACAAGTTGGGGTAGGGCGCGGCCCTTAAGCACAATCGGCCGCCAATCGGATTCCAATGAGCGGGCGCGCGCGAGATGTGCCGTCGATGCGCTGAGCGCCGCGGCAAATGCGGGCGCGCAAAGAATGATGCGCGCCGAGAACGCCCTTTTTCGTGCCATCGTCTGATCTTCCATCCAAGCCTCGGCGGATTGAAAGCTCACCGCGGAGCGCCGGGTGATCCGGTCGCAAGCCCGTCCGCGCTGGCGTAAGCTTTCGTCCAAGACGGGCACGCGCTATCGAATACCGAGGACGCCGCGGGCAATCCACGATGAGCACACGCAGAACGGTCGCAGTCGAGAATACCGCACAGGCCTTGCTCGAGATGCTCGACGCGCTCGGCGTGCGTTATCTGATCGGCAATGCTGGGACCGATTTCGCTTCGATCATCGACGCGTTCTCGCGCCGCGCCCTGGAGGGAAAGACCGCGCCGCGCCCGCTGATGGTCGCGCACGAGTGCGGCGTGGTCAGCATGGCGCACGGTTACTACCTGGCCACGGGCGAGCCCGCGGTCGCGATGGTGCATACCACGCCGGGCACCGCCAACGCGCTCGGCGCGCTCATGAACGCCTTTCGCGCCAACGTTCCCCTGGTTCTGTGCGCCGGCCGCACCCCGCTAACCGAGACCGGAATGCCGGGGAGCCGCGACACGCTTATCCATTGGGGGCAGGAGGCGTTCGACCAGGGCGCGATCGTGCGCGAGTTCGTGAAATGGGATTACGAACTGCGCAATTTCGCGCAGCTCGAGGCCGTGCTCCGCCGCGCCTTCGCCATCGCAATGGCCGAGCCGCGCGGCCCGGTCTATCTGAGCCTGCCGCGCGAGGTGCTGGCCGAGCCGCATCGCGAGTTCAGCTATGCGGCGCGCGGTCTCGAACCGCCGGTGATGCCGTCGGCGCCGTCGCCCGCCGCGCTGGAAGCAATGGCGCGGATGATTGCCGCCGCCGAACGCCCCCTTATCATCACGCGAACGATCGGGCGCAATCCCGCGGCGGTCGCAAGCCTGGTGGCGCTGGCCGAATCGTTCGCTTTGCCGGTGATCGAGCATCCGAATCCCGCGTACGTTAACTTTCCCAACCGCCATCCCCTGCATCTCGGGTACGATCCCGCTTCGTATCTCGAAGACGCCGACCTGATCTTCGTAATCGACACCGACGTGCCCTGGATTCCGCAATTGCGCAGTCCGGCGACGAGCGCGAAGGTGATCAATCTGGGCGTGAGCCCGATTTACGATCGTTACCCGATCTGGGGCTTCCCGTCGGATCTCGCGGTGCAGGCCGATTCGGCAGTGGCGCTTCCGATGCTGACGCAGGCGCTCGCGCCCATGCGCGCGGCGCGCCGGGCCGCGATCGATCGCCGCGCGGCGCGGGTGGCGGAGCAGCATCGAAAGCTGATGAGCGCGACACAGCACGAAATCGAGACCGGCGCGAAGGCCCGACATATCACGCTCGAATGGATCGCCCACTGCCTCGAGCAGATTAGCGACGCGGAGACCGTGTTCATCAACGAGTACAACTTGAGCCTGCGCCACATCGCGCTACAGCGGCCCGGCATGCAATTCGGCCATTCGACCGCCGGCCATCTCGGATGGGGCGTGGGCGCGGCGTTGGGTGTCAAACTGGGCGCGCCGGAGAAGACCGCGATCGCGGTGGTCGGCGACGGCAGCTACATCTTCAGCGTGCCTAGTGCCTGTCATCTCGCTTCCGCTATGCTCGATTTGCCGACGCTCACCGTGATCGCGAACAACGGTGGATGGGGCGCGGTGCATCGCGCCGTCCGCGACGTGCATCCCGAGGGCTGGGCGATGCGCACGGGCAGGATGCCGTTCGTGAGCTTCGGGACCAAGCCGGCCTACGAGATGTTCGCGCGCGCATACGGCGGTCACGGCGAGGCGGTCGGCGATCCCGGCGAATTACCCGCGGCGCTCGAGCGCTCGCTGCGCGCCGTGCGCGAAGAGCGCTGCCAGGCGGTCCTCAATGTGCTCTGTCAGCCGCTGGCCGGTTAGGCAGGAGAATGCGCAATGAAGTCGCGTGCGGAATATCGCCGAATCGGCCCCGGCATCGATCCTCCCTACGACCATGCGGCATACACCAGCACGCACAAGCGCGCGCCCAAAAATCCTCCAGTACGAATCGCGCACACATTATCTGAAATTACCGGACCGCGATTTGGTGCAGAGATGGTCAGTGCCGCGGATGCCGACCTGACACACTTCGCCGGCGGCGAAGCGCTGGGCGAGAGGATCGTCGTCAGCGGGCGCGTGCTCGACGAGGACGAGCGTCCGATAGCGAACACGTTGATCGAAATCTGGCAGGCCAATTCGGCGGGCCGCTACGCGCACGCGGCCGATCAACACGACGCTCCGCTCGATCCTCATTTCCTTGGAGTCGGACGCGTAGCGACCGACGGGGAAGGAAAATATCGCTTCGTTACCATCAAGCCGGCGGCGTACCCGTGGAAAAACCATCACAACGCGTGGCGGCCGCAGCACATCCATCTGAGTCTCTTCGGCCCGGCGTTCGCGACCCGCTTGATCACGCAGATGTATTTTCCGGGCGATCCGCTGCTCGCGCTTGATCCCATCTTCCAGAGCGTGCCGGACGCGGCTGCGCGCGAGCGGCTGGTTTGCGGTTTCGATCTCGAAACGACGGTTCCCGAGCGCGCGCTCGGTTACCGGTTCGATATCGTGCTGCGCGGCCGCGGCGCAACGCCCTTCGAACGGCCCGGCGCGGGAGGCGGGCGATGACTCGACCAATTACATCCTCGCAAACCATCGGCCCGTTCTTCCATCAGGCGCTGCTGCGCGAACCATGGAGCGACCGCGCGCACGATGACCCGCGCGCCGACATCATGACGATCGAGGGCAGGGTGCTCGACGGCGATGGGGCCGCGGTCGGAGATGCGATGATCGAGACATGGCAGGCGGACGCGACCGGCCATTACAATCATCCCGAAGATCGCGGCGACGGCGCGGCGAGGGGTCCCGGGTTTCGCGGATTCGCCCGCGTCGCCACCGGGGCGGATGGCCGCTTCTGCCTGCGAACGATCAGGCCGGGGCCCATCCCTGCTGAAGGCGAGGCGCTGCACGCGCCGCATATCAACGTGTCGGTGTTCGCGCGCGGACTGCTCAAGCGGCTCGCGACGCGGATCTATTTTCCGGATGAGCCGCTCAATCAGCGCGACGTGGTGCTGAACGCGGTGCCGCCGGCGCGCCGGTCCACGCTGATCGCGCATCGCGCGCCGGGCGGCGCCGGCCAGCGCGTTTTGCGCTTTGACATCGTGCTGCAGGGCGAGCGCGAGACCGTGTTCTTCGACATCTGACATCGATACGCGCGATGAGCATACATCCGGCGGACTCGGAGATTTTCGGCGCGCTGTGGAGCACGGCCGAGATGCGCGCCCTGTTCGCCGAATCGAACCATCTTCAACTGATGCTTGAAGTTGAGGCGGGACTGGCGCGCGCTCAGGCGGGCCTCGGCCTCATTCCGCGCGAAGCGGCCGAGGCGATTACGCGCGCGGCCCGGGTTGAAAACCTCGAACTTGAGCGGGTCGCGGAAGGCGCGCGCCAGAGCGGCGTGCCGGTGCCTGCCCTGGTGAGCGAACTGAGCCGCGTCGCCGGTGAGGAAGCGGCGCGCCATGTCCATCTGGGTGCCACGACGCAGGACATTCTGGACACCGCCCTGGTGCTGCAGATGCGGCGCGCCTTCGAGTTCGTGCGCCGCGACCTGGTCGCGCTCGCGCGCGCGCTGGCCGAACGCGCGCGCGAGTTTCGCGACACGCCGATGGCCGCGCGGACGAATATGCAGCAGGCGGTGCCGACCACCTTCGGCCTGAAGTGCGCGGTCTGGGCCGCGCCGCTGTGCGATCATGTAGAACGGCTCGACCAGGTCGCGCGCCGCGTGCTGGTCGTGCAGTTCGGCGGAGCGGCGGGAACGCTCGCCGCGCTCGGCGGCAATGGCATAGCCGTGGCCCAGGCCCTCGCCCGCGAACTCGGACTCGACGCACCTGACCTGCCGTGGCATGTGAGACGCGAGGGCGTCGCCGAAGCCGTGTCGCTGCTGGGGCTTATCGGCGGAAGCCTGGCGAAATTCGCGGTCGATATCAGGCTCCTGATGCAGACCGAGGTCGGCGAGGTATTCGAGCCTCACGCCGAGGGGCGCGGCGGCTCGAGCACGATGCCGCAGAAGCGCAATCCGGTGGGCGCGGAACATATCGTCGCTGCGGCGCGCCAGGTTCAGGCACTCGTACCGGTGATGCTGGCGGCGATGGCGCAGGAGCAGGAGCGTGCGATGGGTCCGTGGCAGAGCGAAAGCCTTGCCTTGCCCCAATCGTTCGCCTTATGCGCCGGCGCCCTGGCGCACGCGATCGAGATCGCGACAGGGATGACGATCGATGCCGAGCGGATGCGGCGCAATCTCGAGCTCGGCGGCGGACTGATAATGGCTGAGGCGGTGGCGAGCGGGCTCACGCCGGTCATGGGACGGGCCGGCGCCCAACGCGCGCTGCGTCGCGTCGCCGACCGCGCCATCGGCGGGCGCAAGACGCTCGCCCAGGCGCTGCGCGAGGACGCCGAGGTGCGCGGGCATCTCGATGAAGCTCAGATCGATCGGCTGCTCGAGCCCGCGTCGTATCTCGGCTCGGCCGGCACGCTCGTGGACCGCGTTGTCGCACGGATCGCGCGCCTCGGATAGTTGAATCGTTCAGCGCCCCCGCGACTCGTCAGGGTTCGGCCGCATGCACCAGCGGGCGGCGCGAGGCCCACGGCTGCGCCTGCTCCAGTTGCGCGGCCAGGCTGAGCAACGTGGCTTCGTCATCGAAACGTCCCACCGCCTGCACACCGATCGGAAGCCCGCCCTCGCTCCAGTGAAGCGGCAGGGATATTGCCGGCTGGCCGGTAACATTGAAAAGCGGCGTGAACGGCACGTAGGAGAAAATTTGCCGGGTCCATTCGCGAGCGGACAAGCCCTTGCGGTCCTGGTCGATCTCGCCGAGCGGCGCGGGCGGGCGAGCGATCGTCGGTGTGATCAGCACGTCGACCTTTTCGAAGAACGCACCCACCGCGCGCGAAACCACGTTACAATGCGCCATCGCATTGACGAGATCGATCGCCGAGTAGCGCTTGCCGTCCTCGTATGAAGTGAGCGTCACGGCTTCCAGGTTGTCCGGCCCAGGCTTGCGTCCGGTGGCGGCGCACACCGCGTCAATAATCGCGACGCCGAAAGCAGCCCAGATGACGTGTATGTGGTCGAGAAAAGCCTCCCAGTCGTAGCGCGGACGGTCCTCGACGAGCGTGTGGCCGAGGCTCTCGAGCAGGCGCACCGTTTCGTGCACGGCCCTCTCGCATTCAGGGTCGACCTTTTCTCCCGAACCCGGCGTGGTCGTCCATGCGATACGCAGGCGGCTCGGCGGGATGCCGATCTGCTCGCGGTAGGGGCGCGCCGGAGGCGCCGGATAGCCGGGCGCGCCCGGGTCGGGCCCGGCCACCGCGTCGAGCATCGCGGCGGCGTCGCGCACGCTGCGCGTCAGGACGAACTCGCAGGCAAGCCCGCACAGCGCGTCGGCGTAGTCGGGCCCCTGCGGCACGCGGTCGCGCGACGGCTTGAGGCCGACCAGGCCGTTGCACGAGGCCGGAATCCGGATCGAACCGCCGCCGTCGTTGCCGTGCGCGAGCGGCACGATTCCGGCTGCGACCGCCGCGCCGGTGCCGCCACTGGAGCCGCCGGCGCTGCGTCCGAGATCCCATGGATTGTGCACCGGGCCGAAGGCCTTGGTCTCGGTGGTGGGATTGTAGCCGAACTCGGGGGTCTGGGTGGTGCCGACGAGGACCACGCCCGCGCGCCGAAACCGCGCCATCAGTTCCGTGTCGGCGTCGGGCGTGAAGCCCTTGGCCAGCCGTGAGCCCATCTCGCAGCGCACGCCTTTGGCGTGCAGGAGGATCTCCTTGATCAGGAACGGCACGCCGCTGAACGGGCCGCGCGGCAGGCCGGCGCGAACCGTCGCCGCCGCCTCCTGGGGCATCGTCTGCAGCACGGCATTGATGCGCGGATTGACCTTGGCGATCGCGGCGAAGGCGGCCTCGATGAGCTCGTCGGACGTCACTTCCTTGCGCGCAACCAGTTCGGCCAGTCCGATGCCGTCATAGGCGCTGTAATCGCTGAGCGAAATCATCGTCGTGTCCTCGCTTGCGGAAGGGTTGGATGCTAGCGCCGCGTTATCACAATTCATCGAGCGTCGGCAAATTGCGGCGATCGACCCGATCCGCGGCGTTTTCGTCCACCCCTGTTGCGACGAGTTTCGGCGCCATGTATCCACAAGGAGAACGTCGCGGATCGTCGTCGATCACGGTACGGAAACACGAGCTTAACGTCCCGGCAATGACGGCGCGATTTGATTCGGCGCGCTCGGTCTGAATGCTGCGCCGATTGTGCGCAGTGAAACGCGGCGCCAGCGCACCAAGGCGGAGAACTCATAGATGGGGCCAATCGGAGATGCGATTTTTCTTACCAAGGGCGTGGGTCGGCATAGCGAGAAGCTGACCTCCTTCGAGCTTGCGCTGCGCGACGCGCGGATCGCGGAATTCAACCTGGTGCGCGTCAGTTCCATCTTTCCGCCCGGATGCAAAGTGATTCCGATCCAGGAAGGGCTCAAGCATCTGCGGCCCGGACAGATCGTGTACGCGGTCATGTACGACAACGCCACCAACGAACCGCATCGCCTGGTCGCGGCCTCGGTCGGACTGGCGATTCCCGCCGACAAGGACCAGTACGGCTATCTGTCGGAGCACAAGAGCTTCGGCGAGACCGATCAGAAGGCGGGCGACTACGCTGAAGACCTGGCGGCGACGATGCTGGCGACGATCCTCGGGGTCGATTTCGACCCGAATTCCAGCTACGACGAACGCAAGGACATCTGGAAAGTCTCGGACAAAATCGTGACCACCCGCAACGTCACGCAATCCGCGATCGGCGACCGCGAGGGCCTGTGGACCTCGGTCGTGGCAGCCGCGGTATTCGTCAGCCTGCCCAAGGTGAAATAGCGACCCTGCGGACCATCCTCGGGAAATTCCCGCCGCCCGCGGCTTTTGCATCGCGGCGGCGGTCCGGCTAATACTGCGATTCGCACGCACACCGCCGCCGGCCCATGGCGGCGCAGTCGCGGAGATTGCGGAGGGCGATCCGATGGCTCGATCAGGCGCGCGATACTGGCGGCACTGTTGTTCGTGGCTCTTCGCGATAGCGCTCATGACGTGGGCGACGAGCGCGTCGGCCAAGTGGTACATGGTCGTCGGCACCCTGCCCAACAATGTCGAAGTCGTCGACACCACCACGGACAAGCTGGTCAAGACCATCGCGCTTGAAGGGCAGGGGCCGGTGCTCGCGATTGCGACCAACCCTGCGACGCCGCGCTACGCGTACGCGACCACCAATCTCGATCAGGCAATTGCGGTGGTCGATTTGCAGCAAGGCAAGCAGGTCGCCACCTACAAGCTTTCGAGCGACAAGGAGATCGCGCGCGTCGAGGCAGTCAATCTGAATCCCACGGGCGATCGGCTCTACGTCTATGAACTGCCGCTCAAGCAGAGTCTCGGCCGCTACGAGCACGAGGCGCCGCGCTTTGCAGTCTTCGACACCGCGAGCAACAAGCTGGTCAAGACGTTGCCGGCTCCGGCGCAGACGATGTCGTTCGCGTTCTCACCCGACGGCAAGCGGATCTATGCCTTCTGCATCGGCCAGGATGTGCTCGTGCTCGACGCCGACGACGGTCACCAGGTAGGCTCGATTCCGCTCGCCCATCGCAATATCACCGGCATCCGCGCCACCTACGGCCTGCCGATCCTCGCCAATTACCAGGAGCAGAACTACATCCTGAGCTTCGCGATCATCGTCGAGGACTCGATCACCAGCAGCGACACGCTGGCGCTCGGCGTGATCGACCTCAAGCAGCAACATCCGCAGCTCCATGTGGTCGAGCTCGAGCCGTTCGCCGAGGAGTGGTACACGGTCGAGGGTATCGGCACCGCACCCGATTTGCACAAGGCCTACTTTGTTTGGAACGACCTGTGGAAGGTTGACTACAAGACCCGCAAGCGTGAGGCGGAAGTTCCCCTGCCCAACAGCCAGGCCGTGCCGCTGCTGCATCCGGACGGCAAGAAGCTTTACTGCGGCGGCCAATGGCACGCGCTCAACGTGTACGACGCCGCGACTCTCAAGCATCTGACCGACGTGGAACTGGGCCATTCGATGGCGGCGTCGGGGATGCGGTTCATCAAGAGCGACAAAGAACTGTAGCGCCGCCCCGGGGGCGGGTCGGCGTCAATTCACTTGCCGCGCGGGCGAGGCATTTTTTCCTGCAAATGGCCGCCCGGCGCGGACCGTTCGCCCCCTGGGCGATCCCGGGAATCGAGAATCCTGGCGCTTAAGTGTGCTGTGTCGGCTCAGCGCGACTGCGGCGCCAGATTAGCGATTGATCCATCCATGGCGGAGCGCGCACACTTGTTCAGGGCCATCAAGTCTTCCGGGAGGCGAAGTATGGCAAACGTAGCCGCAGTCCTGGGGCGGAAGGGCAGCCAGGTAGTCACCGTCGCCCCGCACGATTCCATCGCGACGTTGGTCAGGGTGCTCAGCCGCAATCGCATCGGCGCCGCGCCGGTGGTTGACCGGGCGGGCCGGCTGGTCGGCATCATTTCCGAACGCGACGTGATCCACGGGCTCGCGCAGTTCGGCGAGGCGGCGATTGCATTACCGGTCGAGCGCCTGATGACCGAAGAGGTGCGCACGTGCACGCCGGAGGATGCGATCGTCGAGCTGATGGAGACGATGACGCTGAGGCGCATCCGCCATTTGCCGGTGCTGCGCGCGGGGGAACTCGCCGGCATCGTCAGCATCGGCGACGTCGTCAAGCAGCGGCTCGGCGAAGCGCAGTCCGAGCTCGACGAGCTGCGCAGCTACATCCGTTCGGCGGGCTAGGGCCGGCGCATCAAATCAGGGCCATCGAGCGGTCGCCGGTCACCAGCTCGAGTCCGGAATATTCGCACTGACCGGTGGTGTGGGAGAAAATGCCGACGGCGATCAACCAGACTGCGACTATCGCGCCGGGCGGCGAACCGACCGCCCGGCTGTAATCCTCGCGGATCTTCCGTTCCTCGTTTACCCAGTCTCCCAGTCCCGCCTGGCCGCAGCGTATCACCATATGCGTTTCACGCCGGCTCCAGCGCGGGATGGGGCAACGGAATGCGGTTTCCGGCTCGAGCGCGGCACTCCACATGTAGGTCAGGTCCTGGCCGTTGTCGAATTCGACGGCGACGCTCAGGTAGTCGTGGCTCGGCACACTATCCTCGCGAATCCTGGAGGGCAGCGCGTTGATCTTCCATCGCCAGCGCAGCCGCATGGTCTCGTCGAGCACGGCATGGATGGGGCGCTGCAGGATCGCGGCGTCGTCGCGCACGCGACATTCGATCCGCGGTTGGCCCGCCGCGCCCGGCCGGCTGTCGAAGATGCCGGCATCGCCGATCGACCACAGGTAACGCCATCCGGGCGGCGTAATCGGCGGCTTGCGCAGCCGCGCGGCTTCGCCGTGCAGCATTGCCGCAGCCCCCGGATGTGCGCCTGCCAGGCGCTCGAGCCCGGCCGCCGGCTCGACCTTCCAGCGTATGACAAGGACCGCAATCGTGCCGGCCACGCGTTCCCATGCGCGGGTATCGGTGGACAGGGCGCCGCTGCGATCGGCCCAGTCGCCCGGAAAAAGACTGCCAAGAAACAATTCTCCTCCGTGGGCGGCGGTGAACGTGTAGGAGCCGCCGCTGGGCGCGCGAAAGATCTCACCCGCCGCATCAATTCGCATCCAGAGCGTAAAGTGCGCGCCGACCCAGATTTCCGGCGCTGCGGCGACACTCGCGCGGCCGCCCACGAAAACGCTTACCCGCTCGCCGGCGGTCAGGTGGATGCCGCTCGGCGTCCACGGCGGTCGATTCCCGCTGATTTTGACCAGCCGGCATTCCGCAATCCAATCCAGGTCGGCGCGCGCGATCATTGAAGCCGCGGCCGCTTCCAATCGTGCGACACTTTCCATCTTTGAGTCCCGTTGCCAGGAAAGCTGACGAGCCATTCAGGGCGACGGCGGCGGACGCATCGCGCGCGCCACCAGCTTTACCACGTCGGCGCCGCCCGAGGTGCTGAACTGCGAGCGATTGCCCTGCTCCTGGCCGAGCCGCGCGAGACGCTCGCCGAGTTCCATTTGCGACGGTTCCCACTCGCGCAGGGCCGCGACGACGTCGTGTCCGTGAAGACGCAGGCTTTTGCCCAGGCCGACTGCGTTCACCAGACCCTTGTAGGTGCTGGCCGCCGGATGCGGACGCGGAACAAAGGCGGCGTCGCCGATCAGGCACACGCGCCCGAAAGCCATCCGCGGCGCGGACAAGTCATAGATCGGCTGGATGAAGGGCAGCGCGGTCGCGTCGAACAGGTACTGAAAAATCTCCGGCAGAACGTCGGCGGCGATCGCGCGCTGGCGCAGCCTCAGCGCCGGTTGAACCGCGCCCTGCGGCACCGAGTAGTCGTGCATCTGGCCGTCGCTGCCGATGAGCGTCTGGCGCAGCGGCTCGCCCTCGGGCACGTTCCAGTACCAGACCCAGTTGATGCGGCGCTGCCCGGGCGCGGTTTCGCCCGCCGGCCCGGGCACGAAATAGCTCAGCATCTGCGTATGCGTCGAATGAAAGAAGGTGAACTTCTCCGCCAGCAGATCGCGCGCCGAAGGCTCCAATTCGCGCTCCAGAATCATCCCGCGCCAGGCGACGTAGCCGGCGTAGCGCGCCGCAATCTCGGGCAGGAGCTGGCGACGCGCCGTCGAGTTCGCGCCGTCCGCGCAGACCAGCAGCTCGCAGGTGAGCTCGCGGCCGTCTTCGAACGTGGCGCAGGCCCGAGCGGCGTCCTGGCGGATCGATGCGAGCCGGCATCCGTGATGGTAATGCTCGGGCGGAAAGGCGCGTTTGAGATTGCGATAGAGCGAGTCCCACGAGGTCATCAATTGCGCGCCGTCCTCGCTCCAGATGACGCTGCCGGCGCGATCGAGGAGCTGGCGCATGCGCGAGCGCACGCCGAGCTCGTCGGCACTGACGCCGCAGTGCTCGACGACAAAGTCGAGCACCTCTTTTTGCACCACCAGTCCGGCGCCGCGCTCCTGCATTTCGCGCGGCGATTTCTCGAACACCTCGACGCCGCATCCCTCGCCGCGCAGGACGAGACCCGCGCACAGCCCGGCCATCGAGCCGCCGACCACGATCGCCTGGAGAGGTTTCGATTGCTTCACCGCGAGGCAGGTTCCATACGCGCGCACCGCGGCGGCGAAGATGCCGCGGTTGCGGCCATAGTTTGTGCGGCGACGCGAAATGTCAAGCCGTGCTGCGTATGCTCCGGTCACACCCGGCCCGGCTCGTCGCTAGGCGGACAATCGCTGGACGCGTTATCATCGCGCCATGACGACCATCCGCACGATGTGCCCGATGAACTGCCATCCGACGCTCTGCGGGATGCTGGTGGACGTCGAAGACGGGCGGCTCGCCGGCGTGCGCGGCGACCCGGATAATCCCGACAGCCGGGGCTTTCTTTGCCTGCGCGGCCAGGCCTCGCGCGAAATCATCGATAACCCGCGCCGCTTGCTGACGCCGCTCGTGCGCGCCCGACGCAGCGATAATTTTCGCCGCGCGTCGTGGGACGAGGCGCTGGATTTGATTGCCGAACGCATGTCGGCGGCCGGACGCGAGGCGGTCGGCACATGGAGCGGCCACGGTCTTTTCGCGAACAACTATGGCACCCGGGTTTCCGCGCACCTGGTGCGCCGGTTCTCGAATCTCTATGGCTGCCAATGGTGGAATCCGACGATGATCTGCTGGGGCCTCGGCGCTTTCGGGCTCGGGCTCACCGGCATTCTCGAAACCAACACCAAGGAGGACATGGGCGCGAACTCGGCGATGATCCTGCTCTGGGGCGCGAACCTGGCAAGCCAGCCCAACACGGCGCGGCATCTGGTGGCCGCGCGCCAACGAGGCGCGCACATCGTCGCCATCGACGTGCGTCGCACCGAGGCATTCGCGCAGTCGGAAAATGCGCTCATCATCCGCCCGGGCACGGACGCGGCGCTGGCCTTGGGCATGATGCACGTCATCGTGCGCGAGGGGTTGTGCGCGGCCGACTTCGTCGCGCGCCATACGGTCGGCTTCGACGCGCTCGCCGCGCATCTTCAGGCGCATTCGCCGCAATGGGCTGAGCGCATCACCGGCGTCGCCGCCGGACGCATCGCCGATCTCGCGCGGCGCTATGCGACGACGCACCCGGCGATGATCGTTCTCGGCGGCAGCTCGATGCACAAGGGAAGCAACGGATGGCACGGGGCGCGCGCGATCGGATGCCTGCCCGCGCTGACCGGCAATGTCGGCGTGCCTGGAGGCGGTTTCGGCCCGCGTCACGGCAGCGCCGCGCACGGCCAGGCGCTGAACAACGATATTCTCGCGCTCGAACGCCGCCCGCCGGGCCGCTACAGCCCGAGTCAGATGCCGCGCATTACCGAGGCGCTCGCGGCCGGCAGCTTGCGCGTTCTGCTGCTCCTGGGCACGGACATGCTGTCGTCGTACGCCGATGCAGGCCGCGTGGCCCAAGGCCTCGCGCGAAGCGACCTGATCGCGAGCTACGATCTCTTCCTGAACGATACCGCGCGCCGCTTCGCCGACGTGGTATTGCCCGCCACTTCATGGCTCGAAGAACTCGGATGCAAGAGCACGAACACTCATCTGTACCTGATGCCGAAGATTTTGGAGCCGGCCGGCGAGACGCGTCCGATCGCCTGGGTGCTCAGGGAGCTGGCGCAGCGGCTCGGTTTGCGCGATTTCTATCCATGGGCGAACGAGGAGGGGCCGATCGATGCGATCCTCGACCATGCGGGGACCGGCCATGCGACCGTGACCGCGCTGCGAGCCGAGGGCGGCATCCGTCCGCTCAACATTTCGCACGTTGCGCATCCCGACCTGCGCTTTCCGACACCTTCAGGTCGCATCGAGTTCTACTCCGAGCATGCCGCGGCGCTCGGACTCCCGCCGCTGCCGGTGCATGAGGAACCGGCAGCCTCGAACTACCCACTCGCTTTCCGCCAGGGGCGCACGCTGACTCAGTTTCATGGGTTTTACGATCACGGGCGCGCGCTGCCGACGCTGGCGGCGGCCGACGCCGAGGCGACGCTATGGATATCGACCGATGACGCCGCCGCGCGCGGCATCCGGGACGGCGACGCGATCAGCATTCACAACCGCCGCGGCGAAATGCAGGCCCGCGCACGCGTAACCGCCGACGTGCCGGCGGGTACAGTATGGATGCGCGACGGATGGCTGGGATTGAACACGCTCACCGACGGCGGCGCGGTCATTCCCGACGAGGCGGTCGCAATCTTTCCGTTCTCCGGCGGGCAGGCGAGCTTCGATGCGAGTGTCGAGGTTGCGCTCGCCGGAAATGAAACGGGCCGCGCACGGTTGCACGGCCCGGAGTAATCCGCACCGCGACCCGCGCATTTGCGACGCGCAAGCCGCGACGTCTTCGAGCTACTGATTATCGGCAGCAGAGTCGGAGCCCGAGGCTGCCTCGTCCGCCGCGGTATCGGCATGAACTGCTCTGGGCGAAACGCCCGGCGGCAGATAGATAGTCTCGCCTACCGTCAACTGGTTGATATTTCCAAGCTGCGGGTTCGCGCTGACCAGCTCGCTGACGCCGGCCTTCGATCCAAAATAGCGAATCGCGATTTTCTCGAGCGTATCGCCATACCTGACTGTGATCTGATTGCGCCGCAGTGTCGGAGTTGCGGCGGCTTTCTGCGCGGTCGAGGTCTCCGCCGCCGAGGCGGGACTGACCGATGCCATCCGGATGGCCTGCGTGGTCGCGGCCGCCAGGCTGCCCTTCGAAGTTGCCGGCGCCGCCGGCGCAGGTGCGGCCGGCGCCGCCGCCGGCGCGACCGCAGCGGCCGGTGGGACCGGGTCGCTCAGCGACTGCCGCAGCTCGGGGCGCTGGCTCTCTGAAGTGGTGGCGCCCGCTTGCGAATTCGTTGCGGAGACCGGTTGGAGAACCGGGTTCGCGGCCGCAGCCGGCCTGGCCATTTCCATCTTGGTTTGTTCCGTCTGCTTTGACGGCGCGAGCGGCTCGACTCTCGCGATGGGTTTGGGTCGGGCGACCGATTTCAGCGATTGCGCAACTGCTTTGCCTGACGGGACGCGATGCATCCAGCCCGCGACCATCGGATAGAGGGTCGCGGCCAGCAGGAGAGCGGCCAACCCCGCCGCGCCCATCAGCGCCGGCATGGCCCATCGCGCGATACCTTGCCGTTCGATCTTGACCGAATCGTAGTATTGGGATGCGACTTTGACCGCAGTTTTGTAACTTACCTTTCGCTCGCCGGCCAGGTATGCGGCTTCCATCGCCGTATGGCACAGCATGTTGATCTTGCGCGGAATACCGTCGCTGCGCTTGAGCAAACGCTTGAGCGCGCCGCGCGCGAAAATCGTCTGGACGTTGCTGCCCTGCGCGCTCAGCTTGCACTCGACGTACTTGATGGCTTGCTGCGAGGTGAGTGGGTTCAGTACGCCCCGGGACGAGATGCGCTGGTTGAGCTGGCGCAGATGCGGCTTCTTCAGGCGGTCGGCGAGCTCGGGCTGTCCGACCAGGATGAGTTGGAGGCGGCGGTCGTTGCGTTGCCCGCGGTTCGACAGCAGCCGCAGCTCCTCGAGCACGTCGTCGCTCAGCACCTGCGCTTCGTCGACGATGATCGCGATCCGCTCCTTGTCGCCGTGCAGGTCGAGGAGCCGATCCAATGCTTCGAGGTAATCCAGCTTGTCGCTTCCGGTCGAGTACAAATTGAATTGCGTCAGCACCGCCCGCATTATTTCCGGAAACGACAGCTTTGGATCGTCAATATGAGCGATCCGCACGCGCTTGTAGTCGCGCTGGAGCAACGAATAGATAAGCGTGGTCTTGCCGGTGCCAGCTTCACCGGTCAAGAGCGTAAGGCCCGTCAGATCGGTCGAAATGCCGGACTCGAGGGTCGCCAAGCCCTGGATGTGCGTGGGACTTAAATAGACTGCCGCGTCGGGCGACGCCGGTTGGAAAGGCGGACCCTTCAGGCGGAAGTATTGATAGTATTGCATTGTCCCACCTTTTGATAATTGTAGCCGAGTTCCATGCGTCTATTCTTATACTACCGCCAATCCAGTGTGCCTAGTCCTGTCAATTGGAACGCGAACGATCATCCCAAACATCATGATGGTCCGAACTGAAGGCTCGATTGGACGCTGAAGCCAGCCTCATTACCGATTCACAACGAAGGCCTGGAGCACCGGTTCTGACATCGCGCGCTGATTGGCAGCAACCATCGTGCCATATCTGCAGTGCGTCGCTATTACTGGCGAAAATCCCCCTATAATTTCTATCGCTTCTGAGTGGAAATGCCCAGTGCGAAGCCGCACTACACAGGCGCAACAGTCCACAGGCTTGTAAACTGACGATCCGTCTGCGATAAAACCGTTTTATTCCCAATCGCGCGAAATATGTTCGAAGAATGCTGTGCCTTGAGCGCCGGTGCGTGAGAGCGCACCCCCTGACGATGACATGGCAACCGAGAACGCGACCGGGCGGCTGCCGCTCCTGGTGAGGGGCCGGACCTCGACGACAAAATGGCAATTGCGACCGCGCGACGATCGCATTCGAGAAGTCTCAACTGAGCGTCGCCGAGCGCTTCGAGTACGACGCCGGAGCCTCGCCGCGCTGCGAGGCTCCGGCGCCTCAGTTCCGCGCCGGATGCGAGAGTTGATGCCGCGGCCGAACGGCCGGTCGCGCCCGCGATCATGAACAGCCTCCATCCTGCCGATTTACCTCGGAGGTGACTCTTTGCCGGCGTTTTTGGAATGGATGGCGACGACAATAACCGCGAAACCCAGCAGCCGCAGCAGGTACGCGAAAATCGAGTCAGCGCTTAGGCTCAGGAACGCATCGATGAGGTAGTTCAGGGTGAACAGCAGGAACGCCAGCGTGAACCACCCGAAGAAAATATCCCCCGTCCGCTGCCAGAAGCGCAAGAAGAACAAGGTCGACAGAGCGAACCCCATCGTCGTCATACCCAGAAAAAAGGGGATCATCGCCGGTCGGCTTCCCAGATGAAGCCATAGAGCAGGACCGAGACGCTGGCGAGCGCGCATATCGCACGGGGCAGCCGCAGATCGATTTGCGTCAGAATCGTCAAGTCTGTGAAGAGCAGCAGATTGTTTATCGTAAGGCCGACGAAACAGAGAGTGCTCCACAGCAGCAACGGCGTGCGGTCTTTAGCGTAGGTCGAGAACAGGAGCAGGGTGCAAAAGAGGCTGGCGACGGCGCAGAGCAGGTAGACGACGGATGCGAGTATGTGCATTATCGGTCTTTCTTCAACTTGAAAGCGTCGGCAAAGATCTGAATCTTGTCGTTCGGCGCATTCAGGATCTCCTCGGTCACTCTGACGCGGTTTGCCGCGTAAGCGCTGGCCACCCGATCCACCAGATGCCCCAGTCTCTGGCTCACCGGAGAATAGCGGAACTGTCCGGACCCAATCTCGGCAACCAGGCCTTTGCGTGTGAATTCCGGCAGGATTCCTGACACAACCAGGTCGCTCGCGCGCAGCTCGCGAATGAGATCGCCGACACTCCATGCGCGCGCCTGCTCGCGTCGCATCAGCAGAAGCAGCTCGAGCGCCCAGACGGAATTGAAGTATCCTCGAATAAAATCGACCGTCTCTGCGGAAAGTTTTGCCGACATCGCACTACGACCGGATTCCGAAGCGACCCAAGGCTCAACTTCAAACTTTGTCTCGGACCGCAGCGATTGTAAAGGCAGATTGTGTGCTGGGGACGACGGCCGATGGTAAAGCCGGATTGTGGACGAGAGGTCTCGCCCGCGATCTTCCAAGTTCGAGCCGGCGAATGTCGTGGTCAGCTGAAGGCGGTGACTGCGAACGCGCCTCGATCGGCAGCACCGGAGCGACGATTGCTTCCATGGGATCGATCCGGCTTTGATACGGCGCTGCGCCGAGTGCCGCAACGACTGGCGCGGAAACAATCGCAGGGTCGCTTTTTCGCAGCCCTGCTCACAATAGCATTCTCCCCCGCCAGCAGCGATGCGCTGACACGGCAGGTCCTCCCTGCGAAGCCATGTGGCAGAAATGCGCCGCGCACCCATATGCCGGCCCACCGGAGCTCTAAACAGCCGCCGGAGCTTGCCCAGCGGCCGATCGACGTGACGATGCGGGGACTAGTTCGAAAAGCTCGTAGTCAAGTCAATTTTTCGCGAGTCGTTCGATGACCGGCGCGCGGCTGACTCGGGGCCACGCAAGCGAAAGATCCCGCGATCCATCACCATGCCGCCCTCGTAGCAGGTGTACTCGCCGCGCGCCGACGGCGGATAGAACTCGTTCATGAAGAACAGGCACCAGCTCGTGTCCTCCATCGCGACCGTAAAGCCGCGCGCCGCGATCTCGCCGTGCACCCAGCCGCGCTGGATGTTGTTGGTGCAGACGACGTTGCCCGGCGCGCAACGATAATCGCCGGTAAACCGCTTTCCGTTCTGTCGGATCTGAAAGCTGATTTTCACCGTCGCCATCGCGTAGGTGCTGAACGAGGTTCCCCGCCAGGTGCCGGCGAACTCGCGCAACGGATCGGGGCGTTCCGTGAGCGCAGCCGCCGGCAAAGGCGCCGCGGATCGATTCGAGCAGGACGCCAGCGCCACGATCAGCAACACAAGTGTGGAAGCGTGTCGCATTCTGACTGCTCCGTGCAATATTCCTGCTCGCCTGCTCCATTCCCGGGTCGACTGTTGCAAACGCGGCGGAAAATGTCGGAATACCGCTTGCGCTCATCCGGATAACAATCCCGAACGTGCGATGGCTCCCGGCCGCCGCGGTATTCGACGACGCGCGGGGAGCCCCGGGCGAAATTCGAGGGTGTCCGAGGCGCGCAGGGCGAGCCTGCGATGGCATCCGCCGTGCGGTGCGATCTATAAAGCCACAGACTGAAGACGGCGACGCGACGGAGAAGGAGAAGAACATGAGCGGCAGACTGGAGGGCAAGGTTGCGGTCATCACCGCCGCAGGATCGGGTATCGGTGCCGCCGCGGCCCGCCGCTTCGCGCGCGAGCGCGCCTCGGTAGTGATTGCGGATCTGAGCGGCAGGCGCGCCGCCGAGGTGGCCGAGGCGATCGGCGCCGAAGGCGGCAACGCGCGCTGGCTCAAGATGGACGCGTCCGATCCGGAGGGCGTGCAGGCCGCGATTCGCCTGGCCGTGGATACCTGGGGCCGGCTCGACGTGATGTTCAACAACGCCGGCCTGGGCAGCGTCGAGCCGCTCGAAGCGATGTCGCTCGAAACCTGGAACCGGATAATCGCGGTCACCCTCACCAGCGCATTTCTCGGAATCAAGCACAGCATTCCCGTGATGCGCGGGCAGGGCGGTGGATCGATCGTCAACACCGCCTCGATTTCGGGCACCGCCGGCGACTACGGCATGTCCGCCTACAATGCGGCCAAAGCCGGCGTGATCAACCTCGCCCGCGCGGCGGCGCTCGAGAACGCAAAGCATCGCATTCGCGTCAACTGCGTATGTCCCGGCGCAATCAACACCCGCGTTTCGCAGGTGCTGGGCGGCGACGACGTCGAGGGCTTCAAGCGCCGGCTCGGCCAGAATCCGACGGGCCGGATCGGCGAGCCCGAGGAAATCGCCAACGCGGCGCTTTTCCTCGCCTCCGACGAAGCCTCATTCGTCACCGGCGCGGCGCTTGTGGTCGACGGCGGCCTGACGGCGCATACGGGCCTGCCGCACTTCATCTGAATCGCGGCCGTGTGCGCGCGGGCGATGCGGGAGAGTTGCGCGTGCGGAGCGGACTCGATTCGAGTCGTTTGCCGGATACATTTGCGGTATACGATTGAGCTGTCGGCGCGAGATCCTCGAGGAGCAAACCCATGAATGTCGGACTGATGTTTTCGTTTCGCAACCCGCCCCCCTGGAAGAAGCCGTGGGCCGATGTCTATGAATCGCAGCTCGAGCAGATGCAGCTCGCCGAGCAGCTTGGTTACGACACCGTCTGGCTCACCGAGCATCACTTCGCCGAGGACGGCTACTCGCCCTCGCTGATGACTCTGGCCGGCGCGGCCGCAGCATGCACGCGCCGCGTCCGTATCGGCACGTTCCTGCTGTTGCTTCCGCTGCACAACGCCGTGCGCGTGGCCGAGGACGCGGCCACCGTGGACGTGATCTCGCGCGGACGCTTCGATCTCGGAATCGGCAAGGGCTACGCGCGCCACGAATTCCTGGGCTATGGAATTTCGCACAAGGAACGCGCGTCACGCTTCGAAGAGGGGATCGACGTGCTGCGCGGCATGTGGACCGAGGCCCCGTTCTCGTTCAAAGGCCGGCACTACAATCTGCAGGACATCCGCCTGACACCCAGGCCCGTGCAGCAGCCGCATCCGCCGCTATGGGTCGGCGCGCTCGGTCCAAAGGCGGTCGATCGCGCGGCACGGCTCGGTTGCCATTACCTTGGCGTAGGCGACACCTCGGCCTATGACGAGGCGCTGCGCCGCCACGGCCGCAATCCGGCGGATTTCAACGTCGCCCAGCTCGTGTGGACGCACATCGCGCCTTCCAGGGACCAGGCCTGGGACGAGGTCCAGGATCACGTGCATTGGATGCTCTCGGTGTACGGCAAATGGCTGGCGGATGCGGGCGAGATGCACGGGCCGCCGACGCTGTTCGAGCCGCCGCCGGCGGCTGAGCTGCGCCGCACCGAGGAGCCGCTATTGTTCACGCCCATCGTCGGAACGGTGCGGGACGTGGCCGAGGGCCTCGAGCGCTTCACGCGCAGCGTGCGCACCACGCACCTGGTGCTGGGCATGCATTTTCCCGGGATCGATCCGAAAATCGTGCGGCGTTCAATGGAGACGTTCGCGCGCGAGCTTCTGCCGAAGTTCCGCAAGCAGCCTTAGTCCCGGGACCGCGGCGGACGAGGTCGCGCGCGGCGAAGCGGCGACGATGGCGAATCCGAATCGGGCGATTCGGCGCAAGGATATCACCGAGCTTGCGCGCCGGACCTGGTCGCGCATCTGGGGCGACGAAATGCCCCGGGGATGGCGCGTGTACCTGGTGCGCAAAACCGTGATCCAGAACGTTCACGGACGCGCGGTCTGCGGCGTTCTGATGCGCCGCGACCGGACGATCCTCGTCGGCCGCCACACCGGCCATCACAGCTTCCACACGCTGGTGCACGAGCTGGCGCATCTGCGGACCCTCGATGAGCCGCTCGACCATGGACCGGTGTGGGATCACGAGTTCAATCGCGTGGCGCGCGCGCTGCTCGGCAGCGAGCTGCAGCGGGACATATGATCGCCGATCCGGGAGCCCGCGAGGCACGGGCGTGAGGCGCGCGACGCGTTGCCTGCAGTCCACGGGCGGCGTGCATGAGCTGTTGATTGGCGCGCGCGGCTGGAGTTTTTGCGCGGCCGGCGGCACAATAGCAGCGGCTCTCGATGGGCGGGTCGGCAACCCAATCGGGTCGCGGGCTGGCCTCGAGCGCGCCAGCCAAATCGCGGAGTTTATGGCGATGATATCGCGACAGCCTAAGCCGTTCATCAATGGCGCGTTGGGCATCTTTCAACCGCTGCGTTGTCGAGTCTGCCGCTGGACGCGAAGCCAGTCGTACAAAGTGGACTTCAAGCCCGAGAGCCTCGGGGGCGTCCTGTTCCTGCATGAGCCGCTCTACGCCTGTCATCGCTGTGCGCGCCGCTACAGGTCCGACGAGCGCGTGGCGCGCGTCACGAGGCGGCTTACCGAGCTTGAAGTGACGTCTTAGGCGGCGCTCTCATCCGAAGCGGTTCCCGGGCGCTCCCCGACGGCGCGCCGCGGCCCCGGCGGCGCGATCCCGTGCTGCTCGGCCGCGTCACAAGTTTACAGATCGAGCCGTCATTTTTTCCTTTGTTGGCGGCCCCTGGGACTCCTCCTGCCGACCTTGGGGGGATAGTTCCTAGGTGGCCTGAAGATAGGGGCCGCCGCCGATACGATGAGCAGATTGTGTGCCATCGACGCAACTGTTCGCCGGACAGCGCCCGTCGCGCACTCCGGTGAGAGAAGCAGCGACTCGCCTCGGCTGCCGATTCGAAGCGCGCGCTAGCTTGCGCGAGCGCCCATCGAAGCGCGGAGCCGCGACATCGCTGCAGGCGTGCGTGCATCGAATCGATCACGCGCGGCGCGGCGCCGATACCTGCGCGAGTCGTTTGCGCGCGTCGCGCAGCTAATCATTTCTGTGTTGCAGCGCCGACTGCATGTTCAACGCCTGGGCCGCGGCGGCGAGTTGAGCATTCACCGCATGCACCTGCGGGCGCATCTTTTCGACGCTCGTTTACATCAGCTCCATTGATTCTTCCACACCGTTACGAAGCGACAATCAGCGCTCCGGCGAGCGAGGTTGCGATCACAAATGACATCGCCGCGGCGGGTGAGATGGCCCACAGAAAACCGACGACCACGCTTGAAACCAGATCGCCGAGACCGTTGACCGTTGCGAGGACGCCGAATCCGACCCCGCGCATTGGATTCGGAAGCGTCGTCGCCGCTGTGGCGCTCTCGACCGTTTCCCAAACACCCATGTACAGGCCGGACAATCCGAAGATGGCGGCGAATTTGAGCCAGGAGCTTCCCGGCAGGATGAGAAGGCCCGCGGGAATCACCGCCAGGGCATAGCCGCCCGCCAACACCAGCCGCATGGGGAACGTGTCAGCGAGGTGTCCGCTGACGTAGCACGAACCGGAGTAGATGACGTTGTATCCGACGTAAGAGAGCATCGCGAGCCGGGCTGCCCGGGTGAGACCGTAATGAGGCGCCCAGGCCTGGGTCGCCCACAGGATTAATAGCGTGTTGGAGAAATCTCCGGCGCCGGCGATCCCGACGCCGACCAGCAATCTCCGAAATTCCTGAGGGAGCGCGCCGACGTTTGCCAATACTTTTTCATGTGACCGCGTCTCGTGGCGATGCTCCGGGACCAGCACCGCGATAAGGACCGCGGCAATTACCCCCGGCACCAGCGTCAGGGCAAAGGTCCGGCGCATGCCCACGGCAGCCAGCAACCCAACCGAGAGCAGAGGGCCGATCACCGCTCCGGCGCTGTCCATCGCGCGCTCGAAACCATAGGCGCGGCCATAGCTCTCCGGCGTTGTCGCCTCGGCGAGCAGCACATTGCGAACCGGCGTCCGGGCACCGCGGCCGAGCCATGCTCCGAGCCGGCCGAGGAGCACGTGCCACCAATCGGTCGCCACGGCCAGACTGGCCATGCCCAGGGCGGTCAGCAGATAACCGACAACGGCCAGTGGCTTTCTGCGCCGGAGCCGGTCGGCATAGAGGCCCGACATCAGCTTGGCGACACTGGATGCGCCGTCGGCCAGCCCTTCGATCACGCCCAGCGCTGCGGAACCTGCTCCAAGTGAGGCGAGAAAGGCCGGCATCGCGGCAGTCGCCGTTTCGTGGCCCATATCCGAGAAAAGACTGGCGAGGCCAATGCCGACGACCGCAGGTCCGGCCCAGTGAGGGACGCGCTTATTTCTCTGCTTCACGGCGGTTGCGCCTTCGATGCGCGCATGCGGACGAGTTTCCGTCGATCGGGGGCATCGGAGACACGGCATGCGAACGCGATTCGCATTCAGCCATTCTGCTATTCCCGTTCCACCCAACCCCTTGTGCTATCAAACCCGATCGTGACCGAACCGCCGCGCGCACGGAGGAACGCCATCCACTCCTCAAAGCTGCGCCCGCCCCATTCCTGCCCTGGCTCGATCCAGTCCTCACGGTCGCCGAGAAGGCCTGGCTTGATCTCGCGGGTCAGGCCGCGAAAGGTGATCAGGCGGTCTCGCTCAAAGAGCGTGGCTTGCCAGTCCATGCGCTAGGTCCTCACCGACGCCGCTCCGCCACGGGCGTCCAGATAAGCACGCCATTCCTCGTACGACCGGCCCTCGAGGCTCTCGCCCTCGACGACGCGCGAGACCTGGTCCGGGAGCGGTCTGGCCGACCTCTCGCCGATTGCTCGCTCGAATCGCGCCTGGAAGTAAATCGCGCCGTCGTCGCCAATGTAGGCGGTCCAGTCCATCTCGTTGAGAATACCCTCAGGCCGCCTCGGTCAACAGCGCCGAGATCTCCTGGCCCTTGAGCAGGCGCTCTCTCGGAGGACGCGCGCGACCCGCTTGATGTCCGGGCGATGACGCTTGACCAGGCGCAAGCGAGCCCGAGTCAGCTCTCGGTCTAGGCCACTGTCGAGAGCGAATCCGAACGGTCTTGCGTCCGGTCGTCAAACTATCCGTCGCGAGACTGACGCATGAAATGATTCTTGATTTTATTGGTGGGCGGTGCAGGTTTCGAACCTGCGACCCTCGACGGTCTCGAGCGATTGCTGCATATTGTCCAGCGCCGCCTGTGTCTAGTGCCGGACATCGCGCGCGGTCACAAGTTCTGCGGGTAGCCCGCCGCTTCATCTTTTTGGGCATTCGCACTGCGCTCGAAACGGAGCTTTGTCCGTCCAAAATCGCAATATAGGCGGCATTCTGCGTAGCATGCGCCGTTTTTGAGATTCATTGGATACCAGAGATTCGGTAGGCGGAAACTAAGCCCGTGTAATCCGAGCAGCGGGTTCGGCCGTTCTGTCGCACTACTGCAACGACGTCTGTCGCATTGCTCCGTACAGCCTACTTGCGAAAGGGAAAGGCGGGGCAAGCTGCTGGCACGTCCTCTGCTCAACTCGACTGGCAAAGGTCGGATCCGGGCAGGAGGACTGTATGATCCCCAGCCTCGAAGAATTGCGAAAAATGCTGGTCCCCGATCTTGTCCCGAGTGCCGGGTCAACGCCGGATTCTCAGGGTTCGACGGCATCGGTTCGCTCCGTCAAGCCGGCGTCTCCTGAATTTCCGGTGATCTGCAAGTCGTCTCGTCTATTTACTCCTCGCACCGGACTCATGTGCAGGATATGCCTGACGCCGCCCGAGCATGCTGTGCTTCTGCGTCCGAACAACATGCGCGCGAGCCAGATCGTCAGGTCGTCGCTGGAGGGCTGGCTGAAGCACGACCTGGTTTTTTTCGGTGAGAGCTATCTATGTGAGCGCTGCGCCAAAGAAGCAGGTTTCATTTAGGTTGCGGGCCGCGAGCGATGCATCCGGTGAAAACATGATTCGTATGAGGCTGCTGGCCGTTCTGACCTCAATGCTGACGAGCGCGCTGGGTACGATAGTGATGCTCGTACGAATAGTTCCGCTAAACGCCGACTCCCGGATGCCTCTGGCTCTCACTGCGGCCAGCATGGTTGTAGCCGGGCTCCTGGCCATCGGAGCATTGGCGCTTGTAGCTCGCCGAAGTGCGTAAACACGTGGGCAGGGCTGCCCTCAGCCGCGAACGTCCAGACGATCGGCCAAAGTAACTCAAACCAGCATCGTCTATCGCAACGGCCACGCTATCGCGCGGAACCGGGTGGGATGTACGAGGTTTCCGGGTTTTGGGAATCGCCCGATTCGGCTCCGGCGGGGGTCTCTAAATTGTCCATGCCTATAGAGGCGGGAAAGATGCAAAGGGCGACAACAACGCCGGCGCAGAGCCACGCACCCAATGCTTCAAGACAAAAAATCAGCGTGCCTATCATGGAGCGCGCGATAAGCATCGGCTGTGCCGGACTGAAAATTGGGCTCAGGTGCGAGGGATTCTAAATCTTTGTGCGGTCGCGGGATTTAGTGATGTTGCAGCTTTGCATCGGGTAACGCGAATCAGAAATGCCGTCAGGCCGGACGCCGCCGGAGTTTGTTCCTGTACGGGGGCTGGGCGCTTCGGACGCTATCTCCCGAGCGCGCGGGGAATTGCCGGCTAGCCGCGCAGCCGTTCCGCACAAGCGCTGGAGCTGCGTCTGGTCTCGGAACGCGTTCGTGCGCGGGTTTCGAACCTGCGACCCTCGGCTTGTAAGGCGACTCCGCCCGATCCGCAGGCCACCCGCCGAATGCCAATAGCACGGACAAAGTACCGCGCTTGCCGGAGACGGCTATGCCGAGACCTCACGTGCTGCTCGATCCGTCGAAGTTACCGCTCCACAGGCCGCTCAGAAATTCGGTGCAGGGAAGGATCGATACCGCCCCGACTTTGCGAGCGCGAGGTTCCAGAGACACGCAGACCAGCGAGCGGAACTTGCGCTCCTCGGACGAGGCCAGGAGCGACTTGAGGTCTTGGACGAATACATTTTCCTTCGCCTTGACCTCGATCGCAGTGTGGTCTCCGATCACGAAGTCCACCTCGAAACCCGAGGTTGACCGCCAGTATGGAGCGGTTCATCGCAGACGTAGTCACGGTGGGCGAGGAGTTCGTGGAACACGATCGTCTCGAGCGCCTGGCCAAACTCCGGCGTGTCTCTGCGGAACAGACGTCCTTGCAGCGCGGCGGCCATGCCTACATCGAAAAAATAATACTTCGATGACCCAGGCGGCTTGCGTTTGATCGACTTTCGCCACGCCGGCAACTCGTGCAGCACCAGCGTGTCCCGCAAAATTTCGAAGTACTCGTACACCGTGGTGCGGGGCACTTGCGCGTCGTTGGCGACATTGGTGAAGTTCACGATAGTTCCGTTGCACAGTGCCGCGACTTTGAGGAAGCGGCTGAATGCCGGAACGTTCCGCGTGACGCCTGCTGCAACGATCTCCTGCTGAAGATACGTGCCGGAGTAAGCAGCGAGGTCGGCCTGGGGGTCATCCGAGAAATAAGTCGAGGGCAGCAGCCCGCGCTCAGCGGCCCGAGCCAGATCAAACCGTACTCTCAGCTCATGCGAGGTCAGCGGGTGCAGGTATTGGGTACGCGCCCGCCCGCCGAGCAGGTTCACACCTCCACCGCGCAGCTTGCGCGCGCTGGAGCCGGTCAGCAGGAAGTGGACCCGGCGCGTTTCGATCAGGCGGTGCACCTCGTTGAGGAGCTCCGGGAACCGCTGCACCTCATCGATGACGACGACCCGTTCGCGCTCGGTCAACTCTTCCGCGATGCGGCCGGGATTCCGGCTCAGCGTGAGGTAGGTCGAGCTGTCGAGAAGGTCGTAGAGGCGTACGTCGGGCAGGGTGTGGTGGACCAGGAACGACTTGCCGGTCTGACGCGGTCCGAGCAGAAAATAGGAATTTCTGGCCAGCAAGCGGCGCAGGTCGATCGCACGGGCGAGGATCGGCGTGTCCGTCAATTCCATCGCCTGCGGCGCCGCTTATGGTGATGAGAACGCTGTGGACGCGCTCGGCCTGGGGGCCATCGCGCGTGATTTGATGAGATGCGTCACTCATCCCTGGATGACCCCCCTCGTTGCCCCATCAGATTCCGGAGGTGGATCCCAGTGAGGTCGACTGGCGTTGTGTTACAGGCTGTGATACAAGTGCTATTATGAGTGCGCTGAACGTCAGAGTGGATCCCGGCACGGCGGCCTTTCTCGACCGGCTCGCGCGGGAGAGTGGCCGCAGCAGGTCCGACGTGGTACGCGAGGCGCTTGAAGCCCTGCGCGAGCACGGTGTTCGGCGGGCGGCCGTGCCGCCAGCCGAGGCGATGGCCCATCTGATCGGCTGCTGGGATAGCGGTGGCAAGCGGCTCTCTGAGCGCACCGGCGAGCACTTCGCCCAACTGCTGCGGGAAAAGAGCAATGGCCGCCATGCTGGTCGACGCCGGTCCGCTGGTCGCTTTGATTGATCGCAGCGACCCTCATCATCAAGCCTGCCGGGGGGCGCTGACGATGATGCGGGAACCGCTGGGCACCGTCTGGCCGGCATTTACTGAAGCAATGTATCTGCTGCGATCATCCGCCGACGCCCAACGGGCGTTGTGGGACATGATAAATGTTGGCGGGGTGCGATTTATCGAGCTTGGCCACGACGATTGTCCGCGGATGAAGGAACTGATGTGGAAGTACCGCGACCTGCCGATGGATCTGGCCGACGCCGCGCTGGTAAGGGTTGCCGAACGCGAGCACCTGCGTCGCGTCTTTACCATCGACCGGCACGACTTCGAAGTCTATCGGCCCTATCGCCTCGGGCGGTTTGAAATCCTTCCCTGATGGGGTGCGGCGTTGTTCCACCGCGCCCTTCATTGTTCCCATTGACCAATCCTGCCGGCGGCTCCGCTGCTCTTTCGCGGCACAACGAGCGACAGTTTGTCTCATAAATCCGGAATGGCGCGCATCGCGGCAGAGGAGATCGAGCGGATCAAGCGCGAGGTGACGGTGGAGCGGCTGGGGGTAGCGCTGCGGGGTCGAGCTTGTCCCCCACGGTGCCGAGCTCATCGGGCGCTGCCCGTTCCACGACGACCGGACGCCGTCGCTGGTCATCAGCCCGCAGAAGAATCTCTGACACTGCCTTGGGGGCGTGCCGCGCAGGCGGGAGCGCGATCGACTTGGTGATGCGGGCCGAAGGAGTGAGCTCCGCCACGCGGTCGAGTTATTGCGCGAATAGCCGCTTCTGCGGGCGGAAATCCGCCGCAACGAAGCTGCAACCGGCACCAAAACCGGCATCGGACGATCCAACGGAATTCCGGAACCGCATAAGCTCTTGATTTTATTGGTGGGCGGTGCAGGTTTCGAACCTGCGACCCTCGGCTTGTAAGGCCGATGCTCTACCGCTGAGCTAACCGCCCTCGAAATCCAATCAACTCTGCGCCAACTGAGCTGGCCCCTCAAAACCCAATCAACGCTGCGCCGCCCGCCCCCTCACGAAACTCATTCACGCCGCGCACCGGCGAATGGTCAAGCACAGCGAGCACGACGCGGCCGTCGAGCGTCATCCCGCGACGTGCCATTCGCGCGCGCGTCTCCGTCGCGCCTCGCGCGTGGTGTCGCTCGGGTCGCAAAAAAAGACGCCGCGCCCGGGACAGGCGCGGCGTCATTATAACCCCTGGCGCGACGCCTATGCCGAAGGCGCGCTCGGCTGCGGGCTACCGCCCGACGCGGCATCGTTGAGCGAATCCTTGAGCTGCTTGCCCGCGCGGAACTTGGCCGAGCGGCTCGCCGATATCTGGATCGCCTCGCCCGTCTTCGGATTGCGCCCGGTCCTCGACGCTCGCTCGGAAACCGAGAAAGTGCCGAAGCCCGATATATTGACGCGTTCGCCCTGCTTGAGCGCGGCCACGATATCGTCGAGCAGGAGATTGATCGCCTTCTCGGCTTCGGCCTTGTTCAGGTTGAGCTTGCTCGCCAGCCCCTCGATTAGTTCGGCCTTAGTCATTTATCCTCCCGCCCCGGTGCTTACTCTTGGTTAGCTGGAACGCACCCGTCATGCAACGTGCGCAAAACGCCCCCGCGCCCGGGCGGGGGCTTGCCCCTCAGTTTACGGCCGCCCGCCGCCTCAGGACAGATTGGTGGGCGAGGGAATCGTCGAGTCGTCCTCCGCTTCGTCGTCTTCGAGCTCTTCCTTGGGTTCGGCGACCGACGCGTAGGCGATCGGCGCCGGCTTGGACTTGAAGAACGCGTCGGGGTCCTCGAGCACGAGGGCGTGGCGCAGGACCTCGTCCATGTGCTCGACCTGGAGGAGCGTGACGTTCTTCAGAATCGGCGCCGGGATTTCGTCGATGTCCTTGGCGTTCTCCTTCGGGATGAGCACGGTCTTCACGCCGCCGCGATGCGCCGCCAGGATTTTCTCCTTGAGTCCGCCAATCGGCAGCACGCGCCCGCGCAGCGTTATTTCGCCCGTCATCGCGAGGTCGTTGCGCACCGGCACGCGGCACAGGGCCGAGGCCAAAGCGGTCGCCAGCGTGATGCCGGCCGAGGGGCCGTCCTTGGGCGTGGCGCCCTCGGGAATATGAATATGGATGTCGATCTTCTGGTAGAAGTTCGGCGCCAGACCGAAGGCGTCGGCGCGCGAGCGCACGTAAGAGAGCGCCGCGTGCGCGCTCTCCTGCATCACCTCGCCGAGCTGGCCGGTGACGGTCAGCTTGCCGCGGCCGGGCACGATCGTGACCTCGACGCCGAGCAGCTCGCCACCCATCTCGGTCCATGCCAGCCCCGTGGCCACGCCCACTTGCGGCTCCGTCTCGGCCATGCCGTAGCGGAAGCGCGGCGGTCCCAGGTGCTTGAGCAGGCTGGAGGCGGAAACGCGCACGTGGGCATTGCGGTCGGTCTTTACCACCTCGACCGCGACCTTGCGGCAGATCGACGCGATCTCCCGTTCGAGGTTGCGCACGCCCGCCTCGCGTGTGTAGACGCGGATGATCTGCAGTATCGCCTGGTCGGAGAACTCGATGTTCTCCTCCTTGAGGCCGTTGGCCTCGCGCTGCTTGCGTACCAGGTAGCGCTTGGCGATGTTGAGCTTCTCGGATTCCGTGTAGCCGGGGATGCGGATGATCTCCATCCGATCCTGCAGCGGGCGCGGAATGCGCTCGAGCGTGTTGGCCGTGGTGACGAACATCACCTTGGCGAGATCGTAGTCGCAGTCCAGGTAATGATCGTTGAAGGTGCAGTTCTGTTCGGGATCGAGCACCTCGAGCAGGGCCGAGGACGGATCGCCGCGGAAGTCGGTTGACATCTTGTCAACCTCGTCCAGCAGCATCACCGGATTACCCGACGCCGCCTTGCGCATCGACTGGATGATCTTGCCGGGCAGCGCCCCGATATAGGTGCGGCGATGGCCGCGAATCTCGGCCTCGTCGCGCACGCCGCCGAGCGAGACGCGCACGAACTTGCGCCCGGTCGCGCGCGCGATCGACTTGCCGAGCGAGGTCTTGCCCACGCCCGGCGGTCCGACCAGGCACAGGATCGGACCCTTCATCTGTCCGACCAGGGTCTGCACCGCGAGGTACTCGAGGATGCGCTGCTTGACCTTGTCGAGCCCGTAATGGTCCTCCTCGAGGATGCGCTCGGCTTCCTTGATGTCGAGCTTGTCCTCGGTGTACTCGAACCAGGGCAGGGCGAGGAACCAGTCGAGATAGTTGCGCACAACCGTCGCCTCGGCCGACATCGGCGACATCATCTTGAGCTTTTTGATCTCGCGCTCGCACTTTTCGCGCGCCTCGGCGGGCATCTTCTTCTGGCGCAGCTTCTCTTCGAGCTCCTGGATCTCGTTCTTGAATTCGTCTTTCTCGCCCAATTCCTTCTGAATCGCGCGCATCTGCTCGTTGAGGTAGTACTCCTTCTGGGTCTTCTCCATCTGCTTCTTGACCCGCGAGCGGATGCGCTTTTCGACCTCCAGGATTTCCAGTTCCGCGCGCATGTAGCCGAGAATCTTTTCCAGGCGCTCGGCCGGATTGGCGCACTCGAGCAGGGCCTGCTTGTCCTCGAGCTTGATGCCCAGATGCTCGACCAGCTTGTCGGCGAGATAGGCCGGATCGTCCACCGCGGCGATCGAGGTGACCATCTCGGGCGGAATCTTCTTGTTCAGCCGGACGTAATTGTCGAAGGTCGCGTTGACCGAACGGATCAGCGCTTCGACCTCGGTCGAGCGGTCGCAGACCTCCTCGATCGGCGTGACCTCGACCTGGAAGTAGTCCTGTTCGGAGACGTAGCGCACGATACGCGCGCGGCGCTTGCCCTCGAGCAGCGCCTTGACCGTGCCGTCGGGCAGGCGCAGGAGCTGCACCACGACGCCGAGCGTGCCGGTCGCATAGATGTCCTGCGGGCCGGGATCGGAAACCTTGGCATCCATTTGCGCGACCAGCAGGATCGGCTGCTTGCGCGCCTCGGCCGCCTCGAGCGCCTTGATGGATTTCTGACGGCCGACGAAAATCGGATAGACCTGGTGCGGAAATACGATCAGCTCGCGCAAGGGGAGCAGGGGTACGATGTCGCCCTGGCCGTCGCGTCCGTCTCGTTTGTCGTTCTTGTCCTTATCGTTGCGAAAAAGCATCGCTTATCTTTTCCCCGGAGACGTCATGCGGTTTCGGCGGTCTTCTGATACACCAGCAGCGGCTGTTCCTTCTGGGTGACCACCTCCTCGGAAATCAGAACCTCCTTGATATTGGGTTGCGAGGGGATCTCGTACATCAGGTCCACCATGATGCTTTCCATGATGGCGCGCAGGCCGCGGGCGCCCGACTTGCGCTTGAGCGCCTCGCGCGCGATCGCGCGCAGCGCGCCCTGGGTGAACTTCAGATGGACGTTCTCCATGTCGAACAGCTTCTGATACTGGCGCACCAGCGCGTTCTTGGGCTCGGTCAGGATGCGCACCAGCGCGTCCTCGTCCAGCTCGCCGAGCGTCGCGATCACCGGCAGGCGGCCGACGAACTCCGGGATCAGGCCGAACTTGAGCAGGTCCTCGGGCTGCACCTCGTTGAGCAGCTCGGAGACCGTCTTGGGATCGCGATGCGAGAGGTCGGCGCGAAAGCCCATGGTCTTGCCCGCGATGCGCCGGCGGATGATGTCGTCCAGGCCGACGAATGCGCCGCCGCAGATGAACAGGATGTTGGTCGTGTCCACCTGCAGGAATTCCTGCTGCGGATGCTTGCGGCCGCCCTTGGGCGGCACGCTCGCCATCGTGCCCTCAACGATCTTGAGCAGCGCCTGCTGCACGCCCTCGCCTGAGACGTCGCGCGTGATCGAGGGGTTGTCGCCCTTGCGCGCGATCTTGTCGATCTCGTCGATATAGACGATGCCGCGCTGGCAGCGCTCGATGTCGTAATCGGCGTTCTGCAGCAGCGAGAGGATGATGTTCTCGACGTCCTCGCCGACGTAGCCGGCCTCGGTCAGCGAGGTCGCATCCGCGATGGTGAAGGGCACCTGCAGAAAGCGCGCGAGCGTCTGCGCGAGCAGCGTCTTGCCGACGCCGGTGGGCCCGATGAGCAGGATGTTGGACTTCTGCAGCTCGACCTCGCCCGTGACCATCTGCGAGTCGATGCGCTTGTAATGGTTGTGCACCGCGACCGAGAGGATCTTCTTCGCCCGCTCCTGGCCGATCACGTACTGGTCGAGCACGCGCTTGATCTCGGCCGGCTTGGGCACGGCCGAGGTCTGGCTGAAAGCCTCCTCGCTGTCGGTTTCCTCCGCGATGATGTCGTTGCAGAGGTCGATGCACTCGTCGCAGATGTAGACCGTCGGGCCGGCGATGAGCTTGCGCACTTCGTCCTGGCTCTTGCCGCAGAACGAGCAGACCAGGTTGCCCGAGCGGTCGTCATGCTTGGCCATTTACTGCCTCCCGCCGCCCTTCACTTGGAGGTTCCCCGCCTAACGATTACCTCATCGATCAGTCCGTATTCAACCGCTTGCTCGGGCGACATGAAGGTGTCGCGGTCGGTGTCCTTCTCGATGCGCGCGAGCTTCTGCCCCGAGTGGCGCACGAAAATATTGTTGATCTCCTCGCGCATGCGCAAAATCTCGCGCGCCTGAATATCGAGATCGATCGCCTGACCCTGCGCACCGCCCATCGGCTGATGAATCATGATGCGCGAGTGCGGCAGCGCGTAGCGCCGGCCCTTGTGTCCCGCCGCCAGCAGCACCGCGGCCATGCTCGCGGCCTGGCCCAGGCACAGGGTCGAAACCGGCGGCTTGATGAACTGCATCGTGTCGTAGATCGCCAGGCCGGCGGTGACCGATCCGCCGGGCGAATTGATGTAGAAGTTTATCTCCTTTTCCGGATCCTCGGATTCGAGAAACAGGAACTGGGCGGTGACCAGGTTGGCGACGTCGTCGTTGACCTCGGTGCCGAGGAAAACGATGCGGTCCTTCAGCAGGCGCGAATAGATGTCGTAGGAGCGTTCGCCGCGCCCGGTCTGTTCGACGACAATCGGAACCAGACTGCTCATAGGGCCCCGGCCCGGGGCCGCTGGCGATAATGTCTCAGCCCAGGCACTACAACAAAATTTTAGCCGCTTTAGGATAGCGCGGCAACCTGAAATCCGTCATGGGGCCCGCAGCTATTCGTTCGTTTGTTCGCCCGCGGGCGTCTCCGCGGCGGTTTCGGCCGGCTCCGCCTGGGCGCGCGCCAGCAGCGCATCCAGCGTCTTCTCGCGGCGCATCGCCTGGCGCAGCTGCGCGCGATGGGCCTCGTCGCGATAGTGCTCGGCCGTATGCTCGCGCTCGCGCCCGGCGCTGCTCGTGACCAGATGGGCGACGCGCGCGGCCAGCTCGTCGTCGCTCACCGCGATCTTTTCCTGCTCGGCGATCGCGTCCACCACCAGTGAGCTGAGCGCGCGCTTGTGCGCGCGTGTGCGGATCTCGTCGGCGCTGTTGCGCACGCGCTCAGCCGCCGCCTCGCGCGGCATCCCGGCGCCGATCAGCGCCGCGGCCATCTCGGCTTCCATCAACTGGCGCTCGCGCTCCTCGAGCGACTGCGGCACTTCGATCGGATTGCGTTCGATAATGAGGTCGAGCAGACCCTGGCGCGCGCGCATGTCGGCTTCCTGCGCCGCGCGCTCCATGAGCTGTTCGCGCACCCTGGCGCGCAGCTCGTCGAGCGAGGCGACGTCGCCCAGGTCCTTGGCGAACTCGTCGTCGAGCGCGGGCAGCACCTTGGTGTAAATTTCCTTGACCGACGCGCGCCATTCGACGGTTTTGCCCGCGAGGTCCTTTTCCGCGTAGTCGGGCGCATAGCTGCGCGTGACCCGCGCGGGCTGGCCGACTTCGGCCCCGCTCAGCACCTCGTCGAGGCCGTGCGCGAGACGGTCGGGCGAGACCTCCATGATGCGCTGGGCGATCTTCGCGCCTTCCAGCGGCTTGTCGTCGACGAAGCCCTCGATCTCGGCCAGCACCAGGTCGCCGCGCGCGACGCGCGTGCGATCCTCGACCTTCTTGAGCGTGGCCGAGCGCTCGCGCAGATCGTTGAGCGTTTTCTCGACCTCCTCGTCGCTCACCGTGACCTCGGGTCGCGGTACGCGCAGACCCTGGTAATCGCGCACCGTGACCTCGGGCCGCAGATCGAAGGTTGCGCTGAAGCGCAGGGTGCGGGCGAGGTCGGTCTCCTCGGTCACGATCTCCGGCGGCAGCAGGGGCGTGAGGTTGCGCTCCTCGAGCGCCCGGTCGGTGTATTCCTTGATCAGCTTCTGGACGATTTCGCCGCGGATGCGATCACCGAACAGCCGCTCGAGCATCGCGCGCGGCGCGCGGCCGGGGCGAAAGCCCTTGAGCATCACGTTGCGCCGCAGGTCGTTGTAGGTGCGGTCGAGCTCGGTCTTGATCTCGGCCGGTTCGAGTTCGATGGTCAGTTTGCGCCGCAGCGCCGAAGGGCTCTCAAGATTGACATTCATAATTGTATCGAAGCGTTTAGCTAAACACATGGCGCACCGCGCGATCAATCGCGTCACCCGGCGGAGCTGTGGGCAAGTGCAGCCTGACGCTCCGGAACGCGATGCGCCGGAACACTGGACGCCGGCGCCCTGAGCCAGGCCATTTGACATTGTCGGCCGCGCCCTCGCATTCGAGGTCAAGAGGTGCGGAGTCAAGACGCGATTAGGTACGCAATGGCTGGACACGCACCAGCCGAGATCCTAGACTTCATCGGTTGATCGAAATGACTGCGCGCCGTAGGCTGCTGCTGCTCGGCAGACCGCCATGCGCGACCGGCCGATGTACGGCGCGGGGGCGCCGGAAGCGTCAAACTTCAGGAGATCCAAACTCAGATGAGTGAAGCGAACATTGTTCTGCCGCACCTGACCAGCAACCAGCTGGTGATCCTGTGGGCAGTGCTCGGCTCGGCGATTATCGCGCTGCTTTACGGATGGTCGCTGGCGCGCACCGTGCTCAAGGCCAGCCCGGGCGCCAAGTCGATGACCGACGTGGCCGACGCGGTCGAAGAGGGTGCGATGGCCTATCTGCGGCGCCAGGTCAAGACCATGATCTGGTTCGTCATCGTTATCGCGCTCGCCCTGTTCTTCATGTACCAGCACGTCTATCCCGACACGCCGTCGCTCTCCTTCGGCATCGCGCTCGCCTTCCTGATGGGCGTCAGCGCCTCGTACGGCGCCGGCTTCGTCGGCATGAAGCTGGCGGTCAAGGGCAACGTGCGCAGCGCCAACGCCGCGCTCACCAGCTTCAAGGACGCGATGGAACTCGCGTTCAAGGCGGGCGGTGTTTCGGGCATGTTCACGGTGGGCTTCGGGCTGCTCGGCGCGACCATCATCTTCCTGATCTTCCAGGAAAACGCGATGAAGGTGCTGATCGGGTTCGGCTTCGGCGGCTCGCTCGCCGCGCTGTTCATGCGCGTCGGCGGCGGCATCTACACCAAGGCCGCCGACGTCGGCGGCGACCTGGTCGGCAAGGTCGAGGCGGGCATTCCCGAGGACGACCCGCGCAACGCGGCCACTATCGCGGACAACGTGGGCGACAACGTGGGCGACTGCGCGGGCATGGCGGCCGACGTCTTCGAGTCGTACGAGGTGACCCTGGTCGCGGCGATCATCCTCGCCGCCTATGCGCTGGGCGAGAAAGATTTCACCGGTGTCTACGGCGCAATGGCGGGCGCGTTCGCGATGAAGCTGATCATCTTCGCCCTCATCCTGCGCGCGGTCGGCGTGTTCTCGTCGATCATCGGGATTATCGCGGTGCGCGTGCCGCCGGGCGAGATGCGCGACCCGATGCGCCCGATCAACATCGGCTATATGACCTCGGCCGCGGTATCGGTGGTCGGATTCTTCATCGTCAACTGGTTGTATCTCGACGATCCGCGGACCGGCGCGCCCGACTGGCGCTTTGCCCTGTGCGCCACCCTGGGAATTATTCTCGCCGTGGTCACGCTGTGGCTGACCAACTTCTTCACCCATCCCGAGCGCGGCCCGGTGACCGAGACCGCCTATGCCGCGCGCACCGGCCCGGCGACCCTGATCCTGTCGGGCATGGCCGAGGGGCTGGAGTCTTCGGTGTGGGCGCTGGTGGTGATCGTGCTCTGCATCGTGGGCGCGATGATCATTTTCCGCGGCTCGCTCGCGCTGCAGTTCTACGGCATCGCGCTCACCGGCCTTGGCCTGCTGACCACGACCGGCTTCATCCTCGCGATGGATACCTACGGCCCGATCACCGACAACGCGCACGGCATCTTCGAGATGGGCGGCATCCATCAGGAAGAGGCCTCGCGCACGCTGTCGTGGATGGACGCGATCGGCAACACCACCAAGGCGCTGACCAAGGGCCTCGCGATCGCGACCGCGGTCATCGCGGCGGTCTCGCTTTTCCGCTCGTTCATCGACGAGGCGCACCTGGGACTGATGGGCGTGGAAGTGAACATGCCGACCGTGTTCGTCGGCCTGCTCATCGGCGGCGCGGTGCCGTTCCTGTTCAGCGCCTTTGCGATCAAGGCGGTGAGCCGCGCGGCCTATCAGGTGGTGTTCGAGGTGCGCCGGCAGTTCCGCGAGCACCCGGGCATCATGGAGCACAAGGAGAAGCCCGATTACGCGCGCTGCGTCGATATCGTCACCGCCACCGCACAGAAGGAGCTGCTGGGGCCGGGAATCCTCGCCGTGTTTGCGCCCTTGATGGTCGGGTTCGGTCTCGACTCGGGCGCGCTCGGAGGATTCCTCGCCGGGACCATTCTGACCGGCCAGCTGCTCGCGGTTTTCATGGCCAACGCGGGCGCCAACTGGGACAATGCCAAGAAGAAAGTCGAGGACGGCTTCCTCGGCGGCAAAGGCACCGAAGTTCACAAGGCCAGCGTGGTCGGTGACACGGTGGGCGATCCATTCAAGGACACCGCCGGCCCCGCGCTCAACCCGATGATCAAGGTGATGAACCTGGTCGGTATCCTCGCCGCGCCGTTCACCGCAACCGAGGTCTCGCTCAGCTGGGGCCGTATCGCGGTGACCGTGCTGGCGATCGTGATGCTGGCGATCGCGGTCGCGCTGTCCAAGCGCGGATCGATCGCCGAGGAGCAGAGCCAGGCAGGCCAGGCCAAGGCCGCCGCTTAATCCGGGCGACGAGCACCCTTCGACAGCCAGGCGGGCCGGACGTACCATGCGTCCGGCCCGCTTTCAGTTAAAGGACCAAACCGATGGAAATCGCGTGGATCGGAACCGGAATCATGGGCGCGCCGATGGCTCGCAACCTGATGCGCGCCGGTCATCGTCTGCGCCTGCACAACCGCTCCGCCAAACGCGCAGTAGCGCTGGCCGCCGACCGCAGTGAAGCCACCGTAGCCGCCGATGCCGCGGCCGCGGCGGCGGGCGCCGAGGCGGTTTTCATCATGGTGCCCGACACGCCCGACGTCGAAAGCGTAATCGCGCGCATCGAGCCCGCCTTGCACAGGGGGCAGCTCGTGATCGATACGAGCACGATCGCGCCCGCCGCCGAGCGCTCGATCGCGGCGCGGCTGGCGAAAAAGGGCGTTGATTACCTCGACGCGCCCGTCTCGGGTGGCGAGAGCGGCGCAATCGACGGCACGCTGACGATCATGGCGGGCGGCGCGCCGTCAGCCTACCATCGCGCACTGCCGCTGCTCGAGAAGCTCGGCCGGCGCGTGACGCACATGGGGCCGTCCGGTGCCGGACAGATGACCAAGCTCGCTAATCAGATCGCAGTGGCGCTCACGCTCGAGGCGACGGCCGAGGCGCTGGCGCTGGCGGAGAGCGGCGGGCTCGACCGCGCGCGCGTGCTCGAAGCGATCGGGGCGGGCGCGGCCGGTTCATGGCAGCTCGCCAATCTCGGACCGAAGATCATTGCGCGTGACTGGCGCCCGGGCTTTTTCATCAAGCTCATCCGCAAGGACCTGCGCCTGGTCGCCGAGGCCGCGCGCGGCGGCCATCTGGCGCTGCCCGGATTGGCGCTGGTGCAATCGATGTTCAATGCCGCGGCCGCCCTGGGCCACGATCGCGACGGCACGCAGGCGCTAGCCGCCGCGCTCGCGCGGCTCGCGCGCATCGACTAGGAATCGGTCGTTCGCGAGCGTCGCCCATTTCTGCGCGAGGCGAGACGAACGGCTTGCTAGACGAACGGTATGTCCTGTAAGGCGGGCGAGGTAATTGGATCGCCGCGCGGTGGAGCCGGTCGACGGCTGGCGGCGGCGAGCAGGTTCAGCCCGAGCCCGATCGCGACGGCGCACAGCAGCACGACCCGGGTTCGTAGTATCTTGCCCGCAGTGAGATTGGGCGAGGGGCGGGCGCAGGCCTCGGCTTGTCTTTCTTTGTCCATCTATGCCTTTCTCTGATTACCTATTACGATTATCACCTCCTGGTTGCAAGAAAATTCGGCCGGATCGGTTCAACTTCACCTCTCGTCTGTCCACAGTAACGCGTCTGTCGCGGTTTGCGGGCTTTTGGCGATCCGTGGAATACACGTTGCAGAGCCGACGCGGCAGGGCGGGTCAAAACAGCTCGCGTGGCCTCGAGGATTTCTTATGCCGAATGAACATCTGTTGGCCGAGCGGCGCGAGGGCGTCTTGCGCCTGACCCTCAACCAGCCGGACAAGCTCAATGCATTGAGCGATCAGATGATCGCGGGACTGCTCGAGGAACTGGGTCGCGCCGCCCACGATTCCGACGTGCGCTGCGTGCTGCTGACGGGCGCCGGCCGCGGATTCTGCTCGGGCGGCGACATCAGCCGGATGCGCGAGCGCAATGAAACGGAAGGGCCGGGTCCCACCGTCGAGCAACGGATGGCCGCGCTCAGGCGGGCGGAAGAGGTGAGCCTGCTGTTGCATGAGCTGCCCAAGCCGACGATTGCCGCTATCAATGGCGCGGTAGCAGGGGCGGGACTGAGCATCGCGCTCGCCTGCGATCTGCGGCTCGCGGCCGACTCCGCCAGGCTCGTCACCGCCTTCGCACGAGTCGGATTTTCCGGTGACTTCGGCGGCACCTGGTTGATGACGCGGCTGGTCGGACCCGCGCTGGCCAAGGAATTTTATTTCCTTGCCGATCCGATCGACGCGAATCGGGCGCTTACGCTGGGACTGGTCAATCGCGTGGTGCCCGCCGCGGCGCTGATGCCCGAGGCCGAGGCGCTGGCAAAGCGCCTCGCCGCCGGACCGGCAATCGCCTACGGTTACATGAAGGCCAATATCAACGCCGCTTTGATCTCGGACTTTCGGGCACTGCTCGATCGCGAGGCGATGGGCCAGACCATGACCGGGCGCACCGAGGATCACAGAGAAGCGGTCAAAGCGTTTCTCGAAAAACGCCAGCCGACGTTCAAGGGACGTTAACCAGGTCGCGCACGCGAGGCGCGGATCCGAGAGCACGCGCGTCTTGTCCGATTTTCTCTTTTTCTCTTTCCCGCAGGAGGGCCGCCGCATGCTGAAGACCAGATTTTGCGAATTGTTCGGCGTCGAAGTGCCGATCATGCTCGCCGGGATGGGAACAATCGCGCTGGCCGATCTCGCGGCCGCGGTTTCCGAGGCCGGCGCGATGGGCACCGTGGCGCTCGCCGGTTTCACTCCGGAAGGGATTCACAACGAGATCGCGGCCGCGCGGCGTCTTACTAAAAAACCGCTCGCCTGCAACCTGCTGATTCCATTTCTTCAGCCTGGCGTTGCGGAGGCGGCGGCCGCCGCGGCGGTCGAGGCGGTGACGCTCTTTTGGGGCGCGCCGGCCGAGTACATCGAACAATTCAAAGCCGCCGGCAAAAAAGTGATCTGGCAATGCGGTTCGGCCGAAGAAGCGGTAGATGCCAAGCGTGCCGGCGCCGACATGATTATCGCCCAGGGAATCGAGGCCGGCGGCCATGTGCGCGGACTCGTCCCGACACTCGACCTGGTGCCGCAGGTGCGCGACGCGATCGGCGATCTCCCGATGCTTGCGGCGGGCGGCCTTGCCGATGGGCGCGGACTCGCCGCAGTGCTTGCGCTGGGCGCCGACGGGGCGGTTTTTGGTACGCGGTTTCTGGCCTCGCGCGAATCGCCGGCGCATCCGGAGTACAAAAAACGCATCGTCGCGGCGCGCGCCGAAGACACGGTGCACACCAAGCTGTTCGACATGGGATGGGCCGACGCGGCGCATCGCGTGTTGCGCACCTCGGTCTATGAAGAATGGGAGCGGGCCGGCCGCCCGCAAAGCGGCAAGCGCCCGGGCGAGGGCAGGGTGATCGGGGCGGTCAAGCACGCCGGGATGGCGATGCCGCCGCTGGTCAAGTACACCGTGATGCCGCCGGCCGAATACATGGAGGGCGACATCGACGAGTTCGCTTTTTACGCCGGCACGTCGTGCGCGCTGGTCAACGACATCCCGTCCGCGAGCGATATCGTCCGTCGTGTGGCAGCCGAGGCGCGCGACGTGATCCGCGGACGGCTTACCCCGCTGGTCTAGCGAGCATGAGGCATCGACGCGCTCACAGCATCACGTCGCCGCCGTTGGGGCTGAGGCACTGGCCGACGAAATGGCGCGCCTCATCGGAGGCGAGAAACACGTAGGCGGGCACGATGTCGTCGACGGTGGCGAAGCGACCCTTCGGGATGGCCGAGCGGATCGCCTCCATCATGGCCGGGTCGAGCCCCTCGACCATGCGCGTCTGGGTGGCGCCGGGCGCGACGCAGTTCGCGGTGATATTGCTCGCGCCGATCTCGAACGACAGCGAGCGCGTGAAGGCGATGATTGCGGCCTTGGCGGCGCAGTAATGGGCGAGCCCGGCCGATCCCTTGTACGCGAGCTGCGAGGCGGTGCTGATGATCCGGCCGTAGTCCTGGCGGTACATGATCGGCAGCACGAAATGCGTGCATAAGTAGACGCTGCGCAAGTTGACCGCGATCATCCGGTCCCACTGCGCCGGTTCCATCGCTTCAATGCGCGCGGCATTGCCGATACCCGCGTTGTTGACCAGGATGTCGATGCGGCCGAAGTTGCGCTGCGCCGTTTCGACCAGCGCGCGCGCGTCGTGCTCGACGGACACGTCCGCCTGCACGGCGAGCGTTTCGACCCCGATGGCTTCGAGCTCGGCGCGCACCGCCGCGGCATTTTGCGCCTCTGATTCAGTCGGATAATTGAGGATGACCTTGGCGCCCTCGCGCGCGAACGCGACGGCGACACCGCGGCCGATGCCCGAGCTGGAACCCGTGATAAGCGCGACCCTGTTCTGCAACCTGCCCATCGCGCGGACCTCCTGCGAAGCGTGTGCGCTGCCGAGCGAAGCGATTCAATCAGGCGCGCGGCGCTAACGCCAATATCGCGCGCACCCGGGCGGCGACGTCGCGCGCGCGAACAACGTCCGTGATGATCGCACAGGCATCCGCGCCCGCCGCCAGCGCTGCCGGCATGTTAGCCCGCGTGATGCCGCCGATCGCGACGATCGGGATGCGCACGGCGGCGCGCACCTCGGCCAGCATCGCCAGGCCCTTGCCGGCGGCGTTGTTGCGCAGGCCTCCCGGATAGAGCGGACCGAAGCCGATGTAGTCCGCGCCGCCGCGCTCGGCCTCGATTGCCTGTTCGACGCTGTGGGTGGAGATGCCGACGATCAGCCGGCGGCCGGCGATTCGCCGCGCCGCCGCAAGCGGCAGATCCTCCTGTCCGAGATGCACGCCGTCGGCGCCGGAGAGCAACGCGATATCCGCGCGATCGTCGACGATCAGCATCGCGCCGCGCTCGCGGCAGAGCGCGACGATGGCGCGCGCGGCGGCGAGCAGCGCGCGCGACGGCGCCTGCTTGAGCCGAAGCTGCAGCACGCGCGCACCGGCCCCGAGCAGGACGCGCGCGAGCGCGACCGGCTCGTGGCCGCCGGCCGGATCGACCATCGCGTAGAAATGCGAGGCGAACTTCATCGCCGGGCGCAGGGCAGCGCGGGCCGCAGCCTATTCGAACGGCAGCTTGCGCGTCGCGATGCCGAGATCGATCAGCTTCTTGCGCAGAGTGTTGCGGTTGAGGCCGAGGATGCGCGCGGCGCGCACCTGGTTGCCTTCGGCCCGGCGCATCGCCTGCTCGATCAGCGGCCGTTCGATTTCGGTCACCAGCTTCTGATAGAGGTCGCGCGGGTCCTCGCCGTTGGATTTCTCGAGATACTGTGCAACGCGGCGTCCGATCAGGGCCGCGAACGAATCGGCCGCCGCGTCGTCCTGTGCGCCCGGCGCCGGGCCGGACACGGCGCCGCGCGCGAGCGAAACGTCCTCGGCGCGCAGCGTGTTGCCCGACGCGAGCAGCGACGCGCGCAGCGTGGTGTTCTCGAGCTCGCGCACGTTGCCCGGCCAGTCGTGGGCCTGCAGCTTGGCGCGCGCTTCGGGGCTGACCGCGGTTACCAGCGAGCCCATGTCGCGCACGGCGCGCGCGATGAAGTAGTCGGTCAGCTCCGGGATGTCCTCGCGCCGGGTGCGCAGCGGCGGCAGATGGATCAGGATCACGCGCAGGCGGAAGTAGAGGTCCTCGCGGAAGCGGCGGGCCGCGACCGCGGCCTCGAGGTCCTGGTTGGTCGCGGCGATGATGCGCGCCTGCAGACGCTGGGTTTCGTAGCCGCCGACGCGGGTGAATTCGCGCTCCTGCAGCGCGCGCAGCAGCTTGGGCTGGAGCTCGAGCGGCAGATCGCCGATTTCGTCCAGGAACAGCGTGCCCGCGCCGGCCGCCTCGAATTTGCCCGCGCGCCGCTCGGCCGCGCCGGTAAACGCGCCGCGTTCGTGGCCGAACAGCTCGCTCTCGACGAGGCCGTGCGGAATCGCCGAGCAATTGACCGGGACGAAGGGCTCGCGGCGGCGCGCGGAACTCTCGTGGATGCGGCGCGCGACCAGTTCCTTGCCGGTGCCGCTCTCGCCTGTGATCAGCACGACGTCGATCTTGTCGTTTCTGACCACGCGCCCCATCAGCTTGTAGACTTCCTGGATCGCCGGGCTGTGGCCGATGATTTCGCCGCCGACCAGCTTGCGATCGAGTTCCTGCTTGACCCGCTCGAGTTCGGAATCCTGGGCCGCGGTCTCGGCCGCCCGCGCCGCGATCTTAAGCACCTGGTCGAGGTTCTCGAACGGCTTCGTCAGATAGTCGCGCGCGCCGCGCTTGAGCGCCTCGATGGCGTTGTTCATCGTGCTCGCCGCCGTGATCACCACGATCGGCGTCGCGCATCCCTGCTCACGCGCGGCGCTCAGCACCTCGAGACCGCCGATCCCGGGCATGATGATGTCGAGCAGGGCGACATCGAAACGCCCGCGGCCGAGCGCGTCCAGCGCCGCGTCGCTGTCGGCCGCCTCCTCGACACTCCAGCCCTCGGCCTCGAGCCGATGCCGCAGGACGAGGCGGATTGCCGGGTCGTCGTCGGCAATCAGGGCACGGGTGGACGGGCGAGTCGCGGATGCGCCGCCCAGGCTTTGCTCGGTCTGATTCATTTCGTTCCTATGGTAACAGTATCGGCGCACCCGGCAACGGCTCGCACGCGCATCCGATTGCTCATGCGGCGCGCCCGGCGCCGGCTTTGGTCGGCAATTCGCAGTTCGCTCATGCCGCCTCGGACGGCTCGGGGTCGCGCGGGCCAACCGGCAGGGTGACCTTGAACGTCATTCCGCGCGCGCGATGTTCCTCGGAATGACCGGGGTGGGCGAGTCCCGAATGCGCGTGATGATGCGGGGCAACCGGATGAATCGCGGTGGCGGGCCGCGACGGGTTCACCCCGCCGGCTTCGGCCCACAGCTTCCCGCCATGTGCCGCGACGATCCGTTGACTCAACACCAGGCCGAGCCCGGTGCCCGAAGGCTTGGTGGTGAAGAAAGGCGTGAACAACTGCTCCATCTCGGCCGTGCTCATTCCGCGGCCACTGTCGCTTACCTCGACGCGCAGGAACTGGCGCCGTCGTCCTTCGGCGGTGAGTCGAAATTCGGTTTCCATGCGCGTGCGCACTCGGATGATTCCTGAGACGCCGATCGCGTCGGCGGCGTTGCGCACCAGGTTAAGAAAGGTCCGCTCGAGCGCCGCTGCGTCGGCGCTGATTTCCGGCAGGCTCGGGTCGAATTGCTGCTCGACCGTGACGCCCGCGGGCGGATGCGGATGCAGCCCGGCCATCTCGAGCGCCTGATGGAGCACTCGATGGATGTTTACCGGCGCGAAGCTCAGGCGCTGCGGCCCGCTGGCGGCCAGCACCTGCTCGACGAGCGTGGCGATTCGATTCACACCTTCAAGGATGAGTCCGCAGTATTGCTGAGCGCGCGGATCCGAGCGCAGACGCCCGGACAGAAGCTCGGCCGCGCCCTTGATTCCCGTCAGCGGATTTTTGACCTCATGGGCAAGACCCGCAGGCGATAGTCTCAGGTCCGGATCACTCTGGCCAAGGGCGTGGGCTGCCCCGCGATGGAGCGCGAGATCGTGGAGCAGCACCACGGCGCCGCACGAGGCGCCCGCGGCGGCGACCAGCGGGGCAACTTCGGCACTCACCGTGGCAGTTCGCGCCCCGAGGCTTAGCTGGGCTTCGGCGTCGGCCAAATCCTGCCCGCTGCTGAGGCAGCTTTCGACCATCCGCAGGAGCCATTCATTGCCATGCAGCAGCGCATCGAGGGCGGTTTCATTGACCTGGGAAACGCCGAACAGCGTTTCGGCTGCCGGATTCATCGCGATCGGCATCAATGAAGGGTCAAACACGACGATCGCGTCGCTCAGGCTATCGACAATCTCCTTCCATATCTTGATGGGGAGCGAAGGAAGTTTTCGCATAGCCTTGGAAACCAAACCGCAACTTACCACAAAAGCATCAGATGGCTTAAAACTGAGACCCAGAGCAGGCTACATGTGTTTTGTACTTATCATTTTGATTAAAAGTATTAGTTTTTTTTGTGAAAAACCATCTTCGAAGGGGTTGCCGTCCCCCACTTCGGCGGGTAGGTTTGCGTCGGGTCAGAATTTCGGGTGACCGGAATGCGGGGGAGCCTGATCATATCGCTAATTGGTTGTTTGATGGGCGCAGCCCTCGTGGGTTGTGTCTCAAATTCGGCCAACGATCTGGCAAACAGCCCCGGCGACCGATTCACCATCATCCTCGATAAGCCAGCCGGCACCCAAAGTCATCCTGCCGTAACTGCCAAGACATCGTCGGCGCCGCAACCGTCCCAGCCGGCGGATATGGACGCGGCGATAGCTCTCGCACAGGGCATTCCCTACTGGCGAAGCGGCCCTCATAAGGTCGCACCCTTCCCGTTAGTGCTCAATCGGACCGTGCAACAGTATGTTGACGAGTTTGCCGAGCACAATGAAGGAATCAAGGGATCGTTCCGCCGCAGCCGGCCCTATCTGCCGGCGATGGTGCGAGTGCTGGAAAATCACGATCTGCCGCCGGAGCTGGTTTACCTTTCGTTCGCCGAAAGTTCGTTTTCGAGCAAAGGAGCCGGACCTTGGCAGCTCAGCGTCGCAACCGCCCGGCGGTTTAATCTCCGCGTGAACCGATACGTTGACGAGCGCCGCGACCCGATTAAGTCCACGCGTGCGGCGGCGCAGTACCTGGCCACGCTGCACGACGAAGTCGGCGACTGGCGCGTGGCGCTGGTCGGCTGGAATCGCGGCGAGTCGGCGATGGAGGATTACTGGTCGCTGCGCGGGGTGGATTACAGCCGGCTCACCGCAAGCCTCCCCTACAATACGCGCTCGCTGCTCAACCGCTTCATGGCGGTTGCGATTATCGCCAATCAGCCCGAGCGTTACGGTCTCGAGCCGGTGAATTATGACGATGCCGGCGAGTTTCGCGTGATCAAGGTCAAGGGCGGCACCACCTTCGCCGAAATCTCGCGCCGCACCGGCGTATCCGTCCACGTGCTGCGCGAGTACAACCCGGCGATTCTGCACGACCGCGTTCCTCCCGGTCCAAGCTACGAGCTGCGGCTTCCCCTCCAGGAGTCGACCGACGCGCGCGATTCAGCGGCTGTGCTCTGACCCCGCAGGGGTCGCGTCCGATTTGGCGCGCGCGTGATTCTAATCGCGCCCGAACCCGCGTATCCTGATTTTTGCCTTGATAGCGATTTTAGCGCACGCGTTCCGTGACGCAGTTCCGCGCGGCCGGGCCTATCCATGATCAGCGCCGACGAAGCTCTCAAACTGGTTCTCGAAAACATCGCGCCCCTCGGGATCGAGCGAGCGCCGATTCTCGATGCGCTGGGCCGCGTGCTCGCCGAGGATATCCGCTCGCCCCGCGATATTCCGGGCTTCGACAACTCGGCGATGGACGGCTATGCGGTGCGCGCGGCCGATATCGCTCGCGCCGGCGCGTCCAACCCGATACGGCTGCGCGTGCTCGGCACCGTGGCGGCGGGCGCGATGCCGGGCGCGCGGGTCGAGCCGGGCACCGCGATGCGTACGATGACCGGCGCCCCGGTGGCCGAAGGCGCCGACGCGATCGTGCCGGTCGAGCAGACGCGCGGGACCGGCGACATGGTCGAGATTCTCGCGCCCGCCGAGCCGCGAAGCTTCATCCGGCCGCGCGGCGAAGACCTGCGCCAGGGCGAAGTCGTGATGCAGGCCGGCAAGCGGCTGACCGCCGCCGACCTGGGCACGCTGGCCTCGCTCAACCGCTCGACCATCGACGTGATGCGCCGGCCGCGCGTGGCGATTATCTCGACCGGCGACGAGCTGGTCGATGTGGACCAGGCTCCGGCGGGCGCCCAGATCGTTAACTCCAACGCTTACTCGTTGGCCGGCGCCGTGCGCGAGGCGGGCGGCGAGCCGACGATCCTGAAGGTCGCGCGCGACCGTCCCGAGGAAATACGCGCGCGTTTCCTCGAGGCCTTCGGGTTCGACGCGGCGCTGTCGACGGGCGGCGTCTCCGTCGGCCAGTTCGATCACGTCAAAGGCGCACTTGATGAACTGGGAATGCGCCAGGTCTTTCATGGCGTGGCGCAGCGTCCGGGCCGGCCGCTCAAGTTCGGCACGATGGGCGGGAAGCCGATTTTCGGCCTGCCCGGGAACCCGGTTTCGACGCTGGTGTGTTTTTACCTGTACGCGCGCCCGGCGCTGCGCAGGATGGGCGGGCGGCGCGACCTGGGACTGCGCCGTGCGACGGTGCGATGCGCGGTCGACATCCGGACCGCGAAAGACCTGACCGAGTTCGTCCGCGTGCGTCTGCGGCGTGAGGGCGACGAGCTTTACGCGACGCCGACCGGAAATCAGGGCTCAGGCATTTTGAGCTCGCTATCGCGCGCCGACGCCTTGCTGATTGGCCCCGCGTCCGTCACCGTATTGGCGGCCGGCGATCAGGCGACGGTCCTGGTGCTCTCGGAAGACGCGGGCGACGCGGAGGGGGCGACAGAGCCGTTCTTCGAGCGCCCTCTGCGCCAGAGCAACTGAACCGCCAGCGTGGCCGCGCATCCGAAAATCGCCGCTCCGATAATGACCGACGAGACATTGAGCTGCGCGGGTTTGAGGAAGGGCAACAACTGGATATCGATTGGGTCGAGGCGGTGATTCCAGTAGACCACGTACGCCACCCACAGGACGACAATCGCTCCACCGATGAATTTCGGGTTCTTGACGAATGCCGGCGTGGCCACTTCTCCCCTCCAGGCGCCCGTAGCGACGCGCTGCGTATGAGCTTGGACGCGGCAGGCTGTATTGTCAACGTGCGACCGGCCGGCGTCGCCGCAGCGGGAGAGCATCGCGATGCCGTTTAGAGTGGGGCAGGGATTCGACTTTCATCCGCTGCGCGCCGGACGCCCGCTCAAGCTCGGCGGCGTCACGATCGCGCACGATGTCGGACTCGACGGACATTCGGACGCCGACGTCGCCGCGCACGCGCTGGCCAACGCCGTCCTCGGCGCGCTCGGCCAGGGCGACCTCGGGCGCAATTTTCCCGACACCGACGCGCGCTATAAGAACGCCGACAGCCTGGTGCTGCTCGCGGACGTATGGAAGCTCGCGGACGAGGGCGGATGGCGGCTGGTCAACGCCGATATCACGATTTTCGCGCAGCGTCCGCGGCTTGCGCCTTACGTTGACTCGATGCGCGAGCGGCTTGCGGGCGCGCTCGGCGTGCCGCCCACGTCAGTGAATGTGAAGGCTTCCAGTCCGGAAGGATTGGGCGCGCTCGGCCGCGGCGAGGGTATGTCCGCCGCCGCAATCGTTTTGCTCGAAAGAGTTTAGTTGCTCGAACGGACTTGGTCGCTCGAACAGACCCGGTTGCCTGAAACGACCGGGGGCCGCGCTTCGCGGCAGGGGGAGGAAATGAGCACGAACAGGTTCTCGCTGGTTCTTGTGGTGCTTGGTTTGACGCTGGCCGCGCCGGCGGTCGCTTCGGCCGATACCTGGAAGATCGATCCCGTTCATTCAACGGTCGAGTTCACCGTGCGCCACATGACGATCTCCAGCGTCAGGGGCCAGTTCGACAAGGTGGCCGGCACGATTACGGCGAAGGACAACGATCCGTCTTCAGTTTCGATCGAGGCGACCATCGATACCGCGTCGATCGATACTCGCTCCTCCGACCGTGACGCCGACCTCAAGAGCGTCAACTTTCTCGACGTCGCAAAGTACCCGACGATGATCTTCAAATCGAAGAAGATCGAGGCCGCCGGGGGGCCCGGCAAATGGAAGGTGATTGGCGATCTGACACTGCACGGTATCACCCGCGAAGTCACGCTCGACGTCGAGGGCCCGCGCGGTCCGATCAAGGACCCCTGGGGCAATACGCGCGCAGGCGCCTTCGCGACCACCACCGTCAGCCGCAAGGCTTTTGGGCTTACCTGGAACAAGATGATCGAGACCGGCGGCGCGGTCGTCGGCGACGCCGTGTCGGTGACGATCAACGTCGAGGCGGTCAAGCAGAAGTAGGCGCGTCGGTGGCCGAGCCTGCCGCGCCGCGGACCAGGTCGATGAGCGCCGCCGGATCGCGCGGACATTCGTCGCCGCGCCAGGCGACGTGCTGGTCAGGCCGCGAGAGCACGAGCTTCGTTTCGTAAATTCCCGCCGTCGCGGACGAATCGACGTCGAGCACGGCCAGCGGAACGCCGCGCCGGCGGGCCGCCTCGACCAGGCCGGCCGTCGGGGCCGCCCGGTCCAGGCGCAGGAGCGTGAATTCCGGTCCGAGCGCGTCGTACAGCGACCGTCCGTCGGCCAGCCATACGTGCGGCGTGCGGCATCCCGGTACGGTCGAAGGCGTGAACGACGACATCGTGAACGAGGGATGCGGCGCGCCGTCATAGGCGATGATCGGCGAGGCCGCATAGTAGGTTCCGAAGTTTAGTCCGCCGCAGCAGTATTGATGCACATTGATCTCGTAACTGATGCGGCCGATCTCGGCCCTTATGCGATCGCCTTCCGGCCCCGGCGCATCGATCGCTTGCGGCACCGCCCCGCGCCGCGCGATCTCTCTCTCCGCATGCGCCATCGCGTGGCGTGACACCTGGTCGGTGATCGGCCGGCGCTCGGCGTCGTAAGCGTCGAGAATCGCCGCGGGCGCCCATCCGTTGAGATGTGCCGCCAGCATCCACGACAGATCCATCGCGTCGGCGACGCCGGCATTCATGCCATAGCCCGCGTAAGGCACCCAGATGTGCGCGGCGTCGCCGGCGATGAAGGCGCGTCCGCCGCGGAACCGGTTCGCCACCAGGCGGCGGCCGAACCAGTCCTCGCGCGAGAGGATTTCGTAGCGGAAGTTCGGACCGACCCCGAGGATGGAGCGGATGCCCGCGTCGCGGTCGACCGTGTCGAAATCGCCGTCGTCGGGCCTGAGGTAGTTGAAAATCATCCAGCGCTCGCGGCCATCGATCGCGATCACGTTCCCCGAACGATGCGGGTTCACCGTGTTGGTCATCCAGGCGCGCGCGTTCCGCTGCATTCCGAGCAGGTCGGGCGCGCGAATGAACGTTGCCTGCACGCGCATGATGACGGCGTCGCCCTCGAACTGAGCGCCGATCCCATGGCGCACGACCGATCTCGCGCCGTCGCATCCCACGACGTACGCGCACGCGATGCGAATCGTCTCGCCGCCGTCGAGCCTGTGCGCGATCGCGACCACCCCGGCGTCGGTCTGCTCGAAGCCGGTAATCTCGGTTCGATTGAAAATCGTGATGCGCGGTATCGACGACGCGTGTGCGAACAGCAGCGGCTCGATGAAGATCTGGTTGGCGCGATGCGGCGGCTCGGGCGTCGGCCAGTTGCCGTCAGGTCCGCTTCTGTCGGTTAAGCGATCTCTGCGGCAGGGGATGTGGATGCGGGCGAACTCGATGCCGGTGAACGAGGTGCGGTAGCAGACGTCGTTGGGATAATCGGCGGGCAGGCCCGCGTTGCGCAGCGTGGATGCGAGACCCAGCCGCCGGTAAATCTCCATCGAGCGCGCCGAGATGTGATTACATTTTGGTTCGGGCGGCTCGCCCGGATGGCGGCGCTCGATCACGGTCACATCGATCCCGCGCCAGGCCAGGTCGATCGCGAGCGTGAGACCCACCGGCCCGCCGCCCGCGATCAGAACCGGCGTTTCGCAGACCTTCGCCATCGGCGTTTTTTGACCGGCGCGGGGCGGTCGCTGCGACCGGCGCCGTCAGCGCCGGCCCAGGCGCGCGAAGAGTTCTTTTTCGGCGGCGGCGACGGGCGAGGCGAGCACGGCATCGAGCCGGCGATGATATTCGGGCGAGCCCGCGGCCTGCTCGGCCGCCCAGCGGCGCGCGAACGTGCCGTCGCGAATTTCCGCAATCGCCTTGCGCATCAGTTCGTCGGCCTGCGCGCCGATAAACTGCTCGCCATGCGTCAGTTGGCCGAACTGGCTCGTGTGCGAATGCAGCTTGAGCTGATTCCACATCCCGAGCGTGGACATCGCGCGGCCGATCTCGCCCAATTCGCCCGAGGCGTAAAGCTCGAGCAGCGCGACCTCCCTGCTGACGCCCGCCTCAACCAGCAACCGGTAGGCGCGGTCGAGCAGAAAGAGCATGGCGCCCGCCCACGTATGCTCGGAGAACAGGTCAACCAGGGTCTCTTCCTCGAAGCTCGACTCGACCACCGCGCCATGCGGCAGGAACGCGCCGATGCCGTGCGCGATCGCAAGCGCGGTCGCGAGCGCGTTACCGGTTGCGTCCTGCTTGACCCCGACCAGCACGGGAAAGCCTTCGCCGCGCGCAGGCAAATCGAGTACGCCCTGGCCGATCATGCGCGGAGCCACGAGCACGACATCCACCTCGCGCGGCGGTTCGATGAAGTTGTAGGTGATGTTGTAGCCGCTGGCGAAGACCAGCGCCTTGCCGCCGGCCAGATGCGGCGCGATCAGCTCGCGATACGCGGCGGGCGCGATCTCGTCGGGCAGCAGCAGCATCAGCACGTCCGCGCGAGCCGCCGCCGCGTCCATTGAGAGGGTTTCAAAGCCGTCCGCACGCGCCTGACGCCAGCTTTCGTCCTCCTGGTTGCCGACGATCACCTGATGGCCGATGCGGCGGAGGTTAATCGCCTGCGCGCGTCCCTGGTTGCCGTAGCCGATGACGGCGATGGTCCTGCCGCGCAGGACCGCCGGATTGGCTGCGGCCGCTTCAAAGAATCGTGCCATCGCCGTTTGTCCTTCGCCCGCGCCGGCCGGCTCCGGGCAGGCGCCGGCCGCGGACTGGTGAGTATCGTCTAGAGATCGTCGCCGTCGGCGTTGCCGCCGCCGCCGTCATCATCGTCGTCGAGCGCGCCGCCGCGCTCGAGTTCGTCCACCGCCTGGTCGAAGTCCTCGCCGCCCAGTTCGTCGCCCATCTCCTTACCCATGCGTTTGAGCGCGCGCGCGATGCTCCGGGGGTCGTTCTCGTCAACGTCGGAGAAACTCGCAGGATCGGCGAGCGCGTCCATCCGCGATTCCTCGCTGCGCGGCGTGGCAAAACGCGACATCAGCCGGCGCATCCGCGTGCCGCCGCAATGCTTGCACACGGCCTCGACGCGCTCGCTCACGCGCATCGTGAGCACGCTGGTGCGTTTGCCGCAGCCCTCGCATTGATATTCGTAGATTGGCATAGAGGGGGACCGCTTCGCCGCAATACGTCCACGATTTTGCGCAGTCTGCGGCGGCGCGGCAAGACCCGGCGGACCGCCGCGCGCAGCGGCGACGCCCGGCCCACTTGATCGGCGGATCGCCCGCGGGATACTGCTTCTGCGTCGCAATGAAGCGCAACGGATATACCGCGCCATGAGGGAACTCGGCGCGATGTGGCGCAACACGCGCATGGTCGTGCTGTGCGCGATCTCGGCTTCGCTCTATGCCGCCGTGCTGGTGCCGTTCAAGGTGGTGCCGCTCATCCCGGGCGTGACCGAGTTGCGCCCGGCCAATGCGATTCCGGTCGTGTGCTCGTTCCTGTTCGGGCCGGCGGCCGGATGGGGCTCGGCGATCGGCAACATGATCGGCGATTTCTTCGGCGGCGTCGGCCCCGGCGACGTCTTCGGCTTTTTCGCCAACCTGTTTTACGGCTATGTGCCGTACAAGGTGTGGAACGTGATCGCGCGCGGCCAGAGCCCGGTCGCGCGCTCGCCGGTTGCTATCGCCAAGTACGTTGCGGCGTGTCTCATCGCCAGCGTGCTCTGCGCGGACATCGTCGGCTGGGGCGACAACCTGCTCGCGCTGCGACCGTTCAGCATTCTCGGCAATGTGATCGTGTTCAACAACATGCTCTCGGCGCTGATCCTCTCGCCGCTTATCCTGGTCGCGGTCTATCCGCGTGTGCGGCGCGGCCGCATGCTCTATACCGACATGATGCCCGAGTTCCGAGAGCGCCGATGGAGCGTGCGCGCGCTCGGGCTTGCGATCCTGGTCCTGGGCGAGGGCGGCGCGTGGCTCATGGGCAACCTGGTCTCGACCGGCTACTGGGCGCCGCGCTTCCTGTCGGCGGCGGCGATGCAGGCGCCGTACGACAAGGCGATCGCGATCGTGGTGAGCCCGTTCATCGCGCTGGCCGTGCTCGGCGTGGGGCTGATGTGAAGTCCGGCAATCCGGCTCTGGAAGCCGCCGCGCCGTGCGGGAAGAGCGAGCCTGCATCGAGCGCGGCGCCGGCCGCGGCGCTTGACGACGTGAGTTTCACCTACGCCGGCGGTGCGCGTCCGGCGCTGCGCCGGCTCACGTTCGAGATCGCGCCGGGCGAGATGGTCGGGGTGATGGGCGCCTCGGGCGCGGGCAAATCGACGCTCGCCAAGTGCCTCAACCGGATCGTGCCTGAGTTCGAGGGCGGCCAGTTTGCCGGGCGGGTCAGGATCGGCGGCCGCGAGCTGGACGGCGCGCGCGTATGGCAGGTCGCGCCGCGCGTCGGGATGGTGTTCCAGGATTTTGAAGCCCAGCTCTTCTCGACCAACGTCGCGCACGAAGTCGCCTTCGCCATGGAGCAGATGGGGATGGAGCGCGCGGAGATGGCGCGCCGGATTCGTCCGGCGCTCGAGGCCGTGGGCCTCGCCGGGTTCGATCACCGCGACCCGACGTCGCTTTCGGGCGGCGAGAAGCAGCGCCTGGCCATCGCTTCCGTGCTTGCGCTGCGCCCGGCGCTGGTCGTGCTCGACGAACCGACCACCGACCTCGACCCCGAGGGCAAGGCCGAGGTCTTCGCACTCATCCGCTCGCTGCGCGGGCAGGGCCTGAGCCTCATCGCGATCGAGCACGAAGCCGAGGTCCTGGCCGGAGCGGATCGGCTCGTGCTGCTGCGCGACGGCGAGATTATCGCCGCGGGCGCACCGCGCGATCTGATGACGCGGATCGACCTGCTCGAGGAATGCGGCGTTCATCCGCCCGACTTGAACCGCGTCCTGGCGAGGCTGGGAATTGCGGCTCATGCGGCGAGCGTCGACGAGGCCGAGGCGGCCATTTGGCGCGCGATGCCGCGGGTGGCGGTCGCAGGCGATCCCTCCGAGGCGCCGCGGCAGGTGCGGGATGCTGGATTTGACGACGGACCGCCGCTGGTCGAAGTGCGCGGGCTCAGCTTCAACTATCCGGACGGGCCCCCGGTGCTCGATGCGATCGATCTGCGGATCGCGCCGGGCGAGTTCCTCGCGATCATCGGCCAGAACGGGTCGGGCAAGACCACGCTGGCCAAGCACCTGGTCGGCCTGCTGCGCCCGACTTCGGGGGCGGTCATGCTCAGCGGGCGTGATCGCTCAACGCTGCCGCCGGCTGAAACCGCGGCCGAAGCCGGCTATGTTTTTCAGAACCCCGACCATCAGATTTTTGCCGCCACGGTGGCCGACGAGGTCGCCTTCGGTCCGCGCAATTTCAATCTGCACGAGCGCGAGATCGAGGATCGCTGCGACGAGGTGCTGCGCGCGGTGGGGCTCGAGGAGGCGCGCGCGCGCGACCCGTTTCTGCTGAGCAAGGGCGAGCGCCAGCGGCTCGCGGTCGCGAGCGTGCTCGCGCTGCGGCCGCGCCTGCTCATCCTGGATGAGCCCACGACCGGGCTCGATTATCGCGAGCAACGCCGCATGATGGCGCTCGTGCGGCAACTCAACCGCGACGGCATCGCCATCGTGATGATCACGCATACGCCCTGGCTGGTGGCGGAATACGCGCGGCGCGTGGTGCTGATGCGCCGCGGGCGCAAACTGTACGACGGCGATGTACGCGAATTTTTCGCGCGCACCGACCTGCTCGCCTCGTCCTCTTTCCGCGCGCCCGAAGCGACCGAACTCGCGCGCCGTTTCGGCACCGTCGCGCTCTCGGCCGATGAACTCGCGGACTGGTTGAAGGCGCGGAACTGATGCCGATCTTCCTCTACATCGAGCACCACAGCTTCGTCCATCGGCTCCATCCCACCGTCAAGGTGCTGGCGCTGTTCACGATGTTCTGGTCGGTGTACTGGGTCGACCATCCGCTCGCCCTGCTGCCGCTGGGTCTGCTGATGCTAGCGGTGGCCCAGATCACCGGCGCGTGGCCGAACTTCTATCGGCTGCGATGGCTGTTCATCCTGGTGGTCCTGACCACCACGGTGGCGTGGATGGTTTTCTATCGGCGCGGCCCGGCGCTGATCGACCTGCCGCTGATTCATCTGAGCCGCGCCTCGCTGCTCTTCGGGTTCGGACGCGGGCTCAAGCTGGCCGAGCTGCTCGCGACCTCGGTGCTGTTTCTATCGACGACCAAGGTGGAGGAGTTTACGGCCGGGCTCGCGCGGCTGGGCGTGCCGTATCGCGTGGGCTTCGCGATCACGCTTTCGTTCCGGCTGGTGCCGTTGTTTATCGATTCCGCGCTGACCGTGGTGCAGGCGCAGCGCCTGCGCGGTTACGATTTCGACCGCGGTGGTCCGCTCGAGCGCGCGCGGCGCTACGTGCCGGTGGTGATCCCGGTGTTCATGGGCGCGTTGCGCAAGGCCAATGCGATGGCGATGGCGCTGGAGGCGCGCGGCTTCGGGATGAGCCGCCAGCCGACCAGCTTCATCGATTACCCGGTGCGCGCGCGCGACCTCGCGGCCACTTTTTCCCTGTGCGCGCTGTGCGCGCTCTATTTCTACATTTACTACAGCGGCTACGGCGCGATTTCTCCCAATTGAGGTCTCCGCAAGGCGCTTGGGCGGCGCGCGCGGGCCGTGCTAACTTCGCCCGCAGAGGAGAGTCACGCATGCTGTTCGTGATCATCGGCCACGACGGACCCAATGGCGCCGCGCTCAGACCGTCGGTGCGCCCGCGTCATCTCGCCTACGTCGGTCGGCTCGCGCGCGACGGCAAGATGGTGATCGGCGGACCGTTCACCGACGGCAGCGGCAGCCTGATGATCGTCGATATGGAGGACGAAGCCGCGGTGCGCGCGTTTGCCGGCAACGATCCCTACGCGCGCGAGGGGGTTTTCGAACGCGTCGAAATCAAGCCGTTTCGCAAGGTGTTGCCGGAATAGCCGAAAGGGTGGCGGAGCCGGATGGCAGGAGCGCTGGCAGGATTGAAAGTAGTCGAACTGGGCGGGATGGTTTCGGCGCCCTACGCGGCCAAGCTGCTCGCCGACGTCGGCGCCGAGGTGATCAAGATCGAGCGGCCCGGCGCGGGCGACCCGGCACGCCGCCGCGGCCCGTTTCCCGGCAATGCGCCGCATCCGGAGAAGAGCGGCCTCTATCTTTATCTCAACGCCAACAAGCTCGGCACCACGCTCGACGTATCGCGTCCCGAGGGCTTCGCCCTGCTCGAGCGGCTGGTTTCCGACGCTGACGTTCTGCTGCATAACCTGACGCCGCCCGAGATGGACCGTATCGGGCTCAGCTTCGAGCGCCTCTCGCGCGTCAATCCGCGCCTGGTGATGACGTCGATCACACCCTGGGGAACCACCGGCCCCAAGCGCAACTGGCGCGCCGCGGACCTGACGCTCTGGAGCGCGAGCGGCATCTGCTACGTCAACGGCGCCGGCGCGCAATATCCCGAGATGCCGCCGCTCAAGGCCTTCGGCCAGCAGTCCGGTTTCCAGGGCGGCGCGCATGGCGCGCTGGCGACGATGGGCGCGGTGCTGGCCCAGGCGCGCGACGGCGAAGGTCAGCACGTGGACGTCTCGATCTATGAGTCGCTGACGTCGCAGATGGAACTGTTCTTCGAATTCTGGCCGTACATGAAAATGGTCGCATCGCGCCTGGGGCAGCGGCCGATCCAACCGCTCGAAGTGATGGAATGTGCAGATGGCTACATCTACGTGTGCTGCGTCGAAGAGCATCAGTGGCGCAACTTCGTCGAGCTGATGGGTAATCCCGAATGGGCGGGCGAAGAGATTTTCTCCGACCGGCTCAAGCGCGCCGCCAACTGGGACGCGCTTAAAGTATTTCTTGAAGATTGGATAAAGCAGCAGACCGTGCTCGATCTCTATAAAAAAGCGCAGGCGCGCCGCGTCCCGTTCGCGCCCGTCTCGACCATGGGCGATCTGCTGAACTCCGAGCATCTCAAGCATCGCGGCTTCTTCGTCGAAATCGCGCACCCGGTCGCCGGCACCTACAAGTATCCCGGTGCGCCGCTCAAGTATGGCCGCACGCCATGGGAGATTCGCCGCCCGGCGCCGACGCTCGGACAGCACAACCATGAAGTCTTCGGCGCGCGCCTGGGCCTCGGCGCAAACCGGATCGACGAGCTGCATCGCGCGGGCGTGATTTGATCGCCCATCACGTCAGAGGAAAAGCCGAGAACCGCAGGAATCGACAGCGATATGGCAAAGCTTCCACTGGAGGGCGTAAGAGTCGCCGACTTCACCTGGGTATGGGCCGGGCCGTATTGCACGCTTCAGCTTGCCCATCTCGGCGCCGACGTTATTCGAATCGAAACGCGCACGCGGCCGTGCGTGACGCGGCTGCTGCCGCCATGGCCCGATGCAAAACCCGGCATCAATCGCTCCGGCTATTTCAACCAGTACAACCAGGGCAAACGGTCGCTGACCTTGAACTATGCGAAGCCGGGCGCGCTCGAGATTGCCAAGCGACTCGTCGCCGCGAGCGACATCGTGACCAACAATTTTGCGGCCGGCGTGATGGACAAGCTCGGGCTCGGTTACGAGGAGCTGCGCAAAATCAAACCGGACATCATCATGATTTCGCTCTCCGGCTACGGCGACACCGGGCCTTACCACAAGTATGTCGCCTACGGTCCGGCGCAAGTGCCGCTCTCGGGACTATCGTCGCTCACCGGCTACAAGGGATGGCCGCCGATGCAGGCGGGCTTCAGCTACGCCGATCCCAATGCGGGCGTCCACGGCGCGTTCGCGCTGCTGGTCGCGCTGTACCATCGGCGCAGGACGGGCGAAGGCCAGTACATCGACATGAGCCAATGGGAGTGCGCGATGGGACTGCTGCCCGAGGCGATCATGGATTACACCATGAACGGCCATCAGCCGCCGCGCGATGGCAATCGCGACGCCCTTATCGCGCCGCACGGCGTATTCCCGTCAAAGGATCGCTTCGAAAATTCCGGCACGATGATCGACATGTGGGTATCCATTGTTGCCGCCGACGATGACGACTTCGAGCGCCTCGCGCGCGCGATGGGCAACCCCGATTTGGCGCGCGAGCCGCGCTTCGCCACCGCCGCGGCGCGCAAGCAGAATGAAGACGAGCTCGAAACGATCATTTCCGCCTGGACCTCGGAGCGCAGCGCCGCCGAGGCTGAACGAATCCTTCAGGCTGCCGGCGTTGCCGCCGCCGTATGCGCGCCGAACAAGGTCGTGGCCGAGGACGATCACCTCAAGGAGCGAAACTACTGGGTATACCTCGAGCATCCCGAGGTCGGCGTGCAACAGCATTGCGGGATGCCGTGGCGGATGAGTCGGACCGGCGGCGGCGTACGCGCGCCGGCGCCGCTCATCGGCCAGCATACGGACGAGGTCCTGACGAAGGTACTGGGCTATGGCGCCGACGAGGTTGCTCGGCTGCGCGAGGCCGGCGCATTGGAATAAACGATCGCGCGACCGCGAGACGCGACCGCGCCGAGGGGACGCTTATGAGGCAATTTAAAGTATTACTTGATAATGTCGCGTTCGGCGAAGGTCCACGATGGCACGACGGCAAGCTCTACTACTCCGACATGCACGCGCACACGGTGAACGCGGTCGACTTGCAGGGCCGCAACACGGTGGTCGCCGAGGTGCCGACCTGGCCATCGGGTCTGGGATGGCTGCCGGACGGGCGGATGCTGGTCGTCTCGATGACCGATCGCAGGCTTCTGCGCCTGGAAAACGGCAGCCTCAAACCGCATGCCGATTTGAGCGCGCTCGCCTCGTACCATTGCAATGACATGGTGGTCGATAGCCGCGGCCGCGCCTACGTCGGCAACTTCGGCTACGACATCATCGCCAACGCGCCGCAGAAGCCGGCGGAGCTGGTAATGGCCGAGCCCAACGGTGCGGCGCGCGTGGTGGCGCGCGATCTGGCCTTTCCCAACGGCACGGTTATCACGCCCGACGGCAAGACGCTGGTGGTCGGCGAGTCGATGGGCCATCGGTTGACCGCCTTCGACATTGCCGCCGACGGCAGTCTCGGCAATCGCCGCGTATGGGCCGAACTGGGCGAGGGCGTGCCCGACGGTATCGCGCTCGACGCCGAGGGCGCGATCTGGGTGGCGTCGCCGTTCACGCACGAGCTGCTGCGCGTGAAGCAGGGCGGGGCGGTCGCCGAGCGCATCAAACGCGATCAGATGCCGATCGCATGCATGCTCGGCGGTCCGGGGCGCCGCACGCTTTTCCTGCTCACCTCGGAATCGATCGATCCCGACGTATGCCGCTCGAAGCGCAACTCGCGGATCGAAACCGCGGAGGTCGAGGTCGCAGGCGCCGGCTTACCGTAGATGCTAAGGTGAGAGTGACGGCGGGATCGACGTGGACAACGGGCGAGCGGAGACTTTCAAGGAACGGCGCGCACTCTTCATGGCGCAGATCGGCGCCGCCGTCGCGATCCTGCCGAGCGCGCCGATCGCCGTGCGCTCAAACGACGTCGAATTCATCTACCGCCAGGACAACGATTTCTATTACCTGACGGGCTTTGCCGAACCTGAATCGGTGGCGCTGCTTGCGCCCGGCCACAAGGACGGCGAGTTCGTGATGCTCGTGCGGCCGCGCGACCGCGAGCGCGAGACCTGGACCGGCCGGCGCGCCGGCGTCGAAGGCGCGATGCTCGAATACGGTGCGGACAAGGCCTACACGCTCGACGAATTCGACCGCGTGCTCGCGCGTTACCTCGAGGGCGTCGAGCGCGTGTATTATCCGCTCGGCCACAACGAACGGATCAACGCGCGCGTGCTCGAGCTGATGCGCGGCGCGCAGGCGATGCGGCCGCGCACCGGATCGGGTCCGATCGCGATGCTCGATCCGCGCGAGCTCATCCACGAGGCGCGGCTGAAAAAAAGACCCGAGGAACTCGACGCGATGCGGCGCGCGGCCGCGATCTCGCGCGAGGCGCACATCGAAGCGATGCGGCGCGCGCGCGGCGGCATGATGGAATGGGAGATCGAGGCGGTGGTCGATTATGCATTCCGCTCCCGCGGCGCATCCGGACCGAGCTATCCCTCGATTATCGCGTCGGGTCCGAACGCCGCGACGCTGCACTACATTCACAACGACCGCAGGATGGGCGCGGGCGAGCTGCTCCTGATCGATGCCGGATGCGAGTACGACTTTTATGCCTCCGACGTGACCCGCACCTTTCCCGTCGGCGCGCGCTTCAGCGAGGCGCAGCGCGCGCTCTACTCGGTGGTGCTCGAAGCGCAGCGGCGCGGAATCGAGGCGGTGCGGCCCGGCGTGCGTTTCGACGACGTGCACGAAGCAGCGTTGCGCGTGCTGGTCGAGGGCATGATCGATCTCGGCCTCATCAAGGGACCGCTGGACGACGCGCTCGCGACCTCCGCCTATCGCCGCTACTACATGCATCGCACCAGCCATTGGCTGGGTATGGATGTCCACGACGTCGGGCTTTACCGCATGGGCGGAAGCTCGCGCGTGCTCGAGCCCTCGATGGTGCTGACGGTGGAACCGGGTATCTACATCGCCGCCGATGACGACAACGCGCCCCAGGCGCTGCGCGGCGTCGGAGTCCGAATCGAGGATGACGTGCTGGTCACCGCTGACGGCCACGAAGTGCTGACCGCAACGATTCCCAAGACCATCGAAGAGGTCGAAGCCCTGACCGCGCAATAGACGGCCGTTGCCGCCTGACCCGTCGCCGCTCACCAGCTGTAAGCGAACGCTACTCCGGTCGGCGCGCCTCCGATCGGTGTTCCCGGACCCGGGCCGGGCGCCGCGATCGCGAAGATTCTGAAGCGGTTCGGATCCGCTTCATGTTGGCGGTGCAAGTAGATAAACAGCTCGGTCGTTCCCACGCCGAGCAGCGCCGCGCCGGCGATGTCCGAGAACCAGTGCGCGTTGTGTCCCATGCGGCCGAAGCCGTCCAGCAGCGCCAGCGAGTAAATCGGCGCCGCGACGTACCATCGATTGTCGTAGTACTCGCTTACGCCGGCGGCGAGCGCGAACATCGGCGTCGCATCGCCTGAGACAAAAGACTGACCGCCGTGGAAAAACGAGGTGTGGCTCGAAGTCTGGCTCGGCCGCAGCCGCCCGAAAGCGGCCTTGATGCCGATGTTTATCAGAGCTGCGATGCCGGCGCCCTCGCCGGCGGTGAGCGCGCAGCGGCGGGCGCGGGCGTCGCCGGAATAAAGCCCGTAGCCGTAGAGCAGGGCGACGCTCGCGCCGACGCCGCCGTAGCTGATGTTCTGGAGCAGGTCGGCGTCCGCGGAGGACATCGACCTGAGATGGCTCTTCATCGTCTGGTCGAGAGCGAACGAGCCGCCCCACAGCGCCGCCGATCCGCCGACAACCAGGTAGAACCTCGGCGAAGTCACGATTTCTCCCGCCGCGTCGACATGAAGCGGCGAGGTCGCGACGTCGATCGCGTCCTCGCTGAGGTTGTTCACCAGGTATTTGAAGTCGGAGACGACTTCCGCGCCGGCGCGGGCCGGCGCGCTTGGCGCGGCGGCGGCGAGAGGCAACGACGCTTGCATTGCGAACGCCAGCAGGAGAGCGAGGATAGCCGTGCGCATGCTCCACCTCCATCTTCGGCTGGACAGCGGAGAATATCTGAGAATGTATGGCGGCCGGGTCGTGAGTGACCGTTGAAAACCTATCGCTTCGGTAACGTCATCGCGCTGTCGAATTCAATCCAAGACGTAATTTTCGGATGTGATCCACCGCATCTGCTTTGGATGGCCGCAGCGCCCTCTCGACCGGCGCGAAGCCGGCACAAGACGATTACGAGGAACGCTTCGCCGAGCCGGATGGGATGAGGCGCGGACGCAGAAGCACTATTAAGTGCATTGCTATTCCGATTTGCTACTGCTGTAAAGCGGCGTGAGGGAGTGTGTCGAAGTGAAAGGCATAATCATTATCAATACTCAGTATACATTTTGCGCACGACTCGCCGCTCGCAAACATATCGCTTCCCGCCTCTGCAACGTAACAGCAACTGCCTCGCGCACGCGCCTGTCGCTCATTTCGCGCCTGTCGCCGGGGCATCTGCGAGCGAGCAGGGCGTAAGGGCGACGTTGTGCGCGAACGCGCGATCGCCTATCCCTTGGGCAGGCCAAGGACGCGTTCGCCGATGATGTTGCGCTGGATTTCGCTCGAACCGGCGGCGATCGTCAGCCCGCGCGCCGCGAGCATCCGATACAGCCATCTTCCCTCGGCGATCGCGAACGGCGCGTCGAGTTCGATCTGGCTATACGCGCCGAGCAGTTCGGTCGCGAACTTGCTCATCTCGAGATTAATCTCGGTGATGACGACCTTGACGATCGAACTTTCCGGCCCCGGCGGCAGACCCTTGAGCTGGCGCGTGAGCTGGCGCAGGTTGAGCAGCCGCAGCGCGCTGACCTCGCAGGCGAAGCGCGCGATCCGCTGGCGCACGTCGGCGTCCTCCCACGCGCAATGCCCGTTGCGGCGTACCGTCTTCGCCAGTTGCACCAGCTCGCCGACATTGTTGTCGAGGCCGCGGTAGCGCCGCTCGTACATCAGCGTGGTCAGCGCGACGAGCCATCCATGGTTCTTCTCGCCCACCAGGTTCCTTTTAGGCACGCGCACGTCTTCGAAGAAGACTTCGTTGAAGCCGGTGTCGCGCGTCATCTGCGCGAGCGGGCGCACGGTGATACCGGGACTGTGCATGTCCACCAGGATATAGCTGATGCCCTTGTGCTTGGGCGCATCCGGGTCGGTGCGGGCGAGCAGGAAGCACATGTCCGCGTGATGCGCATCGGAGGTCCAGACCTTCTGGCCGTTGATGACGAAGTCATCGCCGTCCTCGACCGCGCGCGTCTGCAGCGAGGCGAGATCCGACCCCGAGCCCGGCTCCGAATAGCCCTGGCACCAGATTTCCTCGGCCGCGAGCATCGGCGGCATGTACCGGCGACGCTGCTCTTCGGTGCCCCACAGCATCAAGGTCGGTCCGACCAGCGCGATGCCCTGCGCGTTCACCAGCATCGGCGCGCGCGCATGCTCGAGCTCCTCCTGGTAGATCATCTGCTGGGTGAGGGTGGCGCCGCGTCCGCCGTATGGGACGGGCCAATGCACCGCGACCCAGCCGGCCGCATGCATCTTCCTGTGCCATGCGATCCGCCGCTGCCATTCCTCGCCGCCTTCGCTGTGCATGAACTCGAGGGCGAAGCGATTGCGGCGTTCGCTCTGCGGCAGATTCGCGTCGAGCCATCCGCGCAGCTCGGCGCGAAACGCCTCATCCTCAGGGCTCAGTTTGAAGTCCATCGATTGCTTTCCTGCGCCGCTGTTCCTGACGCTCGCCCGCTGCTGAGCGCATGCGCCGCGGCTCAGCCCTTGGGCAGACCGAGCACGCGCTCGCCGATGATGTTGTGCTGGATTTCGCTGGTGCCGCCGGCGATCGTGAAAGCGCGCGCACCAAGCATCCGGTAGCTCCACACCCCGCGGCCGAGCGCATGCGGCGCCTTGTGCTCCATCTGGCTGTACGGCCCGAGCAGCTCCATCGCGAACTTCGCCATCCGCAGATGCAGCTCGCTCGCCCCGAGCTTCATCACCGAGCCTTCGGGTCCGGGCGGGCGTCCCTTGAGCCGGCGCGTTATCTGCCGATAGCCGGTGTACTTGAGCGCCGCCGCTTCGGCCGCGAACTGCGCGATTCGCTGGCGCACGGCAGTATCGTCCCATGCGGTGCCGCCGTTTCGCGGTATCGATTGCGCCAGGCGCGCGAGCTCGAGCACCTGGTTGGTGTTCATGTTGGGATCGCCGACCCCCGTGCGCTCGAACATCAGCGTGGTGATCGCAACGTGCCATCCCTGGTTCTTTTCGCCCACGATATTCTTCTTCGGCACGCGCACGTCCTCGAAGAAAACCTCATTGAAGCCGCGATCGCCGGTGATTTGCACCAGCGGCCGCACCGTGATGCCGGGACTGTGCATGTCCACCAGCAAATAGCTGATTCCCTTGTGCTTGGGCGCGTCCGGGTCGGTGCGCACGAGCAGGATGCACATGTCGGCGTGATGCGCATCGGAGGTCCAGACCTTCTGCCCGTTGACGACGAAATAGTCGCCGTCCTCGACCGCGCGCGTCTGCAGCGAGGCCACGTCGGAGCCCGAATTCGGCTCCGAGTATCCCTGGCACCAGATCTCGTCGGCCGAGAGAATTTTAGGGATGTAGCGTTTCTTCTGCTCCTCGGTGCCCCACTGGATGAGGGTCGGGCCGACGAGCATCGTGCCGAGCTGGTTGACGAGCGCGGGCGCGTGCGCGCGGCTAAGCTCCTCGCCGTAGACGAGCTGCTGGGTGAGCGTCGCGCCGCGGCCGCCGTACTCTTTGGGCCAGCTGATGCCGACCCATCCGCCGGCGTGCATCTTCTTGTGCCATGCGACACGCCGCTGCCATTGGCTGGTGCTCTCGTCGGAGAAGGCCCATTCGGCATGCTCGCCGCGTTCGCGCCGCGGCAGGTTGGCGTCGAGCCAGCTTCTCAGCTCGGCGCGAAAGGCCTCGTCTTCTGCACTGAATTTGAAGTCCATCTCTTTCTCGCCCGAATACCAATAACTTAGCGCTTTTCTCAGCAGAGACGCCCTGATTTTGAGAGCACTTTGACATCCTTTTTTGCCTGCGCGCAACGCGGCGATCTTTGGCACGGCGTCCACATCCAATTCTCGGCCTGCATTATAAGTGCGGCGAGCACGTTACCCTCGGCGACCTTCAAACCGCGCGCATCGGTGGTCCGGTTGGTCTCCGGATCGTAATAGCCAACGGTCAGCCCTCTGGGCATTCACAGCTTTTTGCCTGCCCGATGGGTCCGTAATGATACGCCCCAACGTCAGACCGCGCGCGTCCCCGATGACTTGGCTCATATCGTTTCCCTCGGGCGGAAAATGCGCTTGGAACAGCAACTACCCCGGATAGATTTACGCGTGGCCGCGCAGGCTCAGCACCAGCATCCGCGGCTCGGTCATCGATTCCATCGCCCAGCGCACGCCCTCGCGTCCGACGCCGGAGCCCTTCACGCCACCGAACGGATACGTATCGACGCGAAAGACGCCGGTATCGCCGACGATCACCGCGCCCGCCTCGATCTCGCGAAACGCCATGAACGCGTGCTCGAGATTGTTGGTGAAGACTCCCGCCTGCAGGCCGTAAGGCGAATCGTTGGTCGCGGCGACGCCCTGCGCGAACGAGTTGATCGGCTCGACCGTTGCGACCGGGCCGAAAATTTCTTCGCACCACACGCGCAGGCGATGGAGCTTCGGTTCGGAAAGCTCGATCAGCGTGGGCGCGATCACGTTGCCCTCGCGCCGGTCGCCGGTCAGCACGCCGGCGCCGGCCGCCTTCGCCTCGCCGATCCATTCCATCACGCGGTCGGCGGCCGCGCTCGAGATGAGCGGTCCGACGATGGTCCGCTCATCCATCGGATCGCCGACGCCCAGCCGCTCGGTCGCATCGACCAGATGCTTGAGGAAGGCGAAATAGACGCTGCGATGGACGAAGATGCGCTGCACCGAGAGGCAGACCTGGCCCGCATGCACGAAGGCGCCGCGCGCAGTGCGCGCCGCCGCGTACTCGAGGTCAGCGCCCTCATCCACGATAAGTCCGCCGTTGCCGCCGAGCTCGAGCGCCGTGCGCTTGTTGCCGGCCTTGGCCTTGAGGTCCCATCCGACCTTGGCGCTGCCGGTAAAGCTCACCATTTTGATGCGATCGTCGGTCGCCAGCCGCTCCGCAACCGGCGGATCGGCCGAGATCACGTTGAGCGCGCCCCTGGGCAGGCCGGCGTCGTGCGCCAGCTCGGCCAGCATCAGGGCCGGCCCCGGGCATTGCGGCGGCGGCTTGACGACCATCGTGTTGCCGGTCGCGATCGCGGGCGCGACCTTGTGGGTCACGAGGTTGAGCGGGAAGTTGAAGGGCGCGATGGCGGATATCGGTCCGATGGGAAAGCGCTCGACCATCCCGACCGCGCCCGAAGTGTGGGCCTCGAAATCGATCGGCTCGGCGTTCTCGCCGAAGCGTCTGGCCTCGTCGGCGGCGAGCGCGAGCACGCCGATGGTGCGGGCGACCTCGGCGCGCGCGTAATCGATCGGCTTGCCGGTGCCCAGGGTGATTGCGCGTTCGAACTCGCCGCGCCGTTCGGCGACGCCGCGGCTCATCGCGGTCAGGATTTCGGCGCGGCGCGCGCGCGACAGCCTGCGCGTCTCGCCGAAGGCGTGCGCGGCGCCGGCGATCGCGGCGTCGGTTTCGTCGTCGCCGGCGCGCGCGACAGTGCCGACGAGGTCGCCGTTGTACGGATAGCGCAGCTCGTAATGGTCCGAGGTGTCGACGGACTGGCCGTCGATAAAGAGCCGGTACGCAGCAACCGCCATTGGTGTCAGGCCTCCCGCCTATAAGGCCCCCCTGGCCATTTATCGCGCACTTCGCGGTGACAAAAAAGAGCGTCGAATGACGCGCCGCTGTTCGGCTCGAGCGCGCGATTTGGTCTAGTATGCACTCCGAGCCACCGGGTCCGAAGGGGAACATTGCTATGGACATCGAACCGTTTCGCATCGCGGCGACTGACGAGCAGCTCGACGACCTTCGGCGCCGGCTCGCGAATACGCGATGGCCGGAGCGCGAATGCGTTGACGACTGGACGCAGGGCATCCCGCTCGCCTACGTGCAGGAGCTTTGCCGCTACTGGCGCGAAAAGTACGACTGGCGCGCGCGCGAGGCGCGACTTAATCGCTTTGCGCAATTCCGCACCATCATCGACGGCCTCGGCATTCATTTCATCCACGTGCGCTCGCCGCATCCCGAGGCGATGCCGCTCGTGATCACGCATGGATGGCCGGGTTCGATCGTGGAATTCGACAAGGTCATCGAGCCGCTGACGAATCCCACCGCGTTCGGCGGCGATGCCGCCGACGCGTTCCACGTGGTCGCGCCCACGCTGCCGGGCTACGGCTTTTCGGACAAGCCTTCGCGCACCGGATGGAACGTGCAGCGGATTGCGCGCGCATGGGCCGAGCTGATGCCGCGGCTCGGCTACAAGCGCTACGCCGCGCAGGGCGGCGACTGGGGCGCGGCGGTGACGATGTATATCGGAGTGCAGGACCCGGCCAACTGCCTCGGTATCCACATGAACCTTGTCTTGGCCATGCCCGATGGAGCGGCGACGGACCTGACTGAAAAGGAAAAATCCGCACTGGAGGGAATGGCCTATTACCGCGACTGGGATTCGGGATATTCCAAGCAGCAAAGCACGCGGCCGCAGACGCTCGGTTACGGGCTTACCGATTCGCCGGCCGGGCAGGCGGCCTGGATAGTCGAGAAGTTCCAGTCGTGGACCGATTGCAACGGTCATCCGGAAAACGTGCTCACACGCGACGAATTGCTCGACAACGTGATGCTCTACTGGCTGCCGGCGACTGCGGCCTCATCGGCGCGGCTTTACTGGGAAAGCTTTCGTGAGGCGTTCGCGCGCCGCGACCCGGTCAGCGTGCCTGTGGGATGCTCGGTCTTTCCAAGGGAGATTTTCCGCACCTCGGAGCGCTGGGCGAGAAAGCGCTTCCCAACGCTTTTCTACTTCAACGAATTGAGCAAGGGCGGCCATTTTGCCGCGATGGAACAGCCGGAGCTGTACATCGGCGAAGTGCGCAAGTGCTTCCGCTCGCTCAGGTAGAGCCGTGGGCGCGCCGCGGATCTATCCCGCGGTGCGCCATCCGGATCAAATCGGGCATGTTTTGCCGATTTCAAGGCCGAGCGCGTGGATCAGCCGGCCATAGCCGACGAAGGTCACGATCCTGAATCCGAGATCGACGATCTCGCCTTCGGTGAAATGCGCGCGCAGGACGTCGAAAGTTTCCTGGGTGGCTTTTCGGTGATCGCCTGCGAGGATATCGGCGAAGCGGATCGCCGCCTTCTCCTGGTTGGTCAGCTTCGTGCTGGTTTCGAAATGCGGCAGTTCCGCGATCAGCTCTTCAGTCAGTCCTTGTTGCCTTGCCAAGGCAAACCGGGCGCCCATTCACAAGGCGCATTCGTTGCGTTCAGCGACCTTGAGCCGCGCGAGCTCGGTCAGCTTCATGTTGACCGCGCCGCGCGTGGCGCTGACCAGCGGAAAATAGAACTTGATGAAATTCTTGAACACCGCGGGCGCATGCGCCAGCACCTGGACGAAGCCCGAGCCGCCGAGTTCGACGTCGTACTCGTGCATCACTGCCTGAAGCTCGGGATCGATCTTTTCGTACGGGATTGAACTGAGACGTGCCATGGCTTCCTCCGCGCCGGACGCGAGATCAACCGCGATTTCCTCTCAGCATCGCGATTTTCTTTTAGCGCGGCGCGCCGCGATAAAAAAGAGCGCCACTGGACGTCCCACGCGCATGCGGGCTGATTGGCGCGCCGCCGCCGCGGCAGGCCGCGCAGCTCAGGCATCGGTCACGACGCGGCGCGCCGGCGCGGCTCGGTGCCTTCGCGTCTGCCGCCCGCCAGCAGATGCGGTTCGCCCGCGGCACGCCGGCGGCGGCGCGACGTAATCCATTCGTGGAACGACTCCATGTAGGTATAGATGACCGGCGTGATGTAGAGCGTCAGGAGCTGGGAGAAGAAGAGTCCGCCGACCACGGCGACGCCCAGCGGGCGGCGCGAGTCGGCGCCGGCGCCGGTGCCGAGCGCGATCGGCAGCGTGCCCATCAGCGCCGCCATCGTGGTCATCATGATCGGGCGGAAGCGCACGATGCTGCCCTCGAAGATCGCTTCGGCCGCGCTCTTGCCCTCGGTGCGCTGCGCGTCGAGCGCGAAGTCGATCATCATGATTGCGTTTTTCTTGACCAGTCCGACCAGCATGATGATGCCGACGAAGGCGAGCAGGTCGAGTTCCATGTGAAAGACCATCAGCGTGAGCAGTGCGCCGAAGCCCGCCGCCGGCAATCCGGAAAGAATCGTGATCGGATGGATGAAGCTTTCATAGAGCACGCCGAGCACGATGTAAATCACCAGGATCGCCATGACCAGCAGGATGCCGAGGTTGCGCATCGAGGACTGGAACTCTTCCGCCGTGCCCTGGAAGCCGGTGCTGATGCTGGCCGGTACGGTGTCGTCGGCGACGCGCTTGACGTCGTCGAGCGCGCGGCCGAGCGAGACGCCGGGCGCGACGTTGAACGAGATGGTCACGGCGGTGAACTGGCCCTGGTGATTGATCGCCAGCGGCCCCAGCGTCCGTTGCAGGCGCGCGACCGTGTCGAGCGGCACCAGCCGGCCGTTTTGCGCGCGCACGTAGAGCAGGGCGAGCGTGTCGGGGTTGTCCTGGTATTGCGGTTCGACCTGGAGGATGACGTGGTACTCGTTGTTGGGCGCGTAGATGGTCGAGACCTGGCGGTCGCCGTAGGCGCTGTCGAGCGCGTCCTCGATCGCCTGGGCCGAGATACCGAGCGAGTGCGCCTTGTCGCGATCGATGGTCACGTTGACCTGCGGATTCGAGATCTGCAGATCGCTGGTGACGTCGGTCAGCTCGCGCATCGCCTTCAGCTTGCGCTCGAGGATCTGCGCGTACTTGTACAGCTCCTCGCTGTTCGGACTCTGCAGCGCGAGCTGGTAGGTGGCCTCGGTGAATTTGCCGCCAATCTGGATCGGCGGCGGATTCTGCAGGAAGGCGAGGATGCCGGGCACGCGGGCCACCTTCGGCCGCAGCTCGTTCATCACCTGGTCCACGCTCAGCTTGCGCTGGCCGAGCGGCTTGAGCCGCGCGAACAGAATGCCGGAATTGCCCGCGCCGCTGAAGCTGGTGGCGCCGGCGCTTGAAAAGTAGGTGGCGACGTTGGGATCCTCGCCGACGATCTTCGCCACCGCCTCCTGATGCTTGACCATCGCGTCGAACGAGATGCCCTGCGCGGCCTTGGTGAACATCAGGATTTGACCCTGGTCCTCGCTCGGCAGGAAGCCCTTGGGAATCACCTCGAACAGGCCGACCGTCGCCAGCAGCAGGCCCAGCGCCACGGCCAGCGTCGCGCGCCGATGGCGCATCGCGGCGGCCAGGCTGCGGCGGTAGCCCGCGAGCATGCGGTCGAACGCGCGCTCGGTCGCAAGGTACACGTGGCCGTGGCGCTCGCTGCCCGCCGGCCGCAGAAAGCGGCTGCACAGCATCGGTGTGAGGCTCAACGAGACGAAACCCGAGACCAGGATGGCCGCGGCGATGGTCACCGCGAATTCGTGCAGCAGGCGGCCCATGATGCCGCCGAGGAACAGCACCGGGATGAACACCGCGGCCAGCGAAAAGGTCATCGACAGAATCGTGAACGCGATCTCGCGCGAGCCGTCGAGCGCCGCCTCCATCACGCCCTTGCCCATTTCCATGTGGCGCACGATGTTCTCGAGCATCACGATCGCATCGTCGACCACGAAGCCGACCGAGAGCGTGATCGCGAGCAGCGACAGATTATCGACCGTGTAGCCCAGCGCCCACATCACGCCGAAGGTGGCGATGATCGACATCGGCAGCGCGGCGCTCGGGATGATGGTCGCCGAGATGTTGCGCAGGAACAGGAAAATCACCATCACCACCAGGAACACGGTGAGCAGCAGTGTGAACTGCACGTCGGCCACCGAGGCCTGGATCGAATCGGCGCGCGAGTAGAGGTTGGTGATGGTGACCGAGGCCGGCAGCTCGGCGCGCAGCGAGGGCAGGATGCGATTGATGGCGCTGACCACCTCGACCGTATTGGTTCCGGGCTGGCGCTGGATCGCGAGCACCACCGCGCGTTGCGCTCCGACCCAGCCCGCGACCTTGTCGTTCTCGACCCCGTCGATCACCCGTCCGATCTCTTCCAGCCGTACCGGCGCGCCGTCGCGGTAGGCGACGATTACCGGGCGGTAGGCGGCGGCGTCGGTGAGCTGGCCGTTGGCGTGCACCGTGAACGCCTCGTGCGTGCCGTAGAGCGTGCCGGTCGGCAGATTGACGTTTGCGTTCTGGATCGCCTGCGCGACTTCGTCGATGCCGATGCCGCGATAGGCGAGCGCGTGCGGGTCGACCTGCACGCGCACCGCGTACTTCTGCGACCCGTACACCACCACCTGCGCCACGCCGCTGATCATCGAGATGCGCTCGGCCAGATAGGTTTCGGCGTATTCGTCCACCTGCGACAGCGGCAGCGTGGGCGAGCTCAGGCCGAGGTAGAGAATCGCCTTGTCGGCCGGATTGACCTTTTCGTACGACGGCGGACTCGGCATCCCCTGCGGCAGCAGCGACTCGGCGGCGGTGATCGCCGCCTGCACATCCTGCGCCGCCGCGTCGATGTTGCGGTCGAGCGCGAACTCGAGCGTGATGCTGGTCTGACCCTGCATGCTGGTCGAGGTCATCTGGTCGAGCCCGGCGATGGTCGAGAACTGGCGCTCGAGCGGCGTGGCGATCGACGACGCCATCGTCTCCGGGCTCGCGCCGGGCAGCGACGCGTTTACCACCAGGGTCGGGAAATCGACGTTGGGCAGGTCGCTCACCGGCAGGGTCCGGTAGGCGACCAGTCCGAAGAAGACGATCGCCAGCGAGATCAGCGTCGTCATCACCGGCCGGCGGATGAACGGTCCGGCGAGGTTCACGACGCCACCTGCTGCGCCGGCTGATCGAGCGCGCGCTTGACCTTGACCTTGGCGCCGGGGAAGAGCCGCAGTTGCCCGTCGGTCACGACGGTCTCGCCCGCTTTGATCCCGCGCTTGATCACCGTCTGTCCGTCGAGCGAATCGCCCACCACCACCGGGCGTGGCTGCGCCGACAGGTCATGGGCGACCACGAATACGAACGACCCGTCCTGTCCCGTCTGCACCGCCTGCGAAGGCACCAGGATGGTGTCGGGCATCTCGCTCAGCGTCAAAGTCACATCGACGAACTGTCCCGGCCACAGGCGCTCAGCCTGGTTGGAAAACAGACCCTTGAGCTCGAACGTGCCGGTGGTCGCGTTGACCGTGTTGTCGATGAAGGTGAGCCTGCCCTCCTCGGTGGCGACGTCGGCCTGGCGGCTGCGGGGACGCGCCGTGACGGCGAGCTGATGGCCGTTCATCGCGTCGCGCACCTGGCCGAGGTCCTTCTCGGGCACGTTGAAATCCACGTAGATCGGCCGGATCTGGTTGATCACGACGATCGCGCTGCCCGCATCGTTGGCCTTGACCAGGTTGCCCGCGTGCAGCATCAGGTTGCCCGCGCGGCCGTCGATCGGCGAACGAATTTCGGTGTAGCCGAGATTGATTTGCGCCGTCTGCACCGCCGCCCGATCGGCCATCATCGTTCCCCGCAGCGCCTCGGCGGTCGCATGCGCCTGGTCGTACTGCTCGCGCGATCCCACGCCCTGCTCGAGCAGGTAGCCGTAGCGCTTTTCGTCATTGACCGCCTGCGCAAGCTGGGCGCGGTCGCGCGCGAGATTGGCCTCGGCCTGACGCAGCGCGGCCTGGAACGGCCGCGGATCGATGGTCACCAGAAGGTCGCCCTTTTTTACGTCGTCGCCCTCGCGGAAATGAATCTCGGCGATCTCGCCGTCGATTTGCGAGCGCACCGAGACGGTCGAGTAGGCCTCGACCGTGCCGATCGCCTTGAGCTGAATCGGCACCGTCCGTTCCACCGCCTGTGCGACCAGCACGGGCACCGGGCCGCTCATGAAACCGGCGCCGGCGGGCGGTCCGGACTTCGAGCATCCGGCGGCGGCGAGCGCGATAACCGCCGCGAGCAGCGGCGCGAAACGCGCCGCCCGAGCGCTCGGTCGATTCAGGGCGCGGCGGGACGATGGCAGCGCGGAGGCCGGCAAGGGTCGGGCGCGATAAATGGTTGCGATCAAGTTGAATTCGTCCTCTCAGTCCCGGCCTCGCGCCGCTCGCGGCATTCTTGCCGGCGCCCAAGGTCCCGGCTCCACACGCGCTGATTTTTCGACCTTGGCGCGGCCCTCAGCGCTCGATCGATTATCGCACGAAATCAGCCGCCGCGCGCGCCGATATTAACAGGCTTTTTGCGCGCGGGAAAAATCGCGCAAGCGCGCCCCGGCGGCTGGAAACCCGCCCGGCACAGCCAAATCGGCTCAGCGAGGGATTATCGGCAGCACGACGCGCGACGCGTACCGGGCGTCGTGAAAGACGCTTTGCCGCGCCCGCGCGATCTTGGCGTCCTCGAACAGGTTGTGCCCGGTGTTCAGATTGCGATCGTAGCGCGGAAAATTGCTCGACGACACCTCCAGGCGCAGGCGATGGCCCGCCTTCAAGACATAGCTCGTGGCCCACAGGTCGAGCCGATATTCGTACACCCGCTCGGGCACGATCGGCGTCGGCGCGTCGAGCGAGTCGCGAAAACGCGCGCGCACCACGCCCTCGACCATATTGCGGACGTAGCCGTCGGGAAGCACGTCGCACAGCTTGGCGGTGAAATCGGTGTCGGGCGCGGACGACGCCGCGTACAGCACCATCGTCACCGGGCCGGTCAGCTCGAGCTCGCGCTCGAGCGCGTCGCCGGTATAGACCAGCACGTCGTTGCGCTGCTCGATTTCGCGCTGATCGAACGCGCCGGCCTTGAGCCCGAGCGTGGTGCCGCCGCGCGTCGGCACCGGATCGTCGGGATCGTAGACGAAGTTGTCGTGCGGCTCGTCGGCCGGGCGCTGCGCGTTCAGTCGGCCGTCGCCGCCGAGTGTGTTGGCGCGCCCGCCGCTGTGCAGAAAGATTTCGGTGTAGCGCGTCCGTTTCAGCGGCCATTCGTTTTCATCGCGCCAACGGTTTTCGCCTATCACGAAGAGCCGCACCGGGGGCTCCTCGAGCACGCCATTGGCGATACCCTTGAGGAAATGATCGAACCAGCGGAGCTGATGCGCGTGCAGCTCGATCAGCGCTTCGGGACCGAAATCGATGTCGCCGGTGCCGCGCGAGGTGGGAATCGAATACGGCATCAGGTGCGCCCACGGCCCCATCATCAGCTTTTGCGCGCGCCGCGCCTCGGCGCTGCGCGCCCCGTCGCGCATTCCCAGGTACATCGCCAGCGTGTCGTACTGAAACACGTCGTACCAGGAACCGACGTGAAACATCGGCGTGTCGAATTCGCCAAAGCGCGGGCGCAGATCGGTCGCGCCCCAGTACTCATCGGCGGTCCAGTGGCGCAGGTAGTCTGCCAGATACGGCGCGCCGTCGCGCAGGCGCTCGCCCCAATCGCGCAGCGGCAGATGGCGATAGACCTCGCGCTTAAGCGGCGCCATCGGGACCTCCGGCCGCGAGACGTAACTGTCGAGCCGTGCGCGATGCTGGGCGTAGATGCCCTTGCGCGCGAGCGTGTCGCGCGCCATGAACATGAAATAAGCCAGCATCCAGCCCAGCTCCAACACCCCGCGCCGGTAAGCGAAGTTTTCGAAGTAGCTAACCGGCCCCGACACCGGCGCCGCGGCGCACAGATGGGGCGGACGCAGGCTCGCCGCGTAATACTGCACCAGGGCGAGATACGACTGCCCGACCATCCCGACCTTGCCGTCGGAGCACGGCAGCGCGGCCGCCCATTCGACCGCGTCGTAGCCGTCGCGCGCTTCGTGAACGAAGGGATAGAACTCGCCCTCCGAGCCGTGACGGCCGCGAGTGTCCTGCACGACCACGACGTAGCCGCGCGGCGGAAAGTAATCCTTCTCGGTCAGTGCCATGCCCGCGCCCTTGTCGTACGGCGTGCGCACGAGCAGCACCGGGAAACGCCCCGGCGCATCGGGACGATAAATGTCGGCGCGCAAGCACGTGCCGTCGCGCGCGCGCATCGGCCGATCCTTCTCGACCGCGACCTTGTAGGTGGGCTCGCTCTGATGCGCCTGTGTCATGGACGTCACTCCGGCCGATACACGCGAGAAAACCTCGCGCAGGTCATCAAATCCATCGCCCGATTATCAGGATGTAGAACATGCGCACGCAAAAAGGCCAGCGCCCGGAGCGGTGGTGCGGATTTTCCGACGGCCTCGGAGGCGGCTCCGTATCAGCTCTGAAACGGGGCGATGGAACGGTTGCGGCTTCGCCGTTTCTACACGTCGATAAGCCGTTGGCGGAAATGGGCAGCGCCGATCGCCAACTTTTGGTCTGCGCCGACCGCAAATGCGGCCTCTGCTCCGCTTGTTTGGGATGTGCTTGGTGCCGGGTCTTGGTATCCGCTTTGCACGGCTTGATCGTCGAAGCCGGTTGGGACCTGGTGGGCTTCTAACCTGGCGGCGAGGCAAGGTGGACGACGTTCTCGGCAGCTCGGCGGTGCGGAGGATGAGGCATCGGAAGATATGCGACGGGTAACAGCGAACGGCTCGCTCGGCGGCAAAGAGAAAATCTGGATCGCACCTCAGCTCGCGCGTTGGATGGAACCGTTGCTGGCGGGCCTGGGAATCGACTTCGAGGATCGCGCGAATGCCACGCTGCGGATCGAGGCCTCCGCGGCGGATTGCCGCGGCGGCCCGGCTTCGGCGCGAATCACGATCGAGCACGGCGGTGAATTGAGCACGCCGACCGGGAACGAAAGCCCGATGCTCGCGGCGGCGCCGCTCGCCTTTGAAACCTCGGGCGTGTGGTCGGCGGCGAGCTACGCCGTCTCGCGCGCCTTCGCGATCGATCCGCCGCTGCTCACGGGCGACTCGGCGATGTTCGCCGTGATGCGCGCGGCGGCGCGCGCCGGCCAGATCGACTCGCCCGTGCTGGTGACCGCCGAGACCGGCACGGGCAAGGAATTGCTGGTGCGGTTGATCCATGCGGCCAGCGGACGCGCCGGCGGAATGTATTCGGTCAACTGTGCCGCGCTCAACGAGACGGCGCGGGTCACCGAACCCGTGCCGCCTTCGGCGGACCGCGCGCCGGCCACGCGCCCGCCCAGCGGCGAGGCGATGCGCCTGGAAGAGACCGCAAACGAGCCCGACGCAACGCTGTTTCTCGATCAGGTATCCGAGCTTTCCGCGGCGGCCCAGGCCCGGGTGCTGCATACGATTGTGCAGGCCACCGAGGCGCCGCGCGATCAGCCGCGGCGGGGCGCCCGCCTGGTCTCAGCCACCAATCGACCGCTGGGGCCGATGGTGCTCGGCGGACAATTCAAGCGCGAGCTGCACGAGCGGATCGCGGTATTGACGCTGGGGGTGCCGCCGCTGCGCGAAAGGCGCGGCGACGTCGCCCTGCTCGCGGCGGACTTCCTGCGCGCAGCGGCGCCGCATCTGCACTTCACCGCGGGAGCGCTGAAAGCGCTCTGCGCTTATCCGTTTCCGGGCAACGTGCGGGAGTTGCACAACCTCGTCACCCGCCTGGCGATCCTGCAGCGCCAGGGCGCGGGACAGCTCATCCATGCTTCCGAGGTGCGCCTCGAACTGGTCGGCGCTTCGTCGATTCCCTCGATCTGGAAACTGAGCTCGTCCAGGATGCGTCGCGAGATGGCGATGCAGGCGTTGTCGGCTTGCGGCGGCGACCCGAGCGCGGCAGCGCGCAGGCTCGGTATCACCGTGCGCGCGCTCCAGCAGCACGTTCCTGCCGGCAGCCGCCCGCCGACCCCGCGCAGCCGTTAGCCGCCGACAAGCGGGCTGCGCCACCCGGACTGCCCGGCGAGTGCGTGCCGCCCCGCAGCTCATCAGCGGTACGCGCATCGTCCCGCGCGGCTCATCGACGGTCGAAGATCGCGCCCGCTGGAATTCGCGTCGCCCGGCGCGGCAATTGTCGAAACTCGGTTGAATCTTCCTCGCCAGTATGGGAATCCTTGCACCGATCGGGTAAGCCCGCTCAATCCAAGCATCGTCGCAGGAGCCCTGTTACGAAATCGCGCAGCCGCAGCAACTCCAGGCGAACCGCCGCCGATCGCGCTTCGGGTCATCCGCCGCATGGAGCCGGCGTTCTCGAGAAGGCGCCGACCGGTATTCCCGGCCTGGACGAAATCACTCTCGGCGGTCTGCCGCGCGGCCGCGCCAGTCTGATTTGCGGCGGTCCCGGATGCGGAAAAACCCTGTTCGGAATTGAATTTCTGGTCAACGGCGCTTCGATGTACTCGGAGCCGGGAGTGTTCATCGCCTTCGAGGAGAGCGAAGGAGAGCTGGCCGCCAACGCGGCTTCGCTCAAGTTCAACCTCGATGCGCTCTGCCGCGACGGGATGCTGGCGATCGATCACGTGCGGATCGATCCGAACGAGATCGCGGAAGGCGGCGAGTACGACCTCGAAGGCCTCTTCATCCGCGTGCGACACGCGATCGAGTCGGTCCAGGCCCGGCGAATCGTGCTCGACACCATCGAGACGCTATTCTCCGGTTTTTCGAACGAGGCGCTGCTCCGCGCGGAAATACGCCGTCTGTTTCAGTTCCTGAAATCCTTCGGCGTGACCGCGATCGTCACCGGTGAACGCGGCGAGCGAGCGTTGACCCGCTATGGGCTCGAGGAATACGTCGCCGACTGCGTAATTCTGTTTGACCAGCGGGTGAGCGAACAGATCACGACGCGACGGCTCAGGATCGTCAAATATCGCGGCACCACCCACGGCACCAACGAGTATCCTTTCATTATCGGCGAGCGGGGCTTCTCCATCCTGCCGGTGACCTCGATGGGCTTGCGGCACAAGGTGTCGAACGAAGTGGTATCGACCGGGGTCCGCGACCTGGACGCGATGTTGGGGCGGGGCGGCCTTTATCGGGGCAGCAGCGTGCTGATCTCCGGCACGGCGGGGACGGGCAAGACCAGTTTTGCCAGCGCTTTCGCCCGCGCCCAGGCCGAAAATGACGAACGCGTCATCTTTTTCACCTTCGAGGAGTCGCCCGACCAGGTCGTCCGCAACATGAAATCGATCGGGATCGATCTCAGACCCTACCTTGACAGCGGGCGCCTGCGCATTGTTGCGGAGCGCCCACTGGTTCACGGACTTGAGATGCACCTGGTTTCGATGCACAAGGCGGTGGACGAGTTTCGTCCGAGCGCGGTGATCGTCGATCCGGTGTCAAATCTGGTTTCGGTCGGCGATCAACGCTCCGCGAATGCAACCGTCACGCTGCTCATTGATTTTCTCAAGAGTGAAGGAATCACCGCCTTCCTGACGGCGCTCACGGATGCCGGCGAGCGCCTGGAGGCTACCGAGCTGGGAATCTCTTCGATCATTGACACATGGATGCTGGTGCGGGACATTGAGCTCTCGGGCGAGCGCAATCGGGGACTCTACCTGCTCAAGGCGCGAGGTATGAGTCATTCCAATCAGATCCGCGAATTCCTGCTGACCGAGCAGGGCATCGAGCTTCGGGAAGTTTACCTTGGACCCTCCGGCATGCTCACGGGTTCTGCGCGCGTCGCCCTGGAAGCGGAGGAGCGCAATGCGGCGCTGCGGCGCGCGCAGGAAAGAGAGCTCAAGCTCGCGCAGCTCGAGCGCAGGCGCAAAGCGATGGAGGCTCGCATCGCCGCAGTGCGCGCCGAATTCGAAGCCGACGAGGTCGAGGTGAAACGGGAGTTGTCCCTGGATGACGCGCGCGAAAGCGCGCTCTCGCGATCTCGCACGGCAATAGCCAGAAGCCGTCAGGTAAACGGTCAGCCGGTTGCCGGTTCGGACGAGAAATGACGTTGTAGGAAATTCGATGCCCAAAGCCTCCGATCCGGAAAAGACGGCGTGGGATGGTGGTTCACCGAAGGAGCGAAAATCAACGAATCCTTCGCCGGTGGAGGAACATTGGACGATGCGGCTGTACGTGGCGGGGCAGTCCAGCCGCTCGGTGACCGCCATAACCAATTTGCGTCGGCTGTGTGAAGAGCATATGGGCAACCGATGCACCATCGAGATCATCGACCTGGTTCGAAATCCGGAGCTGGCGCGGGCGGATCAGGTGGTGGCAATCCCGACCCTGGTGCGAAAGATGCCGCCGCCGGTGCGGCGGATAATCGGGGACTTGTCGGCGACCGAAAAGGTGCTGGTGAGCCTGGAAATCGAATCGGGAGCGACGAGCTGATGGGCCGCATTCATCAATTGAAAGCGAGAGCAGCGGGCCGGCGTCCGCGCACTCAAACCTACGTGCTGCGTCTGTTTACGACCGGCAGCACGCCGCGCTCGACTCGCGCGCTGCGCAACCTGCGCGAGATCTGCGATAGCGGCATCAAAGGAGAGTATCGCCTGGAGGTGGTGGACATCTGCCAGGAACCGGGCCGGGCGAGCGAAGCCAACATAATCGCCGCACCCACCCTGGTGAAATATCAGCCGCCTCCGACCTGTCGCGTTATCGGCGATCTTTCGGACCGCGATAAGGTGATGACGACGTTGAACCTGGCGGTCGTCCTCAAATGAGAATGGACCTGAAAGTCTCGGCCCGGCTCGAGATAGACGAGCTGCGCCAGCGCCTGCAGGAGGCCGAGGAAACGCTCAACGCGATCCGCAACGGCGAGGTCGATGCGCTGGTGGTGTCCGGTCCAGGAGGGGAGCGGGTCTTCACCCTGGAGGGCGCGGAGTATCCGTATCGCGTGCTGGTCGAATCGATGAACGAAGGCGCGCTGACGCTCTCGCTCGACGGCCTGGTGCTCTACTGTAATGCGGCTTTCGCGCGGCTGGTCGAGCGCCCGCTGGACCGCATGATGGGCAGTGACATTCGGGAGTTCGTACCTGACGAGGAGCGCACGGCGCTCGAGGATATGCTCAGGATCGCGCAGTCCGGCGACGTGCGCGCAGAGATGCCGGTGCTGGGCAGTTCGCAAAGCGCGTTCCCGACGCTGATTTCACTGAGCCCGATCACCAACGGCGAAGAACCTTCAATCGCCGCCATCGTGACCGACCTGCGCGAGCGCAAGCGCAACGAAGAGGCCGAAGCGGCGGTGCGGGCGCGCGACGATTTTTTGGCGATCGCGTCGCACGAACTGCGCAGTCCGCTGAGCGCGCTGGTCGTCACTCTCGAGATTCTTGTCCGCATGCACGACAAGGCGTGCAAGCGTGCCGATGCAGCCGAGGAGCTGCACGAATCGCAGAAGCTGGTGCGTCGCGCCAGGTCGCAGGCCGAGCGAATCGCCCCGCTGCTCGATCGCCTGCTCGATTTTTCGCAGATGGCGTCCGGCAAGTTCGCGCTGCAACGCGCCCTGTGCGACTTGAACGAAATCGTCGCCGAGTCGGCGGAACGCTTCGCGCAACAGGCGTCGAGGGTCGGCAGCGAGCTGCGGCTCGATCTCGAAAATAGCGTGCTCGGCCATTGGGACCGGTTCCGCCTCGAACAGGTGCTGACCAATCTCATCGGCAATGCGATCAAGTACGGCGCCGGCGGTCCCATCGACATCCGCCTCAGCAAGGCGAACGCGAGCGCGCTGGTGCTCGTCGAGGACCGCGGCATCGGCATCCCGCCGGACGCGCTGAACCGCATCTTCGGGCGCTTCGAGCGCAGCAGCGAGACGGAAAATTTCAGCGGTCTCGGGCTTGGCCTGTTTATCACGCGCGAGATCGTGGAACAGCACGGCGGTTCGATCCATGCCGAGAACCGCGAGGGCGGAGGCGCGCGCTTTGTGGTCGAGCTTCCCTTGAAAAAAGACAGCGCAGCTGATTGACATGGGCCCGCCGCGGGAACTCCTGAGGCTGACGTACTATTTGACTGCGGGATTGTAACTTCAACCGTTCGCGACAGTCCGTATTTCCACCGCCGCGAAACCGCGCGCGCGGGCGGCGCGTTTCTTCTTCCGGGCTTCGATTGGAACGACCGTTGCTCCATTAGTCGGGTTGGTCATGAACCCCGCGGCTGACATAACACGCGGCAAAATCCTCGTCGTCGACGACAATGAGGATATCCTCGAGACGATGTCGCTCCTGCTGACGGCCTCAGGGTTCGAGGTTGTGGCCGCCCATCACGGCGGCGAGGCGCTGAGCAGACTGCGCACGGAAGATCAGGTGGACCTGATCGTGCTGGACCTGAGCATGCCGACCATGGACGGACGGGAGTTTCTGCGGCGCAAGCGGCAGCAAGCTTCCGGGATCGCGCAGATACCGGTGCTCGTTGTTTCGAGCGTGGCGGCCTCGTCAGTCACGGGCGCGGTCGGGGTCCTCAGAAAGCCATTTGATCCGCAGCGCTTGATCGATATCGTGGCTCGGCATGCGCGTCCGGCCGGCGACGTTCGCGATCGCAACTGATCGCTGAGCGCCGCACCGTTGCGGCGTGGGAGATCGTCGGCTCTCACGACCTGAGCGATCCCAATCGATCTCCTCGACGAGAGCGGACTAACCTTGCTTTTTCTCTCCGGAGAAGGAAGCAAATTCTTCAAACTGGTTTCGGCAAATCCCGGCGAGGCAGGGCCCGCGGCGCACAGGTCACGCGCGGCCGCGCGCGCCGCAGGGAATGCAAACCGGCGCATCGGCCGTGCCATTGGACGCGCGTCACGCCTATAATACGCGCCATGTCGACGCTCAAGATTTATGGCGTTCCGATCTCGCGTTCGATCAGCAACATCTGGGCGGCCCTCGAGCTCGGCCTCGAGTACGAAAGTGTGCCGATCGGATGGGACGACAATTCGATCTACAGCGATGAATACCGCCGGATAAACCCAAACGCGCGGGTTCCCGCGCTCAAGGACGGCGACTTCATCATGTGGGAGTCGCTTGCCATCAACTGGTACCTGGTCAAGAAACATGGCGGGGCGCTCGCGCCCAGAACGCTGCACGAGGAGGCTCACGCGCTCCAGTGGACGCTCTGGGCGGCAACCCAGCTCGAAAAGCCCGCGATGCAATGGGCCTTCAACAGCTTCATCCTCGAGCCGCACGAGCGCCGCGCCGACGTCGCCGCCAGGGCGCTCGAGGAGACGCGCGTGCTGCTCAAGGTCATGGACGGCGCGCTCGGCGATGCGCCGTACCTGCTCGGCGATCGCTTCACCCTCGCCGACCTCAACGTCGGCTGCGTGCTGCTGCGCCCTCGCCAGCAACTGGACCTGTCCGACTTCGCCCGGGTGAGAGCGTGGGACAAGGCGGTTTTCGAAAGGCCGGGGGCAAAGACGGCCTGGTCGATCAGGGTTGCCGCGAGCTCCGGGTGATCGGCCGCGGGCGGCGCCGAGGAATTCGGCCGCGAGGGAATAGGGCGAGCCCCGCTGCCTAAGCAGTTCGCCGGAGCCCGCTTCGAACGCCAGGTCCGGGCCTGGGGGATGGGGCGCCCGCGCGGCGCGCTGTCAGGCGCCGACCGCTCGCCTGACCGCCTCTCTGCGGTACAGCTCGAACAGCGCCTTGTCATCCTCCGCCGCCGGCGAGATCGCCACGTCGCTATATTGCTTGCGCTCGGGATCGCGCCGGATGCGCCAGCGCAGCAGCTCCAGCCATGCCAGATAGCGCAGCGCGGGCACGTAGGTGCCGATCATTTCCGCCAGGCGCCGCGGGTAGAAGAGCAATGCGCTCTCGCGCGGAAATCCGGCTCTGCGCTGCGAGCGCCGCTTGCGCCGGAACACCCCGGACTGAAGCGGGTGCACGCCTTCGAAGGCGTGGCTCGCATAGAAGTAGAAGATCATCGAGGCGACGCGGCCCGGATTGAGGCCGCTCGCCGCGGCGCGCCGCAGGATCGTTTCCACGTGCGCGGGCGTGTAGTACAGATGCCAGGCGCGCCTGTAGATGTCCTGCCATTGCTCGGCCGTCATTTTCGGATGCGCGGTGACGGCGTGCTCGGAATCGTACTGGTTGGTATCCGGCGACATCGGCACGCCCTTCAGATACAGCTCCTGGTGGTCCTGCGAGCCGGGACCTGGAGTCAGCATGAAGAATTCCATGATGTCGATCGGCAGCTCGCGCTGGATGATCGCGATGTCGCGCGCGATGCTTTCGGGCGTGTCGGCCGGGAAGCCGAGGATGTAGCCGGCGTAGGTCAGCACGCGCGCCTTGCGCCAGGTCTGCAGCATGGCGCGGTATTCGCCGATATGGTTCTGGCCCTTGGCGGCGCCCTTGAGGCTCTCGGGATTGATATTCTCGAGGCCGATGAAGACCTTGCGGCAGCCGGCGGCGGCGGCCTTTTTCACGAAGTTGGGAATTTTGTAGCTGAGCGTGTCGACCTGCATGATGATGTTGATCCTGAGGCGCTCTTTGAGGCGCAGATCGATGATGCGGTCGAGGATCGCTTCCCAGTTCCGGTTGCGGGCGAAATCGTCGTCGGTGATGAAGTAGCTCTTGACGCCCTGCTGCCAGCCGGCGCGGATCATTCGTTCGACGTCATCGGCCGTGCGATAGCGCGATTTGCGTCCCTGCACGTTGATGATGCTGCAGAAGCTGCATGCGTAGGGGCAGCCGCGCCCCGCATCGAAGCATCCGAGCTTGCCCGCGTAACGCGCGACATAGCGCTCGGGCAAAAACGGCAGCGGCCGGCTGCCGAGGTCCGGCATGTCCTTCATGAAATTGTAAACCGGCTGCAGGCGGTTCTCGTATGCGGCGCGGAAGATCTCCTCGAGCCGCCCCTCGGCCTCGCCGGCGAAGAGCGTGATGCCGAGCGCGAGCGCCTCCCTCAGCTCGGGCGTCAACTCGGGCAGCATCGCCAGGCATCCGCTTACGTGGAAGCCGCCGATCGCGACCTGGATCCCCGCCGCGCGCAGCTCGCGCGCAATGTCCATCGCCCGCGCGTACTGATTGGTCTGCACTCCGACCAGGCATACCAGGCCGCAGTTTCCGTTGGCGGCGAAGCGCGCGACGATCTTCTTTATCGGGATGAAGACGTTGGTCTCGTCGCGCACCTCGATGTCGATGTCGACCTCGGGGCCGAGCGCGCGCCGCTCGCTCACGTCAAGCGCGAGCCCGTACAGGCACGAGAGCGAATTGGAGGGGATGAAGCCGCGCCACCATTGGATGATGTAGCCTTGGTCGTCGTAATGCGACGGCTTTATCAGCTCGACCAGGAACTTGGTGCGACCAGATGTAATTTCATGCCTCGCTGGAAACCCGAGACCTCGAAAATTGCGCCAAAATGGCGCGATGACTGTTCATAGCTAGCGCATGCAGACGCGTGATTCAATGCGCCATGCGCGAGTCGCGCGCCTGCGCCGGGCCGGCCGGCGGTTGGCCGTCGGCTTGCGCGCCAAGGATTCGATCCTGCACGATACGGATTCTGAACTTCACTGTCGTCTGCATGCGTATAGTCCGCCACATGAATAAAAGATTGCCGCTTGCATTCACGATCGCCCTGGCGGCGGTCATGCTGTTGCCGTCGTGCGCCTTTGTGCGCAAGGAGCTAAAGACCGGCGGCGAAGAACGTCTGGTCAAAAAGGCGCCGCCGCCGCACGCGAGCGGCGTCCACGTCCTGATCTTTGCCATGGATGGGGCCTGTCCGGCGCAGTTCATGGACGCGGTGCGCTCCGGGCATGCGCCGCATCTCGCCGGCATCCTGGGCAAGGAGCAAAAGGCGGGAAAGGAACAGGAGTCCGGAATGTTCGAGCACGCGTACGCGGCGCCGCATGCGCTCGCCATTCTGCCTTCCAGCACGATCGCCGACTGGAGCGCGATCTTCACCGGGTCGGTGCCGGGCTACGACGGGATTCCGGGCGACGAATGGTTCGAGCGCGACAAGATGAAATTCTTCGCGCCGGTGCCGGTCTCGGTCCATGAACTCGCGGACAATGCGAAGGTGGTTACCGACGACCTGGTCGGCCGCCAGCTCGAAGTGAAGACGCTTTACGAGAAGCTTCGCGTGAGGTCCTACGTTTCGCTGAATTCAGTTCACCGCGGGGCCACGATCTTCACGATCATCGCGCCCAACGCGATGACCGGCATGATCGGCGATTTGATCAAGGGCACGCTCGAGGGTGCCAATCCGGAAAAATCGCTGAGCGCGTCGATCGACCGAAGTTCCACCGACAAAGTAATCCAGACCATCGAGGCGCACGGAATCGCCGATTTGCAGACCGTCTATTTTCCGGGCATCGACATCTTCACTCACGCGTCGAAGGATCCGCTCGCGTCGCAGACGCGTTACCTCGAACAGGTTACCGATCCGGCGGTAGGCGAGGTCATCGCCGAATATCAGAAGAAGGGCGTGCTCGACCAAACTTACATCATCTTCATTTCCGACCACGCGCATGTACCCACACTCGACGATGAGCGGCACACGCTGGGAACCGGCGAGAAGGACTCGCCGTATGCTGCGGTACGCCGCGCCGGCTTCCGGGTGCGCAAACCGATACTGCTCCTTCCGAACACCGACGACGATTACCAGGCCGTGATCGCCTATCAGGGCTTTATGGCCAATATCTATCTGGCCGATCGCTCGACCTGCGAGGCCGAGCATGCGCGATGCGACTGGAGCAAGCCGGCACGGCTCGAGGAGGACGTCATTCCAGTCCTCAAATCGCTCTACCGTTCGAACAAACGCGGCCGTCCCGTCGCCAGGCTCAAGGGCACCATTGACCTGATATTCGCCCGCCTGCCGATTTCGCCGGGCCGGAATGCGCTGCCGTTCATGGTCTGGGATGGCGAATACCTGGTGCCGCTCCCGGAGTACCTGGCGCAGCATCCGCGGCCGGATCTGATCGATTTCGCGCAACGGATGAACTGGCTCGGCGTCGGCCCTCACGGCGATCGGGCCGGGGATATTGTCCTGCTGTCAAAGGCGTGCGCCGACTTGCCGATTCAGGATCGCTATGCATTCGCCGGAATCGATCATTACTCGTGGCATGGCAGCGCGTGCGAGCAGGACGGCCATATACCGTTCATCCTGGCGCAGCCGAAAATGAGCGGGCGCGAACTCAAGTCCATAATGGACGATTTCGGCGGCGACAGCCCCTCGGAGCGCGAGTTGACGCCGCTCGTGACCTCGCTATTCTCGGAAAGCTTCCGTTAACGGCCGAAGCATTCTTCCGTTCCGAGCGCCGCTTTCGCTCACCCGCGAGTCGCGCGCCGGCGGGCGAAAGAGGCGCCCCTTTTGGAATGCACAGGGTTGGAGAAGGAAGCGACCGGGAGTTGCAATGGGAGGGAGAAATGAAGAGCAAGGATGCGCGGTTTGCCGCAACAACCCTCGCGATCCTGTGCGCTGTGAGCCTGATGGGCGCGGCGTCGCGCGCGGACGAGGCGATTCATCCCGCGCCGGTCACCGCGACTGTAGTCAAGACGCCGCCCGGATACACGCTCCCCGCTCAGGCGACGTCACCCGAGGTGTTGCCCGCGCTGTCCGGCGGGCAACTCGTCCATATCAAGCTCGCGCTGATTGATAAGACGGTGGATATCGGGGGCGGCAGGAAATACCAGGCCTGGAGCTTCAACGGCACCGTGCCCGGCCCGGTGCTGCACGCGCGCGTCGGCGACACGCTCGAGGTCGAACTGACCAACACCGCGACGATGGGACATTCGATCGATTTTCACGCGGAACTCGGGCCCAACCAGGTCGCCTATCAGACCATCGCGCCCGGCGAGACGCTGCGCTTCAAGGTTCCGGTTTACTATCCGGGAGTGTTTCTCTATCACTGCGGCAGCGAACCGGTGCTGCTGCACATCGCCAACGGCATGTACGGCGCGTTGATTGTCGATCCCAGGAACGGATGGGGGCCGGGACAGAACTTTGTGCTGGTGCAGAGCGAGTTCTACACCCAGCCCGTGCCGGGCCATCCCGATCTGCTGCGGGGCGATTTGACCAGGATGATGCACGGCGTCGCCGACGTGGTGGCCTTCAACGGCGAAGCGCTGCGCTACATGGATAATCCGCTGTCGGTGAAGGTCAACCAGACCGTGCGCCTGTTTCTGGTTAATGCGGGCCCGAATCATATCTCCGCCTTCCACGTGATCGGAACGATCTTCCAGCGCGTGCTCGAGGACGGAAATCCGCGCAATGTCACGGTGGGCCGGCAGACGGTGGCGGTTCCGCCCGGCGGCGGTGCGGTAGTCGAGATGACGCTATATCAAGCGGGCCGCTATACTTTTGTTACGCACGCGCTGGGCGATTCAACCCTGGGTGCCATGGGCCGCTTCATCGCGCACTAGATGGCTGCCGCATCGTCGTACGGCGTGGCCGGAGTGGGGCGTTTCCTGCACAGGGAATTCGTCGCCGCGTGGCCGGTGTTCTTGTTTTTCCTGGTCGGCTTCCTGCTCCTTGCCTGCCTGATCAAGCTGACGCTCGCAGGCTTTTCGATTCAGATAAGCGCGCTTTCCAATGCGGTGGTCGGCGCCGCGATCGCGGCCAAAGCCGCGCTCCTCATGGATGAGACGCCGCTCGCGCGCAAACTCTCACGGCACAGGCGGATCGTTGCGATTGCGGTGAAGACGCTTTTCTACGGAGTCGTGAGCTTGCTGTTGGGCTACGTCGAACGATTTCTGGACGCGGCACGCAGAGTTCACAGCGTCGTCGGCGGCGTCCGCTACCTGATCGCTCATGCGGATCATCATCGATTGTTCGCCTGGGCCCTGGGCATCGCCATCGTGTTCGCGCTCTATTTCCTGTTCCTGGAGATCAGTCAGCAGATGGGCGAGGGCGCCTTGTGGCGGCTGTTTTTCGAAGCCCCTCGGGACGCGAGCGGCGCGGACGCCACTTCGCGACCTCGATAGCAATCGCAGGGGCATCTGCCAGGCTCGGTCGGCGCGCCGGGCTCGGTCTCTGCACACATGTTGGGGCGAGACCTTCATGCGGCGCCAAGGGCGTGCTACGCTACGTGGCGTAGGCCCGAATTGCGCAGCGAGTGGCTAAAGTGGCGGTGGTGGAGGGGATGACGATGCAACGCGAGAGTGTGCTGCTACGGACGAATTACTTGCGCTGTCCGGCGTGTTTCCTGGTTCGTGACCTGACGCCCAAGAACTTCACCTGCACGCTGACGCGCTGCCCGCGCGTGTTCCTCGATATCGCTCCGCCCGGAGTGCCGACGCCGGCCGGCGCGCGTCTCGAGCCTCAGAATCCTAAATAGCGCTGTGAGGAAGGCACACGCGGCGCCGGGCGCGGTCTTTCTCATGATCGTGCTGCTCAGCTCCGGTGAATACGCCACGGTACTGGGGCATTATGTGGCGCAATTCGATGGACTGGTTGTCGCCCGCACTGAATTCGTTCACTACCCATCCTGGACGCGCAATCTGACGACGAGATACCTGATCCGCGATTCCGACGGTCGAGAGAAAGTTTATTACGCCGATCCATCCCAGGGCTTCATCGATGGGTTTCCCGTTGGAACTCATCTCAGCAAACAGCGCTGGAGCATGGCGTATGAGGCGAATGGCCGAGCGATGGACGACTTCCCGCTCGCAATTTACGGCTTTTGGATGATTCTCGACTCCGGACTGCTGATGGGCTGCGTGATTTTGGCATTAATGATCCGGGCGCGCGACCGACGTACTCGCGAACTCGAAGCGGCAGTCGAACGTGGTGAGCAACTGTTACGTGATATGGATAACAAACATCCGATGTAGATCTCGCATACCCGGTCGAGTGGTGGAAGCTGTCCCTTGATGGCGAGCACGTTGCTGGAGCTGGTAAAGCAGCGGCGGTTGCTGCTCTATCCGAGCGTCGAGCTGCGTCAGGCAGGGGTCGAGCTAACGTAGCACCGGTATCTTTGCGACTTCCTCTTTGAGCCGGCGCGATGCTTCCCATGCATCGTAATTTGCCTGCAGCCTCAGCCAAAGCCCAGGTCCATTGCCGCACAGTTTGCCGAGCCTTACGGCCATGTCGGGAGTTATCGCCGTCTCGCCCGCCATCACGCGGTGCAGCGTCTGGCGGCTCACTCCGAGCAGCGTTGCTATCTCTCCGATGGTGCGCCGACCGAGGTGAGGCAGAATAGTTCGCTCAAAAAGGACGCCGGGATGAGTGGGTGGCCGCGTAATCCGCGCACGGTCAACCGTGTACTCCGCGCTCATAAAATTACTCCCTTTGTCGTATGCTAGTGATACTGCTCCAGATCGACTCGTTTAGCGTGGGGAGCTTCCCATTCAAAGGTGATGCACCATGGCCCATTGACATGGATGCTATGCCGCACCGGTTTCGTGCGCAGTGGATGCAGGTCGTTCCCTGGGAGATTGAGGTCTCGAAGGCCTGTCGCTGCGTCGAGAATATCCAAACAGTCAGTGCATCTCTGGCACAACGCCGGCGGCACCTTCCCGCTCTTGCCTGTTTCGAAAAGCTCCTTCAGCCCCTTGTGTCTGAAGCTCTCGATCACGAAGACAACTGTATCAGCAAATGCGACATTTTGTCAAGGCAAATGCGACATTTTGTCAAGTATGATGCAACAGAAAAGCGTTTATTTTCAACGAAAAGGCTCGCCCAGAGATATGAGGCGGTCTTCGTGGATCTGCAGCAGCTCTAGCTCGAAGCGGTCGAGCGCGGCGAATGCCGCCGACTGATGGTTCTGCCCGCCGCGCGTGCTCGCAAGCGACAGCGCGGCCGCGCAGCGCCTCAATCTAATGGCTGGTGGTTCTTATTTCGCGCTCGGCGCGGTCGGTCCGATCACGGGGCGCGGAGAGTACTAGGGCATGGGCGCGGCTCGCTCGCAGGCTCGATGACGAGCGCGCGCGAGGCTCGCTAGCTATGTGCTAGCTATGCGATTTTCGAGGTCTGCGACCGCGCGCTCGAAAACTGAAGGGAGAGAAGGACTTCGAGTTGGTGGGCAGGGAGTGAATCGAACACTCGACACGAAGATTTTCAGTTTCACACTGTACTGTCTGCATGCGTCCAAGCAGTACAAAACCTATTACTCAGTCGTCTAAAGATAGAAAAATCATAGTGTTTCCGTATGGAGTCGACCAGAGGCATACGAACCAGCGCGCGAGGGATCGAATGGGGGTATAACTGGGGGTATAAATCGATCTACAAAAAAACGAAATAACCCCTAACCTTTTAGTTTAAAGGTTAGGGATTTTTTCGTTTAATTCGTAACTCGGATACTTCTAAGCTGCGCATGCGAGAACACAACGCGGCGAATCGACCTGCATCGCCCCTGGCTGTTGCGGCCGGGCCGCCGATGCATCGCACAGCGACGCGCAGCCATAGGTGATCGCGGCCACGCTTGACCTCTTCCGCAAGAATCCGCGCACCTGTCGCTATCATCGTGACCTCCTCGGCCTTATCGCGGTTGTGGGTCTCTACTGGCACAATATTTATCAGCATACCACAAGCGCGTGTAAATACTTGATTTATCAGGATTTGTGATAAATTGACTGTCAGAATTTATGATTAAGAGGCACTCTGCTAATCTCGCCAATATGGCGCTCTGGTGGTGCGAACGATGCGGCGAGACAGGGCATAGAAGAACAGCGGTCTACTGCCGAAGGTGCGGAGCAACACTCGTCCAGCACTATGATCCACCACCCAGGCATGCGGCACCGAGCGCGTGGCAATCAGTGCCGGCGCTAGTGCGCTTCGGTGTTTGGCTCATCGTGCTCCCACCGCTGTTGGGCTTCGCCTCATGCGCTGCATGCACGATGCTCGCGGCGCTAAGCGCGCATCACTGAGCGACGTCTCGTGGCCACAACCTTACAGCTTCCAATCTCTCGCGTGGCCGGTGGCCGCAGTGATTATTGCGTTCATTTTCCGTCGGCCCATTGAAGGCTTGCTCGGTCAGATCTCTGAGCTCAAAGCAGGGCCGGTAACCGTCAAAATGGGGCTGCCGCAGGCCGAGCGCGAGGCAATCGAACGGGCCGTGGACGAGTTGATTGCGAGCGAACCGGCGGAAGATGGTTTGGTCGATGCAAAAAAACTCGTCATCCGAGACTCAGAAGGAAGAGCGCGGATTGTAGCGGCAACGATACCGTCCGGGGAGCCTTTTCTCTCGCTGGTGGATGAGGATGGCCAGACCCGCGCTTTTCTCTTTGCCGCTCGAAATGCTGACTCCGATGGCGTCTCGATGCTCAGCTTTCGCGGAAAGGGAGAGAATGCCGACATGGCCGGCTACATCGGCGCAGGACACGACGGCACGAGCCAAGTAGGCGTGCGAGACCGGAATGGCTGGAAGGTATGGCCGGGGAACTAGCGGCGGCTGCCGGATGGCCGTCTTTTGCGATGACGTTTTACTGACCGGTTGAACATTCGGTCGCCATGCATGAAGTGAGACGGGCAATGTCGTTGGCCGTCTTTGGGTGACACCGTGCGAGCAGGTAGCGCACAACCTGGAACGTCGCAGGTTCTCTTCGAGTAATTGTAGTCCACTATTTTAGGCTAACAGAGCACGACGGTAGCACCACTGGTACGCTAGTTACGTTATCCACAGCAGATAGCCTCAGTTTGTTCAAAAACAAAAGGGGCGAGATGCGAGAAGGTCCGGCGACTCACTTCATCACAGGTCGACAACACCTTATCCTCAATCTTGCCCACACGGTCTCCCGGTCCAGAGTGACCGGTCAGGAGGGGGCGGCGGGACACCGGCCAACAACGGGTGAGAAGAGAGTAATGCGCCTAGCTCTTCGGGGCGTACCCTGTCGCCCCTCCACAGTTCAACAGTCGGCTCAGCGACCTGAGCCACGCCGTCTATAAGTTTGCGACGATAAGATACACCGAGCAATGGGCCCCCGAATAGGTATCGCGCACGCACTCTTTTTTCGTAATCCCGTTCTCTCGTATTCGCCGAATTCTCCAGTATCCATAGCTTATTTCGTTAAATTCGTTTTTTTCGTAATAGCCCCTTAGAGAAGCGCGAGGGATGGGCAAACGATCGCCCTGGACAGCGCCATCGTCCGCTGCTCACCCTCGCGTCTGTTGCTGTTCGATTTCGAGCGACTATCCGGCACACAGCCTAGCGCTGTTTCCGACCCCTTCGATTGGCTTGATGGGGATAAAACTGGGGGTATGAACCCGAGAGCGAAAGCGGAAATCGCGCTAAGTGCTTAATTTTATTTGGTGGGCAGGGAGTGAATCGAACACTCGACACGAAGATTTTCAGTCTTCTGCTCTACCGACTGAGCTACCTGCCCACCGCGAACAGGATGCCATTTTATCGCAGACGGCCTTAATTCGTACCTGTCCGCGTATGCCGTTGCAACAGGTCGGCGGGCGGCGGGCGAGCCGGCCGGATTCGTCATGCGAAGACGCGGCTATCGCTTGAGAGCGGCCACGCGAGCCTCGACGAAATCGATCACGCGCGCCTCGAGGTTCACGCCGTCGAGCCGGTCGATCTCCTGGATGCCGGTGGGCGAGGTCACGTTGACCTCGGTCAGGTAGGTGCCGATGATGTCGAGGCCGACGAAATACAGCCCGTCGCGCTTGAGCCGCGGCCGCATCATGTCGCAGATGGCGCGGTCGCGCGCGGTGACCTCGGCCTTGACGCAATTGCCGCCGACGTGGATGTTGCCGCGGTTTTCATCGTCGCGCGGCACGCGCAGCGTGCACCCCAGCGGCTCGCCGTCGAGCACGATCAGCCGCTTGTCGCCGTCGCGAATTTCGGCGAGGTAGCGCTGCGCCATGATCGGCCGCGATTCGAAGCGGGTGACGGCTTCGAGGATGGCGTTGAGGTTGCGGTCGGCGGCGGCGGCGAGGAACACGCTTTCGCCGCCATGTCCGTCGAGCGGCTTGACGATCATCTGCCCGCCCTGCTCGGCCATGAAGCGCTTGAGCCGCGCGATATCCTCGGTGACGAGCGTCGGCGGAATCGCCTCGGGGAAGTTCAGCGCGTAGAGCTTCTCGTTGGCCTCGCGCAGGCCGGCCGGCTCGTTGAGGATGAAGGTGCGGCGGCGGTCGGCGAGGCTGAGCAGCATCGTCGCGTACAGGTAGGCGGCGTCGGCCGGCGGATCCTTGCGCATGAAGATCGCGTCGAAGGCCTCGAGCGGATATTCGGCGCCCTCGTCGAGGAAGCGGTAATGCGGCGTCGCGCGCATCACCGCGCAGCGCCGCGCTCCGGCGTAGGCCCGGCTGCCGACGGCGTAAAGATCATGCAGCGCGACGAAGTAGGCCTCGTGGCCGCGGCCGATCGCTTCGAGCATGAAGGCGAAGGTGGTGTCCTTGTCCGGCAGCACCTGCTCCAGCGGGTCCATTATGAAGGCGAATTTGTACACCACCGTTCAGTCTTCTCCGCCTGATGCTTCGTCCAGCTCGTCGAGCGCGCCCGCCGCGATGCTGAGGGCGGCAATCGCCGCCGTCTCACTGCGCAACCGCCTGCCGCCGAGCCCTGCGGCAACAAATCCGGCTTCGGCCAGGGCCGCCGATTCCGCCTCGCTGAAATCGCCCTCGGGGCCGCAGAGCAGCAGTACCGCTCGCCGACGCCTGGCGCGCAGGACCGATCCCAGCGGCGGCGCGCCCTCGGCGAGGACGATGCAGAGCGTGCCTTCGTCGAGCCGCCGGATCAAGTCCGCGACGGCGACGGGTTCGAGCACTTCGGTCGCGGCCGGTGCGCGGCTTTGCTTGGCCGCCGCCCTGGCCAGCCGGCGCCAGCGCGCGAGCCGCTCGCTGCCGACCTCGCGCGCGACGCCGCGCTCGGCGAGCACCGGCCAGAGTTGACGGGCGCCGAGTTCGCCCGCCTTTTCGACCAGGAAGTCCATCCGCGGCCCCTTGATGACCGAAGCGGCCAGGACGAGGCCGGCGGTCGCCTCGGCCACGGCGCGGGCGGCGGGCGTGATTTCAATTATCGCATGACCGGCGTGATAGTTGCGGATGATGCCGAGGTATTCGGCGCCGCGCTCGTCGAAGAGCTCGATGCCGGCGCCGGCCCGCAGGCGCATCACATCGCGCATGTGGTGCAGTTCGCCGCCGTCGACCAGCGCGACCGCGCCCTTGATCGCCGCCGACGAGATGGCGAAGCGCGCCGCCCGTTTCATCGCGCCATCACCAGCGTGCTCCATCCGCGGTCGCGCCGCACGCCGACGCATCGCAGATGCGGCGCATAATGCGCGAGCACGGCGGGCGCTTCGCGGTTCAGGATGCCGCCCAGGACGAGGCGGCCGCCGCCCGCGAGCCGGCGCGTAAGCGCGCCGGCCATCGAGATCAAAGTGCCGCTCAGGATGTTCGCCGCGATCAGGTCGTAGCGGCCGCGCAGGCGCGTAAGCGGCGTGGTCGCAAAGCGGATTTCATTCGCGAGCGAATTCAAGGCGGCGTTCTCGCGCGCATTGTCCAGCGCCCTCGGATCGATGTCGATCGCGGTAACCCGTCCCACGCCCATCAGGCGCATCGCGATCGCCAGTACGCCCGAGCCCGTGCCGACGTCGAGCCCGCGCGCGAAGCTGCGCGCGGCGCACAGCGCCTCGAGCGCGCGCAGCGCGCCCGCGGTAGTCGCGTGATGGCCGGTGCCGAACGCCTGTCCGGGGTTGATGGTTACCCTGGTGCGGCGCGTCGCAACCTCCGTTTTCCACGGTGGAACGATCAGCAGCCGGCGGCCGATCGCCAGCGGGACGAAGCGCGCGCGCCACGCCGTCGCCCATCCCGGATCCGCGATTGTGCGAGGCGCCGGCGCGCGCCCAACCTGCGCGAGCATCCCCGCGGCGGTCATGGCACGCCAGATGGCTGCGAGCCGCGCGGGCCTGAGGCTTTCGAAGTATGCCTCGACGTCGTGATTGGCGCGGCGATGGGAGCTGCGATGGTCTCCGACGACCGCGCATCCGAGCGCGCCCGCGCCGACCAGCAGCCCGGCGGCCTCGTCGGTCATCGCGGCCGGCACCTTGAACCGCACACGCAGGTATTTGCGTCGGCTCTGTGTAGCGAGATACGCCATTTGGCACTACGCTCCAGCATAAGGCCGAACGCGCGGCTTGACGAGTAGGGCGGCCGACGAGACGCGCCGCCACTGCGGAAGCCGCGAGCCTGAAGCCTGTGGGCAAGACGCGCGCGGCGATTTGCCCCATTCGCCGGGCGGCGCATACACTTGTGCATGATGAGGGCGGCTACGAGCGCGGGCGCGACGGCGCGGGCCGCGCGGATGAGATGCTGACGATCGCCCATCGCGGAGCCAGCGCGCGCTATCCGGAGAATACGCTGCGCGCATTCATTGCGGCCGCCGACCTGGGCGCGGACATGTGCGAGTTCGACGTCCGCATGACGCGCGACGGCGAAGTGGTGGTGATTCACGACGCCACGGTGAATCGCACCACCGACGGACGCGGCCGGGTGGCCGAGATGGATGCGGCCGAGGTGGGACGGCTGGACGCGGGCGTGCGCTTCGGAGCGGAGTTTCGCGGCGAGCGTATTCCCACGCTCGCCCAGGTTGCGGTCGCGCTCGCGGCGCGCGGCTGCGGAATGGACGTCGAGCTCAAGGCGCGGGGCGTCGAGGCGCGCGTGTGCGAGATCCTGCGGAAATCCGGCGCGGCCGAATGCGCAGTCGTCTCGAGCTTCGATTGGCCGCAGCTCCGACTGGTCGCGGCCGAGCATCCGGGCGCGCGGCTTGTCCTGCTCGGCGAGAAGGATGCGGCGGCGCTGCTCAAGGCGGCCGCGGAAATGCGCGCGTTCGCGATCGCGCCTCGATTCGATATCGCGGACGCGCACCTGTGCGCCGCGGCGCATCGCGCCGGCCTTGCGGTCTACGCGTGGACGGTTGACGATGCGGCCGGGATGCGCCGGCTGATCGCCGCCGGCGTGGACGGAATCATGACCAACGACCCGCGGATCCTGCGCGCGCTGCTGGACGGGTGATGGCGCGTTACGCGGACGACAAGCTCGAGGAAATTCGCGCCCGCGCCGATATCGCGGACATCATCGGCGCGCACGTACGGCTTAAGCGCACGGGCCGCAACCTGGTCGGGCTTTGCCCCTTTCATAACGAAAAGACGCCTTCGTTCTCGGTCAATGCGGAGCGCGGGTTCTTTCACTGCTTCGGCTGCGGCGCGGGCGGCAGCGTGTTCGATTTCGTGATGCGCACCGAGGGACTGAGTTTCCCCGAGGCGATCGAATCGCTCGCGCGACGCTACGGCGTCGCGCTGCCCGAGCGCGGCGGCGGGACGGGAGCGGGCGCGGGCGAGCGCGATACGGCGATGCGCGCCAATCAGACCGCGGCCGAGTTTTTCGTCCATGTGCTGTGGAACACGCCCGAGGGCGCCGCCGCGCGCGAGTATCTCAAGCGGCGTGGCGTGGCGCCGGAGACTGCGCGCACGTTCATGCTCGGCTTCGCGCCCGAGCGCCAGGCGAACCTCGCGCGCGCGCTCGACAAACGCGGGCTGCTGGCCGCGGCGGTGCGCATCGGCCTGGTGCGGCAGGACAGCGGCGGTACGCGCGACATGTTCCGCGGACGTTTGATGTTTCCAATCCGCGACGCGCAGGGCCGCGTGCTCGCCTTCGGCGGGCGCGTGCTCGACCAGCGCCTGCCGAAATACATCAATTCGCCCGAGTCGGCGCTGTACTCGAAATCGCGCAGCGTGTACGGCCTGTGCGAGGCGCGGACGGCGATCGCGAGCGCCGACCGCGCGATCGTGGTCGAGGGATATCTCGACGCTATCGCGATGTGGCAGGCGGGCTTCAAAGAGACCGTGGCCGGCCTCGGCACAGCGCTTACTGCGGATCAGTTGCGCCTGCTCGGGCGACATACGCGCAACGTGTTCGCCTGCTTCGACGGCGACGCGGCGGGCTGCAAGGCGTCGCTGCGAGCGCTCGAGATATTTCTCGCGGCGGGCTTCGTCGAGCCGCGTGGAATATTCATTCCCCCCGGCTTCGATCCGGACACGTTTATCAGAGAGCGCGGCGCGCAGGCGTTTGCGGACCTCGTCGCATCGGCGCAACCGCTGGTGGACTATTTCCTGGAACAGAAGGCAGCGGCCGCGGGCGGATCGATGGAAGGGCGCCGGCGAGCCGCGCACGAAGTAATCGAAGTGCTGAAAACGATGCAGGAGCCGGTCGCGTTCGACCTGCTCGTGCATCGCGCGGCCGAAGCCCTCGGCGTCGACGAAGCGACGCTGCGCGGCGCGGCGCGCCGCAGCCCCCGCGGTGCCGCCGCGGGGCCCGCGGCGGCGGGTGCGGGACCGCGACCGCGCGGCGCGGACGCGCGCGCCGGCGCGGGCGCAGGTGATGCGGCGCAGGCCGCAGAGGTCGGCCTGCTCGCGATCGCGCTGCTGCATCCGGACTTGCGCGCCGAGATCGCCAGCCATGCTCCGATGATCGAGGATTCGCGCATGGCCGCCGCGCTGGCCGAGGTGTGCGCTTGCGACGATACGCCGGCCGCGCTCGAGGCCGCGATTGCCGAGCGGCTCGCCGTGCCGCAGCGCTCGCAACTCAGTGCGCTGGCGGTCGGGCCGGAACTCGAGAGCGTGGCGCAGGCGCGCGTGCTGGCGCGCGACTACGCCGCCGCGCTGGCGCGCCGGCAGCAGAATCGCGCGGTGGAGATGCGCCGTCGCGCGGCTGCCAGCGCGCGCAGTGTTGAAGAGGGGGCGGCCAACGCGCAGGAAATTATCGCGATGCGCCGCGGCAACGGCTGATGACGCGTGACGGCGGCGGTTCGCCCGCGGCCGGGCTTGACATGGCCCGGACTAAACCTGCAGCGGATGCCCTTTAATTTATGCGGGGAAAGTTGGTACGATGGTGGTTGCACAATGCGCTCGCAAGGGCCCATAGCTCAGTCCGGTTTAGAGCTGCCGGCTCATAACCGGCTGGTCCCAGGTTCAAATCCTGGTGGGCCCATATCATCACCATCATCAAACCGCGGATCGATGTTGTGTCCAGCTTAATGCCGCGCGCAGGTTCGGCGAGAGGCGTGCGGCGGCGCAGCGCATGAACCGGTCCGCATCAAACGGAGGCTGAATTGCGTGAAGAGATAGCCCGGCTGATGGCGCTGCAGGCCATCGATCGGCAGTTACAGGAGCTCGGGCAATCATTGTCTTCGGTCGCGGGGCGCGTCGAACAACTCCGCGGCGAGATCGAAACCTCTCAGGCCGAACTAGAACGACTCACCGAGGAAGACCAGCAGGCGGCGGCCGCGCGCCGCGTGCTCGAGCGCGAGCTGGCCGACGGCGAAGCACAGATTCGCAACAAGCGGATGCGGCTCAACCTGGTGCGCAACGACAAGGAGCTGCAGGCGCTCGGGCACGAAGTCGAGACCCTCAAGGAAAACAACCAGCGCCTGGAGGGCGAGGTGCTGGCCTCGATGCAGGCGGCTGAGCCGCGCGGCCCGCGGATCAAGGAACTCACCGAGCTTATCGCGGCCAAGCGCACCGAGCTGAAGGCCGCCGAAAAAGAGATCGCGGCCGAAGTCGAAGAGCTGAAGATGTCCATCCAGCGCTGCCGCGTTGAGCGCGACAGCGCCGCGGCGTCGGTCCCCGACATGCTGCTGCAGCGCTATCAGATAATTTTCAGCCGGCGCGCCGGGGTGGCGGTGGCGCTGGCCAAGTCGGGCACCTGCCAAGGGTGCCGGATGCGCCTGCCGCCGCAACTGTACAACGAGATTCAGAAGCATCTGCAGATTCACTTCTGTCCCAACTGCCAGCGTATCCTGTACTACGAGGGCTGACGCGCTTCCTCAAACGCGCGGCGAGCGGCTCGGCGTCGTGCTACAATTTTGAGCGCCGGAGTGGGCCGGGCGATCGCCCCGTTTCGGGGAGGAAAGTCCGGGCTCCGCAGGGCAGGGTGGCCGCTAACGGCGGCGCGGGGCGACCCGCGGAAAGTGGCACAGAAAATACACCGCCCGCGAGGGTAAGGGTGAAATGGCGGGGTAAGAGCCCACCGGCGCGCGAGTGATCGCGCGCGCATGTCAAACCCCACCCGGAGCAAGACCAAATAGGAGGGTGAGTGGCCCGCTCATAATCCCTCGGGTTCGGTCGCTCGAGCCGACGAGCAATCGCCGGCCTAGATGAATGATCGCCGCCCGCAAGGGTACAGAACCCGGCTTACAGGCTCACTCCGGCATCCGACCTTCCGCGCCGCCGCCGTCTTTGCCGGCGCCGCGCCGCGGCGCGCGCGCTGTGCGCGCCGCATCGTGCGCATGGCGCTTCGCGCCCTCAACGTGCGCCTGGGGCGCAAGCAGAAATTGCGACAGATGCGCCAGGGCGGCGAGGCCCGCTGCGCCGGGCCGCATTTCCGGCACCAGCGCAACGTTCACGCGCCGCGGCAACGCCTCGATAAACTTTTCGAGGCGGCCCAGCTTCAGCACGGTGCGGCGGTGATAGCGCTCAAGGTATGAAAGCGCCGCGTTCGCGTCCGCCGCGCCCTGGTTGCGCGCGCCGTCGAGCGCGGCGCGCAGCGCCGGAATTTCGTCGAATGCGGGATCGAGCAGGCGCTCGAGTTGCATGCCGCGCGGCCGACGCCGCCTTTCTCCGGCCGGTCGCGCAAAATCGGCGCTCCCGTCGAGACCGCTCCAGACCGCTTCGTCGAGGAAACGATTGACGACGATGCCTCCCAAATTGAGCCGCTCCGACTGCATCTGCTCGATCAGTCTGCGCGCGTCGCGCAAGCGGTCCGGTTCGGCGGTAGTGACCAGGACGAAGCACACGGCCGGCGAGCGTATCAGCTCGGCAACGCGGCGCATGCGATCGTCGATACCCGCGGTCGCGCCGGCCGCGGCGGCGAAAAACTCGGACATCGATGAAAGCGTCCGCGCGCCGGCGAAACGCTCGAGCTCCCGCGCCACGTAGCCGGCGACGCGCCCGGCAAGTCGCAGCGCCAGCGAAGCGGATTTTCCCGCCGGTCCGAGGAACCATCGCGCCGCCTGCGAATCCAGCAGACGCGCGAGCCGCGCCGGCGCCTGCACGAACTCGAAGGCGTGGGCGGCGGGTGGCGTGTCGACCACCTCGAAATCGAAACTGCCGCGGGCGTGAAGCTGGTAGAGCGCCTCGAGCGCGGCGTAGGCGTCGGCGCCGGCGAAGCGCGAGCTCAGGTTCTGGTAAAACGCGTTGTCCAGGATGCGGCGGCGCGCGGCCGGGTCCGCCACATGCTCGGCCACCATCGCGTCCCATGCGCCCTTCACGTCGAGCACCATCGCGCTCAGCTCGAGCCGCGCATCGAGGCCGGCGGCGCGCAGCCGTCGCGCATCAATTCGCGTCGGCCGATGCCCCAGGCGCGGCAAGCCCAGCGCCTCGCGCAGCCGCCGCGCCGGGTCAACCGTGATGACCGCCGTGCGCAGGCGTGCGCTTGCGCCCGCGACGCCCAGCGCCGCGGCTACGGTGGTTTTTCCGACGCCGCCGGAGCCGAGCATCACGACGATCGATTGGGGCTTGAGCAGGTCGTTCACGAGGTCCCGGTGACGGATGTGCCGGCAGGCGGCGTCCGACAGGCTCAAAATAGCAGAACGCGGCCGCCGCATCGCGCATGCACAAACCTGTGGATTACGCCGCATGGGCGATTGGAACCCGGGCGGGTGCGGCGGATACTATTCGTACGGCCGCGCCTGTATTGGCGGCGCGGTGCGGGGGAGGGTCGGCAGGATGGAGTTGCTGGTGGCGGCGATCGCGGCATTCGCGCTGGGGGCGGTATTGGCCTGGCTGGCCGCGGCCCGCAGTTTCGAGGGCCGGCTGCACGAATCCGCGGTGCGCATGGAAGAGCGCGAGCGCGCCTTCGCCGAGCAGAAGGCGCTCATCGAAAGCTCCGAACGCAAGCTTGCCGACACGTTCAAGTCGCTCGCGGCCGACGCGCTCGAGGCTGCCAATCGAAGCTTCCTCACCCTGGCCGACCAGAAGCTGGGCGCGGCGGTCGCGCCCGTCAGCGAATCCCTGGGCAAGCTGGATCGCGAAATTCGCGCGATCGAGGGCGCGCGCCGCGAGGCCTACGGCGCGTTAGGCGAACAGATCGGCGCGCTGCTCGTCGCGCAGAAGGAGTTGCGCGGCGAAGCGATGAATCTCACGCGCGCGCTGCGCGCCCCGTCGGTGCGCGGCCGCTGGGGCGAAATGCAGCTCAAGCGCGTGGTCGAGATGGCCGGCATGCTCGAGCGCTGCGACTTCTTTCAGCAGGCGAACGCGGTCAACGACGACGGCCGCCTGCGGCCCGACCTGCGCGTCCAGTTGCCCGGCGGCAAAAACATCATCGTCGATGCGAAGGTGCCGCTGCAGGCCTACCTCGAAGCGCTCGACGCGCCGTCCGAGGAGGCACGCCAGGAGAGGCTGCGCCAGCACGCCCAGCAGGTGCGCGCGCACATGGCTGCGCTCAGCGCCAAGTCGTACTGGGATCAGTTTCAGCCGACGCCGGAATTCGTGATCCTGTTCCTGCCCGGCGAGCCCTTTTTCAGCGCCGCGCTCGAGCAGGATCCGTCGCTCATCGAGCAGGGCGTCACGCAGCGCGTGATCCTGGCCACGCCGACCACGCTGATTTCGCTGCTGCGCGCGGTCGCCTACGGATGGCGCCAGGAGCAGCTTGCGGAAAACGCCCAGCGCATCAGCGAGATGGCACGTGAACTGGCCGATCGCTTCGCCACCATGATCGAGCATTTGCGCCGCGTCGGCGGCTCGCTCCGGTCATCGGTTGCCGCGTTCAACGACGCGGTCGGATCGTTCGAGAGCCGGGTGATGCCGTGGGCGCGCCGTTTCCGCGAGCTGGGCGTGGCGGGCAAGAAGGAGCCGGGCGAACTCGAGCGCATCGATCTGAACCCGCGCGAGCCCTCCGCGTTCGAGAGCCCGGCCGAGCTGCCGGCCTCGAAATAGCGCGGCTTACGGCTGTTCGACGTTGGAAGGCGCGGGCGCTTTGATTTGACTGCGCTCGTGGCCTTCGGCGATCCAGGCCTGGACCTCGCGGCGCTCGCGCACCAGGAAATTCGCGATCGCGCGACGCAATCCTTCGTGCGCGATGTAATGCGCGCTGTAGGTCAGTGCGGGATCGAAGCCGCGCAGCCATTTGTATTCGCCTCCCGCGCCGGGCTCGAAACGCGCGATGCCGCTGCCGATGCAGTGTTCGATCGCCGCGTAGTAGCAGACATTGAAGTGCAGGTACTTCAGCTCCTCGAAGCATCCCCAGTAGCGGCCGTAGAGCACGCCCGATTTCTGCAGGTTGAAGGTGCCGGCGACCAGCTTGCGGCCGCGATACGCGCACACCAGGCAGATATGATGCTTGAAGCGCTCGCGCATCTCGGTGAAGAACTCGCGCGTCAGATAACGGCGGCCCCAGTAGAGCTTCTCGATGGTCGAGAGATACAGATCGAACATCGGTCCGAAAATCGTGTCCGGAATCTGCTCGCCCGAATGCACCTTGATGGTCACGCCCTGCGCGACAAGAGCCGCGCGCTCGTGACGCACCGCATAGCGCCGCTTGCTCTTGAGCGCGCCCAGGTAATCGTCGAACGAAGTGAACCCATTGTTGCGCCAGTGATACTGGTAGCCGAGGCGTTCGAGGAACCCGAGCGACGCGAGCGCCGCGGCCTCGTCGGCAAGACAAAAATTGACGTGGACCGTGGAGAGCTTGTTGTCGGCGCAGAGCTGGATGAGCCCGCGCCCCAGCGCCGCAACCATCGGCGCGCGCGCGACTCCGGGCGCGACCAGGAAACGCCGCCCGGTGTGCGGCGTGAACGGCACTCCAGCCAGCAGCTTGGGATAGTAGCGAATACCGCTGCGCTCGGCCGCGTCGGCCCATCCGTGATCGAACACGAATTCGCCCATGCTGTGGCTCTTGAGATAGAGCGGGCAGGCCGCAACCAGCGTCTTGCCGCGGAAAATCGCGAGATGGCACGGACTCCAGCCGCTCGCGCGCGCCGCGCTTTTGGAATGCTCCATCGCGAACAGCCAGTCCCAATCGACGAAGGGGCTGTCATCTGGCTCGAGCAGCGCATTCCAGTCCTCGCGCGCGACGCGATCGATCCCCTCGAGCACGGCGATTTCGATCGTTTCCGACTCCGCGCCGTTGCTTTCGGCCTTACCTCTTTGGTCGCGTCGTGCCATGACCGATACGGCGAGCTTAGCCTTGCGCGCTATCGCGGCAAAGGGCTTCGCGCGCGGGTGCTCCCCTCATCGCGCGCCGATTTGCTATTCTATCTGAGCGGGCAGGCGATGAGTCATACCAGATCGCATTCGGCGGACGGCGTGACGAAGATACGCGGCGAATACTGGCCGCAATTGCGGGCGCGCCGGCGCGGCGCCGGCGATGACGGTGCCAACACGGGCCGTCCGTCGGACGGCGATACGGTGGTCGAGCGGCGCACGCGACCGGAAACCCGCACCAAGAAGCCGCCCATGTACAAGGTCATCCTGCTCAACGACGATTACACGCCGATGGAGTTCGTGGTGGAAATCCTGAAGGTGGTTTTCAACAAGCAGCACGCCGAAGCGACCCGTATCATGCTGCACGTTCATCAGAACGGAATGGGCGTCGCGGGCGTGTTCCCTTACGAGATTGCCGAAACCAAGGTGCGCACGGTCGAGGAACTGGCTCGGCAGAGCGAATTTCCCCTCAAATGCGTGATGGAGAAAGCGTGAGCCGCAGAGCGGCATTTCGATGGTTATATTTTTCGTCATGGCTTATGTGAACCGGTACGGCGCGCCCCGGGACGGCGCGGGAGTCGGCCAATGGCCTCGTCGGGCGTGATGCTGAGCCGCGAACTGCAGGTCACGCTGCAACTGGCGATGACCGAGGCGCAGAATCGGCGCCACGAGTACGTGTGCCTCGAGCATCTGCTCTACGCGATGCTGCACGATTACACGACCAGCAACGTGCTCAAGCATTGCGGCGCCAATATCGACGCGCTGCGGCGCAAGCTGCAGGGCTATCTCGACGAGAGCGTCGAGCGGATGGGCCGCGACGCCGCGCCGCGCTATGCGACGGGCGTGCAGCGCGCGCTGCAGCGCGCGGCGATGCACGCGCAGTCGGCCGGCCGCCAGGAAATCAACGGCCCGGCGGTGCTGATCGCGATGTTCCAGGAGGCGGAGTCATATGCGCTCTACTTCCTGCAGGAAGAAGGCGTCACCCGCTTCGACGTCATCAATTACGTCTCGCACGGCGTCTCGAAGGTCGGCGCCGACGACGATCGCCAGGTACGCGGCGCGGGCGAGAGCGAAGACGAAGAGACGGCCGAGCGCGATGAGGCCGAGTCCGACGAGGACGACGAGGGCGTGCCCAGGCTCTCGCCGGCGCGCGCGCTCAAGCGTTACGCGATAAATCTTGCCGAGCGCGCCGCGCAGGGCAAGATCGATCCGCTCATCGGGCGCAAGCACGAGATCGAGCGCGCGATTCACGTGCTGCTGCGCCGGCGCAAGAACAACCCGGTTTTCGTCGGCGAGGCGGGCGTCGGCAAGACCGCGCTCGCCGAGGGTCTCGCGCTCGCGATTCACGAGGGTCGCGTGCCCGAGGCGCTCAAGGGCGTCGAAATCTTCGCGCTCGACATGGGCGCGCTGCTCGCCGGCACGCGCTTTCGCGGCGATTTCGAGCAGCGGCTGAAGGCCGTGATCAAGGCCGCGACCGGCAATCCGAAAATCGTGCTCTTTATCGACGAGATTCACACTATCGTCGGCGCGGGTTCGGCTTCGGGCTCGACCATGGATGCTTCCAACCTGCTCAAGCCGGCGCTGGCCTCGGGCGATCTGCGTTGCATCGGCTCGACCACCTACCAGGAATACAAGCGCTCGTTCGATCGCGACAAGGCGCTCGGCCGCCGTTTCCAGCGCATCGACGTGCCCGAGCCGACCGTCGAAGAGACGGTGCAGATCTTGAACGGCCTCAAGAGCTATTACGAAAAGCATCACAACGTGCGCTATACCGCGCCCGCCATCCGCGCCGCAGTCGATCTGTCCGCGCGCTACATCAACGATCGCTTTCTTCCCGACAAGGCGATCGACGTGATGGACGAGGCGGGAGTCGCGGCGCGCCTGCGCGCGAGCGGCCCCGACGCGGTGACGGTCGGTGCGCGCGATTCCGAGCGCACCGTGGCGCGCATGGCGCGTATTCCCGAGCGCACCGTCTCCTCCACCGACCGCGCGCGGCTGCAGAATCTCGAGGACGAACTCAAGCGCGTGGTCTTCGGTCAGGACCAGGCGATCGAAGCGGTGGCGCGCTCGATCAAGCTGGCGCGCTCGGGCCTGGCGCATCCGGATCGTCCGGTTGGCGCGTTCCTGTTCGCCGGGCCGACCGGCGTCGGCAAGACCGAGGTCGCGCGCCAGCTCGCGAAGGTGATGGGCGTCGAGTTTTTGCGCTTCGACATGAGCGAATACATGGAGCGCCATACGGTGTCGCGTCTGATTGGCGCGCCGCCGGGATATGTCGGCTTCGACCAGGGCGGGCTGCTGACCGACGCGATCAACAAGAACCCGCATTGCGTACTGCTGCTCGACGAGATCGAAAAGGCCCATCCCGACCTGTTCAGCATCCTGCTCCAGGTGATGGACCATGCGACGCTGACCGACAACAACGGGCGCAAGGCGGACTTCCGCAACGTCGTTATCGTGATGACCACCAATGCCGGCGCGCAGGAGCTGGCGCGCACGATGATCGGATTCGGCACCGGCATGACGATTGGCAATCCGCGCGCGGCGATCGACCGGATGTTCAGTCCCGAGTTTCGCAACCGCCTCTCGGCGATCATCGAATTCGCGGGGCTCGGCCCCGAGATCATTGCGCGCGTGGTGGATAAGTTCGTCGGCGAGCTGGCCGAGCGCCTGGCGGCGCAGAAGGTGCGCCTGGAAGTCTCGGATGCGGCGAGGAAATGGCTCGCCGACAAGGGCTTCGATCCGAAATTCGGCGCGCGTCCGCTCGGACGCCTGATCGAATCCGAAATTGCGCGGGCGCTGGCGGACCAGGTGCTGTTCGGCGCGCTCAGCAAAGGCGGCGTGGCGAAGGTCGATCTGGCCGACGACAAGCTCACCTACAGCTTCGAGGCAACAGGCGTGAAGAATGCGCCGGCGCCGGTCGCCTGAGCGCGGCGGGTTCCTCGCGTCCGGCTAAGCGGTTTCGGCTGCGGTCTCGTCGCGCGCGATCACGGTGTCGCGGAGCCAGTTCGCGTCGTCGGTTTCCGGATAGTCGATCGTGTAATGGAGTCCGCGCGACTCCTTGCGCGCCATCGCCGAGCGCACCACCAGCTCGGCGACTTCGACCAGGTTGCGCAGCTCGATCAGGTCGGAATCGATCAGATGCTCCCAGTAGTATCCGTTGACCTCTTGCTTGATTAGCCGCAGCCGGCGCATCGCGCGCGCCAGGCGCAGATCGCTGCGCACGATGCCGACGTAGTTCCACATCAGGCGGCGAATCTCGTCCCAGCTCTGTGTGATCAGCACGCGCTCGTCGCTCTGCATCGCGCGTCCCGGGTCCCATCCGGCAAACGCCGGCGCGCGCCGCTCGCCGCCCGACATGATGTCGGCGCGCGCCGCGGCGGCCGCCCGCCGTCCCATCACCGCCGCCTCGAGCAGCGAGTTCGAGGCGAGACGATTGGCGCCGTGCAGACCCGTCATCGCGGTCTCGCCCGCCGCGTAGAGCTGCGCGAGGGTGGTGCGGCCCTCGAGATCGGTCATCAGGCCGCCGCACATGTAATGCGCCGCAGGCACGACCGGAATCGGTGCGCGGGTCAGGTCATAACCAAAGTTCAAGCATCGGTTTAAGATATGCGGGAAGCGCCTGCGCACGAAATCGGCCGGCCGATGGCTGATATCCAGCAGCACGTAGTCGAGGCCGTGGCGCTTCATCTCGGAATCGATCGCGCGGGCCACGATGTCGCGCGGGGCGAGTTCGGCGTCCGGATGGTAGCTCTTCATGAACGGCGTTCCGTCCGGCAGGCGCAGGATCGCGCCTTCGCCGCGCAGTGCCTCGGAAATCAGGAACGACTTGGCGGCGGGATGATAGAGGCAGGTCGGATGAAACTGGATGAATTCCATGTTGGCGACCGGCACGCCCGCCCGATAGCCGATCGCCACGCCGTCGCCCGAGGCGATATCCGGATTGGTGGTGTAGAGGTAAACCTTGCCGGCGCCGCCGGTGGCGAGCAGCGTCGCGCGCGCGACGAACCTGTCCACGGCGCCGCTCGCGCGGTCGAGCACGTATGCGCCCCAGCATCGTGCGCCGTCCGCCCGTGAATCGTTCTCGAGCAGCAGGTTGACGGCGACCTTGTTCTCGAGCACGCGGATATTGCGCCGCGCCGCCGCCGCCTCGCCCAGCGCGCGCATTATCTCGCGCCCGGTGAGGTCCTGGGCGTGCAGCACGCGGCGATGGCTATGGCCGCCCTCGCGCCCGAGGTCGTATTCGTCCTCGCCGCCTTCCTCGACGCGCGTAAAGCGCGTGCCGAGCGCGATCAGTTCGCGCACCGCTTCGGGACCGTCGCGCACGATCGCCTCGACCGCGCGGCGGTTGCAAAGTCCCGCGCCCGCGCGCAGCGTGTCCTCGACGTGCGATTCGAACGAGTCGTCCACGCTCCACACGCTGGCGATTCCGCCCTGCGCGTAGGCGGTGTTGGCCTCGCCGCTCGCGGCCTTGGTCAGCACGGTGACGCTGCCGGCCGCCGACGCTTCGAGCGCGAACATCAGTCCCGCGATGCCGCCGCCGATGACCAGGTAGTCGCTTTCGTGAGTGGCGCTCGTGGTCGCGGTCATGCTCGTGGATGCGGTCATGAACGACCGTAGGCGCGGCCCCTCCGGCAGGTCAAGCCGTCCGGCGCGTCAAGCCGCGACGAGGCGCCGCGCCGATTGAGACGCCGGTGGCTGCGGGCGCCGGTCGTGCCGCGATGCGACGCCGGGCCGCGCGCGGGGCTTCGTTGCCCCCGTCAACCGATTGACTTATCCTTGAACGAGGGGCGGGAAGCTGCGAGCCGGCGAGGGGACAGAGAGGGGTACGAGGCCATTATGGAATTGACCGCGCCCAATCTGCTGACCCTGATGCGCATCGCGCTGGTGCCGGTGCTCGTGTGGCTGTTGATGTATCCGGCGCCGGGGCCCTCGGCGATGGCCGCGGGCGTCTTCTTCGTCGCCACGCTGAGCGATTTCTTCGACGGTTATATCGCGCGCAGTTACGGGTCGGGCACCACGCTCGGCAAGTTTCTCGATCCGCTCGCCGACAAGCTGGTGATCGCGTCGGCGCTGATCATGCTCGCGGCGATGCCGCGGACGCCGCGCGTCCCTGCCTGGATGGTGGTGGTGCTGGTCGCGCGCGAGCTTGCGGTGACGGGGCTGCGCGCGATGGCGGCGGCGGAAGGCAAGGTGATGGCGGCCGAGGAACTGGGCAAGTACAAGATGGTGCTGCAGTCGATCGCGATCCAGGCCCTGCTGATCCATTACGTCTACTGGCACGTGGATTTCTTTGCCGCCGGGATGTTCGTAATGTGGATCGCGCTCGTGATGACGGTATGGTCGGGCGTCGACTATTACCTGAAGGCGCGCGAGGTGCTGAGCGTGGGGCAGGAGCGTCCGGCGCGGCGGGCGGCGATTTGACAAGGGGCGCGCGGGCGGATAAATCGATCTCTCCGGCGGCCCAGCGATCGGGACCGGGGCGGGTGTAGCTCAGTTGGTAGAGCGTGTGCTTGCCAAGCACAAGGTCGACGGTTCGAAACCGTTCACCCGCTCCAACAAATCAGCCATCTTTTCGAGATTCTCTAGCATCTGAGCGTGTATTTTCCGCCGAGCGATTCAATCCTCTTTAATCTCAGTTAATCCGTTTTCATCGAGACTCATGCTCAGTTTGGTCGAATTGTGGAAGAGCGCGTGCCTGGATGTGTTGTCCAGACGCAAAGCCTCGTCGAACCGCTGCAGGGCAGCCGACTCGGGACGCCTCTTCCACCGGCTGTAAACGTCGACCACCATCTTGATCGAGTTGTGACCGAGCTGCGCCGCGACGTGCTGCACCGTGTCCCCGAACTCGAGCGACAGCGCAGCATATGTGTGCCGGCACTGATAGATGACCCGCTCTTCGATTCCTGCCGCCGCGAGCGCCGCGGCCCACTCGCGCTTGCGGATGTTGTTGAGCCGGCGCGGCGTCCCATCGGCCGACGGGAAAACCAACAGCTCGGGGTCATTGATCGCAACCAGCGCCTGCTGGCGCTCGAGAGCGATGCGCACGACCTCCATCATCTCGACTTCGCGATTCGAGCCCTCGGTCTTGAGCGTGTCTTCAATCTCGCCGTCGTCCGTCACATTGCCGCAAACCAGGATGAGCCCGTGAGCCCAGTCGATGTCTTTCCAGCGCAGCGCGAGCGCCTCGTTCGGACGCATACCAGTGAAGATGAGCACGCTCAGGAAATTCTTGAACCAACCATCGGTCGCGCCGAGCAGCGCTCGGACCTCTTCGAGCTTGAGCGGGTTCGGCCGCGCCTTCGGCTGCTGCACGTTGTCGACGTAGCGCATCGGGTCGTCGAAGCGATACCGGCGCGCGGCGGCCTTGAAGATCGTGCGCAGGCGGGCGATGACCATATTGACCGTGCGGCGGCTGAGCTTGCCGTCGCCTACCAGTTTATCGGTGTCGAGCAGATGCCGAAGAAACGCCTTGACGGCGGACTCGGTGACTTCGTTGATTGCGCGCGAAGCGATCGAGTGAGGAAGCAGGTGCCTATCTAGCATGTGCTCGTACCCATAGAGGGTCTGAGACTTTAGTGAGACCTTGCATTCCTCAATCCAAAGCTTCGTGAACTCGCCGAGCGTGGGTACCGCAGAGCGCTTTGACTCTGCCGCCAACTCCCGCACCCACTTGGCATCAGGAAAGCGCTCGGCAGGCTTGAACGTACCGGTCAGGATCTCGGCCGCGACTGTCCGGTCGAGGTTGTTCGCGACTCGACGATTCTCACGATTATCGTCGAGACCCAGATAGACCGTCCGATATTGGCCTTGCCACTTGAACTTGAGTGCGAGACGACCGTAATCCGACTTGATCATAGCCCCATAGCCTCAACTATCGTTCAACTGACAGACATCGATAGTTGTACCGCAGAACCAACACTATGTCAAGCCAGCAGCCCCTTCGCCACCGCTTCGCAGAACACCGGCAACTCAATCATGGTGCGCCGGCCGAGGCGCCGCAGGCCGTGCTCTTCACGCAGGCGGTTCTGCTTCCGACTGGCCCAGTTGTACAGTGTCCCAGGATGGAGGTTCACCGCCGCCGCCGCCTGCTCAATCGTTACGTACTTTGGCTCCACGTCCGTGCTCCATCATGAACTCTTCGATGATCGACATGGCCTCTTCGGTGCTCGTTGGCACGCCGACGGTATACCCAGCCTCGCGCAGCCGCTTATGCTCCAGCTCCTGTAACGGGGTGGGCTTCTCGCCGGGCCGCTTGAACTCGAGGAACAGACAAAGACCGTTGCCCGGTAACACCAGGCGGTCAGGTGCCGAGCGGCGGCCGGGGCTGACGAACTTTGGCGCGGAGATCCCGCGCTTACGCATCGCCGCCACTGCGGAGCGTTCGATGTCGCGCTCGAGGCGCACAGAAGGGCTTGAAGAGCGGCGACCGTCGCGTGTGCGCGGGGGGCAACCGCGCGGACTATGGCTGACTTGCTGACGCGTCGCCGCTCTTCGAGCTTCCCTACTGAGCATGTCTTCGACCGCCGGCAGCGGCCCGCTTTCTATCGCTTTCATGCGTAATGCCTAAAGTAGACGATCGAAGCGATCACGGCGGCGTACAGGAACGTCTCGCCGAGACAGCTATAGAACGCCACCTTTTCCTTCGGGATGATGACCCGGTAGAATTGCAGGAACAGAACAAGCGCCAGGGTCACAACACTCCAACCGACCAGGCTCTGGCCCGCAGCCGTGCGATACGCCCACATCCGATAGAGCTGACTGAGCGCGCCGAAACTGAACAGCGCCGTCGTGACGTATGGAATCTGACTAACGTACTTCGGGTCGTTCCAAAATTTCATCTCACACATCCCACGTTGCGTACGCCATCAGCACGAAGAACAAAATCAACTCCAGATAATCAACCCAGGTCATGAACCTCTACGCATTCCACATCCGAAACGAGAACATGGCCCGCGTCGACGCGCATCTCCGCAAGCTTCGCGGCTTCGTCCTGGGTCGACGCGTCAACCTCGACCTCTTTCATGGTCTTCTCGATCACTTTACAAACGAACTTCGGCATAGCCTCTACTCCACCACCGGATTCCGTCCGGCCTGCAGATAGTAATTCCCGAGGAAACATGCTGACGGGGCGTCGGTGAGCGTAGCGTGGGAGCTATACATCGAGTACGGACATCCGTACCGAGGCCTCAGAGGTCCAGCACACCCGCTCACCAGCAACAGCGCCGCCAGCAATGCCCGCATCTAGTTCTCGCAGCCGATGCGGACGTCGACCGTCGTGGTCTGTGCGCCGCGATTGAAGAAAATGATCTCAAACCCATTCGTCACATCGTCGCGATCGCACTCGACGCCGGATTCATTGATGTTGTGAATCGCGTAGATTTTCGTCCAGAAGCCAGCGCCGATTTTGACGTGCGTCGGATTGATGTCGTAGCCTTCGAAGAAAGCTTCCTGGCCCGGCTCGCACTGCGCTTTCGCAGTGACGAAGTGCTCGGGGATGGGATTCTTCGAGACCGGAACCTTCACCACCGGCCCGACCTTGTGCATGATCGAGCCGTCCTCCGGCGCGAAACAGGTGTGCGGGTTGCCGCGCCCGTCGTGACATAGCGCGTGCGAGTTACCCGCGAAGGCGGGCGTCGCCATACATACTGCAAACAGTCCGATAGTCAATCCTTTCAGCATTACTCACTCCTCCCTTATTTAAACTTGCACGGGCCCGCCGGCTTCGTGGCCGTACGGCCCTCCCGCCTCGGCCCGACGTTAACGACTGTCGAATTGTTGTAGTAACACCAGGCGCACAGATTGCTCGGCTTCGGTTCGAACTTGGTATCGGCCATCATTTTGGAGACGCGGTGATTCCAGTTCTCAACGAGTACGTCAATCTGCCACTTGCCATATGCCTGGACGATGAGCTTCTCGTTCTTCGTGAAGAGCAGGATAGTCTCGACGCGATCGACGAACGCGTACTTCTTGAAGCCAGCTAGCGCATACAGCTCCATCTGAGCTTCGTTGCCGTTCTCCGAGAACTTCCCGGTTTTGTAATCGACGATGCTGAGCACCTTCTCGGTCGGCGTGGTCGTGATGACGTGGGTATCGATCTTCATCCTCACCCACACCTCGCGGCCGAAGTACTCACACTGTTCCCACGTTTTCGTGAACGCCCAGCTCTGCTCCGCTACCCAGTGATCCGCGCGCATCTGCTCCATGCGGGCGCGGTGAAGCGCGAACTCTACCGGCACCTCATCGAGCTGGCCCTTGATGTAAGCCTCGCCCAGCTTGTGAATGCGATCGCCTTCCGCCATCTCAGGCGTGCCCGGGTCCGGTACCTTGAGAATATTCTTGAGCAGGTACTTGTAAGGGCACCCGTCATAGAAGTTCCAGGCCGAGTAAGACCACGCCTTAGGCGGCGCGTACGTCGGCGTCTCAGTTGCCGGCGTAGACGGCTGTCCCGCTTCGTCTGCAGTAGCGAATCCCATCAGAGTGTGCTCAACTCATCGACCGGCTGAAAGATAGCTTCCGGATTGTGCGTGCCCGGCAGCACCTCAAAGAAGTAGTAATTCGTGTGGTGCTTCTCTTCATCGGCAACCTTGTCGAACCTCGGGCTGTCACCGAAGAATCCCGCCGAGTGATCGGGGAAGACATACGCCTGGATGTCGCGATTCCACGACGCGCCGGCGGCGTACAGATGCTTCGCCGACACGGGCTC
>DATGIT010000003.1:0-705008 GCA_035295545.1 Binataceae bacterium (SeqCode)
CGCGGTTCAAGGCGCGCCTCGATTACTGCAAGGCCGACGTCACCAACGGCGCGGGCATGAAGCCGCTGGCCGAGCACATCGGGCAGGCCTCGACCATCTTCTTCCTGGCCCTGTCGCCCAGCCTCTACGGCGCGGTCTGCAAGGCGCTGGACGAGAGCGGTCTTGCCTGCGGCGACTGCCGCATCGTGCTGGAGAAGCCGCTCGGCCACGACCTGGAGAGCTCGCGGGCGATCAACGCCGAGGTCGCCGCCGTGTTCGAGGAGAAGCGCGTCTTCCGCATCGACCACTACCTCGGCAAGGAGACGGTGCAGAACCTGATCGCGCTGCGCTTCGCCAACACCTTCTTCGAGCCGCTCTGGAACAACCTCGCCATCGACCATGTACAGATCACCGTGGCCGAGACCGAGGGCGTCGGCGACCGCTGGCCCTACTACGACGAGTACGGCGCGCTGCGCGACATGGTGCAGAACCACATGCTGCAGGTGCTCGCGCTGACCGGGATGGAGCCGCCGGTATCGCTCGCCTCCGACGCTGTCGCCGACGCCAAGGTCAACGTGATCCGGTCGCTGCGGCCGCTCGGGCCGGGCGATGTGCGCACGCACGTGGTGCGCGGCCAGTATGCCGCGGGCGCGCTCGATGGTCATCAGGTGACCGGCTATTTGCAGGAGGAAGGCGTGCGCGAGAACTCGCGCACCGAGACCTTCGTCGCGCTCAAGACGATGGTGGATAACTGGCGATGGGCGGGCGTGCCGTTCTATCTGCGCACCGGCAAGCGGCTGCCGCGGCGCGCAAGCGCGATTTTCGTCCAGTTCAAACGGGTGCCAGAAATCCTGTTCAATCGCCGGGTGACGCTGCCGCCCGACATGCTCGCGATTCGAATTCAGCCCGACGAGGGCTTTTCGCTCGAGGTGCTGGCCAAGCGTCCCGGTCTCGACCTGGCAATCCAGCCGGTGCGGATGGATCTGCATTACGCGGCCGAGTTCAACGGCCAATCGCCCGACGCCTACGAGCGGCTGCTGCTGGACGTGATGGCGGGCGACCACACGCTTTTCCTGGGCTCGCGCTTCGTCCAGCGCTCGTGGGAATACGTGCAGTCGATTCTCGACCGCTGGCAGGACGACGCGTCGATTCCGCTGGAGACGTATCCGGCCGGCAGTTGGGGGCCGAAGGCGGCGGACGAGCTGATCCGCGCTGACGGCCGCGAATGGATTCAGCCGTGAGCTGAATTCGCTTTAAATTTCAATTACTTAACTGATTTCGCAGCGCGAAGCTGAAGCTCATCCGTGTTGTCGTTTTGCCCACATTGCGTCAACAGGCTTATCCACAGTCTGTGGATAAGCCCGTTGCTCTTATCCGAGAACAAATTCTTCGCTCAGGCCTGACGATGCATCGGGCACTGCGCGCCGTGGCTGCCACCCTTGCAGCACGCCTGCGAGGGACAGCACGCCTGCTTGCTCTGGCAGCAGGCCGGCGTGTCAGCGGCGCGGTTTGCGAGCACATACCCGCCGGTTCCAAGAACCCCAATCAGCGTCATGACGGCGAGAATTTTGCCGGAGATGGTTTTCATGAGGTGCTCCTTACCTGCTCTCGGGTCTCGAAGTCGTGCGTCGGCCGATCATAGACATGTGACACGCGTACCGCAAAGCCCGGCGTGCGGGCGCAATCGACGGAGAGTGGCGCATACGGTGTTCGGTGCGCTAGTTTGAATCAGATAATCGTCGCTTGCGATTGCGCGTCGGCACCCCGCAGTCAGGGCTTCGGCAGTGCCGCGGCAGCCCCCGGGGCAACATCGCCGCGCGAGCGAGTCGGCAAGGAGACAGCAGCCATGGCCAAGGCGGAAAACGTGTACATTCTCGGCGGCGCGCAGAGCGATTTTGCCCGCAACTGGAACAAGGAGGGCAAGCACTTCAGCGCGGTGATGCGCGAGACCGTATGCGCCGCGATGGAGCACGCGAAAATCGAGCCGCACGAGGTCCAGACTGCGCACGTCGGCAACTTCGCCGGCGAGCTTTACGGCAAGCAGGGTCAACTCAACGCCTTCTTTCTCGAGGTCGATCCCCGTTTTAATGGATTGCCCACGTCGCGCCACGAGGCCGCATGCGCGTCGGGCTCGATCGCGATCCTCGCCGCCTCGGCCGATATCGAGTCGGGCCGCTACGACCTTGCCGCGGTGGTCGGTCTCGAGCAGATGAAGACGGTCGATTCGGCGACCGGCGGTGATTTTCTCGGCACCGCCGGATGGTACGAGCGCGAGTGCAAGGGCGTCGCCTATCCGTTCCCGGCGCTGTTCGGCCGCCTCGGCGACGAATACGACAAGCGCTACGGGCTCAAGGACGAGCACCTGGCGCGCATCTCGGCAATCAATTTTGCCAACGCGCGCCGCAATCCGCTCGCGCAGACCCGCGGATGGCCCAATGCCGAGAGCGATCCGCAGCAGGCGAAGAAATTCGATCAGCCGATCGCCGGCAGGATCAAGGTGCGCGACTGCTCGCAGGTGACGGACGGCACCGCCGTGCTCTTCCTGGCCTCGGAGAAATTCGCCGCCGAGTACGCAAAACGCCGAAACCTCAGGCTCGAGGACCTGCCGCGCATTCTCGGCTGGGGCCATCACACGGCGCCGATTGAATTCGACAGGAAGATCGCCGAGAGCCGCGAAGACACCTACGTCCTGCCGCACACGCGCGAGGCGATCGTCGACGCGTTCCGGCGCGCCGGCCTCTCCGGCGTCGAGCAGGTCTCGGGGGTCGAAACCCACGACTGTTTCACCACCTCCGAGTACATGGCGATCGACCATTTCGGCATCACCCGTCCCGGCGAATCGTGGAAGGCGATCGAGGAGGGCGCGATCGAGCTGGGCGGGCGCATCCCGGTCAATCCGAGCGGTGGCCTCATCGGCGTGGGCCATCCGGTCGGCGGCACCGGCGTGCGTCAGATGCTCGACTGCTATCGCCAGGTGACCGGCAGCGCGGGCGAATACCAGGTCAAAGGGGCTGAGCGCTTCGCGATGCTCAATATCGGGGGCAGCGGCACGACCAGTTGCGCGTTCGTGATCGGCAAGCGCTGACCCGGCGCCGGGCGGGGTGAAGATGGCGGATTCGCTTCCGAGCTTCTCGCTTATCGACCTGCGCGGTTCGGCGCATTCGTTCCCGACCGGGCGCCCGGCGCTGCTTTGCTTCGTCAAAGAGGATTGTCCGACCTGCGCGATGACGATGCCGCTCATCGAAGTCGTGGCGCAGGCACTGCGCGGCGGTCTCGAGGTGATCGTGATCGGGCAGGAGGCGGCCGGCAATGCCCGGCTGGCGCAGCGGCACGGGCTCAGCGCGCCGATGCTCGACGACTCGGAGCTGAAAACCTCTTACGCGTACAACATCGAGATCGTTCCGACGATCGTTCTCGCGGATGCGCGCGGCGCCGAGCTGCGCCGCTTTGAGGGCTTCGACCGGTCGGATTGGCAGGCCGTCGTGGCCGACGCCGCGCATCTCGCCGGCGTCCCGCTGCCGCGGATCGACTGGAGTCCTTACCCGGCGATGCGGCCTGGATGCGGCTCGAAGTCGGTCGAACCGGGGATAGCGGAGCGGCTTGCCGCGGCCGCGTCGGGCTCGCGCCTGCGCGCGCGCCAGATCGAATTGGGCGCGGACGAAGATCCGTTCGAGTTCATGTTCGAGCGCGGTCTGACCGACGGACTGCCGGTGGTGCCGCCGACGCCCGAGCGGGTGATGCGGATGCTCGCGGGGACGCGGCGCGACCCGCAGGAAGTGATCGCCACCGTGCCGCCCAATCTGGCGCCGCTCACGATCGAAAAGGTAGCGGCCAACGCGGTGATGGCCGGATGCCGCCCCGAATATTTACCCGTGGTGATTGCAGCGCTCGAGGCCGTCTGCACCGATGAGTTCAACATCCATGGCGTGATGGCGACCACGGCCGGCGCGACCCCGACCATCGTGGTCAACGGCCCGATCCGCCATCGTCTGGGCATGAACATGAAGATCGGCGTACTGGGCTCGGGTAACCGGGCGAACGCGACGATCGGACGCGCGGTCAAGCTCGCGCTGCGCAACGTCGGCGGCGCGCGGCCGGGCGAGATCGAACGCACCGCGCTCGGCGGCCCCGGCAAGTACACCGCCTGCTATCCCGAATGGGAGGAGCGCAGTCCGTGGGAGCCGCTTCACGTCGAGCGCGGCTTTCGCCCCGAGGACAGTGTCGTCACCGTGTTCGGGCTCGAGCCGGGGCCGCGGCTGATCGTGGATCAGCTCTCGCGCACGGCGCATGCGCTGTGCGGCAGCCTCGGCATGGCGCTCGAGAGCTGCTGGCATCCCAAGCTCCACGCCTACGGCGAAATCCTGCTGGTGATCTCGCCCGAGCACGCCGATACGATCGCGCGCGACGGATGGAGCAAAGCCAGGGTGCGCGAGCGTATCCAGGAGGCGAGCGCGCGCCCGATGCGCGAGCTTCTGGGCGACGCCGAAGCGGGTGAGGGCATGACGCTCAGGCACTTCGGGCTCGCGAATCCCTCGGCCGAGGCGCTCGAGCAGCGGGTGGCGAAATTCCGCCGGCCCGAGAATATCAATATCATCGTTGCCGGCGGCGAAGCCGGCAAATTTTCGAGCGCATTCGGCGGATGGTTCAGCGGACCGATGGGCTCGATCAGTGCCAGCCGCACAATCGAGGAGGCGCTATGACTCGAATTGTCGATCCGACCGACGAACGCGTGCCGCTAAGCCGCACGCTTGCCGCGCGCCCGCAGTCGCTTGCGGGCGTGGTCGCGCTGCTCGATATCGTCAAGCCGCGCGGCGACGTGCTGCTCGATCGCATCGAGCAGCGGCTCGCCGAGCGCATGCCGGGCCTCACGCTCAAGCGCTATCGCAAACCGACCTTTGCCAAGCCGGCGCCCGACGAACTGCGCCGCCGGATCGCCGCGGAGAGCGACTTCGTCATCGAAGCGCTCGCCGATTGAGGGTCGTGCACCACGTGCAGTGTGCACGACTCCGTATGGTTTGAAGTGAACGGCAAGCCCTCGGTGGTGGTGGCGTCTTCGACTTTCGTGGATGCGGCCGAGGCGCAGGCGCGCGCGCTCGGGCTGCCTGCGGTGCGGCGCGTCTTCGTCCCGCATCCGATCCAGGACGCGACCGACGATGAGATGCGCGCGAAGGCCGACGCGATCGTCGACCGGCTGATCGAAGCGCTGACCAGCTAGCCTTGCGCGGCTCACGCGGCGAAGCGGCTTGCCTGGCCGGCGCCGGTCGCATTTAGTAGAGCGACCATGGCGACACGCAGGCCGCAGCTGTACGACATCGCCGATCCCGAAGCGGGGCTGCCGCGGGCGCTCGAGGCCGAATGGTCGCCCGCCGGAGCGCCGCTGCCGCCGGCGCCCAGAGTGCGCCCGCTGCCGTCGCCGAGCCCCCATCGCATTATCGTCAAGGCCGTCAACTGGCTCGGCGACCTGGTGATGAGCGGACCGGCGCTGCACGCGATTCATGACACTTTCCCGGATGCGCATGTCGCGGTGCTGGTCAGGCGCGAGCTGGCGAGCTTTTACGACGGAGCGACGTGGGTGGACGAGGTGATTCCGTATCGCCTGCGCCGCGGGCTTGCCGGCACGCTCGATCAGCTTTCGATCGTCAGACGAATTCGCGCCGGTCACTTCGACCTGGGCGTGGTTTTTCCCAACAGCTTCCGCTCGGCGATGTGGATGGCGCTCGGCGGCGTTCAGCGCCGCGCCGGCTACGACACCGATCGGCGCGGCTTCCTGCTGAGCCACAAGGCGGCGCCGCGCGCCGACGTCGCGGCCGCTCATCAGGTTTACCATTGGCTGACGATGGTCGCCGAGACGGTCGGTGCCCGCGGCAGCGCGGCGGCGTGCCATCTGGACGTCAACCCGCAAAGCCGCGATCGGATGCGCGCGTGGCTCGCCAATCGGCGCAGGTACCCGGAGCGCCCGTTGATCGCGCTTGCGCCGGTGGCCGCCTATGGACCGGCCAAGGAATGGCCGGCGGAGCGTTACGCCGAACTTGCCGATCTGCTGGCCGTGCGCCACGGCGCCGAATGCGTGCTGGTCGGCGGGATCGACGACCGTCCGCAGTGCGAGCGGATCGCCGTCGAGTGCGGGCGCGGCGCGATCGTCGCGGCCGCCGAGACCACCGTGGGCGAACTCATCGCGCTGCTCGCGCAATGCCATGGCTTCGTCGGCAACGATTCCGGATGCATGCATCTGGCAGGCGCGCTCGGGGTGCCGACGGTCGCGATTTTCGGCTCGACCAACCCGCTGCGCACCGGTCCGATGGGACCGCACTGCACGGTCATCTATCGCGGTATCGAATGCAGCCCCTGCCTGGAGCGCACCTGCCGCTTCGGACATTACAACTGCCTGCGCCAAATCACCGCCGAGGAAGCGGCCGATGCGCTCGCGGCGAGCGGCATTTTTGCCTAGCTGCGCGCGCGCCCGCCGGATGAAGATGCGCGAGGCCGATCGACGGTGCATGGGCGCGCGGGGCGAGCGCAGGTGCGGAAAACCGGCTAGGCTTGGCGCTGGCGCGCCCGGCGGAATTGCGGTTCGGGCGGCGATCGGAGTGCAACGATGAAACTCAAGGAACTCGCGTCGCGGTTGAAGCTCGAACTGCGCGGCGACGGCGAGACGGAGATCGTCACGCCCGCCCCGCTGGAGGCCGGCGGCCCCGGAACGATCATTTTCGTCGCCGCGCCGAAGTATCTCGAAGCGCTGCGCGCGACCAAAGCCGCGTGCGCGATCGTGCCGGCCGAATTCGTCGCGGATGCGCCCTGCGCGGCACTGATAAGTCAAAATCCGTACTCGGATTTCGCCCGCGTGCTGGACCTCTTCTTCCCGCCCTATCGGCCCGCTCCGGGAATCGACGCGACGGCGCGAATCGCGCCGGGCGCGAGCCTTGGCGCAGGCGCGTCGGTGGGCGCCTATTGCGTCGTCGGCGCGGGCGCGACCATCGGCCGCGACGCCGTGCTGCATCCGCACGTCACGATTTATCCCGGCGTGCGCGCGGGCGACGGGCTGGTCTGCCACAGCGGCGTGTCAATTCGCGAAAACGTCACGATCGGCGACCGCGTCACGATCCTCAACGGCGCGGTGATCGGCGCCGAGGGCTTCGGCTTCGTCGAGCACGCGGGTGGGCTGGTGCGCATACCGCAGGTCGGCGGCGTCGCGATCGAGGATGACGTGGAAATCGGCGCGCTGGTGACGATCGATCGCGCGACGATGGGCGCGACCGTGATCCGGCGCGGCGCCAAGCTCGACAATCACGTGCATATCGGCCACAACTGCGAGGTCGGCGAGTACTCGCGCTTCTCCGCCCAGGTCGGGCTTTCGGGCTCGGTCCGGGTCGGGCGCTGGTGCCAGTTCGGCGGACAGGTCGGCGTCGCGGACCACGCGCGCATCGGCGATCGCGTGCGCGTGGTCGCGCAATCGGGCATCCCGCACAACCTTGCCGACGACGCGACCGTGGGCGGCACCCCCGCGGTCGACGTGCGTATCTGGCGGCGGATGGCCGCGATCGTGCCGCGGCTGCCGGGCGCGATGCGCCGGCTGCGCGCGATCGAGGAGCGCCTGGGCCTTCGCGCGGGCGGCATGGAGTAGCGAGCGGCAGCGGCTTGCCTGTAAGCGGTCGCATCGTCGCGCCGCTTAGAGAACGAGTGAGGGGGAGAGCAGATGAAGCATCGGGATCGCACGACAATCGCCTTCAGGTCGGCCGCGGCCGCAGCCGTCGCCGTCCTTGCCGCGGCGCTGTGCGCCGGCTGCCTGTACACGCTGGTGCCGGCGATGGCGGGCCCCAGTTCCACCAGCCCGCAGCCCGCCAACAGTGCCGCGGCGCAGGCATCGCCGACCGCCCAGGCCACGCCCGCGTCGTAACTGATGGCGCGGGCATTGCCATCGGCGGCTTGCGGCAATCGGGGGGAAGCGGCGATCAAGCGCCGAGCAGCTTTCACTGCGGGCAGGGCAGTGTTGGTCGCGCTCGCACTGTTCGTGTTCTGCTCGGCTTGCGCCGGATGCCTGTGGCTGGCGGTCCCGAGCCTGGCCTACCAGGGCTACAAGTACGAATCAGGCAAGGACGGGCAACCGAACCAGGCGCGGCAGCATCAGGGCACGCCACCGCCGTCCGCCGGCGACGACGTCGAATAGCGGCCCCGCCCGATCAATTGCACGCGCACACGTTGCAGAACGTCGCTCCGGTCAGCGAGGGTGAGCTCTTAAGCGCGTTGACCGGCGAGTTCGAAGTCGTCGTACCCGGCGGCCCCGTCGTATTCGAAGTCGCTGCGGATGGCACGGCCGATTCCGACGCGGTTGTTCCATTGCTCAGCCCGGGGGATTGTCCGGGCGGGATGAATGGCGACTGCGGCACGCTGGTCACGTACGAAAGGCAGGCACCCGACGCCGCCGCCCTCGCGGCCGAATAGCCGGAGGCGGTGACCGTTCCGGACCATTCCACACCCGAAGTGGTGGTGTAGCAGCTGCAGTTGAACGATCGCGGCGCGGGCGTCGGCGACGCGGTCGGTATCGGCACCGGCGTGAGCAGCGGCGTGGCGACCACGCCGGGCACGCTGATGAGTTGCGAGGGGGCGCCGGGCAGCACGGGCACGGAAGGCCGCGTGAGCGGCGGCGGTCCGGGGGGCGGCGCCGGGACCTGCGCGCGCGCGATTGCGGCGAGCGCCGCGAATGCGCCGAGCATCGATATCAAAGCGGCGCGCGGCGCTGACAGACGACGCGCTGCTCGAGTTTCTTTGGCTGAAATTCTCAACCGAACATCCTCACCGAACATCCTCGCGGTCAAGGCCGGGAAAACAATCCGGATACGCGGGCCTGCACGCTGCGTTTCGCGCGCTCGGACAAACGGCAATGCGAGCGCGCCGCTATGATCCGGAAGCACAACGCGCGTTGCAAGCGCCGTGCGTTTGGGCGAAAGTGCCCAATGCGGCTTTGTCACGGCGATTGATTGCGAAACGCGCGACCTGCGGCTGCGTATCGTGTGAAGCCCTTTCAGTCCTGACGTTCAAGGAGGTCACCTGAGCCTTATGGTGCGCAAGATTTTTTCCGTGCTCGCGATCCTGACGATGCCGGCGTGGACCGCGCTGTCGCCCGCCGCGCGCGCGCAGACCGCCCCTTCCGCGCCCGCGGCGGCGCCGCCAGCCGGCCTCGCCGTCGGCGTGCCCAAGCTGCCGCCCATTGCCACTCCGCGTAATCAGCAGCTTATCCCGGTGCCGGAGCAGGCGGCGCCGGATATAAATCTGCCCTCGACGCAGACCGCGCCATTCGAGCGCGGCGCCTCGGTGCTGTCCCTGCCCGACACGTTCGTCCGGCAGTTGTCGCCGGCCGAGCGGGTCGCGCCCGAAAGCATCATCAGTCAGCCCTATCTGGGTTCGCGCGACGACACGGTGCGCGGGCTTTCGCTCAAGCAGGCGATCTATATCGGCCTGATGAACAATCCGAACGTCAAAGTCGCGGAGTTGGATCCGCTGGCCAGCGAGGAAGGCGTGAAGGTCGCCAACGGCGCTTTCGATCCGGCGCTGACCGCGGAGGGCGATATCATCAAGAGCGTCATACCGGTGAGCTCGCCGTTCCAGGTCCAGGGCAGCCGCGCCTTCAGCAACAAGCTCTACGACTGGGACTTCGGGCTGAACAAGGTTTCGGCGCTGACCAACGGCACGTTCGGGATCACGTTCGACAACGAGCGCGCGCTTTCCAACTCGTCCTTTTCGTCAATCAATCCGTCTTATGTGCCGCAGCTCGCGCTCTCGGTTTCGCAGCCGATCCTGCGCAATTTCGGCTGGAACTTCGCCACGCTCAACGTGCGCATCGCCGAATCGTCGCAAAAGGCGTCGCAGTGGAACATGGCGCAGACGATCCAGGACTTCGTGCTCAGGATCGGCACCGACTACTGGAACGTGGTCGAAGCCGAAGAGAATCTGCAGGTGGCCGAGTACGCGCTCAGGCTGAACAGCGACCTGGTGCGCCAGAACCGCATCTCGCTCCAGGTCGGCACGCTCGCGCCGATCGATCTGCAGGAGGCGCAATCGGCCGAAGCGACTTCGGCCGCCAACGTCTACACGGCGCAGGCCGCGCAGCGCGCGGCGCGCGCGGCGCTGCGCCAGGATGTGATGATGAATCCGTCGTCGACCTTCGTGCCGCAGGAGATCGAGCCCACCGACCGTCCCAATCCGGCGCGCGAGGCGAGTCCCAACGAGGAGGTCGCGCTGGAGACGGCGATCCAGTATCGGCCTTCGCTCGAGGCGATGCGCGAGGCGATCCGCGGCGCGCTGATGCAGGTCAAGTACTCGGAAAATCAGACGCTGCCGCAGCTCAACCTGGGCGCGCAGTTCGGGCTGAACTCGACCGCCGGCACCACGCCCTGCATCCGCAACTTCACCGGCCTGACCAGCGGCAATTGCGCGGCCAATCCACTGGTTCCGCGCTCCGGAACCAAGCTGCCGTTCGGCGGAATCTACGGTGACGCGCTGAATCGGCTGTTCGGCTTCAGCTTCTACAACTACGCCGCGGTGCTGAACTTCGAGTACCCGCTCGACAACGCCGCCGCGCGCGCGGTGCTGGCCCAGACGCGCGTGCAGTACGAATCGCTGCGCATGCAGTATCGAGCGTCGATCTCGAGCGCGGTGGTGGCGGTGCAAACGGCGCTGGCCAATCTCGAGGCCGACCAGAAGCGGGTGCAGGCCACCCGCGAAGCCACCTACTATGCGGCGCAGGCGCTGCATGACGAGGAGATCCGCTTCAGGGTCGGAATGGCGACCACGCACGATCTGCTCCAGTTCCAGGAGCAGTTGATCTCGGCCCAGGGCAACCAGGTCCAGGCCGAAGTGGATCTCGAAGATGCGCGGCTGTCGCTCGAACACGAGCAGGGCACGCTGCTGCGGGCCTTCCAGATCGATTTCCAGCTCCAGGACCCGCATCGCTCACCCTGGTATTCGAAATTCTAAACACACGGAGGAAGCCGACGATGCAGAAACAATTCATCAACGCCGATACGATTCATGTTCCGCGCGGGTACACGCACGTGGTCGCGCTCACCGGCGGCCGGATGCTGTTTGTTTCGGGCCAGGTGGCGATCGACAAGGAGGGCCAGATCGTCGGACGGGGCGACCTGAAGGCGCAGGTGCGCAAGGCGACCGAGAATCTCGCGGCTGCGCTCAAGGGCGCCGGCGCCTCGCTCGCCGACATCATCAAGATGAATACCTACGTGGTGAACTATAAGCAGGATGACTATCGCGCCATCAGCGAAGTGCGGCGCGAATTCTTCGCCAGGGAAAATCCGCCGGCGTCGACGCTGATCGGGGTCGCGGCGTTGGCGGTCGAGGGTCTGCTGGTCGAAATCGAGGCCGTGGCCGCGCTGCCGTAGCCGGCGTCGCGCGGAGGCGGAAACCGCATCGCCCGCAGATCGTATTTGAGGGCGAGGCAATCACCGCGATGGGCATTTTCGCCGAGCGCGCTCGCGCGCGCAGCGTCAAGAGCGTATTTCGTGCAGTACCGGCCCTGGCCGCTTTTCTGCTCGCGACGGGGGTGGCTCTGCTCGCCCCGCGGGCGATTATGGCCGGCGAGCCCGACGATATTTCCGCCTATCAGGCGCAGTACGGGCCGCCGCCTCCATGCGGTGCCTATCCGGGAGGGCCGGTCCACGCATACCAGAACCTCATCCAGCACTTGAACTACGCCGAGGCGCGGTACGTGCAAGCGCGCCAGGCAGGCGATCGCGAGGCCGCTCGGCACTGGCGGAAGCAAATCAAGCGGCTCCGCCGCGAGCTGAGCGGCTCGGCGCGCACGGCCCGTGCACTACCTTACTGGGCCCCGCTGCCGGAACCGCCGCACTCCTCCTATGCTGGTCCCGGATATTCGGGATACGAATATAGGCCGCCCTATATGCCTGCGCCGTATCCGCCGCAGACTCCTCCGGTCGTTGCGGTGCCGTACGGACAGCCGGCGCTCCCGTCCGGCGGATACGCAGGCGGTCCTGCAGCGACTCCTTTCGGAAGCTCCGCAGCACCGGGCTCGGGAGGTTTGGCCTCGCTGGTTGGTCCGCTGTTGGGCGGTGGATCCGCGCAATCGCCGGTTGCTTACCCCGCGTATCAGGGGCCCGGCTATTCCGGACCGGGTTATCCAGCGGGAGCAGCCGCGAACGGCGCTGCCGGCGCTCCGACCATGGGAGGTATCGGGTCGTTGTTGGGTCCGCTGCTCGGCGCCCGCTCGGCTCCCTGACGGCGAGCTTACACCTGCTGTGTTCGCTCGCGACAATCAATCGAGCGCATCCAGTTAAGATTGACGCGCGAAACTTTGTGCTGCGAATGAAGGCATGACAAAATCCGGCGTCTAGAGGCGTCTGATTTGCTCGTGCGTCGGTCGAAGTTCGCTGTTCATTTCGCATTCCTTACGTTATTGGCCGCTCTCGTCGCGAATGACAGCTCGGCGGCCGCGGCGACTCCGTCGCCGACGCCGACTCCCGCGGCGGTCAACGTGCTGACGTTTCATAACGATTCGATGCGCAGCGGCCTCAATAAACTCGAGACGGTGCTGCGGCCGTCGAACGTGGTCCAGGCCGCCTTCGGCAAGCTCTTCTCATATCCGGTGGACGGCTATCTCTACGCGGAGCCGCTGTATGTCTCGCAGCTAGCCATACCGGGACAGGGAGTTCACAACGTGGTCTATGCCGCGTCCGAGCACGACAGCGTCTATGCCTTCGACGCTGACGATCTCGCGCCGACGACGCTGTGGCAGAAGAGCTTCATCGATCCGGGGGCCGGCATCACCACGGTCAGTCCCACCGACGTCAACTGCAACAACCTGGTGCCTGAGATCGGGATTACGGGCACGCCGGCGATCAGCCTGGAGAACCAGGCGCTCTATGTCGTCTCGGAGACCAAGAACAACAACACGTACGTCACGCAGCTCCACGCGCTCGATCTCGCAACCGGGGCGGAGAAATTCGGCGGTCCGGTGGAGATTTCCGGAACAGTCGCAGGGACCGGTGTGGGCGGCGACGGCACCGGTCATATCGCGTTCGATCCGATGCTCGGGTTGCAGCGCGCCGCGCTGTTGCTCGCCAACGGCAACGTCTACATCGCGTTCGCCTCGAACTGCGATCAGGGGAGCTATCACGGATGGCTTTTCGCGTATGACGCGCTCACCTTGGCGCGCAAGGCCGTTTTCAACTCGACCCCGAACGGCAGCGAAGGCGGAATCTGGCAGAGCGGTAACGGGCCTTCGGCACCCCCCTCCGGCTACGTGTTCATGGGCATCGGTAACGGAACATTCAACGGCAGGACTGATTTCGGCGACAGCTACGTCAAGCTCGCGCCCAATACGCTCAAGGTGGTCGACTATTTCACGCCGTCGAACCAGACCACGCTCGCGGCGCTCGACGAAGACGGCGGAATCACCGGCGCCGTGCTGCTGCCCACGCAGCCGTATGCGGCGAACCCATGGGAGCTGGTGGGCGGGATCAAGACGGGGCGGTTGTACCTGCTGCGGCGCTCTCCGATGGGCGGGTACTGTCAGCCGTGCAACGATTCGCAGGCGGTCGGCGTCGTGGGCACGCATTTCCCGCTCTTCGACGCGCCGGCTTTTGCCTTCGGCACGTTGTACATCGGCGGCGTGGGAGCGCGGTTGCGCGCCTGGCAGATCGTCAATGGAGTTCTGGCGACCGCCGCGGCCGCATGGACAACCACGATTTTCGACTATCCCGGCACGACCCCCGCGGTTTCCAGCGACCATAGCGCGCATCGCATCGTGTGGGCGCTCGAGACCAGCGGCTACGCCTCGGGCGATCCGGCCGTGCTGCACGCCTACAACGCATACACGCTCGACGAGCTCTACAACAGCGCGCAGGCCGGTTCGCGCGACACCGCCGGTCCGGCGGTCAAGTTCACCGTGCCCACCGTGGCCAACGGCAAAGTGTACGTCGGCACGCAGACCGAACTCGACGTCTATGGTCTGCTGCCTCCGTGATCAGTCGCGCACGCCTTCGACCACCGCGAGCATCGAAGGATTGGCGACGATTCGGGAAAGCCTGAGCCCGGCGCGGCGGTATAGATCGCGAAATTCATCTTCCGTCCGCTCGCGGCCGCGCAACTGGAGCATCAGGAAAACGTCGATGATCTTGCCCGGATGCGGCTGATTGCCCGGCGGGAGCACGACGTTGAGCGTCAGGACGCGCCCGTCAGGCGTCATCGCATCGCGGCAGTGCCGCAGCAGGCGGACGCAATCGTCGTCGCTCCAGTCCATCAGGATGCGCTTCATCACGTACATGTCTGCGCCCGTCGGCACGGAGTCGAGAAAATTTCCTCCGACGAGTTCGCAGCGCTCCAGCACGCCGGCGGCGGCGAGATATTCGGGTTCGGTCACGATCAGCGGATGGTCGTACAGCACCGCCTTTAGCGCCGGATAGCGCTTGAGCACTTCGGCGAGGAAACCGCCGCGGCCGCCTCCGACATCGACGATTTTGCGCGCGCCGGAGAAATCGAAGCTCTCGACGATCGCGACGTTTTCGGCCGCCGCGAAGCTCGCCACGCCGCGCGACCACCATCGGTTCGCCGCCGGGGTCTCCGCCAGGTGCGAATAGAAGTCGGTTCCGTACGCGCGATCGAACTCGGGTTCGCCCGTCACCACGCAGCGCTCCAGGTCACTCCACAGGCTCCACCATCGGCCTTCGCCCGTGATATCGCCGGCGAGCCGCACCGCCTCGCGCAGCGAACCCGGCGCGCCGCTCTGCAGCAGCGCGGCCGCCGGCGTCAAATCGAACCGCCCCGGCTGGTCCTCGGCGAAGATTCCGTTCGCCGCCAGCATCCGCATCAGCCGAAAGAGCGATTGCGGCTGTGCGCCGGTCGCCCCGGCAAGTTCGTTGATGGTGCGCGGTCCGTCGCGCAGCAGGTCGGCAAGGCCCATGTCGGCGGCGACGTGCACGGCGCGCGCGAGCATGTAGCCCAGCGCAAGCCCCATCAGCAGCTCCTGGGGTGACTGGCGGTTCGGGCGCGGCGGTTCAATCATCTTCTGCGCTTCCTTTCAGTCGCGGCTATCGCAATCGTTCGCGATGGCCGGCGATCGCTTCCAGCTCGAAGCATAGTCCGCGGGGCCCTGCGGCGCATAATGCGCGTATCCAAGCCGCGCCCGGCTGTGATTGCCTCGGCCGCTGTGGCATAAGCATCGGCAGAAAGCGCGGCGAAGCCGACAGAGGTGCGATCGTCATGAGCGTCGAAACCAAAACCGTGAGCGTGACCGCCGCCGACGGCGGCGTTTTCAGCGCCTACCTGGCGCTGCCGGAAGCGGGGCGCGGTCCGGGCCTCATTGTGCTGCAGGAGATTTTCGGCGTTAACGGCTATCTGCGAGAGGTCGCCGAGCGCTACGCCGAGGAAGGTTACGTCGCGATCGCGCCCGATCTGTTCTGGCGCATCGAGCCCGGAATCGAACTTGGCTATTCGGAGGCCGAGATCAGGGCCGCGTTCGAGTTCCGACGCCGCTTCGATCCGGACCAGGCGATCAAGGACGTCGCCGACACCGTCCGCGGGCTGCGAGCGATGGACGAATGCAACGGCAGGGTCGGCGCCGTCGGCTTTTGTCTCGGCGGAATGCTCGCATACCTGACGGCGGCGAGATGCAATATCGACGCGGCCGTGAGCTATTACGGGGTCGGGATCGAGGAGCGCCTCAACGAAGCGGGCGCGATTCGCTGCCCGATCGCGCTGCATTTCGGCGAACGCGACGGCCTGGTGCCGGCGGCGGCGCGCGAGGCGATTGCCGCGGCATTCGCGGACCGCGAGCAGGTCGAGATTTACCTCTATCCCGGCGCCGATCACGCCTTCAGCAATTCCTCGCGCCCGAGCTACGACCGCTTCGCCGCCTCGCTAGCGCACTCGCGCACGCTCGGGCTGTTGCGCGGCGTGATCGGCCCGCGCTTCGATCTCAACGCCTTGTGGGAGCGCCACGCCGGCCTGGAGTTCGAGGCGCACGACGCGGACGCGACGATGGCCACGATGGTGGACGAGCCGTACGTCAATCATGTGCCGACGATGACGGGCGGCGTCGGACAGCGCGAACTCCATCGTTTCTACCGGAACCACTTTATTCCGCGCCTGCCGAAGGACACGAAGATCGTGCCGGTCTCGCGAACCATCGGGCCCGATCGGCTGGTCGATGAAATCCTGCTCTGCTTCACTCACGATACCGAGATCGATTTTCTGCTGCCGGGCATCCCGCCCACCGGCAGATATGTCGAGATCCCGACCGTGGCCATCGTGCAGTTCCGCGGCGGCAAGCTCGCGCACGAGCATATCCACTGGGACCAGGCGACGGCGCTGGTGCAGATCGGTCTGCTCGATCCGAAGAAGCTGCCGGTGGCGGGCCGCGAAACCGCTGACAAGCTGCGCGACGAGACGCGCCCGTCGAACACGATGATGCGGCGATGGAAGGACAGCGCCGCGAAGGGCTGATGCGATAGGAGCGGCGGCCCCGGGCGCCCGCGGCTTGCACACCTTCAGCAAGGCGCTAGGATAAGGGCCATAGGCGATCCGTATTAGACGGACTTATCCGCAACCAGACAGCTCGGCGCGCCGCCGGGCGAGGAGTCGAAACATGCGATTTGGACTTCTGTTGCTGCCCACGGTCCCCGGCACATTGGAAGAACGCGAGCGTCTGCGCCCGATCGCGGCCATCAACGAGCGCTGGCAGGCGATGATCAAGGAGATCGTCGAGTTCGCGCGCATGGCCGAGGACGTGGGCATGGAGATGGTCGCGTTTCCCGAGCATCACCTGCACACCGAAGGGCTCGAGGTCGGCAGCGTCCCGCAACTGCATCTGTACGTTGCGATGAACACCAACCATCTGCGCGTCGGGCCGATCGGCTACGTGCTGCCCGGATGGAATCCGCTGCGCCTCGCGATCGAGATCGGATGGCTCGACCAGTTCACCAAGGGGCGCACGTTCGTCGGCTTCGCGCGCGGCTATCAGCATCGCTGGCTCAACCAGATGGGGCAGAAGCTGCACGTCTCGGCGACCACCTCGGACCAGTCGGACATCGACAAGACCAATCGCAAGGTTTTCGAGGAGGTCTATCAGATACTGAAACTGGCCTGGGGCGACGAGCCGTTCTCGTTCAAGGGCGACTACTACGAATATCCGTATCCGTACGAAACCGGCACGCCCTGGCCGCCGCATAAATGGACCGAGAAGTACGGCGCGCCCGGCGAAGTCGAGGACGGCAAGGTGAGGAAGATCTTTGTCGTGCCCAAGCCGTACCAGCGGCCGCATCCGCCGCTCTTCCAGGCTTTCTCGGTGAGCGACGAGACGATCGTATGGTGCGCCAAGCAGGGCATCATCCCGATGACCCTGATTACGCATCCCGACGCGATGGCACGCGTGGCGCGGCTGTTCAAGGATGAGTCGGCCAAGGCCGGGCGCAAGCTGGAATTAGGTCAGCGAATCGGCGTGCTGCGGCAAATCTATTTCGGCCAGAACAAGGAAGAGACGTATCGGCTCGCCGAGATGGGCACCGCGGGCGTCGGCTTCGGCAAGTTCTGGGGCCACTTCGGTTTCTTCGAGGCGTTCCGCCTGCCTGGCGACGAGGAGAAATGGCCGCGCGGCAAGGCGCTGGTGCCCGAGAGCGAATGGACCATCGATCGCATGGACAAGGCGCATTACCTGTTCATGGGCTCCGAGTCGGATATCCGGCGCAAGATGGACGCGCTGGTCGAAGCGGCGAACCCGGAATATTTCTGCTGGAACTTCGACCAGGGCATGATCCCGATGGACGTGATGAAGGAGCAGTTACGCACCTTCGGCGAAAAGATCATGCCGCACTACATGTAACGGATCGGTTGCGGCGATTATTTCCGCGGGACGGTCCGTCGTTCGGCCGATTTTTCCTGCGCTTGGCTGGAAGCCGTTTTGAGGCTGGCCTGACCGCGACCTACTTGTTCAGTCCATCAGGTATTGCGGCTGCTCCGCCCTGAGTCGCGGTTGCGGCCTGTGCCGACGTGCCCTCCGGCTGCGAATCGGATGCCTGTGAGAATAGGATGGATGCCTGATGGATGCCTGCTGGTCCGAAGCGATCGGCGCCCCGAACCCAGGGCGCCGTGCGGGATTTTGAGTCGCCCGAGCGACTATCCATTCGGGTTTTTTCGGCTCTCGGCTCGCTGACTTGGCTCGCTCGGGTCGGCGCCATCGTCTGAGCGCGAGATCGAAAGGCGCGCGAATCGGCTATGTTGCGCGAATCTCTTGATGTATGTGTATGAGCGAAAGCCAGACGCTGTTCGGTCCGTTATGGCTTTACTGGCCGCACTGGCTCTGATAACCTGCCTGTTTGATTAAAAAAGGGAAAGGGAAATAAGAGACTCCTGATGCCTCTCGCAGCCGTTCGCAAGCGGGAAATCGTCCAGGCGCACGCTCGCACTGCCACCGATAGCGGGTCGCCCGAAGTGCAGGTGGCTCTGTTCAGTGCGCGTATCGAGCAACTGACCGAGCATCTGAAGACCCACGCGAAGGACCATCATTCGCGCCGCGGACTTCTGCGCCTGGTCGGCAAGCGCCGCCGGCTCCTGGACTATCTGCACGTACAGGATGCCGCGCGCTACAAGGCGCTGATCGAACGTCTCGGTATCCGGAGATAGGCCGAACAAGCTTCAAAATCGCGCCGCACACTCAAGCGGCGCGCGCCCGTTGCGGCACATGGCCGCTGCGGGATGGGATTGGCCAAAGCGCCGTCGTGGCGCGAGCAAAGCGGCCCTCCATCCTCCCTCAGGTGTAACTCAGATGTATCGAAAACTCGAGGTTGAATTCTCCGGCCGCAAGCTTTCGCTGGAGACCGGCAGGCTGGCCAAGCAGGCCCACGGCGCGGTGCTCGCCCAGTACGGCGAGACGGTGGTGCTGGCGACGGTCGTGTCCGCATACGAAGCCCGTCCCAATATCGACTTCCTGCCGCTCACGGTGGATTACCAGGAGCGGACCTTCGCCGCCGGCAAAATCCCCGGCGGCTTTTTCAAGCGCGAAGGGCGCCCGTCGGAGAAGGAAATCCTGACCTCGCGGCTCATCGACCGCGCGATGCGCCCGCTCTTTCCCAAGGGCTACGACAAGGAAACCCAGGTCGTGGTGACCGTGCTTTCGGCCGACCGCGACAACGATCCCGACATGCTCTCGCTCATCGCCGCGTCGGCCGCGCTCGAGGTCTCGGATATTCCGCACGCCGGACCGGTGGCGGCGCTGCGTATCGGGCGCGTGGACGGTAAGCTCATCGCCAATCCCACCGCCGAGCAACTCGAGCAGAGCGATATCTCGATGGTGGTCGCGGCCAAGCCGGACTCGATCGTGATGCTCGAGGGCGGCGCGCAGATCGTGGACGAAGAGGCGGTGCTCGAGGCGCTGTTCACGGCGCACGAGATGCTCAATCCGATCTTCGAGCTGCAGGGCGAACTCAGGCGCCTGGCGGGCAAACCCAAGCGCGAATTCACGCCCAAGGCGATCGATCCCGCGCTGCTCGAGGCGGTGCGCCAGCGGATGGCGCAGGAGCTCGAGTCCGCGCTGGCCATCGCGGGCAAGAAGGAGCGCAACACCGCCGTGTACGGCCTTTCCGACCGCACCGTCGCGGAGTTGGCCGAACGTTTCCCGGAGCGCGAGAAGGAACTCGCCGAGGCCTGCGAGAAGGTCATCCGCGAGCGCGTGCGCCGCGCGATCGTCGAGCAGGACAAGCGCATCGATGATCGCAAATCGACCGATATCCGTCCGATCAGCGCGCAGGTGCAGATGCTGCCGCGTACGCACGGTTCGGCTCTGTTCACGCGCGGCGAAACTCAGGCGCTGGCGACGGTTACCCTTGGCACTTCGCAGGACGAGCAGAAGATCGATGCGCTGATGGGCGAGCGCTACAAGAAGTTCATGCTGCATTACAATTTTCCGCCCTTCAGCACCGGCGAGGTCAAATTCCTGCGCGGCCCGGGCCGGCGCGAGATCGGCCACGGCGCGCTCGCCGAGCGCGCGCTGCTGCCGGTGCTGCCGCCGGAAGAGGACTTTCCCTACACCATCCGCGTGGTCTCCGAGGTGCTCGAGTCCAACGGCAGCTCCTCGATGGCCACGGTGTGCGGCGGGAGTCTCGCCCTGATGGACGCGGGCGTGCCGATCAGCGCGGCGGTCGCGGGGATTGCGATGGGTCTGGTCAAGGAGGGCGAGCAGGTCCGCGTCCTGACCGACATCCTCGGCGACGAGGACCATCTCGGCGACATGGATTTCAAGGTGGCCGGGACCTCGACCGGCGTGACCGCGATCCAGATGGACAACAAAGTCGGCGGCGTGACGCGCGAAGTGATGCGCCAGGCGCTGCATCAGGCGCGCGACGCGCGGCTGTTCGTGTTGAGCGTGATGCAGAAGGCGCTCGAGACCCCGCGCACCGAGGTTTCGATGTACGCGCCGCGTATCGTCACGATCCACGTCAAGCCGGACAAGATTCGCGAGATCATCGGCCCGGGCGGCAAGGTGATCCGCGCGCTGGTCGAGGAGACCGGCTGCAAGATCGATATCGAGGACGACGGCACGGTGGTGATCGCGTCTTCCGATGGCCTCGCGATCGAAAAGGCGATAGCGTCGATCCAGGCGATCGCGGCCGAGCCCGAGGTCGGCCGCATCTACAAGGGCCGCGTGCGCAAGATCGTGGAATTCGGCGCGTTCGTCGAAATTCTGCCCGGCACCGACGGCCTGCTGCACATCTCGCAGCTCTCCAACGAGCGCGTGCGCAAGGTCGAGGACGTGATTCACGAGGGCGACGAGATCAACGTTAAAGTGCTCGAGGTCGGCCGCGACGGCAAGATCCGGCTCTCGCTGCGCGAGGCGCAGGAGGAGCTGGAGAAGAAGGCGAACTGACGCGCGTGATCCTCAAAGACGTACTGCCCAACGGGCTCCGCGTAATCAGCGAGCCGATGCCCTCGGTGGTCTCCTCCACCATCGGCATCTGGGTGGAAAACGGCTCGCGCTACGAAACGCCCGAGCAGAACGGAGTCTCGCACTTCATCGAGCATCTGCTGTTCAAGGGCACGCGCAAGCGCAGCGCGGCGCAGATCGCCGAAGAAATCGACGCCGTCGGCGGCGTGCTCAACGCCTTCACCGGCAAGGAATACACCTGCTATTACGCCAAGGTGCTCGGCGCCGACCTGGCGATGACCACCGAGCTGCTCGCCGACATCTTTCTGGACTCGGTGTTCGACGCGGCCGAGATCGATCGCGAGCGCCAGGTGGTGCTGCAGGAAATCTCGCAGGCCGAGGACACGCCCGACGACTTTATCCACGATGTCTTCAACCTGAAATTCTGGGAGGGCCATCCGCTCTCGCTGCCGATCTTCGGCTCGGTCGAGACGGTCAACGCAATCAGCCGCGAGCTGTTGGTCTCGTTCATGGCCGAACGCTATCGTGCCGGCCGCGTATTCATCGCGGCCGCCGGCATGGTCGACCACGCGCGGCTGGTGGACGACTGCACGCGCCTGTTCGGCGCGATCTCGGGCGACGGCCGCGGCGAGGCGATCGCGCCGCCGGTCGATCGCAGCGTCGTAATCAACCAGCAGAAGGAACTCGAGCAGGCGCACATCTGTATCGGCAGTCCGGGCATCAGCCAGGCCTCGCCGTTGCGCTACGCGAGCTACGTGCTCAACACGGCGCTCGGCGGCGGGATGTCCTCGCGCCTGTTCCAGGAAGTGCGCGAGCGGCGCGGGCGCGTCTACAGCATCTACTCGTTCATGTCAGCGTTCCTCGACTGCGGCTACATCGGAATCTACGCCGGCACCAACCCGGAGTGGGTCGAGGAAGTGCTCGAGGTCACGCTGGGCGAGATCGGCAAGATCGCCCGCTCCGGCCTGACCAGCGAAGAACTCAATCGTGCCAAGAGCCAGATCAAGGGCAACATGCTGCTCGGGATGGAATCGACCGAGAGCCGCATGAACCGGCTGGCGCGCAACGAGATTTACTTCGGCCGCGAAATTCCGCTCGAGGAGCTGGCGCGCGAAATCGACAAGGTCACGCATGACCAGGTGGTCGAGCTGGCGGCCAGTTCGTTTCTGTCGGGCAGGATGGCGCTCGTGCTGCTCGGCGATCTCAAGGGCCGCAATTTCGGCGCCGACGTCTTTTCCGAGCTGAAGTAGCCGCTCGCGTCGAGCGGCCGCGTCCCGCACCATCGAAGATCCTCCCGATCCGCGCCCGCACGCGCGGCCGCGCTGCCGATTCGGCGCCGGCCGATGCTCTTGCCGGGCGGTGGCCAAACTCTCTAGCTTCATCGGCACGGCGGATTGCCGCAGCCGATGTCCGTATCCAACGATCGTCGCCATCGCTCGATCCTCGGCATGACCGTGCAGGACTGGTCGGTCGCGGCGATGGTCCTTGCGCTCAAGGCGGTGGTGCTGATTTTCGGCGCGATGGCGTTTCAGATCGCCAGCGGCGAGCGCGTCGCCGGATTCGCCGGCCTGCTCACGATCTGGAATCGATGGGACGGGCCGCAGTACCTGCTGATTGCCGAGCACGGGTATGCGCCAACGGGCGATCAACGGCTGGCCCTGGCGTTCTTTCCGTTGTATCCGTGGACGATCCGGTTGGTCGCCGTCGCGGTGCGCGATCCGGTGCTGAGCGCGTTTTTGATTTCGACCGTCGCGTCTGTGGCGGCGGGCGTGATGATGGCGCGGCTGGTCGCGCTCGACGCTTCGCGCCGCCTGGCATGGCGCGCGGCGTGGTTGCTGTTCATCTTTCCGACCTCCTATTTTCTGCACACCGATTACAGCGAGAGTCTGTTTCTGGCGCTGGTGCTGGCATCCTTCATCGCCGCGCGCCGCGAGCGATGGCTGGCGGCGGGCGCGATCGGCGCGCTCGCCGCGCTCACGCGGCCCAACGGAATCCTGCTGCTGCCGGCGCTGGGCGCGGACGCGCTCTGGACGTGGTGGAAGACGCGGCGGTTTAACTGGCGCTGGTCGTGGACCGCGCTGGTGCTGTGTGGTTTGGCCGCGTACCTGGCGGTCAACTACCGGACGACCGGCGACGCGTTCGCCTTCCTGGGCGTGCAGCGCGAGCATTGGTCGCATTCGCTGGTGCCGCCATGGAGCAGCATCCGGGTCAATTACCAGATCGGGCAGGACCCCGACGCGACCCGCGCCGCGATGATCGGCACCCAGGTGCTGCTCTACCTGGCGATCGGGCTGGCGGGTACCGTGGTTGCGATTTTCAGCCTGCGCCCGTCGTACGCGGCGTGGATGGGGCTCAACTGGATATTTTTTGTCACGCAATCATGGGACATCAGCGCGCCGCGATACACGCTGATGCTGTTTCCGCTGTTCATTCTGATCGCGCGCCTGGCGCGCCGGCGCATCTGGGACGTCATCGTCACAAGCTGGTCGCTGCTCTGGCTGGGCCTGTTCGTGGCCGAGTTCGTCCGCGGCCATTGGGCCTTCTAGGAGCCTGTGGATGCCTGCGCAGCGCCGGTTTGCGCGGCGCGGCGGCGGCGGATAGGTCTGAGGCGATGACTCCCATCGTCAAGGTGCGGCGGCTGAGATCGTCCGCGACGCCGCTCCCGCATTACCAGACGCCACATTCGGCCGGGATCGACCTCGCGGCCGATATTGAAGCATCGCTTGAGATTGCTCCGATGGCGCGTGCGGCGGTCTCGACCGGTATCGCGCTTGAAATCCCGGAGGGCTTCGAAGGACAGGTGCGCCCGCGCAGCGGACGCGCGCTGGACGAAGGGCTCGCGCTGATCAATTCACCGGGCACGATCGACGCCGACTATCGCGGTGAAATTAAAGTATTGGTTGTGAATCTGGGCGCCGCACCGATCACTATCCGACCCGGCGATCGTCTGGCCCAGCTCGTCATCGCGCCCGTCGCGCGCGCCGAGATCGTCGAGGTTGCGGAACTTGCGCCGAGTTCGCGTGGCAGCGGCGGCTTCGGGCATACTGGACGCTAGCGACCGCCATCATGCCTGCACGCACTCGTTCCCAGCCGAACCGCTCCAAACCCGCAGCGACGCAAACGCCGGCCCCGGCCATGCGTTCAGTGCCGGATGGCGCCGACGTCGCGCTGCTCGCCGTTACGCCCCTCGACGGCCGCTACCAGGCACGGACGCGCGCGCTCAGCGGCTACTTCAGCGAGTTCGCGCTCATCCGCTACCGCGTCCGGGTGGAAATCGAATGGCTGATAGCGCTGGCGGAAAGCGGCGCGATTCCCGAGTTCAGGCTCGAGCGTGCGGCGCCGGCGCGTTTGCGCGCGATTTACGCGGATTTCATGCTCGCCGACGCACGCCGGGTGAAGGACTTCGAGCGGACGACGAATCATGATGTAAAGGCGATCGAATATTATCTCGGTGAGAAGGTCGCGGCCGCAAAGATCAGCATCCCGCCGGGAATGATTCATTTCGCCTGCACTTCCGAGGACATCAACAATCTCGCCTACGCGCTGATCCTCAAGGAATTCTGCGCGGATCGGCTGGAACCGGCTCTCGACGGAATCATCGCCACGCTCGGCGCGATGGCCCGTCAGTGGCGCGGCGTCGCAATGCTCGCCCGCACGCACGGCCAGGCGGCGACGCCAACCACGATGGGCAAGGAGCTGGCGGTTTTTGCCGCGCGCCTCGAGCGCCAGCAGCGCGCGCTTGCGCGGCACGAGTACCTGGGCAAGTTCAACGGCGCCGTCGGCAATTTCAACGCCCACGCGGCCGCCGCGCCCGACGTGGACTGGATCGAAATTTCGCGCCGCTTCGTCGAATCGTTGGGCCTCGTGTGGAACCCGCTTACGACGCAGATCGAAAGCCACGATTTTATCGCCGAGTTGCTCGATTTGATGGTGCGTATCGACACGATTCTGCTCGGCTTTGCGCGCGACATGTGGGGCTACGTCGCGCTCGGCTATTTCAGCCAGCGCACGGTCAAGGGCGAGGTCGGATCGTCGGTGATGCCGCACAAGGTCAACCCGATCGATTTCGAGAACTGCGAGGGCAACCTCGGGCTCGCGACCGCGCTGTTTCAGCATCTCGCGACCAAGCTGCCGGTCTCGCGATGGCAGCGCGACTTGAGCGACAGCACGGCGCTGCGCGCGCTGGGCACCGCGTTCGGTCATCTGACGGTCGCGCTGGACGCTCTGGCGCGCGGCCTGACCCGTATCGAGCTTAATTCCGAGCGAATCGCAGCCGACCTCGAAGCGGAGGGCGCCTGGGAGGTGCTGGCCGAGGCCGTCCAGACCGTGATGCGCCGCCATGGCCTGGAGGACCCGTACGAGCGCCTCAAGGAGCTGACCCGCGGCCGTGCGATAGGCAGAACGGCGATGCGGGGCTTTATTGCCGGGCTCGACCTGCCCGAGCGCGCCCGCAGCCGGCTTGAGAAGCTCACGCCCCGTGGTTACGTTGGACTTGCCGCCGAGCTGGTCGAGCGCTTCACGCCGCGCGGCAAAACCCAGGGCAAAACCCAGACCTGACAAGCTTGGACCGGCGCGAAATCATTATGGCTCGGCTGTGTATAAGCGCCGCGGTTTGTGAACAAACGGGTCGCGCGGGTTTGTCGTGCGCATGCGGCTTGGCTTGAATTAGCGCATGTGCCGGTCGGATTAGAATCCACTCGCCGGCGCATCGGAAGTGTGCTGCGATGAATTCCCGCTAGGACGGAGGAATGCCAGTGCAAGACGTTCCGCAGAAACTCGAAATGTTTTACGAGGGCAAGGCGAAGAAGCTTTATTCGACTACGGATCCCGATCTCGTAATTGCCTACTTCAAAGACGATGCGACCGCGTTCAACGCCAAGAAGCGCGGCACTATCGAGGACAAGGGCGTGATGAACAACCTGATGTCAGAGCTGTTCTTCACCCTGCTCGAGCGCAACGGCGTGCGGACACATTTCGTCCGACGTCTGGGCGAGCGCGAGATGCTATGCCGGCGCCTCGAAATCATCCCCGCGGAAACCGTGGTGCGCAACCTCGTCGCGGGCTCGATGGCCAAGCGGCTGGGCCGGGAGGAAGGCGAGAGGCTCAAGTATCCGATAGTCGAATATTATTACAAGTCCGATCCGCTGGACGATCCGCTGATCTATCCCGAGCATGCGATCCTGTTCGGATGGGCCACGCAGGGCGAGCTCGACGCAATCCATGCGATGGCGCTCAAGGTTAACGACATCCTGAGCCGGTTCCTCGATGAGCGCGGCGTGATCCTGGTGGATTTCAAGCTCGAATTCGGACGTCATCACGGCAAGGTCCTGCTGGGCGACGAAATCTGTCCCGATACCTGCCGCTTCTGGGACAAGGCCACGCTCAAAAAGCTCGACAAGGACCGCTTCCGGCGCGACCTGGGCGACGTCGAGGGCGCGTACCAGGAGATGCTGCGCCGGGTGTCGAATTGAGCGTGCCGCATGCCGCGGCCGCGCAAACGGAGGCGCTGAGTTGCTGGTAAAGGTGTTCGTCTCGCCACGCAAGGGCATCCTCGATCCGCAGGGCCGCGCGGTCGCGCAATCGCTCAAGAGCCTCGGCTTCGATGGCGTGGGTCAGGTAAATATCGGGCGCTACATCGTTTTGGAACTCGACATTTCGGATGCGGAGCAGGCGCGCGCCACGGTGCGCCGGATGTGCGATCAGCTCCTCACCAATCCGAATATCGAGGATTACACGTTTGAGATCGCGGCCGCGCGGGACGAGTCGCCGGAGAACCAGTCGCGATGAGATGGGGCGTCGTCCGCTTTCCCGGCTCGCTCGACGATACCGATGCGCTCTGGGCGCTCGGTCGCGTGATGGGGCAGGAGGCGCGCGCGCTGTGGCATAAGGACGAAGACCTGGGCGACGTGCAATGCGTGGTGCTGCCGGGCGGATTCAGCTACGGCGATTATCTCCGCTGCGGCGCGATCGCGCGCTTTGCGCCGATCATGAAAAGCGTCGTGCGTTTCGCCGACGCGGGCGGCCTGGTGCTGGGCATCTGCAATGGCTTCCAGATCCTGTGCGAAGCCCATCTGCTGCCCGGCGCGCTGATGCGCAATCGTTCGCTCGCGTTCGTCTGCGAGCGCGTCCACGTCCGCGTCGAGAACGCGGCCACGCCCTTCACCTGCGCCGCGCGCCAGGGCGAGGTGCTGCGCCTGCCGATCAAGCACGGCGAGGGGCTGTACGTCGCACCCGAACAGGAGCTGCGCGCGATGGAAGAGCGCGGTCAGGTCCTGCTGCGCTACACCGACAGCTCCGGCCGCGAATGCGACGCGGCGAATCCCAACGGCTCGATGCGCGCAATCGCCGGCGTCGCCAACGAGACGTTCAACGTGTTCGGCCTGATGCCCCATCCCGAGCATGCGGTCGAGGCCGCGCTCGGCGGCGAGGACGGTCTCAAGATTTTCCGTTCAATTGCGATGAGCATCGAGGGCAGACGTCCGGGCGCATCAACGGCTGCTGCTTCAAGCACGGCGGCATGACCGTTTTATGGCATGACCGTCCATCGCAACGCCGAGATGCCAATCGCGCTGCCGGATGAGCCGGCGGTCGGTCTCGAGCAGGCGCGCGCGCACGGGCTCACTGAAGATGAATACCGCGCGATCGAACGCGCGCTCGCGCGCACGCCCACCTTCACCGAGCTGGGGGTGTTCTCGGTCATGTGGTCCGAGCACTGCTCATACAAATCCTCGCGCCGCCATCTGCGGATGATGCCCAACGCGGGTCCGCGCGTGGTCGGCGGGCCGGGCGAGAACGCGGGCGCGCTCGAGGTCGGCGACGGATGGGTCGCCGTGTTCAAAATCGAGAGCCACAACCATCCGTCTTTCGTCGAACCCTACCAGGGCGCGGCGACCGGCGTCGGCGGTATCCTGCGCGACATCTTCACCATGGGCGCGCGGCCGATCGCGAGCATGGATTCGCTCAAGTTCGGAGCTTTCGATCATCCGCGCACGCGCTACCTCCTCGGCGGGGTGGTCGCCGGAATCGGTGGCTACGGCAACTGCGTCGGCGTGCCCACGGTCGCGGGCGAAACGATGTTCGACGCCGCTTACAACGGCAACATCCTGGTCAACGCGTTCTGCCTCGGACTGGCGCGGCGGGACGAACTCCAGAGCGCGCGCGCGCGCGGCGTCGGCAATCCGGTAATATACGTCGGATCGGCGACCGGACGCGACGGCATCCACGGCGCAAGCCTGCTCGCCTCGGCGGAGTTCGACGCCGCGAGCGAGACCAAGCGCCCCACGGTGCAGGTCGGCGATCCGTTTACCGAAAAACTGCTGATCGAGGCCTGCCTCGAAGCGATGCGCAGCGGCGCGATCGTCGCTATCCAGGACATGGGCGCCGCCGGACTGACCTCGTCGTCGAGCGAGATGGCGGCGCGCGGGCAACTGGGTATCGAGCTGGATCTCGATCGCGTGCCGCTGCGCGAAACCGGCCTCACGCCGTACGAAATTCTGCTCTCCGAGTCGCAGGAGCGGATGCTGCTGGTGGCCGAGCGCGGGCGCGAGGCCGATCTGGCGGCTATCTTTGCGCGTTGGGACCTGCACGCGATGGTCATCGGCCGCGTAACCGACGACCGGCGCTGGCGCGTGCGATGGCGCGGTCAACTGGTCGCCGATATCCCGGTCGAGGCGCTGGCCGACCACGCGCCCATCTATGATCGGCCCGCGCGCCCGCCCAAGCGCTGCGAGTCACGCGGTGCGTCGCAACTGACGGTGTCGCCGGCCCAGGCGCTGCGGCGCTTGCTCGACAGTCCCAATGTGGGTTCCAAGCGCTGGGTTTACCGGCAGTACGACTCGATCGTGCTCGGCAACACGGTTGCGGGGCCGGGCGGCGACGCCGCCGTGCTCAGAATCAAGGACAGCAGGCGGGCGCTCGCGCTCAAGGTCGATTCCAATCCGCGCGCGTGCGCGATCGATCCCTACGTCGGCGCGGCGGCGACGGTGGTCGAGGCCGCGCGCAACGTGGCATGCGTCGGCGCGCGGCCGGTCGGGCTCACCAACTGCCTCAACTACGGCAATCCCGAGCGCCCCGAGATCATGTGGCAGTTCGTCCGCGGAGTCGAGGGTATCCGCGACGCCGCGCTCGCGCTCGAAACACCGGTCGTAAGCGGGAACGTCAGCTTCTATAACGAGACGGAAGGCCGCGCGATTCCGCCGACCCCGGCGATCGCGATGCTCGGAGTCCTGGAAGATTTGAGCCGCCGCGTCAGCCATCATTTTAAGCGCGCCGGCGACGCGGTCGTCGCGCTGCGCACCGCGCCGGCGAGGCTTGCGGGCAGCGAATGCGCGGCGATGTTCGGAATCGAGGGCGGAGAGCTGGCTGCGCTCGATCTGAGACGCGAACGCGCGCTGATTGACGGGCTGGTTGCCGCGGCCGATCGCGGGTTGATAAAATCGGCTCACGACGCAGGGGAAGGCGGACTCGCGGTTACACTGGCTGAATGCTGCTTCAGCCCTGACGGAGCGCTCGGAGTCGAGATCGAGCGGATGCCGGACGGGGATGAGGCCGAAGTGTTTTTCGGCGAAGGCGCGTCGACGGTGGTGATATCGGCGGATCCGGACCGGATGGAAGAGCTGCGCGGGCTGTTTGGCGGAATCGAATTCATCCCGATCGGTCGGGTGATCGACGCCCCGCGCCTGCGGATCGCAAACACCGGGAGCGCAAATACCATTGACGAGGACGTGCGCGAGTTGAGGCAAATCCACGAACAGGCGATTTCACGGAGGCTCGCCCCCCATGGATAAAGTCCCTGTGCGGGGTCCCGACCCGATCCGACCGCACGCGCCCGACCAAGACCTGTTCGTCGAGGTGGACGCCGCGGAGCGCAAGCTCGACGCGTTCAACGAAGAGTGCGGCGTCTTCGGCGTGTTCGGCCATCCCGAGGCCGCCAATCTCGCCTATCTCGGACTCTATGCCCTGCAGCATCGCGGCCAGGAGTCGGCCGGCATCGTTTCGTCCAATGGCAAGGCGCTGATCTCGCATCGCGGGATGGGTCTGGTCGCGGACATTTTCAGCAGCGAGGTCATCAACCGTCTCGAGGGCACCGCGGCGATCGGTCACAACCGCTATTCGACCACCGGTTCGACCACACTCAAAAACTGCCAGCCGCTGGTGGTGGAATACGCCGGCGGCGGACTCGCACTCGCGCACAACGGCAACCTGGTCAATTTCGGCGAATTGCGCGAACGGCTCGAGGCCAACGGTTCGCTCTTCCAGTCGTCGTCGGACAGCGAACTGATTATCCACCTGATCGCCGGCTCGCGTGCGCCGACGCTGGCCGAGCGCGTGGCCGAGGCGCTGGCACAGGTGCGCGGCGCGTACTCGCTGGTCGTGCTCGCGCAGCGCGAGATGATCGCGGTGCGCGATCCGCTCGGCTTCCGCCCTCTGGTGCTGGGCTCGCTCAACGGCGCGCCGATCGTGGCTTCGGAAACCTGCGCACTCGACCTGGTGCGCGCGGACTATCTGCGCGAGATCGAGCCGGGCGAGATGGTCGTGATCAGCGACGAGGGCGCGCGCTCGCTGCGTCCGTTCCCGCCCGCCGCGCCCCGAAGATGCATCTTCGAGTATGTTTACTTCTCGCGGCCGGACAGCCTGCTTTACGGACGCAACGTCTACCAGGTGCGCAAGCTGCAGGGGCGCGCGCTCGCCCGTCAATGCCCCGCCGTCGCTGATATCGTCGTGCCCGTGCCCGATTCGGGCAATGCCGCCGCGCTCGGCTATGCCGAGGAGTCGGGCCTGCCGTTCGAGATGGGGCTGGTGCGCAGCCATTACGTCGGGCGCACGTTCATTGAGCCGCGCCAGTCGATCCGGCACTTCGGCGTGAAGATCAAGTTCAATCCGGTCTCGGAGCTGCTGTGCGGCAAACGCGTCGTGCTGGTCGAGGATTCGCTCGTGCGCGGGACGACGCTGCGCAAGGTTATCCCGATGCTGCGGCAGGCGGGCGCGCGCGAGGTGCACATGCGGATCGCGGCGCCGCCGACCACCAACTCGTGCTTTTACGGCATCGACACGCCGACGCGCGAGGAGCTGCTCGCCTCGAGCCATTCGATCGAGGAAATCCGCGGCTACATCACCGCCGATTCGCTCGACTATCTGAGTTGGGACGGCCTGTATTCGTTCCTCGACGGTCCGCGCGAGGGTTACTGCGACGCGTGCTTCACTGGCCGCTACCCGGTCGAAATTCCCGTCAATCGCGGGCCCCATCAGTTGCGCCTGTTCGACGCGGCTGACGGCGCGCCCTCGGCGCTAGCCAGATAATCCCCGCATTCGCCCGCGGCGCCGGTGCGCGGGTTACTGCGCGCTTGCCAGCGCTCGCGTTTTTACCTATGCGTTGCGCTGGATTATGGGCGCGCGGGGGCTGATCTATCTGGCGGGATGCGCGGCGCTGCTGCTGGGTGCTGTGGGATGCGATCCCGTGGTCAGCATCGCCGGCGCCGACTTTCCGGGATGGCTCTTGTGCGCGGGCGTCGGCGCGCTGCTCGCTTCCATGTGCCATCCGCTGCTGGTCGCGGCCGGGCTCGAGCGCGAATTGCATCCGCTACCACTGTTTTACGCCGCGCTGATCGCGATGTTTGCGCTCGCCGGCTGGCTTATCTTTTTCAGCCGCGCGTGACCGGGACCGCAATGAGCGAAGCGAACGGCGCGCGGGCGGGCATTGCGATGCGGCGAATTGTCGCCCGCCTCCTGTTCGCCGCGGTCCTGCTGGCGGACGCGGTTCTCGGCGCGCAGGTCGTGCGGCTGTACTATCTCCATCCGCGCACCGACGACGCGTACGTGCGCGCCAATATCGTCGACGTCGCGCCGCAGGTGAGCGGCACCATTATCGCGCTTCCTTTGCGCGACGATCAGCACGTCCGCGCGGGCGATCTGTTGTTTGCGATCGATCCGCGGCCCTACCAGGCGGAACTCGACCTCGCCCAGGCCCGGCTCGCGCTGACCAACCTGCAGATCGAAGCGCTCGACCGCGCCATCGGCGCCGCGCGCGCGCGCGCGCGCGCGGCCCAGGCCGAGGCCGATTATCAGCGCCAGTATCTGGCGCGGCTGGTGCCGCTGGAGAAGGAGGAGTACGTCACCGCGAACAAGGTCGCGGACGTCCGCAGCCGGCTCGCGGCGGCGCGCGCCGCCGTGGATCAGGCGCGCAACGAAGTCGGCCAGGCCCAAAAGCAGCTCGGCCAGCTTGGCGATATCAACGCGCGCCGCGCCGAAGCCGAGGCGCGCGTCTACAAGGCGAAGCTCAACGTCGGTTACTGCGAGGTGCGCGCACAATTTGACGGCTATGTCACCAACCTCAACACGACCATCGGCCAGTATGCGAACGCGGGCCACGCAGTACTGAGCCTGGTCGATAATCGCAAATGGTACGTGATCGCCAATTTCCGCGAGACGTTTCTCTCGCATATCGCGCCGGGGATGACCGCGCGGGTCTACCTGCTGGGTTATCCCAATCATCGCTTTCGCGGCGTGGTCGAAGGCGTCGGCTGGGCGCTGTACCAAAGCAACGGTGCGACCATGTCGGGGTTGGCCAACGTCGCGCCCACGCTCAACTGGGTTCGGCTGGCGCAGCGCTTCCCGGTGCGGATAACGCTCGAGGGCGCCGATCCCGCCTTCCCTTTCCGCATGGGCGCGACGGCGGTGGTCACGATTGACGGCGCGCCGGCGTCCGCCGCCGGCCGGGGTTTCCCGCTCCACTCGCAGACGCATTGAACGGCTTCGCGCCCGCAGGCTCGGCCGCTTGCGCCAACTTACGGTCGCGCCTGCTGCGGGATCGCGCCGGTGGCGTAGGCCACCGAGGCCGCGGCAATCAGAACCTCGGCGCGGCTGCCGACCAGCGTGTATTTGGCATCCGCCAGGTCGCGTTCGGCCGAGAGCAGATCGACGATTGTCGCCAGCCCGTTCCTGTAGGACCCGAAGTTCGAATCGTAGGCGGATTGCGAGGCGCGCAGCAGCGCCTGCGCGTACTGGTATTTTCTGAGCGCGGTGGTGAAGGCGTAATAGGCGCGCCATACTTCGCTCGCAACGTCGAGCCGGCCGCGGTAAAAGTCGGCGCGGGCGGCGTCGCGCTCGGCCTCGGCGCGCACGATCGTGTTCACGTGCTCGAAGCCTGCGAACGCATCCCAGTGCACGGCGAGGCCGGCCGCGTATTCGGGGGCAAGCGCGGTGAACTGCGGGGTGGGCGGATTGGAAAGCGTGTAGTTGAAGGCGTGACTGCCGTAATAGCTCGAGAACTCCACCGTCGGATAGAGCGACGCGCGCGCCAGGTCGACCGCCGCCTCGCGCTCGCGCACGGTCGCGATCGCGGCTGCGAGGTCGGGCCGCTCCTGCAACGCGACATCGATCAGCCGATCGACGGCGCCGCTCAGACCGGCGGGAATCGGCTGGGCGGCGGAACTTTCGATCGCGGGCAGCGCATCGACGCGCACGCCCAGCGCCGGCGCCAGGTCGGCCTCGGCGTCGCGCACGCCGAGCTCGGCGTTTTCCAGGTCATATCGCGCGCGTGCCTCGCGCTGGCGCGCCAGCAGCACATCGGGCCTGGTCGCCAGCCCGCCCGCATGGCGCTTCTCGACCGCCTTGCGGTCGGTGACCGCGAGCTGCACGATCGCCTGCGCGGCGAGCACGTCCGCGCGCCGCGCGTCGAGCAGGTAATAATTCTTTTCGACCGCGAAGACGAGGGTCTGGATCGCGCGGTTGAAGCGCAGGTTCGCCGCGAGCATCTCTGCCTGTGCCGAGCGCGACGCGGCGTCGCGCCGTCCGAAATCGATCAGATCGTAATCGAGGGCGAGCTGGTCGCTGCTGCGCCAGTTCTTGAGCGTGCCCCAATGCTTCGGCACCTGGTCGACGATTCGTTCGTAACCGTTTTCGCTCTCGAGGCGGACGGTCGGATAAAAGGGCGCGCGGCTGACCGCCCATTCGGCGGCCCCGGCGCGCGCCGCCTGCCACGCGGCGCGGGTCTCGGGATTGCGGCTGAGCGCCAGCGCGATGAGCGCGGCAAGCGAGTATTTGGTTGCGGGCGCGGGCGCGCCGCGCTCCGCTTGCGCGACCGCCGTGCCTTCGAGATCGATGGCCGGCGCGCCGGCGCGCGGCGCCCATTCATGCTCCTGCGCCGGGGGCGCGAATCGCGAGGGATTCAGCTCCGGCCGCTCGCTCGACAGGGCGCATCCGGCCGCCGCGGCGGCGAGCGCGAGCATCGCGCACAATCCCGCGGTCGAAAAACCGACACCCACGCGCGCGCGACTCGAGCGCGCGGAGAGGCTAGCCTTATCGCCGGTCGATCCAATGGTTGAATGGCGAGCGTTGGCGTCCGAATTGCGCCCCGAGCCGGGACGATGGCGTCGCGCCGCGCGCGTCGGCCTGATAACCGCGCTCGGCGCGGGCGCGATGGCGGCGATGCAGATATCGAATCCGCTGGGGCTGACGCTGCTGGTCAACTTTGCGCTGCCCGAAGCCGCGTTCAGCGCGGCGCGCGGCGCCGAGCTGGTCGGCTTCGCGGCGGTCTTCCAGATGCTCGGTCTGGCGCTGGTTGGGGCGCTGGTGAATGCGCCGGTCGCCCATGTCACGGCCTTCGTCCTCATCTGCTTGTACTCCAGCTATTGGATCTATGCGGTACCGACTTTGGGTCGGCTGTGGGTGTGGATTCAAGTTCCGGTAGTCACGGCGTTTTACATGGCGATGTTTCTGCCGGGGGACGAGCTGGGACGGTTCGAGGCTGAAGGTTTTGCGGGTATCGCGGTCGCCGTGGGCGTGCTGCTGGTGTGCAACGCGATCATGCGTCCGGAGCCGGTCGAGTCGGTGCTGGCAAATTCGATCGCGGCGTCGCTCGAGCGCTCGCGCGCAAAGTTCGCAGCGCTGTTCGAATCGCTGGCCGAAGCGGACGATACCGCGGCGGACGCCGGAGGGGAGCAGATGCGCGCGAGCGCGCGTCCGCTCCCCTCCAGCCTGGGGCGCCATCTCGCGCTGCTGGAGCGGGCGCTGGCGTTGGCGAGCAGCGCCGCCAAAAAGGCGGCGCTGCTCGCCGACGTCACCCTGGCCGAGGCGGTGCGCGTCCAGACCGAGCGCCTGGAGGCCGCCGTGCGCGCCCTGCGGCGCGGCGGGCGGCAATCGCCGCCCGCCGCGCCGCAGGGCGCACCGCGGGCGCTTTGGGCGGCTATCGATCGCCGCCTCGAGCGCGCCGCGAACCGGGCGCGGTTGACGGCCGCTCCGGCGGCGCTCGCGCCAGCGGAGCGGCTGTCGCCCGTCGCCGCAGCCGCGCGCACCGTGTCGGGTAGCGCCGCCGAAGCCGCAGGCATGAGCGAGGGCGATGACGTTCCGGTCGACCACGACGCGTTCGCGACCCGTCTGGCGCGGCTCGAGCCGCAGGGATCCGCGGCTGCGCCGGTTGCGGCGGCGCTCGCGCGGATGCTCGAGTTGCTTGAATCCGACGCGCTTGAATTTCCGCCTGATGGCGAGTCGCTCGGGATGCGAGCGACGCAGCCACCTCGGATTGTGCGTAATATTCTCGTGCGGTTCAGCACCCGTCACACGATCGCGCTCAGCGCCGCGTTCCTGCTCGGCCTGTGGGACAACAATCCGGCGCTGCATGCGGCGATCTGGCTGCTGATGCTCGGCGGACCGCCGAGTCATGGTGCGACGGTCGGAAAGTTCACGATGCGCGCGATTGGCGCCTCGGGCGCGCTGGCGTTGGCGGCGCTCGGGACGATCGCGGTGGCGCCGAACTTCACTTCGCCCGCCGCATATATGGCGGCGATCTTTGCCGGCACCGTACTGATGGCGTACGTCGGCGAGGGCGGCGGAATTCTGTCTTACCTGGCGATTGGCGGGACGGCCTTCGTCATCGCCTACGGCGGCCCAGGACCGCGTACCGACGTGCTCGGCTCGATCTGGAGCATCTGGGGGATAAGTCTCGGAATGATGATACGTGCGGGCGTATCGATGCTGTGGCGTGAGCATCCAAGCCGCACTCTGGCCGAGCAGTTCCAGGCGCCGCTCGCTGCGATAGTCGAACTGATTGATGCTCGCAATGATCCTGCTGCTTCACAAAGGCGCGCGGCGGCGGCGATGGGGGTGATCGAGGGTATCGAGCGAATGCTCACGGTGGCCAATGACGCGATGCTTGAAGGATCGAGCGCCGAGATCGACGGCGCCGAGCTGGTGGGCGCGCTCGACACGCTTCGCCGGCTGGCGTTCGTTGCCGCCAGCGCGAACGCGCACGAGCAGGCCGGAGCGCGCGACGAGATCGAGCAAGTCGTGCGCGCGCGCATCAGCGCTTGGCTTGAAAATCTGCGCGGGGCGACGGAGTCGGGCGCGGTCAGCCGCGCGCCGCTGCGCAGGATGGTGGCCGAAGCGGGTGTGCCCGCGCCGGACGAATTGCCGGCATACCGGGAGGCGCCAACGCCGCACGGGGAAGGCGCGACCGCGGAAAAGCCCGCGCGGACCGCGGTGACCGCGCGCATCGTTCAGCTGACACGCAGGCTGGAACGCGAGCTGTCGGCGGTTTCGCGCTACTCATGATGCGCGCTCTTTGACGATCGCGCGGGACGTGTGCGGCCGGTTCAGCGGACAATGCTGAAAGCGCGGGCGAGCGAGATGTCGTGGCGCAGTTCATCCATCGGCTCGCTGGTCGTGAGCACGCAGATGAAATGATCGTGCTCGGAGACGGTCAGGCACATGCTGTAACCCTGGTATTCGTAGAGCAGGTGGCCGTTGATTTGGCCGATCGCGCCGGGGGGAATCGCGAAGTCGCTGGCCTTGTAGCGCGAGCACAGGATATCGCCGTTGCGTCCGTGGTATAGGGTGTAGGTTATCGGGTTGCCGTCGGGCAGCCGATCGATCCTGCCGCCCACCACGGCGTATCCGGCAAACTCGAAATTCCACATCAGGTCGGGCATCGCGGCCGACCCATAGGCCATCGCGATGTCCGCCAGCGAGCCCGACGGCACATTGGGCCGGAACGCGGTTTCGAAGGTCTCGTAGCTGTACACCGCCTGGTCCAACGCGTCGCCGGCCGACAAGGCGCTGACGCCCCCGGACGTTCCGCCGCCATGGATCCACGAAAGCCCGCCGCCGGCCGCCACCACCACCAGTAGCATCGCCGCCGCCGCAAGCGGTATCCAGGTGCGTGGGCGGCGCAATTCGGCGACCGCGGCGATTCCGATTCGGCCGGAGATGGCGCCACGATCGATTCGATCGAGTGCCCGATCGATCTGTACGCGGAGATCCTGCGGCGCGTGGACGGCGGCGACCTGGCGCTTAATCAATGCTTTCAGCAGCCGCTCTTCGGCCAGGCGCGCACGGCAGGCGGCGCATCCGTCGTCCACGCCGCTGCCCAGATGGCGAACCACGGTTCGCTCCTCCTCGGGCGTCAACTCGCCGTCGGCGTGCGCCGACAGGAACTTATTAATATATTCTTCGCAGTTCACTACCAGCTATTCCCTGCGTATGCTAACACGCGCTTGCGTCTCGCCAACCTGTTATTGGCCGGGATTACGCACGGTCCGCCTGTCGCGCACGGTTGGTCTAACGCACGAGGCCGCGGCGACGAGCGAACGTGCCGAGCGTCGTGCGCATCATCTGACGGCCGCGCGATACTCGCGACTTGACCGTTCCAATCGGTATTCCGAGTACCTGGGCAACCTCCTGGTAGTTCAATTCCTGCACATCAACCAGCATCAGCACGGTGCGAAAGTCCGCGGGCAGGTTGTTGAGCGCGGCGGCCACTTCATGATCGAGCACCTGGTCCGAGAGCAGCAGCTCGGGATTGATCAGCGTTTGATCTCCCCGCGCACTGAAGTCTTCGACCTCGCGATCGAAGTCCTCAGGCGTCATCGAAATATGTTCGCGCTCTGCGCCGCGGTAGCCGTTACGGAAGTTGTTGTACAGGATGGTCAGCAGCCACGCGCGGCAGTTGGTGCCGGGGGTGTATTGATGAAAGAAGCGATACGCGCGCAGCACGGTCTCCTGCAACAGATCGCGCGCATCGTCCGGATTACGCGACAATCGCAGAGCGGCTGAATAGAGCGCGTCGACGTGAGGTAGCGCCTCGCGTTCGAACAGCCCGCGCTTCTCGCTGCCTCCCTTTTCCCCCATATGCGAAGATCACCAGCATATAACACCGCTACCGGCATAAATCCCGCGCCGGAGAGGAAAGTTCCCCATTTCTTCGAGTCGCGGGAGTTACGCTTGTCTTTCGCCCGGTCGGGCCGCTCGACGGACCGAGCCCGAAAATCTCGAAATCGATCGCATCGGCGGCACATAAGTTCAAATCGGGACGCGCTCGCGGCTCGAAAATCGTGGCCGGTAGCCCGACTCTTCGCTAAACTGTGCGCGCCGTTAAACTGTTAGCCCGGGAAGGGTGGCGAGCGCCGAGGACGGATGGCTGCGACGGCCCGATTTAAAACCGGGTAAGCGACGCGCATCAACTGACAAGGAGAATCATCACGATGGAACGCAGAACGGTCAGCGGTGCGCTCTTGGCTGCGGCGGTCGGCGCGATGTTCCTGAGCGCGCCGCTGCTGGCCCAGAGCTCTTCGACGAATTCCGCGAGCTCGAGCAACGTGAAGTGTATCGGCGGAAACAGCTGCAAGGGGCAGAGCTCGTGCAAGAGCGCCAACAACGGATGCATGGGTCAGAATTCGTGCAAAGGCAAAGGATGGATAACGACGGTCTCGGCCAAGGCATGCACGGATAAGGGCGGCAAACCGGAAAAGCCGCGTACCTGAGGCGGCGCAGCTTCGGCGCCGCCACGCCGTGCTGCCGGTCGGGATCGCGCAACGCGGGTGCGGTCGCGCGCATCCGGCAGTTCGGCCCATTTCCGCGGGCATTTCAGGACCTCGATGACACGAGCGGATTTCGCAACTCTGGGTTTCGGCGTGGGCCTGCGCAGACCGCATTACGCGCGCGTGCTCGAGACTGATTCGAGCGACGGCGCTGCCGCGGTCGACTGGTTCGAGATCATCTCGGAAAATTTCATGGTCGAGGGCGGACGGCCGCTCGCAGTGCTCGAGGGCGTGCGCGCGCGCTACCCGGTGGCAATGCATGGTGTCGGGCTTTCGATCGGCTCGAGCGATCCGCTGAACCGCAGCTATCTGAACGATCTAAGCGCACTCATCCGGCGGATCGAGCCGGCGTGGGTTTCGGACCATCTCTGCTGGACCGGCGTCGGCGGCCGCAATCTGCACGACCTGTTGCCGCTCCCATACACCGAAGAGGCGGTGCATCACGTGGCCCGCCGTATCCGCCAGGTGCAGGATGCGCTGCAACGGACGATTCTTATCGAAAACGTGTCGAGCTACATGACCTTTCGCGCATCGCGCATGGAGGAGTGGGAATTCGTGGCCGCCGTGGCGGAGGAGGCCAATTGTGCGATCCTGCTCGATATCAACAATGTCTTCGTAAACGCCTTCAATCATGGTTTCGATCCGCGCCGCTATGTCGACGCGATCCCGGTGGACCGCGTCGTCCAGTTCCATCTCGCGGGCCACAGTGACCACGGCCACTACCTGCTCGATACGCACGACCATCCCGTCCGGCCCGAGGTCTGGGCGCTTTACGAGCACGCGGTCGCGCGCTATGGCCGAGTACCGACGCTGATTGAATGGGACGACCACATACCCGAATTCGCGGTCCTGGCGGGCGTCGCGGAGGAGGCGCGCCGGCGCTGCCAATCGGCTATCGCGGCCAGGGCGCGGGCGCAAACGGAGAGAGGCGCGCAGCCCCACTGAGCAGCGGCATCGCGGGGCGAACTCGTGGCGCTGCAGCTCTGCCTGACTGAAATACGGGCCCGGCCGCAGCACGCGCGAGGCGGCGCATACCTGCGACCGGGACCTTGGGGGGGAGGTGTCCAGTCCTCCAAGCCGATGGCGCCGGGCGATGGGTGAGTCGTCGACACCGATCAGCCATCCGCTAAACCGATTGGGGTATAGTGAAGGTTCCCGGGCGCTGGAAGATTGGCGCGGTTGGTCGCAAACGCCCGGGCAATGCTAGTCTGCGGGGAACTATAAAGTGAGCGCCGCTGTCGAAATCCGCATCGAAGCCATCAACAGCGCCCAGGCGTTCGAGGAATTCGCCCGCTTGCCGTACCAGGTCTATGCCGACCGCGAAGCGTGGTGGCCGCCCGACGTGCGCAACGAGGTTGACCTGCTGTCCGGGCGCACGCTCACCGCTCCCTATCTCCATCTGCAGCCCTTCTGTGCGTGGAGCGGCGGCAGGCTGGTGGCGCGTGTCAGCGCCGTCATCAACCGCCGCTATATCGCTCATTGGGGGGAACGGCTGGGACAGCTAATTCATTTCGAGGCCGCCGCCGGACAGGACGAGGCGGCGGACGCGATGCTCGGGCGAGCGATGGAGTGGCTGAGCCGCGCTAACATGGAGTCGGTACGCAGCGGCTTCGCCGCCTTCCTCGACTATCCCTACGCAATCGACAATTACGGCGCCTTGCCGTCGTTCCTGCTGCGCGGTAATCCCGAGTATTACCATCGTTATTTCAAGAACGCCGGCTTCGAAACCGAGAAGGGCCAGATCGATTATACGGCGGCGCTGACACCGGCGATGCTGGTGCGTTACGAGCGAATGATCGAAGCTGCGCGCGCGCATGGCGCCTCGGTGATGAGCTGGCGCGAGTATGGCTTCTTCTCCGCCGTCGACGCCTGGACCGAGGTCACCAATGCCGCCTTCGCCCGCCATTGGGGATGGAACCCGATCACGCGCGACGAGGTCCGACCCATGATGGGTCCGTTGCAGGGAACGCCGGTGGGCGACCTCTCGATGGTGGCGGTGCTGAATCGCGAAGTCGCGGGCGTGGTGTTTTCGGTGCCCGATCTCAGTCTCTCGCTCGCGCGGATTCGGCCGGGCGTCAAGCTTCATCCCGAGCGCGGCGGCGGCACGCGCGGCGCGCTCATCAACATCGGCGTGCTCGAGCATGCGCGCGGCAAGGGGCTGGCGCTGGCGATGGCCGCGCGCTCGTTCAGCACGATGGCGCGTGGCGGCATGCGCTATGCCGGCTATACCCTGGTGCTCGACGACAACTGGGCCTCGCGCCGCACGGCGGCCGCGCTCGGCGCGCGCGCCACTGGCAATTTTGTCACCTACCGCCGCAAGCTGTGAGCGCGGCGGCCCTCCTCGCCGGACTTTCATTCAGGTGACCAGAGGGCGCCGCGGTTCTCGTCGGTGCCGGATTGCGAGCCGCTGCCATCGTCCGGTTCTCGCGCCTGCCACATGATGGATTTGGACAAAAGTTCTGAATTAACTGCGTCAAAAACCGAATTTTGGGGTTGAAGCATCTAAAAGAGCGATGTAGTCTATAGAACGAGTCACAATCGTGGCAACCTTTGCCTCATCCGCTGCTGTCGGCGGCGCACCGGAAGTCGCGCCGGGGGCGAAAAAACCGGCCGGCCTGCTAAGGATCTCGCCAAAGGCAAGCGTCGAGCTTCTGTATCGCGACTATCATCTGAAACTTCCGCCGCGCGTGGATTGCACGGTGATGTTCGCTGGAACTCATCTTGCGCAGACGCTCACCGCCTATGAAGAGGCGGTGCGGCTCTTCTCGAGCATTCGCGAGCCCGAGGAATTGCTCGGGCGCCTCAAGGCCTCGCCTGCAGTGCAGGCGGTCTACGAGAGCAAGCTCGTGGATGGCAGGGCCGCGATCGAGATGCGCGAGCGAATTTTTCGCGAGCCCGGGCCGCTCGAGCAGGTCGAGTTCAAGCTGAGAATACTCCTGGGAGAGCGTCGCCTGTTGTATCCGGTGCCGCTCGGGCGCTTTGCGGCGCTCGGCGCGCTTTGCCCGCTGCTGCTTGGCCGTCACGATGAAGCCGGGATCGAAAAATGTCTCGCGGCCCGGCTCTCGGGCGACGACGTCGCATGGGCACTCGAGCTGCTCGCGTTTCTCAAGCGCGAGAACTGCCTTGCGGCCGCGAACGACGCGGCCGCGCCGTCGTGGGCTCCGCGACCCGGCATCACCCTGCTGAGCCATTCATCGCTGCTCGTCCAATCGGAGCGAAGCGCGGTGCTGATCGACCCCGTGGTGTGGCGCGTGATGGGGAATGCGCAGCGCACGTTCGACATCCTGCGCACGCCGCTGGGCGCGGTCTGCTGCAGCCACAGCCATTGGGACCATTGTCATTTTCAGACCCTGATGTGGCTCGACAAGGACCTTCCGGTTCTGATTCCGCGGGCGGGCGAGCCGTCGATGCTGAACCCGCCGATGGCCGGCGCGCTGCGCCGGCTGGGTTTTACCGACGTGCGCGAGGTCCGGCCGTGGGAGCCGGTGCGGATTGCCGATATCGAGATCGTGCCGGTGCCCTTTCACGGCGAACAGGACGAGATCGGATTCGAGATGGATCACTACACCTACGTGATCCGGACGCCGGGGTTGAGCCTGTATGGCGGGGTGGATTCCTTTCGCTCGACCGCAGGCGACATGCGGCCGGTGGTCGAAGAAGTGGGGCGCAGGTACCGGCCGGACGTTGCGTTCGTGCCGATATCCAAATGGACGTGTTACTACAGGTCCGGCGGGGTCAATGCCTTCTGCCGGTACGCCGACCAGGACATGATCGGCCGTTCGTTTCAGTATACCGCGGGACCAGAGGACGCAGCCGATTGGGTGGGATTGTTGGGCGCGCGAATAGCGGTGCCATACGCAACCTTCACCTTCGCGCGGGTGAAGGTCACACCGGAGACGCTACAGTTCGGCCTCGAACTGAACCGCCGCGGTATCGGCGAGCGGTTTTATCCGATGGCTCCCTTGGATTCGCTCACCGCGGCCGATCTGGGCGACGGCCTGCGCGGGCGGTCGCGCCGCTGGCGACGCCTGGCATGGTCGCGCGCCGTGGGCGAGGTCAACCGGATCGGACGTCGCGCGGGGCTCGCACCGGCGCTGCACTTTCTTCGAGAAAGACTTCACGTTTAGTGTTTTCCGATGATTTTTCCGTGCTTCGGCTTGAAGCCCGCGCAAGCGCGATGTTAGTCTGAGGCTTTCACTCCTTGCTCCCGCCTGGGGGCTAAATCCATAAGGAGGCCGGCCGCGTGCGGCGCTACGAGACGATTTTCATCCTTCGCTCCGATCTGGGCGAAGCTCAAGTCAAGGACAGCATCAGACGCTTCGAGGGTCTGGTCGCCACCAGCGGCGGCGAGATGCTCGAAACCGACGAATGGGGCTTCCGCGAGCTCGCCTACCGGATTCACAACGAGCGCCGCGGCTACTACGTGCGGCTGGATTACGCCGCCAGCGGCAACGTGATGAACGAGGTCGAGCGCAACCTTAAGCTCTCCGACAGCGTGCTGCGCTACCTGTCGGTCCTGCTCGATGCCGAGGTTGATACGGCCAGGGTGCGCGCCGAAATCGAGGCGCGGATGCATCGCGCGGCCGAAGCCAAAGCCGCGGCCGAGGCGCGCATGGCAGCGGCGGCCGCGGCGGCCGCCGAGCAATCTTCCGGCGGGCAGCAGGCGGCCGGCGGACCGCAGGCAGCCGGCACCGAGCCGGCGCCCGATGAGGCCGCAGGCGAGGCCGAAATTGCCGGTCAGGCGGCATCGCGCGCGCCTGCGGAGAGCGGCGCGGCGTCCGAGGCTAATCCTGCGGGTGGGCCGAAACAGGATTGAGCTTACCGGCCGCCTGGCGTGCGCGCCGCAGGTGCGAACCACGCCGGCCGGGACGCCGATTTTGCGCATCGAGGTGGATTGCGGCGAGGGCCGCGAGTCCCTGATACTGGGGGTGGTAATGGCAGGGGAGGGCGTGCGCGAGCTTGGCGCGCGAATCGGCGCCGGCTCGACGGTCAAGGTCACGGGAACGTTGCGCACGGTCGGGCGTGGCTCGCGACGCTCGCGCATCGAGTGTGTCGAGGTTCTGGCCGACTCGATCGGCGAGCTGGCTGAGGGGCCCGGCAGCGGGAATCGATGACGCGGGAACGAAAAGGGTCTTCACGGGCATTTTCAAGCTCGCTGCGATAGCGAACGACACAGGAACGAAATGGCGGACGAAGAGAAAGTCGAACAAAGCCCCGCTCAGGGCGGTCATGAGCACGGACGCGGGCCACGTCCCGGCGGGCAACGCGGAGAGGCCGATCGTCCCGGCGAAGGGCGCGGCGGCGAGCGCGGGGGGATGCGCCGGCGCTCGGGCGGCGGGCGGCGCAAGGTGTGCCGCTTCTGCGCCGACAAGTCGCTCAAGGTCGATTACAAGGACGTGCGTACGCTGCAGAACTTCATCACTGAAGGCGGCAAGATCGTGCCCAGCCGCACCTCGGGCAACTGCGCGCGGCATCAGCGCCAGCTCGCGATCGCGATCAAGCGTGCGCGGGTGATCGCGCTGTTGCCCTTCTCAACTCTGGGATGACGGGCGAGCGGTGGGACGCGGAAGGATAGTCGTCGTACTCTTTGCGGGTGCCGTGCGCGCGGCGTTTTTGTCCGCGGCGCTGTACCTGGCGGCGGCGGTGGTGCCGCTGGTCGGCGCAATCATCTCGATTTTCGCGCCGGCGCCGGTGCTGCTTTTCGCGGTCGGCTACGGCGGTGCGCGATCGCGCGCGCTGGCGGCAATCATGATTGCGGCGGGCGCCGTGGTCGCGCTGGGCGGATGGACGATCGCCCTCGGCTACGTGGTCACCTTCGGCTTTGCCGCGATCGTCATGTGCGACATGCTCGAGCGGCGCAAGCCGTTTGAGGTGATCGTGCTGGTGAGCGGCGCGCTGGTGCTCGCCGCCAGCGTGATCGCGGCGTTCGCGCTCGCCGGTTCGGCCGAGGCCCTGACCGGGACGGTGCGCGACGCGCTCGCGCAAGGGATGTCGCGCGGCCAGGATTTTTACAAGTTGCTCGGCATCGAGACCGGCATGACGCAGGAGGCCGAGGCTGGGCTGCTGGATACCATCCTGCGGCTGAGTCCGGCGCTGGTGGCGATGTGCGCGGGATTCGGCGCCCTGCTCAATTTGGCGGTGTTCTGGAGATTGGGCGGCCGCGGGCGGGTGAGTTACCCGCTGTTTGGCGATCTGGCGCGATGGTCGACGCCGGAATGGCTGATCTGGGTGCTGCTGGCGACCGGGTTCGGGATGTTCGTCCCGGTGCCGGCGTTGGCAGTGGCGGCGCTCGACGCGTTTGTCTGCGTGGCGGCCGTATACTTCTGCCAGGGCCTGGCGATCATGGCCTACTATTTCAAGGCCTTGGCGATTCCGCCCTGGGTGAGGGGGTTAATCTATTTCGTAACGGTAATTCAGCCGGTGCTGGCAGGGTTGGTGTGCGCGGCAGGAATTTTCGATCTGTGGGTGGACTTCCGCCGCCTCAAGCCTCCCAGCCAGGAGGCGGGCAGTTTTGGCGATTTCTTTTAGGCGCCGGATGGAGCTTTCAGCGGTCAGGTCAATGAACGTACAAGTCATATTAAACGAAGACGTCCCCAACCTGGGCCGTCCCGGCGACGTGGTGAAGGTTCGTGCCGGTTACGCCCGCAACTATCTGCTGCCGCGCCGGCTTGCGGTCGAGGCCAACTCGAGGAATCTGAGCGCGTTCGAGCATCAGAAAGCGCTGGCGATGCGCCGGCGCGAAGCAAATCGCGCGCAGGCGCTCAAGCTCAAGCAGCAGCTCGAAGCGCTGTCCCTGGCCATCGGCGCGAATGCCGGGGAAGAAGGCAAGCTGTTCGGTTCCGTCACCAATATCGATATCGAGCGCGCGCTGCGTGAGCGCGGCTTCGACGTCGAGCGGCGCAAGATCATTCTGGCGGAGCCGATCAAACAGCTCGGCGATTACACCATAGCGGTGCGGCTGGACGCGGAGATTGAAGCCGGCGTGAAGCTCACAGTCGCCGCATCATAAGGCCATCCGGGTATGATGAAACTTTACGATTTCCTGCCTTGCCCCTTCGGACAGAAGGTGCGCATCGTGCTGGCGGAGAAGAGCCTGACCTACGAGCTCATTCAGATCGATCTGGCGCAGGGCGACCAGCGCCGTCCCGAGTTCCTGCGCCTCAACCCGTTCGCCCGCGTGCCGGTGCTGGTGGATGAGGACAGTACGGTCTATGACTCGACCGTGATCGTCGAGTACCTCGAGGACGAATATCCGGAGCCGCCGGTGCTGCCGGCGGTCGGGTCGAGCGCGTTGCGGGCTCGCGCGCGCATGTTCGAGGACTTCGCCGACAACTCGTTCACGCCCCAGGTCGGGCAGCTGATGGCCGAGATGGCGCGGGCCGAAGCCGAACGCGATCAGGCGCGTCTGCAGCGGCTCCATCGCGGGATCGAACGCGCGCTGGATTACCTCAACCACGAGCTGACCGGCCAGCAGTTCCTCGCGGGCGACTTCTCGATCGCGGATATCGGCTTCGCCCCGCGTGTGCTGGTGCTGGGCAATTTGGGCCTCGCGGCGGGGGTTAATCGGCCCAACGTCGACGCCTGGATCAAAAGGATGGTGCAGCGGCCGAGCATCGAGTCGCTGCAGGGCCTGACGATCGAGCCGCTTGCGGGAATCTGAGCATCGCGGCGATGTCGAACACACAGACGCGCCGTCCGTGGAAACGGACGGCGCGTCTGCTTATTGGGATTAACAATGTGGAGCGGTACCGCCTAGCCTAAACCATCCACGACCGATTTGACAGAGCAGCCATAGACCGCCAGCCGATTAGTAGGGCTGTTCCTCGCCAAACAGAGGCCCTTCGTCTTCAGCCCGCGTGGGGGCCACACCGGTGGCGCGATAGAGCAGTTTCGCTGCGAACAGCTTGTGGCCCAGCCGACCCTGCGGCTTGAGCATCCCGCCACGCCGACGGCAACGCGGACAAGGCATTGTCCCGCTCAGCAGGCTGGCGTTTTCGGGGGTGATGCGCAAATCAAAAGTGGCCCCGCATCCGGGGTTTTGACAGACGGTACGATACACGACTCCCGGCCTTTCGGAGGCCTTGCTTTCGGTGTTCATCGCGGTTTGCATAGCGCCATCTCCTTCCTGCGTCTCGCGATCCGTATCGGCCGCGCTGTCGAGTTAGACGTAACTGGCTCGCAAACGTTTCAAGCAAGCGATGTGCCGGGCTGGAGCAAATTACACGTAGGAAACGAATTTCCTTATTTTTCGAAACTTTATCCGTTTTTGAACTGGAGACCCGGAAATCCGGAAAATTTCGCATTATGAGTTCTTTTTGCAACAATCATGGCGAGTTTCTGGCAAAATGAGCCCGGGATCTCCTCGTGGGACGGCTCATTTTCGGAGTTCCGTCTTTTTTGCGAGGCAACCATACGACAACGTGCTCTGTGGCGGGATGACAGCCGGGTGATCGGCCTATTAATCGCACGATGGACGAATAGATGAGAACGCTGGCGATGGTCATGGCTGGGGGGTTGGGCAGCAGGCTGCATCCGCTGACCCGCGATCGCGCCAAACCTGCGGTGCCGTTTGGGGGCAAGTACCGGATCATCGATTTTGTGCTATCGAACCTCGTAAATTCGCGAATTTACGCGATTTACGTCCTAGTCCAATGGCGCTCGCAGTCGCTCATCGAGCATCTCAAGGACGGATGGCAGTTCGGCGGTATCCTGACCGACCAGTTCGTTACTCCGGTGCCGGCCCAGATGCGGATGGGCGAGAGCTGGTACCAGGGCACCGCGGACGCTATTTTTCAGAATCTCAATCTGCTCGACGACAATAATCCCGACCTCGTCGCGGTCTTCGGCGCCGACCATGTGTACCGGATGGACGTGCAGCAGATGATCGAGTTCCATCAGGAGCGCAAGGCGGCGGTGACCGTGGCCACCATTCCGGTGCCGATCGAGCAGTCCGACCAGTTCGGGATTGTCGAAGTCGATTCGGGCCTCAGGGTCTCGGGTTTCGAGGAGAAGCCGGCAAAGACGCGTCCGATGCCCGGGGCGCCGGGCCAGTGCCTGGCCTCGATGGGCAACTACCTGTTCGATCCGGAGATATTGCGGCGCGCCCTCGTCGAGGATTCAACCATCGCTTCAAGTCATCATGATTTCGGCCGCGATCTCATCCCCCGCCTGATCGAGCGCGTGCCGGTGTACGCCTATAATTTCATGACCAATCGCATTCAGGGCGATTCCGAGGTCAACTTGAGCTACTGGCGCGACGTCGGGACGATCGACGCCTACTACGAAGCCAACATGGACCTGCGCGACGCCCGGCCCCACCTGAATCTTTACAATCCGCGCTGGCCGCTGCGCACGGCCTACTACGATCAGCCCCCGGCGAAGTTCGTGTTCGACGAGAACGGCCGGCGCGGCGAGGCCTTGCATTCGGTCGTGTCCGAAGGATGCATCGTGTCGGGCGGGATGGTCCGCAACTCGGTGCTCGGCCGCTCCGTGTTCGTGCATTCGTGGAGTCTGGTCGAGGATTCGGTGATCATGGACTACAGCGAAATCGGCCGCCACGCCCGCGTGCGCCGCGCGATCATTGACAAGAACGTGTACGTGGCCGAAGGCGACGAGATCGGCTACGACCTCGAGCGCGACCGTCATCGCTTTCACGTCACCGATTCCGGCCTGGTCGTGATCGCCAAGGCGCCCAAGCGCGAGCGGCAGAGCCTGTGAGGCGCGACGCTCGATGAACCAATCGTCGCACAGCGAACCTTCTTCCGGCGCATCCGGCGGCGGCGCCGGCGGCGCAAGTGCGGCCGGGTCCGGCCCGGCACTGAACGGCTCGACCACGGCTTCGCGCGCGACCGACGCCGGCGCGCAGGTCGGACCCGTCGACGCCGAGTGGGCAGCGGACGCAGCGCGGGAGCGCGCTCCGCTCGCCGGGCTGAGGCTCGGAGCCATGGAGCGCGCGCTATTCCTGGCCATGCGCGCGGCACTGTATCTGCTCAGCCTGCTGCCGGATTTCGCGCTCTATCCGCTCGGGATGTTCGGCGGTTATCTCGCCTATCTGCTCGATCGCCGCCACGTCGCGATTGGGATGATCAATCTTGGCATCGCCTTTCCCGATCGCGGCGAGCGCGAGCGCCGGCGTATTCTGCGCGCGTCGTACGTGAATCTCGGCCGCAGCGCCGCCGAATACGTGCGCCTTGCGGGATGGTTCCCGCGTCGGCTGACGCGGCGCGTGATCTATGAGCGGTTCGATTACTGGGACGAGCTCAAGCGGCAGTTTCCGGGCCGCGGTATCGTTGTGCTCACCGCCCATTTCGGCAATTTCGAGCTGATGGCGGCCGCGCATGCGATGCACGGCCATCAGATCACGCTGGTGCATCACACCCAGCGCTTCGCGGCCGGCGACGCTCTGATGACCTGGGTGCGCGAGCGCGCCGGCGTCAATATCGTGCGCAAGCGTTCGGCGGCGCGCGCGGTGCTCAAGGCGCTCGGCGACGGGCAGTTGGTTGGCGTGCCCTTCGATCAGAACGCCAAGCGCGGAGAGGCGATCTTCGTGCCCTTTTTCGGCGAGCCGGCGGCGACCTCGCGCACGCTGGCGCGCGTGGTCGCGCGCACCAATGCGTTGGTCGTACCGGTATTTATCGTGCGTCAGCCGTCCAACCGCGCGCATCGCATCGTGATCCAGGAGCGCATCGAGCTTTGCGCGAGCGCCGATGCCGAGGTTGCGCTCGAGCAGAACACGCGGCGTTTTCTGCGTGCGATCGAGGATATCGTGCGCCGCTATCCGGAGCAGTTCCTGTGGCAGCATCGGCGTTACCGCACGCGGCCGCGCGGGATGGCGCCGCTGTACGAAGAGCGCGCGCGCCATCGCGACTCCCGCCCCGCCCGCGCATCGCAGCCGCGCTGAATTAGCGCATTTTTCTCGCACCGAGCCGGAACATGACTCGTCCGGCGCGGGTTTTCTATGATCTAAACGGACTCAGATCGAGGCGTTATTGTGAATCTTTATTTGCCGGATGGCGCGCCGGGCACAAGCGGGTCCGCGCGCGAGGAGTCGGCTGCGCAGCCGGCGATCCTCGCGGCGGCAACCGCGCTGCCGCCGAACATGGTCGAGCAGCAGTCGCTCGCGGCGCTGCTTCGGGCGCTGTGGGGCGAGCGGTACGAGCAGTCGCGCCGCTGGCGCTCGACGTTCGACCAGATACAGCGATCCGTGCGAATCGATCGCCGTTACCTGGCGTTGCCGATCGCTGATTACCCGGCGCTCGATTCCTTCGCCAAGTCGAACGCGGCGTGGACGCGTATCGCGCCATTGTTGGGCGCGGCGGCGGCCGAGCGCGCGCTCGCGGCGGCGGGCCTTTCCGCGCGCGACGTGGACCATCTGTATTTCGTTACCGGCACCGGGATTGCGACTCCCAGCCTCGACGCGCGGATCGTCAACCGGCTGAGGATGCGCGCCGACGTGCGGCGCACGCCGATTTTCGGCCTCGGATGCGCCGGCGGAGTGGCGGGCGTGGTGCGCGCAGCCGACGTGCTGCGCGGCGCGCCGGATGAAATCGCGATGATCGTTTCGGCCGAGCTGTGCTCGCTGACGCTGCAGCGCGCCGACGATTCAATCGCCAATATCATCGCGTCCGCACTTTTCGGCGATGGCGCCGCGGCCGTGCTGCTCGCGGGCGCGCGCGCGAGCGATCGCGGCGCGACGAGCATGCCCCGCGTCATCGCCACGCGTTCGATCTTCTATCCCGAGAGCGAGCGCATGATGGGCTGGGACGTGGTGGACAGCGGATTCAAAATAGTGCTGTCGCCCGGGATTCCGGACCTGGTGCGCGAGCATCTGCGCGGCGATGTCGACGCGATGCTTGCCGAACAGGGCCTTGCGCGTGCCTCGATAAGCCACTGGATTGCGCATACCGGCGGCAACCGCGTGCTCGAGGCGATCGCCGCGGCGCTCGAGCTGCCGCCGGGCGCGCTGGACCGCTCGTGGCGGCTGCTCGCGGCGACCGGCAACCTGTCGTCGGCCTCGGTGCTGTTCGTGCTCAGCGATCTGCTGGATGCGCAGAGTGCGCGCCCCGGAGATTACGGGCTGATGCTCGCGATGGGGCCGGGGTTCTGCGCCGAGCTGGCGCTGCTCCGATGGTGATTTCGCTCGGCGCGTACCTCGCGGTGCTGGCGGCGCTGGCGATCGAGCGGCTGATTCATCTCGCGCTAGCCCGGCGCAACGCCCGTCGCGCGCTGGCCGGCGGCGCGATTGAACACGGACGCGGGCATTATGCGCCGATCGCCGTATTCCACGCGCTTTTTCTCATCTCGTCGGCGGCCGAGGCGATCATCTTAAAGCGCCCGTTTCCAGGCGCGCTCGGATGGATCGCGCTCGGCGGCGCGGCGGGCGCGCAGGCGCTGCGCTACTGGTCGATCGCAACGCTGGGCGAGCGATGGAACACCCGGATCATCGTGTTTCCGCTTGCCGTACCGGTCATCCGCGGCCCGTATAGATTCATGCGTCACCCGAACTATCTGGCCGTGATCGTCGAAATCGCATGCGTGCCGCTGATTCATGGATGCTGGCTGACGGCGCTGGTGTTCTCGATCGGCAACGCGATGCTGCTGCGTGTGCGGATTCGGGCGGAAGAGGCGGCGATGGGTCCGCATTACGCCCGGGAGTTTGCCGGCCGCCCGCGCCTGGTGCCGAAACCGCCGCCGCGCGGTCCGCGGCGCGCGGGCGGACTGCGCGAGCGGCCCGCCGCACGATGATCGAATGGGGCTGCGAATGAGTGGGCAAGACCGATGAATCCGCGCGTTCGCCCGTCACGCGCGCCGGCCGGTGAAGCGCGGTATCAGTATCAGGATTGCCAGTGCCAGAAGCCACGCGGCCGCGCCGCTTATCAGTGCGGGCCTGGCGTAACCTGCGATCCATGGCGCCGGTGAAGTCGCCGGAGTGCTGCCGTAGGGCCATAGCTTGGCGCCGAGCACCAGGCCCGCGTGCAGACCGGCCGAATAGTACACGTTGCCGGTGAGCAGGAACGCCTCGCCCAGCACCAGGCCGAGCAGGAACAGTCCGATAAGCGCCGGCAGCGCATGGGCCGGATGGGCGAGCTGGGCGAAGCTTGCGCCCAGATTGTGCACGCCGGCGGCGGGATCGTAGCCGCTTGCGTAATAGCGCGCGGGCGCGCGCACCACGTGCGCGCCCGCATACACCGCGGCGCTGATGACGAGCGCGGCGGTGCGGCCGAAGTCCGGGACCATTCCGCCGAGCAACACCGCGCGGAAGAAACCCTCCTCGATAATCGCGATGAGTATCGCGCCGCCGATATATTTCGGCGCGCGCGCGAAAGCCTCGGCGCCGCGCATTTCGATCTTCCCGCCGGACATCGCCGCCAGCCCAAGCAGGATCGCAATCACCGCCGCGGCCGTCAGCAGTCCGCGCACGATCGCTTCGAGATTGTGCGCCGGATGAGCGAAGCCACGGCGCAGAAGAGGCGCGAGGCCGAGTCGACGCGCCCACAGAACGAGCATCGCCGCCAAAGCCACCATCACGGTGCGGTCGAAGATGCGCGGGAAGGGGAAGCGGAACCCGGCGGCCGCAACCGCAACCGCCGCCAGCGGCGCGACAACCGCGGCGGCTATGGCCGCGATGACGAAGGCGAGCGCGAGTCTGAGCGTGAACGGCATCTGCGTGCGAGTCTGCTCCGGGCGCTGACATTGCCGACGTCCACCGCCGGTTGCAAGCCCCTGGTCACGATCGAAGATTTCCTTTGAGCGGTCCGGGCATTAATGACATAAGTGGGTCGAATTTGCCTGTTGCCGTCGGCACTACCCGGAGGATCGCATGGACCTCGGACTTAAGGGCAGAGTCGCGCTGGTCACCGGCGCAAGCATGGGAATCGGCGAAGCGACCGCGCTCGAGCTGGCCGGCGAGGGCTGCGACCTGGCGATATGCGCTCGCAGCCTGGACCGGCTTGCACCGGTGCGCAAACAGATCGAAGCGCGCGGCGTGCGCTGCGCGGCAGTGGCGTGCGACATCCGCAAGCCCGCCGAGATCGCGGCCCTGATGGGCGAGGTGAAGAGCAGGTACGGCCGGCTGGATATCCTGGTCAACAACGCGGGCGCGGCGACGCACGGCACCTTCGCCTCGCTGACCGACGAGCAGTTGCTGGCCGACTACGAGCTCAAGATTCTGGGCCAGGTGCGATGCACGCGGGCGGCGCTGCCGCTGCTGGAGAAGAGCGCGGCGCCGCGCGTGATCAACGTCAACGCGATCGCCGGACGCGTGGTCATCCCGGGGCTGTTCGCCACCACGACGCATCGCGCGTCCTGTTACGCGCTGAGCAAGGCGCTCGCGTGGGAACTCGCCGATCGCAAAATCCTGGTGAACTCGGTGAATATCGGCCTGGTGCATACCAATCAAATCGAGCGCGCGCATGCCCGACGCGCACCCGATATTCCGCTCGAGAAATTCATGGCCCAGGCGGCGCAGATCGTGCCGCTGAGGCGCTTCGGCGAGCCGCACGAGGTCTCGGGGCTGATCGCGTTTCTCGCCTCCGAGCGTGCGGGCTTCATCACCGGCGCCTCGATCGACGTCGGCGGCGGCCAGGGTGCGCACGTCTGAGGCTAGCGCGCCCGCTCGGGGTTGCGCTGCGGCTCCAGCACGATTTCCATCGGGCACGCGCGCGCCGGCGCGCGCAGCACTGTCATCACCGCTTCGGCAACGTCCTCGGGCGCAAGCATCAGGGCGCGATCCAGACGCTTGTTGGGCGGTATGAGCGCGGTGTCCGCAAGCCCGGGAATTATAACCGCGAGCTTCACGTCGTGCTCGCGCAATTCGGCAAAGGCGGCGCGGCTGAGCGCGACCAGTCCGGCCTTGGCCGCGGCATAAACCGCTTCCCCCGCGGGCGCGATTCGCGCCGCTGCCGACGCGATGTTCACGATCGCGCCGCCGCCGCCCTGCTTGACCATTTGCGCGGCGGCCAGGCGCGCGAGCGCCGCGGGTGCGCGCAGATTGACGGCCAGGATACGGTCGATCGCGGCCGGCTCGAGCCTGAGTAGCGGCGTGCGGGGCGGCGCCCATCCGGCGTTGTTGACCAGCACGTCGATGCGGCCGAAGTGTGTCAGCGCGGCGTCGAACAACTCCCGCGGCGCTTCTTCGGCCGCGAGATCGACGAGCACGATCAGCGAACGGGTGGGAGTGAGACCGGAGAGCCGCCGCGTCTCTTCCAGCTCGGCGAAGGTGCGAGCGGCGAGCGCCAGGGCGTAGCCATCGCGCGCGAGCGCAAGCGCGATCGCGCGGCCGATTCCGCGTCCGGCGCCGGTTATCACTGCGACCCGTTGCCTCTCCTCGTCCGTCATGATTTTACAACGCCGGCGCCTTCCGCCGACCCTCGCCGGCGAATCGCAGCTTGCACCAATGGTGCGACTTCCACAAACTGTGATTGACACGGCCGCGGGCGACACCCGCATGAGCGGCGGCGCGCGGTGGAGAGGCAGGCATCACAGCATGAATCCGCAGGTTTTTCGCGAATACGACATACGCGGCATCGTCGAGCGAGACTTCGACGATGATTTCGTCGTCAGCCTCGGGCGCGCTTATGCGACGATGCTCAAGCGCGCGGGGAAGGCGACGGTCACGCTCGGACGCGATTGCCGGCTGTCTTCGGACCGCCTGTTCGGCCTATTGAGCGACGGGCTCCTGCAAAGCGGCATCAATGTGGTCGATATCGGCGTCGTGCCCACGCCGCTGCTTTACTTTTCGGTGATCCACTGGCGCATGGACGGCGGCGCGATGATCACCGGCAGCCACAACGCCGCCGAGTACAACGGCTTCAAGCTGGGCGTCGGCCCCTCGACAATCTATGGCGACGACATCCAGGAGGTCCGCCGCATAATCGAGCGCAAGGATTTTCCCATCGCCGGCGCGCGCGGCACGCTAAGCTCGCGCCCGGTCATCGGCGATTACAACGATTTCATCAAACGCACGATCACGCTGCGTCCGCTCAAGGTCGCGGTCGACGGCGGCAACGGATGCGGCGGCGTGATCGCGGCGCCGCTGATGCGCGAGCTCGGGCTGGAGACGGTCGAGCTGTACATCGAGATGGACGGGCGCTTTCCCAACCACCATCCCGATCCGACGGTTGAAGAAAATATGCGCGACCTGATCGGCGCGGTCAAAAGCAGCGGCGCGCGCATCGGTATCGCGTATGACGGCGACGCCGACCGCGTCGGCGCGGTGGACGAGAACGGCCGTATCGTGTGGGGCGACGAGCTGATGGTCGTCTTCTCGCGCGCGATCCTGCGCGAGCGTCCGGGCGCGGCCGTGATCGGCGACGTCAAATGCTCCAGCCGCATGTACGACGACATCGCGGCGCACGGCGGCCGTCCGATCATGTGGAAGACCGGCCATTCGCTGATCAAGAGCAAGCTCAGGGAGGAGCATGCGGCGCTGGCCGGCGAGATGAGCGGGCACATGTTCTTTGCCGACCGTTATTACGGCTTCGACGACGCGATCTACGCGTCGTTCCGCCTGCTCGAGATCGTGAGCCGCGAGCGTCGCGGCCTGGCCGAGATTCTTGCCGACCTGCCGCAAAGCACTTTCACCCCCGAAATTCGGCTCGATTGCCCGGACGAGCGCAAATTCGAAGTGGTCAAAAAGGCTGCCGAGTATTTTCGCGGACGCTACGACGTTATCGATATCGACGGCGTGCGCGTGAAATTCCCCGGCGGCTGGGGTTTGGTGCGCGCTTCCAATACGCAGCCCGCGCTGGTGATGCGCTTCGAGGCGAAGGACGCGAAAACTTTGGGCGAGATTCGCACGCTGTTCGAGGGCAAGCTCAAAGAACTGGGCGCGATGTGACCGCCGCCAGGCCGAGCGCGCTCATCATCGCCGGCGGCCGCGGGACCCGGTTCTGGCCCGAGAGCCGCGCCTGGCGTCCGAAGCCGCTGTTCTCCATCGACGGCCGTAATTCGTTGCTTGCCGACACGCTGGCACGCGTTGCGCCGTTGGTGGGCCGCGCACGGACGTTCGTCCTGGTGTCGGCGGATCAGCGCGAGATTTTTCGCAAGGCGCTGCGCGGGCTGATCCCGCCCGCCAACCTGATCGTCGAGCCGGCGGCGCGCGGCACCGCGGTCGCCATCGCCTACGGCTGCGCGAGCATCGCGCATCGCGCCGGTCCGGGCGTAGTTGCGGTGATGCCGGCGGATCATTACATCACGCCGCCCGCCGCTTTCCGGCGCACGCTCGGCGACGCGATCGGACTTGCCGGGGCGCGCCAGGCGGTCGTGGTAATCGGCATCAGGCCGGATCGTCCCGAGCCCGGCTATGGCTACCAGCAGCTAGGGCAAAGGATCGGGAAGGGATACAGGGTCGAGCGTTTCATCGAAAAACCGCCGCTTGCCGCGGCGCGCAGGATGGTCGCATCAGGCAAGTACCTGTGGAACGCCGGGATGTTCATGATGGACGTCGCGACGCTGGGCGCGGAACTTGATCGCCACGCGCCGGCGCTGGGCGCCGCGCTGCGCGATCTTCAGGGCGCGTCGGCGGCCAAGGTCGCGCGCATCTATCGCAAGCTCGATTTCGATTCGTTTGACCGCGTCGTGGCCGAGAAGAGCGGCAGCGTCCTGAGCGTGCCGGCGCGCTTTCGATGGTATGACGTCGGGAGTTGGGAGGGGCTGTGGCAGGCGCTGGGCGGGCGGCGCGGCAACGTGCTGCAGGGCGAGGTCGTTGCGCTCGACAGCGACGGCGTGCTCGCGCGCGCGAGCCGTGGACGCCTGATGGTGCTGCTCGGGGTCAGGGATGTGGTCGCGGTGGACACGGGCGACGCGCTGCTGATCGCCGGACGCCACAGCTCGCAGGATCTGCGTCGCGTGGTCGATGAACTCAGCCGCCGCCGTCTCGATCGCTACCTGTAGGGCAACCGGCAAGCAACGCGCGCGGGCCTCAATCGAGCGCCTGGGGATCGCATTTGAGCGCGAGCTCGCGCAGCTCGCTCATGTCCCGGTTATCCGCGAGCGCCACATCGCGCAGGCGCTGCGCCAGGGCGGCGTCGATACTCTCCCATTGCAGCGCCTGGCGGTTCATCGCGCGCGCCAGCTCGAGCAGGAGCGCGAGGTCGCCGCTTACGCGCTGCCAGTTGCTCGCGCCGTCGGCCGCCGGGTCCTCCGGCAGCCGCGGCCATATGTTGCGCTCGCGCAAAAGCGCTTCAAGCGCGCGTGCCTGTTCGGATGCGCGGGCAGAAAGCTCGCCGAGGCCGCGCGCGATGTTCGGATAGGCGCAGCGCGCGCCATGGCGCGCGAGGCGCACGGCGAGCCCGCGATGACGTCCGGCGATCTCCGCCAGCTCCTCGAGCAGTCGCGTCTCGGGCGAAGCTCCGCCCCGGATGCGTTGCAAGATGCCCATCAGGCGCGCCCTCATCCGCGCTCGCCATCAGCCGCGGGCAGCACCGCGCGCACCAGGAACGATTCGCGTTTGAAGAATCCGCGAGTGTGATACGAGTTGCCCAGGCGCAGCAGCGAGTAATCCAGGTAATGCGCAAGTTCGTGCATCAGCGTGCGCACGAAGGTTCTCGGCTTGACCACGTCGCCGCGTATCGCGGTTCGCGTCCAGAGTACGATGCGCGGCGCGTCGGGGTAGAAGATACCGTGCAATTCGCCGCGCGCGTTGCGCGGCCGCGCGCCTTTGACCTCGACCGGCACGGCGCGCACGCCGGCGCTGCGGCAGAGCTCCGACGCCAGCGCCTGCGCCGCGCGCCCGGTGCCCGCAAGGCTGCCGTCGTCGAGTGCGGCGACGAGCGTCTCGGCCAGGGCGACGGCATGGATGCCGGCGGTGAGATCGAAGACTTCGGTCGCCTCGCTCGTGAGATAGGCTTTCTGATCGCGCGGCGCGAGCCGGTAAAAGAAGCCGGGCAGGGCGGCCGCGCGGCCGCCGCCCGCGGCCGGACGGGGGGCGCGCGCACGCGGTTGAAGTGCGCCGCGATGTGAACCGGTTTTCATCCCGAACCTCGCACCCAGTGCCTCGCGCCCGCGACTTGCTCCGCGCCGCGACCGCGGCCGTCTCGCCAACGCGGCGCGGGCTCGCCTATCATCGAGCAGCCGTCACGGCCAGCAAAATCAATAGCGGAGAATGCGCAGGTATGGAACTCAATGCGATCGAAATTGCCAAACCGGCCGATGCCAACGTGATCGTCGGCCAGGCCCACTTCATCAAGACGGTCGAGGACCTGTACGAAGCCGTGGCCGGCGCGGTCCCCGGCGTCAAGTTCGGCGTCGCGTTCTGCGAGGGCTCGGGCCCCTGCCTCGTCCGCCATACCGGAACCGATGCGGCGCTCGAAACGGCGGCGGTGCGGGCGGCCGAGGCGATCGCCGCCGGGCACGTGTTCGTGATCATGCTTGGCAACGCGTTTCCGATAAACGTGCTCAACCAGGTGAAGGCGGTGGCCGAGGTGTGCACGATCTTCTGCGCTACCGCCAACAACGTGCGCGTGATCGTGGCCGAGGGTAAGGACGGCGCGCGCGGCGTTATCGGGGTAATCGACGGCAGCGCGCCCAAGGGCGTCGAAGGCGAGCGCGAGCAGGCCGAGCGGCGCGCGATGCTGCGTCGGTTCGGCTACAAGCAGTAGGACAAACGCTCGCCGGTATGGTCGAAAACGGACAGCGCCCGGCGGCTGAATCTGACGATTCGTCCGCGGGTGGCCGGGACGTTCACTTCACGGACCTGGCGGCAACGAAAATGTAGTGATAGCGGAGCGGCGGCCGCTCGCTTACGCGCAAGCCCGCCGCTTCCAGCCGCCGGCGCGCTTCGGCCGGGCCGTACACGTGGTCGCGGGGCGGCCCCACCGGACGATCGACCTCGGAATTCCAATCCACGATCAGCGCGAAGCCGCCCGGCTTCAGCATGCTTGCCAGCTCGTGCAGCGCTTCGTCGCCCAACTCGTGCAGCACGTTTATCGCGAGCACCCGATCCGCGCTGTCGGCCAGCGCCATTTCGCCGCTCAGCACGGGTTTGAGGTTATGCAGCTCGCGCGCGGCCGGTTTGGCCTCGAGCAACGCGAGCATTCGCGGCTGTTCGTCAAGCGCGATGACCTCGAGGTCCGGCCGCCGGCGGGCGAGCTCGATCGCTATCGTGCCGGTGCCGGCGCCGAAGTCGACCACCCGCGAGTGCGCAGGCGCATCGAGCAATTCGATCAGGCTCTCGGGCGGCAGATATTCCGCGCGCGCAGGATCGTCGAGCAGCGCCGCGCGGGCGGGATTGAAGCGCTCGGGCTGGCGCGCTCCGTGCCGGTCTCCGTGGCGATGACTGTCGCGATCTTTATGTTCGTGCCCACTCATGTCCGATATTACGCACGTCGCATACGCAGTTGCGAGTAATCCGGTTGGCCGGTTTCAATTGACGCTCTGCGCCATCCCTGTTAGTGCTCGCCTCGTTTACTACTCGACTCGAAATCCGAGGGACGTGGCGGAACGATGCGTCTGATTAAGTACGGAGAAGGATGGACCCGGCGTCACTTCATCGAGCAGCTCGCAAAGGGCGTGGTCGGAGCGGGGCTGCTCGCGCCGTTGATCGACACCATCGGCCGCCACGGCGACTGCGCGGCGGCTTATCCGCCCGAGTTGCTTTCGATCGAGGCCTACACCAAGGGCAAGCTCAAGCCGGGCGACGTGCTCAATGCGGACAACGTCGATCTGGTCAAAGATATAATTGACGAGGTCGCGTACTGGCAGGTCAAATACGACAAGCGGACGATCGACCTGATCGCAACCGAGACCGACGTCACCAGGCTCTGCGCGCGTCCCTACCTGGAGGCGACGATGCGCAACCGGGGGGTTCATCGTGTCGGGACCGACGGCAACGTCTGGACCAAAGATGGCAAGCCGTGGATTGGCGGCAATCCATTTCCCGACGCGAAGAGCGCCCAGGATCTGCTCCTGCAAAACGCGCTGACCTCGTCCACCCTCTACTACGACAGCGCCGCCTATGCCTCGCGCGAATGGGAAACCACGGCCGACGGCGACGTCCACTACACTTACGAATACATATTCGTCGGCTATCGCACGGTCGGGCGCGTGACCCTCGATCCGAAGCCTTACTTTCCGGGCCATGAGAGCGAGCTCAGAATAAACAGTCTGCTGATGACGGCTCCAGAAGACATGAACGGCACGGCGTCGCTCGAGGTGTGGTCCTATGACCAGCACAAGATGCCTATCGCGCACGCCTACTCGCCCGAGACCAAGCGCATCCGATCGGTGACCGACAGCTCCCGCTTCGAGACCTCGATGCCGGGGGCGGCATGGTACTCGAGCGACGTCGCGGCGGCGGGCGATCCGGTTTACACCTGGGGCGACTTCAAGATCGTCGGGCAGGGGCCGTTCCTTGCCGCCACGCACGGTAATTGCCATTTCGGATATCCCAACTGGGAGGTGCCCCTGGTCGGCGGCAAAAGCGGCAGGAAGTATTTTCGCACCTTCATGGAACTGGTCCCGGAGGGCTACGTGGTCGAGATGACGCCGACCGGCTATCCGAACTGTCCCTACAGCAAGAAGCGCGGCTGGTTCGATGCGCGGACCGGCATCGTGCCGCTGATCGTCACCTACGATCACGCGGGCAAGCCGTTCCATCAATGCGAATGGTTCTACGATTACGCGGTGAAGAAACCGGGCATGCAATGGCCGCGGGGCATGCCGGACAGCTTCTGGGCCAGCTATCTCAACATGCACATGTACGATGCGAAGAGCGGACGAATGTCGCGCATGGGAATCGTTCCGGAGATCTCCGACGGATGGGTTTCGAGCATCGATAACCCGAGGCTGTACGAACAGTTCTGCACGCTGGACGCGCTGCGGCGCCAGGGGCGCTGAGCCGCGGTCGCGCCGCAGCTATCCGAGGTTGGGCTGAGAGATTGCCGGTCGAGACCCGGAATGCTCGTCGCAGAGAATCGAGGCAGAGCGGCGCACCGGTTATCTCGGAATCCAGTTCAAGTCCGCTCGACCGGATATCCCGACCTGCGCCACTGCTCCATCCCGCCGCGAAGCACGAGCACTTCTCTGAATCCCGCCTCTGAGAGCATCTTTGCGGCGCTCACCGAGCGCCTCTCGGCGCGTCAGATGGTTACGATTGGCCTACTTATCTCGCGCAGTTCCTCGAAGCGTGAGCGCAGCTCGGTTACGGGCATGCTGGTGGCGCCGGCGAGATGACCCAGAGGGCCGCGAAACTCCTCGCTAGTGCGCACGTCCAGCAGCGCGATCTTTTCTCCGTTTTCCAGCCGGGTTTTGAGGCTCGCGGCGTCCGTGTAACGTCGTCCCCTGAGCCGGCGAACCAGCCTGGGCAGAAAGGCGGCCGTCGCCAGCAGCGCCAGTGCCAGCAGCGCCTTGTGAATCGATCCGGCCTGTCCTGCCGCCGCCTCACGCCCCGCGTATCCAAGGTAGGTATAGGCGAGCGCGCCCGGGGCCATGCACAGAAACGAAGCCAGCACGTACTCGCTAAGCCTGATTCGCGTAAGACCAAAAGCGTAATTCACCAGGTTGAACGGAAAGAGCGGCACCAGGCGGACCAGCGCCACGAATCGCCATCCTTCCTCGTCCACTCCGCGGATGAGCCGCGCCATCCGTTCACCGGCGCGCCCGGCGACCCAGTCCGCGCCCACGTACCGGGCGATGGAAAATGCGAGGGTGGCCCCGCACGTCGCGCCGATCAGGTTCCACAGCGTTCCCCATAACGGGCCGAACAGCGCCCCGCCGGCCACGGTCAGAATCGCACCCGGGGCGAAGAGCACCGTTGCCGACGCATAGAGCAGGATGAACAGCAGGGGCGCCGCTCGGCCGAAGCGGCCCAACGCCCGCTGCAATTCGCCCGGTTGCAGGAACTCGCGCAGGAGCTCGCGATGAAGCGCGAACCACACGATCGCGGCCGTCAGCCCCCCGACCGCGGCTAAACGAAGCGCGAGGCCGCGCCGGTTCAAGCCGCGCTCCTCCAGGTAATCGGGTATGCACCGGCGGGCCCGCAAAACGGCTGCAGCAGCATTCGGTCGAGCCACAGCTCCCGCGCGTCGCGGAACTGGTCGATACCGATCGTCATGCCGTCGTGCCCGGCGGCCGGCTGGCTTCGATAGGTTCCGAGCAGACGGTCCCACCATGACAGGTTGAAACCGAAGTTGCTGTTGGTTTCGGCAACCACGATCGAATGGTGCACGCGATGCATGTCGGGCGTCACCAGCACCCATCGCAGGTGGCGGTCGAGCCCGAGCGGAATGCGCACGTTACCGTGGTTGAACATCGAGGTCGCATTGAGCAGCACCTCGAAAATGAGCACGCCGGCAGCGGGCGTGCCGAGCGCGGCCACCGCGCCGAGCTTGATCAGCATCGAAAGCACGATCTCGATCGGATGAAAACGCGCGCCGGTGGTCACGTCGAAGTCGAGGTCGGCGTGATGCATCCGGTGGACCCGCCACAGCGCCGGCACCGCATGAAACATCACGTGCTGAAAGTAAATCGCCGCATCCAGCATGACGATGGATGCAACGACCGCGGCCCAGCGCGGGATCGGCAGGTTGTTGAGCAGCCCCCAGCCGCGTTCGGCGCCCAGTAGCGCCAGACCGACTGCCGTCGCTGGAAGGAGGATTCGCACGAGCGCGGTGTTCAGGGCGACAATCGCGAGATTGCTCGGCCAGCGCCTGAGCCTGGAGAACGATCGTGAGCGCCGCGGCGCAGCCGCCTCCCACAGCGCCATTGCGCCGAGCACGCCCACAAACACCGCGAGCCGTATGGATGCTTCGTTCATCGGCGCCCCGCGATCGATTCCAAGGCGACTGCCCCTTCGTTCAACGCGGTGATTCTTATCCCTGGGGCGTTGCCGATTTTGCGGTTTTCATGCGGCGCTTGTGGCCAGTGGACGGTGATAATCGCGAATCTCCTTGATTTTGCCGTCCACGATCTCGATTACTTCGGCGCCGATTGCCTCAATCACCCTACCGCTTCGCGGCCGGGTGCCGAAGAAGTAGGATTCGGCGACCGCCCGGCCGGAATTTCCGCTGCACAACCGCAGGTCGCAACGGCAATCGGGCATCAGCGCGAATTCGGTTTCGTACTGACGCCGCACCTCGTCGCGTCCCTCGTAGCGCCGTTCGTCGGCGCCCACGGTGGTGGGATTCTCGTGAAAGCAGGCCATCACGGCCTCGATGTCATGACGGTTGAACGCGGCAAAGTACCGATGAACCAATTCTTCTTCCGGAGTCATATTGCCACCTGCCTCCGTCGGTCATCTCAACCCGATGTTGTCGCCGTCCGCCATCCCGGCATGCCGGTCGTCGCTGAAGCCGACCGACTGCTCGATTCTCCCGCCCGGCGGGATGAACCTGGATTGGTTCTGACAAGCCGGGCGGCGGCGGTCAATAACGTGAAAAACCGCCCCGATCCCGTGGCGGTTTCGCGGATGTGCAGCGGATGGCGTTAGCTGGCATCATCGGCTGCGTGCCGTTAGGCTTTGGTCATGGATGCTGAACGAACGACCGGCGCGAGCGGAGCATCGGCGAGCGAGCCTGCGCCGTCTGCGGCAAACAAAAAATCGCGTCCGCGCGAGCCCTGGATTATCCGGACCTACGCCGGATTCGGCGATGCGCGCCAGGCCAACCGCCGCTTCCTGGAAAATCTGAGCCGCGGCCAGCGCGGGCTTTCGATCGCTTTCGATCTGCCCACGCAAAACGGCTACGACCCCGACGCGCCGGTGGCCGCGGGCGAGGTCGGCAAGGCCGGCGTCTCGATCTGCCACTGGCGCGACATGGACGAGCTGCTCGCGGGCATCGACCTTGGCGCGATCAACACCTCGATGACGATCAACGCGACCGCGCCGTTTCTGCTCGCGCTCTACCTGGTGGTCGCGGAGAAGCGCGGCGTGGCGTGGTCGGCGCTGCGCGGCACCACGCAGAACGATCTGCTCAAGGAGTTCGTCGCGCGCGGCACCTCGATTTTCACGCCCGAGGTCTCCTTTGGCATCTCAACCGAGCTTATCGCGTTCGCGGTCGAGCGCGTGCCCAACTGGAACCCGATCAACTGCTGCGGTTATCACTACATGGAGAGCGGTGCGGGTCCGGCCGAGGAGATCGGCTATACCTTCGCCAACGCGCAGATGATTCTCGACGCGCTGCGCCCGCGCCTGGCGCCCGCGTCTTTCGAGCAGACCGTAAGGCGCATCTCGTTCTTCATCAACAGCGGCATCGAGCTGGTACCCGAGATCGCCAAGGTGCGTGCCTATTTCAAGCTCTGGCGCGAGCTGTGCCGCGACGAGTACGGAATCGAGGGAGTGGCGTTTCGCGCCGGGTGCCAGGTGCGCTCGCTGACGCTCACCGAGCGGCAGCCCGAGCTCAACATCGTGCGCATCGCCTATGAGGCGTTGCCGGTGGTGCTCTCGGCCGGCGCGCGCGTCAACGCGCTGCAGCTTCCGGGTTTTCGCGAGGCGATGGCGTTGCCGGATCGGGCCGAGCAGGCTCTGAGCCTGCGCACGCAGCAGATCCTGATGCACGAGACCGGAATCGCCGAGTGGGGCGATATCTTCGAGGGCAGCAAGGTAATCGAAAAACTCACCGCGGAAATCGCCGAGCGGGCGCGCGCGATCGCATCGGAGCTGCGCGCCTCGGGCTACACCCGCGCGATTTCATCGGTCGCGGCCGAGCTCACCCGGCTGCTCGCCGAGCGCCAGCGCAAGCTTGCGGGCGGCGAGCTGGTGCAGGTCGGCGTCAACGCGTTCCTCGACGAGATCGGCCTGACCGGCGCAGGCGACACTGCCGACGATGCCGCAGCGCATGCTGCTGCCGAGCGCGAACGGATTGAGGCGATCGCGCGATGGCGGCGCGAGCGCGAAAGCGCGGGCGACCGGGCGGCGGTCGCGCGCGCCCTCGAAGCGCTCGAGCGCGCGGCCGCGGGCGGCGCCGGCGTGATGGAGCCAACGCTTGAGCTGGCGCGCGCGGGCGGCACGGTCGGCGAATGGACCGCGGCGATCGAGCGCGCGACCAACGGCCGCTACACGCCGCCGCTGCTGGATCGATCGGTGCCGCTCGCGCCGCTTGGCGTGCCGCGCGCTTCGCGCCGCATCCGCATCGCGCTGGGCAAAGCCGGACTCGACGGCCATATCAACGCGGTCAAGCTGCTTGCGCACGCATGCATGCAGGCGGGAATGGAGGTTATTCTCGCCGGTTTCAAGCAGACTCCGGCGCAGATGGTCGAGACCGCTGTGCAGGAAGACGCCGAAGTGCTCGCGATAAGCTCGCTCGCCGGCGCCCATCTGGCGATCGCGCGCGAAGCGCTCGCCCTGCTCAAGGCTCGCGGCGCCGATGACGTCAGGCTGGTGATGGGCGGAATAATTCCGAATCGCGATCGCCGGGCGCTGCTCGCGATGGGAGTGCGCGAGGTGTTCACGCCCAAGGACTCGGATCTCGGCGCGATCGTGCAGCGGATTATCGACATCTGCGACGGTGCCTCGGCCTGAGGCGAATCTGTCGGAAGGGCGGAGGTGAGGGGATGCTCATGAAATTCGGTCATCAGCTGCTCGCGGTATCATGCCTCGTCGGCGCGGTCGCGCTGCTTGCGGTTCCCGCGCGCGCGGCCGAGCCGCGGCCGTGGCTCTGCCGGACGAAGCCCGTGTTCTCGTCGGACTCGACGATGAGCTACCAGGTAGTCAATCGGGGCGGCGCGCGCTGGGAGTTGCTGTTGATGCAGTTCCAACCGGAGAGCGCGCACGACGGCTACGAAATCGTCGCTTCGCAGGAGCTGGCGGCCGGTGCCGGCCGCGGCTCGGGCACGCTTGCGCCCGGCCGCTACTTCGCGGTCGCGATGTATCGCGGCGAGGGCGGGCGATGGATCTGTCCGGGGTACGCGGAAGACCGCGATCGTCCGGCGGGAGCGGTAAGCCGCATCTGCTACGACGAAGATTCGCCGGGATGCCCGGTTGCGCTGACGGTGATGCCGGCGGCGCCTGCGGTGCACGGACCGTAAGCAGATCGAAGCGGGCGACCGTCGTCGCCCGGTGCGGCGGCGACGGCCGTCTCATGCCGCAGCTGTTTCGGGCTCAGCCGGTGGGCGCGTTGCTGCCGCGCACGCTGTCGAGATGGCCGTCCATCGAGGCCCCATCGATGAGCGCCGCCGCGCCCGCGCCGGCGCTCATTGCGGTCACAATACAGTGATACTCGCCGGCGTTGAGGTCGTCGGCCAGCAACCGGTGCAACAGCGTGCGATTGCACTGCATCGCGGTCGTCGCCGGGATGCAGTAGGTGCCCGCGCTCGCGGGCGTGAATGTGAGGCTGATCGAAAAATCGCCTTTGCCCGAGCCGAACGCGCCTGAAGGCGGCGTAAGTGCCGCGCACGCTTCCATTGCACACCGCCGGCGCGGGGGCGGCCGGGTCGACCGCGCTGACGGTCTCCGCGCCGCTGAAATTTCCCGCGGTATCGGCGATCACCTGGCCGATCGCGTCGATGCTCACGTGGGCCGGCGCCGAGCCTTCGGGCGTGATCGCTTCGTAGCCATCCAGGCGCAGATTGAGATTGCCGGTCGGCAATCCGGCCGCGGCCGCAAACCGCACCGCGCCGCCGCTCGCCAGCACGGCCAATGCCGCTCCCGCCGCGATCCCGATTCGAGTTCGTTCCTCCCTCTCCTTTCCTTTGCCGGGCGGCGTCTGCCGTCCATCGTTCGCTCCGCGCGTGATTACTCAGTGTGAGAGTGGCGCTATGGCCACGGATACTCACTGACTAATGCGTCCGATCGTACTTGCCTTCGCGATTCATATACCGATAGGGATGCGTCTCCCAGTCCGCGCGCGCCACCGGATGAGACGCGAGGTATTCGTGCAGGCCGGGATGGCTCGCCACGTATCCGGGGTCGTCCACCAGACCCGGATGCCGCTCGAGCTGGCCGGCGGTGCGAGGATGGCTATCGAGATAGCGATCCGTGGTCGCCAGGGGATGCGCCTGTCCGCGGCTCCATTCGTAACGGCGCTCGCGATACATGAAGCGGCCGGGGGATTCGTGAATTTCCTCGCGCACGCCGGGATGGCCGGCCATGAATCCACGAAAGCCGGGATGCGGAGCGAGAAAATGCGGATCGTTGACGAGTTCAGGACGGGCGGCAAGCTCGCGCGCCACCTCGGGATGCCTGTCCAGGTAGCGAGCGAAGCTCGCCACCTCGCCGCGCGTGATGTCGGGATTGTATCGCGGCCGATCCTGCGCGCGTGCGGCGGTCGCGAGCGCGCCGAAGATCGCCGCGGCGCCAAGCGCGGTCAGGCAATTTGCCATCCTTGTACGTTTCACGTTCACCTTCCTTCTCCTTCCCGCGGCGGACGCAAATTCCCCGCGGCCGCGTGCTGCGACGTTTAATTTCCGCCTGCCGCACCGCGCGGCGGCGGCAATCGCTGCGAACCCGGTTTAGTGACGCACGGCGAACAAGAGAACGCCCGTTCCCTGCGCCAGGTGTCCGACGCTCGAGACGACCTGGGCGCTGGTCCGCCAGGCCTGGTTGCTCTGGCTGGCCAGATGATCCTCGAGCTGCATCTTTTGCTGCGCGCTCAACTGGTCATAGGACTGGCTGTAATAGCTCGGCGCATACTGCTGTGCGGCGCCTTGCGGATCGTAGGCGGTGCAGCTGGCGCTCGCGACGGCCATCAGCGCCGCCACGGCCCATGCGTGGAGCCGGCGTGCGCGGCAAGAACTCCGGTTGCGGGCTGGTAGTGTCATTTGCGCCGGCGCCTCCCTTCCTCGTTGCATTGCTTGGACGCGCTCCCGCGGGGTTTCGTTTACAGCAGTTCGTCTGAATCGAGGTGCCGAGCGGAATCTTCCGGTGCGCCGGCCGCCGGCTGTGGGTGAATGTCTAAGGAAAGCGGAGGCGCTTGGCTCGTGAGAAATCGGTAAACGATCGCGCGGGCACTTTCGTCGAAAGTGACGCGGAGGCTAGCATCGGTCCGACGATCAGCACCGCGGGTGCCGCCAGGTGGCGGTCGGGCGGCGGCGGTGCGCAGGGAATTTCGTGAGGGGGATGGACCGGCTGCGGTGGAGCTGTCCGATGAGGAGCTGTGCAGACGGATTGGCCGGCGCGATGCGCAGGCGTTCGACCTGCTGGTCGAGCGCTATCAGGCGCGCGCCTACCGGCTCGCCTGTTCCATCCTGGGTAACGAGGATGACGCGCGCGACGTATCCCAGGACGCGTTCATCAGGCTCTACGAATCGGCCGCGAGCTTCGGCGCGCGCGCTCGTTTTTCGACCTGGTTCCATCGCATCCTGGTCAACCTGTGCATCGACCATCGCCGGCGCAATCGATGGTGGCGCAGGCTCGTGCCGCTGGCGCCCGCGGACGAACCGCCCATCGATCCGCCCTCGGAGGAGCCCGGGCCGGAGAGGGAAGCGATTGGCAGACAATCGATCGCAGGATTGCGCCGGCTGCTGGCGAATCTTTCGCCCAAACAACGCGCGGCCGTGCTGCTGCAGGTGCAGGAGGAACTCAGCAGCCGTGAAATTGCCGAAGTCCTTCAATGTTCGGAGAACACGGTCCGCGTACACGTGCATCGCGGACTCGCTGAACTCAGGAAGGCGCTGAAACGCGAGCAGGGCGCGAACTGATCGAGGCCACTGAACAAGGACCGGCGGAGTCGAACACAAAGGCAGGAAATGATTACGCGGCATCCCGATGCGGCGCTGGTGCCTTACCTGCGCGGCGAACTCAGCGACGAAGAAGGCGCGCGCGTCGCACGCCATCTCGAAGGCTGCGCCGCGTGCCGCGCCGAGGCCGACGCGGCCGGGGCGGCGATGCGCGAGCTATGGCGCCGTGTCGAAGGGATTCCCGCCCCCGACCCGGTCCAATACCGCGCCGGGCTGTATCGCAGGCTCGAGGCGCGGCGCTCCGCCGCCCAGCGGCGGGGGCAGAAGACGGATGAATGGTCGCGGACGCGCATCGTCGGTTTCTCGCTCGGCGCGCTTGCCGCCGCGGGCGTCGCGGCATTGATATTGACCATGCGGTGGAGCGTTCATGTCGCGATGCCGCCGCTCGATCAGCTCGCGTCGCCCGACCGCATCGCGCAGGAGGCGGTGATGAGCGGTGCGGACATCGATATGCTGCGCGACTATCCGATAGTCGAGCACCTCGATCTGCTGGAGAACTACGACACGATCGCCCATCTTGATGACCTGGCGCCGTCGGCCCCGGCCAGCGATGAGAATCGGTCGTAGCCTGGCGATGATCGCGCTGGCGACGGCCGCCATTGCGGTCCAGAGCATCGCGGCCCGGGCGCAGCCTGAACCGGCGTCCGCCGCGCCCGACATGCGCATGCTGCTCAACCTTGATTTGTTCAGACCACAGTCGGCGCCGTCCGCAGGCGCAGAACAACCCGAGTCGGAGACGGGCGGATCGATGGTCGATCAGATTCGCGCGCTCAGGGCCTTGGGCTACCTGGGCGGAAAGCACAACAAGGCCAGGTCGGCGGACGGCGCGGACAGCGGCGCGACCGGCACGTCGACGCCGAGCGCGTCGCCGCAGGGCGCAGCGGAGCAGCAGCCATGATTCGCCGCGCGATGCCGCTGATGCTGGTGCTTGCGATCGCCGCGGCTTTCGGTGTCGGCAGCCGTTGGGCGTTTGCCCAGGACGCGGTCGCGCCGTCGCCCCTGGCGGCCGATCACCCGCAGACCGACGCTGAGCGGGCATTCGTCAATCAACATGCCGGTACCTGGGATGCGCTGAACCCGGAGCAGCGCGCGCGCGTCCTGCAGAACTATCGCGAGTGGCAAAGGATGACGCCCGCCGAGCAGGGCGCGGCGCGGCAGAATTTCGACCAATTCCGCCGGCTCTCGCCCGACGAGCGCAGGCAGGTCCTGCAGGGCCTGCGCCAATGGCGTGGGCTACCGCCCGAGCGCCGCCGACAGCTAAGCCAGCAGTACGACCGCTTCAGGCAGCTTCCGCCAGAGCAGCGAGAAAAGGTGTTCCAGCACTATCGGGAGTTTCAACGACTCGCCCCGGCTGAACGCCAGCGAATGCTGGCGAATTATCGTCAATGGCAACAGATGACGCCCGAGCAGCGCAAGGCCGCCCGTACGCGCTGGCGTCAGTTCCATCTTCGCCGCGCGCCGTGACCGGGATTTCGTCGAAGTCAGGCCGATTTGCCGGCGAAGCCGCGCCGGGCAGCCGCGGGAGAATTGGGCGCGATGATCTCTCCGGTTTCGCGACAGAGAGATCTCTATGGCCGTCGCGCGCGGCCAGTCCGCCGTTCGAGTAGGTCGACGCTTTCGGCTGGGTTGGTATTCTCCCGTTGCCACTGCTCGATCGCTTCGAGACTGAAACGCCAATCGCTGCCGACACGGAAGCACGGAATCCGCCCCTGCCGGATCATTCGGTAAATGGTGGTGCGATGGATTTGCAGGTATTGAGACAGTTCTGCAACGGTCAGAATTCTTGGCATTTGAGCGCTACCGTAAATTGATTCCATTCGACCCGACGGTGACGCTTGAGCACCGCCGGACTTCTTTGACCTGGTCTTCCCGCCTAGGACCATCGGCTTGCGTTACGCCGCCGCGCTTTACACGGATTCCTCAAATCGGCAGAAGCCCGAATATCTGCGGTCCGGATTTTCGACCCCCCAGGAACCTCGGCCAGCCCGCGCCGACTTCCAATGCGATTTCCCCCGAGTCGACGCACAGCCAGGATTCCTCCATGAGGACCCAGCGCCGTTGGAGGAAATCGGATCCCGCACCCCAATTCTCGAGCGAGATTTCGAATTGCCCGCCGCGGGCGGCTTCAAGGATTAGGATGCGTCTCATGCGGATTGGCTGCCTTTATCTTTCTCGCAATGGTTCAGAGCTGCTGTTGTCAGCAATTCCCATCTACATGCTCTCATAATATGCCATTATAACTTTAATCATGCAATACCAATCCTAACTGACGCCGATCCGCGGTCGAAACCCGGATGGTGCATAAAGCCTTACACTCGTTGAAGCGAGAAAATGCCGAGAAATCAGGGACTTGGTCGAGGGCGACGAGACCGATTTCGTCGGCGGCGGCGGCTCGCTGGGTCGGCCGCTCGTGCCGGGCCGCGTTGGCAGGAAGGCGAGTGCGTTTTGCTTTCTACTCGGGCTCGTTCGCTATTGCACTGGAGCGCGCAATCGCGAAGCGTCGTCGGGTGCGCATCTGACTGGTGAAGGACAGAGGTTCGGAGTTGTGGAGGCGGCGAGCGGATTCGAACCGCTGAATGGAGGTTTTGCAGACCTCTCCCTTGCCACTTGGGTACGCCGCCCCGTCGCTCGCTAATCTACCGGAAAGCCGAACGCTAACACAGACTTGCGCGCCGGTGATTTCCCAATCAAGTTGCATCGTTCTCATAGGCCGCGCGGGAGGTGCCATTTGACACGCTCAGCCAATTCTGCGCCAATGACTTTCAACGCGCGTCGTCCCACGGAGGCGCCCCATGCCCACCGTCCAAATCAAGGATGAACATCGCATCGGCACCGAGGCCCGCTTCACCGTCGAGCCTTCGGCCTATCTGCGCAGGCTCTACGAGACCGGCACGCCCGATCTCGGTTGGATGAAGCAGACGGGCGAATGGGGAATGCGCGCCAAGCCCTCGACGCTTGGGTTGCGGCTCAAGGACATCGAGGTCGGCAGCTATGGCGTGGTGCCGGAGCGTGGCGGTGCGCATCTTTCGATGGCGCCGCGCGGCTGCATCCTGCCGGACAACCTGCCTTCGCTCGGCTTCACCATCAACAATAAGGACGAATGCTGGGCCGACAACGTGACCGAGCTCTACGAAGAAGCGGTGGCACGTCAATGGAGTTCGGCGCGCGATATCCCGTGGGACGAACTCAAGCCGCTGCCCGACGACCTCGAGCGCGCGATGTGCCAGTTGTGCACGTTCCTCACCGAGGTCGAGTTCATCGCCGCCGACGCGCCCACGCGTTGGATGAGCCGTATCAACCAGGACTTCTTTGAGGTCAAGCTGTTCCTCGCCACCCAGGCGATGGACGAGGCGCGGCACATGGACGTCTTCCGCAAGCGCGCGCTGGCCAACGGCGGCGGCCTGGGACGGGCGAGCGCGTACAGCGAGCTGGGGCTCAAGAAGATCTTCGATGCGCCGAGCTTCTCGGCGCAGACCGGGCGGCTGCATCTGCTGGGCGAGGGGTTCGTGCTGACGATCTTTCGCCAGGGCGAGTTTATTGCGCCGAGCCGCGTCGACCAGGAGATCTTCCGCCGCTGCATGCAGGACGAGTCGCGCCATGTCGGCTACGGCACGATGCATCTGCGCACGCAGCTCAAGTCGCGCCCCGAGCTGGCCGAAGAGATCCATGCCGAGCTCGACGACGCCGAACGGATCCTGCTCGAGATTTTCAGCGATCCCGAGTCGGTCGAGCCGATGGCGGTGCTGATGGGCGGCGGCATCGAGCATTTCGACAAAGGGATGGAGCTGCAGTCGCAGCTGTGGCGGCGCATCGTCGGCGAATATCTCCAGCGCTGCGATTCGGCCGGCCTCGACCGGCGTCCGCGCTGCCTGCTGCCGCCCGATTTCTCCAAGCTCGTGGCTTGATGGCGCCGCGGTTCCCGGAACCCGAATGGTTTGTCGCCCTGGGCCGCCTGATGGCTGCCCGGGGCGAGCTCTTTCGTCGCATCGGCTACGCCGACACGCGCTTCGTCGCACGCGTGCTGCCGGACGAGGAGGGTGGCGACGCCCAGCGGAATATCGCCAGCGCCGACGTCGCTATTGCCAACATCGGTATTTCGATGACAGGTTACGCGCTCAGCCGTGCCGAGGCGCTCGCGCCCGCCGCGGCCGCGTCGTTCGATCCTGACTTCACGATCTGCGCGCGGGAGTCGGTTTGGCGGCGGATGTTGGACGAGATTGCCCGGCACGGGCGTCCCGAATTGCGCCACACGCTCAACTCGCTGGTCCTGATGGGTGAGGAGATGTGGCTCGAATCGGCCGATCAGTTACGCGAAGACAAGTTCTACCGCTTCAATCAGACGCTGCAGGAATTTTTCAACCTCGCCGCGCAGTTGCCCGCGGACTGAGGCGTGGATTCGACGCCGCATGGAACCGGTACTTACGCGGGCCGAGCGGAGCCGGCGCGAACATCGGACGCTTATCCGTTTTCTGCTCGCGCTCGAGGCGCTGGCCCTGGTCCTGCTGACGGCGGGCATCGCGCTCGACAACGACTCGCTGCGGGTGGCCTCCTACGCTGTCGGAATGCCTGTCACGTTCGCCCTGCTCGCCAACGTCGGGCTTTATCTGAGCTGGGCAAAGAAAAACCGGCGCGCGGGCGCCGCGGACGGCGATTAAAGTGTTCGCTTTACCGTCATGCTGGCGAGCACGAGCATCAACGCGGTGAACATCACCAGAAACGCGAGGTCGGAGGAGACCGCGGCGAAGTTGGCGCCCTTGAACAGGATCGATTTAAGCGCGCTGACCGCATGCGTCTCGGGATTGTAACGGGCGAACGCGCGCAGCCAGGGCGGGAAACTTTCTATCGGATAAACCGCGCCGCTCGGAAAGAAGAGGATCACGTTGAGGAAGCCGGCCGACGCTCCGACCACGCGCGGATTGTTGGCGCGCGCCAGCAGCACGAAGGTCATCCCGAGGATGCCGGTCGCGCCGATCACGATCACCCCGACCAGCATTGCCGCCGCCGGCGCGCCGCCGATGATAGTGCCGCCGGTGATGAGCAACCCGGCGGCGAGCACGATCACCGAGGCCACGCTGGTCACCAGCACGCTCGAGCCGAGCACGCCGGCGGCCAGGTTCCAGCGCGACAGCGGCGTCACCAGGTAGCATTCGGTGATGCCCATGAAGCGATCCATCACCCAGTTGAACACCCCGGACGTGAGCGAGCCCATGAACAGGGCCATCACGATCACCCCGGGAATCAGCGAACGGTCGTAGTCCACGGTGGTGAAGAGATTGTTGGGGCGCAGATCGATCCGGTTGAGCTTCGGCTCGCGCGCGGTGACATAGCCGGCGCGGATCGCGGCGGTGGCCTGGCTGAAGACGCCGGTCAGCGTCGACGCGCTTATCGGGTCGACGTTATCGGTGAACAGCCCGAGCTGGCCGATGCGGCCTTCGGCGATGTCATGGCTGAAGCCGGGCGGAATGATCAGCGCGGCCTTGTATGCGCCGTCGCGCACCTGCTGAATCGCCTCCGACGGATTGCTGTTGTAAGTGATCGCGATGGTCTTGGGGCCGGCGGCCAGTGCCTGCATCTGCTCCATCACACGGATCGCATACGGCCCGTTGTCCTGACTGACGATCACGACCGGCAGATGCTTGAGCACGCCCTGGAACGAGTTGCCGAAGATCACCAGGTAGATGATCGGCAGCAGCACGCTGGTGAAGATGGTGAGCGGATTGCGGCCGAGCTTGAGCAGGTCGCGCCGCATGATCGACCAGGTTTTGCGCATCGGCGACCCTCCCTCAGCGCCCCGGCGGCATCGGCATGCCGAAGCTCGAGCTGAAAAAGCCGCCTTTGCGCGCCGGTTCGTCGCGCAGGCGCCGGCCGGTGAAGCGGATGAAGACGTCCTCGAGCGACATGCGCTCGAGCTTGATCGAAGTGACCGTCGCACCCGCGTTTTCGATCTCGGCAATCATCCGAGGCATCGCGTGCGCGCCATCGTCGGCGGTGACCACGAGCGGCCCATCAGGATCGCGCGTGACCTCGTGGATGCCCGGGACTTGCCGCAGAATCTGGACGACCTTGGCGGCGTCACCGGCGATCTCGAGCTCGACGCGATCCGAGCCTTTGACCATGGCCTTGAGTTCCGCCGGGGTGCCGATCGCGATGATTCTGCCGCCGTCGACGATCGCGATACGATCGCAGAGCGTCTCCGCCTCGTCCATGTAATGCGTGGTGAGCGAGATGGTCAGCCCGGTCTCGCGACGCAACTGCTCGAGCAGATCCCACACCGCGCGCCGGCTCTGCGGATCGAGCCCGATGGTCGGCTCGTCGAGAAACAGCACCTCGGGCGAATGGATGAGGCCGCGCGCGATTTCCAGCCGCCGCCGCATCCCGCCCGAATACGTCTGCACCAGGTCGTTGGCGCGCTCGGTCAGGCCGACCATGTGCAGCAAGTGGCGCGCGCGATCGCGCCGCGGCCGGCGTGGCAGATTGTAAAACTGGCCGTAGATGTCGATGTTCTCCCATCCGGTAAGGTCAAGGTCCGAGGTCAGCGCCTGGGGAATCACGCCAATCGCCTCGCGCACGCGCTCGGGCTCGCGCGCGACGTCGAAGCCCGCGACCAGGCCGTGACCCGAGCTCGGCACGATGAGCGTCGTGAGCATCCGGCTGAGCGTGGTTTTGCCCGCGCCGTTGGGGCCGAGCAGCCCGAACAATTCGCCGCGCCGCACTTCGAAGCTGACGCGGTCGACCGCGGTGAACTCGCCGAAGCGCTTAGTGAGTTCGCGGGCCTGGATCGCTGCTGGCGATGATTCCATTGTTGAGCGGGAAGGCGACTTCGGCGGTCATGCCGGGCTTCACCTGTCCAGAGTTCTGCAGCAGGCGCACCTTGACGTAAAAAGTGCGGATGTCCTGGCGGCCGCGGCGCACGTCGGTTTCGGTCGCGAATTGCCCCTCCTGTCCGATCGCCATCACCTGCCCGGAGAACACCAGGGGCGGATGCGTCGGCAGGGTGACTTGCGCCGGGCTGCCGATGCGGATCGCGCCCAGGTCGGTTTCCTCCAGATTGACGCGCGCCCAGACGGTCGAGAGATCGTCGATGGTGATGACCGGCGTGCCAGGCGTCACCCATTCGCCGACCTCCAGGTTCTTGCTCACCACGGTGCCCGCGATCGGCGAGCGGATGACGGTGTCGTTGAGCTGATCGGCATAGTACTGCACGTTGGCCTGCGCCGCGGCGACCGCGCCGCGGTTGCTGTCGAGCGCGGCGCGCGCGTCGTCGCGATCCTTGGTCGAGATCACGTGCTCGGCGTAAAGTTTTTCATTCCGATCCATCGCGATCTGAGCATTGCGCAGCGCCGCGGTCGCGTTCACGAGGTCGCCGCGCGCCTTGGCGAGCTGGTTCCTGATGTCGACGTCCTCGATGCGGCAGATGACCTGGCCGCGTTCCACCGTGTCGCCCTCGAGCAGGTCGAGTTGCGCGATACGGCCGGCGATGCGGCTGGTGACGTTCACCTCGGGCGCCTCGATGATGCCCACGGTCTGGATGATACTGGTGTCGGGCGCGGGCCACAGGTACTTGCTGCCGAAGTAGTAGCCGCCGCCGAGCAGCAGCGCGACGATCAGCAGCTTCAGCGCTCTGCGGAGGAAGCTTTTCATCGGCCCGCCTCGCCGGCGAGCGCGGACGCGCGCGATGCCTGCCGTCCGTTGCGGGCGCCGCCGCCGGATTCACGCGCCAGGCGTCGCATCAGCCGCTCGAACATCGCCGCCTTGAGCGCCGCGATGCCGTGGCCGATCTCGACCATGCTGGTACGAAACGGGCTTGCGCCGCGAGCTTTCATTTCCTCGAGCAGATGCGCGAGCAGCTTTTCCCAGGCGCCGGCGAAGCGGCGCTCGCGCTCGACGTGCTGCAGCGCGGCCGCCGGATCGTGATGGGCGAAATAGATCTTCACCTGAGCCTCGTCGTAGACGAAAATCGGCTGGGCCGGCTCGCGCAGCATGCGCAGAAAGTGCTCGCGGCCGCGATCGGTGATCGCGTAGACCTTGCGCGTGCGCTGGCCGCGGCGCTCGGTGCGCATAGTCACCATCCTGTCCTGCGCGAGTTTCTTGAGCGCCGGATACAGCGAGCCGTCGCTGGCGCGGTAGAAAAATCCGATCGGGTCGCGGAAGCGGCGCTTGATATCGTAGCCGGTCAGCTCGGATTCCATCAGAAAGCCGAGGATCGGGAACTTGATATCGATGCGCGGCGGTTTTTTGGGCCATCCGACCTCGGGCGGTGCGGTCCACTCGGCCAGCGGGTCGCGCGCCAGACGATGCGCGTTCGGGGCGGGGTGGGGTTTTGTTCGCCGGGCTTCCATGGCGACCCTCTTACAGCATCACAATATATCGTCTCGATATATCGGCGCAAGGCCCAACGCCGGCCCATGCCGCACCCCGGCCCCGAAAAATCCCGCGCGGCTGCGCCGGCTATTCCTTGGCGCTGTAACTGACGGCCAATCCGGCGCGCGCGTCCTGCTGAATCCCGTACTGCGGGATCGGATAGCGCAGGCCGTTGGCCGCGAGCCGCTTCAAGCCTTCAATGGTCTTCGGCAGGTAGCGCGGCGGTATCGCCATCAGCAACTCGTCGTCCAGCACGCCGCCGTAACGGCGCTCGGCGAAGCACGGGATCGACACGCTCGGCTCGCCGGTCTTGAGCGCGCGGCCCCATGAGTCCGCGCATGCCGACTCGCCCACGCATCCCCACTGGAATTTCCGGTAACCGGCCCACTGCAGCCCGTTGATGAAGATGATCATCTGGCCCGGGGTGCCGTAGATGAGGCAGATGTCGGGCGGGTCGAGGCGGCCCGCGGTCAGCGGCGACACCGCCATCGCCGCGTAGCGTCCGTGCGGCACGACGTCCATCGCATGCTGATGCGCGGAGGAGTCCTCGAGCGTCGCATACCACACGCCCGCCATCCGCTTGCCCGAGAGCCAGTCCTCGTCGGCCGGCTGCAGGCCAATCACGACCGCGCATTGCGCGCCGACCAGGTCCTTGGCCGTGATGCCGACGGTCCATCCCAGGCGCGCGGCCTGTGCGACGATCTGGTCGGTTGTGTGGATGGATTTGGGCCGGCGCAGCCTGGGGATGCGCTCCATCTCCTCGACCGTCGCGAACAGTTTCATCCCGATCGGCGTGGTGCGCAGCCGCAGCAGCCGGTTCAGATCGTCAACGAGCTGATTCCAGTCGTACGATGCGGGCTCGGCAAAGGCTGCGGTTTTCGCGGACGTCGGTTCCATGACGCTTACCTCCGATGACGGCGTTTATAGCACGGCGCGGCTGCCGCGATGCGCAGCAACCGGGTTTATCTCCCGTGGTAGGTGAAGAACGGCGTGACGCGGATGGCGGTGAGGCGGCCGCGCTTGTCCACGTCGATGCGGATCGCGATGTCCTCGCGGGTGAAGCTGAAGCGCGGGCCGACGTTGATCACGCCCGCGAGGTAGGAGCGCTCGTCGGGCAGGAAGCTGTGGCGCCATCCATGCGCCGTCAGATAGGCCTCGATCCGCGCCGCGGGCGTGCCCGGCGGCAGGTCGTGGCGCAGCTGCATTTCGAGCTGATGCGGCTCGGGGCCGCGCGCGCATGCGGCGAGAACCATCGCGAACGCGATCAGCGCGGCGCGTGCAGAGTTCATCCGGCTCATCAGGTCCGGCGTTGCTGCAGGCGCGTTCGACGCGCCCGCTCAGGCGGCAGCGCGCTGGCCCAGCACCTGGCGCAGGAATTGACCGGTGTGCGAGTTGGCGGCCGCCGCGATTTCCTCCGGCGTGCCCTTGGCGACGATCTGTCCGCCGCGGTCGCCGCCTTCCGGCCCGAGATCGATCACGTAGTCCGCGGTCTTGATCACGTCGAGGTTGTGCTCGATGACGATGATCGTGTTGCCGGCATCGGCCAGCCGTCCGAGCACCTCGAGCAGGCGGCGGATGTCGTCGAAGTGCAGGCCGGTGGTCGGTTCGTCAAGAATGTAGAGCGTGCGCCCGGTGGCACGGCGCGCCAGTTCCTTGGCGAGCTTGATGCGCTGCGCCTCGCCGCCCGAAAGCGTGGTCGCCGACTGGCCGAGGTGAATGTAGTCGAGGCCGACGTCGCGCAGCGTCTCGAGCTTCTGGCGGATCGGCGGCACCGAGCCCATGAAATCGACCGCGTCGAGCACGGTCATGTTGAGCACTTCGGCGATGCTCTTGCCCTTGTACTGAATCTCGAGCGTGTCGCGATTGTAGCGCCGGCCGCCGCAGACTTCGCAGGTCACGTAAACGTCGGGCAGAAAATGCATCTCGATGCGGATGATGCCGTCGCCCTGGCAGGCCTCGCATCGTCCGCCCTTGACGTTGAACGAAAACCGCCCCGGCCCATAACCGCGCATTCGCGCCTCGGGCAGCTGCGCGAACAGTTCGCGGATGTGCGTGAAAAGGCCGGTGTAAGTCGCGGGATTGGAGCGCGGCGTGCGCCCGATCGGGCTCTGATCGACGTGGATCACCTTGTCCAGGTGCTCGATGCCCTCGAGGCTGCGATGGGCGCCGGCGCGCTCGCGCGAGCGGTTGAGCTTCTGGGCGAGCGCGCGATAGAGCGTATCGAGCACCAGCGAAGACTTGCCCGAACCCGAAACGCCGGTGATGCACACGAACACGCCGAGCGGAAAGCCGACCGTCAGATCGCGCAGATTGTTTTCACGCGCGCCCTTGATTGTCAGCCAGCGGCCCGAAAGCTGGCGGCGCCGGCGCGGCGTCGCGATCTCGATCTCGCCCTTCAGGTAGCGGCCGGTGAGCGACGCCGCATTGCGCATCACCTGCGCCGGCGTGCCCTGCGCGACCAGGTGGCCGCCGTGGACGCCGGCGCCGGGGCCCATGTCGATCAGATGGTCGGCCTCCAGCATCGTATCGCGATCGTGTTCGACCACCAGCACCGTGTTGCCCAGATCGCGCAGACGCTTGAGCGTGGCGAGCAGGCGCTGATTGTCGCGCTGGTGCAGCCCGATGGACGGTTCGTCGAGTATGTAGAGCACGCCCACCAGGCTCGAACCGATCTGGGTCGCCAGGCGGATGCGCTGCCCTTCGCCGCCCGAGAGACTGGCCGAGACGCGGTCGAGCGTAAGGTAATCGAGGCCGACGTCGGCCAGAAACCCGAGCCGCTCGCGCACCTCCTTCAGGATGAGGCGCGCGATCTCCTCCTCCTGGCGCGTCAGCTTGGGTGCGGCGAAAAACGCCACCGCCTGCTTGACCGACATCGCCGTGACTTCGGAGATCGATTTGCCGTTGAAGCGGACGTAGAGGCTTTCTTTCTTGAGCCGCGCGCCGCCGCATTCCGGGCACGGCCGCATGTTCATGTACGACTCGAGCATCTCGCGGATGCTCTCGGAATCGGTCTCCTTGTAGCGTCGATCGAGCCAGGTAAGCACGCCCTCGAAGGCGCGCTCGTAGCCGTGGCGATGCTCGCCGCGCTGATAGGTAAAGGCGATCTCTTCGTCGCCGGAGCCGTTGAGAATTGCCCGCCGCACCCTGGCCGGGATGTCCTTCCACGGCGTGTCGAGGCTGAACTCGTAGTGCGCGGCGAGCGCCTCGAGCACCGGCTGCATGTAGTTCATCGTGGCCCACGGCGAGATTGCGCCGTCGGCGATGCTCAAATCCTCGTTCTGCACCACCAGCTCCGGATCGAAATACATGATCGAGCCGATGCCCGAGCAGGCCGAGCACGCGCCGTGCGGGCTGTTGAACGAGAACATGCGCGGCGTGATCTCGGGGTATGAGATGCCGCATTCGACGCAGGCGAAACGCTGGCTGAAGTAGATTTCGCCCGCGTCCTTGCCGTCGAGCCGCTCGATCTTGAGCAGGTCGTGGCCGTATTTGAACGCCACCTCGAGGGAATCGCTCAGGCGCTTTTCGATGCCGGCGCGGATCGCCAGGCGATCGACGATCACCTCGATCGTGTGGCGCTGGTTCTTGTTGAGCGCGAGTTCGTCGCCCAGGTCGCGCACCGCGCCGTCGATCTTGACCCGCACGAAGCCGGCGCGGCGCATGTCGCTCAATTCCTTGCGGTACTCGCCCTTACGATCGCGCACGATGGGCGCTAGCACGTGCAGCCGGGTGCCCTCCGGCCAGGCCATGATACGGTCCACGATCTGCTGCACGCTCTGCTGGGCGATCTCGCGGCCGCAGTTGTGGCAGAAGGCGTGGCCCACGCGCGCGAAGAGCAGCCGCAGATAGTCGTAAACCTCGGTGATGGTGGCGACGGTCGAGCGCGGATTGCGCGAGGTCGTCTTCTGTTCGATCGAGATCGCCGGCGACAGGCCCTCGATCGAGTCGACGTCCGGCTTCTCCATCTGCTCGAGGAACTGGCGCGCGTAGGCCGAGAGCGATTCCACGTAGCGCCGCTGGCCCTCGGCGTAGATGGTGTCGAAGGCGAGCGAGGACTTGCCCGAACCCGAGAGTCCGGTGATTACGACCAGGCGATCGCGCGGAATCTCGAGGTCGATATTCTTGAGGTTGTGCTCGCGCGCGCCCTTGATGACGATTCGATCGGCCATCCCTGTCCGTTCTTCCGCGATCTATCGCGCGGCCGCGCCTGCCCGTTCGTTCCGGCGCCCGCGCCGCGCCCGCTCGGCGCCGCTCACGGTGTGCCACGCATACTCGATCGCCGCGAGCATGCTCGCGCCGTTTGCCGCGCCGCTACCCGCTATATCATATGCCGTGCCGTGATCGGGTGAGGTGCGCACGAACGGCAGGCCGAGCGTCAGATTCACCGCGCGCTCGAACTCCAGCGTCTTGAGAGCAATCAGCCCCTGGTCATGATACATCGCGACCGCCGCGTCGAAACCGAATTTGCCCGCCGGCCGAATAAACGCGGTATCCGGCGCGAGCGGACCGCGCGCGTCGATACCGGCGCGCCGCGCGCGCCGGATTGCCGGTGCGATCGCGCGCGCTTCCTCGCTGCCGAAGAGCCCGTTTTCGCCCGCATGCGGATTGAATCCGAGCACCCCGATGAGCGGACGGCGACCCGCGCCGCTGTCTCCAAGATGCCGCGCGAGCAGCCGGATGGTGTCGAACACCGCCTGGCTCGTGAGCGCCCGCGCGACCCGCGCAAGTCCCATGTGGACCGTCACCAGCGCGAGCCGCAACTGGTCGCCCGCGAACATCATGCGCCACAGCCGGGTGCGGCTGAGCTCGGCGAGCAATTCGGAATGGCCGGGAAAGCGATGTCCCGCGCGGTTGAGCCATTCCTTGTTGATCGGCGCGGTCACCAGCGCCTGCGCTTCATCCGCCATCGCCATCCGCGCGCCTTCGACGATATAGCGGTAGGCCGCGCGCGCGCCCTCGACGCTCGGCGCGCCAGGCCGGATCGCGGAGGCGCCGAGGCGTCCGATTTCCAGCACGGCGAGACCGTCTGCGGGTCGTAGCGGCACGTCGCCCGGCCGCCACGGCCGCGGGGTGGGCGCGCCGCGCAGACGCCGCGCCGCTGCGCGCATCGCTTGCAGGTCGCCGAGGACGACCAGCGCCGGCGGCCGAGGATGCTCCGCGATTTGTGCCGCCGCCTTGAGGATTACCTCCGGGCCGATGCCCGCCGGATCGCCCATGCTCAGCGCCAGCAGCGCCGGCGCCTTCCGCCTCGATGGCATCGGCCGCGCCACTAATTGAAGGTTTCGACGTAATGCTGCTTGACCAGATCGTTGTTCACCCAGGCCGCGAACTGGCGCTCGGCTTTCTGGCCTACAAGCTTCTCGCGGATCTGCGCGGAAACCTGGGAGAAGGGTTTGATGCCGACCTCGTCGTGCGCCTCGAGTTTAACCAGATGGAAGCCGTGCTCGGACTGGATCGGCGGCGAAATCTCGCCCGGCTTGAGCCTGTCGACCGCGGCCTGGATCTGATCGAGCATCTCGCCGCGCGAGAACTCGCCCAGTTCGCCGCCCTGGCTTTTGGAATCGTCGTCGGAGTACTGCCGCGCCAGCGCGTTGAAGTCGGCGCCCTTGAGCAGTTGGTTGCGGACGCTCTCGGCCCTGGCGCGCGCGGCATCGATCTGCGCGGCGGTCGCGTTGGGCGGCACCGCGATCAGGATTTGGGCGAGCTTGAAGCGCTCCTTGCCGACCCGGAATTCATCCGGATGCGAGTCGTAATAGGCCTTGACCTCAGCGGGCGAGATGTTGACGCGGGCGCGCACCTCTTTCTGGATCATCAGCATCTTCTGCATTTCGAGCCGCGCGTGCTTGCGGAACTCTTCGTAGGTATGGCCCTGGGCCTGCAATTGCGCCCGGAGCTGGGCGTCGGTCAGGCCGTTGCTCTGCTCGAAATTGGCGATGTAGTCGTCAATCTGGCGGTCCTCGACCTGATTCTTGTACTTCTTGATCTCGCTCTCCAGCAGCCGCTCGGAAATGACGCCTTTGAGGACGGCCTTGGTCTCGGGCGAATTCAGATCGCCGGGATCGTTCAGCGCGACCTTGTTGACCGCGGCAAACGCCTTGAGGTCGCGCACGGTTATCGGATCGCCGTCCACGCTGGCGACCACTCGATCCACGTCGTCCTGCGCGCGGACGCCCCGCGGGAGCGCGCAGAGCATTACCGCGATACAGCCGGCGATTAGCGCCGCCACGCCTGCGCGCGAACGGAAACAATGCGGGCTCATGATTCTAACTGGCGAGCGGCCCGGCTGGGCGGCCCGGTCCGGGTTCCAACTTTTCACACGCCGCCAACGCCTGCAAGACGCCGTCGATCTGTTCGAACAACAGTTCGTAATCCCGCCCGGTCTCGCCCGCGCCGGTTTCGATCCGCACCATCACCTGGAAGGCCGGCGTCAGCCGCATCCGCCGCCGATTGGCCTCGGTCAGCGCGATCAGCCGTGCGGTATCGACCGGCGCGTCGGCGTGGAATTTGACCTCGAGCTCGCTGCCCTTGAGGATCGCGCTCAGCACCAGCATGTCGCGCATGCGCCGGCGCAGGTCCATCGCCGCGAGCAGGTTATCGACCAGCGTTGGCGGCGGCCCGAAGCGGTCGCGCAGCTCCTCGCGCAGCGCGTCGAGGTCGGCGCGCGCCGCCGCCCGCGCCATCCGCCGGTAGAGCACCAGCCGCTCGCCCTCGTCAGGCACGAAGCTGTCGGGGATGTAGGCCGGGATGTTGAGGCGCAGTTCGGGCTCGAAATCGGGCCGCAGCGGCTCGCCGCGCAGCTCATGTATCGCCTGCTCCATCATCTCGGTGTACAGCTCGAAGCCGACCGCCGTGATCTGGCCCGACTGCTCGCGCCCGAGCAGATTGCCGGCGCCGCGATGCTCGAGGTCGCGGATGGCGAGTTTGAAGCCGCCGCCGCTGTCGGCCTCGACCAGCTCGCGCAGTGCCTCGATGCGCTTTTTGGCGTCGCGCGTGATGATATGCTCGCCCGGAATCAGCAGGTAGGCGTAGGCCTTCTGGCGCGAGCGGCCGACGCGCCCGCGCAGCTGATAGAGCTGGGCGAGGCCGAAATGGTCGGCGCGGTTGATGATCATCGTGTTGGCGTTGGGGATGTCGAGGCCGGATTCGATGATCGCCGAGCACACCAGCAGGTTGACGCGGTTCTCGATGAATTCGCGCATCACGTTTTCGAGCTGGCGCTCCTTCATCTGGCCGTGCGCGACGGCGATTTTCGCCTCGGGCACGATCGCGCGCAGATGGCGCGCGACGTACTCGATGTTCTCGACCCGGTTGTGCACGAAGAACACCTGCCCGCTGCGGTTGAGCTCGCGCAGGATCACCTCGCGCAGCAGGCCGTCGTCGAAATGCGCGACGAAGGTGCGAATCGCCTGCCGGTCGGGCGGCGGCGTCTGAATCACGCTCAGGTCGCGTATCCCGAGCATCGCCATGTGCAGCGTGCGCGGAATCGGCGTGGCGGTCAGCGTCAGCACCTCGACCAGCTTGCGCAGCCGCTTGATCCGCTCTTTGTCGGCGACGCCGAAGCGATGCTCCTCGTCGATGATCAGCAGGCCCAGCCGCGGAAACTCGACGTCGTCCTGGAGCAGGCGATGCGTGCCGACCACGATATCGACCTTGCCGCGCCTGACGTCCTCGATCACCGCCCTGTTCTCGCGTGGACTGCGAAAGCGTGAGACCATCTCCACGCGCACCGGATAGCCGTCGAACCGCCGGCGCATCGTGTTCCAATGCTGTTCAGCGAGCACCGTCGTTGGCACCAGCATCGCCACCTGGCGCCCGTCCATTACGGCTATAAACGCGGCGCGCAGCGCTACTTCGGTCTTGCCGAACCCGGCGTCGCCGCAGATGAGCCGGTCCATCGGCTTGCCGCGGCACATGTCGCGCACCACCTCATCGATCGCCGCGAGCTGGTCCGGCGTTTCCTCGAACTCGAAGCGCTCGGCGAACTCGGCGTAGTCGGAGCCCGGATGGGCAAAGGCGTGACCTTCCATCACCTCGCGCGCGGCGTAGATGTCGAGCAGCTCGGAAGCCATCGCCAGCACCGCCTCCTTGGTCCGCCGCTTGACCTTGTCCCATGAGCCGCTGCCGAGCCTGTCCAGCTTCGGTTCCGCCTCCTCGCCCGCGCCGACATAGCGCTGGACCAGGTTGATGCGTTCGACCGGCACGTACATCGCGTCGCCACCCGCGTACTCGAGCGCGAGAAAATCGCCCTCGGTGCCGGCGACCTTCATGTGGCGCAGGCCGCGATAGCGCCCGATGCCGTGATCGATATGCACCACCAAATCTTCGGGCTTCAGTTCTTCGAGATTGAGCAGGGCGCCCTTGGCGACCGGGCGCGAGCGCCGCCGCACCCGCGGCTCGCCGAAGACGTCCTCCTCGCTGTACACGTAGAGGCCGTCGGCCTGCATCACGGCGCCGGCCGAAATCTCGCCTTCCATGATCGCGGGACGGAAGTCGCCCGACTCGAGCAGCGCACCGAAGCTCTTGCATTCGACATTCACCGACAGATCGTAAGCTTCGAGGTGGCGACGCAGGCGCGCGGCCTGGCTTGCTCCTTCAACGATCATGATCGAATGACCCTGGCCGCGTTGCACCTCGCGCAGCTCCGCCGCCAGCGGCTCGAAACTCGGCGAGGTGCGCGTGCCGGCGAGCGCGCTCGCGCCCAGCTTGAGGCTCGGCTGGCATTTGACCTCGATCGGCGGCGCCCAGCCCTCGCGCGGGGCCGCGACGGTGACCAGCGATCCGACCTCGACCGCCGCCATCGCGCCGAGCGCGTCCTCGAATTCCTCCGCGCTGAGGTAGAGCGTCTCGGGCAGCGGATAGAACGAGGGCTTGCCCTGCGCGGCTTCGGCTTCGGCGCCGACCTGCTCGCGCAGGCGCAGCGCCTCGGCCAGCACGCGGCCGGGTTCGACGATCCAGGCCACGGTCCCGCGGCGCAGATAGCTGAAGACGCTGTCCAGCGGGCGGTCGAACAGGAGCGGAGTCAGAAGCTCTGCGCCGGGAAACAGGAGTCCATTGTTGAGCGACTCGCTCAGCTCGGCCAGCTCCTTGCGCACCAGCCCGATTTCGCTCGCGCGCAGCGCCACGCGTTCGCGCACCTTGTTGTCCTTGAGCGCGATCGGCGGCACCAGCCGCGTGCGTATCAGGAGCGCCTCGCGCATCTCGCCGAGCGAGCGCTGCGAGCTGACGTCGAATTGGCGGATCGAGGTGATGATGTCCTCTTCGAGCTCGATGCGCACCGGATTGCCGTAGAGCGGCGAATAAATATCGACGATTCCGCCGCGCACGCTGAAATCGCCGGGCTCCTCGGTCTGCGGGACCCGCTGGTAGCCGGCGGCGCCGAGCGCGTCGATCAACGCCTCGCGGTCGAGCGTATCGGCCGCCGCCAGGCGCATCACCGCCGATTCGAACGCCGGGCGCGGTATGGTGCGCATCAGGAGCGCCTCGACCGACGCGATCACCATCGGCGCTTCATCGCGCGCCGCGGCGTAAAGCGCCGCGAGCTGCGCCGCCTGCGTGTGCGCCGCGGGCGACAGATGCGCGAACGGCTTGAGCTCCCAGGCGGGCAGCAGATGCACCCTACGTGCGAACGCGTCGCGCGCGACGGGTTCGTCGAGGAAGAAAGCAACTTCGGCCGCGAGCGCCTCGGCCTCACGTGCGAGCGCGGTCACCACCAGCAGCGGGCGACCGAAGGTGAGCGCAGCCTCGCGCAGCATCAGCGCCCCGGCCGCGCCCTTCGGCCCCATCACCGGAAGGCGCCGCGCGTCGCCCGCGTCCAGGCGCGCCTTAAGCTCGCTCGCCGCTTCTTTGAGACTCCGTTCCAATCCGATTTTCGGCTGCCGCCACGCTTTTCGACTGTTCCCGCTACGAATCGCCGATCGGCGATCGATGCGAAGGCCAGGTCAAAACTAATAATCCTGCAGATGATAGCAAACGCGCCCTCGCGGGTCGCGCCGCCGCGTGGCTTTGCGCGCGGGATGCTAGCGGCGCGCGCTCGCGTTTCGAGAAATTCCCAGCGTCACCGGCAGCTTGACCGCCTTGTAGGTCCCGCCGCGCTGCTGTCGCAGCACCGTCAGATAAATGATGTCGCCGGGATGAAGCCGCGCAAGATGGTCGGGCAGGTCGGAATCGCCGGTCACGCGATGGTCGTCGATCGCAACGATCAAGTCGCCGTCCTTGCCGAGCTGGCCTGACTTGGCCAGCAGCGGCTTGAGCGCGGCATCCAGCGGCCCGAGCAATTCGCCCGCGGTCGCGCCGCTCGCGCCCAGAGTGCTCGCCGGCGTGCGCGCCTTGAGCCCGGCGCGCGCCGCCGGGCTGTCGGCGTCCACGTCAACCACCTGCAGTCCGCTGACCCGTTGTCCATCGCGCGACGCCACCGTGTAAACGACCGAGACGCCGAGATAGGGCAGCGGTCCGCCGCTTTCGGCCTCCGGCAGATCGGCGGGCAGCGGCGCGTTATCGGAGCCGATATCCGTTTGCGATGCATCCGGCGCGGGCGCGGCCTTTTCGGCCCGGCCCTCCGCGGGCGCAGCCGCGGGCGGTGCGGCGGGCGCCGGCGAAGCCGCGGACGGCAGTTCGAGCGTCTGATCGCCGCCCGCCGGAATACTCCTGGCGTTGCCCTGGGCCTGGGCGCCTGCGGCGCCACCCCACATCATCGTAATCGCCACTGCGGCTGTCAGGATTCTTCTCAAGAGCGCTGTGTCCGATGACCATGATAGGTCCCTGATAGTCGCGCCTCAAGTCAGCTTCCGCGTGCTTGAAGCTTTCGAACCGCGCGTGTCAAAGTGGCCGAAAAGTCCGGCTATGAAGATCGTAAGCACCGTTGGTCTGAGAGCGCCGCAGCGCGCGCTGGTCGAAGCCGCCGCGCCCGGCGCGGAAATCGTCGATCGCCAGTGCCGCACGATCGAGGAGATGGCCGATCTGCTGAAATCGGCCGGCGGCGCCGACGTTCTTTTCACCTTTCGCGTCCCGCCCGAGACGATGCGGGTCATGCCGGGGCTCAAATGGATTCAGCTCCTGAGCGCCGGCGCCGATCATGCCCTCAAGGGTCAGGTCGGCGGCAATGTTGCCCTGACCACGTCAAGCGGAATTCATGCCGCGACCATGGCCGAGTACACGATCGCGTCAATGCTGGCTTTCGCGCATAAGTTGCACCTGCTGATGCGCGCGCAGATCAATCGCGAATGGCGCCGCTCGGGCGAGTTCATGTCGATGGTGGACGCGATGCGCGGTCATACGCTCGGCGTGATCGGTTACGGCTCGATCGGGCGCGAAACCGCGCGTCTCGGACATGCGCTCGGGATGCGGGTGATTGCGCTCAAGCGCGATCCAAAGGCGCGGCGCGACGAAGGCTGGATGCCGCGCGGGCTTGGCGATCCCGACGGCAGCATCCCGCAACGGTTCTACGGCCCTGGCGAACGGCTCGAGATGCTCGCCGAATGCGACTACGTCACCGTCACGCTGCCGCTGACGGAAACCACGCGCGGTTTCATCGGCGAGCGCGAATTGGCCGCGATGCGCCCGCATGCCTACCTGGTCAACGTCGGCCGCGGCGAGGTTATCGATCAGGGCGCGCTGGTCGAGGCGCTTCGCGCCGGCCGCATTGGCGGCGCCGGGCTCGATGTCTTCGAACGCGAGCCGCTGGAGCCGGAGAGCCCACTGTGGCTGATGGAAAATACCATTCTGACACCCCATATGTCCGGCGCGTTTCGCGGCTACGTCGAGGCCTGCTGCGAACTGTTCGGCGATAACCTGCGCCGCTTCGCCGCAGGCGTGCCGCTGCTCAACCTGGTCGATCAGGCGCTCGGCTATTGAGCGCGCGGGCCGGCGCGCATCCGGGAGCGCGCCCGCTCCCTTCGATTTCACGGCGATCGGACAAGCCTCGTTTGCCCGCCTTGTTCGCTCGCGCAGCGCCTTTTATGCTGCCTGATCGGCGGGCGCTGCGATGGCTGATTGGGATCCGGAGCTTTACCACAAATTTCGCGCTTATCGCGCGGAGCCCTTCGCGGCGATGATGGAAAGGCTCGCGCGCGCGGGCCTGCACGAGCGCATCATCGATCTCGGCTGCGGTACGGGCGAAAATACAGTCGAACTTGCTCGGCGCATGACTTCAACCGGCGACACGCTCGGCATCGACTCATCGCCCGCAATGATCGAAGCTGCACTTAAGCTGCGCGGCACGCTCGAGCCGGCGCTGCGTGCGCGGGTGCACTTCGAGCCGGGTGACGTGCGCGAATTTGCCGCGCGGCAGGAATACTCGATGGTCTTCTCGAACGCGGTCTTCCAATGGCTTGGCGACCATCGCGGCCTTTTCCGCCGATGCTTCGACGCGCTCGCCCCGGGTGGTCTGCTGGCGGTGCAGATGCCGGCCAACGATCGCGAAACCGCCCAGGTGACGCTCGACGCGCTGGCACACGAGGAGCCGTGGCGCGCGCACCTGGCCGCTATCAAGCCGCCATCTGCCGGAGTTGGCACGCCCGAGGTGTACGACCGGATGCTGAGCGAAATCGGCTATGAACAGACCGACTGCCATTACCAGACCTTTCATCATCCGATGGGCTCGCCGGGTGAAATCGTCGAGTGGTGCCGCGCAACCGTCCTGCGCCGCTACCTGGATCCGCTTCCGGCGGATGCGCGCGAGCCGTTTGTCGCGGCGTTTACGGCCCGGCTCGAAGATGCCTATGGCACGCGGGGGCCGTTGATGTTCGACTTTCGCCGGCTGTTCATCTGGGCGCGCCGCCCGGCCGAGTGAAGCGGGAATAGCGATATGGAACAAGCGCGTACAATGCCCGCGCTGATTGCGCATGGCGGCGCCGGCGGACGCGGTCCGGCGGCGGAACGGCCCGAGCGGCGGCGCGGAATGCTCGCGGCGGTCGCGGCCGGCGCGGAAATCCTGCGCGGCGGCGGCAGCGCGCTCGACGCGGTGATCGCCATCGTGCGCTCGCTCGAGGACCATCCGCTGTTCAACGCCGGACTGGGCTCGCTGCTGACCGTTGACGGCTCGGTCGAGATGGATGCTTCGATTATGGTCGCCGCGCCGCGTCCGCAATCGCCGCCGCGTGCTGCGGCGGGCGCCGCCTGCGGTTCCGCCGCGCGGCGCGTCGAGCTTCGCGCCGGCGCGGTCGCCGCCGTCACCCGGGTGCGCAATCCCATCCTGCTCGCGCGCGCGGTGATGGATCTGACGCCGCACGTGCTCATCGCGGGCGCCGGCGCCGAGCGCCTCGCGCGACGCGCCGGCGTGCCGCTTTGCCGCCCCGACGACCTGGTGACGCCGCGCGCGCGCGCGCGTTGGCGCGCGGCGCTCGAGCGCCGCGCCGAGACCTCCGCAGGCGCCGAGCCGGGCGATGGTTCCGGCCGCTACGGCACCGTCGGCGCCGTCGCGCTCGACGCACACGGCGTACTCGCCGCCGCCACCTCCACCGGCGGGGTCAGCGGCAAGCTGCACGGGCGCATCGGCGACTCCGCCATAATCGGCGCGGGCACTTTCGCCGATGCGCGCGGCGCGGCTTCGGCGACAGGGCAGGGCGAGGCCATCATGAAGGTGTCGCTGTGCCGCGAGGCAATAGCGATGCTCGGGCGCGGCGGCCCGCGCAACGCCGCCGAGCGCGCGATTGCGCAACTGGCCGCGATGACCGGCGGTCAGGCCGGAATTGTCATGATCGATCGCCGCGGGCGGCTGGGTTTCGCGCATAACGCCGAAGTAATGGATGTCGCGACCTTCGACGCGGCAGGCGGCTTCGAATACCGATGGGCGTCCGCGCTCAGGCGCGGCGGTCGCGGCGCGGCGGCGAACGGCGCATAGCGGACGGACGCGTCTGAATGCCGGAGAGGATGGCGTCAGCGGCCGATCGCGGATCGCGTCTGCAGGCGTTGGCGGTGATCGCGCTCGCCGCGGCGGCGGCTCTGCTGGTCCTCAGTCTGGGCATCGCCGCGCCCTTCGAGAAGGATCAGGAAACCCAGTCCGCGCAGTGGATCGAGGCGGTCGTCGCGCGTGGCCAGTGGCTTCTGCCGCGCGACGATTATGGCGGAATCGATCGCAAGCCGCCGCTTTTCTATTGGCTCTCGGCCGTCGTCGCGGAACTTCGCGGCGCGCGCGCCGGGGCCGGCGCCGCGCGCATCGATGAGGCCGATGCGCGGATCGTGCCGTGTGTGGCCGGCGCGATCCTCGCCGTGGTCGCGATGCGCTGGTGCGCGGCCTTCGCCGGCGAGGGCGCCGGATGGCTCGCGCTTGCGTTTCTGCTCGGCACGTACGGGTTCGCTTCGCGCGCGACCGTGGCGCTGACCGACATGCCGCTTTCGCTGCTGCTGTTCGCGGCTTGGTGGTGTGTGTATGGCTTGCTCGAAGGAACGGGTGGGCGCGGGCGCGCGATCGGCGCGGGCATATTGCTCGGCCTCGCCATACTCACCAAGGGGCCGGTAGCGATCGCGCTGCTTGGGTTCGCCGGGCTGATTTACCTGCTGCTCGCGAAGAAATCGCCGCTCGCAGTCGTGAGGCGAGCCTGGCCGTGGGCGATACTCGCGATCGCGCTCGCCATCGCCGCGTTGTGGTACGTGCCCGCGTTTGTCGCGGGCGGCCGGCTGGTCGTCGGCATTTTTCTCTCAGAAAATTTCGGCCATTTCCTGCCGGCCGCGATGGGCGGCACGGGTGAGGCCTCCCGCGCGGTGTGGTACATCGCCGCGCGCATGCTCGGCGGCGCGCTGCCGCTGAGCCTGCTCAGCGCGGCGGTTGCGATCGCGCTTTGGCGCGGCGACGGCGAGGCGCGCGCGCGCAGGCCGCTGCTGTTTCAACTCAGCCTGGTGCTCGCGGTGCTGATTTTCTTTTCGATAGCCAGCGCGAAGCGCGACGACTACATTCTGCCCGCGATGCCGGGTCTGGCGATCCTGTTTGCCGCGCTCTTCAGCCCGGCGGCGATCGCCCGCGAGCGCGAAAATTCGCTCTCGCGCCCGGCTCGCGACGTCACCGCGGCCTTGATTGCAGTCGCGTGTGTCGCTGCGCTTGCCGCCACTTTCATCGTTCTGCATCGTCCGCTGCTGCTCTACCGGACCATAGCCCGTATGCAATCGAGCGACGCGGCCTTCATGCGCCTGTACGTGCTCGGGATGCATCGCATGACGCTCCCGTTCGCGGTCTTCACTGGAGCGTGGATAATCGGCGCGGCCACGGTATTCGCGGGTTTGCGGATGCGGCGCGAGTTATGGACCGGGGCGGGACTGGCAATTATCGCGCTTGGCGGATCGATCCTGTTCACCGGGACGCTCAGGCCCGAGTTGGCGCAGGCGCGGTCGGAAAAGACTTTCGCGGGTGAGATTCGCCGCCGGATCGGCGGCGCACCGCTCTACGTGCCCTGGGGCCACGATTACGAGCTGTCCTTTTATCTCGGTCGCGGTGTCCCGGGCCTGCTCGACGCCGATCCGGCGGCCATGGCCGCAAGCGGGCCGGTCTATGTCGTGGCGCGGCCCCGCCAGCTCGAGCGGCTTCCGTCGGCGCTGGTGAGCCGGATGGAGCCGATGATGATGACCACGTTAATCGGCGGTGGCGGCCCGCCGACGCTTTATCTGCTGCGGCCCGAACCCGTGAATTCGCCGGTGCGCGCGAGTAAACCGGCGCGCTGAAACAGGCCGGGCGGCGGTCCGCAGGTTCACGCCTTTGCACTTGGGCGCGACGACACCGCCTCGTGCCAGCGCGCAAGGTTCTTCTGCTCCGGGGCAATCCGCAAGTTGATCAGCCTGGCGAAATCGATCGCGACCAGCGCCGTGATGTCGGCAATCGTGTAACGGTCGCCGGCGACGAATTTGCTCGCGGCCAGGAATCCGTCGAGCGTCCCGAACATTTTCTCGGCCGCCTGCCGACACACCTCGCCGTATTCGGGAACCTGCGGGATGCGGCCCTTGAAGAAATCCGAGGTGTTGCGAAAGCATCCGCCTACCATCCCGAACAGGTACAGCTCCATGCGCCGCTGCCACATTTCGACCATCGCCCTGTCGCGCGCATCGACGCCCATCAGCCGCGGCTCCGGATGGGTCTCTTCGAAATAGCGGCAGATCGCCACCGACTCGGCCAGGCAGGTGCCGTCGTCCAACTGCAGCACTGGCACTCCGCCCATCGGGTTGATTTTCAGAAATTCCGGGGTGCGGTTCTGGGCTTTTGCCAGATCGACTTGCTCATCTGGCACCGTTATTCCCTTCTCGGCGAGAAAAATCCGCACCCGACGCGGATTCGGCGCCATCTTGGTGTCGTACAGCTTCATCGTATTGCCTCCCGAATGTGGCTCGAGCCGACTGGCCAGCCGTGCATGCTAGCAACGGTGCGCCGACGATACCAAGCGGTCAGCCTAAGTCGCGCGGATCGCTTCGGACGGGGAGGTTTGCCCGTCTCGGCGGGCAGCGTTATTGTCATGCAGATGCCGATTTACGAATACGAATGCACGGCGTGCACGAAGATCAGCTCGCATGTCGTGATGGGCTCGCGCCGGCGAGCGCGGCTTGCCTGTCCGGCGTGCGGCGCTTCGCGGCTCAAGCGGGTGATGTCGTCGTTTGCGGTGGTGGCGAGCGAAGCATCGCGCCTGGCCGAGTTCGACACGTCGCGACCGCGCGACGAATCCTTCTACCGCGACTCGCGCAATGTAGGCCTGTGGGCCAAAAAGCGCGCGAAGGAAATGGGTGCGGACCTCGGCGGCAAATTCGAAGAGACGGTCGAGAAGGCGCGCAGCGGTAAGCTGATTAAGGAGATGATGTAAGTCCGATGGATGAAAAGGATCGGTTGGGGGACAAGCTGCGCGACGTCGAGCACGCGCGCGAAGAACAATGGGCGCATCAACGCGATCAGGAGTTGCTCGAGAAATTGCGCAAGAAAGGGGAGACTGCGCTATGTCCGCAATGTCAGACGCCGCTGGTCGCGCAGACGCGCGGCGGCGTCGCGATGATGGCCTGTGCGCAGAAGCACGGCGCATGGCTGCGCGCCGAGGTGCTGGACGCCGTCCTGACGCGCTTAAAGTAATAGTTTAAGTTTATCCATCGCGCCGGGCGGCCGGCCGCTTCGCGTCGGTACGCAGATGCAGTCGCGCGCGACCGCATCGTCCGCGCCGGGAGGGGGATTAGCCTCAATGAAACTCGCGACATTTACGCATCAGGGAAGCACGCGCATCGGCGTCGTGATTGATCGCGAGGTTGTGGACCTCGCGGCCGCCGCGCCTGACCTGCCGCGCGAGATGGCGGCGCTGCTCGCCGCCGGAGCGAGTGCAATGGATCGTGCGCGCGCGGCGTCCGCAGCCGCCAAAAGCCGTATCGCGCTGGCCGACGTGAAACTGGAAGCGCCAATCCGTCGCCCGCCCGAGTTCCTCGCGATCGGCCTCAATTACGCTGACCATATCGGCGAAACCGGCCGCGATCGTCCAACCTTCCCGATCTTTTTCAACAAGCAGATTTCCTGCGTCAACGGTCCCTACGATCCGATTCATCGCCCGCGCGCTTCCGAAGCGCTGGATTACGAAGGCGAACTCGGCCTCGTCATCGGCAGGCGCTGCCGGCACGTGCCGCGCGATCGCGCACGCGAAGTCATCGCCGGCTATACGATCGTTAATGACATGAGCGTGCGCGACTGGCAGCGCAAGGCGGCGACCATGACGCTGGGCAAGTCGTGGGACACGCATGGCCCGACCGGACCGTGGATCGTGACCGCGGACGAGATCGGCGACCCTCATACGCTCGAACTGCGCACGCTGGTCAATGGCGAAGAGCGCCAGCATTCCAATACGCGCCATCTCATTTTCGACTGCTTCTCGATCATCGAAACGCTTTCCACGGTGTGTACGCTCGAGCCGGGACTGATCATCTCGACCGGCACGCCGTCGGGCGTGGCGCTGGCGATGAAACCGCCGCGATGGCTCAAGGCCGGCGACGTCGTGCGGATCGAAATCGAGCGCATCGGGCATATCGAAAACCGGGTGATCGAGGAACCCGCCAGCACCACGATGATTTGATTGATGGAAAAGCCCGCTGATGCCGCCTGGCCGATCGAGGAGCTGATACGCCGGCGATGGAGCCCGCGCGCATTCGCCGAGCGCACGATCGAGCCGGAAAAGCTCGCGCGCCTGTTCGAAGCCGTGCGCTGGTCGGCCTCATGCTACAACGACCAGCCGTGGAGCTTCATCGTGGCCACGCGCGACGACGCGGTCGAATTCGCGCGTCTGCTGAGCTGCCTGGTCGAAGGAAACCAGTCCTGGGCTGCGCGCGCCGGGGTGTTGATGGTGTCGGTGGCGCGGCTGAATTTTGCGCATAGCGGCCAGCCGAATCGCCACGCGATCCACGACGTGGGGCTCGCCACCGCACAGTTGATGCTGCAGGCGACCGCGATGGGGCTGTTCGCGCATGCGATGGCCGGGTTTCAACCCGACAAAGTGCGCCAGCTTTACGGCGTGCCCGAGGGCTACGAACCGGTGGCCGCGATTGCCGCCGGTTACCCCGGCGATCCGGACCTGCTCAGTGAATCGCAGCGCCAGCGCGAACTCGCCCCCCGCACGCGCAAGCCGCAGCAGGAGTTCGTGTTTCGCGGCCGCTTCAGCCGCGGATGAACCCTCATTGACATGGCGATCCTCGGCAACTAGATGAGGATCGAAGGCCTGTGCCAGGCCACCCTGTGCATCAATGTACTTCCAATTTGCAGTCGCACTCGCTCTGACTATTCTGGCGCTGGTCGTCTGCGCGTTGCTCATCGGCCTGCAAAAGCTTTTTGCTCCAAACAATCCGCATGCGCGCAAGCTGATGGCTTACGAATGCGGCGAGCCGCCGACCGGGCGCGCCTGGATCAACTTCAACGTGCGGTTTTATCTGATCGCGCTGGTCTTCGTGATTTTCGAAGTCGAGGTCGCTTTCATCTACCCGGTGGCGGCCGTGTTCTCCGACTGGGTGCGTCACGGCCAGCGATGGTTCGCGCTCGGCGAACTGCTGATTTTCCTGCTGATCCTGGTCGTAGGCCTCGCCTACGTGTGGGCCAAGCACGACCTGGAGTGGGTCAAGCAGATTCCCGACTGAAAGCGTAGACTGGAGAGCAGGAGGGTTGCGCGATGCCGTTGCTGAACAGCCTGCCTGACTATGTCCTGACCACGCGCACCGACGAGCTGATCAACTGGATGCGCAAGTCGAGCATCTGGTACATGCTCTTCGGACTCGCCTGCTGCGCGATCGAGCTGATGCACACTGGCGGGCCGCGCGCCGATATCGAGCGCTTCGGCGCCACGCCGCGCGCTTCGGCTCGCCAGTCCGACCTGATGATTATCGCCGGCACGCTGACGCTCAAGATGGCGCTGCGCACGCGCCTGCTCTACGACCAGATGCCCGATCCGAAGTACGTGATCTCGATGGGCAGCTGTTCGAATTGCGGCGGCCTGTTCCAGCTCGCTTACTCGGTGTGCGACGGCGTGGACAAGGTTATTCCGGTTGACGTTTACGTGCCCGGATGTCCGCCGCGCCCGGAGGCGCTGACTGAAGGCCTGTTGAAGCTGCAGGAGAAGATCATGACCGAGCGCTGGCTCGCCGCCACGCCGCGCGCTGCAGGCGAGGTCGTCTGATCTCCGCTTACGATGGAGCCGCTCAAAATATACGAGCGACTGAAGGAGCGGTATCCGGACGCTGTGCTGGAGACCAGCGAAAAAAAACCCGACCCCTTCGCGGTGATCGATCCCGCGGCGCTGCTCGAGGTCTGCCGCCATCTTCACGGCGACCCTGAGCTCGCGATGGACTGCCTGTCCAACGAGACCGGCGTCGATTTCAAGGACCGGATCGAGGTCGTCTATCATCTTTTCTCGTATCGGCATCGCCATGGCGCGGTGCTCAAGGTCAGACTGCCGCGCGACGCGCCGCGCGTCGCAAGCGTCGAAGGTATCTGGAAGTCGGCCAACTGGATGGAGCGCGAAATTTTCGATCTGTTGGGCGTGAACTTCAACGGACACAGCGACCTGCGCCGGATCCTGATGCCCGAGGACTGGCCGGGTCATCCGCTGCGCAAGGATTTCGTCGAGCCGCAGGAATACCACGGGATCGCGACCGTGCGGGAAAGCCCGATCGTGCGGCTCGACGAGCATAGGAAAAAATGAGCGACGCCGTCGAATCGATTCCGCGCACCGACGACTCCACGCTGCGCACCGAGGAGATGACCCTCAACATGGGGCCGCAGCATCCATCGACCCACGGCGTGCTGCGCTTCGTGATCCGCGCCGACGGCGAAGTGATGCGCGAAGCGGTGCCCGACGTCGGCTATCTCCATCGCTCGATCGAAAAGATCGCCGAGAAGGTCGGCTACCACGGGTTCATGCCGTACACCGACCGCGTGGACTATGTGTGCGCGATGTTCACCAACCAGGGTTGGGGGATGGCGTGCGAGAAGCTCGGCAATATCGAGGTGCCCCGCCGCGGCGAGTACTGCCGGGTGATCGCCGCCGAGTTCAACCGGATCGCTTCGCATCTGCTGACCGTCGGGCTGATGGGCATGGATATCGGCGCGATGACGCCGTTTCTGCACGCGCTGCGCGAGCGCGAGATGATCAACGACCTGATTGAGGAGCTGTGCGGGGCGCGGCTCACCTTCAACTACATGCGTATCGGCGGCGTGGCCTGGGATCTGCCGCCGGGATGGCGCGAAAAGGCCCTGGCCTATCTCGATCACCTCGAACCGATTCTCGAGGAGTACAACGCGCTATTCTCGTACAACCAGATTTGCGTCCAGCGCCTGGCCAACGTCGCGCCGATCAGCGCCGAGGAAGCGATCAACTACAACCTGGTCGGGCCCAACCTGCGCGCAAGCGGCGTCAAATGGGACGTGCGCAAGGACATGCCGTACTCGGCCTATCGCGATTTCGACTTCGACGTGCCGGTGGGGCGCGGCCAGTGGGGTACGGTTGGCGACTCGATGGATCGCTACATGATGCGCATCTACGAGATGCGCGAGTCGGCAAAGATCCTGCGCCAGGCCCTGACGAACATGCCCGACGGCCCGGTGCTGGCCAAGGTGGTGCGCAATTTCCGGCCGCCGGCCGGCGAATGCCAGGTGCGGGTCGAAAGCGCGCGCGGCGACCAGGGATGGTACGTGGTCAGCGACGGCACCGGCTATCCGTGGCGGGTGCACGTGCGCACGGGTTCGTTCGCCGCGATGGGCATGATCCAGAAACTGAGCCGCGGCCTGATGATCGCGGATCTGGTGGTCCTGATCGCGAGCCTCGACGTGATCGCGCCGGAGATCGACCGCTAGCGCGATGCAGCATTGGATCGACACGCTGATCGCGGCCGGCAAATTCGGCCGCAACCCGCCGCACGATCTGGTCTATGCGATCTTCATCTTCGTGCTGAGCGCGGTGGTTTTCCTAGGCGTCGCGTTCCCATTCGCGGGAATCGTGAGCTGGGTCGAGCGCCGCGTATGGGCGCGGATCCAGTCGCGCGTCGGGCCCAACCGTGTCGGCCCCAACGGCTCGCTCCAATGGCTGGCCGACGGCGCCAAGCACGTGTTCAAGGAAGACGTCATTCCCGACGAAGCCGACGCGCGGCTGTTCAAACTGGCGCCCTACGTGGTCGTGCTCGGCTACGTGCTGCCGTGGGCGGTGATGCCATTCTCGTCAACGCTGATTCTCGCCGACCTCAACGTCGGCATTCTCTATTTCACCGCAATAACCGCGCTGACCGTGGTCGGCGTGCTGATGGCCGGCTGGGCGTCGGACAACAAATGGTCGCTCATCGGTGGAATCCGTTCCGCGGCGCAGATCATCAGCTACGAAATTCCGGCGGGGATGTCGATTTTCCCGGTCGTGCTGATGACCGGAACGCTCTCGATGCAAGGCATCATCCAGGCCCAGGAATGGGAGCCGTACCATTGGTTCCTGTTCGCCAATCCGTTCTGCTTCGTCGCGGCGATCGTGCTCTACGTCTCGGCGCTGGCGGAGGGGAATCGCACGCCGTTCGATCTGCCGGAGGCCGAATCCGAACTGGTCGCCGGATTCGCCACCGAGTACAGCGGAATGCGCTACCTGCTGTTCTTCTTCGCCGAATGGGGGAACATGTTTATCGCCGGCGCGCTTATCACCACGCTGTACCTGGGCGGATGGCAGGCGCCGCATCTCAGCGACAACCGGGTGGTGATGAACGTGCTGCAGTTGGTGAGCTTCAACCTCAAGGTTCTGTTCCTGGTGTTCACTTCGATGTGGGTCCGGGGGACGCTGCCCCGCGTGCGTATCGACCAGATGATGTCGCTCTGCTGGAAATTCTTCGTGCCGATCGCGTTCCTCGACATGATCGGCACCGCGCTGTGGGTGGCGATCTGGCCCGACGGCAACCTGGTTGCCGGCTACGTGATGTTCGCGCTCGGACTTGCGCTTACAGCGCTGTTCATCCAGCGCGTGGTGTACTATCTGAAACGCTCGCGGATGGAGATATACCTGCATCCGACGATCTAGGCGGGTCGATTCGCACATGCGCGCAGCGAGCCAATACTTCCGCCATATCCGCAACGCCGTAGTCACCGTGTTCGACGGCATGGCGGTGAGCGCCTCGCACCTGCTGCGCCGCCCCTACACGATCCAGTATCCCGACCGCACGCCGGTGCGGGTGCAGGACACGCTGCCGTTCCGCTATCGCGGCATCCTCGATGTTGACCTCGAGATCTGCACGGGATGCCTGGCATGCGAACGCGCTTGCCCGATCGATTGCATCGCGATCGTATGCGAGAAGAATGCGCAGACGCGCGAGCTGACGATCTCCCAGTTCGATATCGACATCGCCAAGTGCATGTACTGCGGGCTCTGCAGCGAGCCATGTCCGACCGGCTCGATTCATCATACGACCGAGTTCGAGGGCGCGGACTTTTCGCTCGAGAGCCTGATCCGCCGCTTCGTGCCCGAGCCCATCGTGGCCTACAAGCCCAAGAAGGGTCCCGAGCCCGACCCGCGCGTCGCGCACTTGCTCGAGCGCGGGATGCGCTACGTCGATGAATGGGCGCAGCCGGGCGGCAAGCCGGCGCCGCCCGCTTCCGCACGCGCAGCTTCACCGGCCCCGGCCGCCGCCGGCGCGGCGGCGAAGCCGCCCGCGCCGGCGGCGACCGCGGCCAGACCCGCACCGCCCTCAGGCGCTGCCGCGCCGCCTGCCGCTGGAGCGGGCGCGCCGGTCGCCGGCGCGCCCGCTCCAGCGGCGGGTGAGCCCGCTCGGGTCGCCGGCGCGCCCGCGGGCGCGGGCGCGGTGGCGACACCCGCGCCGGCTGCACCGGCGGCGAAACCCGCCTCCGCGGTGCAGCCCGGCGATGCCCCAGCCGCAACAGCTGCATCCGCCGACAATGCATCCGACGCCGCGGGCGGGCCCGACGTGCAGCGCGATACGCACGGCCGGACTAATCCGAACGCGGACGAAAAATAGGCGACGGGTGCGGGGACGCCCAGCAATGTTTGATTCGGTCGCGGCGCAAATCGTTTTCTACCTGGTCGCTGTCACCACGGTCGGCTTCGGCGCGATCGTCGCCTTCTCGCGCAACATCGTCTATTCCGCGTTCGCCCTCGTCGGCTCGCTGATGGGCGTCGCGGGGGTGTACATCATGCTCGCGGCCGATTTCGTGGCGATGGTCCAGGTGCTGTTGTATGTCGGCGGGATCGTGGTGCTGACGATCTTTGCCGTGATGCTGACGCAGGGGATCGGCGATGTCGCAGTCTCCAATCGCGCCGCCGGGCCGGTGCTGGGCTTCATAATGACAGCGTTGGCGGGAGCGGTGATGCTGCTCGCGATCCTGCGCACGCCGTGGCATCTGGCGGCCCCGGTGAGCATCTCCGCGACGACCTACGGTGTCGGCAACGCGTTTCTCGGCGCTTACGTACTGCCGTTCGAGATCGCCTCGCTCGTGCTGCTGGCGGCGCTGATCGGCGCGGTCGTGATTTCACGTCAGGATCTGCAACGGGATGCGGACCCGCGTCAGGATGCGGCCGTTCGCCCGCCGGCCGCTTCCAGTGCTGATGCGCCCGGGAAAGTGGAAGGATGAGCGGTATGGGCGGCGGTATCACGCTCGATCATTTCCTGGTGCTGGGACTGATCGTGTTTCTGCTTGGCGCCTATTGCGTGCTCACGCGGCGCAACGCGATCGGCATTCTCATGGGCATCGAGCTGCTCCTCAACGCCGCCAACATCAACTATCTCGCCTTTGCCTATTTCGGTGGCGCGCGCTACGACGGCCAGGTCTTCGCGATCTTCGTAATCATGCTGGCCGCGGCGGAAGCCGTGATCGGTCTCGCCATAATCCTCGCAATCTACCAGAACCTGCGGACGATCGATGTCGATGCGACCGAGACCCTCAGCGGATAGGACGGATCGCCTCGATCGTGAAGGGCCGCGCCCGCTGAGCGGCTTGTTTTCGCCGCGTTTTCTGCTTATATCGACGCGATCCCGTTGGCGATCCCGCTCTGATTTCGGTTTGGCTCGGCGCGATTGCGGTGGGGTTGAGGGTTGAGGCTCTAGGCGCGATGGAGCATCCGCTCGCGGTCGATTTCGTGCGCTGGATTGTTCTGCTGCCGCTGCTCGGCGCGGCGGTCAACGCGCTGGCCGGCGCCTACCTCCAGCGCGAGCTCGGCAAACGCGCAATCAGTCTTATCGGATGCGGCACCGTGATCGCCGCCTTTGCAGTCGCGCTCTATGCGTGGGCGATGATGGTCGCCAAGCCGCCCGCCGATCGCTTCATGCTCGACCATCTCTGGCGCTGGCTCGAGGTCGGCGGCCTCAGGCTCGATATCGCGCTGTGGCTCGATCCGCTCTCCATGCTGATGGTGCTGATCATCACCGGCGTCGGCGGCCTGATCCACATCTACTCGACCGGCTACATGCACGACGATCCGTCCTATTGGCGCTTTTTCGCCTGGCTCAATCTGTTCACGTTCGCGATGCTCGTCCTGGTGCTGGCCGACAACCTGTGGCTGATGTTCGTCGGATGGGAGGGCGTGGGACTGTGTTCGTTCGCGCTAATCGGTTTCTGGTACCGGGAGCTGGCGAACACGACTGCGGGCAACAAAGCCTTCATCGTCAATCGCGTCGGCGACTGGGCATTCGTCGGCGCGCTGTATGCGTTGTTCGCGGGCCTTGGCCGGATCGGCCATCCGACGCTGGTCATCCGCGAGGTCGCCCATTGGGCGCCGGCGCTGGCCGGCGCGCCCGGGTACCTCGGAATGTCGCTGGTCACGTTCGTGACGCTGCTCCTGCTCGCCGGGGCGACCGGCAAGTCGGCGCAGATTCCGCTGCACGTGTGGCTGCCCGACGCGATGGCCGGGCCGACTCCGGTCAGCGCCCTGATCCATGCGGCGACCATGGTGACCGCCGGCGTTTACATGGTGGCGCGGCTCAATTTTCTTTTCTCGATGGCGCCGGCGACGATGCTGACGGTCGCTGTCATCGGAACCCTGACCGCGTTCTTCGCCGCGACCGTGGGCACCACCCAGGACGACATCAAGCGCGTGCTCGCGTACTCGACCGTGAGCCAGCTCGGCTACATGTTCGCGGCGCTGGGCGTGGGCGCTTACATTGACGGTGTCTTTCATCTGATGACGCACGCGTTTTTCAAGGCATGCCTGTTTCTGGGCGCCGGCTCGGTGATCCATGCGATGGGCGGCGAGCAGGACATGCGCCGGATGGGCGGGCTGCGAAAAAAATTGCCGCTGACCTTCTGGACCTTCCTTGCCGCAACGCTCGCGCTCTGCGGCATACCGCCCTTCGCCGGCTTCATGTCGAAGGACGCGATCATCTGGGACAGCTTCGCGCACGGGCATCCGGCGCTGTGGGCGCTGCTGTGGCTGAGCGCGGGAATCACGACCTTCTACATGTTCCGCCAGGTGTACATGACCTTCTTCGGCGAGTTTCGCGGCACTCACGAGCAGGAGCACCATCTGCACGATGCGCCGCCGTCGATGGCCGCGGCGCTGGTCGTGCTCGGCGCGCTCTCTGTGGTCGGCGGCCTGGTCAAGCTGCCGGAATTCCTGGAGCGGCTCGATCCGTTCGGCGGCCCGTTCGGGAACTTTCTCGCGCCGGTGTTCACCGCTCCGGCGACCCGGCGAGTCGTGGCCGCCGCGGCCGCGAATCAAGGCGCGGAAGCCGGGCTCGCCTTACTCTCGCTCGTGATGGTCGCGGCCGGATGGTATCTCGCGTACGTCATCTATCGTCAGGGTTCGACCGCGTTTGACTGGGTTGCTGCGATGTGGGGCGGCGCGCTTTATCGCACCGTGCTCAACAAGTACTACGTCGACGAGGCTTATGCGGACGGTCCGGTGGCCGGCACGCTCGCGGCGTCGCGCGCCAGTGCATGGTTCGACGCCCACATCATCGATTGGGCGGTCAATTTCGCCGCGACGCTCACGGTGTTCGGCTCGTGGCTGTCGGGCCTGCTCGACCGCTACGTGGTTGACGGGCTGGTCAACCTCGCTTCCAACCTCACGCTCGACACCGGACAGCGGATGCGCCGCCTGCAGACCGGTTCGATCAACGGTTACCTGTACGGATTCCTGGCGGCCGTGACCTTGGCGCTCATCGTGCGCGCGGTGCTGCGCTCATGAGCCGCCACGCGGAGACGGGGGAGCGATGATTACAGCCTTGATGCGGGGCCGGCGATGAGTCATCCGCTGACGCTCATCACGTTTGTTCCGCTCATCGGGATGGCGCTGATCCTGCTCTGTCCCAAGGGGTATGAGAGTCTGATTCGCTGGATCGCAGCGGCCGCGACCGTTCCCCAACTCGCGATCGCGGGATGGCTCTATGCGAACTTCGACACCACCACCACGGCGATGCAGTTCGTGGAGCGCCGTGCATGGATTCCCGCGTATCATATTTTTTACTTTCTCGGCGTCGACGGCATCAGCATCTCGATGGTGCTGCTGACCGCGATCATCTGCTTCATCTCGGTGTTCGCAAGTTTCAGCATCGAGCGCGGCGAGCGGGGCTATTACGCGCTGCTGATGCTGCTCGATACCGGGATGATGGGCGTGTTCGTCGCGCTCGATTTCTTCCTCTTCTACATTTTCTGGGAAGTGATGCTGCTGCCGATGTATTTCCTGATCGGCATCTGGGGCGGTCCGCGGCGCGAATACGCCGCAATCAAATTCTTTCTCTACACCCTGCTCGGGTCGGTGCTGATTCTGCTGGCGATGCTCGGGCTGTACTACTACGGCGCCACGCCGTCCTTCGACATGGTCGAACTGGCGCGCAACGCGGGCCATTACTCGATGGCGTTCCAGCGCGTCGCCTGGATCGCGCTGTTCATCGGCTTCGCGATCAAAATTCCGGCCTTTCCGTTCCACACCTGGCTGCCCGACGCGCACGTCGAGGCGCCGACCGCGATCAGCGTCATTCTCGCCGGCGTGCTGCTCAAGATGGGCACGTACGGCATCCTGCGCGTCAACTATTCAATCCTGCCCGCGGCGAGCCACGAGTTTGCGTTCTGGCTGCTCGGCGTAATCGGCGTCATCAACATCGTTTACGGCGCGCTCTGCGCAATGGCGCAGACTGACTACAAGAAGCTCATCGCGTATTCCTCGGTCAGCCATATGGGCTACGTGATGCTCGGGATGGCGGCGATGACCGAAGCCGGGATCAACGGTGCGGTACTGCAGATGTTCAATCACGGCACGATCACCGCGATGCTCTTCCTGCTGGTCGGCGTGATCTACGATCGCGCGCACCATCGCGAAATCTCGGGCTTCGGTGGCCTCGCCGCGCAGATGCCGGCCTATGCCGCGCTGACCGGCTTCGCGTTTTTCGCCGCGATGGGCCTGCCGGGCCTCTCGGCGTTCATCTCGGAGGTGCTGGTGCTGATCGGGGCGTGGCCGCGCTACCCGGTGATGACCATGCTCGGCGCCGGCACCGCGATCCTGACCGCGGGCTACATGCTGTGGACCTTCCAGCGCATCTATCTCGGTCCGCTCAACGACAAGTACCGCAACCTCGGCGACTTGACGCTGCGCGAGGCGTTCACCCTGGTGCCGCTGGCGATCATTGTGCTCATCCTGGGCGTGTATCCGCACGCCGTGCTCGATCTGCTCGGCCCCTCGCTCAACCACGTCAACCGGGTCGTGCTGATGGCGCATGCGCCGGCCGTCGCCGCGGTCACGCCCTGAATCGCGGCAGGTGTTGCGCGCCGTTCCGCGGATGGAATGACGATGGACCTCGGCAACGTTGCGAGCCTGAGCCATTTCCTGCCCGAACTGCTGCTTACCGCGGGAGTTCTGCTGCTGGTGATCGTCGATCTCATCCTGCGCAACAAGACGCCGCTCGGCGACATCGCGCTGATCATCGCGGCCGGCGCATTGGTGTTGATCGCGATCGAGCCTGTGCGGCGCGGCGACTGGCTGTTCCATCGGATGCTGGTGTTCGACGCGTTCGGCTTCTTCTTCCGCGTGTTGATCGCGCTCGCCGCCGTGGTCGCGGTATGGATGTCGATCGGTTCGGTCGAGGTGCGCCGCTGCGACCAGGGCGAATACTACGCCATCCTGCTCGCCAGCACCCTCGGGATGTTTCTGATGGCCGAGGCGGCGAACCTGCTGATGGCGTACCTGGCGCTGGAATTCGTCAGCCTGACTTCTTACGTGCTGACCGGATTTCTGCGCCGCAATCGGCGCTCGCAGGAGGCGGCGCTCAAGTATCTCATCTACGGCGGCGTTGCCTCGGGCACGATGGTGTACGGGATGAGCTGGATTTTCGGCCTGACCGGCGCGCTCGATTTCGGCGCGATCAACCGGGCCCTGACCGCGCCCGGTCATCTGCCGGCGCTCACAGTGTTCATCTCGCTCGTGCTGATCCTGGCGGGGCTGGGCTACAAGATCGCCTCGGTGCCCTTTCACATGTGGGCGCCGGACGTCTACACCGGGGCGCCGATCCCCGTCACCACTTTTCTCGCCGTGGGTTCGAAGGCGGCGGGATTTGCGCTGCTGACGCGCTTCTTCTATCCGGCCATTTCGCGCCTGGGCGCGGACGGAAGCTGGCAGGCGCTGGCCGGTGTGGATTGGCCGCAACTGCTGCTGATCGTGTGCGTGATCACGATGACGCTCGGCAATCTGGCGGCGCTGCAGCAGACCAATATGAAGCGGCTGCTGGCCTATTCGTCGATCGCGCAGGCCGGCTATGCGCTGATGGGCATCGTGGTGCTGACCGACGACGGCGTCCGCGCGATGCTGTTTTACATGTTCGCGTATTACCTGATGGACGCGGGCGCGTTCCTGGTCGTGATGATCGTCGCCAACGCCACCGGCCGCGAGGATATGGACGCCTATCGCGGGCTCGCCTGGCGCGGCGGCGCGGTGCCCGCGGTCGCGTTGACGATCTTCCTGCTCTCGCTGACCGGTATCCCGGCGACCATCGGCTTCATCGGCAAGTTCTACGTCTTTGCCGCGGTCATCCGCTCGCGTTTCTACATCCTGGCGGTGATCGGAATCCTGAATTCGACCGTGTCGCTCTATTACTACATGGCGCCGGTCAGGATGATGTTCCTCGAAGAGCCGCGCGGCGATGAGATCGCGATCGGCTTCGAGCCGTGGACTTACGGCCTGATGGGCGTGCTGGCGTGCGCGACGATCGCGCTCGGGCTTTACTGGACGCCGATCATTGCCTTCGCCGACCGCTCGATGCACTTCTTCATGGGACCATCCTAGCGAACGCGCGGACGACGGCCGGATCCGGCAGGCGAGCGCTTTCTCTAGTCCCTGGGCAGCGGGAATTCGTCGAGATAGCGCTGGTATTCCGGCTCGACGTCGATCTCGAGCGACGCGAGCAACCGCACCACGCCGGTATAGACCGCAATCGTCATCACCAGGTCGATCAGTCGCTCGTTATCCATTTCGGCGCGCAGCTCGGCGAAAGTCGCGTCGGAAATAGCAAAGCCGAGCGTCATTTCGCGCGCCGCGCGCAATACCGCTTTGGCCAGCGGCTCGAGGCGGCTCGATCGGCCGGCGGTTTCCTCGGCCATCGCGCGCAGGTCATCGTCGGAGACGCCAAACTCGCGGCCGATCTTCACGTGATGCGAGTATTCGTAGGGTGAGCGCGCGGCGTAGCCCACTTGCAAAATAGCCAGTTCGCGCAGCCGCGGGTCGAGCCGGCTTTTGAAACGGATGAACGCGGCGAGCGCGCCGAACGCGCGCGCGCCGTCGGGACTGTGCACCAGCGCGCGCACGAGATTGATGTCGCGCGCGAGCAGATCCTGGTCCTCGCGCCGCAGGTCCTTCTTGTCAAGGTACGGTATGCGTGCCATCGGCTTGCGCCTCCCCGCATTCGCTCTCGCGCTTGATGGGCAAGTTGTCGCAAGCTAGATGCTATAGCGCCAACGCGGACCGACCGCCAATTGCGGCGCCGCAAGCTGACGGAGTGAGAGCAAAATGGGCAAGCTCGAGGGAAAAATTGCGCTGATCACCGGTGGCGGATCCGGCATCGGCCGCGCCACCGCGCTGGCCTTCGCCGCCGAGGGCGCGAAAGTCGCGGTCGCGGACCGCGTCGAGAACAGCGCACGCAACGTCGCCGAGGAAATCGCCGGCCGCGGCGGCGAGGCGGCCGCGATCGTCGCGGACGTCGCGAAAGCCGCCGACGCCGAGCGCATGGTGCGCGATACGGCAGGCCGCTTCGGCCGACTCGACATTCTCTACAACAACGCGGGCATCGGCTTCGCCCGCCGCACGCACCTGATGAGTGAGGAGGAATGGGATCGCACGCTCGACGTCGATTTGAAGGGCGTCTTTCTCGGCTGCAAGTACGCGCTCCCCGAGTTGATGAAACACGGCGGCGCGATTCTCAGCACCGCTTCGGTCGCCGGGCTCGAGGGCTTTCGCCAGATGGCGGCGTACTGCGCGGCCAAGGCGGGCGTGATCATGCTGACCAAGTCGCTCGCGATGGACTACGCCGAGCACGGCATTCGCGTCAATTGCATCTGCCCGGGATCGGTCGACACGCCGCTGTACGAAAGCGGCTTCGAAAATCTGAGCCCCGAGCGCAGTGCCCGCGCGCATCAGATGTTCGCCGCGATGCACCTGTTGGGGCGCACCGGCCGCCCTGAAGAGATCGCGAGCGTCGCGGTGTTTCTATGCTCCCAGGATGCTTCATTCATCACGGGACAGGCCGTAATCGTCGATGGAGGCTATACGACGGGCCATCGAATGATAAGGCTTACCTAGAGCACTCACGAATGAGCGAGAGCAAATGCGATCGATCAATTTCGCCGACGCAATCGCATTTTTCTGGAAGATCGTGGCAGCAGATCGTATGCTTGAGTTTCTGTCGTCAATTGTGAGAGCGGGTTTCGCTCGTGGCGAATGCAGGGGGCACGTCGCCAATGAAACCGCAGGAGGACCGGATGTCTTCTGTAGCGTTCACCCTGCTTTTCGGCGTGCTCGGCGGAATCGCCGGATTCGCCGGAAGCGCGCCGTTCGAAGTGGTGATGAGCCTGGGTCTGCTCGGGATCGCGCACCTCAGCCTGGTGGCCGCTCGCAAGGCGCGGGAAGCTCCAACCCAATCGCCAAGCTCGAGATAAAGGCGACCGAAGCGCGCCGCCAACCCGGGTTGGGGACGCTGTATGTGGTCGGAATGCCGATCGGCGACCCTGCCGACCTGAGCCCGCGCGCGCTCGCCGTTTTGTCGCAGGCCGATCTGATCGCATGCGAGGACACGCGGCGCCTGGCGCCGTTGCTCGCCGTCCATGCCATCAGCACTCCCACGCTGAGCTGTTTCGAGCATAACGAGGAGCGTCGCGCGCGCGAGCTGGTCGAGCGGATGCGCGCGGGCGCGCGGGTCGCGCTGGTCACCGACGCCGGTACGCCGTGCATTTCGGACCCGGGCTTCAGGCTGGTGCGCGCGGCGCTCGACGCGGGCGTCCGCGTTGGCGCGATTCCCGGTCCATCCGCGGTCGTGGCGGCGCTGTCGATTGCGGGCTTGCCCACCGACCGATTTGTTTTCGAGGGATTTCTGCCCGCGAAATCCGCCGCGCGCCGCAGTGAGTTGAAGTCGCTCGCGCGCGAGGCGCGCACGATCGTGCTGTTCGAAGCGGCCCGGCGGCTGGGTGAGACGCTGGCCGAAATGGCCGAAATTTTCGGCAACGAACGCCGGGCGGCGGTCGTTCGCGAAATCGGCAAAACCTACGAAGAGGTCGCACGCGGGAGTCTCGGCGAACTGGCGGCGCGCTTCATCCGCGATCCGGCGCGCGGCGAGGTTACATTGGTGGTCGCCGGGGCCGATCGCGGCGCGAGCGCAGCGGACGAGGGCGTAGGCGAAGCGCGCCGCTCGTCATCCGTGACGGTCGAGATCCTGTGCGAAGCAGGTCTGTCGCTCAAACAGGCGAGCGCGGTTGTCGCGTGGCTTGGCGGAGGCAGCCGGCGCGAGATCTACCAGCACGCGCTCGTCGCGCGGCGCGCACGCCAAGAGCAACAGCAGGACGACAAATGACGGTTTGACGTGTCTCGTTGCGTTGCTCTGTTGATGCGCTCGCGCACGCTTGCTTGAAAGCAACGGGTCGGTAGGCTTCAATGCCCGCCAGAGATGGCGACGACGGACAAAGCGGAATCGCGCAAGGCTGCCGCCGCTGCCGGGCCTCAGGCTTCAGCCACAGTGCTCGTGATTCACGGACCGAACCTGAATTTGCTCGGCGATCGCGAGCCGCAAACCTATGGCCGCACGCGGCTCGGTGAGATCGATCGCGCGCTCAAGGAACTGGGCCGCGAGTTGGGATTGAAGGTCGAAACTTTTCAATCCAACGGCGAGGGCGCAATCGTTGATCGGATCCAACGTGCGCGCGGACGGGCGCGCGTGCTGGTGATCAATCCGGCGGCCTACACGCATACCAGCGTGGCGATCCGCGACGCGATCACGGCCTGCGACCTGCCGACGGTCGAGGTGCATCTGTCCAACGTGTACGCGCGCGAGCCGTTTCGCCATCATTCAACTATCGCCGGCATCGTCGTCGGCCGCATCATGGGCTTCGGCGCCGACGGCTACCTGCTGGCACTGCGGGCGGCGAAACGGATGATCGACATGCAATCCGCGCACGCCGATAATCGTCCCTAGGATGCGCCGGCCGGTGCGTGAAGCCCGGGGCGGAGCGATCCGTACTTCTGGAGCGTTGATGGAACTGCGCGAACTGAAAGCTTTGCTCGGCCTGATGAAGGATTTCGGACTGAGCGAACTCGAGATCGAGGACAAGAAGGGCAAGGTGCGCCTGGTGCGCGCGTCCAATGCTGCCGACGACGGGCCGGCGACGCCGGCCGCGGGCAAGCGGGCGCTGGTGCGCGCGATCCCGGCGGGCGGCCGCGCGGTGGGGGCGAACGCACCCGCGGCGGCTGCGGCAGCGGCGCCGACGTCCGAGCTTGCCCCCGGCCATCGTTATGTGCAGAGCCCGATGGTCGGCACGTTCTACCGCGCCGCCTCGCCCGATTCGGACCCGTTCGTAGAAGAGGGCGACAGCGTGCGCAAGGGTCAGGCGCTGTGCATCATCGAAGCGATGAAGATGATGAACGAGATCGAAGCCGAGGTTGCGGGTAAGATAGTGCGTATCCTGTGCGACAACGGCCAGCCCGTCGAATACGGGCAGCCCCTGATGATAATCGAGGCCGGCTGAGCTCGTTTCATGCCGGGGTGAACCGCGCCATGTTTAAAAAATTGCTGGTGGCCAATCGTGGAACAATCGCGATTCGTATCATCCGCGCGTGCCGCGAGCTGGGGATTGCAACCCTCGCGGTTTACTCGACCGCCGACAAGGATGCGCTGCACGTGCGCATGGCTGACGAGGCCGTGTGTATCGGTCCGGCGGCGGCCGAGGACAGCTATCTCAACATTCCCGCGATCGTCAGCACCGCGCTCACCTATGGCGCCGACGCGGTCCATCCCGGCTACGGCTTCCTTTCCGAAAACGGCGATTTTGCCGAAGCCTGCCGCCGCTCGAAGCTGCAGTTCGTCGGACCGGCGGCGCGCCATATCCGGCTGATGGGCGACAAGCCGCGCGCGCGGCGCATCATGATTCGCGCCGGCGTTCCGGTCCTGCCCGGCAGCGACGGCAAGGGCGTGACCGAATTGCGCGACGCGCTGGCCGACGCGCGCCGGCTCGGCTTCCCGGTGCTGATCAAGGCCGCCGCCGGCGGCGGCGGCAAGGGGATGCGGGTGGCGCGCGACGAGAAGGAGCTGACGCGGCTGTTCGCGCTGGCCCGCGCCGAGAGCGAAGCGGCCTTCGGCTCGCGCACGATGTACCTGGAGAAATATCTCGAGCATGCGCGGCACGTCGAGTTCCAAATCGTCGCCGACACTTATCGCAACGTCATCCACCTGGGCGAGCGCGACTGCTCGATCCAGCGGCGACATCAGAAGGTGCTCGAGGAATCGCCGTGCCCGGTGATGACGACGCGGTTGCGCGAGAAGATGGGCAAGGCGGCCGTGCGTGCGGCGCAGGTGGTCGGTTACTCCAATGTCGGCACGGTAGAGTTCCTGCTCGCACCTGATGGCGAGTTCTACTTCATCGAGATGAACACGCGCATCCAGGTCGAGCACGGCGTGACCGAGATGGTCACTGGCGTCGACCTGGTGCGGGAGAGTCTGGAACTGGCGATGGGCGAGCGGCTCTCGCTCAGGCAGCGCCAGGTGCGGCTGGTAGGCGCGGCGATGGAATTCCGCATCTATGCGGAGGATCCGCAGACGCACCTGCCTTCGCCCGGCGTGGTCGCGAATCATCATCCGCCCGGCGGGCTCGGCGTGCGCGTGGAATCCGCGCTGTACGACGGCTATCGCGTGCCGGTTCATTACGATCCGTTGATTGCCAAGCTGATAGTGCACGCTGACGATCGTGCGGGAGTGGTGATGCGTGCGCGCGCCGCGCTTAGGGAGTACATCGTGGACGGGATCAAGACCAATATACCCCTCCACCTGCGGATCCTGGGTGATCCGGACTTTCTGAGGGGCGAATTCGCGACCGATTTTCTGGGCCGATTCGAGCGCGAAGCGCATGCCGCGGAAGCCATAAGAGCGGCGGGACGCTGAGGCGCTGTGCGTCGTTGTGAGCCCGGGGCTCGTCCCGGCTGAATCGTGATTTTGAAGATGAATATTCGCTGTTCCGGCCGCGACGCCAGCATCCGAGCTGGGTTCACGGTTCTACTTGGCGTGCTGCTCGGAATTTTCCTGACGCTCGGTCCGGACGCTCCCGCGAGCTTTGCCGACGACCTGCCGTCGGGTGGATCGGCGCTGCTGGGCGAAAGCGCCCATCCGGCCGCTCCCGGGACTCCGCGGATTGAAGTGGCCGATCCGGTTTACAACTTCGGCACCGCGCTCAGCGGTCCGCCGCTGCGGCACGTCTTTACGATCAGAAACGTCGGCAGCGGTCCGCTGGAAATTACGAAAGTCGCGACCTCATGTGGATGCACTGCCGCCAAGCCGAGCAAGACGATCCTCGCGCCCGGCGAAATCTCTACCCTCGAGGCTTCGGTCGATACGCATTTCGAGCAGGGCCACAGCCTCTCGGTGGTGACCCTGGGCACCAACGATCCGGCCGCTCCGTCGCTGCAGTTGAAAATCGAAGGCGTGATCAAGCCGCAGGTGCAGGCGCAGCCAGTCGACGTCGACTTCGGCAGCGTCCGTCGCGGCACCACGCTCGAGCGGGAGGTGCTGATTGGCGACCTGGTGGGCGGTCCCGGGTTCGCTCTCAAGTCCGTGACAAACTCGAGCCCCTACATCAAAGTGACGCAGGCGCCGCGTCCCGATGGTAAACCGGGCGCGCTGCTTCACGTGACGCTGACGCCTGCGATGCCGCCGGGCCCGATCAGCGACACGCTGCGCGTGGAAACGACGCGTGCGCCGCTGCGCGTAGCGATCCTAGGCGTCGTCACCGGCGACCTGTTAATAAAGCCGAACCAGGTTTCCTTCGGCATCCTTCCGCACAACCAGGGTGTGGTGCGGACGATCCGGCTAACCAATCAGGCGAGCCGTGCGATCAACGTGCTGGGGGTCAAGAGCACCAACGACAGTGTCTTCGCCCGCGTCCTCCCGCTGACTCCGGGCAAGGAATACATCGTCACCGTCGCGGTCAGGCCGAACACGCCCGACGGGCAGATTCGCGGCGCACTGACTATTCGCACGGACGATCCTGGTCAGTCGACACTGACTATTCCCTACTACGGGATAATCGGATCCTTCCGAAGTTGAGCGAAGATAGCGCTTTTCAGCGACAGAGATTTCGCGCTTGTTTCGATGACCCCGCGCTGAGTATACTGAGTCCATCGGTCGCTTGGGGGCTGCGACCGTCGAGGGCGGCTCGTTGATGGGTATATCCCTGTTGGGGCCATTTCGCTGGGGGCGCGACGCGCTGGTCCGGTTCGCCGTCGCTCAGCTCACCAAGCCGCTCAAGCGCTACACGCTGATTTACCCCAACGATCTTGCCGAACTGAAACGGCAGATTCGCAAGGGCGACGTACTCCTGGTCGAAGGCAACGAGCGGGTCAGCCAGGTAATCAAGTATCTGACCCAGAGTTCGTGGTCGCACTCGGCCCTGTATATCGGGGACGAGGCGATCAAGCGTGATCCCGAATCGCGTCTGCGGTTGGTCAAAGAGTACGGCGAGGAAGCCGGCTATATGGTCGTCGAAGCATTGGTGCAAAGCGGCGTCGTGCTCACGCCGCTGGCCAAGTATCGCGACTTCAACGTGCGCATCTGCCGTCCCTATCGCCTGGTCGAGGCCGATCTGCGGGTGGTGATGGACGAGGCGCTGGCGAGCATCGGGCGCAAGTACGATCTGCGCAACGTCTTCGACCTGGCGCGCTATTTCCTGCCCGTCAGCCTGGTGCCGGCGCGCTTTCGGCGCACGGCGCTGCGCTTCGGCAGCGGCGATCCAACGCGCGCCATCTGCTCGAGCATGATCGCGGAATGCTTCGAAAAGGTGCGCTTTCCGATCGTGCCCAGGATCGAGCCTTTGCCCGAGGGCTACGCGGCGCTGCAGGATCGGCCGCGCCGCCTGGGCAAGCTCATATCGCGTCATCGCCGCCTGCCCGCGGGCCTCTATCACATGATTTCGCCCTCGCTGGTGACGCCGCGCGATTTCGACCTGTCGCCGTATTTCGAGATTATCAAGTTCAACCTGATCGCCGGCGCGCGCTTCGACTATCGGCGGATCATCTGGGCCGAGACGGAAGCCGAGGAGACCGCCAAATTGCAGGCCGGCTGACGGGGCTTGTGCGACGCGCTGCGGGTCTGCGATAACTAGGCGGCAGAGGCGCACCGTGCGCGGTTGCGGATGCGCAACCCGCCTCGCGGACCCTGGATGGTAGCGTGTGCATGAGCAGTCGCGAACTTTTGGAAAAGGCGATCGCCAGAATCTTGCATCGTCATTGCAACTTCGGCTGGGCGCATTACTACATTCCGAGCGAGAAATTTCCCAGCCTGATCGAGGAACTGGTCGAGGTGGCCAGTCCGGCCGGTCAGATCAGCCATGAGGAGCTGGTGCAGTTTTTCCTGCGCACGCAGCGCCTCAGTTCGGCCCAGGAACGCGCGGCGCGCTTCGAGGAAGAGTTTTCCATCTATCGCCGCGGATGACCGCGCCGCGACCTTGCATCCGGCGGCGCTGTGCCGGCCGTGCGGGCGCCGCGCGAGTGACGGCGGCATGGATGCCCGTGAACCGTATCGCCCTTTTGCACCAGGATTGCTATCGCCACCTGACTGGAGCTCGGCGCGGGAGCCGCGCGCAGGCTCACCCGCGCCCGCGCGAGCCGCGCAATCACTTTTAGGACGGAGGTATCCACGCCGATGCCTATTCAGCAGGCCGAGCCGGCGCAGGCTTACGAGCTTCTCAAGCAGCATCCCGATGCGGTCTATCTCGACGTCCGCACCGAGCCCGAGTTTGCCCAGGGTCATCCCGCCGGCGCGGTCAACGTTCCGGTGGTGTTCATCAAGGGGCCGGGCCAGATGGAACTCAACGACGAATTTGTCGAGGTCGTGACCAGGACGCTGCCGCGCGAGAAAAAACTGATCGTCGGATGTTTGGCAGGCGGACGCTCGCAGCGCGCGTGCGAACTGCTCGAGGCGGCCGGCTACACCGACCTTACCAACGTCCGTGGCGGCTTTGGCGGCGCCCGCGATGCCTCCGGCGAAGTCGTGGTGACCGGATGGCGTGACGCGGGGCTGCCCGTTTCGAGCGAAGTGGGCGAGAGCGGCTACCAGGCGACGCGCCGCCGGGCCGGTCTGTAGCGCGGCGGCTTCGAGGACTGCAGGCGGCACCATGGCAATCAGGCTTACCCGGATTTATACGCGCAGCGGCGATCGCGGCTTAACCGCCCTGGTCGGGGGTGCGCGCGTGCCCAAGGAAAGCGCGCGCTTGGAGGCGTACGGCACGGTGGACGAACTCAATTCGATCGTCGGCATCGTGCGCAGCTACTTGCCCGGCCACAAACGACGCCTCGGCAAAGATTACGCATGGTATTCCGAGAGTCTGCGCCGCATCCAGAACGAATTGTTCGACGTCGGCTCGGAACTCGCCACGCCCCCGCCCGCCGAGTACGCCGGGATGCATCGGATGAGCGCGGCAGAGGTGAAGAAGCTGGAGGAGGAGATGGACCGGATGCAGCAGGAGCTGAAGCCGCTCAACTCCTTCACCCTGCCCGGTGGCGGCGTGCTCAACGCCTTTCTGCACCAGGCGCGCACGGTGTGCCGGCGCGCCGAGCGCGTTTGCTGGTCGCTGCGGCGCGTCGAGCCGATCAACGATCAGTTGCTGATTTACATCAATCGTCTGAGCGACCATCTGTTCGTGCAGTCGCGCTGGGTGGCCAAGCGCCTGAAGGAGCCCGAGTTCCTGTGGGACCGCGGCCTCAGGATCGATCCGCACGCGGCGGTGCGGGCGAAGCGGCAATCGGCGGCGGGGGCCGGCAGCGGACTCGGGACCGCCGGCGACGACGCCGACCACAGCTTCGCGGGCAGGGATGCGCGCCGGCCCGGCAAGCGTTAGATTTTCATTGAAGCCGCAAAAGCGGCAGTTCCCGCGCGTCCGGCGCAGCTCGAGCCGGCCGCGCCGCGGAGAGTGAGACGAAAATGGCGCAGTCGCACGGGCTTATTCTTCATCAGGCCCAGGTGGGCCCGATGGCAAACTACGTGTACTTGATCGGCGATGCGGCCACGCGTAAGGCGGCGGTGGTCGATCCGGCGTGGGACGTGAACAAGATTCTCGAGTGGGCCGCGCGTCACGACCTGACGATCGAGCACATCCTGATAACGCATTACCATCCGGACCATCTCGGCGGCAGCATGATGGGCATGACGATTGAGGGCGCGGCGCGGATGCTCGAGCGGATCAAAGCCAAAATTTACGTGAACCGCAACGAGGCCGAGGGCGCGCGCAAGGTGGCAGGGCTCGGCGATTCGGACCTGGTGAAGATGGATGCGGGCGACACGCTCAAGCTCGGCGATCTGACGGTCACGTTCCTGCACACGCCCGGCCATACGCCGGGCTCGCAATGTTTTCTGGCCGATGGGAACCTGGTCTCGGGCGACACGCTGTTCGTGAACTCGTGCGGGCGTGTGGATCTGCCGGGATCGGATCCCGAGGCGATGTACTACAGCCTGAACAACACGCTGCGCAATCTGCCCGACACGACCGTGGTCTATCCGGGACACGCGTACTCGTCGGAGTCGAGCACGACCATCGGCGCACAGAAGCGCACCAACATGTACATGCGCTTTCCCACGCTTGACGATTTCCTCGAGGCGATGGGCTACGCGCGCGGCTGAGTTTCCGGGACTGCGCATTTTTTCGATGGCCAGCGACCTGCAGCGTGCGCGCGCGGAAGTCGAAAAGCTGCGCGAACAGATAGATCGTCACAATTATCTCTACTACGTGCTCGACAATCCCGAGGTGACCGACGCCGAGTACGACGCCTTGATGCGCCGGCTCGAGACCCTCGAAACGCAGCATCCCGAGCTGCTCTCGCCCGATTCGCCTACGCAGCGCGTCGGCGCAAGGCCCAGTGAGAAATTCGCCGTCGTCGTCCATCGGCGAATGATGATGTCGCTGGCCAACGCGATGGATGCCGAGGAGATGCGCGAGTTCGACCGGCGCATCAAGCGCTTCCTGCACAGCGACGCGGACGTCGAGTACGTGGCCGAGGTCAAGCTCGACGGGTTGGCGGTGGAACTGGTGTACGAGGACGGCCGCCTGACAGTCGGCTCGACGCGCGGCGACGGCGTCAACGGCGAGGACGTCACACCGAACATCCGCACCATCAAGAGCGTCCCGTTGCGCCTGATTCATCCGGCGCATGGCCGCGTGCCGCGCCTGCTCGAGGTGCGCGGCGAAGTGATTCTGCCGCGGCGCGCGTTCGAGCGGCTCAATAGCGAGCGGGTCGCGGCGGGCGAACCGCCGTTCGCCAATCCGCGCAATGCCGCCGCGGGATCGCTGCGCCAGCTCGATCCCCGGATCAGTGCGGCGCGCCCGCTCGACATTTTCTCGCACACTCCGGGCGTGATCGAAGGCGTCAGCTACAAGACGCAGTGGGAATTCCTGCAGGGCATCAAGGGGTTCGGGCTCAAAATCAATCCGCTCAGCAAGATCTGCCGCAGCGTGGACGCGGTGCTGGAGTATCACGCGCAGATTGCGGAACAGCGCCATCAGCTCGACTACGAGGCCGATGGCGTGGTGGCCAAGGTCAACTCGCTCGCGTTGCAGGAGCAGTTGGGCGAAGTGTCGCGCTCGCCGCGCTGGGCGGTGGCTTTCAAGTTCAAGGCGCAGCAGGCCGAAACGCGCGTAAACAGGATCGCGGTTTACGTCGGGCGGATCGGCTCGCTCACGCCGGTCGCGCAGCTCGAGCCGGTGGCGCTCGCCGGCGTCACGATCTCCAACGCCTCGCTGCACAACCTCGACGAAATCCGCCGCAAGGACGTGCGCGAGGGCGACACGGTGCTGATCGAGCGCGCCGGCGACGTGATTCCCTACGTCGTGCGCGTCACGCGCAAAGGTCATCCGCGCGCGCGCGAGTTCCAGATGCCGACGCATTGCCCGAACTGCGGCGGCGCCATCGTGCACGAGGAGGGCGAGGTCGGGTACTTCTGCGTCAACGTCAATTGCCCGGCGCGGGTGCGCGAGTCGATCCGCCATTTCGCGGGCAAGCACGCGATGGATATCGACGGCCTGGGCGACAAGCTGGTCGGCCAGCTCGTCGAAACCGGGATGGTCAGGGAACTGGACGACATCTATTGCCTGACCCATGAACAGCTTGCCGGCCTGGAGCGGATGGCTGAGAAGAGCGCGCACAACCTGCGCGACGCGATCGAGCGCTCACGCCATCGCACGCTCGACCGCCTGATCAACGGGCTCGGCATCCGCCATGTCGGCGAGAGCACGGCGCGCGCGCTCGCGCTGCGCTTCAAAAGCATCGAGGCGCTGGCGGAGGCGAGCGAAGAGGAGCTGCGCGCGGTGCGCGACATCGGCGACGAAGTTGCGCGCAGCATCCGCGAATATTTCGACGAGCCGCGCAATCGCCGGGCGGTGCAACGCCTGATGACGCATCTGAAAATCGCGCCCCCCGAGACGCCGCCCGCGCACGGCCGCGCCGCGCTGCGCGACAAGAGCTTCGTGCTCACCGGCACGCTCGCGACGATGACGCGCGAGGAGGCGGAGCAGAAGATCCGCGCCGCTGGCGGCCGCGTGACCTCGGCCGTCAGCCGCAAGACCGATTTCGTCGTCGCCGGCGCCGACGCCGGTTCCAAGCTGCGCAAGGCGACGGAACTCGGGGTCAGGACGCTGGACGAGCAGGCGCTGCTCGCGATGCTCGCGGGGGGCGAGCGCGATTAACGCGCGCGCGCGCAGGACACTGACGGCGGCTTCCGATCTCGCGCGGCTCAGGATGCTGGTGCATGGACGCGTGCAGGGCGTGTTCTTTCGCCAGGCGACCGCGGATGAGGCGCTCACGCTCGGCTTGCGCGGATGGGTGAGGAATCTGGTCAACGGCGATGTTGAGATAGTGGCCGAGGGACCGCGACGCGAGCTTAAGATTCTCGCGGCGTGGGCCAACCAGGGACCGCGGATGGCGCGGGTGACGGGCGTCGACGAGGAATGGTCGGATTATCGCGGAGATTTGGGAGCGTTCGCGATCCGCTAACGGCCGCCTGACGTCCGACAGTTGATATTAAGTATCGGACCCTTTGACGGCTTTTCATTATTAGCTATAGTTCTAGATGGCATTAGGACGGTGGCCCCGTCGCGATGCTTGGGGGTGTCGCGCCGGGCCTTATAGCGCAAGGAGTTTGAACCACAATGGCTCTACCACCCGAGGCAGCCGGACAATCCGCTGAGTCCCAGAGCCTTGCCGGCGGCGGTGCCGCGCACAAGCGGCGCCAGAAGGTCGATCACGTCGTCATCCGTTTCGCCGGTGACTCGGGCGACGGAATGCAGCTTGCCGGGATGCAGTTCACGACCGAGTCGGCGCTGGCCGGCAACGATATCGCGACGCTGCCGGATTTTCCCGCCGAGATCCGCGCGCCCGCGGGCACCCTGGCCGGCGTCAGCGGCTTCCAGGTCAACTTCTCGAGCAGCGAAGTGTTCACCGCCGGCGACGAGCCCGACGTGCTGGTGGCGATGAATCCGGCGGCGCTCAAGGCCAACATCGACGACGTTCCGGCCAATGGCGTGATTATCGCCGACGTTGCGGCCTTCACCGACTCAAACCTCAAACGCGCCGGTTTCACCTCCAATCCCCTGACCGACCATTCGCTGGACAAGTACCAGGTCTTCCAGGTCGACGTGACCAGGATGACCACGCTCGCGCTGCGCGATTCGGGCCTGAACAACCGGGCCGTGATGCGCTGCCGCAACCTGTTCGTGCTGGGCCTGGTGTCGTGGCTTTATCAGCGGCCGATCGAGAGCACGGAGAACTGGCTCGCCAACCGCTTCCGCAAGACGCCCGAGGTGCTCGCCGCCAACGTCAAGGCGCTCAAGGCCGGTTACAATTACGGCGAAACCACCGAGGCGTTCGCCAGTTCTTACATCGTCGATCCGGCGCATATCCAGTCCGGTTTCTATCGCAATATCACCGGCAACAGCGCGACCGCGCTGGGCTTCGTGGTCGCCGCGTGCCGCGCCAAGCGGCCGCTGTTTCTCGGCTCATATCCGATCACGCCGGCGAGCGACGTGCTCCACGAATTGGCCGGGTTCAAGAATTTTCCCGTCTACACCTTCCAGGCCGAGGATGAGATCGCCGGCGTAGCCTCGGCGGTAGGCGCCGCATTCGGCGGGGCGATAGCGATCACCACCACCTCCGGCCCGGGGATGAATCTGAAGGCCGAGGCGGTCGGGCTGGCGGTCAAAACCGAGCTGCCGGTGGTCATCACCGATATTCAGCGCGCCGGCCCGTCAACCGGGATGCCGACCAAGCCCGAGCAGGCGGATTTGCTGATGGCAATGTACGGGCGCCATGGCGAGTCGCCGATCCCGATCATCGCGGCGGCGACGCCAAGCGACTGCTTCGATTGTGCGTACGAATCGGTGCGTATCGCGACCAAGTACATGACGCCGGTGATTCTGCTCACCGACGGCCAGCTGGCCAACGGCGCCGAGCCGTGGCTGGTGCCCGACGTCAGCAAGCTGCCCGAGATCAAGGTCGAGCTCCGCACCGATCCCGAGGGCTACATGCCCTATATCCGCGATGCCGAGACGCTGTCGCGTCCATGGGCGGTTCCGGGAACGCCGGGACTGGAGCATCGGCTGGGCGGACTCTCGACCGAGGACCTGACCGGCAATATCAGCTATTCGCCGGCCAACAACGAGCTGATGGTGCGCCAGCGCGCCCGCAAGATCGCGGGTATCGCGCGCGAGATACCGCCGATCGAGATTTTCGGTGACTCCGGCGGCGGCGAACTCGTCGTGCTCGGATGGGGTTCGACGTACGGCCCGATCCGCGAGGCGGTCAAGCAGTTGCGCTCCAAGGGCAAGAACGTCTCGCAGATCCATCTGCGTTATCTCAATCCGCTGCCGAGCGACCTGGGCGACAAGCTGCGCATGTTCCGCAAGGTGATCGTCGCCGAGATGAACATGGGGCAGCTGCTCAAGATGGTGCGCGCGGACTATCTAATCGACGCGATCGGCTGCAACAAGATCCAGGGCCGCCCGTTCAAGGTCAGCGAACTCACCAATCGCATCATGCGCGTGCTGGAGGGCTGAGAGGAAAATGGCTACCGCTTTGACCCGCAAGGATTTCATCTCGGACCAGGAAGTGCGCTGGTGCCCGGGATGCGGCGACTATGCGATTCTGGCCCAGGTGCAGAAGGTGATGCCCGAGCTGGGCGTGCCGCGCGAAAACACGGTCTTCATCTCCGGCATCGGATGCTCGAGCCGGTTTCCGTACTACATGAACACCTACGGCTTCCACACGATTCACGGCCGCGCGCCCGCGGTCGCGACCGGCCTCAAGGTGACGCGGCCCGAACTTGACGTATGGGTGGTCACGGGCGACGGCGACGGGCTGTCGATCGGCGGCAACCATCTGATTCACGTCCTGCGCCGCAACGTCGATTTGAAGATCCTGCTCTTCAACAACCGCATCTATGGACTGACCAAGGGCCAGTACTCGCCGACCTCCGAGGTCGGCAAGGTGACCAAGTCGACCCCGGCCGGCTCGGTGGATTTCCCGTTCAACCCGATCACGGTGGCGCTCGGCGCGCACGCCTCGTTCGTCGCGCGAACGGTTGACGTCGAGCAGAAGCACCTCGGCGAAGTGCTCAAGCGCGGCCACGAGCATCGCGGCGCCTCGTTCATCGAAATTCTCCAGAACTGCAACATCTTCAACGATGACGCGTTCAAGGAAGTGAGCGACAAAACCATCAAGGCCGAGCATCAACTGGTGCTCGAGCACGGCAAGCCGCTCATTTTCGGGAAAAACCGCGATCGCGGGATCAGGATGAACGGGATGCGCCCCGAGGTGGCGCAGCTCGGCAACGGCGTGAGCGAAAGCGATATCGTCGTGCACGACGAGACCAATCTTGCGCTGGCCTTCATGCTCGGCAACTTTGAGGCGCCGCTGCCCACGCCGATCGGCGTGTTCTACAACGTCCCGCGCCCCACCTATGACGCCGCGATGAACAAGCAGCTCGAGGATGCGCGTGCCAAGATGGGCGAGGGCGATCCGCAAAAGCTGCTGCGCCAGGGCGATACCTGGACGGTCAATTAGGTCCGGCGTTCGCGGCGGGTTTCAGTAGCGAAAAAGAAGGCCCGCGGGCTTGAGCCTGCGGGCCTTTTCGCTGCCGCCTGTTGCTGCGGCTCGTGCGGTGCGGCTGTGATCTCCCGCTAGCCGCGCCGCGGCAATTCGACCCGCGCCCAACCCGAGGCGCAGAGGTCTCCCTTCTGATTGCGCTCCTCGAGCTCGCATTCGACCGTCCCGTCCTCGGCCTTTGTCACCTTGCCCGTGCACGTGAGCACGTCGCCGGGAACCGCGATACCACGGTTCTGCCAGCCGAAGCGCAGCACGCGCGCGCGCGGCCCCGCCCAGTCGGCGACCGCCTGGTAAAGGAAACTCCCGTGCAGGTGCGCCTGCACCAGCACATCTGGATAGCCCTCGGTCGCGGCGTAAGGCTTGTCGAAATGAATGCGATGGGCGTTCCAGGTGATGGCGCTGAAGCGGAAGAGCTGGACCGTGGTCGGATGCTTGACCAGCGGCGTCAGCGCGGCGCCGCGCTTGACGTCCTCGAAGCAGAGTTGATGAGCATGCATGGCTGGGCTCTCCCTGGTCAGCGCGCGATGAAGGTTTCGCGGCAGGTCACCAGCGGGCGATCGGCGTCGTCGCGGTAAATCTGCGTCACCTTGATCAGCAGGAGATCGCCCGAGCGGCCCTGCTTGAGCTCGATTCCTTCGAGCCGCAGTTCCATCGACACACGCGTGCCGTTGGTCAACGGCGCATGCAGCTCGAGATCCTGGCCGCCCCCCATGATGCGCAGTCCCTCGAGCGGCAGAAACGCGAACTCATGGCTGGTGGTGCCGTCGGGTCGCAGGGAATCCTGCGGCGGACCCGATTGCCAGTTGCGCACGGCGCTCAGGAAGAGCGGCGGCGCGATCGTGTCGACGTAACCTGCGGCGCGCGCTGCCTCGGGCTCGAAGAAGATCGGGTTGAGGTTGTCGGCGGCGACTGCGAAACGCTGGAACATCTCCTTGCGCATGACGCCGAGGTCGCTGCGCTCGCTGCGGCCGACGTAAGGTTTGAGCTGCTCGGCCAGCGCCGGAATCGAAATAGTCATCTTCGTGATACCCGCGACGTGCGTGCTCTCTCGCGCAATGGTCGATCCACCGGCCGCGCGCTCAATCGCGCGAGGACTGGCCGAGCATGTTGCGCGCGATCATCCAGCGATGGATCTCGGCGGTGCCGTGGCCGATACGCCATACGCGAACCTGGCGGAAGAAGCTCTGGATCGGCAACTCGCGCGTATAGCCCAGCCCGCCGAAGATCTGGATGCAGCGGTCGGTCACGCGCTGCGCCATCTCGGTCGCATAGAGCTTGGCGATGAATGCCTCGTTGCGGATTCGCTGCTTCGCGTCCGCCATCCAACCCGCGCGATAGACCAGCAGGCGCGCCGCTTCCAGCTCGACCTCCGAATCGGCAAGCATCCATTGGATTGCCTGGCGGCTGGCGATCGGCTTGCCCCAGGTGGTGCGCTGCTTGGCCCATTCGACCGCCATCTCGATCGAGCGCGCCGCGATACCGAGCTGGAAGGCGCCGATCTTGAGCCGCCCGTGGGTGAGCTGGTAATCGGCCACGGCGAAACCGCCGTCCACCTCGCCCAACCGATTCTCGTCCGGCACCACGCAATCGGTGAACTGCAATTCGTGCGGGTCCCAGTTGTCGCCCATGGTCGGAATCTCGCGCGCGATTTTGAAACCCGGCGTGCCCATCTCGACCAGGAAACAGGTCAGGCCGCGCGCGCCGGCTTTGGGATTGGAAGTGGTGAACAGGATGACGAAGTCGGCGCCCTCGACGTACGAGATGAACACCTTGGTGCCGTTGACGATCCAGCGGTTGCCGTCGCGCACGGCGGTGGTGCGCACGCGCGCCAGGTCCGAACCGGCGTCGGGCTCGGTGAAGGCGTAGCAGCTGTGTTTTTCGCCGTTGATGATGGGATAGAAGAAGCGCTGCTTTTGTTCGTCATTGCACAGGTACAGCGCCGGTTCGGGGCTGCCGCCGAACTCGAACATCGCCGGGTGCTTGAACAGCTCCTCGTTGATCAGGCACATCGAGAGCTGGCCGACGTCGTTTCCGCCGTATTCGGCGGGGACCTCGAGCGCCCAGAAACCGGCGTCGCGCCCGCGCCGCTCGAGATCGTGGCGCACCTCGATGTCGAGCTTGCCCTTGAGCAGGAACTCTTTTTCGAGCGGCATCAGCTCCTTCTCGCGGAACTGGCGCACGCTCTCGACCATCATGCGTTGCTCTTCGGTGATTGCGAAATCCATGGTCTCCTCGCGATCGTCCAAGTGTCGAATATTGAGCGCGGCGCGGGCTTTTTAGCAAGCGGAATTGCCTTGAGCAATGCCGCCAAGTTCGCCATCCTGAGGTCGGCCCGCGCGGTCAGTCCACGCGGGCGGGAGAGGGAAAAAATGAGCGAAGCGAGATATGGCGACGTATCGGTGGCGGTGAAGGATTACGTCGCATGCGTCGAGATTCACCGGCCGCCGCATAACTACTTCGACGTCCAGCTGATTCGCGATCTCGCTGAAGCCTTTAACGCGCTGGATGAAGATGCTTCCTGCCGCGCGTCGGTGCTGTGCGCCGAAGGAAAGTCCTTCTGCGCCGGGGCGAACTTTGCCAATCGCGCGGCGATCGGCGTCGAAGCCGGTGGGGCGCAAAAGCGCAATCCGCTCTATTTCGAAGCGGTGCGCCTGTTCGGCTGCAAGAAGCCGATCGTCGGGGCGATCCAGGGCGCGGCCATCGGCGGCGGACTCGGCCTCGCGCTGGTGCCGGACTTCCGCGTGGCCACGCCGGAGGCGCGCTTCTCGGCGAACTTCGTCAAGATCGGGTTCCACCCCGGCTTCGGGCTCACCTACACGCTGCCGCGTTTGATCGGTGTGCAGCGGGCCAATCTGATGTTCCTCACCGGCCGCCGTATCGGCGGCGAAGAGGCCTATGCCTGGGGCCTCGCCGACGTGCTGGTGAAGCCCGAGCAGCTCCGCGACGAAGCCACCAAGCTGGCCGCCGAGATCGCCGAGAACGCGCCGCTGGCGATCGTCTCGACCCGGACCACCACGCGTCGCGGCCTGGTGGAAGCGGTGCGTGCGCAGACCGATATCGAATTCGTCGAGCAGGATTGGCTGATGCGCACCGAGGACCATCGCGAGGGCATCAAGGCGGTGGCCGAGCGCCGGCCCGGGCGCTGGGTTGGGCGCTAGCCGCCGCTCTCGTCCGTCCGGCACTCAGAAGTGCTCGGGCTCGCTGGCGCGGCGGTTGTCGCGCTCGAGCTGCACCGTGATATGACGGATGTTGAACTTGCGCTCGAGCATCGCCGAGATGTCCGAGAGCACGCGATCCTGATCGGCCTCGCGCGCGACCACGGCGTGCGCCGAGAGCGCGAACTGGCGGCTCGCCAGACACCAGACGTGGAGATCGTGCACCTCCTCGGTGTCGCGCACGGCCAGCAGGTCGTGGCGCAGCTCCTCGAGGTCGATATGCGCCGGCACGGATTCCATCAGGATGTCGACGCCCTCGCGCACCAGGCCCCACGAGCTGTACAACACCAGCGCTCCGATGAGCAGGCCGGCGACGGCATCGGCCTCGTGCCAGCCCAGGAAATAGACCAGCGCGCCGGAGAGCATCACGCCCAGCGTGCCGATCAGATCCGAGAGAACGTGGACGAAGACCGCGCGCACGGCGATTCCCGGCCGGCCGGACTCGCCCGACGCCGCATGCGTCATCCAGGCCGAAAACCCGTTGACGGCGAGCCCGACGAAGCCGATCGCGATGACGGGCAGACCGGCTACCGGATGGGGATTGCGCAGGCGCTGTACCGCCTCGACCCAGATGAAGATGACCAGCAGCCACAGGAACACGCCGTTGGCGAGCGCACCCAGGATTTCGGCGCGCAAATAGCCGTAGGTTTTTGCGCCGCTGGCCGGCCGCGTCGAAATCCATAGCGTGAGCAGCGCCAGGCAGAGCGCGGCGATATCGGTCAGCAGATGGACCGCGTCGGAGACCAGCGCCAGGCTGTTGGCATAGTAGCCGCCGGCGAATTCGGCCGCGCAGTAGAGCGCCGTCACTGCGAGCACGATCAGCAGACGATTTACATCCGCCACGGCTGTATTCTGCGCTTGGTCGAAGTCCACGCAACGGCGCCGCGCGACGGGAATTCAGTCGCTTCGCGGCGGTCGAAAACGCATGCGCACCGCCGCGGCGTTCGCGCCAGGCTCAATCATACTGGATTAGCGAGAAGCACGGCACTGAGCTCAGGCGCGCGCGTCCACCGAGCGCGTTGAGTTCGATCACGAAGGCGCAGCTCACGATCGACGCATCGAGCTTGCGCGCCAGGGCCACGGTTGCCGCCGCGGTGCCGCCGGTGGCCAGCAGATCGTCCACGATCAGCACGCGCGCGCCGCGCACGAGCCCGTCTTCGTGAACTTCGAGTCCGGCGCTGCCGTATTCGAGGTCGTAGCTTTCGCCGATGGTATGGAACGGCAGCTTGCCTGGCTTGCGCGCGATGGTCAGGCCGACGCCCAGTCGATAGGCCACCGGCGCGCCGACGATGAAACCGCGCGACTCGATGCCGAGCACGGTATCCACCTTGCCCAGGAACGGCTCGGCCATCAGGTCGACCATCGCGGCGAAGGCGCGCGCGTCGCCGATGAGCGGAGTGATGTCGCGAAACAGGATGCCCGGCTTGGGAAAATCCGGGATGTCACGTACCAGCCGTCGCAGTTCGCTTATTTCCATCGTCGAATGAACCAGCGCCTCCGATTCGCAGAATCCCGCCAAGATACTAGGAGCCGCCGTTGCGGGCAAAGCTCACGCCGGGCGATGGGCCGGGCGGCGCGAGATAGCTCAGCGGATTGTATGCGCGATTGTCGTAGCGCACCTCGAAATGCAGATTCGGTCCGGTGGTGCGCCCGCTGGTGCCGACCGCGGCGATGGTTTGCCCGCGCGCGACCGCCATGCCTGGGCTCACCAGGATGTGCGAATTGTGCCCGTACACGGTCACGTAGCTGTCGGTGTGGCGGATGATGACCGTGTTGCCGTAACCGTTCAAGCGTCCGGTGAACACGACGGTCCCCGCGTCGGCCGCGTGTACCGGTGTGCCTGAAGGAGCCGCGATATCGATCCCGTCATGCATCGTGCCGTGGCGCACGCCGAATCCCGAGGTCACACTGCCCGACCATACGGGCCAGGCGAACTGGCGCGAAGCGCGCGGCACATTCCACAGCGCGTCGCCGTATGGCGCGGCGCCGCCGAGCGAGGCGTAACCGTAAGCGCCGGGAATCAGCAGACTCTGGCCCACGCGCAGATCGCGCGCGTCGTTCAGATGATTGACTTCGAGCAGCCGGTGCACGCTCACGCCGTACGCGTGCGCGATATGATAGACAGTTTCGCCAGGGCGCACGACGTGCTCGACCGGCGGTGCATTTGCCGCATTGCGGCTGGTCGGCGGATTGCGCGCCGCGGACGAGGCGCATGCGGAAAATGCGCCGCTCGCTGCCATGATCGCGAGCACGGAAATGGTCGCGAGGGCGGAGTTCGCGCGCGAGCGCCGGGCGCGCATCGCTGATTGCGCCGTCGAATCGGTCTTGCGCTCGCCCGCATCCTCGTTCGCCACCACTCCAGCCACCACCGCGCCTGTTGCGTTCGCCGCGCCGCCGCCGCCTTTGCCGGCTAGGTCTTGAATCCGTGACGTCCGGTCATCCTGACGAATCTACATTCGCCGAAGTACTCTTCGTTCCACGACTCGTCTCGGCGGCTGATGCGCACCAGGGTCTGCAGATCGTCCTCGCCGATTGGGGCGACCAGTCGGCCGTCCGGTTTGAGCTGTTCGAGCAGGGGCCGAGCGATTCCGGGCATCGCGGCGCTGACCACGATCGCGTCGAACGGTGCGTGCTCAGGCCACCCTTCCGATCCGTCCCGGCAGGCCAGGTGCACGTTGGCGATGCCCATCGCCTCCATGCGGGCGCGCGCCCGCTCGTACAGCGCTTGCAGACATTCGACGGAAAATACCTCTTGCGCGAGGCGCGCGAGCACCGCCGCGGCGTACCCCGAACCGGTGCCGATTTCGAGCACGCGTTCGTGGCCGCTCAGATTCGCGACCTCGCACATCAGCGCGACCATGTAGGGCTGGGAGATCGTCTGGTCGGCGCCGATGGGCAGCGGCTCGTCCTCGTAAGCCTGTGTCGCAAGCTCGGCCGGGATGAAGCGATCCCGCTCCACCGCGCGCATCGCTGCCAGCACTCGCCGGTCGCGAATCCCGCGGCGCTCGAGTTGTTCGACCACCATTCGTTCGCGCGCCAGCGCCAGGTCATCCATCGCCCGTATCGCCCGTAGCGGACGGTCCGATCGCGCCCGCCGACTCCTTGCCTCGATTATAGCGTCGGCCGCCGGCCGGTTATAGCCGGTGCGAGCTGCCGAGGCGCCGCGCGCAGGCGTGCGCGGCGTCGGCCCTCGCCCGACAGAACCCGGGTGGAAAATGACAGGACACTGTACTAGACGTGAAGCTGATCGCTGGATCGCACGGGCGGACCGGAGCAGGCTGGAGCAGGAAGCCGCAGGACGCCACGCACACAAACCTGGAGAGAATCTCAATGGCAGACAAGGAATGGACCGAGGAAAAGGTACGCGTCGGGGGCACCGAGCTGGTGATCGTCAAGGGCGGTCAGGGCAAGCCGCTGCTGGTCCTGCATGGCGAGTTGGGATGGCCGGGATGGACCTCGTGGATGTCGTCGCTGGCCAAGGAGCGCACCCTGCTCACGCCGATCCATCCGGGTTTTGGCAAGACGGCGATGGCCGACTGGATCATGAGTATCCGCGATTTGGCCGGCTTCTATCAGCGCTACGTGCGTGAGCAGAAGCTGGGTCCGGTCGACGTAATCGGGCATTCGCTCGGCGGCTGGATCGCCGCCGAAATGGCGGCTGCGAATTCAACCCAGTTCAACCGGATGATCCTGGTTGCGCCGACCGGCATCCGCCCGCCCCAGGGCGAGATCATGGACATGTTCACCGTGACCGCGCGCGTGTATCTGACGCGCGGCGCGCACGATCCGCAGAAGCCGGATTTCGCCAAGCTCTTCGGCGGCGAGCAGACGCCCGAGCAGTACGAGGCCTGGGAAGAGGCGCGCGCGGAGACGGCGCGCCTGGCGTGGGAGCCCTACATGTTCAATCCGAGCCTGCCGCATCTGCTCGAGGGCATCGACGGGCTGCCGACGCTGCTCCTGTGGGGCAAGCAGGATGCGGTGGTGCCGCTCAGCGCGGCTGAGGTCTACCAGCGTTCGATCAAGGGCGCCAAGGTGGTGACGATCGACAATTGCGGCCATTATCCCGGCGCCGAGCAGCCGGCGGAATTTCTCAAGCACGTACGAGCATTTCTCGGATGAAGTAAGCCGGAGCGGTTGCGATGCATATCATGTGGTTCACCGAGCGGGCCTATCATCATGTGCCCGAAGAAGAAGTGCTGAAGTTGCGCAGCTTCTTTGGTGTGCCCAACCGGTTCTTCGATGCGAGCAAGGGCGCTGCGCTCCTCAACCAGTACCTGGACGAGAAGATTTACAGCGACGAGCTCGGCACCTTCGACGGCGTGATGCTCAACGAGCATCACGGCACGCCCTTCTGCATGGGTGCGGTGATGGACGTGGAGGCGGCGGTGCTCGCGCGCTGCACCAGGCGGGTCAAGATCGTGCTGCTGGGAAATCCGCTGCCGGTTGCCGCCAATCCGGTGCGCCTGGCCGAAGAGCTGGCGATGATCGACATGATCTCCGGCGGCCGGCTGGTGCCCGGATGGGTGCGCGGGGCGGGCAGCGAGCAGCTCGCCAACAACGCCAACCCGGCCTATAACCGCGAGTACTTCGAAGAGGCCCACGACCTGGTGATCGCGACCTGGACGCGGCCCGGGCCGTTTCGCTGGGAGGGCAAGCACTTCAACTTCCGCTTCGTCAATCCGTGGGTCCTGCCGCTGCAGAAGCCTCATCCGCCGATTTGGATTCCGGGCCTGATCAGCCCGGAGACCGTGCGCTGGTGCGCCGAGCATCGCTACCCCTACGTCGCGCTGGCGACGATGCTCGAGCCGACGCTCGACATGTGGCGGCTGTACACCGACCGCGCGGCGGAATTGGGCTACCAGGCGGGGCCGGAGAACTTCGGTTATTTGCAGCCGATTTTCGTGCACGAAACCGACGAGAAAGCCGACGAGATGGGCCGCAAGTTTCTGTTCGGCGGCGGCTTCTCGCATTTCGCACGGCCCGAATGGATGTTCCCGCCGGGCTATAACTCGAAAGCCGCGACCCGCCGACTGGCCAGCCTCTATGCCAATCCGAATACGCCCGGCCTCTCCTTCGTCTCGCAGGATCATACGGAAGACCTCGAAGCGTTGCGCGAAACGATTCATGCCGCATACGACGGGTCGAAGGAAAGCCTGCAGATGATCGCGGGGTCGCCCCGGACGGTCGTGGCCAAGTTGCGCAAGGTGCTGTCGGTGCTGCGGCCGGGAATTTTTTCCTTCTGGCTCGACGGACCCGCCCCGGCCAGGGACCGGATGACGTGCCTCAAACTGCTCGGCACGGAGGTAATTCCGCAGGTGCGCGAGATCGGCAAGCAACTCGGGCTGGTTGGCCCGTTCGAGCGCGCGCCGGGATCGGTCAGCCTCGGACCGAGCGGCCGACCCGAGTATGTCGGTTCGATGGAGGGATTACTGGCGTAAGCAGGGCGCCGTCGCTCGCGATCGCGGCCGGCGCAACACTGGGAATACACGGGCAGCGGAGCCCAAGAGATGACGGAGGGCGTGATATGCACATAATGTATTTCACCGAGCGGCCGTACCTCTACGTGCCTGAAGACGAGGTGCTGAAGATCCAGAGCTTCTTCGGCGTTCCCAATCGCTACTTCGATCCCGCCAAGGGCGCCAAGCTGCTCAACGAGTATCTCGACGACAAGGTGATGGCCGAAGAACTCGGCTTTGACGGCGTGATGCTCAACGAGCACCATGGCACGCCGTTCTGCATGGGCGCCGTGATGGACATGGAGGCCTCGATCCTCGCGCGCATCACCAAGAAGGTGCGTATCGTGCTGCTGGGCAATCCGCTGCCGATCGTTGCCAATCCGCTGCGCCTGGCTGAGGAGCTGGCGATGATCGACATGATCTCGGGCGGCCGGCTGATACCCGGATGGGTGCGCGGCGCGGGCAGCGAGCAGCTCGCCAATAACGCCAACCCGGCCTACAACCGCGAGTACTTCAACGAGGCGCATGACCTCGTGATCGCGGCCTGGACGCGGCCGGGTCCGTTCCGCTGGGAGGGCAAGCACTTCCACTATCGCTTCATCAATCCGTGGGTGTTACCGATCCAGAAGCCGCATCCGCCGATCTGGATTCCGGGTCTCGTGAGCCCCGAAACGCTGCTCTGGTGCGCCAAGCACCGTTATCCATACCTGGCGCTCGCGACTTACCTCGAGCCCACGGTCGAATGCTGGAATATCTACACCCAGGCTGCCGCCCGCGAGGGTTACCAGGCCGGTACCGAGAATTTCGGTTACCTGCAGAAGGTGTTCGTCGCCGAAACCGACGAGAAGGCGCAGGAACTGGGCAAGATGGACCTTTACGGCGGCGGACTCACGCATTTCGCGCGCGGCGAATGGATGTTTCCGCCGGGCTATAACTCGAAAGAGGCGACGCGGCGCATGGCGCGTCAGTTCAGCGATCCGAGCAATCCCAACGGTCCGGCGCTGTTCCAGTCGCTCGAGGGCGAGGTGGACGTCGAGGCGCTGCGCAAGGCGATCTACGCCGGCTACGAAGGCGCACAGAAGAACAACCAGATCATCGTCGGCACGCCGAAAACCGTCATTCCCAAGCTCAAGCACATCCTCGACGTGCTGCGGCCAGGGATATTCTCCTTCTGGCAGAACGACGGTCCGATCCCGACCGAGGCGCGGCGCACCAGCCTGCGGCTGATTGCGCAGGAGGTGATACCGCCGCTGCGCGAGCACGCAAAAAAACTCGGGATCAAGGATCCGTTCGAGCGTACGCCCGGATCGGTGCCGCTCGGCGCGACCGGAAAGCCCGAGCCGGTGGCGCACGCGGAGGCGCTGCAGGCGACCGCTTAGCGAGCGGTCGCGGCGCGCAAGCTGCATCGACGGCTCGGCCGGCGCGCGGCGAATGATAAACAGCGGCGGCGGGCGCTCCTTGCGGAGCGCCCGCCGCCGCAGCGTCTTGGCGCTTGCAATCGTGATCCGCTTTTGCCCGGCCGTACGTTTGCCGAGCCTGATGGCTCGTCGTGTGGTTAGCCTTTGGGTGCGACTCTGCCTGGGTCGGCCGACGATGATTTTTCGGAAGGCAGCGTCGATCGCGATTGCTGTGCTATTCGCCTTCGCGGCCGGCGACGCGCGCGCGATCGATTTCTATGAAATCCAGATTTACCCGACTGAAACCGCCCCGCTCGGCCATCTGCAACTTGAGCTTCATTCCAACAGCGTGACCACGGCGACCGGCGTCGAGGCGCACGAGCAAATCGTTCCGTACCAGATTCACGAGACGCTCGAGGCGACCTACGGAATACTCGGATGGGGCGAGATAGGCCAGTATTTCGCCACCGCGCGCCTGGATAACGGCAACTACGAATACGCCGGTTCGCGCACCAAGTTCCATTTCGGCATTCCGCAGACGATGGATTGGCCGGTGTCGTTCGGCGGCAATCTCGAGCTCGACTATATGCGGCGCGCGGCCGAGGAGAATCCGATGACGCTCGAAATGCGTCCGATCGCCGAAACCCATATCGGACACCTGACCGTGATCGGAAATTTCGCGTTTGAAAAGCCGTTCAGCGGACCGGGTACGCACAAGGGCGTGACGTTCGATCCCTCGGGCGAGGTGGAATACGACCGGCTTGTTTGGTGGCTCTCGCCGGCGCTCGAATACTACGGCGATATAGGCGCGCTGGCCGCGCTGCCCCCTGTCGAGAGCCAGCAGCACTTCATCGTGCCCGCACTCAACTTCAATCTGCTCGACGGCATGGAGCTTAACCTGGGCGTCGGCTTCGGGCTGACGCGCGCGAGCAACGGAACCTTCGTCAAGACGATCGTGGGATGGACCTTCTAGGCGCCGGGCCGGTAGAGAAGGGGAGGCGGACGGCTCCCGAATTGGTGATGAATTAACATGCCCGCAATCTCCGCGCCCATTCGGTGAAACGCCCTACCGGTTTCGCTGGCGCAAGTCTCGAAGCGGCGGACCCTGCCGACACGGCTCGAAAATTAGAATATAGTTCGAGGGTTGAGATTTGCCCGCTCGACTGGGCCGATCGAGCTGCCGACGAGAGGATAGCGCAATGCGAATCAGGGTCCTCGTCTTGGTATCGTTGCTGGCGGCTTTCAGCGGCGCCGTCGCCGCCTCGACCGCGCAGACCGAGACCATGTCGCTCAAGCAGGCGATCGCGCTGGCGCAAAGCCACAATCCGCAGGTCCGTGGTGCGTTCCATCGGTGGGAATCGGCGAACCATCAGATTATTCAGCACTACACCCCGGCCGATCCCGAGGTCTCCTATCTCGATTCAGACAGCCCGAACTACTGGCTCGGCGGAAATTCGGGCCTGCACAATCTGACCGTGACCCAGGCGCTCCAGTTTCCGGGCAAGGGCCTGTTGCAGGGCCGCACTGCCCAGCGCAGCGCCGAAATCGCCCGCCTGGTTTACGCCGCGTCCGTGCGCGACGTCCGGGCGCAGGTGGAAACGAACTATTACCAGGTTCAGCTCGACATGGCCCTGCTCGATCTGATCGCCGAAAACGTCGACAATCTGCGCCACGTTCTCAAGGTTACTCAGATCGCCTACACCGCGAGCCTCGCCACCCAGGGCGACTTCATCAACGCCAAGTTCGCGCTCGAGGCGGAGAACGAACTGTTGCGCCAGGAGAAAGTCACGCTCGCCAACGACAAGACCAGCCTCAATATCTTGCTGGCCCGCCGCCCGGACGAGCCGCTTGAGGTGGAGCGCAATTTCGATCTGACCGGCGTCGAACCCGCGCTCGACGAGATCGTCGCGCGCGCGGTCGCCAATCGACAGGAGATCCTGGAGGCGGCGCTCACCGAGAAAAATCAGGAAACCGCGCTGACCCTGGCGCGGCTCGAGTACGCGCCCGACTACTCGCTCGGCTTCGGCTTCGATCACTGGCTGATTCCTTCGTTCGCGCCGACGCCGAGCCATACCCAGGATTACAACTTCACAATTGCGTTCAATCTGCCGGTGTTCTTCTGGTCGAAGAACGAAGACTATCGGCGCGCGACCCAGGACCTTGCAGCCGCCAAAGAGGACCTGGCCTCGATTCGCCTGCAGACCGAGGGGCAGGTCACGACGCTTTACCGGCAGATGCTGCGCGCGCGCGAAACCGCGCTTCTGTATCGCAACACTCTCATACCGCTGGCGCATCAGGCGTTCCAGGTGATGCTGGTCGCGTATCAGAACGGCAAGGTCGATTTCATTTCGCTGATCGCCGCGTTTCGCCAGGAGCACGATGCGCGCTCGGCTTACCTGCAGGCGGTGAACCAGTTGCTCGCCGGCAAAGTGGCGCTCGAACAGGCCGCGGGGGGCAGCCTGCAATGAGTCGTGCGCCCCGATACGGCGCCTGCGCGCCCATCGCCGCCGCGCTGGCCGCGCTCGCCGGGGCGCTCGCCGTCGCGCTCGGCGGATGCGACGCGCCGCCCGGAGCGCGCGCCTCGATCAATCAGCCCGGCGCCTCGCAGCCGCGTCTGATCCATGAGAACGGTCAGCCCGACGTGCTCGAGCTGCCCCGCTCCGGCGTGGCCGGCCTGACTTGGACCGCGATCGAGAACGTCTCGCTGCCGGGCCTGCTGGAAACCACCGGACAGATTACCTTCGACGATCGGCGAGTCGCCTCGATCATTTCGCGCGTCGCGGGCCGCATCGAGCAGGTTCGCGTTTCGCAGTGGGATTACGTCAGGCGCGGTGAGCCTATCGTCACGCTGTACAGCCCGGACTACATGACGGCCGAAGCCGAGTACCTGCAGGCGAAGGAAACCGCGCGCACAATCGCTGCCGGAGGGCCCGACAACCGCCAGTTCGGGCAATCGATGGTCGATGCGGCCACGCGCAAGCTCGAGCTGCTGGGCATGGAGCCGGCCCAGATTGCAGCCCTCCGCAATCCCACGCCCAGCCTCACGATTCGCTCGCCGCTCAGCGGGGTGGTGGTGCAGAACCAGGCCGTACGCGGCGCGGCGGTGAACCCGGGCGACGTGCTGTACTCGGTCGGCACGCTGGATGAGGTGTGGATCACGGCCGACATCTACGAGGACGAACTCGCGCGCGTCGCGGTCGGCCAGCAACTCCAAGCCACCACCACGGCCTATCCGAACGACGTGTTTCACGGGGTCATCGCGCGCATCAGCCCCAATGTCGATCCCGCCACGCATACCGTGCAAATCCGGTGCGCGGTGGAAAATCCGGGATTGAAGCTGAAACCGCAGATGCTGGCCGTAGTCAGGATTGTGGTGCGTCCGGGTTCGGCATTAGTCGTGCCGCTCGACGCGCTGGTGTTCGAGACCGACGCCTACTTCGCCTACGTTGACGTGGGCAACAACCGGGTCGTGCGGCGCAAGGTCGCGATCGCGGCCTGGAGCCGCGAAGGCTACGCGCGAGTGCTCGCCGGGCTGCATTCCGGCGACCGCGTCGCCACCGGTCAAAGCCTGCAGATCAACGCGCTCTGGCACGAAGCCCACGGCGAGAATTCCTGACGAGGCCGCCGTGGCGCGCGCCGCAACCGCTATGGTGCTCCGATGATCCAGGCGCTGATGGCGCTCGCGCTGCGCGAACGCGTGGTCATGATCATTGCCGCGATCATGCTCATGCTCGCGGGCATGTACTCGTTCTCGCAGCTCGACATCGAAGCCTATCCCGACCCGGTTCAGCCGATGACCGAAGTGCTGACGCTGCCCAACGGGCTCAGCGCTGAAGAGGTCGAAAAGCTGGTGACCGTTCCGACTGAGTTCGGGATGAGCGGGATGCTGCACCTGCAATCGATGGAATCCATCTCGCTCTACGGCCTGTCGGATATCCGGCTCTACTTCGATTGGGACAGCGACTACGAATTCGACCGCATGCAGACCATCAACCAGCTTCAGTTCGTCAACCTGCCGCAGGGCATCCAACCCGGGCTCTCGCCGGAAAATCCGATCGGCGAGATCTACCGATACATCGTCCAGTCGCCTGACCATAACCTGATCAAGGAAAAGGAAATCGAAGACTGGGTGTGCGAGAAGCAACTCAAGACCGTGCCCGGGGTGCTGGACGTCACCGGTTTCGGCGGGCTGACCAAGGAATACCACGTCGATGTCGATCCGACGAAACTGAATCATTACGCGGTTCCGCTGTCGCAGCTGATCGCGGCGATCCAGAATTCGAATACGAACTCGGGCGGCAATTACCTCAACGTCGGCGAGCAGGCGTTCGATGTCCGCGGCATCGGCCTGATTCATTCACTCGACGACATCCGCCAGGTCGTCCTCTCCGCGAACAAGTCCACGCCGATCACGGTCGGCAACGTCGCCGACGTCTCGGTCGGATGGTCGCCGCGGCTGGGCACGGTCGGCATGAATCATCAGGACGAAGTGGTCGAAGGCATCGTCCTGATGCGCAAGTACGGCAATACCCTCAAGACGCTCAAGGGTGTCGAGGCGAAGGTCAAACAGCTTAACACGAGCGGGATGCTTCCGCGCGGCTACAAGCTGGTGTCGTACTACGATCGCAGCGGGCTCGTGTATACGACGCTGCACACGGTACTCGAGAACCTGCTGCTCGGCATGGTGCTGGTGTTCCTGGTGCTGATGTTTTTTCTCGGCAGCCTGCGGACCGCGATCATCGCCGCGGTCAACATCCCGCTCGCGATGCTCGGCGCGTTCATCGTCCTCGACCTGACCGGCACCTCGGCCAATCTACTGTCGTTGGGCGCGATCGACTTCGGCATCATCATCGACTCGACCATCATCGTGGTCGAGAACATCTATCGTCACCTGACCACCGACGACCCGGCCACCGGCAACACGCTGGACAGCGTGGCGTCGGCCTCGCTCGAAGTGGGCGGGCCGATGCTCTACTCCACGGCGATCTTCCTGATCGCGTTCCTTCCGCTGTTCACGATGCGTGGGGTCGAGGGCGCGATCTTCTCGCCCATGTCGCACACCTATGCCTATGCGCTGACCATCGCGATTCTGCTGGCGGTGATGCTCTCGCCGGCGTTGTGTTCGTTCATGCTCGCGCGCGGCATGAGGGAAACCGACAACTTCGTGTGGGAGGCGTTCTCGACCTTCTACCACAGGCTGTTCGTCAAGGTCCTCAAATGGCCGCGCCTGACGCTGGCGGTCATCGTGATCGTGGTTGCGGCCGGGCTCTCGAGGTTCCCGCGCCTGGGCGGTGAATTTCTGCCGAAGCTCGAGGAGGGCAACATCTGGGCCCACGCCATCATGCCTACGACCATTTCGCTGCCGCAGGGCGCCAAGCTGGTGCGCGGGATGCGCGAGGTCTTTCTGTCCTTTCCCGAGGTGGCAAACGTCGTCTCGCAGTTGGGCCGGCCCGACGACGGCACCGAGACGACCAGCTTCTTCAGCGTCGAATTTCCGGTCGACCTCAAACCCGCGCGCGAATGGCCGCCGGGCATGACCAAGGAACGGCTGGTGCGCGAGATCGATCGGCGGCTGCGGCGCCGGTTTCCCGGCGTCAGCTTCTCTTACTCGCAGAATATCGAGGACAACATCGACGAGGCGCTCTCAGGGGTCAAGGCCGGCGCCAACGCGGTCAAGGTGTTCGGCTACGATCTCGACACCGACGAGTCGATCGCCAACCGCATCACCGAGATTCTGCAGGGCGTGCGCGGCGTGACCGACGTCTTCATGTTCCGCTCGCTTGGCCAGCCGAGCATCGTGATCGAGCCGGACCGCGCGGCCGCCGTCCGCTACGGGCTCAATCCCGGAGACGTGAACGCGGTGGTGCAAGCGGCGATCGGCGGCCAGACCGTGACCCGGGTGCTCGAGGGCGATCGCAACTTCGGCCTGGTGGTGCGCTGGAAGCCCGAGTACCGGCGCAGCGTCGAGGCGATGCGCAACATCCGCGTCAACGTGCCTTCCGGCGGCAACGTGCCGTTGGGTCAGATCGCCAGGGTCGAGGCCTCCGAGGGCGCGTCGTTCATCTATCGCGGCGATCTGCAGCGGTACGTTCCGGTGCGTTTCTCGGTCAGCGGACGCGATCTCGAGGGCGCCGTAACCGAGGCTAAGGAGCGTGTCGCCGAGCAGGTGCATCTGCCCGAGGGTACGCATCTGGAATGGGCCGGCGAATATGGCGAGCTGCGCGCGGCCAATCATCGCCTCGCGATCGTGGTTCCGATCGCGCTGCTGCTGATCATGGGCGTGCTGTACGCGGCGACGCTCTCGATCGTCAACACGCTGATCCTGATGGCGCAGGTGCCGCTCGCCTGCTTCGGCGGGGTGCTGGCGCTGGTCGTGACCGGCACGCCGTTCAGCGTCTCCGCCGGCGTGGGCTTCGTGTCCATTTTCGCCATCGCGATCATGGACGGAATCCTGCTGAATTTTTACATCCACCAGCTCTGGAACGAGGGCCATTCGCTGATCGATTCGATCGTGATGGGCGCCGACCGGCGCTTCCGCGCCGTGATGATGACCGCGCTGGTCGATGGGTTGGGGCTGTTGCCGGCGGCGCTCTCAACGCGTATCGGAGCGCAGACCCAGCGTCCGCTGGCGATCGTGGTTATCGGTGGAGCGCTGTCGATAGCGCTGCTGACGCGCGTGTTTCAGCCGATCCTGGTCTACCTGCTGCACCGCTACATCGGCTTGACCGAGGAACGCCGCACGGCCGAGCTCAGGATCGTGCCGCCCGAGGACCTGCAGTAACCGACCGGGCTCCGGCGGGCAGATCCGCGTGCGACGCCTGCCGCGCGATCGTCGCGGACACTGCGCGCCGGCGCCCTGCGCGTGACGCGCTAGCCCTTGGGCAGGCCCAGCACTCGCTCGCCGATGATGTTGCGCTGGATCTGATTGGTGCCCGCGTAGATCGTCGGCCCGCGCGCCGCCAGCATCCTCTGCGACCACGTGCCCTGGTCGATCGCGAACGGCGCGCCGTGTTCGAACTGGCTGTACGGCCCGAGCAGCTCCATCGCGAAGTTGGCGATGCGCAGTCCAAGTTCGGTCGCGCACAGCTTCATCATCGAGCCCTCGGGGCCCGGCGGCAGGCCCTTGAGCTGGCGGGTCAGGTTGCGGAAGCCGGTATAGCGGACGGCCTGGGCTTCCATCGCAAACTGCGCGATGCGCTGGCGCACGCCGGTGTCATTCCAGGCGCTGTGCCCGTTGCGCGGGACGCGCCGGGCGAGCGCGGCAAGCTGATGCACCTGGCGCATCAGCCCGCGGTCGTGGCCGCCCGAGCGCTCGAACATCAGGGTGGTGATCGCGACGTGCCATCCCTGGTTCTTCTCGCCCACGATGTTGGACTTGGGCACGCGCACGTCCTCGAAGAAGACCTGGTTGAAGCCGCGCGCGCCGGTCATCTGGACCAGCGGGCGCACGGTCACGCCCGGCGTCTTCATGTCCACCAGCAGGTAGCTGATGCCCTTGTGCTTGGGCGCCGTGGGATCGGTGCGGGTCAGCAGAAAAATCCAGTCCGCGTGCTGGGCGGATGAGGTCCAGATCTTCGATCCGTTGACCACGAAGTAATCGCCGTCCTCGACCGCGCGCGTCTGCAGCGAAGCCAGGTCCGAGCCCGAATTCGGTTCCGAGTAGCCCTGGCACCAGATTTCCTCAGCGGTGAGAATTTTCGGGAGGTGGCGGCGCTTCTGTTCTTCGCTGCCCCAATGGATGAGCGTGGGGCCGAGCAGCGAAACGCCGAAGCCGACGAACGGCACCGTAGTGCCGGCCCGTTCGAGTTCCTGCTCGTAGATGATGTTCTGCAAAAGAGTGGCGCCGCGGCCGCCATACTCGCGCGGCCAGTTGACCGCGAGCCAGCCGCCCTCGTTGAGCTTGCGATGCCAGCGCAGGCGCGCGTCCCATTGATCTTCGGCTTCGTCGGCCAGGGGTTCGCGCAGTGGTGTCGCGTACTGGCGGTTCTTTTCCAGCCAGGCGCGGAACTCGGCACGAAATGCCTCGTCTTCGGGGCTGTAGTTGAAATCCATCTGCTCGCGTCTCCCTGGCCCGTCCTCGGACCCTCAGCCTATAAAAATGCATAGCACAGCCTGATTGCCAAGCCTCGCTGCTGAGGCTCGCCCTCCGCGCCACGGCTCAGATTGACATCGCTCGGCCAATTGCGGAAAAAGGGCCGGTACCGCGCCGCAATTGGTCAGGTTTCGCGTTCGCCGGCCGCGAGCGAAAATGGGTGAATGTACGCCGTGAAAATCGCGCTCGATTTGCCCGCGGACATCTTTGACCCCGCCTTTCCCGAGGACGCGTTCGCCGAGCGGGTGCGGCATTGGGCGGTGCTGGCGCTGGTCGATGCGCGCCGGTTGCACGAGCACGAGGCGGCGCGGATGCTCGGACTGACGCGCTGGGAGCTGGTGCGGCGGATGGAAGCGATGGGGATGCGGCCGACGGAACAGGTCTTCGACGAAATCCGCGGCCAATTGAGCGAAGCGATCGCCGCGCGCGCGAGCGCGCGCCGGCAAGGGAGAAACACGATGCGCCTGTTGCACACCATGATCCGGGTCAACGATCTCGATCAGTCGCTGAAGTTCTACTGCGGCCCGCTCGGCATGAAGCTCCTCAGCCGCAAGGACTACCCCGACGGCAAGTTCACGCTGGCCTTCGTCGGCTATGGCGACGAACACGAAAATACGGTCATCGAACTCACTCACAACTGGGACACCAAGAGCTACGAGCTAGGCACCGCTTTCGGCCATCTCGCCGTCGGCGTGGACGACATCTACAAGGTCTGCGATCAGCTCAAGCGCGAAGGCGTCAAGGTCTCGCGCGAGCCGGGACCGATGAAGTTCGGCGGCCCGGTGATCGCCTTCATCGACGATCCGAACGGCTACAAGATAGAGCTGATCGAGCGCAAATAGTCGCTGCGAATCTGCCCGCGCTGGACAGGATTGAGCGCTTCGCCGCTTCTTAGATGAAGCTGCGAATCACGTCGCGATAAAGCCGCTCCAGGCCGGATTGAAAATTCGCGCCGCCGCCAATGGCGAAGATCGGATGCGTCATTCCGGCGTCGAGCAGCGCCGCCAGCCGCTCGCGGCACCGCTCAGGATTGCCCGCCAGTGTCATCGCGTCGATCATGGCCTCGCTCACCATGTCGGGCCGGATTTCGCCGCGGACGAAGCTCTGGCGCACAACGTTCACCTCCTGCGGTCCGATGCCATGGTCGGTGAAAATCGGCAGCTCCGGCTGATTCGCGAACCACCCAAGCATCGTGGCGATGAAGGGCTTGATCGACGCGCGAGCCTTGCGGTCGTCATCCGCGACCGCCGTGAAGATCAGCGAACAGAACGGAAAATCCGCAAGCGCGCGGCCGGAGCGATTCGCTCCCGCTCGAACGCGCTCTATTCCGCGCGCAATCGCTTGCGGCCCGAAGCCGAACGGCAGCCATCCGTCGGCGATCTCTCCCGCCAGTTCGATTGCCCGGGGCGAGGTTGCGCCCAGGTAGATCGGCACTTCGGCCCGCGGCGGCCTCAGGTTGAAGCGGATGCCGGCCCCTGCGCTGAAAACCTTGCCCCGATGCTCCATTGGCCCGCCCGCAAAGAGTCCGCGGATGATCGCGACCGCATCGCGGAGCGCGGCGAGCGGCCGGTCGTACCGGATAGCCATCTGCTCCTCGATCCAGAGCCTGATGCTTGCGCCGAGACCGAGGATCGCGCGGCCCGCCGAGATTTGATCCAGCGCCGCAAGCTCCATCGCGATAAGCACCGGATGGCGCGTGAAGGGGTTGACCACGCATGTGCCGATTTTGATGCGGCTCGTGCTCGCGGCGATCGCGGCGCATGAGCTGAACGCCCCCGGAAACGCATAGTCCTCCGGCACCCAGAAGGTGTCGAATCCCATCCGCTCAGCGGCCTGCGCCTGGCTCACGTAGTCGCGGGCGTTCGCATTTTCGACCAGCAGACCGATAGCTCTGAGTTCCGACACTGCTGTTCCTTTGGGTGGCGATCGCTGCCGTGGGAAGGCGCTGTTGCCTACCGGTATTCCGAAACCCGCCGGACGGGCAAGAGCGGACGCTGCTCTCGGGAACATGCTGCGGATATGAAATTGGTTGCGCCTGGATATTTGGACGACGCGGGCATCGGATAACGACAGACGAGGCGATGTTTCTAACTTAAAGCCAAAAACACGGATTTTTTCGCATCTTTTATCTCTATTGCATTAATTTGCCATCAAGTCCGTCTACAAGCTCGCGTTCTAACAAATTTGCTAAAAATTGGATGAACATCATTGACCTTGTGGGGCGTTTCGATCCCCACCTGTTTCCCGGATGACGTATCGCCCACAGCCCCGCCGGACGGTTTTTTTCCTCAGCGCGATTCGAATCGCAGTGTCCTCCGCAGAGTCTCGGCGGCGATGCAAATCCATACGCCGGCCCGCAGAACAATGCGGCCAACCGGCAAATGCCGGCCGATGGCGTCGATCGAGACTGAATGCTTGCCGGCGATAAAAAATCAGGCGGACTGCCGGTCCGCGACGGCAAGCCTATTTTGCGTTCATCCGTGGCGTATTAGCCGAAAATCAAAGTTCTCAAGCGTTTTTTTGGTGCCTGTGGCAATTTCTGCAAACGGATGCTTGTGTCGGAAACTTAAGCTCGGTAAAACCTCACGAAATTTGCGGCGTTATTCGCGAATTTTAACGGACTCATAGTGTCGTCTGGCGAATTGGGCTTTGAGTCGAACAAACCTCGAAGGGGGAAACGAAGAGATGGGTAAACGGATTGCAAAACTAATTGGCATATGTGCGACTGTAGTCCTGGCAACGATGCTGATAATGGCTGCGACGCCTTCGGAGGCCGGCGCCGCGGCGTGCGCGTTGTCAATCCCGACGTGCGGTTGCACCATCAGCTCGCCCGGAAGCTACACGCTCACCGGTGCGAGCCCGATGAATTCCACCGGCACCTGCATCGATATCGCCGCGAGCAATGTCACACTTCTGGGCAACGGTACAATTGTGCTGCAGGGGCCGGGCTCAACCACTCCGACTTTTGGCGTTCTCGTCGAGCCCACCGCAAATAAGGTCACACTTGCGAACATCATAGCCGAGAAGTTCGGCCAGGGAGTCCACGTGGATGGGCCGAACGCGTCGCTATACACCGTGATCACCGCGTTAAATCACAAGGGTGTGGTCGTCAACGGCGCAAATGCCTACCTGCTGGTCGTGGAATCGGAACTCGATAATGTGGTCGGGATTCAAATTAACGCTTCGGCGACGGGCTTTTCCGGGGCGGTTCTCGTGGGAGTCGAAGCCACCGGCGCGGGAATCAAGCTTAACGGAGTTAGCGGCGCATTCATCGACGAGGCTGAGGCCGAAGGTAACGGCACTTTCGGCATATGGTTGCAGAGCGCATCCAACAACTCGATCGATGGTTTCATCGCCGAGAGCAACGGCGTGGCCGGCGTGTACCTGGGATGTAATGCGGCCGGCCCCAACGGCACCGCCTGTCCTGCCGGAGTACCGTCGAGCAACGGCAACTCGTTCTTTGGATCAGTGTACGGCGGCAAAAACAGTCTAGTGAATAACACGGGCTCGCCTCTGAACCAGCTTTTCGGAATAGCGGTCGGACTTGGGAACTTGCACAATCACTTCCTGACGACCACCGGTAACGGCAACGCCAACGACGACGCGCTTGACGAGAACCCGAAGTGCGGCAGCAATCGCTGGTTTTCTGACAGCTTCGCGACCTCGAGTCCGGCGAAGAACACCACCATATTCTGCTTGAATTGATATTCTCGCGCCCGGTCGCGAAACGACCATAGTCGATTGCGGCGCAGGCGATCCTTCGAAGGGTCGCCTGCGCCGCGGTGCTGGTACGGCCGTCGTTGCGGTGAACTCCATCGGCGGCATCCATTGCGAGACGACGCTTACCAGCCGTTCGACGGCACCACCCGTCACCAGGGCAAGGCCGGTTCACGCCGGTTCGCCGTCGGCGAGAATTACGCCGCCGAACCCGTGACGCGGCTGCGATGAGACAGGCGGCTCGCCCGAGCAGTGCGCCGCCTCCGCCGAACGATTGGCGCGGCTGCGCGCGCCGCGCGGCCGCGAACCCGGATACGCCGAGCTTCGGATTCAGCTCGCCAGGCTTAGATTATGACCTCGGCCTTGCGCAGCTCGTCGATCTTCTGCTGCGAGAAACCGAGCAGCGTCTTGAACACGTCATCCGTGTCCGCGCCGCGCAAGGGCGCCGCACGGCGAATCTCGGTCGGCGTGCCCGACATCTTCCACGGGACACCGGCGTGCATGCGGCGCCCGACTTCGGGATGCTCGAGCTGGACAAGATAGCCGCGTTCCATCAGATGCTTGTCCTCGGCCAGATCGCGATTGCTCATCGAGGGGAACGCGGCCACACCCGCCTGCTGCAGCATGTTCGCCGCTTCCCATTTGTCGCGTTCGCGCGTCCATGCCGTGATGATCGGGTCGAGCTCGGCCTCGTTCTTCTTGCGCAGTTCCTGCGTCTTGAACTTCGGATCATCCGCGAGCGCCGGCTGGCCTATCGCTTTGCACAGCGCACGCCATTCGTCGTCGGTGCCGACCGCGATCGAGACCCACTGGTCGTCGTTGCCTTTGCTCTTATAGGTCTCGTGCGGCGCCATGTAGAAGTCGTGATTGCCCTTGCGCGCGGGCTCGCGGTGATTGACGTCCCATTCGAGCAGGCCTTCGGCCATATGGACCAGCACCGCTTCCCATTGGGACTGGTCGATGAACTGTCCTTCGCCGGTGAGGTCGCGATGGAGCAATGCCGCGATGATGGCGTACGCGCCCATCACGCCCGCGTTCGGGTCGGGGTAGGAGACGCCGATTTCCGCAGGATCGCCGCCCGGGTAGCCGGTCAGCCAGAACTGCCCTGACAGGGCCGAGGCCGGTGGGCCGTATCCGACGTAGCGTTTGAACGGCCCGTACTGGCCGTAACCGGACATCGAGATCTGGATGATGTCGGGTTTGATCTCGCGCAGCTTTTCGTAGCTGAAGCCGAGCTTGTCCATCACGCCGGCGGCGAAATTATCGGCCACGACGTCGCAATGCCTGGCCAACTGGAACGCCAGCTTCACCGCCTCGGGCTTGGAGAGATCGAGCAGAATGCTCCGTTTGCCCTGGTTGTACTGATTGAAGTAGCCGGCGCGGTTGGGCCCGTTCTGATTGTCGGCAAACGGCGGCAGCATCCGCGTGACGCACGGCCTTAGCGTGCTCTCGATGCGGATCACTTCGGCGCCGAGATGGGCGAGCGTCTGGGTGCAGAACGGTCCCGCCCACGCCCAGGTGAAATCCAGTACTCGCACATCGCTCAATGGTAAATCGGCCATAGGTACTCTCCAGCGTTACTAAACCTTTGCTGCGGCTCCCGCTCCGTTACACCGCGCCTGATTGTTTGAGCTTGGCGAGCCGATCGCGCGGCAGGCCGAACTCGCCGCAGAGAACTTCCTCGTTATGCTGTCCCAGCCGCGGCGCGGGCCGGCGCAGCGCCCACTTGATTTTGCCGTACTGCGAGGGCGCGCCGGGCACGGTCAGCTTGCCCAGCCCCGGTTGATCGAGCGTCACGAAGTATTTGCGCTCTTTGAGATGCTCGTTCTCATACATCTGGCGCATCGTGTTGACCGGCGCGAACGGCACGCGGTTCTCCTGGGCCGCCTTGTACAGATCGGTCACCTTGAACCCGGCGATCCATTCGCTCATCAGCGCCTTGAGCGCGTCCATGTTCTGCGCGCGCGACATGCGATCCTTGAAGATCTCTTCTTTCGCCCATTCCGGATCGCCCATCAGCTTGACCAGGCTCTTCCACTGATGCTCCTCGACCGCGAGCACGAAGATCTTGCCGTCCTGGCAATCGGCGAGGAACCACGGGCCCAGCGCACGCGAGCCCAGGCGCGAAGTCTCGCGCCCGGCATAGGTCCAGTGCATGAAATTCATCTCGAGCATCGCCGCGATCGCTTCCTGCTCGCTCACGTCGATCGCCTGGCCCCTGCCGGTCTTGAGCTTGACCCGCATCGCGGCAAGCGCGGTGAGCGCGGCGTGCGCGCCGCCCTGGAAGTCGCATTGCGAACCGAACGGCTTGAGCGGCGGCAGCTCAGGATAGGGCGACGCCCCGGGGCTCAGATAGGCCCATCCGCCGGCATTCGATGCGTTCAGTTCGTAACCGCGCCAGTTCGCGCGCGGTCCGCGGTCGCCGAACATCGAGATCGACGCGACGATCAGTCCCGGATGCTTCGCGCAGAGCGCGGCGCTGTCGAGCCCCTGTCGGGCGCGCTCGTAGGGCGGGACGTTATGAATCAGGATGTCCGCCTTTTCCAACAGGCGCTCGAGCAACTCGCGGCCCTCGGGATTCGCCAGGTCGGCCGTCACGCCGCGCTTGTTCGCATTGAGATAAGCGAATATCGCGCTCTTCTCGGGATCCGGCTTGTCGTTGGGAAACGGGCCGCGCCGGCGCATCAAATCGCCGTCCGGGGGCTCGACCTTGATGACCTCGGCGCCGAGATCACCGATCATCTTTGCGCCGAAGGCGGCGGATACTCCCTGACCGCATTCGACCACCCGGATGACACCCAAGCCTCGCGGATCTTTGGTTGTGCTCATGATCCTACTTTATTGCGATCGGGTTAACGGGTGAACCGGCTCCGCCCACCACCTTCAGCGGAGCGCCGACGAACAGGAACGTGTACTGGCCGTCCTTGGCGCAGTCTTCGGCCAGGTCGTGCGTCCAGTCGATCTCGTTGAAAATCACGCCCTGATAGTGCAGCAGCGCCATGTGCAGCGGGATCATGGTGCCGCTTTCCTCGTGATGGGTTTGTTCGGTCGCGATCGTATCGCTTCCGACCGACGGAATCTCCATCTCGTGAAACCACTTGGCCAGTTCGAGGCTGTAGCCCAGGCCGGGCTCGTTGAACACGCCCTTGGGGAAGATGCCCTCCATGCCTTTGTCGTAAAAGCGCTTCAGCCATCCGGTGTGGATGATCAGGATGTCGTGCTTTTCGATCGGCGAGTTCTGCTTCTTGGCGATCGCGAGCAGGTCGTCGAGCGTGATGCGCTCGCCGGCGTCGAGGCTTTCCTTGCCCCTGAAGCGGGCGGCGTCAATCAACACGCCGCGCCCGACCACGCCGTGCTCGGCGATGGGCTGGATCGAGCATTTCTGCAGGCTGCCCATGGTGGTCTTGGCGTCGTAGCCGTTGTACAGCGTGTCGCCGTGCCAGACGTGGCCGAGGGCGTCGTATTGGGTGGTGCCCTGGAGATACATCGTGATCACGTCGTCGGCATACTCCATCCCGCCGGGGAAGGGCTGCGCCTTGCCGCTTATGTAGAACCCCTTGTCCATGGCGTTGGTGCGGATCGGTTGCGAGCGCGAAGGATAGAGCGGGTCGCCGCCCGGCCGCGCCACCGGCACGCCCAGGGTGAAGACCTTGCCCTGCTTGACCGCGCGCACGCCGCGCAGCACTTCGGCGCTGGTGAGGAAGTTAAGCGCGCCGATCTCGTCATTCGGTCCGAAACGGCCCCAGTTCTTGGGCGCGTCCTTCAACAACTCGCTGAACGGTACTGGTTTTGTCGCTGCCATAGTGCGCTCCTCTCCGCGGATGGTGAAACGATCCGGTTCCTTACCGCGTTGCGCAGCCTGACGCAAACGCCTGATGGCTATTCGGCGCGCCCGGCTCAGCCGGCGCCGCCGCGGCCGCCCGCCTTGGCCGCCGCCTGGCGTTGAATCTCGCGCTCGCGCAGGTCGCGCCGGCGAATCTTGCCCGTCACCGTCGTCGGGAACTCGTCCATGAATTCGAACTCGCGCGGATATTCGTGCGCCGCGAGCCGTGTCTTCACGTGCTGCTGGATCTCGTCGATCATCTTCTGGGACGGCTGGTGGCCCGGCAGCAGCTTGATGAACGCCTTGATCGCCTGGCCGCGCCGCTCGTCCGGCACCCCGACCACGGCGCAAGAGGCGACCGCCGGATGCTCGATGATCTTGGCCTCGACTTCGGCCGGACCGACGCGATACCCGGAGGTCTTGATCACGTCGTCCGAGCGGCCCTGGAAATACACGTATCCCTGGTCGTCCATGTGACCGTTGTCGCCCGTGACGCACCATCCGTTGACGAACTTCTCCTTCATCGCACCCGAGTTCTTCCAGTACTCCTTCATCACCACCGGGTCGTCGGTGCGAATCGCGATTTCGCCGGTTTCGCCGAGCTTGACCGGTTCGCCGCTCAGCGGATCGACGACCGCGACCTGATGGCCCGGATAGGCTTTGCCGAGCGGCTCGAGCCGCGCTTTTTCGAGCGCGGTACAGTTGCCGATGAAGTAGTTGGCTTCGGTCTGGCCGAAGGCCTGGTTGAACTGGACCTTGAGCTGTTCATCGACCCAGCGCGCAAGCTCGGGGCTCACGGGTTCGGCGCCGCTCACGATACAGCGCAGGCGCAGCTCTCGGTATTTGTCGCGCGGATTCTTGACTTCACGTAAAGCTTTAAGTGCGGTCGGCGGATACAGACCGACCGTCGCGCCGTATTTTTCGAGCAATCTCAGGGTAACGTCCGGATCGAAGCGCGCCTTGCTGCGATAGGCGAGCACCGGAATTCCGTACGGCCAGATCGCGAGCAGGCCGTCGAGCAGGCCGCCCGCCCATGCCCAGTCCGCGGGGCTGTAGTAGAGGTCGCCGCGGCGGAGGAAATTGTACGAATAATCGATACCGTTGTGTCCCAGCACATAGCGTGCGACGTGCAGCACGCCCTTGGGATCGCCGGTGGTGCCCGACGTGTACATCAGCAGGATCGGATCTTCGGCGTTGGTCGGGCCCATCGCGTGCTGGTCCGACGCCCTGGCCAAAAGGTCGTCGAAAGCAAGGCCGCCGCAGCTGCCGCCGGTGACGATCACGTGGCGCAGCCCGGGCACATCCTTGCGGATCGGGTCCAGCTTCTCGACGCTGTCGGGTTCGAGCAGGATCGCCTTGGCCGCGCTGTTGTTCAGGCGATACTTGAGCGCGTCGGGGCCGAAGAGCTTCGAGATCGGGAGCGCGATCGCGCCTATGCGATAGAGACCCATGTGCGCGATGGCGGTCTCGGGGCGCTGGGGCAGATGCACTGCGACCACGTCGCCGCGCTTTATGCCCAGACCCGCCATCGCGTTGGCAAACCTGCGGCTGAGCGCGGCCATCCGGCCGAAGGTGTAGGTCTCGGCGCGTCCCTCGTCATCTTCGTAATAGAGCGCGGGTTTGTCCTCGAGATCGGAATGACGATCGAGACAGTCAACAGTGACGTTGTAATCGGCCGGTAGGTTCCATCGATGGCGCGCGCAGGCGTCCGCGATACTCTTCGCGCCTTGAACCGTCTGCTCGCGAAGGCCGATGGTGCTCATTGAGGGTTTACCTCCGGGGGAAATCCTGCTGCGGCGGCGAGCGATACGCCTGTCGCCGCCACCTGAATGCGAGGGTAGTCCGACCGTGCGAGTCCATCAACTTGCCGGCGGTTCGAGCGGACGGCGCGGAGCCGTCGCTATTCCTTTTCCGGCACGAGATCGAGTGATGCGAGCCAGGGCGCGGCATTGCCGTCCGCGGGCGCGCGCCAGTCGCCGCGCGGCGAGAGCGATCCGCCCGATCCGACCTTGGGCGAATTCGGGACCGCGCTGCGTTTGAACTGGCTGGTCTGGAAGAAACGGAACAGGAACTCGCGCAGATGGGTTTTGATCTCACCGATCGAGTATTGATGGCGATGCTCGCGTGGAATATCCGGCCATCCGCCGCGCCCCGCCTCGTGCCAGGCGCAGTAGGCGAGGAACGCGACCTTGGGCGGCGCGTAGCCGAAGCGCAGGATATGGTAGAGGCTGAAATCGTGCAGTTCGTACGGGCCGATCATCGCCTCCGTGTCCTGCGCCGGCCCGTCGATGCCTTCGCCGCCGGGAACCAGTTCCGGACTGATCGGCGTCGCGAGGATTTTGATCAGCGTCGCGCTCGCGTCAGGGCCCAGCCGGCGCTTCTCGGCGACCCAGCGGATGAGATGCTGGATGAGCGTCTTGGGCACGCTCGCGTTGACGTTGTAATGCGACATCTGATCGCCGACGCCGTACGTGCACCAGCCGAGCGCGAGTTCGCTCAGGTCGCCGGTGCCGACCACCAGCGCGTCGTTCATGTTGGCGAGCCGGAACAAATGGCTGGTGCGCTCGCCGGCTTGCACGTTCTCGTAGGCGACGTCGTAAACCGCCGCATCCTCGCGATGGGGATGGCCGATGTCGCGCAGCATCTGCTGCGCGGCGGGGCGGATGTCCAGTTCGCGCGCGGTGCATCCGATCGCGCGCATCAGGTCGCGCGCCTGCTCGAGCGTGCGCGGTGACGTGGCAAAGCCGGGCATCGTGTAGCCGAGAATGTTGGCGCGCGGATAGCCGAGCCGATCCATCGCCTGGGCGCAAACCAGCAGGGCCTGGGTCGAATCGAGTCCGCCCGAGACGCCGATGATGGTGCGTTTGATGCCGGCTGCGCGCAGGCGCGTGGCCAGCCCCTGCACCTGGATTTCATACACCTCGGCGCATCGTTCGTCGCGCAGCGCCGGATTGGCCGGCACGTAGGGAAAACGCTCGGCTCTGCGCTCGGGCAGCATCCGGCCGCGCCGGGCAAATGCCAGCGGGAAGCGGACCGTGCGAAAGCGCCTCAGCACCTCGCGATGGTCGCGCACGGTCTGGGCGAAGCTGGTCTGGCGCATCCGTTCCTGGGCCAGCCGTTCGAGGTCGATTTCCGAGCAGACGAGCTGCGGCGCGAAGCTGTAGCGTTGGGTTTCGGCCAGCAGATTGCCGTTCTCGCAGATCAGTCCCTGACCGTCCCACGCGAGGTCAGTGGTCGATTCGCCCGCGCCGGCCCCGGCATACAGGTACGCCGCCATGCATCGCGCCGACTGGTTCTCCACCAGCGCGCGCCGGTAGTCGGCTTTGGCCACGGTGACCGGCGAGCCGGACGGGTTGAGCAGCACGGTTGCCCCCGCCAGCGCCGCGAACGAGGAGGGCGGAATCGGCACCCACAGGTCTTCACAGATCTCGACCGCCAGCGTGAGCAGCGGCTGCCCCTCGACCGCGAACAGCAGGCGCGCGCCGAAGGGAACCGCCGATTGCCCGCACAGGTCGATTTCGTCGCGCACGGCGGCTGCGCCCGAAACGAACTGGCGCATCTCGTAAAATTCCCGGTAGTTGGGGAGGTAGGTCTTGGGCACCACGCCGAGGATGCGGCCGCGATGGATTACCGCGGCGCAATTGAACAACTGGCCGTCGATCGCCAGGCCCAGCCCCACGACCGAGACCATGTCGAACTCGCGGCTCGCCTCGACCACGCGCGCGAGCGCCGCGCGCGAGGCGTCGAGAATGACGCGCTGCTGATGCAGGTCTTCGCTCGAGTAGCCGGTCAGGCCGAGCTCCGGGAAGAGCACCAGCGCCGCTCGCCGCGCGGCGGCCTCGCGCATCAGCGACAGTGTATGCTCGCAATTAAGCGCCGGCTCTGCGACGCGCACGCTCGGAATCGCGACCGCCACCCGCACCATGTCGTGGTTGTTGAAATTGAAAAAATCCTCGCCTGGTCTCACCGTCACTACCCGTAGAGTTAGTGTATATCGGACACTTAGCCGAAAGAACCAGCGCCGCGGAGATGTTCTTGCGGATGGATTGGCCTGGTGCGGGATGGATAGAATTGGAGTCGGATACCGCAATGGCGAGGAATGCAGCCGAAAGCGTGAGGCGATGACGGTGCGGCGGCGGTGCGGCTGGGCGGGGCTGGCGATCTCCATCAGCGCGGGGCTATGGGTAGCCGGATGTTCGGCTTACCGCCCGGCAGATGTCCGGCCCGCGCCGGTCGCTGCGTCGGCACCGGGCACGCAGGCCGCATCCTCGCCGACGGGCGGGCACGTCACGCTGGCATCGTGGTACGGGCCGGGATTCATCGGCCAGCGGACGGCGAGCGGCGAAATTTACCATCGCGAGGATCTGACGGCGGCGTCGCGCAGCCTGCCGCTTGGCACGCGCGTGCGGGTGACCAACCTCGGGACCGGCCGCTCGGTGGTGGTGCGGATCAACGATCGCGGACCGTATGTTCACGGTCGCGGAATCGACCTGTCCCAGCGCGCCGCGCAACAAATCGGACTCAATCACAGCGGGATTGCGCGCGTCGCGGTCGCGCGGCTGGATGAGCCGGCGGCCGCATCGCGGTCGCCGGCGGCGGCCGTGGCGCCCGAGCAATGGAGCGGCAGCGCGCGCGTCAGCCATTACGCGCCGCATCGCTTTCGGCATTCACGCCACAGCTATCGCTATCGGTACGCCTCGGCCTCGGCGTCCGGGCGAACGCGGATGGTCGCGAATCCGGTCGGCGACTGGCTGCTGCAGATGATCCGTTAGCGCGGCGCGCGCCCCCTTAAGTGAAATGCCGTTCGATGTAGGCGAGGGCGCTGTCGAGGTCGGGCAGGATTTTCGTGCAGAAACGGACCATCCAGGGCGAGCAGTCCTTGAAGCTCAGCGGGCTGAACGCGATTACGAATTTGCCCTGGTCGTAGCTCGCATAAAATACTTCCATCGCCGTGCCGAGCGACGGTTTGCAGTAGTTGACGAGGAGCAGATCGGCGTCGCGTACGTCCTGCAGATCGAACTCCACGATCTCGTTGGACGAATCGATCTCGTTATCGCGGAAATTGCGCCGCATCGGGTCGAGCAGGATGAACCGTCCGGCGAGGCGCTCCTTGGCCCGGGTGCGCCAGTCCTTGGCCGCTGCCGGCTCGGCATCCATGATCGGCCCGCTCAGGTAGATTTTGCGAACGCTCTCGGCCATAGACCGGCAAACTAGCACAGCGCTGAGCGCTGTGCCGCATCGTATAGCCAGCGCGCGCGGAGCAATCGTGAAACCGCTTCGCGCCGGCGGCGTACCCTTGTTGAATCAAACATGATTCAATTTCTTCATTCGGCGGCGCAAACGCGATAAACCTTTAACGAGGGCGGCGAATCAACGGGGGACGGTCGAGCAGGGCGGCGGCACAGGATGGCAAAAGTCGAAGCATTGCGAGAGCCGGGCGTATCGCCGGCGCCTGCGCCAAAGCCCAGGGAGGTCTCGCTCGAGGCCGAGGGACTCGTCAAGCGCTACGGCGGTCGCGCCGTGGTGGATAATGTCGCGGTCAACGTCCGTAGCGGCGAGGTCGTGGGGCTGCTCGGGCCGAACGGCGCTGGCAAGACCACCACGTTTTACATGGTGGTCGGGCTGATCAAGCCCGACGAGGGGCGCGTGCGCCTGGGCGGCGAAGACATCACGATGCTGCCGCTGTATCAGCGCGCCCGGCGCGGTATCAGCTACCTGCCGCAGGAGCCGTCGGTGTTCCGCAAGCTCACGGTCGAGCAGAACCTGCTCGCGGTGCTCGAGACATTGCCGCTCGAAGAGGAGCAGCGTCAGGCGCGGCTGCAAACATTGCTCGACGAACTGGATATCGCGCGCCTGGCGCGATCGAAGGCGAGCGTGCTTTCGGGCGGCGAGCGGCGCAAGGTCGAGATCACGCGCGCGCTGGTGCTCGACCCGATGTTCCTGTGCCTGGACGAGCCGTTTGCCGGCATCGACCCGATTACCGTGGTCGAAATCCAACGCATCATCAGCTATCTCAAGCAGCGCGGCATCGGTATCGTGATTTCCGATCACAACGTGCACGCCACGCTCTCGATCATCGATCGCGCCTACGTCATCCATTCCGGCAAGATCCTGTTCCACGGCGGACCGCGCGAAATCGTCGACAGCGACGTCGTGCGCCAGGTCTTCCTCGGCGAACGTTTCCGGCTCGCGCGCTGACCCGCGGCGCGCGTGCGATGGTGCAGGACGGCGCGCGCGGTGCTAGGATTCAATCCATGAGCAGCCTGCTGGTTCCGATGGTGGTCGAGCAGACCGGCCGCGGCGAGCGCGCGTACGACATCTACTCGCGCCTGCTGAAGGACCGGATCGTTTTTCTCGGCGGCCCGATTCACGATGAGGTCGCCAATTTGATTACCGCGCAGTTGCTGTTCCTCGAATCCGAGGATCCCGAGCGCGAGATCAACATGTACATCAACTCGCCCGGCGGCTCGGTCACGGCCGGACTCGCGATTTACGATACGATGCAGTTCGTGAAGCCTCCGGTCTCGACGCTGTGCGTGGGCCAGGCGGCGAGCATGGGCGCGGTGCTGCTGGCTGCGGGCGCCAAGGGCCGCCGCTATGCGCTGCCCCATTCGCGCATCATGATCCATCAGCTCTCGGGCGGCTTCGAGGGGCAGGCCTCGGATATCGAGATCCAGGCGCGCGAGGCGCTGCGCTTGCGCGAGATTCTCAACAACATCCTGACCAACCATACCGGCCAGGGACTCAAGCGAATCGAAAAGGACACCGAGCGCGATTTCTTCATGCATGCGACGCAGGCGGTCGAATACGGCGTGATCGATGAGGTGATCGCCAATCGCCCGGGCAAGGTCGGCGGCGAGCCCTCCAAGCCGTAATCCGCGCAGCCGGACACGACGGCTTGAATCCGTGCGACGGACTTAACGCCTCGTGCGGTCGAAGGTATTTCTTGTGGTGGGCACGCTAACGCGTTTTTGAATCGTCCGACGGCGGCGCTAAATCAGCGCCGCCATTTTTTTGTCGCACTCATCCCAGAAAATCTTCTAGATTCCGGCCCTTTCGACGGGCTCGCCTTTTGCTCGATGACTTCCGGTGTTCCCGATTAGGAATGGACGCGGGTCCATGGGGAAAGGGCGCAGGAAGGGGCGGCCGTTTGCGAAGGGGATGGCGCGGTTTTGGAGGCGGCGGCGAGGGCGAGCGCACAGAAGGGCGCGGCTGACATCGGGAACACCTGCTATTTGAGGAACGGCGGCAACGAGAGCCAGTGGGCGAGGTGGGGGGGCAATTGTCTGACACGATCCGCAAGCGCTCCGCGCTGGCGGTGCGAGTTGCGGCAGTGCTGCTGATGGGCGGGGCGGCTCTCGTTGTCGCCCGGACATGGGCGGTCGGGGGTGCGCCGGTTTCATCCGGCGATGCGATTGCTTTGCGGCGCTGCCGGCGATTGCAGGTGGCGCTGTGCGCGTCGGCGAGCGCGGATGACGCAATTGGCCGCGGGGCCGAGGCGCGTCGCGTGCGTGTCGCTTCCGGGCGCGCGGATCGTGCGAGCATTCATACGATGGTCGATTTCAGTGCGCTGGCGCGCGCGCAACGCGCGGGTGCGTTCCCCGCCGCGCGGCGGCGGGTAGCGCCGCGTCCGCGGCTAAGCCCAGGGGTTGAATATCCTTCTTCGCGCCCGCTGCCGCCGGTATCCGGTCGCCGGGCGCCGCGAAGCAGACGCTCGCCACTGGTTGGATTTCCGGGACTCGGCGATAACGGCACTGCTATCCCGCCCGACACCGATGGCGCTGTCGGTCCTGGCCACCTGGTGGTCGCGCTCAACAGTCAGATCGAAATTCAGACTCGCTCCGGCCTCTTCATAAGCTCGCTCGGCCTGCTCGACTTCTGGTCCAGCCTGGACGTCGGCTCGGTCACCGACCCGCGGATTATCTACGATCCCTATGGCCAGCACTGGGTGCTCGCCGCCGCCGGCGATCCGGAGAGCTCCGCGTCGGCGATCCTGCTCGCGGTTTCGCACAACAGCGATCCGACTGCGGGCTGGGATCTCTACCGCGTGCCGATCGATGCGGCTGGTCTGCGATGGGGCGATTTTCCAACGCTCGGATTCAACAAGAACTGGATTGTCGTCGGGGTCAACGTGTTCACGATACAAGGCACGTTCTTCGAATACTCGAACCTCTACGTCTTCGACAAAGCGGACCTGTACGCGGGCGGCTCGGGATTGTTCACCCTGCTGCAGGACGATTCGGGCGGCTTTTCGATGAACCCGGCAGAGACCTACGACTCCCGGCTCGCGACGCTCTACGTCCTGGAATCGTGGAGCTCAGTCAACGGACTGCTACGCATGAGCACGATCACCGGGCCGGTCGGCTCGGAGGTGCTGACCACCGCCGTCGCGCTTCCGGCTGCGCCGGCCACGTGGCAGGCCGTCGAACCGACGATCAATTTCGCCCCGCAGCTCGGCTCGACCAGGCGCATCGATACCGACGACGATCGGCTGGACTGGACCGTCTATCGCAACGGCTCGCTATGGACCGCGCAGACGGTTTTTCTGCCCGCGACCGGTAGTCCCAATCGCGCGTCGGTTCAGTGGTGGCAGATCGACACGGCGGCGGGCGACCTGGGCGGCGTTCAGCAGTTCGGGCGCATTGACGATCCGACAGCGGCGGCCTTTTACGCCTACCCGTCAATCGCCGTCAATTCGGAAAACGACGCATTGATCGGATTTTCCGCGTTCTCCGCTGCGACATACGCCAGCAGCGCCTACGCGATGCGGATGGCGTCCGATCCGCCCGGCGCCACGCGCGCCGTCATGCTGCTCAAGGCAGGTCAGGCGCCATATTTCAAAGATTTCGGGACCGGGGACAATCGCTGGGGTGACTTCAGCACGACGATGGTCGATCCCCTCGACGATCTCACTTTCTGGACGCTCCAGGAGTACGCCGCCGCCGCCAACAACTGGGGCACCTGGTGGGGCGAGATCGCCCCCGGCGGCCCGACTCCGACTCCCAGTCCCACTTCGACTCCGACCGCCACTGCGACGCCGTCTCCCTCGCCGTCGCCGAGCCCGACGCCCACCCCGAGCCCTACAGCTTCGCCGACTCCGCAGCCAACTCCGTCGGCCTCGCCCAGCCCTTCGCCGACACCGGCACCGACGCCCACGATGACACCGTCACCCGCGCCCACACCCACACCGACGCCTGCTCCGACGCCGACGCCTGCGCCGACGCCGACGCCTGCGCCGACGGCCACACCGACGCCGCCATTAACCATCGGCTCCCCCACACTGCCGAATGGCGTAGTCGGCCTGTTCTATCGAACTTCGCTGGGTTTGACCGGAGGCACGCCGCCTTACCTCGTGTATGTGAGCGCGGGCGCGCTGCCTCGCGGCCTTTCCCTGAACACGTTCAGCGGCCTGATCAGCGGCATACCGGCCAGCACGGGCACCTGGAATTTCACTGTTTACGCGATCGACAAGAATCACCAATCGGCAAGCAGCGCGCTCGAAATCTCGGTCTCTCCGTAGTATCGAAGAGCAGTATCAAATCAGAACGCCCGGCGCCGTTCGGACAGCCATTTGAGTCCTGGATGAGCCGTCGGGGTGGGCACTCGGCTTGTGCCTCGTTCGAGCCACAACCACACGACGCAAACGGACGGCGGCTAGCGACATCTTTTGAGACACCTCATCCGCTGAGCGGCAGATATCGATCCGCGGGAATTGCGGCAAAACCCGCGTCATCACCCGGCAATGTCTCAAATGCGCGCACGATGTGCCCGAGCGCTGATCCAGATACCGACGCCTACCGTGTGTCAGAAACAAAAATCGCTTACATGGCTTCGTCATTGCGCCGCATAGCCTCACGAAGACACCCGCTCCGCCGACGGCGGGGCCAGGAGGCGAGCAGCAGTGACGGCCACGGTTCATCGGATTCGACGGGGCGTATTGACCGCGACGATGTTATTCATTTGTGCCACAGGCGCTTCAGCGCTCGATCATTCGTCAGCGATTCGCGTCAAGGGCAAGGCGGCCAAGGCGTCGCTCCATACGTCAATAAATTTCAAGGCGATCGCTCACCAGGAGGCATACGGCCCGATGCCGCTGAATGAGCATCGCCTCATCCATCGTCCGATGCCGCAAGTCAACGCTGCTATGCAGAACTTCGCTCCGTCCGGTGGCTTGGAGGGCGACGTGCAGGTTCCGACGTTCGAAGCGCCGCTTGCGCAGTCGCCCGCTCCGGTCAGCAGCTTCATGGCGGTTGCGGACAACGGCACGGTGATCCCTCCGGACACGGAGGGCGCTGTCGGTCCGAATCATCTGATGGAAGCGCTCAACAGCCAGGTCGTGATTCAGGATCGCTCCGGCCACACGCTGAGCGCGGTGACCAACTGGACTTTCTGGTCGTCGCTGGGCGTGACCCAGTCATTCGACGCCCACGTGCTCTACGATCCTTACGCGCAGCGATGGATTTTCTCCTCGGCCGCGGGCGAGAAGTCCTCGAACTCGGCGCTGCTCATCGCGGTTTCGCAGACCAGCGATCCCACCGCGGGATGGAACCTGTACCGCATCAACCTGGGCTCCTCGGTCAACTGGATCGATTATCCGACGCTCGGTTTCAACAAAAATTGGATCGTGGTCCAGGCCAACATCTTCACCATCGACGGAAACAACTTCGTGAATTCGATGCTCTGGGCGTTTGACAAGGCCGATCTCTATTCCGGCGGCGCGGGCAATCATACCGTGCTCAATCCGCCCAACGGCTTCACCCAGGTCCCCGCGACGACGCTCGATCCCGATCTCGCTACGATGTACCTGCTGGAAGTGAGCAGCTCCGGTTCGGGCAAGCTCCGTATCGATACCATCACCGGTCCGGTGGGCTCGGAAACGCTGACCACCGGCGTCGCGTACCCGGTGGGCTTGTCTCCCTGGCAGACTTTTTCACCAGTTACCAACTTCGCCCCGCAGCTCGGCAGCGGTGAGGGTATCGATACCGAGGACGGACGCATCCAGAGCTGCGTCTACCGCAATGGCTCGCTATGGGCCTCGCACACGGTTTATCTCCCTGCCACCGGGACACCGACGCGCTCGGCCGCGCAGTGGTGGCAGATAGGCGCAAGCGGCTCGACCCTCGGCCAGGTGCAGCAATTCGGGCGAATCGACGATCCGACGGCGGCCAATTTTTACGCCTATCCGACGCTGACGGTTAACCGCTACGGCGACGTAATGCTCGGCTATACGCATTTCGGTACCGGGATGTATGCGAGCGGAGCTTACTCGATGCGCCTGGCAAGCGATCCTCCAAACACGATGGAAGGCGAGGTGTTGTTGAAGGGCGGCGAGGCGCCGTATTTCAAGGATTTCGGCACCGGCGACAATCGATGGGGCGATTTCACCGCCACCGTGGTCGATCCGGTCGACGACACCTCGATGTGGACCATCCAAGAGTACGCCCGAACCGGCGATATGTGGGGTACTTGGTGGGGCCAGATTAATCGCGGCGCGTCGTCGCCGACTCCCAGCCCCAGCGCTACGGCCACGCCCTCTCCGCAGCCCAGCCCGTCGCCCACCTCGACTCCGGTTGCCACACCCACACCGGTTTCTACGCCCACGCCAATCGCAACCCCGACGCCGGCGCCGCTCACCATTGGTGCTCATCAGATCCTTCCGATCGCGTATACGACGGCGCTGTACGACGCGCCGCTCAACATCAGCGGCGGCCGCGCGCCTTACGCGATTGCCGTAGTCAGAGGACATCTACCGCCCGGGCTCCACATCGATGGCGTTGCGGGAGCAATCACCGGTGTACCGACTATGGCGGGCACCTGGTATCCGACGATTCGCGCTATCGATGCGCTCGGCAATCGAGCACGTAAGCCGTTCGTCCTGGGGGTACACCCGGTGACCGCCGCGTACTGCGAGCGCACGCTGTTGTGCGGCGCGGCGCGCTGAGATCAGGGAGTGCGGCGCTAATGGCGGGGGCCGGCCCTTGAAAGGACCGGCCCCCGCGACAGTCGCTGGGACGCCGCCCGCTACGGACAGGCGCCGCCCGTCAGATGCTTCTGGGCGAAGCCATGCGGATGGCAATCGTCGAAGGACTCGTTGAGCTGATGGAGCAGGTTGCGCAGCGAGTTTGCATTGAAGCCTGCCGGCATCCCTCCATTGCCCAAGGCCGTGTTCGCGATGCCGAGGATGTCGGCGATTGACATGCCATCAAGCGTGGTTCCGCTGTTGCACAGATGCAGGCCGCCGAACGGACCGCCCGGGCCTTCGGTAATGCCGGCGGCGCTGAAATCGACATTGAGCTCGAGCGCCAGCACCTCGCCGCCGAGCGTGCCGGAGTGCGAAGTCGACGGATTACTCAGGCAGGCATTGAGTACTCCTGCGGCGCCTCCTGCGGGTAGATAGTCCTCGATCGCAGCCGGTGAGGTGAAGTTCATGTCGAAGCGGTTGCTCGAGCACTGCATACCCACGGTCACGCCGTTCGTGCCGTATACTGTGGCGAAGTTGTCGTTCAGTATGTTGTGCGCCTGATTGCCTTCGCCGTTGCAGTCACCGTTTCCACCGGGTTTCAGGCTATGGCCATGGCTCACTTCATTGGCGATGTCGTCCTCGCCGCAACTATGCGACCAATGCGCTTCGCTGTAAGTGCAGAACTCACCCTTGGCGAACGGAGGAACCACCGGCGTCGGGGTAGCGGTTGGCGTGGGTGTGATAACCGGAGTCGGAGTCACGACGGGAGTAGGAGTGACGACGGGCGTCGGGGTCACATCCGGAGTCGGAGTCACAACGGGAGTAGGAGTGACGACGGGTGTCGGAGTCACATCCGGTGTCGGGGTATCAATCGGAGTGGGCGTCACGACCGGGGTCGGAGTATCGGTCGGAGTTGCAGTTGGAGTGGGCGTAACCGGTCCGCCGTTGCGCGGCACGTCCTGTTGATCGCAGGCGGTCTGGTTGACGCCGGTGCACACGCTGAAGACATGGCTGAACGAGCCGATGACCAGCGTGATCGACGTATCGGGACCGGTGATGGCGGCGCAGTTGGTGATCGTGCCGCCGTTGGTGCCTCCGTCGACCGCGGCGCTCACGTCTTGCGTGTTGGTCTGGCCGTTGCTCATCGAGGAGCCGTCGATGGTCATGGTTCCGCTGGGGTTGAAGCTGGTGAAGCTGGTAAGCGTTGCCGTGCCCGTGAGCGCGGGGTTGTTCGCGCTCTGCGCATCGCTGAGCGTGACGCTCTGATTGCACTGCGCGAGCCTGGGCAGCAGGACGGTGCGCGCGGCGGCGCTCTGTTGCCATCCGGAATCGTCGCCGTCGGCGTCCACGCCCTGGCCGGCCGGGCCGTCGTCGTCGTCAACGTCAACGTAGCGCGACGCGTTGAGATCGCTCGACTGCGCGTTGGAAACGCTGACGATGACCTCGGCGCGCAGACTGGTGCCCGGCGCGATGCCGAGAATCGTGTTGTCGAACGTCGCCGTATACAAGAGCCGCTTGGAGGCGCCGGCGACGAGCTTGAACTCCGGCACCAGCGAGAACACGGAATTGTTCGAGGCGTTGAAGAAATTGACCGTTCCCGAACCGGGAGTCGTGAACAAGGTTCCCTCGGTTATCGCATGCCCCGCGACATTGGTCGTGAGCTCGTAATTGCCCGGGCCGTTGCACACCGAGCCGGGCTGATTGAGCGTGAGGTTTTCATGCGAGGCACTGGAGATGAAATTGCCGAAGGTGGCCGCCTGGCCGAAGGTGGCATCGGCCACGTCAACGGCCGCCGATACCCAGGTGCTGCCGCACGGGCGCTGGAGGTTGATGATGATATTGCCGAGAAACGCGCCGCCCGTGCCGCTGTTGGAAATCACGAACTCGCCGTCGACCTGGATTGTCTGATCGCTCACCGAAACCTTGGTCACGCCGACCGTCCAGCTCGCGGTGCCGCTGGCGAAGCCGCCGTTCTTGGCGATCGACCAGTCGGTATTGGTGGCGAGCGCGCCCTTCACCGCCGCGTCACTCAACGAAATGTCGGCTTGGGCGTGCGCCGCCCGTGCTCCTCCGAGCTGCAGCGCGAGCACCGACACCGCGAGCGACCAGAGCATCGCCCGATGCATCGCGCCGAGCCGCTCGCCGCGGTCGCTGCATCGGCGTGCGCCGTTGTCTTTTCCGAATCGCTCCGAAGCTGGTCGCATGCTGACTCCTCGCGCCGGCAGCCATCCGCGCTGCGACGCCTTTAATTTGCATTCGCGCCGCCGGCGAAACCCGATCGTTTCCGATCCGGTTGTCCTCTACCGCCGGCGTCCGTGCCGGACCGCCCTGCAGTCCGGTCGTGCAGGGGTGAGCACGGAGCGTGCCCGTAGGCCACCTGAGCGAGATGCCGTAAATGCGCGAGCCTAAGTGGAGATAGCCCGGCTAGTGACGAGAAACGGCCCTAAATGGAGTTGTCGGCGACAATTTATTGGCGATGGAACCGGCTCGATGGACGCGCGCGGGCCTCGGGCCGAAAACGGCGATCCCGCACTCCCGCTGCCGGTCTCGAGCACGGCCGCACGGCCGCCTCAATGCCGACGAATCGCGTGTGAAGCTCGAGCCCCCCGCCGAGCGGGACTGCATCGGACCGCGCGCCGCGGGGCGTTTGCTTGGTCGGAGTTTTCTGGTTTACTTGATTTGGTGAGAGTGACCTGAAAGCGGAGGCGCAGCCACGCCCGCGCAACAGAAAAATCCGGCCGGGAACACCCCTTCGGCTGAATTTAAACCATCCGTTATCGTCTTAAACCTGATAGGAAACGCCGAGCACGAATTGGCGGACACGAACGTTGGCATCTCCAGGAGGAGACTGAATGTTTAAGAAGATCGCCGCACTCTCCTGCGGCGTGTTAATCGGTCTCGTAATCGCTTTCGCGCGCGCCGGAGCCTTTCCGTTCTGGAACTCCGATACCCAATCACAGCAGGCCAAATCACACCCGCCCGCATCGACCGTGCAGACCGCGCAGGCCGAGGGCAACTCCGCGCCAGCGCCGGCCAACCAGCCCGAACCCAACGAGAGTGGCGTGCCGATTCCTTCCTTCGCACCGCTGGTCAAGCGGGTGATGCCTTCGGTGGTCAACGTCAGCGTGGTGCAGGAGGTGAAATCCGGATTCGGCGAACAGGAGGGCCCCGGCGATTCGCCCGACGCGCCGGATGCACCCGATTCGCCGGGTGGGCACGGCGGACCGGGTGATCAGGGCCCCGGCTCGCCTTTCGGACCCGGGCCCTTCGGCCAGCCGAATCCGTTCGAGCAGTTCCGGCACTTCTTCGGTCAGATCCCGCGCGAGTACAAACAGCACGGCCTCGGCTCGGGGGTGATCGTTTCATCCGACGGCTACATCCTGACCAACAATCACGTCGCCGGTCACGCCGACGAGATACATGTGCGGCTGCTCGACAAGCGTGAGTTCACGGCCAAGGTGGTGGGCAAGGATGCCAAGACCGACCTGGCGCTGATCAAAATCAACACCAATCAGCCGTTGCCGGTGGCGCCGCTCGGCGATTCCAACTCAGCCCAGGTCGGCGACTGGGTGGTGGCGATCGGCAGTCCGTTCGGGTTCACCTCGACCGTGACCGCAGGGATAATCAGCGCCAAGGGTCGCGCGCTCGGCGGGAACTACGACGATTTCATCCAGACCGATGCATCGATCAACCCCGGCAATTCGGGCGGCCCGCTGTTCAACGCCAAGGGTCAGGTGATCGGCATCAACACCGCGATTTACAGCAGCACCGGCAGCAACGCCGGAATCGGCTTCGCGATACCAATCGATCTCGCCAAGCAGGTGATGCAGCAGCTCAAGCAGCACGGCAAGGTCGTGCGCGGCTGGCTCGGCGTCGAGATCCAGGAAGTGACGCCCGACCTCGCGCAGTCTTTCAATTTGCCCAAGCCTGAGGGCGCGTTGGTGGCCAACGTCGAGAAGGAGGGGCCCGCGCTCAAGGCGGGAATCCAGCGCGGCGATATCATCGTCAAGTTCAACAACCTCCCGGTGCAGGACGAACATCAGTTGCCCGAACTCGTCGCACAGACGCCGATTGGCGATACCGTGCCCGTCGAGGTCATCCGCAATGGCAAGCACCTGACGATCCAGGTGAAGGTCGCCGAGCTCAAGGAAGAGCAACTGGCTAGCGCCAAGAGCGAGGAGCCCGGCTCGAGCTGGGGTCTGCAGGTGCAATCGATCACGCCCGAGATCGCCAATCAGCTGAACCTCAACAGCAACAAGGGCGTGGTGGTGCGCGGCGTGACGCCGGACAGCCCGGCGGCCGACGCCGGCATCCAGCAGGGCGACGTCGTGCTCGAGGTCAACCACGCCAAAGTCAACACGGTGGATGATTTCCTGTCGGCGGCCAAGCAGGCCAAGAAAAACAAGAGTTCCGCGCTCCTGCTGGTGCAGCGCGGATCGGCCACCATGTACACGGTGATAAAGCCGGCCGGCTAGCGCGCATCGCAGAAACCGGCTGAGCAGCGCGCGCGGCGGGTGCAGGATTCCCGGGTTTTCGGGATGGCGCCCGCCGCGCGCCGCTTCATTCGCGAGCGCCTGATGGCTGCGGTTCAATTCGGCCCCGGCGTGCGATAGGATTCCTCGGACGGCGATAACCCGATGCGCGGGTGCCGTGCGATGCGCGGCAGCACACCGACCGGGCGGCGCGCGGACCGCATGGGCGGATACGCGGACGATCGCCGGCGGAGCGGGCGGAGGCGGGGCGCGGAGTCTTTCATCGATGGCTAAACAGCGGCGGCGTGCGGGGCGAGCACGCGCGAAGCGCACGCGGCGCGGGCTGCTCGTGACCATCGCACTACTGGTGCTGGCGGCCGGTTTCATCACGCGCCGGGTGCTGGCGCCGCGGGCGATGTATTTTCTCACTCACCGCGGCCCGCTGCGAGCGTCGGAGCCCGCGGCGGATGCGCGTCCAGGCGATCCGCCGTACAGCGCTCCGGGCGAAGACCTCACCGACTCCGATCGCCGCGCGCTCGATCGCGTGGTGCGGCAAAAGAGCGGCGAACGATAGGGCGATCTGCGATGGCCTCGTGGCTTCAGCTCAGCGACGATATCGGACTGAGGGTCGAGCTCAAGCGCCCGCCCGAGCGCGTGGTGTCGCTGGTGCCGAGCTGGACCGAGACGCTGTTCGCGCTCGAGGCGGGCGGGATGCTGGTGGGGGCGACGCGTTTTTGCGTTGCGCCCAAAGAGGAGCTGGCCGGTGTCGCGCGCGTCGGCGGGACGAAGAATCCCGACCTGCGCGAGATCGCGCGCCTGAAGCCAGACCTGGTGATTGCCAACGCCGAGGAGAACCGGCGCGAGGACATCGAACGCCTGCGCGAGCAGGATATTGCGGTCCTGACCACTTACCCGCGCACGGTGCCCGGCGCGGTCGAATCGATTCTCCGGATGGGGAGGGCGCTCGGCCGCGAGCCACAGGCGGCGGCGCTCGCGCGCGAGATCACGCTTGCGGTCAGCGGTATCGAGGCTGGCCTCGGCGTATGGAGCAAGCTCACCCTGAGGGTCTTCTGCCCGATATGGAAAAAGCCCTGGATGACCTTCAATGCCGATACCTATGCGCACGACGTGCTGCGCATGATGGGTTTCAACAACGTCTTTGGATCGGCGGGTGAGCGTTATCCGCGCACTACCATCGAAGCCGCGCTCGAGCATCGCCCGGATGTCGTGCTGCTGCCCGACGAACCGTACGAATTCGACCAGGACGACGTCGACGAGCTTAAGGCGATGCTGCCGCCGGCGCTGGGGCGGCGCATGCTGCTGGTGAGCGGGCGCGATTTGCACTGGTACGGCGTACACATGGTGCAAGGGCTGCGCGCGCTCAACGATCGGCTCTCGCGCCTGCGCGCGGCGGTGGTATAAGGCTGATACGTGGGAGGCGCGGATCGCCCGCGCGCTCGGCAAGGAGATCGGCACTTTCATGGCTTCAATCGCACCGCTCAGCGGAATCAAAGTTATCGACCTGACCAAGCTTGCGCCCGGCCCGCATTGCACGATGATCCTGGGCGACCTCGGAGCCGACATAATCAAGATCGAGGAGCCCGGCCCGCCGACCGGGCGGCGCGCCGAGCAGGCGGCGGCCGCGGGCAAGGCCGAGCGGCGGCCAAGTGGCCTCGGCGTGCACAACGCGCTCGGGCGCAACAAGAAATCGATCGGGCTCAATCTCAAGAGCGCGCCCGGACGCGAGATTTTCCTGCGCCTGGCACAGCGCGCCGACGTCGTCGTCGAGGAGTTCCGGCCCGGCGTCGCCAGACGTCTCGGCATCGGCTACGAAATGCTGTCAGCGCGCAATCCGCGCCTGGTGTACTGCGCAGTGACCGGTTTCGGCCAGACCGGCCCCTATCGCGATTACGTGGGCCACGACCTCAACTACATCGCGCAGGCCGGCGCGCTCTCGATGATCGGGCGCAAGGACCAGCCGCCGACGATTCCGCAGAACCTGCTCGCTGATTACGCGGGCGGCGGCCTGCACGCGGCGATCGGTGTGCTCGCGGCGCTGCTCGCGCGCCATCAGACCGGCCGCGGCCAGTACGTCGATATCGCGATGCTCGACGGGACGATGCTGCTGATCGCGCAGGCGCTCTCGAATCACTTCGGCAAGGGATGGATTCCGCGCCGCGGCGCGACCACGCTCGACGGCTCGGCGCCCTGGTACAATCTCTATCTGACCAAAGACGACAAATACATCACGATCGGCTCGGTCGAGCCCTGGTTCTACGCCAATCTGTGCCGCGCGCTGGGCACCGAGGAATACATCCAGGACGAGCACAACAGCGCGCGCTTCGACGAGATCAAGGCGCGCTTCGCCGAAATCTTCCGCACCCGAACCCGTGATGAGTGGTGGGAGCTTCTGACCAAAAACGACATCTGCGTGGGCCGCATGCTCACGCTTGACGAGCTCGAGCACGACCCGCAGATTCGCGCGCGCAATATGGTGGTCGAGGTCGAGGCGCCCGACGGCGCGAAGGTGAAGCAGGTCGGCATCTCGATCAAGCTCTCCGACACGCCCGGCTCGATCCGCTCGCTCGCGCCCAGGCTCGGTGAGCATACCGAGGAGATCATGAGCGATCTCGGCTATACCGCGAACGACGTCGAACGATGGCGCGCCGAAGGCGCCATCAAGTGATGCGGCACACTCATTCGATCGTGGACGAAGGGAGGGCCTGATGGCGGAGAGGGACAATTCATCCGGATCATCGGGGCCGCCGCTGAACTTTATCCGCGGACCCTACGAGCCGCTGCTGATCGATCGCGCTGAGGGTGCATGGCTGCATACCGCCGACGGCCGCCGTATCCTCGATGCCGCGGGCGGCGCCGTGGTCACCAATATCGGTCAGGGCCGGGAAGAGATCGCGCAGTTGATGGCGGAGGAGGCGCGGCGCGCAAATTACGTGGTGCCGATCTGGTCGACGCCGCAGCGCCAGCGGCTGGCCGAGCGCCTCAGCCGATGGATGCCGGCAGGGCTCAACCGCTTCTTTTTCACCTCGGGCGGTTCGGAGGCGGTAGAGGCCGCGCTCAAATTTGCGCTGATGTATCACAAGCTCCACGGGCGCTCATCGCGCACCAAGATAATCGCGCGCGAGGCGTCGTATCACGGCAACTCGATCGCCGCGCTGTCGGCGGGCGGCAGCCTGCGCCGCGCCGATTACGAGCACGTGCTGTTCGATTGGCCAAAGATAAAGCCGTCGTATTGCTATCGCTGTCCGTGGGACAAGACGTATCCGGGATGCGATATCGATTGCGCCAATGCGCTCGAGCAGGAAATCCAGCGCCAGGGCGAGGACAGCGTTGCGGCGTTCATCGCCGAGCCGATGATGGGATCGGCCGGCGGCTCGGTGCCGCCGGTCAAGGAATACTGGCCGCGGCTCGCGGAAATTTGTCGGCGCCATGGCGTGCTCCTGATAGCGGACGAGGTGATGACCGGTTTCGGACGCACCGGGCGGCGCTTCGCCGTCGATCACTGGAACGTGGTGCCAGACATCCTGGTGGGCGGAAAGGGACTCACCGGCGGCTACATGCCGATGGGCATGATCGCGGTGCGCGACACCCTGGTCGAGCAGTGTGAAACGAAGGGCGCCGATTTCATGTTCTACACCTACAGTTCGCATCCGACCGCATGCGCGGTTGCCGATCGCGTGCTCGAAATCATGGAACGCGAGCATCTGGTCGAGCGCGCGGCCGAAGTCGGCGCGCGCCTGGGCGCGCAGCTCAAGGAAGAGCTGTCGGGGCATCCGATGGTCGGCGATATTCGCGGCGCCGGGATGTTCTGGGGAATCGAGATGGTGCGCGATCGTGCCGCGCGCACGCCCTATCCGGTTGCGATGAAGGTGGCGAGCCGGGTGGTCGGCGCGGGACTCAAACGCGGGCTGTTCGTTTATCCGGCGACCGGGATGGCGCGGCCGGGCGGGGATGCGGTGATGGTCACGCCGTCGTTCGTGATCGGCGAGAGCGAGATCCAATACATCGTGAGCAACCTGCGCGCGACGCTCGACGACGTGCACGCGAACCTGCAGTAGAGGATTTCGCGCGCTCGCGCCCGGGCCGACCGGCCAGTGCCCTGCGCGACCCTCCGCAGGGTTTTCCGCTCGCGGCTAGGCCCGCGTTCCACCGGAATATAAGATTGAATACGCGCCCCGCGAATCCGCCGCGGGACGGATTTGGTTTGCGCGGACAGCCTGAGGAGGCGCCTATGGGCAAGGTCGTGACGGATATCATCGGCCCTACGTCGAACTACTTCTATTCGCAGCGGCTGAAGCTGCATTACGTGGATTGGGGCAACCCCGACAAGCCACTCGCGATCCTGGTGCACGGTGGGCGCGATCATTGCCGCAATTGGGACTGGGTCGCGCTCGAGCTGCGGCGCCACTTTCATATCATCGCGCCCGATTTGCGCGGCCACGGCGACTCCGACTGGGCGATCGGCGGCAGTTACGCGATGATCGATCACGTGCTGGATCTGCATCAGCTCATGAATGCGCTCGGCCATGGACCGGCGACGCTGATCGGCCATTCGCTGGGCGCGGGCGTCGCCCTGCAGGCTGCGGGCGTCTTTCCCGGCGCGGTGAAGGCGCTGGTGGCAATCGAAGGTCTCGGGCCGCCATCGGCGATGCTGCGTGAGACGCCGGCTTATGAGCGGATGGAAAACTGGGTCGGCGACATGCGCGCACTCGCGCAGCGCAAGCCGCGCGAGTATCCGAATCTCGAGCAGGCGCTGGAGCGGATGCGCGTCGCCAATCCGCACCTGACCCTCGAGCAGGCGCGCCATCTCACGATCCATGGCGTGCGCCGCAACGAGAACGGCACCTATTCGTGGAAGTTCGACAACTACACCCGCGCGCACTCGCCGTACCTGTTCAATCTCAAGGACGCGACCGAGATCTGGAGCCGGATTCGCTGTCCCACGCTGCTGGTGCGTGGCGACGAGTCATGGGCCGGCGACTGGGAGCGCGACGGTCGCCTCGATGCTTTTCGCACGGCGGAGCTGGTGACGATTCGCAACGCCGGCCACTGGGTGCATCACGATCGCCTCGACGAATTCCTGGCCGTGGTACGGCGCTTCCTCGGCCTGTAGGTCGCCTTGCCTGAACTGACCTGGCATAGCCGGTGCTCATCCAACCGGGCACGGGAGTAAGCGCGAGGGGGGGACGGCCGATGCGGCGATTGTGGCCGCTAGCGCTGCGCACAGACGAGTTCGATTACACGCTCCAGATCCTGCTCGCGGCGGCGGTCGGCGTGCTGGCGGCGCTTGGCAACCTGGGATTTCGCGCCCTGATCGGGTTTTTCAGTTGGCTCTTCAGGGATCTTGAGTGGAACGCGCTCGGAATCGAGCGTGGCGGAATCCGGCTCGGACTGGTGCCGCTGGTGCTGCTGAGCGGCGGGATCGGGATGATCCTGCTCGATCGGCTGTTTCCCGGAGACGTTCTCGGCTACGGCTTTCCGAATTTCCTCGAGATGGTCAATCTGGGCAGCGCGCGCATCAAGCGAAGCTGGATCGTGCTCAAGGGCCTGGGTGCCGCGCTGTCGCTCGGATGCGGCGCGTCGGTGGGGCGCGAAGGACCGATCGCGCAGATCGGCGGTGCGATCGGATCCACGATTGCCCAGTTGCGCCGGCTGCCCGCGAATCGCGCCAGGGTGCTGGTTGCGGCGGGCGCGGGCGCGGGGATCGCGACCACCTTCAACGCGCCGGTCGGCGGCGTGCTGTTCGCACAGGAAATTGTGCTGCTCGGCCAGACCGAGCTTTCCAATCTGACGCTGTTGCTGGTTGCGACCGTGAGCGCGGTGGTTTTTTCGCGCGCGGCGCTGGGCAATGAGGCGGTGTTTCAGCCGCCGACGTTCGTCCTGCGAACGTATTGGGAATTGCTTTCTTACGGGCTGATGGGCCTGCTGCTGGGCGCGCTAAGCGCCGGTTACATCCATTTGTTTCATGCGATGGCGCGCGCCTTTCGCAAATGGAACGTTGCGCAGTGGATGCGCGTACTGGTCGGGCTCGCAATAGTGGGGCTAGTCGCGATTCCACTGCCGCAAAATCTCTCCGACGGCTACCCGGTAATCAACCGCGCGATGGCAGGGCATTTCGACATCAAAACCACGCTCGCGCTGACAGCGGCCAAGCTGTTCGCCTCGAGCGTCTCGCTCGGCAGCGGCGCGCCCGGCGGCGTTTTCGGCCCCACCTTTTTCATCGGCACCATGGCGGGCGCGAGTTTCCAACGCGCGCTTGCGGCGCTGGTGCCGAAAATCACCGGGCCGCGCGGCTCGTACGCGCTGGTCGGATTGGGCACTTTCCTGTGCGGTGTCACGCACGCGCCGCTGACCGCGCTGTTTCTGCTCCTCGACATGACCCAGGATTATCAGATTGCGCTGCCCGCGATGATCGCCGCAGTCGCGGCCCTGGTCGTGGCGCGCTCGCTCGAGCCGGAATCGATCGACACCTACCGTCTGGCGCGCGAGGGCAAGACGCTCGAGATCGGCCGCGAACGCCTCGTTCTCACGCAGCTTCCGGTCGAGGGCGCGATGACTCGCGAGCCCGCGTCCGTGCGCGCGAGCACGCCGCTGGCCGAGGTCCTGCGCGTTGCCGGGGAAACGGCTCAGCTTACGCTGCCCGTGGTCAGCGATGCCGGTGTGCTGGTCGGGATCATAGTGACGCACGATCTGGTCGCGATGTTCGGCAGCCAGGCTGACGTGGCGGAGCTGGTCAACGCCTACGATATCTGCCGGCGCAACTGCCCGATGGTGCTGAGCGATTCGAATCTCGACGAGGCGGCGCAATTGATGGAGTCGGAGGACCTCGATGAATTGCCGGTGGTCGAGCCGCCCCCCACCGGCGAGCACGGCTATCGCCTTGTCGGAATCGTCGCGCGCAAGGACATCAGCGCGGTGCTCAACCGGATGGCGCTGTCACTCTCGAGTCTCGCCGCCACCGGCACCAGCATCTTCTGGGCGACCGGCTACCGCCTCACGCGGATCACGGTTCCGCCTACGGCGCAGGGCAAGACGATGATCGAACTGGCGCCGCGCTCGCGTTTCGGCGTGAGCGTACTGGCTGTACAGAACGCGGGCGCGAGCGAGGACGGGTTCGTCCCGATCACCCCCGATTACCGGCTGGCGGCGGGCGACACGCTCATGGCCGCGGGCAGGCCGGGCGATCTCCGCCGCTTCGTGCGCGGCCTCGAGGAGCCGTGATTCTCGGTTGTCGAGCCCGCAACGTTATCCTGCTCCGCCGAAAAAGTGATACAAAGCCGATTCGCACTATCGACAATGGCAGTTCTTCGTCGGAGGTCGTAATCATGCGTGCAGCCGTGATGCGCAGCAAAAAGCTCGTGGTCGATGAAATACCCGTGCCGCAGCCGGGCCCGGGCGAGGCGCTGGTCAAAACGCTCGCCTGCGGAATCTGCGGCTCCGACCTCCACGCGCTCAAGCACGCCGAGAAGCTGGTCGAAGCGGCGCAGCGCTCGGGCGGCCCGTTCGTGATGGACCTCAAGCGGGACATCGTGATGGGCCATGAGTTCTGCGCCGAAGTGGTGGACTATGGTCCGCAGACCACGCGGCGGATCAAACCCGGCGCACGCGTATGCGCGATGCCGGTGCTGATCCGGCCCACCGGCGTCGATACGGTCGGCTACTCCAACGAGCACCCGGGCGGCTACGGCGAATACATGCGTCTTACGGAAAAGCTTCTGCTCGAGGTGCCCAATGGGCTTGCGACCGAGCGCGCCGCGCTGACCGAGCCGCTCGCGGTCGGCTACCATGCCGTAGCCAAGGCGCGGCTAGAGCCGGACGACGCGCCGCTGGTTATCGGATGCGGACCGGTGGGCCTGGCGGTAATCGCGTCGCTCAAATTCAAGCGCGTGCATCCGATCGTCGCGGCGGATTTTTCGCCGCGCCGGCGCGAACTTGCGCTCAAGATGGGTGCGGACGTCGTGATCGATCCAAAGGAAAAATCGCCCTATGCGAGCTGGAGCGAGCTCGCGGTTTACGCCGACCCGGCGCGCGCTCCCGCGCTGCCGCCGTGGATGCCCGGGCCGCCGCGCCGGCCGGCGGTCATCTTCGAATGCGTCGGCGTGCCGGGTGTAATTGACTCGATCATGGCGGCGGCGCCGGCGCACGCCCGCGTGGTGGTGGTTGGCGTATGCATGGAGCGCGATCACATCGAGCCGATGTTCGGCATCAACAAGGAGCTCAACCTGCAATTCGTGCTGGGCTATACCGGCGAGGAGTTCGGCGCCACGCTGCGCCATTTGGCCGAAGGGGCGATCGACGCCGAGCCGCTGGTGACGGGCAAGGTGGGGGTGGAGGGCGTCGCCCAGGCGTTCGAGGATCTGGCCTCGCCCGAGCGGCATGCGAAGATCCTGGTCGAGCCCTGGCGCAGCTAGGGCGCGCGCGCGAGCGCGCGGCGTTCCTTCGCGAGACCGAGAAACATACGAATCGGACCCGAGAGCTCCGATCTGATGTGTGGAGTTAGCTCAGGGCGGCGAGCGCGAGGCCGGCCGCGATCAGCGCGAAGCCTGAGATCGTCGCGATCTCGCCGCCCCATCGCGTCACCCGCTCGAGCAGCACGAAGGCGGTCAGCGCGGCCACCCACGCCAGGTTCATCACGCCGACCACGAACAGCAGCGCCATCAGCATCCAGCAGCATCCGACGCAGTAGGCGCCGTGGCGCACGCCCATCGTGAACGCGCCGGCGACGCTCTCGCGCCAGTTGGTCATCAGGAAACCCATGGGCGACTGGCAATGTCTGAGGCAGCGGCGCTTGAGGGGCGAGAGCTGATAAGCGCCCGCGAGCGCCAGCAGCACGCCGCCCATCACCGGCGCGACGCGCATCGCGCCGGTCAGCAGCGCTGCCTCCTGCATCGCGGCCTGAGCCACGGCGGCGAGCGCGCTGAATCCGGTCCACACCGCGATGTAACCGCCGACGAAGAGCCACACGCGGAGCCGGGGCGAGGTATTGCGGCCCTCGACGACCCGCGCGTACAGCGCGACCATCGGCGCCGTGCTCGGCATCATCATCGCGACCATCATCACCGCCCACATCAGGAACGTGAGCCACAACTGCGTCGCCGACCACGGCGATGCCATCGACATCCCCGGCATTGAGGCCATTCCCGCCATACCCACCATGCCGTCCATCATTTCTCCGGCGGGCATCCGCCAGAGGTACAGCCATGACAGCGCGGAGAGCGCGCCGAGGCCGCCCCAGATGGCAAGCTGGTCGGGCAGCCTGAGCGTGCGCGCGAGCGGAGCGGCCTCCGATGTGGGGATCGCCGATGCCATCGCCGCTAACTACGCGTTCGACCAGTTGATCGCGGAGAAATGGGCATTGCGGCCGCTGTTTTCGAAATTGAGCGAATGATCCTTGTAATGGCTCGTGGTGCCGCGTGCTGCAGCCAGGCGTCCGGAATACGGATGAGTCACGTTGTCGAGCCATACCGTCGAGCCGTCGCGTCCGGCAACGCCCTGCACGGTGACTTCGGTGATGCCGGCGATGTTGAGCTTGCGCGTGTCGCCCGAGGAGCTGACCTCGATTTGTGCGGTTTTCGTCGGAAGCCGATGCGCGATCATGGGCGCGAGCAGGCTCGGCGGCCCACCGGCCTGTCCGCTGAAAATGGCCTCGAGCGCGGCCCGCTGCTCGGCATTGGCGCGCGCATCCACGTATACGCCGCCGGTTCCGCCGCCTTGCGCCATTGGGCCTGGCGTAGTCAGCGCTTGCGCGGCATTAAGTCCGGACAAATCGGTTTTGCCGAAATTGCCGCGCTTGATGTGAAAGGCGAGGACCACGTCGCAGTGGCCCTCGGTCGGACGGACCCTGGCCTGGGTGAAGAGACATGGACAGAGCAACTCACAGTTGCACGACTCGAAATACTCGCCTTCGATTTTCCAACTTTCGTTAGCCATTTGATCGTCGCTCCATTTGGCTCTACAGCACGCGCGCGCACGTCGGCGCGGGCCGTTGGTCAAGCCCGATTCATACCCAGGTCATCACGAGGGCCAGCCGAATATAGCACCAAGCATATTCGAGCAGGGAGCGGAAATCGCGTCGGATCGATGCTCAGCCGCCATGGGCCGGATGCATGGCTGATGAGGCGCCGCCCGGCGCGCCCGCCGCCGGGGCGGCCGCGGCCGCCGCGGGAGCCGTCGCTGTGCCCTCGGCGGCCCGGTTGAGTTCGGGCATGTTGAGCGCGGCTTCCGACTGGTTGGCGACCGCGACCAGCAGCATCGCGTCGGGATGCAGGTACTGTCGGGCGACGCGTTGAACGTCGTCTTTGGTGACGGCGCCGATGAGCTTTGGGTAGCGGTCCGCGTAATCGAGGCCGAGTCCGTACAGCTCGACCTGCAGCATGAAGCTCGCGATCGCGCTCTGCCGGTCGATTTTCAGCGGAAAGCTGCCAATCAGATATTTCTTGGCCGACGCAAGTTCGGCGTCGGTCACCGGATGAGCCTGCATGTCGCGGAGCTGCTCGATAATCAGCTCGAGCGCTTCGTTGGCGCTCTTGTTCTTGGTCTGCGTGCTCACCGCGAACGAGCCCACAAACCTGCCGGCGTCAAAACCGCTCGAAATTCCATACGCCAGCCCGTGCTTGCTGCGCACCACCCTCATCAGGCGCGAGGCGAAGCCGCCGCCGCCCAGGATGTAATTCATCACCTGCAGGCGATAGTAATCGGGATTGGAGCGCGCGACTCCGGCGCTGCCGAGGATAATCGTCGCCTGCACGACGTTGCGATCGACCAGGGTCGGATGAATCCCCGCGGGAACGTTGGGCGCCGGCGGCTCGGCTTGCGCGGGCACGGTCCCGTTGATCGCGGCGAGGGCCTTCTCGACCTGGGCCTTGACTTCATCGGCCTTGACGTCACCGACGACCGCAATTACCGCGCTGCCCATCCGGTAATGCGTGCGGTAGAAGTCGCGCACGTCCTGCGGCGTCAGTTTCGCTACCGAATCGGCCGTGCCTTCGCTCGGATGCCCGTAGGGCGTGTCGCCGTAAAGCGCCTTGTGAAAGGCGATGCCGGCGACATATTCCGGCTGTTCCTCGTTGGCCTTGATGTCGGCAACGCGTTCGGCGCGCTTGCGCGTGATCTCGTCGTCGCTAAGCGCGGGCTCGGTCAGCGCCGCGGCCATCAGGCTGAGCGTCGCGTCTTCGTATTTCTTGAGCGAGGTGAAGCTCGCCTGGGCGTAGTCCGGTCCAGCGCCGACCGCGACCGAGCTGCCCATGAAATCCACCTTCTGGTTGAACTGGGCGGCGCTCATCTCCTTCGTGCCCAGGGTCAGCGAACTCGCGGTCAGCGACGCGAGCCCGGCCTTGCCCGCCGGGTCGCGCCGCGCGCCGGCATCGAAGGCGATCGTCATCGTGACCATCGGCAATTGATGCTGCTCGGAGACCAGCAGCACCGCGCCGTCGGCCAGCACCGATCGCTTGATCTCGAGCGCCGCGGCGGGTGTCGCAATCAACGCGCTGGCCGTGAGGGCGCAGAAGGCGGCGCTTGCCACCGCAGCGCGGAACGCGGGATATCCACGCCGCATCATCGCGCCACCTCGTCGATACGCGAGGCGGAGCGCGTGATGAGCAGGGGTGGAGCATGCTGCGACAGGTCCAGGCCCACGACCGGCGGCGCATGATGGACCATCCCGCCGACTCCGCCGCCGCCCTCCTCGTGCCTCAGGATGCCGGTGGGCACCAGGATACCGAGCGTGCAGTTGTCCTCGACCAGGTACTTCTTCACGACGCGCTGGACGTCGGCCGCCGTGACCTTGTCGATTTCGCCGAGGTAGCGGTCCATCAGATGATAATCGCCGAGCATCTCCCACACCCCGAGCTGCAGCGCCTCTTCAAAAATCGAATCCTGCAGAAAGACGAATGAAGCCTGCTCGAGGTTTTTGGCCTTCTGCAGCTCATCCGCCGCGATCGGCTGCGTCTTGAGCTGCTCGATCGCCGCGTTGGCCGCCGCCACCGCATCTTGCGTCTTTACGCCGGGGCGCATCTGCGCGGATACCATGAACAGCCCGGGATCGAATGAGGTCATGTCGTAGCTGGCCGAAACCTCGACCACCATCCGCTTGTCGAGCACCATCGAGCGGTACAGGCGCGAACTCTTGCCGTCGGACAGCAGCTCGGATGCGATCTCGAGCGCGAACGCATCCTGTTTGGCGGTGCGATAGTTGGGCACGTGGTAGACCTCGGCGAAGGCCGGGAGGTTGGCCGCGTGGCGCAGCACGACCTGGCGCGTGCCGCGCTGCTGCGGCTCGACCTCGAGCACCGGCGGCGGCTTGGGGCCGTTTTTGATCGGCCGGAACGACTCGGCGATCTGCTTGAGCACCTTGTCGGCGTTGAAGTCGCCCACTGCCACCGCCAGCGCGTTCTGCGGCGAGTAGTAAACGCTGTGATACTTGAGCGCGTCAGCCAGCGTCAGGTGCTGGATGTCCTGCATCCAGCCGATCACCGGCCAGTGATACGGATGCTCGACGAAGGCCTGCGCCTGGGTCGCCTCGGCCAGCGCATCCTCGGGATTGTCGTCGGTGCGCATGCGCCGCTCTTCGGCCACCACCGCCAGCTCGGAGTCGAAGCCCTTGGGATCGAAGTTGGCCATGCGATCGGCTTCCAGGCCGATCGGCACGTCGAGGTGATCGCGATTGATGACTTCGAAGTAGTCGGTGAAGTCGGCGCCGGTGAACGCGTTATCCATCCCGCCGTTCTCCTGGATGATGTTGGAGAACTCCTCGGGGCCGTATTTTTTGGTGCCGCGGAACATCAGATGTTCGACCAGATGAGAGATGCCGGTCTTGCCGAAGCTCTCGTTGCGCGATCCGACCTTGCAGAACACGTTGAAGGTGGCGACCGGCGCCTTATGATTTTCCAGCACCAGGACCTTGAGCCCGTTGGGCAGGGTCTCGGTCTTGACCTTGTCGGTGATGCCTGCGCGCGCGGCGCGGCTAGCGCCAACAAGCAGCAGCGAAACGATCGCGCACGTCAAAGCGCGCCGGCGCGGCCGATTGCAAAACCAGCGATCTGCAGAGGATGAATAACGGTTTGAAATCGACATGACCCTTAGCAATTAAGACCGCGCTCGCCGCTCCGTCAAGCGAACGAACCGGAAAGGTCCGCCAATGCGTGGTTCGCCAGCCAACGCGGCACGTCGGCGCAGCGGTTCACGGTTACTGTGTTTCCGCAAGGCCGCCAGGCGCGATGGGGAGCGGGCGATCGCATCAAAAAAATGAAATTGCGCAGCCTGCGCGGGTTTTGTCAGAATGGGTGCGATGGCCCAGGTTCAGACCGAGGATCGTCCGCAGGCGCTGCACGAAATCAAGGGCGTACTCACCAAGTTCATGCGGATGCTGTATCCGCAGGAATTTCGTCTCGACTCGATCGCCAACTGCGCCCCGATGCTCGCCTTTCACTATCCGCTGCTGCCGGGTGAGATGATTCATCTGCCGGAGCTGATCGATACGCTCGGGTCGCGCGCGCTCGCCTACGACTATTATCTGGTCACCGCCGCGCAACTCGCCGGACGTCACGAGTTCGGCACCTTCAAGTTGTGCCTGGCCGACCTGCCCGGATTCGAGGAGCGCGGCGAAACCGGAGTCGAGGCGATCGAAAGCTTTGTCGCCTCGTTCAACGACCCGATGCTGGGCGGCGCCTTAATGCGTCTGTGTGAGAGCGCGCGCGTCGAGGCCGAGATGGGGCGACGCTATCGCGGACTCGCTCCGCGTATCGCGCGCCTCAATCGCGCGCTGGTTGAACGACTCAATCCGCGCGCGCTCAGCACGATGCTGGTGCGCGGCGCGCTCGAGGTGGATGGGATCGACGATCCCGCGGCTCAGGCCTTTGCGGGCCGCGCCGCCGGATTTTTCGCGCCGCTGCGCCGTCCAGGCGCAGACGTGCTGACCAGCGCGCGGCAGACCGCGGTCATGTACGCGTGGCTCCAGGACCTGATGGCGGCCGCGCGCCGTGCCGGCTCCGCCGAAGGCCTCGACGACGAGGGCAATTCGCTGCGCAACGATCTGATTGGCAATCTCGATGCCGCCGAGGGCGGCGAGAACGACGGTCTCGAGGGCACGGAGGGCGAGAGCGACGGCGAGACCAATCAGAACGTGCGCATGGAGGTCTCCGGCAAGCAGTCAAAGGGACGCGGCGGCCGCCCGTTGAGCCCCGAGGAAATCCGCAAGCTGCTCGAGCAGGGCGCGCAGATCAAGCCGGCCGAAGGGCAGGGCGGCGCCGAGGGCGAGGGGATGTACCTGACCCAGCTCACCGGCAAACAGGCTCAGGACCTCGAGGAACTGCGCGAGCAGCTCGGCGAGATCGGCCCCGCATCGAATCATGGGCGGCTCGTGCTGATGCACGGGCGGAACCAGGATTCGTACTATTCATACGACGAATGGGATTATGTGCTGGCCGACTATCGTCGCGGCTGGTGCCGCCTGCGCGAGGTCCCGCTGAGCGGCGACGACAACGATTTCTTCGCGCAAACGCTGGGACGCTATGCGGAGATGCTGCCGCAGGTGCGGCGCCACTTCCAGCGCATTCGACCCGCGTCCTACCGGATGGTGCGCGGCCTGGAGGACGGCGAGGAACTCGACCTCGAGCGCCTGGTCGAGACGCGCGTCGCGCGCGTGATGGGCGAGAGTCCCGATCCCCGCGTGTACAGCGCGCGTAAAAAGGAATCGCGCGACGTCGCTACGCTTTTCCTGCTCGACATGTCGGCTTCCACCGACGAGCCGATCCATCGCGAAGTGCGCAAGACGACCGGCGCCGCTGACGACGACGATCACAGCGACGACTGGATGAAGGCCTGGCAGCGCCGGCCGCAGCAGAGCCAGCGTCCGCGCCGCATCATCGATGTCAACAAGGAAGCTCTGGTCATCATGGCCGAGGCGCTCGAGGAGATCGGCGATTCGTACGCGATCATGGGCTTCTCCGGGCACGGCCGCGACAACGTCGAGTTCTACGTGATGAAGGAGTTCGGCCAGGGGCTGAGCGACGAGGTCAAGGCGCGGGTCGGCGCGGTCGAGCCCAAGCGATCAACGCGGATGGGCGCGGCCATTCGCCACGTGCGCGAGAAATTCAAGGACGTAAACTCGCGCGCCAAGCATGTCATCCTGCTGAGCGACGGCTTCCCGCAGGACTTCGACTACGGCCACGACCGCCGCTCCAACGCCTACGGCATCCAGGACACGATGGTGGCGCTGAAGGAGCTTGAGATGGCCGGCGTGCTGCCGTTCTGCATCACGGTCGATCGCACCGGGCACGACTACCTGCGACAGATGTGCGCGCCGTCGCGCTATCTGGTGATCGAGGACATCACCTCGCTGCCGCGCGTGCTGCCAAAGATCTACGAGCAGGTCGTGCGCTGGTAATGTCGGCCGGCGGCCGCGCCTAAGACGCCATAGCAAGGCTTCTCGTCGCATCAATCGGAAGGCTTAGCCCGCTTCCCTTTTTCCAGGTTGCTTTCCCTTCTTGGATGATGCGCAGCCTCGTATTTTTCCAGGCGATGCGTCTTCTCCATTTTGCGCGTGATAACGTCACGCATTTTAGCGGGTACATATCTTGCGCTTCAGGATTAGGTTGCCTTCTGCTCGTGTACGAGAAGAGCCCCCCTTCGGGAGTTTACCAAATGCGCAAGACATCCATTGTGGGTTTGATCGTGGCGGCTGCATTATTTTCCGGTTGCGCGGCGCTAGGTTCGCTGGGCAGCTCGGGAACAAATTCGAGCAGCCAGACGGAGTCCCTTGCGACAGCGAGCGGTCCTGGCCCTTCGCCGGCGAACATTGTCGGACGATCGACCAAGTTCATATTCATGAGCCCCTCGGCGGTACTGGCCGGCAGCCGAGACGTGGAGAAGGCGCTCGTGCAGGAGCAGTGCATGTTTCACAGCGCCAATCCGCCGTTCCTCGTGCCGGCGCTTGGCCAGAAGTGGGTGTTCATCGGGCGCATGAATCAGGGTCCCACGATGCAGGCGTTGAATTACCGTTCGATCTTCACACTTGGGCTGACAGGGGCTCAGCAGTTGAACGGCTGGCCGGTGAGCCTGGTCGCGCTCAGCGATTTTTCCGACAACTATCTCAATGAGCGGCTGCCGATGCTGACCAAGGCGCAGCCCGACGTGCGCAGCGACGTCCTTGCCGAATATGTCTACAACGCCCGCCGTATCAGGACCGTGACCGATTGGGTTATCAGAAGTTACAGTCCGGGCACGCAATGCGGTCCGCGCCGCTGACGCATTACGCCGATATGCGCAAGTCGTGTCCGGTCATTTCCGCGGGCGGCCGGATACCGAGCATGGCGAGCAGCGTGGGCGCGACATCGGCCAGCGTCCCGCCGCTTCGCAGCGCGCCATGGAAAGAGGGGTCAAGCAGGATCAGCGGCACCGGAAAGGTGGTATGCGCGGTATGCGCCTGCCCGGTCTTCGGGTCGGCCATGAATTCGGCGTTGCCGTGATCCGCCGTGATGAGCGCGACGCCGTCCGCACGCTCAACCGCGTCTACCACCGCGCCCAGCGCCGCATCGGTGGTTTCTATCGCTCTGACGGTGGCCTCGAGGACGCCGGTATGCCCGACCATGTCGGGATTGGCGAAGTTCATCACGACAACGCCGAACTGCCCGCCGCCGATTTCCTTCGCCGCGCGCTCGGCGATCCTCTGCGCCTGCATCGCGGGTTCAAGATCGTAGGTTGCCACCTTCGAGGACGGAATCAGCACGCGTTCCTCGAAGGGGAACGGCTTTTCCACGCCGCCGTTGAGGAAGTACGTTACGTGAGCGTATTTCTCGGTTTCGGCAATGCGCAAATTGCGCACGCCCGCGCGCGCGAGCATCTCGGCCAGCGAGTTCTTCACATCCTCCGGGGCGAAGGCGAGCGGCAGACCATAACTGCGGTCGTATTCGGTCATGCACACGTAGCCGATTCGCGGATGGCGCGGGCGCGCGAAGCCATCGAAATTTTCCAGCGCCAGCGCCGCGGTCAGCTCGCGCGCGCGATCGGCGCGAAAGTTGAAGCACACGGCCTGATCGCCGTCGCGCAGCGGCGCGCCGCCGGCGATTACGCGCGGCTCGACGAATTCGTCGGATTGGCCGGCGGCGTAAGCGTGCTCGACCGCCGCGCGCGCATCCGGCTCGGCGATGCCGTCGCCCGCAGCCATCGCGCGCCATGCGCGCTCAATGCGATCCCATCGCTTGTCGCGGTCCATCGCGAAGTATCGGCCGCTGACGGTTGCCACCCTGCCGCAGCCGAGCGCGCTCAGCTTGCCGAGCAGCGCATCGACGTACGGCAGCGCCGAACGGGGCGAGGTGTCGCGCCCGTCCAACACCGCATGCACGGCGATATCGTGCAGGCCCTCGCCGTTCGCAAGGTCGAGCAGCGCGAAAAGATGATCGATATGGCTGTGCACGCTGGCGTCGGAAAGCAGCCCCCAGATATGAAGCGTGCGCGCATTTTCACGCCCCTGCCGGATCGCGTTGAGCAGCGTCTGGTTGCGGGCGAAGGCGCCGGTTTCAATCGCCTTGGTGATGCGCATCACGTCCTGGTAGATGACGCGGCCGGCGCCGATGGTGAGATGGCCGACTTCGGAATTGCCCATCACGCCCGGGGCCAGCCCGACCGCCTCGCCCGAAGCTTCAAGCGCGGTATGCGGATACGCGCGATAGAGGCGGTCCATGGTGGGCGTGCGCGCCATCGCGATCGCATTGGCAGTGCGATCCGGGCGCAGGCCCCATCCGTCGAAGATTACCAGCGCCGCTACGGTAGGCCGCCGCGACCGCTCGCTCATCGCGCGCGCCCCGCGCGACGAAACACACTCGCGCCCGGCCAGACGGCGCGTGCGCCCAGCTCCTCTTCGATCCGCAGCAGGCGATTGTATTTTGCCGTGCGCTCGCCGCGGCTCATCGATCCGGTTTTGATCTGGCCCGCGCCGGTGGCTACGGCGAGGTCGGCGATAGTGGTGTCCTCGGTCTCTCCCGAGCGATGGGACACGACGCAGGTGAAATCGGCCGCGCGCGCCATCTCGATCGTCGCCAGCGTCTCGGTCAGAGTGCCGATCTGATTGAGCTTGATCAGGATCGAATTGCCGGCACGCTCTTTAATGCCGCGCTCGAGCCGTCGCGGATTGGTGACGAAGAGATCGTCGCCGACCAGTTGCACGCGCGCTCCCAGCTCGCGCGTCAGCAGCTCCCAGCCGGTCCAGTCGTCCTCGGCGAGCCCGTCCTCGATCGAGACGATTGGATAGCGGGCGATCCAGTCGCTCCACAGCCGCACCATCTCCTCCGCGCCGCGCGCCTTTTTGTCCGAACGCGCGAATACGTAGCGGCCGTCCTCGAAAAACTCGCTGGAAGCGGGGTCGAGCGCGAGCGCCACGTCCTGACCCGGCCGGTAGCCGGCCCTGGCGATCGCCTCGAGGATCACTTCGATCGGCTCTTCGTTGCTGCGCAGGTTTGGCGCGAAGCCGCCCTCGTCGCCGACGTTGGTCGATTGTCCGCGCTTCCTGAGCACCGCGGCGAGCGCATGAAAGACTTCGGCGCCCATCCGGATCGATTCGGCGAACGAAGGCGCCCCCAGCGGTACGATCATGAACTCCTGCATGTCTACGCTGGAATCGGCGTGCTTGCCGCCGTTGAGCACGTTCATCATCGGCACCGGCATGACGGCGGCGTCGGCTCCCAGGTAGCGATAGAGCGGCACGCCGGCGGCCGCGGCAGCGGCACAGGAGGCGGCGAGCGACACGCCGAGCATCGCATTGGCGCCGAGCCGCGACTTGTTTTCGGTGCCGTCGAGCGCGATCAGGTGCTGGTCGAGCGCGCGTTGTGCGCCGGCATCGGTGCCGCGGAGCGCGTCGGCGATCTCACCGTTGACGTTGGCGACCGCGCGTTTGACCCCTTTGCCGCCGAATCTGTGCGTGTCGCCGTCGCGCAGCTCGAGCGCCTCGTGGACGCCGGTCGAAGCGCCTGACGGCACGGCGGCGCGGCCGAAGGCGCCGCTCTCAAGGCGTACGTCGACTTCAATCGTCGGATTGCCGCGCGAGTCAATGATCTCGCGGGCGTGGACCTGTGCGATGCCGGTTGCCTTCATCGGAGCAAGCCTCGTGCTCCAAGCAAAGCAGGAAACGCGGCATCGCGAAAGCGCGCGCGGATGGATGCGGCGCATCCGCGCGCGCTCGACGAACTGACTGGAACGCTACGCGGCGCGCGGCGCGCGGCGCACGTCCCTGGCCAGCACGCGTTCGGCCACCGGCGTGAACATCACCGCCGACAGCCCCTTCATGTCGATCGCGTCGCTCATGATCATGTCGGCCGTGCCGATGCGCTTTTGCAGTTCCTTGAAGGCGCCCTTCAGATCGTCGGTTTCGAGTTCATACAGGGCGAGGTAGCGATGGGCCGGCTTGCCATCGCCGAGCTGGGCCTCGGCCAGCTTGAAACGCTGCGCGGCCACGAAGCCGGGCACGTTCAGCACGTCCGGAATGTGGACTTTGTTGTACCACTCGTTGTAATCGGCTTCCTGGCCGGGCGTGGTGGGGTTGCTCAGCACTACGAATGTGTACTTGGACATAGGACGATCCTCCGTCGAACCGTTTTTGCGCGAAACGCGGCTGATGCCGCGGCGTTGCAGAGCGATGTTAGGCGCGGCGGGCGACGACTGTCCAACCGGGGCCCGGGCGCGCTTCAGATGGCGCCCTCTTCGCGCAGCGCCGCGATTTCCTCCCATGAGTATCCGAATTCGAGCAGCACTTCCTCGGTATGCTGTCCCCATTCGGGCGCGGGCGGCGACTGGGTGCGCACTTCGCCGTTGTAGGTAATCGGCGTGCCCGAAACCAGCACGCGTCCGGCCGTCGGATGATCCAGTTCCTGCAGGTAGCCGTTGACGCGGGCCTGTTCGCTGTCGAGCAGCATTCGATAGTCCGCCACTTCGGTGACGAGGATATCGACCGCAGTGAGCTGTTCGAGCCATTCGCGCGTGGTCTTCTTCGGAAAAATCGAATCCAGCACCTCGATCATTTTCCAGCCGTGAAAGTTGCGCGTCGCATTGTCGAATTGCGGATCGTCCTGCAGATGCTGGATGCCCATCACGCGGCAGAAATCGGGCCAGCGCTTGTCGTCCACCCCCGCGATACACAGCCATCCGTCGCGGGTGCGGTACGCGCCCCATACGCCGTGTAAAAACTGATGGCCGCGGCCCGCGCGCAGCGTGTCCCGCCCGCTCATCGAGACGAAGTCGAGCTCGAAGCCCTGCATCGCGATAAGCGTGCCGAAAATCGAAGCGTCCACCCGCTGTCCCTTGCCGGTGCGCTCGCGCGCGAACAGCGCGCCGAGCACACCCGCGGCCAGGCTCATCGCGCCAGAATGGTCGGCGATTGCGATGCCCGCGGCCAGCGGCGGATCCTCGGGCATCCCGGTCTTGGCCATCAGGCCGCTCGCTGCCTGGGCCAGCGTGTCGCGGCTAGGCCGCTTGACCCACGGCCCTTTGGGTCCCCACGAACTTGCCTGCGCATACACGATTTTGGGATTGTCCTTGAGCAGATCGTCGAAGCCGAGACCCAGTCGGTCGAGCACACCCGGGCGGTAATTGGTGAGCAGCACGTCGCTCGCGCGGACGAGTCGATGAATCAGGGCGACGCCGCCGGGCTTTTTGAGATCCACGGTGATGCTGCGTTTGCCGCGGTTCATCGCCGTGAAGTAAAACGACACGTCCTGGTTCTTCGCCTCGGGGCCGCCAATCAGTCCGCAGGTGAGCCATCGGCTGAGGTCGCCGGTCTCGCGATTTTCAATCTTGATCACGCTGGCGCCCATATCGGCCAGCACCAGCGCCGCGAACGGTCCCTGAATTTCCTGGCCGATCTCGATCACCTTGATTCCGTCAAGCGGTTTGCTCATCGCTGTACCACCCTGGTTGTGCGTTTGGGCGCATCGGCGCGCCACGCAGGCCCCCGGCGACGGATTCTCGCGCCACCCGCATGCGATCTCAAGCGGATTGTGGGCGTCATGGCGCGGCAGGGCGGACGCGGCTGCGGATGAATCTGCGCGCCGCGGCTTGGTGACAGCCCGAGCGCGCCGCTAAACTGCGATGCGATGGAGCCGAGCATCTATCGATATCCGGCCATTTTCCGCCGCGTCCACATGGAGAAGCCGGCCGAAATCGGCGCCGAGGTCGAGTTCATGCGCGCCGTCTGGCGCCGGCATATGAAACGTCCGGTGCGCCGCGTGCTCGACGTAGCCTGCGGAGATTCGCCGCATGGGATCGCGCTCGCGGCCAGCGGCATCGCCGTCGCCGGCATCGACCGTTCGGCGACGATGATCGCTGCCGGGCGCAAAGCCGCGGCGGGCGTGCCGATCCGTTTCTACCGGCGCTCGATCGAGCAGTTCCGTCTTCCCGGGCGTCTCTTCGATGCCGCGTTCTTCATGTCCGAAACATTTCCGATCATGACCAGCAACCACGCGCTGCTGGCCCATCTGGGGTCCGTCGGTCGACTCCTGCGGCGCGGCGGAATCTACTGCGTGGATATCGACCGGCACGACGGCGTCGACGTGATCGCGCGGCGCAGGCCATGGCGCAGGCGCAGGGTGAATGTCGCGGGCACGCGCGTGGACGTGCGCGAGTTTCATCGCCCGATCGCGTGGTGTTCCGGCATGCATTCGATCTATGAGCTCGAATGCACGATTCATTTCCCCGCGGGGCCGGTGGTCACGCGCGACATCGTGCCGGTGCGCTACACGCTGCCGAGCCTGCTCGACCTAGCCGCCCGCGCCTCGGGCTATTTCAGAATGATTACGTGCTACGCCGATCTCTCGTTCACCAAGCCCATTGAAAAATGCCACGGCCGATGGCTCGGCGTGCTGCGCCGGGTGTAACCGCGGGTGCGATTACCGCCGCGGCGCGCCGGCGTAGATGGCGTCATACGAGCGCTTGGCGCGGAATTCGACCGCGGCCGGCGCTCCGGGCTGTTCATCGCGCGGGCCGAGGTCGAGAATCATGCACTTTATCGAGCCGCCGCCCTTGGCGAGAAATTCGCTCACGTCAATCGTCACCGGCTCGACCTGACGCTCGCGCACCTGCGCGAGCAGGCCGTCGCTCACGCCGTCGGGCATGAAGAGATACAGCTTGTCCCGGTAGTCGATCTGGAACGAATTCGCCGCGTATCGCTCCGCGTCGGGCCTGCTCAGCTCGATCAGGCCGGCGCCGAACTCGGCGCGCAGGCGCTCGCGCGAGGACTGGGTCAATCCATCCATGTAGGCGAGCAGATGCTGGCGCTCGGGACCGAACGAGCAGAGCACCGTGTCGCCGTGGTAGTGGGCTTCGAGCCGAAGCTCAAGCGGAAGAATCGGACGGTCGCGTGCGACGCTGCTGAGTTCCCGCGCCGCGCCCGCCTCGGAACGGAAGCCGTACACACGCCGCCATGGCGGCAGGCCCAGACGCGGAACAAAGCGCTGACGTTCGACCCGGCCGTGCGTGAACAGCATGTAGCGTCCGGCAGGAAAGAAGTCGGCTTCGCCCTCGAACCGCGCCGCGGCTTCGATGCATCGATAGCCCATCGCTTCAAGGAACGGGCGATAGACCTCGCGTTCGCGAACTCGCGTCGGCAACAGGTGGGCGAGACAGAAGACCTTGGCGTTTGCCGCGGCACCCTGCAGCGGATAGAGAAAACCCGCGTTGGCCGGATAGACCAGGCCGCTCATCCCCGGATGCGGCTCGATCACGCAGACCTCGGTGCCGTGCGCGACCAGCGCGCGGGCCAGGCGATGCCACTGCGCGCGCGCGCGATTCGCGTCGACGGACTTGCGGATGCCGAGCGGGTTGCGCGTGTGGGGATTGGCGCCGCCGAGCACCGAGAAATGCGTTGGATCGCCCATCAGGATGGTCCGCGGCATCGCGATAGATCTCCGTGATCGGGCGGCGCGCGCTATCCAGCGTGGCGCCGATATTTATTTACGGTCCAGTTCGGCGAGCATCTCGATCTGCGGCCTCCCGTCCAGCAGATTGGCGATGCGCGCGCCCATCTCCTTCATATGGTCGGTCTTGCGATGGGTCGCGAAGGCCGCGTCGTCGGTGTAAGTCTCGTACCACACGAACATGGTCGGATCGTCCTTGGATTTGTGCAGTATGTAGGTGAGGCATCCGGGCTCCGCCGCGCGCACTTTTTTGATCATGTCGCGAAAGGCCGCTTCGAGGTCGTTCTCGCAGCCCGGCTTGGCTTTGAGCTTGGCGATCAATGTGACTGACATCGCGATCTCCTTGGCATGGCTTGAATCCGCGCCGCGCTGGCCGACCGTCGAAGCGGCGACCGGCGTGCACGCAAGCCCGTCATAGTTGGCCGGATGGCCTTTTACAAGCCTGCACATTTCGCCGCTGGCTGCCTTCGCGCGCCGTCTTTGCGCTCGCGATTCACTTGGCGCAAGATTTACAATCGCGCGGCACGGCGTGCGCAATCGGACTGCCAGGAGCACGGGAAAATGATCGGCTTCGAGCTTAGTGAAGAACAAAAGGACCTGCGCCGCCTGGCGCGCGAATTCGCCGAGCGCGAGATGATACCGCGCGCCCGCGAATACGACGAGAACGAAACCTTTCCGCGCGACGTATGCGAAGCGGCGTTCAAGGCCGGCCTGATGAACCTCGGCGTGCCGCGTGAGCAGGGCGGCCCCGGCCTCAGCATCCTGGATTCCAACATCATCATCGAGGAACTTAACTACGGCTGCTCGGGGATGGCCAACGCGATCGGTGCCAACGAACTGGCAACGCTGCCGCTGCTCATTGCCGGCAACCCGGAGCAGAAGGCCGAATATCTCGGCGCGCTGCTCAAGCGGCTCACCTTCTGCGCCTTCGCGATAACTGAGCCGGGCGCGGGCTCGGACGTCGCCGCGATGAGCACGTCCTATCGGCGCGAGGGCGACTCGTTCGTCCTCAACGGAACCAAGCATTTCATCTCGAACGGTTCGATGGCCGAATGGTATGTCACCTTCGCCACTTCGGATCGCAGGCTCAAGCACAAGGGCATTTCGTGCTTCGTCCTGCCGGCGAATCTCCCGGGCGTGTCGCGGCGGCGCATGCACGGCAAGCTCGGACAGCGGGCGGCGGATACGGGCGAAGTTTCGTACGACGACGTGCGCCTGCCTGCAAGCGCGCTGGTCGGGCGCGAGGGCGAGGGCTTCAAGTACGCGATGGCCACGTTCGATCGCAGCCGCCCGGAAATCGGTGCGATTGCGACCGGCGTCGCGCAGCGCGCGCTTGACGAATGCCTCAAATACTCGCAGCAGCGCCAGGCTTTCGGCCAGCCGATCGCGAATTTCCAGGCAATCCAGTTCATGATGGCGGATATGGCGGTCGCGGTCGAAGCGATGCGCCTGCTGACGTACAAGGCGGCATGGCTGGTTGATCGCGGCGAGAGTCCGAATGCTATCTCGAGCTACGCCAAGCTCTATGGCGCCGACGCCTGCATGAAGGTCACCACCGACGCAGTGCAGATCTTCGGCGGCTACGGCTACATGAATGACTACCCGGTGCAGAAGCTGATGCGTGACGCAAAGCTGCTGCAGATATACGAGGGCACTTCGCAGATTCAGCGGATGGTGATCGCGCGGAACCTGCTGAGGCAATAGCCGCGCGAAACCGAATGGAGCGCCGATCGCGCGGCGCTCGCCGGATCACTTTTCCGCCGACGGTGGACGCATCACGGCGGCGCTGATGAAAGTGGTCAGCGCGCGCGGAGTGAGCTTGCTCGCCAGCACCATCGCGCTGTTGAACACTCCCGCGACGTGCACCGCGTGGCCGCTTGCCGCTGCGGCGATGCCGTCGTTCACCACCCGCTCCGCCTCGGTCCAGACAAAGGACGGCAGGCGCATCCGCTCGATCTTCGCGGTTTTCTGAAATTCGGTGTGCACCGGCCCCGGACAGAGCGCCATCACGGTCACGCCGCTGCCGCTGAGTTCGGCCGCGAGCGCCTCGCTGAAGCTCAAAACGAACGCCTTGGTTGCTCCATAGGTCGCCATGTAAGGCGTAGCCTGGAAGGCCGCGGTCGAAGCGACATTGATTATCGTGCCCCGCTTGCGCTCGATCATGGCCGGCAGAAACAGCCGCGACATCGCGACCAGCGAGGTCACGTTGAGATCGATCTCTTCGAGCTCGCGCTCGAGCGCCAGATCCTGGAACCTTCCCGTGGTGCCGAAGCCGGCGTTGTTGACCAGGTAATCGATCTGCACGCCGTCGCCGGCGAGCTGTTGATAGAGCCTGCCGGGAGTCTCGCGCGCCGCGAGGTCAGCGCCGATCGTCCGCACGTTGCCGGCTCCCGCGGCGCGAGCGCGGGCGGCGACGGCGGCGAGACGGTCTTCGCGCCGCGCCGTCAGCACGAGGTCGTAATGCTCGCGGCCCAGCGCATAGGCGAACTGCTCGCCGAGGCCGCTCGATGCTCCGGTGATTAGCGCGGTTCGCATGTTCCTCCCTCGTTTCGCCGGGCGGGGGCCCGGCTGTTTCAGGCGGAAACGAGCCCCAGCTCTTCGCGAAAATGATCGATGGTCGTCGCCAGGCCCTGGCGCAGCGGAATCTTCGGCGTCCATCCGAGCGCCGTGCGGGCGAGACTGATGTCGGGACGGCGGCGCACCGGATCGTCCGGGCGCGCCGGATGATAGGCGAGCCGCGAGGAGCTGCGCGAAAGTTCGATCGCGAGCGACGCCAGCTCGAGGATGGTGAACTCGTCGGGGTTGCCGATATTCACCGGTCCGGTCAGTCCTTCCGCGTTCATCATGCGCACCAGCGCTTCAATGATGTCGTCAACGTAAGCGAAGGAGCGGGTCTGCTGGCCGTCGCCGTAGATCGGCAGCTCTTCGCCCTTGAGCGCCGCGACGCAGAAGTTGGACACCACGCGCCCGTCATTGATCGCCATGCGCGGGCCGTAGGTGTTGAAGATGCGCACGATGCGGATATCGACGTGGTTCTGGCGATGGTAGTCCATCATCAGGCATTCGGCGACGCGCTTGCCCTCGTCGTAGCAGGAACGCACGCCGATCGGATTGACGTGACCCCAGTAGCTCTCGGTCTGCGGATGCTGCTCGGGGTCGCCGTACACCTCGCTGGTCGAGGTGAGCAGCATGCGCGCGCGCACGCGCTTGGCCAGGCCCAGCATGTTGATCGTGCCCATCACGCTGGTCTTGATGGTCTTGACCGGATTGTACTGGTAATGCACCGGCGAAGCCGGGCAGGCGAGATGAAAAATGCGATCGACTTCGAGCAGGATCGGCTCGACGATGTCGTGGCGGATGAACTCGAAATCGCGAAAATCGCGCAGGTGGCGGATGTTGGCGCGCTTGCCGCTGAAGAAATTATCCAGGCATATGACTTCGTGCCCGTCGCGCAACAGCCGCTCGCACAGATGCGATCCCAGAAATCCCGCTCCGCCCGTCACCAGTGCTCGCACGTGTCCCCCTCCGATGCGCCGATTTTAAAGGATCGCGCCAGGGCGCGGAAGCCGGCCTCCGCCGCCGTGCGATCGCCAAACTCTCCGCGCCGCAGCACGCTAACGCCGATTCTCGCGCACCAGCGCGAGCACGGCGTCGATGACGCAGGCGACGTCCTCGTCGCTCATCGAGGGATAAATCGGCAGCGACAGGCATCGGCTGTACACGTCCTCGGCGATCGGAAAATCGCCGGTCCGGTAGCCGTAGCGATCCTGGTAGAAATGCATCGTGTTGAGCGGGATGCAATGCACCGAGGTGCCGATGCCGCGCTCGCGCAGCAGCTCCACGATTTCGGCGCGCCCGATGCGCAACCGCTGCGGACGGATGCGCAGGACATAGAGATGCCACGCGTGCTCGATGCCGGGTTCGACCTCCGGCACTTCGAGCGCGGGCTCGTTGCGCAGCGCGGACGAGTAGGCGTGCGCGATGGCCGTGCGCCGGCGCATGAATTCGTCGGCGCGCGCGAGCTGCGCGACGCCGATCGCCGCATGCACGTCGGAGAGGTTGTACTTGAAGCCGGTGTCGTGGATTTCGTAAAACCACGAGCCGCTGCGATCGTAGCGCTTCCACGCGTCGCGATTCATCCCGTGCAGGCTCGCCACCGCGATGCGCTCGGCGAGCGCGTCGTCCTCGGTAGTGACCATCCCGCCCTCGGCGCTGGTGATGTTCTTGGTCGCGTAAAAGCTGAAGCACGAGATATCGCCGATGGAGCCGATGCGGGTCATCCCGCGGCCCTCGATATGACGCGCGGAACCCACCGCGTGCGCCGCGTCCTCGACGATTTTCAGATCGTGCGCGCGCGCAATCGCGAGCAGCCGGTCCATGTCGCAGGCCTGCCCGGCGAAATGCACGGGCAACAACGCGCGCACCCGGCGATGCCGGCCGCCGGCGAGCGCCTCTTCCACGCGCGCGGCGTCGATATTGAAAGTCCGCGGATCGATATCGACGAACACCGGCCGCGCGCCCAGGTAACCGATTACCTCGGCCGTCGCGGTGAACGTGAACGGCGTGGTGATGACTTCGTCGCCCGGTCCGACGCCGAGCGCGAACAGCGCCAGGTGCAGCGCGCCGGTGCAGTGCGCGACCGCCAGCGCATGACGCGCGCCGACATACGCCGCAAATTCCTTCTCGAAACGTTTGGCCTTGGGCCCGGTCGTTATCCATCCGGAGCGCAGGCTGTCGAGCACCTCGCGCTCCTCGTCGGGACCGATCGAGGGTCGATGAAACGGGATTTGGCGCATCACGGCTCGTGCGGAGTATAGAGTATCGCTGGAAAGCCCGGCAAGGCGGGTCCGGCGAAATCGTTGCGCAGATGACACGAGAGTTTCTTCGCGGCCAGGCGGCCAACCTCGCCAACCCGCGCCCCGTCACTCTGCGTACACGCGCCGATGAGTACTGCTATTCGACCGGCATCGCACCGGCCGGCATACGCTGCCACTGCTCGCTGTCGTTGGCGTCGCCGGCCGCGGAATTGGTGTTGCCTGCCGGCGCCGATGCCGCCGGCACGCTCGCGGCGGCGGCGCCGCGAGCCGATTCATCCGCAGTCTCGGAGACGCTCGTATCGGCCTCGCCCGAATCTCCAGTACCGTTGTCCTCGTCGTCGGTGACCGTTGCGGATTCGGGCGCAGGGCGGATAGCGCTGACGGCGGGCGGGGGTGCGATCGCCGTGGCGGTAGTTCCGGTCGCGCCCGAATTTTCATCCGTGCGGTCGCTGTCCGTATCCGATTTCGCCCCGACCCCCGGGCTGGTGTCTGCGTCCGGAGCGGTTGCGGCGCTGCCCGGCGGTGGGAGGGGCACCGAACTGGCGGTCTCGGTGACCGGTGGCATTGCGCTTGCCGGCTCAGGCCCGGGCATCACGTATGTGGGCACGCCGGTTTTCTCTTCCACCGCCTTCTCGAGCTTGAGCAAGTCCACATTCGGGAACACGCCCTCGCTCTTGGCGAGGCTTATCGCGTGGCGCCACAGGCCCGGATACACGCCGTAGAGATCCTCGTGAACCTCGACGAAGAGCATCCCCGCGCGCCATCCGTACTTCACCGGCTGATAGACGAACCGTCCCGGCGTGCCGACGCTGGTCCGATGATAGAGCCGGTCGATGTCCTCCGGATAAAGCCGGACGCATCCGTGGCTGACTTCCATCCCGACGCCCCACGGCACATTGGTGCCGTGCAGAGCGTACATCGGCAGCGTCAAGGCGAGGCGATAATGTCCGAGCGGATTGTCGGGGTCGCCGCCTTCGATTACGTGCTCGGCCTCTCCGTCGCGTTCGAGGTGTTCCTGGTAGATGTCGTCAGGCACCACCCAGGTTGGATTGTAGGTCTTGTCGCGGATGGTCCAGGAGCCGACGGGGGTCCGCCAGTCGTAGCGGCCGAGCCCGACCGGAAAAGTGTAGATGACGGTCGGATGAACGCCGGTGAGCGTCTTTTTCGCTCGATGTCCTTTCGCGGTGCGCGGCTGGGCATAGGCGGTATGAGCGAACCGAGCTTTGCCGATTCGCCGCCGTCCGCCGACCGGCGTCGGATAATAATAGTAAAGCCGCATCTCGGGGATATTCATCACGATCCCAAGCCGCGGCGCGGCGGGCAGGATGTGCTCGGTCGGGATGACGATGAGCTTGCCGGCGGGAGGCGACCACCAGTCCATGTGATTGTTGGCGTTGGATACTTCGGTCGGGCTGAGTCCGTACCAGCGCGCAACATCGAGCAGCGTGTCGCCTTTGCGGATGGTGTAGGTTTGTAGCGAGCCGATCAAATCGTCGCGGCCGGCGGGTATCGGATAGCCCACCAGCGGGCGGTTCTCGAAATCGCTCTCGCTCCAGCTATGAGCGATCCGCGGCGCCGCCAGAAGCGCAATCGCCGTCAACACGAAGGCAGCGGTCGACCCAACGGCAATCCGCGAGCTTATGCGCGATTTCCTGTGATGCATTGTGCTACGCCCCCACCCCTTCGGCGCGCCCTGTCGGGCCGAGCAGATAACGCAAGGCAGACAACGCAAGAATGATATGGCAAGGCTCATCAGTCAGCAACCGGCCTCAAGTTGGCGAATTTAAGCACCAGCAGCTTTACTCCGCTGCGTTCGAAGTGAACCCAGGCCTTGGCGCCCTCGCCGCGTCCTTCGCGCCGGCGTACTACGCCCCGACCGAAGGTCTGATGGACGACGTGAGCGCCGATCGCTATTCCGTCGGCGCTCTCCGCGTCGATATCTTCTCCGATTTGGCTGGTGCTGTAGTCCACGTAAGTGCCGCGCGACGGCGGGCGCAGCGCGGAGCCGGGCCGCTCGGGCGCGATGCGCTTGATGAGCGCGGAGTCGATCTCGCCCAGAAAGCGCGAGGGCCGCGACTCGTTGCGCTGCCCATACAGTTCACGCGTCAGCGTATTGGTCAGGTACAGGAGTTGCCGCGCGCGGGTCATGCCGACGTAGCAGAGCCGGCGCTCCTCCTCGACCTCGCGTCCGTCCTCCTGCGAGCGAAAATGAGGAAATAATCCTTCCTCCATTCCGGCGATGAACACGACCGGGTACTCCAGGCCCTTCGACGTGTGCAGCGTCATCAGGGCGACACGCCCGCCGCGGCCGCCTACCTGGTCGGCGTCACTGATCAGCGCGACGCGCTCCAGAAAATCCGCCAACCCCCCATTTTGTCCTTCGGCATCAAAAGCGTCGGCCGCCGAGAGCATCTCGGCCACGTTCTGCCGGCGCGCGGCACCGTCCGCCATCGCATCGAGATAGCCCACGAACCCCGCGCGCTCGATCACCTGGTCGAGAATCGCGCGGACTTTCATGGTTGGCGCGCGCTCAGCCAGTTCGCGCATCCACGCGTACAACTCGCCAGCCTGCTTGGCCGAACGCAGCGCGACACGGGAATTGGTTTCCAGCCGTCCCAGCGCTTCGAAGGCGCTCACGCCTTCCTCGGCGGCGAGTTGCGCCGCTGCCTCCAACGTTTTCGCGCCGACGCCACGGGTCGGTGCGCCCACCATGCGTTCGACGCTCACTGCGTCGGACGGATTGGCCAGCACGCGCAGGTAAGCGAGCAGGTCTTTGACTTCGCGATGCTCATAAAAGCGCAGCCCGCCGACCACGTAGTACGGTATGCGTCGGCGCACCAGCGCCTCTTCGAGCACCCGCGCCTGCGCATTGACCCGATAGAACACCACGATATCCGCCGGATCGACATGCTCCTCGGCCGCCAGTCGTCCGATTTCGCGCGCGATGAAATCGGCCTCGTCACGCTCGGTCACGCCGGTGAAATAGGTGACAGGCTCGCCCGCGGCGTTTTCCGTCCACAGGCGCTTGTCCTTGCGCTCGCGGTTGTTGCGAATGACCGTGTCGGCGGCCGCCAGGATGGTCTTGGTCGAGCGATAGTTCTGCTCGAGTTTGAAGATCCGCGCCTGGGGAAAGTCACGCTCGAAATCGAGAATGTTGCGGATGTCGGCGCCGCGCCATCGGTAGATCGATTGATCTTCGTCGCCGACCACGCACAGGTTCGCGCTGCGCGCCGAGAGCGCGCGCACCAGCAGGTACTGCACACGGTTGGTATCCTGGTACTCGTCAACCAAAAGATGCTCTGCGCGCGACTGCCAGCGCAGGAGCACACCCGGGTCGCGCTCGAAGATTTCGTACACGTTGAGCAGGAGATCACTGAAATCCATCGCGTTCATCGCGCGCAGCCGCTCGCGATAGAGCCGGTAGATCGCTGCCAACGCCGCGTCATGGCCGCCGTTGCCGGCGCTTTCGGCGAAGCCCTCCGGCGTGACGGCGTCGTTCTTGAGCTGTTCGATGCGCGAACGTGCCGCCTCGGGCGTCGGTGCCGCGGCCAGCGCGGCATCCTCGATAACGCGCCGCAGCACGCTCATTGCGTCGCCCTCGTCGAGAATCGAAAAATTCGCGCGATAGCCGAGCAGACCGGCTTCCTCGCGCAGAATGCGCGCGCAAGCCGAATGAAACGTGCTGACCCACGGCCATCGCGACTCGCCGCCGAGCAGCGCGCCAATCCGCTCGCGCATCTCGGCCGCCGCCTTGTTGGTGAAGGTCACCGCGAGCGTCCGCTCCGGCGCCACCCGATGCTCGGCGAGCAGATGGGCGATCCGATAAGTGAGGACGCGCGTCTTCCCCGAGCCCGCACCGGCGAGGATCAGAATCGGTCCTTCGGGCGCGAGCACGGCTTCGCGCTGGGCAGGATTGAGATCGGCAAGATTCAGCATCGATTGGGCACTACCGGAGTCATGAACAAACTTCTGAACGACGTGCGGCGGCAGTCAGAACATCCCCTTTGATGAAAATAACCGCTTTGTTCGACCCTTTAAACACCGCGCGCCTCGCAAATCCACTAAAGCTGGGGATTGCCGGCGATGTCGCGAGGCGCCGAAACGATTTTGACGGCGTACGTTCGCCCTGCGCGATCTCTGTTAAGCTTGAATCCGATGCCGAAATACGAGCCGCGCGACAAGTACTACCGCAAGGCGCGCGAGCGCGGACTGCCGTCGCGCGCCGCGTTCAAAATCGAGGAATTGCTCGAGCGCCACCGCCTCGTGCGGCTCGGAGCACGCGTGCTCGATCTCGGCTGCGCGCCCGGCGGATGGCTGCGAATGCTCGCCCTCGCTGTCGGACCGCAGGGCAGAGTGGTGGGAATTGATCTCGAGCCGTGCCCGGCGATCGCCGCCAACGCGATCGCGCTTGTGGGCGATATTTGCGACCCGGCAAGCACCGCGGCGCTGGCGGACGCGCTGGGCGCGCCGGCGGACCTCGTGACCAGCGACCTGGCGCCCCATCTCAGCGGCGTGGCCGAGCGCGACCAGGCACGGATGCTCGAGCTGTCGATGGCCGCGCTCGAGTGCGCGCGCGCGCTGCTGCGTCCGGGCGGCGCGATGATCGTCAAGCTCTTCATGGGCGAGGCTTTCGCGCAGGCGGTCGCGGCATTCGCGCGCGAGTTTGCGCGCACCGAGCGCACGCGCACGCGCGCGAGCCGTCCGGGATCGGCGGAGTTGTACCTGGTGGCGCGGGGATTCCGCGCACGGCCGGACGCCGCACGTCCGTTTGGACGGCGCGGTGCTGCGGACTAAGCTGGCCGCCATGCGGCTGTGCCACAGAGCGGCAATGGCTGCGGCGGCGCTCGCGCCGGGCGGGCCGGATGGCGGCGGGCGCGCGGCTATTGCGCTGCGAGAAACGCGGGCACTGGGTTTGGACATAAGTTCTCGCGCGCGCGGCCAGTTTCGGATCGTTCCTCAGCCTTGTTTTTTCGGAAGCTCGCAATGGTCTTCTCAAATCCGGAGGAATAGCCATGTCGAACCACTTTACCGGCCTCTCGCTCGGTCCGCCCATGGGCGACCAGAGACTGGACCTGTGCGACCTATACGCCTTCCAGTCGCCCGGCGATGCGGCGCGCACCGTGATCATTCTCAACGCCAATCCGAATGCCGACGCACTCCATCCTGACGCGATCTACCGGCTCAACATCGACAACGACGGCGATTACCTGACCGACATCGCGTTCAGCTACGTCTTTTCGCAGCCGCGCCACGGTCAGCAAACGGTAGACGTCTTCATGGCGAAGGGCGTCGACGCGCGCTCACCGGAAGCGGTCGGCACGAAAATCGTCTCCGCGGGCGACGTGTCGTTCGGCCCGCAGCCCAACGTCATGAAAGCGGGCGGCATCACGTTTTTTGCCGGCAGCCGGAGCGACGCGTTCTTTTTCGATTTCGATGGAATCAAAAACCTGTTCGATATTCGCGGCAAGCGCAACTTCACCGAGCCGCACCTCGGCGGCAAGTCGCCGTGGACCGGCGTCGACTCGAACACCGAGGCAAACGTGTTCTCGACCGTGATCGAGATGCCCACCGGCGAGCTCGGGCGCGGACGCGAGCTGCACATCTGGGGACGATGCAGCGTGCGGCGCGACGGCCGATTGATCCATGTCGATCGCGCAGGGCATCCGTCGGTCGCGAGTTTCTTCAACACCGACGACACCAAGGAGGAGTACAACGCGAGCGAGCCGGCCAACGATCGCAAGCGCTGGCTCGACCAGTTCGTGCACCTGATGGGGCACACCGGCAACTACACGCGCGAGGACGCGATCGCGGCCATCGACAAGGAGCGCACGCTGCCGGACGTGCTGAGCTTCGATCCGACGAAGCCGGCCAGGTATCCGAACGGGCGCAGCTTCGGCGATGACGTGATCGACTACCGCATCGCATTCCTGACCAGGGGCCAATGTCCGCCGACCGGGCTCAAGCCGCATACCGACATCCTGAACGAGTTCCCGTACCTGGGCACGCCGCACCGCAGGAAATAGCGCCGGAACCCGGGTTCGAGTATCGGCCGATACCGGGCGGGCGTCCGTTTGGAGTGCGCGACGCCGCGGGCTAAGCTGGCCGTCATGTGGCGGCGCCGAGGAACGGCCCTGGCTGCGGCGGCGCTCGCACTGGCCTTGCTGTCGCCCGCGTGCACGCGGCATGCGGGCCGCGGCGGTCCCGTGCCGGGCGAAGTGCGGGTCGAGATCGCCAACGTCGGGCTCGACAATGACAGTGGCGCGCATTACGTGCAGCTCGAGGATCCCGCGGGCCGGCGCACCCTGCAGATCCTGATCGGCGACGAAGAAGCGCGCGTCATCATGCTCGAGATGCACGGGGTCAAACCCGATCGTCCGCTTACCCACGACCTGCTGCGCGAAGTGCTCGAGCAGACCGGAAATCGCGTCCGGCGCGTGGTGATTTCCGGCGTGCGCAACCACGTCTACTATGCCGAGGTATTTCTCCATCGCCCGCAGGTGGGCCTCGACTGCCGGCCGAGCGACGCGATTGCGCTGGCGATGGCGATGGACGCGCCGATCTATGTCGCGGACGATCTATTTCATACGCCCGCCGCCCCGGCGCCGCATGAAGCTCGCACCGGCAGCGGTCTGCCGCCCACGCTCACCGTAGACGAGATCGTGGTGCAGAATCTGAATCCGGCGCTGGCGCATTATTTCGGCGCCGCGCCGTCCAACGGCGTGCTGGTGGCCGAGGTTTCCGGACTGGCCGCGCGCGCCGGTCTGACGAGCGGAGATATCGTCACCGAGGTTGACCGGCGCGAGATGCATACCATCTCGGATTTCGCGCTTGCGATGGCAGACTGCGGCCGCCGTGACATTCGCCTGAGCGTGATGCGCAGACGCCAGCCGCGTATCGTCACGCTCGAGCGGGAAAGATCCAGCCGCGTGGGCGATCGCGACGACTCGCGTCACGCCGCGGCGCGATGAGCGTGCGCCCGGCGGCGGAGCCGGCGCCGGCGCGGATTATCCGCGACGAACCAACAGACTGCGCAGAAAGCGCGGATCGATTGCGCGCGGGTCGAGTTCCGCGAGGTCTTCTTCCAACACGCTGAGACAGGAGCCCACGAACGCCGCCGCACGCGCACGCGCGGTAGCGTCCAGGCGCGCCGTCATCGTGGCTTCGACCATCTGGCGAAAATCGTCGGTCAGGCGCGCCGGACGTCCGCCCGGAGTCATGATTGCCGCGTAGAGTTCGCCCAGCCGGCTCGCCTCGATTGGCGCCGGAGTAAGCCGATGGCCGGTGTCGCGTTCCAGTGCGGCACGCGCCAGCGCCGTGATCAGAATCTGCCCCAGCCGGACTTCGCGCCCCGCGGTTTCGGCGCGAAACGCGGCCGATGCGATCTCGATTGCGAGTAGTTTGGTGAACAGCTCGCGTATCGTTTCGATCTGATCCAGCGTGGCGTAGGCCAGGTGCAGGTCGCGCATCGAAACGAAGTCGCGCATCGTGACCGATCCTCCGGCGTCCAGGCCGCCGAAAAATCGCGGCCGGCGCTCGAGAAAGCCACCCAGCGCTTCGCGATACGGCGAATCGAGGTAGGCGATATCGCGGCCATGGGCCGGATCGAGGCCCAGCCTGGCGGTGACTTCTTCGGCCCTTTTGCGCAGATCGATCGTCAGGCTCACGCCCAGGCGGAAGAGCAGCTTGAGATGGGTTGCGCGCAGATGCTCGATCGCGGTGTCCAGGTCGCCGCCGGCCAGGTGCTCGAGTCCAAGGTTCAGGTAATGATGCGTCATCTCGACTGCGACGCGCACGGCCTCGAGATTGCCGAAGTCCACTGCACTCGCGACCAGCACCTGGTTGCTGACCAGCGCCATCTCGCTGCGCAATTGCCTTTGCCCCTGAGCAGCGAAGCCGGCAGTCAGCGCGGTGTTGAAGAGCGAAAGATCGGTATCGGGAATCACGGGCGCAACACCATGCGGCAGCAATTCGTCTTCGCGCACCTGGTTGTCGCGCGCCGGCGCGGAATGCGCGGCCCTGATTTTGAGAAATTCCCGCGGATTGAGGTAAGCGAAAACGTCCTGCGCGTCGAAGAAATCGGGGAATCCGCGGTCGCTGAGCCGCGCGCGCCGGAACTGGTAGGCCTCTTCCTCGAGTTCGGCCTCGACGCTCCAGTAGACTTCCTCCATCAGCGCGGTGAAGTAGGTGTAGTCGCGCTCGAACACCTCCTCCAGAAAATCGACGAGCGGTTGCAGGATCGCGTCGTGGCGCTGAAATTCGATGAGGTAATGTTCGTCGAACTGCACGAATCGGTCCGACGGCGCGTCGGCCGCGGTCAGCGGATCGTCGAGGCGATGGACGCGGAAATACTGTCGCAGCAGCAGCGCCATCATCTCGAGGTCCAGCCCCATCAGACCCTCGGCCATGCGCTTGCGCCCGCCCTCGGTCAGCGCTTCGACCCATTCGCGCATCCGCTCGAGGTTGGGTCGGTCGCGGGTCCAGCAATCGAGGTCGAACAGCCCCTGGATTTGCTCGGGCACCGCCAGGCTCAGCAAATCGCCGGAATCGGCTGAGCCGATCTCCTTCACCGTGTAGAAGAGCGTCTCGGGTGAAAACGATTGCACCAGCCGCTCGGCTTCGGGCGCCGACAGGATCAGGTCGCGCTTCTGGCGCGCCGGCAGCCCGTAAAGAAATTCGAGCTTGGCTTTGAATGGGAGGCTTAGAAATTCTTTCTGTCGCGCCGATGACATTGCTGACGGGCGCCCCGCGGAGCAGCCTTATTTATCTTGAGTACCATGCGCTTAACACCGGGGCCAGTAATCCCGGCGATGGCCTGCATTATCGTGCTGTTGCCTCGACATGATATCGTGATCGAGTCAAGCTTCATCGGGAGAAAACTCGCGATCTCAAACGTGCGTGCATTGCGGCTCCAATTGCCGGCGGTGTGAGCGATTCCGGCATAAGAAAAATCGCGCTTACGATCGCCGGCAGCGATCCGAGCGGAGGCGCCGGCGTGCAGGCCGATCTGAAGACCTTTGCCGCGCTCGGCGTTTACGGGTTCTCCGCGCTCACCGCGATTATCGCGCAGAACAGCGGGAGCGTGCGCCGGGTCGCGCCGGTCGACCCCGCGATCGTGACCGCGCAGATCGAAACGGTGCTCAGTGAGCGCCGTCCGGATTCGCTGAAGACTGGAGCACTGGGCTCGGCGAAAATCGTCGAGGCGGTGGCGCGCGCGATCGTGCGATTCAAACTGCCCTCGCCGGTGATCGACCCGGTGCTGATTTCAAGCGCCGGTGCGCGGCTGCTCGACCACGCGGGTGAGCGCGCGCTGCGCCGGCGTCTGTTGCCGCTCGCGCGCATCGTGACACCCAATCTGGCAGAGGCGCAGGCGTTAAGCGGAATCAAAGGCGCAAACGGAGTGGCGCTCCGCGAGATGGCGCGCGCGCTCGTCCGCGCCGGCGCGCCGGCCGTGTTGATCAAGGGCGGACACGTGGGTAGCGCCGGCGCGCAGGCAATCGATCTTTTCCACGACGGGCGCCAATTCATGGAGCTGCGCGCCGCGCGCATCGCGGGCGGCGGCGCGCACGGTTTGGGATGCGCGCTGTCGGCGGCAATCGCGGCTTATCTGGCGCGCGGGCTGGACCTCGAGCAGGCAATACGGCGCGCCAAGCGCTATGTGACGGCGGCGCTGCGGGCGAGCTTCAGACTCGGCGCCGGCCGCGCGGTGCTCGATCACTTCGCGCGCGCCTGACGCGCAGGCTCAATCCGGCCGCACCAGGCCGGAGAGCCCGGCCGCCAGCAGCGGCGTGATTATCCACCCGGCGAGAATATGGAGCCACAGATACCAGCGCAGCAGCGTGCCCGAGATGGCATGAGCGCCCGAGCCGTGGCGTGGGTTGGGGCGCCAGTATGTTCCCTGGTGCAGGTCCACGACCGGCAGGAAATTTTCCAGCGAATAGAAGATTGCATTGAACGGCGGGTAATGGCGCGGCGGCTCGCCGCTGCGCATGAACACTTCGTAGGCGTCGGCCTCGGTCGGCGTGATCGCGCGCCGGCGATAACCCGTCCAGAACAGAATTGAGCCCGCCGCGACGAAACCGAGGATCCACCACAGCGCTCGTATCGGCCTAAAGCCGTAACCGATGGTCAGCTCGAGCGTGCGGTTCCACAGCCGCTCGCTCCATGCGAGGCCGCCATGCTCGCGGCGCGCATCCTCGCGCGCCATCATCACGTCGACCGCGCCGACGTCGGAGCCGCGTCCGCGCATCACCTTTGCCAGTTGGCCGTATGGCTGGGGACGGTAGCCGGGCGGCTGAAGCCGCAGCCATCCGAGACGGCTGCGCGCGTCGGTCGGTCCGCCGCTGATATCGCCGTACACGAAGCCGTCGATGAACAGATTGCCGGCGGCGGGCCAACTTGCCGCGTCGTCGTATATAGCCGCGGCGCGCGCGTTGGTCAGATTGAGCTCGGTGCCGGCCGTGCGCGAGATCGCGTCCCAATAGAGCGTGCCATCAATGGTCGCCCGGTCGGCGTCGAGACCATTCACTCCCGTACCGACAAAGTGCGCATCCTTGAAGCTCAGGCCGCGACCGATTTGCGCCAGCGTGAGGTCAACCACGCCGTTAGTCGTGAAACCGTTGTTGAATGAGGCGTCGCCCTTGATTGTCGCTTCGACGATCGACAGCGGTTCCGGGCCGCCCACGAACCGGCCCGCGCTGCAATCGAGGCTGCCGCCGACCGCGGTACGAAACAGGCTGACCGGCCCGTAATCGCCGCCCATAAGCTGGAGGTCGCCCGCGATCGTCATGCGGTCGCCCGAGACCGGGCCGTACTTGCCGGCAGTAAGCTGCAGATCGCCCTCGAGCGATGAGCGATCGCCGGTGATCTGCCCGGTGACGTCGTGCGAGAGATCGAGACCGTGCAGATGGGCGAAGGAGAAATCGATTCCTTCGGGAATAGCCGAGTTGATAATCGTGAGCGGCGCGCTGACCGTCAGGTACGACAGGTCGAGCGGGCCCGCGATCATGGCGCCGCCGATTCCGATGCCGCTCGGATGGACATACGGACGCGTCTGAGGATCGGCCGCGAGCCATCGCAACAGCGCGGCGCGAATCGTGCGTTCGGGCCCCCATTGCTCGGCCTGCGCCGGATCGTTGGCGGGGCTGGCCGCGTCATTGTTCGGGCCAACCCACAGCAGCGCGCGCTGGGGCGCCGCATGGATCAGCTTGAGCTCGGCCGCGCCGAGTTCTCCGAAATTGGCACGCGCGAGTTGCTCCAGCGCGGCCGCCGCCTGTTCGGTCTCACGCTCGGCGATGCCCGCTTCAGCTCCGGGAGCCGCGGGCGTGGCCGGGCCTGGGCCGATTTGCTCGTTGGTAATCGCGCCCTGATCCTGGGCGGCGGCGATGCGATTTACCGGCATCGACAAGATGGCGCCTGCCAGCGCGAGGATTGACAGAATACGCGCCGTGCGCGTCCAAGCTTGACCGCGATTCGACGTGGGCAATAGAACTGGGGCGTTCACAATTGCGCATCATTCGACCAGAGAGCGGAGGGTAGGGCAATGCGGGGTATCTCGCACGTGGCGATTGGTGTCGCGGACATGGAGCGCTCACTGCACTTTTACCGCGATTTGCTCGGGCTGAACGTGACGCTCGACAAAGAAGAACCGGTGCGCGGGTCGGAGCGTCTGTTCGCCGATCCGGAGCAGCAGCACCGCCGCGCGGTCTACCTGCGATGGGCCGACGGACCGGAGGCCGGCTTTGTCGTGCTGTCGCAGAAGCCGGGCGTGCCGTCAGGCAGTCCAATCCGGATCGACCAGGTCGGAATCCATCATTTTTCATTCTGGGTCACCGACCTCGAACGTCGAGTCGAACGGCTCAAGGCCGCCGGCGTGAAGATTCTGGTCGGACCGTACAAGTCGGATTCGATTGCCTATGGGGAAGCGCCGGGCAAGAACGTGCTGACTTGCCTGTTCGAGGACCCCGACGGGATTATCCTGCAATTCGATCAGCGCCTGGACTAGCTGCGCGGCCTCACCGCGCGGAGCGCTCCTCGCCTTCAGATGCTGAGCCCACGGACGCCGACACGCGCTCCGGCGCAGCCGCACAATTCGGACACTTGCCGGCCCGGATCATGTCGCACAGCCGCTCGCCAATCAGCCGGCCGGCCACTCGATGGCCCTCCGCGTTCCAGTGACCGAACCCGATTTTGCTGTTCGGGAAACCATGCAAATACGCATGATGCGCCCGGGCGTACTGATAGAGCGGTTCTGCCAGCGTCAGCACGTCGAACCCCTCTTTTTCGCCGAGCGCGGCGATTCGCCGATCCGGATAGAAGAGATTGCCGACGTCGATACGCTTCATGAAATTGTCGCGCACCTGAGGGTCGGGCCAGACCTGGATGCTGGTGTCGAGCGTCACGGCCAGGAATGCGGCGCCGTGCGCGGCGCTCTCGCGCTGCATCTGCGCGACCATCGCCTCGGTCACGCGCCACGCGTCGCGCCACGCCGGATCGGCCGGCGGCTTGTAGATGTCGTAGTTGATCGCGCGCTCGATCGGCAGTTCGGCGCTGGGCTGCTGGCCGCGCGTGGTGAGGATGGTCCAGGCATTGCCGAGCAGCGAAAGCATCCCGGACTTCCGGTAATCGAAACGCGCCATGCACCAGAGGCGAAAGGAATTCGAGCCGTAGAATGGCCCCGCCGCAATGAGGCGGCCGTCGCGTTCGACATAGAAGGGCCGGCACAGATTCCCTTCGAGCGTTACCGAGTTGTTGCGCACATCATTGCCCAGGAAAATCGCGAGCACCACGATGTCCGGCTGATACGCCCATACTTTCTCGCGCAGCGTCACCAATTCCTGCGTGGTGCCGTAGCCGTCCACGCCGAAGTTCAGCGCCTCGACGCGCCGGCCCTTGAGCAACGGACACTGCACGAGCACGCGCGCGGCGACCGACGCGAAAGTGTCCTCGTTCGGCACCTGGATGGCCTCGGTGTAGGAGTCGCCGATTACCGCGATGCGGATGGTGCCGGGAGGCTTGCGCATCGGCACTTCCGGGCCGCGGAAGCCGGCGCTGTTGATCGAGACCCAGGCCGCGCCCTCGCGTCGGTAGTATCCGGCGGTGTTTGGCCGCAGGCCCCATCCGCGCGCCGCGTCGTAGCAATAGAAATAAGGGAAGAAATGATTGGCGACGCGGACGCCGAGTTCCGCGACGAGGCCCGCGCAGACCATCCCGAAGATGACCAGCACCACCGTGCCCATCGCCCTGCGCATCATCGTATTTTCGCCTGCCACAATCCGGGGGTTTCTCGCGTCCACACGTCATGCGCATCGCCGCGCGAAGTCGCGTTGACGAAATTCGTCCCATCAACATAACGTAGGCCAACGGTGGATGGGAGGGTGTCTGCGCTTCGACGGTCTTGAAGGGACTGGAAGCGCCGGTGCAACGCGCAACGATGGCAAAATGGGTGGGACAGCCGCTCGAGCGCGTCGAGGACGCGCGTCTGCTCAGCGGGCGCGGCGCCTTCGTCGCCGATCTCCCGCTCAAGGACGCTCATGCCGCCGCGATTCTGCGAAGTCCGCACGCGCATGCGAGGATCCGTTCAATCGATACTTCCGCGGCTGTCGGGGCGCAGGGCGTGGTCGGCGTCATCACCGGCGCCGACGCGCTCGCGCATACGCAGCCGTTTGCCGTCGGCGTCGATGCGCCGGTCAGGTATTACTGCATCGCCACCGACAAGGTTCGCTTCGTGGGCGAGCCGGTCGCGGTCATCGTCGCTCGCGATCGCTACCTGGCCGAGGATGCGCTCGACCTGGTCGAGGTCGATTACGAGCCGCTGCCGGCGGTCGTCGATCCGGAAGAGGCGCTTTTGCCTGACGCGCCGATGCTGCACGAGAATGTCGGATCGAATGAGGCGTGCCATCGCGAAATCGCCTACGGCGACGTCGAGCGCGCGTTCGCCGATGCGGACGTGGTGGTCCGCGAGCGCTTCCGCTATCCGAAATATTCCTCGACGCCGATCGAGACCTACGGCGTGATTGCGGCTTACGATCCGTCAGGCGGCGTACTGACGATCACGTCGAATTTCATGGGTCCGTTCATCCTGCATGCGCTGGTCGCGCGCGCTCTCGGGCTCGCCGAAAATCGCCTGCGCTTCGTGGCTCCGCCCGATATCGGCGGCAGCTTCGGGATTAAGACCAGCATATTTCCGTACCTCGCGCTGATCGGCCTGGCCGCGATGCGCACCGGCGTGACCGTGCGATGGATCGAGGACCGGCGCGAGCACCTGATGGCATCGTCGAGCGGCACGGATCGCGTGGCCTACCGCGAACTGGCGGCGCGCAACGACGGCACGATCGTGGCCATGCGCTCGCGATGATACGACAACGTCGGCGGATATATCCGCAGCCCGGAGCCGGGATGCACTTTCCGGCCGATCGGCAACTGGGTCGGGCCCTACAGCTTCGCCGGCCTCGCCGCCGACGCGCACGTGGTGATGACCAACAAGTGCCCGACGGGTCCGAACCGCGGCTATGCGTGCGGTCATCTGTATTTCGAAATGGAGCGGATGGTCGATCTGTTGGCCGAGCGCCTGCGCATGGATCCGGCGCAGGTGCGCCGGCGTAACTTTATCCGCGCCGACCAGTTTCCATATCGTACGCCGTCCGGCGGCGTATACGATTCGGGCGACTACGCAGCCGCGTTCGATCGCGCACTCGAGGTTGCCGACTACGGCCGATTGCGCGAGGAGCAGAGCCGCGCCCGCGCCGCGGGGCGGCTTTACGGCGTTGGACTGGCGGTGGCGGTCGATCCGTCCGTCTCCAACATGGGCTACGTGACGATCGCGCTGGATCCGAAACGGCGCGCGCGCCCCGGATACCTGGCCAAATCCGGGGCGATCGAGAGCGCCACGGTCAGAATCGATCCGCTGGGCCAAGTCACCGCGATCCTGGGCACCGCGCCACAAGGGCAGGGGCATCAGACGGTCGTGGCGCAGATCGTCGCCGACGAACTCGGTATCGCACCCGCCGACATCACCGTGGTGGACGAGATGGACACGTTTACCCGCGTATGGGGAATTTCGTCGGGCACCTACTCCAGCCGCTTCGGCTCGGTAGGCACCAGCGCCGCGGCGCTCGCCGCGCGCAAACTCAAGGACAAGCTCATCCTGCTGGCTTCCGCGATCACGGAGACGCCGGCCGAAAAGCTCACGCTGGCGGACGGACGTATCGTCGTGCGCGGCGAGGCGCAACGCGGGCTTACGCTCAAGCAACTCGCCGGACGGGCGCACTGGAACACGCAATCGCTGCCGCCCGGGATGGAGCCGGCGCTCGAGGCGACCGCCGTTTTCGGCTTTCCGCTCGCCGACAGCCCCGACGAACGGGACCGCGTCAATTCATCGAACACTTATGGCTTTATTGCCGAGGTGATGGCGGTTGAAGTGGACCGCGAGACCGCGGACATCAAAATCCTGCGCTACGTGACGGTCCACGACGCCGGCGTGATCATCAATCCCGCGATTGCCGAGGGTCAGATCATGGGTGGCGCGCTGCACGGACTGGGCGGCGCGCTGTGGGAGGAACTCGCCTACGATGGCCAGGGTCAGTTTCTCGCCGGCAGCTTCATGGATTACCTGGTGCCGTCGGCGAGCCAGGCGCCCGCGATCGAGGTGGCGCATCTGGCGACGCCTTCGCCGTTTACCACGCTGGGCGCGAAGGGGCTCGGCGAAGCCGGTTCGATGACCGCGCCCGCGGCGGTCGCCAATGCGGTGAGCGATGCGCTCGCGCCGCTTGGCGTGCGCATCACCGAACTGCCGATCACGCCGAGCCGCCTGTGGCATCTGCTCGAGCGCGCGGAGCGTGGCACCCGATGAAGCCCGCGCCATTCGAATACCATGCGCCGAGCAGCGCGAGTCACGCTCTTGAGTTGCTCGCGCGTCACGGCGCCGATGCGCGCATCCTTGCCGGCGGGCAGAGCCTCGTCCCGCTGCTTAATTTTCGCCTGAGCGCTCCCGCGGTCATCGTTGACCTGAACCGCACCGCGGATCTCGCGTACATCAAGGAAGAGGGCGGCAGCTTGCGCATCGGCGCGATGACGCGCCAGCGCGCGATCGAGTTCTCGGCACTGGTGAGGAGCCGGTTGCCGCTGCTGGCCGAGGCGACTCGATGGGTTGGGCATTTGCCGACTCGCACGCGCGGCACGATCGGCGGCAGCCTTGCGCATTCGGATCCGGCGGCAGAGTATCCAGCCGTCGTGGCGGCGCTGGACGGCGAAATCGCGATTCGCAATTCCGGCGGCGAGCGCGTGGTCCGGGCGGCGGATTTTTTCGTCGGCTTCATGAGCACGGCGCTCAGACCTGGCGAGATGCTGACCGAGGTGCGGTTGACTCCGCCGCCGCCGGATTCAGGATGGGCATTCGAGGAATTCAGCCGCCGTCGCGGCGACTTCGCGATCGTGGGCATCGCGGCGGTAGTCGCGATGGAGCGAAACCGATGCCGGATGGCGCGGCTTGCGGTCTGCGGCGCCGCGCCTTGCGCGATGCGGCTACGGGGCGCGGAGGAAATTCTCGAAGCCGGCCGCATCGAAGAGCGCAGCGTGCACAACGCTGCGACACGCGCCGCGGAACTCGTCGATCCGCCGTCCGATCTGCACGCCTCGTCCGACTATCGACGCCATCTGACGCGAGTGCTGACGCGCCGCGCATTGAATCGTGCGCTCGCGCGCGCTTGCCGTCCGGAGGCGGTCGATGCCTGAGCCACAAAGGATTCGTCTCACGGTCAACGGGCAGCCGCACGAAGGCTCGGCTGAGCCGCGGCGCCTGCTGGTCGATTTTCTGCGCGAGGACCTCGCGCTGACGGGCACGCATGTCGGATGCGAGCACGGCATCTGCGGCGCGTGCACGATCCTGTTCAATGGCGAGGCTGTTCGATCCTGCCTGATGCTCGCGGTGCAGGCGGACGGCGCGGAATTGATGACGGTCGAAGGACTCGCGCGCGGCGGCGAACTGCATATTCTGCAACTTGCCTTCCGCGAGCATCACGCGCTGCAATGCGGCTTCTGCACGCCCGGGATGCTGATGGCGGCGTACGATTTTCTGCGCGTCAATCCGCGGCCCACCGAAGACGAGGTCCGCGAAGCGTTGTCCGCGGTGCTCTGCCGATGCACCGGCTATCAGGGAATCGTGCGCGCGGTCATGGCCGCGGCCCGACGGATGAGCGCGGCCGATGAATGACAGCGCGACAGCCGATCGCGGTTATCTCGAGATTCCCGAAGCGCTCAATATCGCGAGCTACGTCGTCGATCGTCACGTCGAACACGGGCGCGGCGCACGCGTCGCTGCTTTGACCGAAGACCGCGCATACACGTTCGCGGATCTGCGCACGCTCACCAACCGCTTCGCCAATGCGCTGGCGGCCATCGGTGTGCGGCCGGGCGAGTGCGTGATGCTGCGGCTGGGCACGAGCCTCGAGACGCTGATCGCATTTCTCGGGACGATCAAGGCCGGAGCGGTCGCGATCCCGACCAGCCCGCTGCTGCGCGAACACGAGATTGAAAAGATTCTGCTCAACAGCGATGCGGCAGTTGCGATCGCGACGCCCGAGCTGCTCGGACCGATCGAGGCGGTGCGCGGGCGCGCGCCGACGCTGCGCCAGGTGGTCCTGACCGGCGCGCCGGCGGCCGCCGACAGCAGGCGCACGCTGGCGTGGGAACACCTGATGTCGGACGCCGGCGAAGATTGTGCCTCGGCGCGCACGCATCGCGACGACCTCGCATTCATGATTTACACCTCGGGCACCACCGGCGACCCCAAGGGCGTGCAGCAGGCTCATCGATGGCTCCTCGGCGCGGGAGACCCGTACAATCGCGAGATGATGCGGATAACGGCCGACGACGTCTGCTATCAGCCGCAGGACTGGTCGTTCATCTATCCGCTGGGTTCGGGATGCCTGTTCCCGTTGATGGAAGGCGCGGCGATCGTCATTCCGCACGGCCGCTTCATGCCGGATAGCGCATTCGCGACCATCGAGCGCCATCGCACTACCGTCTTTGCCGCCGTGCCGACCATCTATCGCATGATGCTCGCGCTGCCCGATGCCGAGCGCCGGTATCGGCTCGACTCGCTGCGCGCCTGCGTGAGCGCGGGCGAGGCGCTCCCGGCCGATACGTTCAATGAATTCCGCCAGCGCTTCGGCGTGGCGATTCATGATGGTATCGGCCAGACCGAGGCGCACATCTTCATCGGCAATCGCGTCGGGATCGAAGTAAAGCCCGGCTCGATGGGCAAGCCCCTTGCCGGCTATCGCGCCGCGGTTCTCGATGACGACGGACGCGAGCGGAAAACCGGCGAGCCGGGCCATCTGGTGCTACGCAATGATCATCCGGGGCTCACGATGGGTTATCGCAAGGCGCCTGCACGATGGGCGGCGGTGAATCGCAACGGATGGTACTACACGCAGGACGTCGCGTACGTCGATGCGGACGGCTACTTCTGGTACGTCTCGCGCTCCGACGACCTGATCAAGAGCCGCGCTTACCTGATTTCACCCAAGGAGGTCGAGTCCGCGCTGCTCGAGCATCCCGCGGTGCTCGAGGCGGCGGTGGTCGGGATACCCGACCCGCAGATCGGCGCGCGGGTTAAGGGCTTTATCAGCCTGCGCGCGAACTATTCGGCGTCCGAAACGCTGGCCGAAGAGATTCGTGCACACGTGCGCAGCGTGATCGCCGCATACAAGGTGCCGCAGCAGATCGAATTCATGGCCGAGTTGCCCAAGACTCCGAACGGAAAGATTCTGCGGCGCGTCCTGCGCGACCGCGGCTGAGCATCGATCGCCGCCGTCGCGGTTCGTTACGACAAAATAACGTACTCGAAATCCAGCGGCTGTCCGTTGATACCCTTGGCGGGCGGCGCGATCCATCCCGCGACCTTGCCCGGCTCGTACACGGCCTGCATCAATTCGGCATTGCGCGCGCGGTCCTGTTCGGTCGGCAGCCATTCGCCGCGCCGCCGTGCAAACTCTTCGTGCGGCATCACATTTCCAGACGGGTCGCAGCTCTGGCTCGCATACGCGCCAACCTTACGATTGAAGCCGACATGCGGCAGGGCCAGGCGTTGCTCCAATCCGCGGCTTGCGAGTTCGCGATTCCATCGAGCGAGTCCGCGCGCACAATCCTGCGCAAACGCGTCGCGCAGGATCGCATTCATCGCGCGGCGCAGCGGGATGCGCTCCGCATGGCCGCCGGCAAGGCGCAGCTCGTACTCGCCCTCCAGCGCGCGATGTTCCGCGTACGCATTCGCGCTGTGCTCACGGTAGCGCCCCTTTATGCCGGTCGCGAAATAGGTCGCCGCGTTGCTCGAATCCTCGGCGCCGAACAGGTCGAGGCTCTCCGAGTACCACAGGTTGATGTACCTCTGGATGACGCCAAGCTCGATTCCGCCCAAATCGCGGATATCGTCGCGCCCCGATTGCTTCATCAATTCGGCGGTGCGCTGCACGACGCGCTGCACGCCGGTCTCGCCGACAAACATATGATGCGCCTCTTCGGTGAGCATGAAACGCGTGGTGCGCGAGAGCGGGTCGAAGCCGCTCTCCGAAAGCGCCTCGAGCTGGTACTTGCCGTCGCGGTCGGTGAACATCGCGAAGCAGTAGAAATCGAGCCAGTCGCGAATCGGCTCGTTGAACGCGGTCAGGATGCGCGGATGGTCGCGATGGCCGCTGCGCCGCGTCAGCAATTCATCGGCCTCTTCGCGGCCGTCGCGTCCGAAGAAGCGATGCAGCAGGTAAACCATTGCCCACAGATGACGCGCCTCCTCGACGTTCACCTGGAACAAATTACGCAGGTCGTAGAGCGACGGCGCGGTCGCGCCCAGATGGCGCTGCTGCTCGACCGAAGCGGGTTCGGTGTCGCCCTGGGTCACGATGATGCGGCGCAGTTCCTTGCGAAATTCGCCCGGCACCTGCTGCCACGGCTCGGCGTCGGGATTGTCGCCGAAACCAACGGTTCGTTTTTCCGGCGGTGCGAGGAAGATGCCCCATCGGTAATCCGGCATCTTGACGTACGCGTAGTTGGCCCATCCCTCGGCCGACGCGCCGATCGCCGTGCGCAGGTAAACGGTCGAAGTGTCGAATCCCTCGGGCCCGGCCTCGTTCCACCATTGAAGAAAGCGCGGATGCCAGGTGGCGAGCGCACGCCGCAGTTGCGGATCGTGATCGAGGTCAACGTTGTTGGGAATTTCGTCGATCATCCAAGACTCCATCGCCGCAAGGCGCGCGAAATCTATCAGGTCCGCCGGTAATCGAATTGAGGGCTCTGCGGCTGGCCGTACAGCTTCAGCGCGCCGCGCTCGCCAACCGCATTCGGACGCTGGAAAATCCAGTTCTGCCATGCCGAGAGCCGGCCGAAAATCCGCGTCTCCATCGTTTCGGGCCCGGCGAAGCGAATGCTGGCTTCCATCCCGGTGAGCGCGTCGGGAGAAAGCGCAAGCCGCTCGCTGATCACGAGCCGCAGTTCCTCATCCCAGTCGAGTTCGTCCGGCGCGGCGGTGACCAGTCCCGCCCCAAGAGCCGCCTCGGCGTCGAATTCGCAGCCGGCCGCCAGGGCACCCGCGCGCGCGGGATCGGCGAGGAACCTGGTCGCAAGGCGGCTTAGGCCGTTGCTCATCGGGAACGCGCCCGCATTGAGCACGTCGGTTGCGATTCGCGCATCGGCGGCTGACTTCATGTAGATGCGGTCCGCGGCCAGTGCCAGCTCGAACAGCGAACCGGCGAAACACGACTGCGGCTCCACGACCGCGAAAAAGCTCTTCGCCGTCAGGTCGAGCCGCTTGAGCACGCGTTTGATGTGCAGCAGCGTTTCGTTGATGAACCAGTCATCGCGCCGCTCCCGCATCGCGCGATCGAATTCCAGTACGCGCTCGAGGTCGCCCGCCGCTTTTATCAGCACCACGCCAATCTCGGGATAGTTGAAGCGCAGGCGCAGCAGCGCGTCATCAATCTCGCGGAAGAGTCGCAGCGGGTAAAAATCCGCGCCGAGCGCCGCCGCGTCATCCGGAATCGCGGGCGCGCTTCGCGGACCTTCGATATGCATCTCCGCCAGACGTTGCGCGCGATCCAGCCGCAGGCTCACGTGCCGATAGCGTATCTCGCCGTCGCTCTCGGCAGGTGCGAGCGGATCGAGCGCAACGCCCGAGCGCTTTGCCCGCGCAGGATCGATCAGCGATGCGACGCGCTCGTCCACCGCCTCCCGGAAACGAGAGCGGGGCGCGACCGCATCGACCAGCCCCCATTGCACCGCGCGCTCGCCGCGCACGCCCTCGGCCAACGTGGCAAAGACATCTGCCAGGTCGCGGCGCACCTTGCGCTTGTCCACCAGGCGCGTGAGGCCGCCGGTTCCCGGCAGCACCCCGAGGTAAGCGATCTCGGGCAAGCTCACCGCCGAGCGGCGATCGTCGACCAGAATAATCTCCTCGCAGGCGAGCGCCAGTTCGTAACCGCCGCCGCTGCAGGTGCCGTTGAGCGCGGCGAGGTAGCGCTGGCCGCTGTTGGCCGAAGCGTCCTCGATCGCAAGGCGCGTCTCGTTGGTGAACTTGCAGAAGTTCACTTTAAAGCCGTGATCGGCGTGCGCGAGCATGAAAATATTGGCGCCGGCGCAGAACATTCCATCCAGCGCGCTGTCGATCGCGACCACGCTGACCGCCGGATGCTCGAAGCGCAGGCGCATCACCGCGTCGGCGAGTTCGATATCGACCCCCAGGTCGTAGGAGTTGAGCTTGAGCGCGTAACCAGGCGCGAGTCCGCCCGCCTCGTCCACCTTCATCGTGAGCCGGGCGCGATCGCCCGCGGTCTCGAGCTGCCAATGCCGGTAGCGGCTTGGATGGGTTTCAAAATTTATCGGCATTGCATGGGAGCCGCGGCCCGGGGCGGCTCATCAAATAAATAGCATAGCCGCGGCCCGGACCCGATGCAGTGGATCGGGCGGATGCACGCGGCACCGGTCAGGGCAGCCGAAAAATCAGAATCGGTAAAAATCGCGTGCGTTGCTCTCCAGGATTTTGTCCACCGACGCTTTCGGCAGCGAAGCGAGCTGCTGGCGCGCCTTTTCCACCGGGCGCACGAAGCCCTCGGCATGCGGATAATCGGAGCCGATGAAAAAGCGCTCGTCGCCGGCGAATTGCACGATGTACGGAAACATCCGCTCTTCGGGATCGGCGCTGATCCAGATGTTGCGATGGAAATACTCGTCGGCCGGCCGCTTCATCTGCGAGGTATGTCCCATGTACGAATAGCGGTAGTTCAGGCGCTCGATCCATTCGCCCACCCATCCGACCATCGCTTCAACCGTCGCCACACGCAGCTCCGGAAACCGCTCGAATACTCCGTCCACGACCATCGTGGTCAGCGCGATGCGCGGGTCCTGGATGATGCTCATCGTGAAATACATCAGCCCCGGCTTCGGATCCTTGTACCATGCGCTGCCGGTGTAGTTGCGATGAGAGACGAGATGGATGCCGACCGCGAGGTCGAGCGACTGGGCGGCGGCCCAGATCGGATCGAACTCGGGATGCCCGAAGCTATGGCCGCGCACCGGCGCCGAGGACACAAAAATACTGCGCGCGCCGAGCTTCGCCACGCGCTCCATCTCGCGTACTGCCATCTGCGGGTCGCGAATCGAGATGTGCGCGGCCGGGAACAGGCGGTCCTTGTGCGAAGAGACCAGCTCGAACGCCCACGTGTTGTAGGCGCGGCATAAAGCATCGGCCAGCGCCGGGTCCTCGACCTCGCCCTCCCATACGATGCCAAGGCTCGGATACATGACCTGTTTGTCGAATCCCTCTTCGTCGAGGAAGCGCACGCGCGCGTCCATGTCCTGCCATTGCTTGCTGTAGCCGAGATAGCGATCGAAATTGCCGATATTGAGACCCTGCTCCTTTTCGCCGTAAGCGGTCAGGAGGCCCATGATCTGATCGACGTCGCGCAGCTTGAGCGGCTTGTTGTCGGCGAGCATCGTCGCCTTGCCGGTCTCCGCGTCGCGGATCATCTTTACCGTGCGATCGCGAAAGGCGGGATCGATGTAGCGCTCGAACAGATCCATCGGTTCCATGAAATGGCTGTCACCGTCGATCGCTCTCATTGTGCTGCCTCCGCGCGGGTTCGGCTCGGCGCGCAATCTCGGCCGGCGCGCCATCTGCCCTTCTCCTAGCAGAGTTTGTCGCGCCCGCACAGTGAGCTGACGCCGATGTGCGACGACCGGATGCGCGCGGGGCTTTCTAATTGCGGATGCAAGCGGACTATAATCGCGAGCGCGATCGGCGATACCTGCCTGGAGGGAACATCAGATGCGCGGATTAACCGGTAAGGTCGCGTTTATCACCGGCGCGGCGCGCGGGATCGGCAAAGGGATTGCGCAGCGCCTGCGCGAGGAAGGAAGCAAGGTCGCGGTCGCCGACCTCGATCTCGCTCAGGCCGAGGCCGCGGCGAAGGAGATCGGCGGCGGCGCAATCGGCGTCGCGATCGACGTCGCCAAACTCGCGAGCGTGCGCACCGCGGTGGCCGACGCTGAACGGCGGCTCGGGCCGATCGATATCCTGGTCAACAACGCCGGGTGGGATAAGGCGGAGCCATTCCTCAACAACACCGAGGAAGTTTGGGACAAGGTGCTGGCGATCGATCTGCGCGGGCCGATCAATTGCTGCCGCGCCGTGCTCGACACGATGGTCGCGCGCGGCGGCGGGCGAATCGTATCGATAAGCTCGGATGCGGGCCGCGTCGGCTCGAGCGGCGAGGCGGTCTATTCGGGCGCCAAGGGCGGGGTGATCGCGTTCAGCAAGACGCTTGCGCGCGAGATGGCGCGCAATGGGATCACCGTCAACTGCGTCTGTCCCGGTCCGACGAACACGCCGATGCTGGCCGAGCTCGCCGCGCACAATCCCAAGCTGCACGAGGCGCTGCGGCGCGCGGTGCCGATGCGCCGGCTGGGCGAACCCGCCGATATCGCCGCGGCGGTCGCATTTCTCGCTTCCGACGACGCGTCCTACATCACCGGACAGGCGCTATCGGTAAGCGGCGGGCTGACGATGGTCTGAAACATGGGTGAAGCGAAAGCAGGAGAGACGATGTACCAGACGCTGCAATACGAATGTGCCGACGGCATCGCAATCGTGCGGCTCAATCGGGCGAACAAGCTCAACGCGATCAATCCCGAGATGATCGCCGACTTCCGCAAGCTCGCGAACGACGTGCGCGCCGACCCGGGCGCGCGGATCGTGATATTCACCGGCAACGGACGCGCGTTCTGCGCCGGCGCCGATATCGCGGCGCTGTCCAAGGTCGGCGGACCGGCCGACTTCATGAGCTTCATCGAGAGCGTGCAGACCGCATTCAACGCGATCGAGGATCTCGACCGCCCGGCGATCGCGGCAATCAATGGAATCGCGTATGGCGGCGGATGTGAACTGGCGCTCTGTTGCGACTTCCGTGTGATGGCTGAAAACGCGGGAATCGGCGTTCCCGAAATCAAAATCGGACTGCTGCCCGGCGCCGGCGGGACGCAGCGGCTGCCGCGGATGGTGCCCACGGCGATAGCCAAACAGATGATCTACACCGGCGACCCGCTGAGCGCGCAGCAGGCGTTCCATCACGGGCTGGTCAATGAGATCGCGCCGGCCGGTCAGGCGCTCGAAGTCGCCGTGCAGCTGGCGCGCAAGCTGCTGAAACTTCCGGCGGTGGGACTTCGCTGCGCCAAACTGCTGGTGGATATCGCGCAAAACGGGAGTCTCAAGACCGGAATCGAGGCCGAGCGCCAGGCGATGGGTCTGCTTTATGCAACCGACGATCGCCGCGAAGGACTATCCGCGTTCCTCGAGCGGCGCGAGGCGAAATTCAGCGGAAGATAATCATCGGCAAAACAAGGCGCGGCGCCGCGGGCAGAGCGGCGCCGCACCCTCCGTTCGGGTTCCGACCGGGGACCGCGATGCTCAGGAGTGGTGATGCTGCATCGCCCGGGCCGAAGTCGCAAAGTGACCGATCGCCGAGCCCGCCAACAGTTCCATCGCGACAAAAACCGCCTCGACGATCTCCTGGTCGCTGGCGCCCGCGGCTTTGGCTTTGTTCGTGTGGTAGGCGATGCACGCGTCGCATTGCGTGACGTGGGTTATACCCACCGCCATCAACTCCTTGAATTTCGTCGAAAGCGTTCCTTCTTCGTAAACCGCCTTTTCGAACTCGACGAATTTCTTGAACACCTCCGGCTGCAACTCCGCCATCTTCTGGATGCTCTTGTCTTTTGCCCATTCCGGCAGATAACTCATGTCTGCGCTCCTTGTTCCGCCATCGAAATTTCCGTTTTTCCGGGCCATGCAGCGGCCAAAGCCGACCGGCCGCATTGCGCGGGATTGAAAAACGGTCGCACTCTGACCCGGAATTCGGCAGAGATACCACGGGGAGAGCCGATTGGCCATTGCTGCCGCGGGATATGGCGTGAGAGGAAGATCGCGGGTATTGACAGGAAGGGCGTACCGTCCTAATAGTTGACCAAGCAAGCGCTTGCTTTAGCCGCCAAGGAGATTTCCAAAGGAGCCTCCCATGTCTCAGCCCAATTCGAATCACACCTGGCACGCCATTCCGACTTCGATCGACGTGATTTATCAGCGCGATTATGAAGTTTACGCCCCGGACATGCGGCGGCTTTACGAGAACGCCAAGCGCGACCAATGGAATGTCTCCAAGGATATCGATTGGAGCACGCCGGTCGATCTCGACCGCGGAGTTTTCAACGACGGACTGATCGACGCCTACGGCAGCGAGTACTGGGACAAGCTCGACGACAAGGGCCGGCGCGAACTCAACGTCGAATTTTCCGCCTGGCGTCTGTCGCAGCTTCTGCACGGCGAGGCCGGCGCGATGATTGCGTGCAGCCAGTTGGTCGAGATGGTGCCGACGACCGACTCGAAATTCTTCATGACCACCCAGGTCGTCGATGAAGCGCGGCATGCCGAAGTGCTCGCGCGCTATATCAAGGAAAAGCTCGGCGGCAAGTTCTATCCCGTGAGCAACAACCTCAAGTCGTTGTTCGATCAGCTCATCGGAAGCAGCAAATGGTACGTCAAGACCGTGGGTCTGCAGCTCGTGGCCGAGACGCTAGCCGTGTCGCTCTTCCGCATGCTCGCCGAGACCGCGCAGGACCCGCTGCTGAGCATCATCTGCCGCAGGATTCTGAGCGACGAGTCGCGGCACATGGGATTCTCTGTGCTGAGCCTGCCCGAGCAGATCGAGCAGCTAAGCCCCGCCGAGCGCAGCGAGGTCGAGGACTTCACCAAGGAAGCGCTGCGCCTGGTGATGAGCGGCCAGTTCCCACGCGTTGCCTACGAAGCCGTCGGCTTCAACAAGTCCGAGATCGACGGAATCGCACGCTACCGCACAGAGATGGCCAAGGGCACGGAGCAAACCCTGTTCCGCCAGATCTTCCGCCGCGACATGCATCAGCAGGTCGTCGCCAACATGGACAAGGTCGGCCTGCTGAACGATCGCATCAAGTCGCACCTGAGCGACCTCGGATTCGACCCGAATGCCGACGGCCGCAGCTACAATCAGAGCGCGGCGGCCGCGGGATGAAGCGGCCGGCGAAGCGGACCTCGCCCTGGGAGCGCCGGCGCGATTTTCCACCGGCGGCTCAGCAAGCGGTGGCGGAGTTCGCTATAATCGCGGATTAATGAGCGCTTCGACTCCGGCGGGCTCGCTCAACCGCGCGCCGCGACAGGACAATCGCCGTCAGCAGCTACTCGACGCCGCCGCGCGGTTGTTTCGCGAGCGCGGCTATCATGTCACCTCGATGCGTGATATCGCGCGCGAGGTCGGGATGCTGTCGGGCTCGATCTACTACCACTTTCCTTCCAAGGAAGAGATGCTGCTGGCGGTGTATGAAGAGGGCCTGCGCCATATCGCCGAGCGCGTGGATCGGGCGGTTGCAGAACCACGTCCGGCCTGGGAGCGATTGGAGGCCGGATGCGCCGCGCATCTGGAAGCGATGCTCGAGCTCAGTGATTACACGCAGGTGATGATCCGCGTGCTGCCGCCCGAGGGCGGCAAGGTTGCACAACGCCTGCTCGAACTGCGCGACCAGCACGAGGCTCGCTTCCGCCAATTGATCGACGCGCTCGAGCTGCCGGATGCCGCCGACCGGCGCTATCTGCGCCTGCTGCTGATGGGCGCGCTCAACTGGTCACACGTCTGGTATCACCCAGGCGGCGATTCCCCTGCGACGATCGCTCATCGGATGATCGATCTTCTGCGGCGCAATCTCGATCGCGCGCCGGCGTAGAAATCGGCTGGAATGCCGCCACAATGGCGGCTACGAATCATTCTCCGCGCGAGCGGAAATCACAGACCGTTGATCCCACCCTCTTTGTTCTGCCGGTTCGCGGCGCGAATCACGAACAGCGCGAACACTCCGATCGCTCCCGCAAAAATGCAGTAGAAGATGAGCCAGTTCGTCGGACTTGCCATTTCGAGTTTACCTTGCGCCCAACCCGGACAGCGGACCTGATCCGGTCGATCTTTCGTTCAAAGCCCAACATTCAATATCACGCCGGGCTGCCGAAATGAAATCTTGATCGCACCGCGCGTGATCGCGAGCGGATTTACATCCTTCACTTCTTCTCCGGCATCGGCTCGACCGGTCCGCCGTTCTCCTTCCATGCGTGAAATCCGCCGCGGATGTGGCATACGGGCTCGAGCCCCATCCGCTGAACGGCCTGCGCAGCCAGCGCCGAGCGCAATCCGCCCGCGCAGAAGAAGACGAAGCGCTTGCCGGATCCGAAAACATCCTTGTAATAGGGGCTCTCGGGATCGACCCAAAATTCGAGCATCCCGCGCGGGGCATGGAATGCGCCCGGCACGCGGCCCTCGCGCTGGAGTTCGCGGATGTCGCGCAGATCGACCAGCACTACCGACGGGTCATCCTTGAGTTTGATTGCTTCCTGCGGCGTGATGGTTTGAATCTCCTTCTCGGCCTCGGCGCAAAGTTCCTTGACGCCTTTTTTGAGCTTGAGTGGCATTCGCAATTCCTCCGCGATCTTTACTATCATCAGATGCGTTCGAGACGCGAGTTCAGCAACGCTCTCGGGCTCCTCGAAGAAAGTGATTCACTTGCGTTTCGCTTAAGGACAATTGCAAGAACAGAATAGCTGGTAATCCTATGGCACCTCGCCTGAGAGCGCCGGCGCACGCGCGATTACGCGGCGTGGCGGCGCTCATGATGACAACCGCGCTGCTCCTCGGAGCTTCGGCCTGTAGGAAGACGGCGGCTCCGGTCGCTGTCACGCCACCGCGAAAAGTCGTGGTCGCGCAGGTCGTTCAGCGCGACGTCCCGCTCTACTCGGAATGGGTCGGCACCACGCTAGGCTACATCAATGCTGACATCTATCCGAAGATCTCCGGCTACGTCCTCAAACAGAATTACCAGGACGGCGACGCGGTTCGTGCGGGCGAGCTGCTCTTTCAGATCGATCCGCGCCAGTACCAGGCGGCCCTCGACCAGGCGCTCGGCGACCTTGCGCAGGCGCAGGCGCAGTTCAAACAGAATCAACTGAATCTCACGCGCTACACGGTTCTGTACAAGCAGGCGGTTATCTCGCGGCAGGATTTCGACAATCAGACGCAGACCACGCATGCGAGCGCGGCGCAGGTCAAAGCCGACCAGGCTGCGGTCGAAAATGCCAGACTCAATCTGCAGTGGACGCAGGTGATGTCGCCGGTGGATGGCATCGCGGGAATAGCGAAGGCTCAGGTTGGCGACCTGGTGTCGCCGACCTCGCTGCTGACCACGGTTTCGCAGCTTGATCCGATCAAAGTGCAGTTCCCGATAAGCGAGCGCGAGTACCTGCATTTCGCCGACAAGATCAAACAGCACCAGGAAACCGGGCGGGCGAAGGACGAGCCGGACCTGCAGATGATCCTGGCCAATGGCAAGACCTATAAATATCCGGGGCACTTTTACGTTGCCAATCGGCAGGTCAACGTGCAGACCGGCACGATTTTAATCCAGGGGCTGTTTCCCAATCCCGGCAATATTCTGCGGCCCGGCTTGTACGCGAAGATCCGTGCTGCCACCGACCTGCGCCGTAACGCGCTGCTGGTTCCGCAATCGGCCGTGCTTGAAACTCAGGGGCAGTACCAGGTCGCCGTCGTCGGCGAAGACAACCGGGTAAGCCTGCGCGCGGTCAAAATCGGCAAGCAGGCCGGTGACCTCCGAATCATCGACGAGGGCGTGCAACCGGGCGAGCGCGTGATTACGGAGGGTCTGCAGAAGGTGTCCGACGGGATGGAAGTGAGTCCCGAGCCGGCACCGGCCACGCCGGCGCAGCCGGCTGAGCAGATCCCGGCATCCGCAACTCCGACGCCGCATCAGGGCTGACCGCCATGTCGAAGTTCTTCATTAATCGCCCGATCGTGGCGATGGTTATCGCCATATTTTTTGTGATCGCGGGCGCGGTGATGGTGCTGCGGCTGCCGGTCGCACAGTTTCCCAATATCGTGCCGCCCAAGATCCAGACCACGGCGGTTTATACCGGCGCCGATGCGCTCACGGTGGAGCAGTCGGTAGCTACGCCGATCGAAGAGCAGGTCAACGGCGCCAAGAACATGATCTACATGCAGTCAACCAACGGCGAAGACGGCACGATGACCCTGCAGGCCAATTTCGACGTCGGCACTGATGTCGATCTCGACCAGGTGCAGGTGCAAAATCGGCTGGCCCAGGCGCTCTCCAGCCTGCCCGCCGAGGTGAGCAATTACGGGCTCACCACGCAGCAGACCGTCGGGCTGCCGCTACTGGTTTTCGCCATCACCTCTCCGCACCGGACCTGGGATCAGACGTTCCTTGCGAATTACACCGCGATCAACATCGTGGACGAGCTGGCGCGCATTCCGGGCATCGGCCAGGTGAAGACGTTCGGCGCGTCGAACTATGCAATGCGCGTGTGGGTTGCGCCCGATTCGCTGGCCAAGCTTCAGCTCACCGTCAACGATATCGCCAACGCGATCTCGGCGCAGAACGTGGTCAATCCGTCGGGGACGATCGGCGGCGAGCCGGCGCCGCCGGGACAGCAGCTCACGTTCCCGGTGCGCGCCCAGGGACGCCTGATGACCGCCGAGCAGTTCGGCGACATCGTCCTGCGCGCCAATCCCGACGGTTCGCTGGTGCGTCTCAAGGACGTTGCGCGTATCCAGCTCGGCGCCGAAAATTACTCTCAGCAGGCATACATGAACGGCGTCCCCAGCTCGCTCCTGCTGCTGTTTCAGAATCCCGGCTCCAATGCGCTGGAAGCGGCCAACCGCGCCAAGGCCAGAATGGCCGAGCTGGCGAAGCATTTTCCGCCCGATATGAAGGTGGCCGTGACGCTGGATACGACGGTGCCGGTGACCGAGGGTGCATGGGAGATCGTCAAGACGCTGCTCGAGGCGATCGGCCTGGTGGTGCTGGTGGTTTTCATCTTTCTGCAGAGCTGGCGCGCCACGCTGATCCCGATCCTGACCATTCCGGTGTCGCTGGTCGGCGCCTTCATGTTTTTTCCCGCGGTAGGATTTTCGGTCAACACGCTGTCGCTGCTCGGCCTGGTGCTGGCGGTCGGCTTGGTGGTCGACGACGCGATCGTGGTGGTCGAGGCGATCAGCGCGAAGATCGAGCAAGGGCGATCGCCGCGCGATGCAGCGCTCGAGGCGATGAACGAGGTCGGCGGAGCGCTGGTCGGAATCGCACTGGTACTCTCGGCCGTGTTCATCCCTTCCGCTTTCATGGCCGGTATCACGGGTTCGCTCTATCGGCAGTTCGCATTGACCATCGCCTTTTCCGTGATCATCTCGGCGTTCAATGCGCTGACGCTGAGTCCCGCGCTGGGTGCGATGCTGTTGCGGCCGAGGAGCGCGAGGCCGGGTCGCGGACCGCTTGCGCGATTTTTCGGTCTCTTCAACGCGGCGTTCGAGCGCGCGACCAGCGGCTACGTGAGGCTTTCCGGACTGCTGATTCGCAAGTTCGTACTGGGCCTCCTGATCCTGCTCGGATTCATTCTGGTGGCCGGCGGGATCGGCAAGTCGCTCTCGCGATCGTTCCTGCCGGACGAAGACCAGGGGTACTTCATCATCAACGTGGAATTGCCCGAGGGCGCGTCGCTCCAGCGCACGGTCGCGGTAATGCACAAGATCGACGGCATCCTCAAGCATGAGCCGGGCGTGCGCTACTCCAACGGGATCGCCGGCTACAGCGTGCTGTCGCAGACGAGCAGCCCGCGCAACGCGGTTTACTTCTGTCTGCTCGACCCCTATCCGGATCGCGCGACGCAGGCCCTGCAGGCGTCGGCGATCGTTGGCTCGGTTAATCGCAAGGTTACGCAGCTTCTCGACGCGCAGGTGTTTGCATTTCTGCCGCCGGCAATACCGGGAATCGGGCAGGCGAGCGGATTGGACTTCTTTATCCAGGACCGCGGCGGTCATGACGTCAGCTATCTGTGGCAGAACCTGCAGAAGTTCCTCGCCGTCGCGCGCAAGCGGCCGGAGTTCGCCGGCATGCGCTTCACCTTCAGTCCCTCGGTGCCGCAGATGTTCGCGGCCGTGGACAAGGACAAGGTGTTCAAGCTCGGGGTTTCGATCAAGGAGGTTTATCGCGCGCTGCAGACGCTGCTCGGCGGCTATTACGTGAACCAGTTCAATCGCTTCGGGCGGGTGTGGAAGGTATTCGTCGAGGCCGAGCCCCAGTATCGCACCCGGGCGACCGACGTCGGACAGTTCTACGTGCGCAACAACACGGGAGCGATGGTTCCGCTGTCCACGCTGGTAAACATGCAGCGCGCGTTCGGGCCCGAGTACACCACCCGCTTCAATGAATACCGGAGCATCGAGATCTTTGCCGCGCCCGCTCCCGGCTACAGCACCGGCGACGCCATGGATGCGGTAGCGGCGGTCGCCGACGAGGTCCTGCCGCGCGACATGGGCTTCGCCTGGAACGGAATTTCGTACCAGCAATCGGTCGCGGGCGGCGGCGGGGGCGTATTCGCGCTCTCGCTCATCCTCGTCTTCCTGATCCTGGCGGCGCTCTATGAGAGCTGGTCGCTTCCGTTCAGCGTGTTGCTGAGCGTGCCGGTGGCGGTGTGCGGCGCGTTCTTCGGCTTGCTGGTGCGGAGCTACGATAACGACATCTATGCGCAGATCGGTCTGATCATGCTGATCGGGCTCTCGGCCAAGAATGCCATTCTGATCGTCGAATTTGCCAAGGGCGAACTCGAGCAGGGCCAGGCATTGGTCAGCGCCGCGCTCGACGGCGCGCGCCAGCGCCTGCGTCCGATCCTGATGACTTCCTTTGCATTCATCTTCGGGCTGATGCCGCTATGGTCGGCGCTGGGCGCCGGCGCCGTCGCGCGACGCTTGATTGGCACGGTCACCATCATCGGCATGGTGTTCTCGAGCGCCTTCGCAATCTTCCTGGTGCCGGTGCTCTTCGTGGTGGTCGAGCGCATCTCGCATCGCCTGAGCGGAGAGCCCCTGCCGCAGGAACCGCCGTCGAGGCCGGATGCGAATCGGCCGGGCGAGGCAGCGTCAGAGAGCGAGCGTGCGGCCGGCGGGGCTTGACCAGCCGATTCGTCCGGCCACGCGATTGCTCATCGTCCCTTGTAGTTGGGCTTGCGTTTCTCCATGAAGGCGCGCGGGCCTTCGCGCGCGTCCTCGGTTTTGCGGATGACGCGCTGCGCCTCGTTCTCGATCTTGAAAGCCGCATCGAAGGGCAACCCGGAGCATTTCTCGACCGTCTCTTTGATCGCGCGCACCGCAAGCGGTCCGTTCTCCGCGATAGTGCGGGCGAGTTCCTCGGCTCGGGCCATCACTTGCTCGCGCGGTTCGACGTAATTGATGAGCCCGAGCCGCCACGCTTCCGCAGCGCTGATGCGATTCCCCGTCAGCAGAATCTCCATCGCCTTGCAATACGGCATCTGGCGCACCAGCCGCACCAACGAGCCGGCCGCCGGAATAATTGCCCACTTCACCTCCTGCAGGGCGAAGCTGGCCGATTCCGCGGCGACGCGCAGGTCGGTCGCCTGCATCAGCTCGAGACCTCCCGCGATGCAGAATCCGTTGACCGCGGCGATGACCGGCTTATACAGGCTCCATCCGCGCAGCATCGCGATCGCGCCGAGCTTGGGATTCTCCTTGATCTTGTGGTCCCACTCGTCTTCGGGCTGCCGCGCGCCGGTCATCAAGGGGATCATGCGCGCGAGATCGGCGCCGGCGGAAAACGCCTTGTCGCCCGCACCGGTGATGATCGCCGCGCGCACATCGTCGTCTTCCGCCACGCGCTGCCAGGCCTCGGCCAGGCGCACCACGACCTCGGGGTTCATCGCGTTATGGACTTCGGGCCGATTGATGGTCAGGTAGGCGATACGATCGTGGATCTCGAACAGCAATGCCGGCATGGACCTGCTCCAACGTGGGATTTACGAACTTGGCGACCCGTGGTTTATGTATCGGCATCGGCCGCGCCATGACAAGTGAATGACAAGTGAAATGATAAGTGCAGCCGGCGATCGTGCGGCTAGGCGTAATCGCACGATTTGCGCTATGCAGGAGTGAGGTTCCGCCGACTGTGGCGAGGCTCGGCGGAAGCTGAACGCCAACCCGGAGACGACGCAGGTGGCGCGTGCAGCTCTCGATGATCTGAAGATCGTTGAATACGCCGAGATGGTGTCCGGCCCGATGTGCGGCAAGCTGTTCGCCGACATGGGCGCGGAGGTCATCAAGCTCGAGCATCCGGGCAGAGGCGATGAGGCGCGCGCCCATCCACCTTTTCCCGCCGACCGGCCGCATCCCGAGAAAAGCGGACTGTTCCTATACCTCAACACCAGCAAGCGAAGCGTGACGCTGGATCCGGCGACGGCGCAAGGCGCGGAGATATTCAAACTTCTCGTCCGCGACGCCGACGTCCTGATCGAAAACCATCCGCCCGGCCATCTCGCGGAATTGGGGCTCGGCTACGAAGTTTTGCGCGCGCTCAATCCACGCCTGGTCGTAACCTCGATCACTCCCTTCGGACAATGCGGCCCGTATGCCGGATGGAAAGCCTCGGACCTGATCGAATGGGCGATGAGCCTGACCGGTTACAACACTCCAACCCTGATAAACGACTCGGCGAGGGAGAACCCGCTGCGCGCTCCGGGCCGGCAGGCGGACATGATGGGTGCGACCACTGCCGCCGCCGCGACCATGATGGCGCTCAGGCATCGCGAGGCGACCGGCGTCGGCCAATGGGTGGACGTCGCCTGCTGGCAGTCCGTGGTCAACACGGCGAAGATCGAGATGACCGTTTACAGCTACGCCGGGATGCCTTACAGCCGGTTGCGCGCAAACGCCAAGGCGGGGCTCGAACCCTCGCGATGCCGCGACGGGTACGTCTATGTGCTCTGGGTCGTGGATTCGCATTTCGAGGCGCTCAAGGAACTGCTGGGCCATCCGGACGCCCTCGAAGCCGACCTGTTCAAGAACACCGCCGCGCGAGCCGAATACGACGATGTCGTGCGTCCGCTCATCCAGCAGGAATTGCTCAAGTACGACATGGATTGGCTGGTGCGCGAGGGCCAGAAAATAGGCCTGCCCATCGGTCCGGTGCTGACCGTGGCGCAAGCCGCCGAGCATCCGCATCTGCGCGCACGCGACGCGTTCGCGGAAATCGACCATCCGATCGCCGGCCGCTTTCGCTATCCGGGTCCGCTGGTCCACATGAGCGCGACCCCGCCGCGCGCGCGGCGCGCGCCGATGCTGGGCGAGCATACCGATGAGATCCTCTGCGGACGCTTCGGCTATTCGCGCGAGCAGGTCGCGCGCTTGCGCGGCGCGGGCGCGATCTGAGCGAGGTAGCGACGATGGGACCTTTGCCGCTCGAAGGAATCCGGGTCACCGACTTCAGTTGGATCATCAACGGGCCGCAAATTGGCTTGTGGCTCGCGGCGATGGGCGCCGAAGTGATCAAGATCGAATCGCAGATGTACCTGGACTTTTCGCGGCTCAATCCGGCGTTCATGGCGGCCGGATTTTCGGGCGTGAACGACAACGGCTGCTATCACACGCTGAATTACGGCAAGAAATCGATCAACCTCAATATCAAGACCGAGCGCGGCCGCGAACTGGTTTACGAACTCGTCAAGCGCAGTGACTTCGTGCTCGAATGTTATCCGGCGCCGCTCTCGCGCCGGCTCGGCCTCAGCTACGACGAACTGCGCGCGGTCAAGCGCGACATCATCGTGATTTCCGTCTCGCTGCTGGGAAAGACCGGGCTCGACCCGGCCAACTGGGTGGGATGGGGGCCGATGGCATGTTCGTTCGTCGGCACTTTCGACGCGCAGGGCTATCCCGGCGGCGCACCGCGCCATACGGGCGGCACATGGCCCGACTATGCGATCGGGACCGCGGTCGTGTTTCATTTGCTCGCCGCCTTGCGCCATCGCGATCGCACCGGCGAGGGACAATGGCTCGACGCGAGCATGGGCGAGACCGTGATCGGCGAGACGCCCGAATGGTACATGGATTACTTCATGAACGGGCGCGATCGCCGGCAATGGGCAAACCGGGACGACGTGATGGCTCCGCATAACACCTACCCGTGCGCCGGCGACGACAAGTGGATTGCGATCGCGGTTGGCGACGACGCGCAGTGGCGCGCGCTCTGCGAGTTTATGGGCAATCCGGACTGGACGCGCGACGTGCGGTTCGCCGATCAGCGCTCGCGGTGGCACAACAGCGATGCACTCGATGCGCTGCTTGGCGAGTGGACGCGCGGCTATCCGCATATCGAACTGGCCGAGCGCCTGCAGCGCGCGGGCGTGCCCGCCGGTCCGGTGCTCGACAGCGTCGAGATTCATCAGGACCGTCATCTTTGGCAATGGGGCTATTGGTGGGAGCTGGAGCATCGCTCGGTGGGAAAGCGAGTGCTGCCGGGCATTCCGGCGAAGCTCAGCGCCGTCCCGCAATTCAACTACAATCCGCCGCCCGACCTGGGACAGCACAATTTCGAGGTCTTCAACGGCATACTCGGGCTCTCGCGCGAGGAGATTGCCGCACTGGTCGAAGCGAAGGTGATTTACTAATCGGTCCCGCGGCTCAGTCCGGCGGCACTGCCGCGGCGTTTCCCGAATCGCTTGCCTGGGAGTAGACTCGGCGCCTGCCGAAGGCGCCCATTCAGATCGCGTCACTCGGCGCAAAAACCGATTCGGAGGACGCCCCGCAATGGCTGGCAAAGGATCGATCGTCTGCGGCTTTATCGCTCCGCATCCCCCGCATCTGGTTTACGGCGAGAACCCGCCGCAGAACGTACCGCGTTCCAGCGGCGGATGGGAAGTTCTGCGCTGGGCGTATGACAATTGCCGCGAGAAGATCAAGCAACTCAAGCCCGACGTGATTGTCGTGCACACGCCCCACTGGATGACGCTGGTGGGTCATCACGTCACTCGCGTGCCGCGGCTCAAAGGCCTCTCCGTCGATCCGATATTCCCGCATCTCTTCCGCTATCAGTTCGACACCGCGATCGATATCGAGCTGGCCGACGCGGTGTATGACGAGGCGCGCGCTGAGGGCCTGATCGCGCGCAAGATGACCAATCCCAACTTTCGTCTCGACTACGGAACGATCGTCACCTCGCACATGCTCAACCCGGGATGGGACATTCCGATCCTGAGTCTCTCCGCGAACAACTCGCCCTACTATTTTTCGCTGGGCGTCGGGATCGAGGAGATGTACAAGCTCGGACGGGCGACGCGCCGCGCCATCGAGAAGACCGGCCGGCGCGCCGTGCTGGCCGCGAGCAACACGCTCTCGCACTTCCATTTCGATCGCGAGCCCGACCCGAATCTGCCCGAGGATATGAGCAAGGAGCACGTCTTCAGCCACGCGAATTACCTGTGGGACATGCGCGTCCTGACCTTGATGCGCGAGGGCCGGATGGACGAGTTGCTGGCGGTACTGCCGGAATTCATCGAAAAAACCGGCGCCGAGGTGAAATCGGGCGGACTGTTCTGGATGCTGGCGGCGATGGGCTTTCCCAAAATCCCTGCGCGCGTACATGGCTACTGGAGCGTGATTGCCACCGGCAACGCGGTAGTGGAATGGGACCTAAGCGCGCAGAGTATCGGCGCAGGAGCCCAAGCTCATGCCTGAGGGGCAAATCCTGAAGGGATACATCATCCCGGGGATGCCTCACGTGATGCTGCCGCGCGAGACGGCGAGCCGCCGCGAGCTGCGTGAGGCGTGCCGCGTCGCCGGGGCGAACGTGCAGGAGGCGCGGCCTGATGCGCTGGTGATTTTCAGCACGCAATGGGTATCGGTGCTCGGTCACCTGGTGCAGGCGCGGCCCAACCCGATGGGCCTGCACGTGGACGAAAACTGGTACGACCTCGGCGATCTGCCCTACAGCTTCCGCACCGACCTCGAACTGGCCCAAAAAACCATCGATCTCGGCATCGCCGCCGGGTTGCAGGTCCGCCCGGTGGATTACGAGGGCTTTCCGGTGGACACCGGAACGCTGGTGGCGCTCAATTTTCTCGATCCGAAAAACGAGATCCCGGTGGTGTGCATCTCGTGCAACATCTACGCGGGACGGGAGGAGGAATTGAAGCTGGGCAAGGCCGCGGCCGATGCGGTGCGCGCGCTGGGGCGGCGCGCCGTGATGGTCGCGTCCACCGGCCTTTCGGGGCATTACTTCACCCGCGAGATCAGCGACGACGAAGACCGTATCGTCAGCGACGCCGATGATCTAGAAAACCGCAAGTTGCTCGACCTGATGGCCTCGGGTAAGTGTGTCGAGGCGATGGACCTCGTTCCCGATTACGCCGCCAAAACCGGCGCCGACATGCAATTCAAGAGCTATTACTGGATGATGGGTGCGCTTGGCCCGTCCCGCGTGCGGGGCAAGGTGCTCGGCTATGGCTCAATATGGGGCAGCGGCGCTGCGGTGGTCGAGTTTGTAACCTAAAGCATCACTTCAAGTACACGGAATTCGGTTAAGCACGGTCGGAAGCCGGCGGGGGAGCGACTGCGATGGCCGCTGATTACTCAATCTGGGTCCTGTGTTACGCGCGCACCAAGGTCTCGGGCGACTTCATGGGTGGCTCGCCCATCGCCAGCAACACCGGGACATTCGAAATCCCGATGCTCTACACGCTGGTGGTATCCGCCCCCGGAACGAAGGACCGTCGCGTGATCGCGATCGACACCGGCTTTGGCGAGAGCGGTTTCGCTTCGGCCGAAGAAAAACTCTCCGGCATGTTTACCGAGATCGAATGGCCGCCGGTCGTCCTGGGCAAAATCGGGTTCCGTCCGGAGGACGTGGACACTGTCATCCTCACACACATGCATGCGGATCACGCCGGAAACGTGATCAGCTTTCCCAAGGCGAAAGTGTACGTACAGCGCGAAGAGTACGAGGGATGGACGCGGCTGCGTCGGGGTGAGTTGATCAAGACCGCCGGGCCGGGGTCATGGGCGCTGTCCTCGATCAACTGGGAGAACTTCGATCGCTTTGACGAGGCGATAGCCGCCGGCCGCGTGACGCTGCTCGACGGCGATCGCGAAGTCGCACCCGGTGTGACCTGCCGGCTGGCCTCGCAATCGCATACCTTCGGCTCGCAATGGGTCGAGATCGAAACGCCCGCGGGCCCGCATATCGTGGCGGGCGATTGCGTCTACTGGTACGCGAACCTCGAGAAGATGTGGCCGCCGGGTTACATCCAGGGCAATCCGTGGAACGTGATGAAGGTATTCGAGCGGATGAGCGGGATCATCGGCGATAAGCTGCCGCGCGTCGTCCCCGGCCACGACATGGAAGTGTTCAAGCGCAATACGAGCTGGACCGCAGGGCCGAACCCGGTCGCCGAACTTCACCTCGCCGTCGGAGAAAAATCGCGCCGGCCAAAGTAGCTCGAATCCAATCCTCAGATCCGGCTCGCCCAGCGAGCGCAAGGCATCTAGCGAGCGGTCGCGGAGTGCGGCGGATGCGATCGCCGATATTCCTCGGCCACGTCGCGCATCGTCTTGAAACGCACCCCGTCACGGCTCCGAATGTGATTGATCAGCCGCTCGAGCATCAGGAGCCGATGACCGCGGCCGATACACTGCGGATGCATCGTCAGGATGTAGACGCCTTCGCCGAGCCGGTCATAGAGGTAATCGAAATCGCCCGACCAGACCTCGTAGATGCGCGACGGCGATGCGACGCCGGGGTTGATGCCGTTGCGCGTCCACACGTGCTCGAAGACGATGAAGTCGTCGAGTCCCCAGGTGAATGGAAGCTCGACCACCCCGGTGGGGCGGCCGAACACGAACGCGCTGTCCTTGGGCGCCCGGTCGCCGACGCGGCAGTAGTAAGGCGTAAAGTCGTCGCCCATCATGCTGCTGTCGTAGAGCATCTCGTGCCCGACCAGCAGCTCGAGCGTGCGCGGCGTGAGTCCCGCGGCCGGCGACCGATAGCCGACCGGGGTTTCGCCGGTGATGCGCTTGAGCGAGGCGATCGCCATGTCGAAGTCGCGAATCTCTTCCTCGGGTGATCCGAGACGCTCGTGGCGGTACCCGTGATGCGCGATCTCGTGGCCTGCGGCGGCAATTTGTTTGACCGCTTCCGGATAGGTGTCCGCGGTATGTCCGGGGATGAACCAGGTCGAGGGGATGTGCCACTCGCGCAGCATCGCGAGCAGCCGGCGTGCGCCGACCACGCCGAATTCGCCGCGCGATATGGCGCTCGGCGAGCTGGCGTGAAAGTTGCCGATCCATACCGAAATGGCGTCGAAATCGAACGTGAGGCAGACGCTGACGTTCTTGCCCATGGTCCTGGCTCCTTGTGGACTTGGCAGAAGCTTACTGGCGCGTGCGCGGCTCTCCTCTTCGCGATCTCTACCGGCCATCTCTACTGCGCGCTGCGCGAGAGTGTCCAGCCGCGCCTCTCATGCCGCCACCGGGTACGTCAGACGGCTTGCTAAGCCTTTGTACCTTTATGTACGCTCAGCCCGCGCAGCGTGCGGGAAAGTTGCGACCGAAGCTTGCGTGCAGGCTTCAGTGAGCAGAGCCGTGACACCATTTTTGCAGGGAGGCGGGCCTGCGATGAATTACCGGAAAAATTACCGGACGAGTCGATTCCCGGGCCTGACGCTGATCGGCGCAATCGGCGCTTTGAGCTGTCTGGTCCTGACGCCGCTCGCCGGCTGCAAGTCCACTAACCTCGGCAACGGCATCGACTACTTTCCGCTGACCCCGAACTCGACCTGGACTTATCAGATCACGGCCAGGAGCCAGGGCACGCAGTACCAGATAACCGACCGCGTGGTGGGCATAAAATACGTGCCGGCGCTCAAGCTGACCGGATCGGTCGTGGACGAGTCGTACAGCATGGCGCGCGGAGGCACGCGTCCGCTGGTCTATTACGCCAAGGACGGCTTCATCGCGCGGCTCTCGGCGCTGGACTACGACCAGAAGACGATCATGGCGCCGTCGTGGGGCCGCTCCGAGGAGGCGCAGTTTCTGCCGCTCAAACTCGCGCCCGATTTGAACTGGAGCAACGTCATTTTCCCATACGGGCATCTCTCGGGATCGTTCAATATCAATCAGAGCCATCGCACCTTCGCCGAAGCGCGCGAGATTGAAACTCCCGCCGGCCGCTTCAGGCACTGCATCAGGATCGAGACCCAGGCGACCTATGAAGGCGGAATGTACGCGCAGAAAAAGCAGCATCTCCGCCTCACCTACCTCGATTGGTACGCCCCCAACGTCGGCCTGATAAAGACCGTCTCGCTCGAAGGCGGCCCGGACGGGCCCGAGATGGACCGCGTCGAGCTGGTGCGCTTCAACATCACGCCGGCCGGCGAAGTGCCGCGTTAGGGCGCGGGCGGGTTGCTCGCGGCCGCCGCGCCGGAGGCGCCGGTGTATTGGATCGCGAGCGCGTCGATGTAGAAGCCGCTGTGTCCCTCTTCGCCGACGCGCGGATGATGCTGCATCATCCTGATGTAGGTCGCGGCCTGGTTTGGATCCTTGTTTTCCGACGTGACCTTGATATCCGTCGCATTGGGCGTCACGCCATAGAGCATGGTGCGAATGTCCTGCTTGCGATTGTCGACGATCAGCAGCGCCTGAGCGCCGGTCGCGCAAGCCTGACGCTTGAGCTCGGGTAGCACGCTGGCCGGATCTTCGTCCACATTCGCCCACGCCTCGACAATCGCGATCTGCTGGTAGGGAACGGACGGATCGCGGATCAGCACCGGCATGTCGCAGTCGGCCGGTTTCGCCGGCAGCATCGCGCTTGCGATCGGCGTGACCATCACCTTGGTGGGCGTCTGATCGGTGGAGCATCCTGCAAGCAGGCCCGCGAGTATCGCGCCCAGCATGGCGTGCGCCAGAGCGCGTGAACGATTTTTATCTCTGTACATCGGTAATATCGGCCGCGGCTGCCGGTGCGGTTGAAGCTAGCACGGGGCGCCGCGACCGACCAACTTTGCATCCCCCCTTGCAAGCCTCGTGCGGCGCGGCTGGTTTGCCTATTTGCCAAATCGATGCGCGGGCATATGATCTTTAATATGGATCGAATCGCGCGGATCGCGGCTATGGTTTTATGCGGCTTCGGTGCGATGGCGATGACGGCGTGCATGACCGTTCCGTCCTCCGGTTCCTCCTCGATGAGCGGATCGTTCTTCGGCACCGGCACACCGACGACCAGTTTCTCTTCGACCAGCCGGTATAGCTCCAATGGCGCCTCCGCCAGCCTCGGCTCCGGCAGCTACGCTGCTTCGAGCGGCTACGGTTTGTCGCCGTCGGCTTCACAGCCCGTACCCAGCGGCGGAGCGGCGGCCGCGGATGCTCCCGACGGCGGCGCGGTGCCGCCGGGCTACACCAACAACGCCGTGCAGAGCAATGCGCTCACGAGCTATCTGCAGGGCCATCGCTTGCCCCTGGTCGGCGCGCAGGTACTGACCGACAGCGGCGGCGACCGGCAGGTGATTCTCTACGGTTTTGTCGCGACTGATTTCGGCAAGCAGGACGCCGCGGACAAGGCCCGCCGTTATCTGCATGACGCGAACGTTCCGGTAGTCAATCGCATCGCGGTGCGGCCAGAGCTTGCTGCCGGCTCCGGTTCTTCGGCGGGATCGAGCAGTGCTTCGAGCGCCGGCTCGGTGGGCTCAGAGAACGGCAACCTGGGCGGCGTGCAGAGCTATGAAGACCAGGCGCAACAGGCCCAGCAGCAGCAGCAATACATGCAGCAGAACCAGGCCGCCGCGAGCAGCTTGAGCGCGATCATCCCGCTCATCGGCATGATGGGCATGATGGGGATGGGAAGCGGCGGAATCGGTATCGGGGGCGGCGGGTATGGCTATCCGCCGAGCTACGGCTATCCGTACGGCTCGCCATACGGATCGTACGGCAGCCCGTACGGGACGCCATACAGCCCCTACGGCGGAGCGCCGTCGTATGGCTATCCCGGCGCCTTTCCCTGATGCGCCCGCACTGGATGCATCGCGGCCCAGGCCTTTCCTGACTCAGCTCATTTCGCGGAAGAACGCGCGGATATCGTCCGCCAGCAGCGCCGGCTCTTCCATCGCCGCGAAATGACCGCCCGACGGCATCACCGTCCAGCGCACGATGTTGTACGCGCGCTCGGCCCAGCTCCGTGGCGGACGCATCAGCTCGCCCGGAAAATTCGCGACCGCGGTCGGCGTTTCGATGCGCGTGTCGGGCGCGAGCCGCCACGGGTGGTGCCGCGCTTCGTAGTACAGGCGCGTCGAGGAATTGATCGTTTCGCTGACCCAGTAGATAGTGACGTTGGTCAGTAACTGGTCCTTACTGAAGCGGCGCTCGACGTCGCCCTGGCAATCGCTCCAGGCGCGGAACTTCTCGACGATCCAGGCGGCCAGCCCGGCCGGCGAATCGTTGAGCGCGTAGGCGAGCGTCTGCGGCCTGGTGCCCTGGATCCACTGATAGCCGGTCTCGTCGCGCCGGAAGCGCTCGAGGTCGCCGAGGAAGACCTTCTCGGCATCGCCTAATTCCACAGGCCGGCGTCCCTCGGCCGCGCCCACCGCGACCATGTTGATATGGATGCCGTAGAGATGCCGCCGGTACACCTCGCCCAGGCGTGAGGTAATCGCCGCGCCCCAGTCGCCGCCCTGTGCGCCGAAACGCTCGTAGCCGAGCACCTCGCGCATCAGCTTGAACACGATGTCCGCGATGGCCTGAATATTCATCGCGCGCGTGCGCGGGCGCGCCGAGAAGCCGTAACCCGGCAGCGAGGGCGCGACCACGGTGAACGAATCGCGCGCATCGCCGCCATGCGCAGCCGGATCGGTTAGCCGCGGTATCAGCTCCATGAATTCGTACACCGAGCCCGGCCATCCGTGCAGCAGCAAGAGCGGCCTGGGATTCGGGCCGCGTCCGGGTTCATGGATGAAGTGCAGCTCCTCGCCGCCGGCGACGGCGCGGAAGTGCGCGAAGCGATTGAGCGCGCGCTCGTGCACGCGCCAGTCGTAGCGGGTGCGCCAGTATTCGATCAGATCGCGCATGTAGGCCAGGTTCGTTCCGTAGTCCCATGCCGCGCCCGGAACTTCGTCAGGCAGCCGCGTGCGCTCGAGGCGCGCGCGCAGATCGGTCAGCACCTTGTCGGAAATCGCTATCGCGAATGGTTCGATTTTCTGCGCCATTTTCGTGCACTCAGCCGGCAGCGTATCGCGCCCGCTCCTTTCACTTCCGCGAGAGCGCTTCCTTGACCATCTGGCTCGCGACGCGTCCGTCGAGCTGCGTGCCGAAACGGTCTTTGAGCGCCTTCATCAGCGGACCTATCTGGGTCACGCCGGCGGCGATGTGCTCGGCGATCGCCGCCCGCAGCTCGCTCTCGCCGACCGCCGCGGGCAGATAGGAGTCGAGCACGCGCGCCTCCTCCTCGTTCTGCGCCACCAGGTCGGCGCGCCCGCCCTGGCGCGCGAAACCCAGCGCTTCATCGCGCCGCGCGCGCTCGCGCTTGACGATCTGCACGATCTCGCCTTCATTGGCTTCGCGCCGCACATCCTTTTCCAGGCGCGTGATCTCGGAGAGCAGCCCGCGAATCGTCATCGTACGTCGCGTGTCGCCGCTTTTCATCGCGGCCTTGAGGTCATCCTGCAGCTTCTGTTTCACGATGCGTTTCTCTCCCGCGGCGAGCGTGCCGTGCACGGCCGGCGCGGCACGATTTGAACTGTACATATGTTGATTGACGATCCCTACCGGACGATTTTACAATCGAGCGCGACGCGGCGGAAAGCCGTACAAATCGGCCGCTCGCAACCGGCGCGCGATGTCATCACCCGCTGATCGCATAACCGAATACGGCAGACAGATCGACTTCGGCCGCACCGCCGGCGATTACGGCCGCTATCGCGCCGGTTTCCCCGACGAACTGTATGTCAGGCTCGAGAAGTTCGGCGTCGGGCTTGCGGGCCAGCGCTTGCTCGATCTCGGCACCGGCACCGGATATTTCGGGCGCGGTTTCGCACGGCGCGGGTGCCGCGCGGTCGGGGCGGATATCTCGCCGGCGCTGATGCGCGAGGCGATGCGGCTCGATTCGACCGAGGGGCTGGCGACGACCTATGTGCGGGCGCGGGCCGAGGGGCTGCCGTTTCGCGATCGCAGCTTCGAGGTCGTGGGCGCGGGGCAGTGCTGGCACTGGTTCGATCGCCCGCGCGCGGCGCTCGAAATCCGGCGCGTGCTGGTGCCCGGCGGCCGGCTGGTGCTTGCCAGTTTCGACTGGATCGCGTTCGGCGGCAACGTGGCCGAGGCGACCGAGCAACTGATTATCGAGCACAATTCGCGCTGGGCGCTGGCCGGCGGTACCGGGATCCATCCCGGCTACGCGCGCGACGCCGCGCTGGCCGGATTCGTCGACATTGAATGCTTCAGCTTCGACGTGCAGCAGCCTTACAGCCATGAAGCCTGGCGCGGCCGGATTCGCGCGAGCGCGGGAGTTGCCGCGAGTCTCAACCCGCGGGAGGTCGCGCGATTCGACGATGATCTGCGTGCGCTGCTGGCCGAACGCTTTCCCGAGCGGCCGCCGCCGCACGCGCCGATGCTCGTACATCATCGCGCGTTCGCGATGGTTTGCCGCGCGCCGCTGGACGCGCGGCACAGGACCGACTAAATGGTGATTCGTATCGGCTGATCCTGCGTGCTCGCCGCGCGCATCGGGCGGGCAGGGGAACAGGCGCAATCTCTTCCTCCGCACGGACTCGCGCTCCAGAGCGCGGCACGCGCGTGCCGCACCGGCGGCGTGATGCGAGGCTCCCGGGCGGCGGACGATTGCGCCGGACACCGTCCGAACCGGAGGAAAATGCGTCAGATGACAGACCTGCACATGGAAAACACCGGCCTGCGCGCGAGGCTCGCGCCGGCCGCGATGGACCTCTGCGCGATCGCGCTCGCATGCGCGACGATCGCCTGCTCGGCCGCTGGCGCCTTCGCGCAGAGTGCGGGCGTGACTCGTCAGAGCGTCGGCCAGTGGCTCGAGCAAAACGCCGACGCCAAGCCCGACTTCAAGCCGGGCGAGGTTTTGACCGCGAAGGACCTCGATCGGATACGGCCGTACGTTCCGCCGCTCTACATCGACCAGCTCAACTTTCCCGAGTTCAAGATGGAGATCATCGCTCCGCGCAGCCACATGCCGCGCAAGGACTACGCCGACTGCACCGAAAAGTACCAGGGCCAGGTGAGGCTCAAGAGCGACGGTACGCTGGACAATTACGTCTGCGGCCAGCCATTCGCCAACGCGTCGCTCAATCCGGCCGATCCGCAATCGGGACCCAAGGCGGTGTGGAATTTCGAGCACCGATGGCAGAACTACGGGCCGCTCGATCTGAACTTCATGTTCATCTTCAACCGCTTCGGCGGCAGCCATGACGGCGCGGCGCCCAATGAAATCAAGTCGCCGCCGATCACCTGGACCGGCGGACAACACTTCACCAGCACGATGCCGACCGACGCGGCAAAGTTTTTCGGCGGCGGCGGCACCTTCGAAAAGACCCTCAGCAGCTTCTACGAGCGCATCTACTACAGCCACCTCCCGCAGCGCGCGGCCGAAGGCGGCACGCTGCCGATCCCCGACGCCAAGGACTACTTCTGGAAGGAATTCGAGGGCTTCTTCGAACCCTACGACGTGCGCGGACAGGTCTTCATCACTTATCGCTACAATGACCCGTATCGCACCGACGACGCATGGGCCTACGATCCGCAGACCCGACGCGTGCGTCGGATTTCGGTCGAGGTCAAGTCGGACTCGCTGGTCGGCACCGAGCAGACCGAGGAGGACTTCAACACTTTTTCCGGCCGCCCGGTGCGATGGAATTTCAAGTTTCTCGGCTGGCGCTACCTGCTGTGCGTGATGGATTCCAAGTACGACTATGCGCATTACTACGGCCCCAACGGGATCGCGCCCGACGACGTATGGTCGGTGCGCCGCTTCGCTGTGGTCGAGCGCACGCCCAAGGAGCCGCATCATCCTTACAGCAGCGTCATCATGTTCTGGGACTCCGAGGACTGGCATCCGTGGATGGCGCTGATGTTCGATCGGCAGCAGAACCTGTTCAAGTCGCTCACCTACACCTTCCGCTGGACCGAGGACTACAAGGACTTTGCCGAGATAAACCATGGCGTGCAGGCGACCGGCCTGCAGGGCCTGGTCGCGATCGACTATGCGGGCAAGCGCGCCACGATCTTTCCGGCCTTCGGCGGGGGCTATCCGGACGTCGACGTGAACCACGTCGACAAGCTGTTCGACATCAGCAAGCTCGAGGAGTTCCATCGCTGAGCGGCCTGGATCGGTTCGCGGCCGACGGTGAGCTTTGAAGCATGAACGACGAGCAGCGAGCACCGTTGCAGTTGGGCCTCTTCATGCCCAACTGCAGCTACACCGCGTCGATCAGCACCTATAAGCCGGATCCCGACGACTGGACCTTCGAGTCTAATTTGCGCATCGCTCAGGCGGCCGAGGAGGCCGGCTACGATTTTCTGTTTCCGATCGCCAAATGGCGCGGCTTCGGCGGCAGGACCAACTATCTCGGGACTTCGCTCGAGACCATGACCTGGGCCTCGGCGCTGCTCGCCCGCACCACGCGCATCCATGTCTTCTCGACCGTCCACGTGCCGATCTTTCATCCGCTGGTCGCGGCCAAGATGGGCGCCACCATCGACCACATCGGCAACGGCCGCTGGGGTCTCAACGTGGTCAGCGGATGGAGCGAGCACGAGTTCGGCATGATGGGCATCGAGATCATGCCGCACGCCGAACGCTATCGCCGCACCGAAGCGTATATCGAAATCCTCAAGGGCTTGTGGACCAGCGCGCCCGGCACCTTCAATCACGACTCCGAGTGGTATCGGATCCGGAATGGATGGATCAGCCCGATGCCCGTGCAGCGGCCGCATCCGCCGATCGCCAACGCGGGCGTATCGGAGGACGCCAGGCGGATGCTCGCGCGGCTGTGCGACATGGCCTTCATCAGCCTGTTCTCGCCGGATTCCGCCGCCGAAGTCACGGCCGACATTCGCGCCCGCGCGGCGCAGTTCGGGCGCACGGTCAAATGCTTCACCTATCCATTGGTCGTATGGCGCGAAACCGAGCGCGAGGCCGCGGCCGAGCGCCGGCGTATCGTCGAGAATATCGACCGCGAGGCGGTCGAGAACTGGGCGCGCGGCCTGTTGGTGCAGAGCGGATCGTTCGACAGCTTCTCGCTCGAGAAGCTCGCCGTGGGCGGCGGCGGCCTGCCGATCTTCGGCGCCGCCGAGCAGGTGGCGGAGAAGCTCGCGCGCCTTTACCGCGACGGAATCGACGGCGTGCTGATGACCTTCCTCGATTTCCAGCAGGACACGCCGCGCTTCGCGCGCGAGATCGTGCCGCTGCTCCGCCAGCTCGGCGCGATGCGCTGACGCGCGCGCGGGCGGCCGGCTAGACGATGCAGGTCAGGACCGCGAATCCGCGCGCGCTTGCCGCCGCGTAAAAATCGCGCAGCTCGTGAAACGCGTCTAAGAGCCAGTCCGATGGCTCTTTACCCCATCCGCCGGGATAGATTCCCGCGCTCTCCATTCGCGCCGGCACGCAGCGCGTCCGCATCTCGCCCTCGAGGGTGGCGCGGCCGAGTTCGCGCGCGATATCCGCGACGCGCTCCGGCGCGAAGTAGCGCGCTTCGCCGTAGCCGCTGAAATCGTCGCCGATTTCCGTGCCGCCCATCACCGCCTGTCCGAGTGAGGTCGAATCGGGGACCGCCGATCCGCAGAGCAGGTAGTGGACGCCGTGCCATGCCTTGTCGAGCGAGATCGCGCCGCCGCGACCCGCCGGCGCGCCGGCGCCGCCTGCGCCGCTCGCTTTGCGCGTCATGCCCATCCGCGACATCATCAGCTCGGCGAGCGCCTCGCCGCCCCGGCCGGACTTGAGCGCCTCGAGATCAACCCCGAGCTGTTCCAGCCGCTGCTTGAGCGCGTCGCGCACTCGCGGATCCAGGCCGGGAGCTGCGCCGCTGAGGATCGAGGCACCGCGGGACGCGATCAGGCCGCGCATCCGCTCGGCGATCTGTGCCCGCGCGGCGGCGGGGATTTCGGCGGGCTGCTCGTCGAACATGCTTTCGACTGATGACGGATCGTCGAGCAGGCTTTGCAGCAGAGCGGGTCGGATCTGCACGAACCGCGCGATCATCGACATGGCTGGTTTTCCCCCTTTGCGACGCCGTTGCCATCACGGCTGCCACATCAAAAGAATACGCGCCGATTAGTGGGCGCGAAACCATGATGTCCGGGCCCGAATACAGCGCTGCGCGCCGCTTACCTGACGATGCCGTCCTGGGTGTGCACGACCTCGGCCATCGTGCTGTGCGTGTTGCGATGCTCGAAGCGGATCGCACCGGTGCCCTTGAGCAGCATCGCCTGCGCAACCTCCATCTCGAGATACTCGCGCCCGTCGGGCATGCGGATCGTGACGCGATGCTCCTGGCCGGTGTTGGGCAGGATGAGCGGGCCGGAGACGGTCTCGAGCGCGCCCGCGACCACCACGCGCGCGCGGCGGCTCGCCTTGTCGAACTCGAATTCGATCGGCACGAATTGCGGCTCGTGAAAGGTCGAGAAGGTCGAGGCGAGAAATTCGAACCATGCGTTGCCCGCCTTGCCGCTCAGGATCGTGAGCAGCGCATTGCGCTGCTCGGCGCTCGCGCGCTCGTCGATGAACAGCGCGGCCTCGCCGCCGCCTTCATGCAGCGCTCCCGGCCATCGCCCGACCGCCACCCAGCTCAGCCCGTCGAGCGCGACGCCGGCGAAATCGCCCTGCTCGATCAGCATTCCGCCCATCCCTTCGCATCCCTTGTACGGAGCGGGGATGCCGATGGTGTCGCAGGGGCAGGCGGGGATGCAGTTGCAGTTCTTGAGGTAGCGGCCTTTCATCAGCCATTCGACTTTTTCCATAGCTGCTCCACGCGTCCGCCACAGTAACCTACGGCGCCCGGCAAATGTTGCAATCTCATTCTAGTCGACTGCGAGGCGGGCGAAACACGTCTGTGCCCCGCTATTTCGTTCAGATCTGACGGAGGTATGGCGCGCAGCGGTAAATTACGCCATCGTATGCATAGCCTTCGGTCCGCTATGCTTCGCTCTGGAGGGGGGATGAGGGCAGGGGAACCCACTGCAGAAGTTTCACGGGCATCCGGTTCCGCGATCGCGTTTGGCCCCGCGTTGCTCGCCTTAGTGCCGGTCGTACTCGCAATCCTCGTGGCGGCCGCGCTCGGATGCTGGACTCTGACGAAGCTGGCGCGCGCAAGCAATCGCGCCGCCGCCATCCATCAGACGCTCGATCGCTTCGAGCGGCTACGGTCGCTGCTCGAGGAGGCCGAAAGCCGCGAGCGCGATTACCTCATCGCGGGCGACCAGCAGAGCTGGCAGGCTTTCGAGGACGTCGGCGTGGCGATCGGACGGGAGCTTTCCGCGCTCGACACGCTGAGCCGCGGGCAGCCGCTGGAAAATGAACGGATCGCGGCGCTCGCGCGCCTCGTCCATCAGCGCCTGTCCGCGCTAACCGATTCGCTCCAGGTGCGGGCGCAGATGGGTCCCGATGCGGCGGTGCAGGTGCTGCGCTCGAACAGCGGCCGCTCGCTGACCGACGATATCCGCCGGCGCCTCAGCGACATGAGCGACGAGCAGCGCGTGCTGCTCGCCGAGAGCAACGCCGACCGCAGGCTCTCGGCGGCGCCGACGATGCGCATCATCGCCGGCGCCTCGGCACTGGCGCTGTTTTTTCTGTTGCTGACGGCCGCGCTGGTGGTCCGCAAGCTCCTCGCGCTGCGGCGCGGCCTGCGAGAGTCCTCGCGCACCGAGGTGGTCTCGGCCGACGCGGGCAGGTTCATGGACGCGATGCTCGATACCGTCGATGCGGGCGTCGTGCTGCTCGACCGCGATCTGAAGGTGGTGCGCTCCAACGCGATCGCGCAGACGGTGCTGAAGACGCGCGAGACCCAGCCCTTCGAGGCGCTCAAGGCCGAGCTGGAATCCAGCGGCAACGGCGAAACGCTGGCCTTTGCGCTCGAGCATCTGCACAGCGGAGCCGCGCAGGCGCAGCCGCCGGCGCCGGCCGAGGTGCTGTCGCCCGGCGAGGTCGCCAACGATGCCGACGTCACCTCGATCGCCGCGACCGCCAGGGCGATCCGCGACGACTCGGGCGCGCTGCAGGGCGGGGTGCTGATGTTCCGCGACACCAGCGCGGTCAAGGCAATCGAGCGCGAGCTCGAGGCGCGCGAGGAGACGCTGATCGGAATTTTCCACTACGGCCTGGAGGCCGCGCTGATCGCGACGCTCGAGGATTCGCTCTGCGTCGGCGTCAACGAGGGCTTTCTGAGGCTCTCAGGCTATCCGCGCGAGGAGATCATCGGGCGTCCGGTCGAGGAGCTGAAGGTATTCGCGAGCGCCGAGGATCTGCGCTACGCGATCGAGCGCGTGCGCACCGGGCAGTACGTGCGCGAGCGCGCGTATTGCTTCAGCGCCAAGGAAGGCCGCGCGTTCGAGGCGACCCTGGCGGTCCTGCCGATCGAATTCAGCGGACTGGCGTGCGCGCTGATAATTCTCGGCGGTATCGAATGGCGCTCGCGCTACTTCTCGTCGATCCGCGGCCTGATGCCGTCCCCGCCCGCGCCCCGCCGCCCCGCGCTGACAATGAAGAATTGAGCGCGCTGCTATCGATCGAGGCTACATCCTTCCAGCGGGACGGTCGCCCGGCTACGAACCCACCGATCGCATAATGGCCTGCTCGATGTTGCTCAAACAGAGTGCGAAAGGCCGGACCTGCGGTACCAGTGGTCGAACGTCTTCATGCGAAGCGGGACGGAGAGAAGCCGCTCTAGCGAACCTCAGGCGCTCGGACCGGGCCGGATGTTCTGGTTCAGCCGGAACAGGTTGGTCGGATCGTATTTTCGCTTAAGCGCCGTCAATCTTTGGTACTTCTCGGTGCCGTAAGCCGCCTTGATTCTTTCCGTCCCCTCCTCGGCCTCCGCGCCCAGGTAATTAACGTACACGCTACCGGTCGAGTAAGGCTGCATTGCCATCCAGAACTCGCGCGACCATCGCACGCAGGCCCGCGCTTCATTCGCGGTTGGACACTCGCCAATGCTCATGAAACTGTACTGTACGTCTCGATGATTGAAGGCGGTCGCATCCCGAGAAACACGGCCCACCGCTCCCCCCAATTGATGCTCGATCAGCCCATGGCACATCGGCGCCGGGCGCCTCGCACAGTAATGCTCCATCGTATCGATCACGCCGTCGCTGACCTCTTTGAGGAAATTTGATTTCCAGTAGTTGTGCAATCCTGGCGGATAGAACGGGTCGACTAACCTCTGGGCGGCCGTGTATGGCATCGGTCCAATCTGATCAATCAACGGCGCGCCGATCGTTCTGAGGGGCTTCACGGTTCGCTCTGCCTCGTCCAGCTTGCCGCTATGACAAGCGACCATTCCCACCACCGGAGTTCCGTCCGGAAAGGTGACCATCACAAGAGAGGAGGAGAATTCGTCCGGTGCCGTGTTTGTGACCTCCCGGAACCGTCTCAGCACTTCGGCGGCCTTGGCTAGTGGATAGGCGACGATGCCAGCCAGCACCGTACTGATCGGATGGAGTTGATACTCGAATGAGGTGGCGATTCCAAAATTTCCACCACCGCCACGCAGGCCCCAGAAGAGGTCCGGGGCCTCGCTTTCGCTGCAGGTGACAAACTCTCCGGCGGCCGTGACCAGATCGACCGAGATCAGGTTATCGCAAGCAAGCCCGTAGCGACGCGCCAGGTTGCCCCATCCGCCACCCAACGTAAGACCCGCTATACCTGTCGTGGAAATCTGTCCCCCGGTAACGGCAAGACCGAAGATTTGGGTCTCGCGGTCCAATTCTCCCCAGGTAACTCCTGACTGAGCAGATGCGATGCGGTGCACGGGATCCACGCGCACGCCCTTCATCGGTGACAAGTCGATCATCAGACCGCCGTCACACACCGCATTGCCGGCGATGTTGTGCCCTCCGCCCCGCACTGCGACTATGAGTTCGTGCGTGCGTGCGAAGCGCACCGAATTGATCACATCGTTGACGCCGCGACATCGCGCGATCAGGGCGGGTCGTTTGTCAATCATTCCATTCCAGACCCTACGCGCCTCGTCGTAGTTGACATCACCCGGGCGCAGTAATGCACCACCCAGGCGGGTCTGCAAATCTTCGATGGCGGATTCTCTTAGAACGGAGGTTGCGAGCCCCTCGCCGCGCAATATGGTCACGTGTTGGTCGGCCACGGCGCACCCCCTCTGTATTCAAGCCGGTTTTCGAGCCGCATCAGTTTCACATCGGCTCTCATTTGTGGCAAGCCGGGTTTTTTCGGGCCTGGATTTCATCGACACTGGAGCCTGATGCTTCAAAGAATTCGGCTTCGAAATAGCGGACCCGCCTCAAACGGGACAAAACTTCGCGGCGCTTAACCTCTAATTCGTTTGCGTTTGACACATCCCCGCATCCGCGGTAGAAGTCAGCTTCAGAAACTGAACGGAGATTCATTGGCCCTGGCATGAGCGTGCGCGAACGCAAAGAGCGCGAGCGGCTGGCCCGGCGCGAGACCATCCTCGCCGCCGCCGCCCGCATCTTCGCCGAGCACGGCGTCGACGGCGCCACGGTCGAGATGGTCGCGCGCGAGGCCGAGCTCGCCGTCGGCACCATCTATCTGTACTTCTCCTCGCGCGACGACCTGTTCGTGAGCCTGATGGCCGAGCGGATCGGCAAGCTGCGCGCGCGCTACCTGGAAATCCATCGACGCGGCCTCGCGCCGCTCGACGAGCTGCGCGCGATCGGCCGCGCCTACTTCGATTACCTGCGCGAATCGCGCGGGCTGTTCCTCGCCCAGCTCTCGGTCACGTTCAGCCGGCTGCGCCTGCGGCTCTCGCGCGAGGCGGAGGTCGAGCATTTCGAACAGGTGCGCAAGCTCGGGCGCGAGTGCTTCGATCTTTACCGCGACTCGGTCCATCGCTGGCTCGATTCGAGCGGCGCGCGCATCAACCATGCCGACGCCAGCCGCACGGCGACCTTCATCTGGGCCGCGCTCAATGGCGCGTTCCTGCTGATGGATGACGTCAAGATTTTCCGCGACATCACGGGGCTCGAGGCTTCGCGGCTGCTCGAAGAGACCTTCGAGTTTCAGCTCGCGGCGGCGAGCGCCGCCGCATCACGGCCACAGCACGAAAACAAGAACGGCAGCAAAGCCTCCGCACCCCCGGCGCGCGCGGGCGCGAACGGAAAGGCCGCGCGCGACGGAGCGCATGCGGCCGCCGGCAACGGACACGGACAATCAGCACATAAGGAAAAGTCAAACTCGCCAAAGGAGATTGGCCGATGAAATTTACGTGGTTCCATCTGATGCCCTATCGGTACCTGCCCGAGGACTTCAAGCAGAAATATCGCAGCGTGTGGGTCGATATTCCGCGCGACCTCTACGACCCCAGGGTCGGTCATCGCCTGTATAACGACTACCTCGACCAGCTCGAATTCGCCGATCAGATGGGCTTCGACGGCCTCGGCGTCAACGAGCATCATCAGAACGCCTACGGCCTGATGCCGTCGCCGAATATCATGGCGGCGGCAATGACGCGGCGCACGCGCAACGCCAATTTGGTCGTGCTCGGCAACTCGATCGCGCTCTACAATCCGCCGGTGCGCGTGGCAGAGGAGTTCGCGATGCTCGACGTGCTGAGCGGCGGACGCCTGGTCGCGGGCTTCCCGGTCGGCACCTCGATGGACACCAACTTCTGCTACGGCGAGGTTCCGGCGACGCTGCGCGAGAAGTACTTCGAGGCGCACGACCTGATCATCCGCGCCTGGAAGGAAAAGGAGCGGTTCTCGTTCAACGGCAAGTTCACCAAGCTGCGCTACGTCAATTTGTGGCCCAAGCCGCTCCAGCAGCCGCATCCGCCGGTATGGATTCCGGGCGGCGGCTCGGTCGAGACCTGGGACTTCGTCGCCGAGCACGACTACCAGTACTCGTTTCTCTCGTACTTCGGATACATGGCGGGCAAGAAGGTCGCCGACGGCTACTGGAACGTGATGGCGAAGAAGGGCAAGGAGCTTAATCCTTACAGCCTCGGCTTCGCGCAGGTCGTCGCGGTCTCGGAGACCGACGAGCAGGCCGAGCGCGACTACGCCCCGCACATGGACTATTTCTATAACCGCTGCCTGCACGTGTATCCGGGCTTTGCCGACGCGCCGGGCTATCGCACGCCCAGCACGATCAAGGCGGGACTGCTCGGCCAGGTCGGCAAGCAGGCATCGCTGATTCGCGAGGGCCTGACCTGGAAGGACTTCCTCAATGAGGGCTACGTGATCGCGGGATCGCCGGCGACCGTGCGCGATCGCCTGCGCGATGCGCTGAAGAGCCTTAACTGCGGGCATCTGATGATCCTGCAGCAGATCGGATCGATGCCGCCGGACCTGACGCGCAAGAGCACCGAGCTGTTCGCGCGCGAAGTGATGCCGCATCTGCGCGATCTGTGGACCGGCTTCGAGGACAAGTGGTCGCCGAAACGGCTGCCGGCCAGCGAGATGGCCAAGCCGGCGCCGCTGCCGTCCGATGCGGCCAAGACCAACGGCAAGGCCCGCACCTCGTCGGCCGAGGCGGAAATCAGGAGTTCGGTGAAATAATGAAGACGCATCAGAAATTGTGCGACGGCAAATTCTCCGTCGAGATGGAAGTCACCGGCAGCGGCGAGCCGCTGCTCTTCCTGCACGGCGCGGGCGGACTGACGGGCGCTGACCCGTTCCTCGAGGACCTCGGGCGGAGCTTCAAGGTTTACGCGCCGCATCTCCCGGGCTACGGCGAATCGACCGGCGGCGAGCATATCGACGACGTGATCGACGCGGCGCTCTTCTATCATGAACTGATGGACGAGCTGAAAATCCCGAGCGCCTATATCGTCGGCCATTCGATGGGCGGGATGCTGGCGGCCGAGGTCGCGGCGCTCGATACGCGGCGGGCGAAGAAGCTGGTGCTGGTCGGCGCCGCGGGCCTGTGGCTCGATCACGATCCTATTCCGGACCTGTTTTCGACCGATCTCGAGGAACTGCCGGCGATGCTCTTTCACGATCCGAAATCGCCGCTCGCGCAGATGATGCTGGCGCTGCCGTGGGACAACCAGGAACTGTTGACGGCGATGTACGTCGAGCGCACCAGGCGCTTCGCGATGGGCAGCAAGTTCCTGTGGCCGATTCCGGATCGCGGGCTCAAGAAGCGCGCGTACCGGATCGCGGCGCCCACGCTGCTTTTGTGGGGCGAGTCGGACAAGGTAATTCCCGTTTCGTACGCGCGCGAGTACCAGAAGTACATCCGCAACAGCCGCGTGCAGACAATCAAGCAGGCCGGGCACATGGTGATGTACGAGCAGCCGGCCGAATTTGAAAAGGCGGTGACCGGCTTCATCAAGGGTTGAAATGACCATGGCCGATACGGCTATATTCCACGGCGATGCCGCCGTGGGATGCGGCCGGAGAATGGTCGCGGGCGCGCGCTCGCGCGCGGGGGGATCGGTCCGGGTCAAATGGGCGATTGTCGAATATGAAGCGGCCGCGGCTACGGCGCGCGCTGTCCGTCGTGTTGATGCTGCTGATCGTGGCGGGCGGCGCGTGCCGCCAGCGCGCCCACACTGAGTCGCGGCCCAAACCCGCCCACGCGCCGTTCAACTTCCAGGTCGAGGTCGGGCCCGACCGCTACAATATCGAGGGCTTCATCTCCCACGCGGCGGCGGGCGGGCGGATGCCCGCGCTGCTGGTGCTGACGGCGGGTGAGGGCAACGCCCGCCGCTGTATCGAGCAGAGCGCGCCGATGGTCGGGTTGGGGCTGCTCGAGGCCTGCATCAGCATTCCGGGCTACGGTAAATCGTCGGGCCCGAGCCGTTTCGTCGGGCCGCAGGCGGTCGAGGCGGCGCATCGCGCGGTCGATCTGCTCGCCGCGCGTCCGGACGTCGATGCGGCGCGGATCGCGGTGTGGGGCGTCTCGGACGGCGCGGTCGCCGCCGGCCTGCTGATGGACAGCGATCCGCGGCTGCGCGCCGTGATACTGCAGTCGGGCTTTTACGACACGCTCAAGATGTGGCCCGAGGCGCCGCTGCGCGAAAAGGTTACCATCCTGCGCCAGGTCTGGCCGAGCCATCGCGTGCTCGCCGAGCGCAGCGTGATCGCGCATCTGCCGGCCAAGCTCGATTGCAGCGTGCTCATCATCCACGGCGAGCATGACAAGAAAATGCCGGTCGAGCAGGCCCGGCGGCTCGCCAAAGACCTCACGACACGCGGAGTCAAGGTCCAGACGCGCTTTTTCGATGACGGGCACGACCTGGGCGGCAAGGTGGACGGCCCGGTGATCGAGTTTCTGCGTCAGCACCTGATCGCCGCGCCGGCACCCGAGCCGTCGCCGTCGTAGCGGCGGAGGTGAAAACCGCCGAGCCGGCGGCTAGCGAAGCGCCTTGATTGCCTCGACCACCGCGTCGGCGTGGCCGGCGACCTTGACCCTGGGGAAGACCTTGCGGATGACGCCCGCGCGGTCAATCACGAACGTGGTGCGCTCGATGCCCATGAATTCGCGGCCGTAAAGAGACTTCTTCCTGTATACTCCGTAGAGCCGAGTGACGCGATGGTCGGGATCGCTCAGCAGCGGAAAATTGAGTGCGTGCTTGTCGATGAACTTGCGGTGGGAGACGGGGCTGTCGGAGCTTACCCCGACCACTTGCGCGCCCAGGGCTTTGAGGCGCCGCGCCGCGTCGCGGAAGTCGCACGCCTCGGTGGTGCATCCGGGCGTCATGTCCTTGGGATAGAAGTAGAGCACCAGGGCGCCGCGGCCGAGCAGGTCCTTCAGCGCGACCGGATTGCCGTCGCCGTCGGGCAGTTCGAACAGCGGCGCCTTGTCGCCTTCGCCGGGAGTCGAGGGCTTTGCGTTTTCAGTCGCAGTGCGGGGCCTGGGCATGGGCATCCTCGTCGGTGAGAGCATCCGGAGCGTCACACGATTCCATCATTGCGCGCGCTCGTAAAGAGCCGCGGCGCGGGAATGTAAAGTTCAACATCAGGAATAGTGCTGTGGCACAATGGTTTGGTTAAAATCATAGTTGACGACTCGACAGTCTATCTCTATGCTTGCGCCGGTAACGCCCGACCGGCACCTCAGCATCAATGGCTGCATACACCGAGCTTCACAAATCCTTTCTTGAACAACTGGGCGAAGACTACAATCTCGGCCGCATTCTCGGCGCCGTGGGCATTCCGCAGGGTTCGGTCAACAGCAACTATCTGATCGAGACCGCCAAGGGCCGCTTCCTGCTGCGCGTCGACGAGGTCAAGACCGAGAGCGAGGTGAAGCGCGAGATCGATTTGCTCGCGTTTTTGCGCAAGCATGCGTTCCCGTGCCCGCATCCGCTCCAGGACCGGATGGGCCGCTACTGGCGCGAGTGCGAGGGCAAATGCGCTTCGCTCTACCGCTATCACGAGGGACGCATCGTCTCGCCGGAGCGGCTGCGGCCGAGCCAGCTCGAGACCATCGGACGCACGCTGGGCGAGCTCCACGTCATCGGCAAAGGCTACAAAAAGGGTATCGACAACCGCTTCAGCTTCGAGCGCATCGCCGACCTCTATCTGAGCGTCCGCGGGCGTCTGCCGAACTATTTTCGCAAGATCTCGCGCACGCTCGAGGACGAGGTCGACTACCTGACGCGCTATCTCGAAGGCAAGCTGCCCAAGGGCGTCATTCACGGCGACTTGTTCGCCGACAACGTGCTGTTTCGCGGTGAGAAGCTGACCGCGGTGCTTGATTTCGAGGCGGCGTGCCGGGGCAAATTCATTTTTGACCTGGCGACGGCTGTCAATGCCTTGTGCTTTGTTGATGGCCAGTACTCGCTCGACCGTTTTCGCTATCTTCTGCAAGGCTACGAATCGGTCCGCACGCTGTCGCTGGCGGAATGGGACGCTTTTCCTAACGAATTGCGCTATTCCTCGTTGCGCTTCACCATCACGCGCCTGCACGACTTCTTTCTCCACCCGCTGGACAACAATCGCCGCGTGCACAAGGACTTCCGCGAATTCTTCGATCGCCTGCGCATCCTGCGCCGCGAGCGCGAGGGCGGGATGGAGGCCCTGTTGATGGCGATGGCGACCGGGTACGATTACCGGAAGTACCAGAAGGTGAAGGCGAACGAGCGACTGAAAGCCTGAACTCGCTCCGGCGCCGTTCCCGCTCGCGATGAATCCGCATCTGCCACGCGCCGCCGTGCCGACGCCCCGCACCGCATCCGCAGGCAAGCGTCCCGGATCCCGTCGATGGCCGCGCTCCTGAGCCGCCTGGATGAGCGGCGTCCGGCGCTGTGGGTCGAGGTGGCGCCGCCGCGCGGAATCGCGGTCGAGTCGATGCTCACGCGGCTCGGGGCGCTCCGCGGGCACGTCGATGCGGTCAACCTGGCCGACAATGCGCTGGGCCGGGTGAAACTCGCCCCGCTGGTGTTCGGCTCGATGATCAAATCGCAGCTCGGGCTGGCGGTGGTGATCAATTTTTCCTGCCGCGACCGCAACCGTTACGCGCTCAAGGCGGATCTGCTGGGCGCGGGCGCGCTGGGCATCGAGGGCGTCGTCGCGCTCGCCGGCGACAAGGTCGCGAGCGCGCCCGACGGCGCGCGCCTGGTGCACGATCTCGACCCGCTGGGCCTGCTCGCCGTCATGCACGACCTCCGCCGCGGCGAAACCGGCGAGGGCCGCCGGCTGCTGAAGACGCTGCCCGCCTTCGCGATCGGTGCGGTGGCCAATCCGAATCGCAAGGCGCTCGAACGCGAGTTCGAGCTGCTCGAGCGCAAGGCGCGCGCGGGCGCCGAGTTCGTCATCACGCAGCCGGTATTCGACGCTGCGATCGCGCGCGGCTTCGTCGAGCGGGCGCGCCGCCATGGCCTGCGCGTGATGCTGGGCATCCTGCCGGTCAAGCGCGAATCGATGGCAGCCTATCTCAAGGAGCGCATCCCCGACCTCGCCGGCGCGCACGCTCATTTCGACCGCTATGCCGGCATGCCCGAAGATGAGGCGCGGCGCATGTCGATCGAGGCGAGCATCGCCCTGATGCGCCAGTTGGCTGGCGAGGTCGCCGGCTTTAACATAATGAGCGGCGGCGGCCCGTCGCTCGCAATCGAGGTCGCGCTCGAATTCAGCCGTTCGCTGGAGGCCCCCGGTGCGCGCTAGAAAAGCCAGGCTTGTTGCTTCGGACCGGCCGTCCGGTCTCGATCACCACGCGGAACAGGAAAACTCCACCGGCGCGGCGGTCGAGGACGCGGTGCGCCTGATCGTGCGCCATATCGGCGAGGACCCGGAGCGCGAGGGATTGAAATTGACCCCGGGGCGCGTGCGACACGCGCTCGAGTTCCTGACCCGCGGCTATCGCGAAGATCCAAAGGTCGCGATCAACGGCGCGGTCTTCAGCGAGGAGGAGTACCAGGAAATCATCCTGTGCCGGGACCTCGACTTCTACTCGCTCTGCGAGCACCACCTGCTGCCGTTTTTCGGCAAGGCGCATCTCGCCTACCTGCCCAACCGGCGCATCATCGGTCTCTCGAAGCTCGCGCGGCTGGTCGAGATCTACGCGCGCCGGCTCCAGGTGCAGGAGCGGCTGACCACGCAGATTGCGCACACGCTGATGGAAGAGCTCGAGCCGCTGGGCGTGGGCGTGGTGCTCGAAGCCGAGCATCTCTGTATGCGCATGCGCGGGGTCGAGAAGCAGAACTCGTACGTCACGACTTCGGCGATGCTCGGCGTGTTCCGCACGCATTTCGAGACCCGGCAGGAATTCATGAACCTGCTGCGCAACGGCAAGCAATAGCCGGCTATGGTTGAACCGGTTTCCGCCGAAGCGCTCGACCGGCTCGGCGTCCATGCGCTGCGGTACATCAAGCCCGGCCAGACGGTGGGACTGGGCACCGGCCGCGCCGCCTCGGCCTTCATCCGCGCCCTCGGCGAACGTCGAATAAAGGTGCGCGGCGTGCCGACTTCGAATGCGAGCGCCGAGCTTGCGCGCGCGCTCGGTATAGAGATTGTCGGGCTGGACGGCAGGGCCCGGATCGACGTTGACGTGGATGGCGCGGACGAGGTCGATGCGCGCCTGAACCTGGTCAAGGGATGGGGCGGCGCAATGGTGCGCGAGAAGGTCGTCGCCTGCGCGGCGCGCAAGGTGGTGATTCTGGTCGGCACCGAGAAGCTGGTGACGCGGCTTGGTCAGCGCGGCCGTTTGCCGGTCGAAGTGGTGCCGTTTGCCGTTTACTACGCGATGCGCCGCATCCGCGCGCTCGGCCTCAAGCCGTCGATACGCATGACGCCGCAGGGCCGCGAGTTCATGAGCGACAACGGCAACCTGGTGGTGGATTGCGGCCTGCGCGCGATCGGCGCCGCGGCGCGCCTCGAGAGCGAACTGCTCGCGATCCCCGGGGTGGTCGGAACCGGCCTGTTCGTGGGAATCGCCAGTGTCGTGCTGGTCGCTGAGCGCGACGGCTCAATCCGCGTGTTCAAACGCGTCCGATGACGCTGTCGGGCGCCGGATGAAGAGCGCCCGCCGTCGAGGCGCGCGACAAACAATGCCTGACGCCGACGCGACACATTCCGCCAACTCGCTTGCCCGCCGCGACCTGACCCGCATCTATGCGGCGGCGGTGTCGGCCGTCGCGCCGGCGTATCTGGTGCGGCGCGCGCTGGCCGGCGAGCCTGAGGGCGGGGGCCCGATCGGCGCCGCGATTTCCGAAACGTCGCGGATCCGGATGATCGCGGCGGGCAAGGCTGCGCCGGCGATGGCCGCGGCGCTGGCCGAGCGCCTCGAGCATAAGATCGCGGAGGGACTGGTGATTTCGCCGGCGTCCGTCGGTCCACAAGCGCAGGCCGGCGCCGCCCCGGTGTACCATCCCGCGCTGCAAGTGCTGCCCGCGGCGCATCCGCTGCCCGACGCATCCTCCGAGCGCGCGGCCGCCGCGGCACTGGAAATTGCGTCGCGCGCCGCCGCGGGCGAGCTTTTGCTGGTTGCGCTGAGCGGCGGCGCGTCAGCGTTGCTCGCGGCGCCCGCGCCGCCGGTCACCTTGCAGGACAAGATTACGATTAATGCCGCCCTGCTGCGTTCAGGCGCCTCGATTCGCGAACTCAACATCGTGCGCCGCCATCTCTCGGCCATCAAGGGCGGCGGCCTGCTGCGTGCCGGCGCCGGAGCGCGCGTGCTGAGCCTGATTCTCTCCGATGTGGTCGACAACGATCTTGCAACCATCGGCTCGGGACCGACCGCCGCCGACCCGACGACGTACTCCGGAGCAATCGGTGTGCTGAAACGCCGCGGCCTGTGGGGGCGCGCGCCGGAGACGATTCGCGATCGGCTCGAGCGCGGCGTGGCGGGCGAAATCCCCGAGACCGTGAAGAGCGGCGATCCGCTGCTTGCGTCCGTGAGCAATTTTGTGATCGGCGACAACCGGCTGGCGGTGAATGCGGCCGCTGAAGCGGCGGCGGCGGCCGGATACGCGGTCGAGCGAGGGCGCGAGCTGGGAGGGGAGGCCGATGAAGCGGGGCGGACGCTCGGTGCGCGCCTGGCGGCGATTAGCGCCGCGCGCGTCTGCGTCGTCGCGGGCGGTGAGCCGGTGGTGACGGTCCGCGGGCCGGGGAAGGGCGGGCGTGCGCAGCAGGCCGCGCTCGCGATGGCATTCGAACTCGAACGATCGGCACGCGGGCGGCGCGTCGCCGCGCTGTTTGCCGGCACTGATGGAATCGACGGTCCGACCGACGCCGCGGGCGCTTTTGTCACGAGCAAAACGATAGAGCGGGCGCGCGAAGCCGGCTTCGATCCGGCATCGTCGCTCGCGCGCAACGACGCGTATCCGCTGTTTGCCGCGCTCGGCGATCTGCTGATCACGGGGCCGACCGGCACCAACGTATCGGATATATTCATAGGACTGGTCAACTACTGATCCTGAACCGCATTTGGGTCGGGATTGGATGCATCGATGACGAAGGCGGAGGGGGTTGGAGGAAGGATGGCGAGGACGTCAGCACGCGGGGGCGCCAACGGAGCGCATCGCGGCAATCTGAATGGCGCCGACGGGCATGGCGCGCGAAAGCGTGTGATGGGCGCGCCGCACGTGACCCTGATCCCGGGCGACGGTGTCGGACCCGAGGTGATTGGCGCGGCGGTCAAGGTGATCGACGCCGCGGGCGTGAAGATCGAATGGGACCGGCAGTTGGCGGGCGCGATTGCGCTGCGCCGCTTCGGCTCGCCGGTGCCCGACCAGCTTATCGATTCGCTCAAGGCCACGCGCGTCGCGCTCAAGGGGCCGCTCGAGACGCGGGTGGGGGAGGGCTATCGCTCGATTAACGTCTACTTGCGCAAGCTCTTCGATCTCTATGCCAACGTGCGTCCGGTGCGCACGCAGGCCGGCGTGCATACGCCGTTCAAGAACGTCAACTTGATCGTCATCCGCGAAAACACCGAGGACCTTTACGCCGGAATCGAGCACCAGGTTGCGCCGGGCGTGGTCGAGAGCGTCAAGATCATCACCGCGCGCGCCTCGACGCGCATCGCGCGGTTCGCCTTCGAGTACGCGCGGGCCAACGGCCGCAAGCAGGTGACCGCGATCCACAAGGCCAATATCATGAAGCTCTCCGACGGGCTGTTTCTCAAGTGCGCGCAGCGCGTCGCGCACGAGTATCGCGATATCGACTATCGCGAGCAGATCGTGGATGCCGCGTGCATGCGCCTGGTGACCCATCCGCAGAGCTTCGACGTGCTGATGCTGGAAAATCTCTACGGCGATATCGTCTCCGACCTGTGCGCGGGCCTGGTGGGCGGGCTCGGTTTCGTGCCGGGCGCGAACTATGGCAAGCACGGCGCGATCTTCGAAACGGTCCACGGCACGGCGCCGGACATAGCCGGCAAGGGCATCGCCAACCCGGTCGCCGCGATCAAAACCGGTGCGTTGCTGCTCGACTATCTCGGATTCGGCCGCGAGGGCGATCGGATTCGCCAGGCTGTCGGGAAGGTGCTGCGCGCCGGCCGCGTGCTAACGCCCGATATCGGCGGCAAGGCCAAAACGGCTGACATGACCGCGGCGGTCATCCGCGCGCTGAAATAGCGCGCCCTTTTCCGGCCGCACCGGCTTGATTAAGTTTTCCGCATGAGCAAGTCGCCGCTGCCCGACGATGTCGCCGCCCGCGTCCCTCCCGGCCAGACGCTGGTGGACAAATTTCCGGTCCTGAGTTACGGACCAACGCCGCGGTTCAATCCGCGCACCTGGAATCTCCGCGCCTTCGGCCTGGTCGAGCGCGAACTGCTGCTTAGCCATGCCGAGTTGCAGGCGCTGCCCATCAGCCGCCGGCGCGCCGATTTTCATTGCGTGACCACCTGGTCAAAGCTCGACAATCTATGGGAGGGCGTGCGCGCAGTCGATCTGGCGGAGCGCGTCGGCCTCAAACCCGAGGCGCGTCACGTTGTCGTGCATTGCGACGGCGGCTACACCACGAATCTCACGCGCGATGCGTTTCTCGAGGATGACGTCATGCTGGCCTGGCGGCTCGACGGACGCGACCTCGCGCCCGACCATGGATGGCCCCTGCGGCTGGTGGTGCCCAGGCTCTACGGATGGAAGAGCGCGAAATGGGTGCGCGCGATCGAGTTCGCCGCGCAGGATCGCCGCGGGTTCTGGGAGGTTCGCGGCTATCATAATCGCGGCGACCCGTGGGCCGAGGAGCGTTATTCCTTCCAGGAAGATTCCGAAGAGTAGCGCTACGGGGCCACACGATCAGCCCATCGCGCACATCCCGGCTCGTACGCGAGGAACAGATTGCGCGGCTTGAGCGCGAGCGCTTCGATCTCGCCGTGATCGGTGGCGGAATCAATGGCGCGGCGGTTGCCCGCGACGCCGCGATGCGCGGACTCGCGGTCGCGCTGATTGAGCGCGGCGATTTTGCCGGCGCGACCTCCTCGCGTTCCTCCAAGCTGATTCACGGCGGACTGCGTTATCTTCCGCAGGGCGAACTTCGGCTGGTGCATACCGCGCTGGTCGAGCGCGAGCGCCTGCGCCGCGTCACCGCGCCGCATCTGGTAAAGCCGCTGCGGTTTCTCTTTCCGCTGTATCGCGGCCGCCGTCCCGGACGCGTCGAGCTGGGTGTCGGGCTCTGGCTCTACGATCTGTTCGCGCGCACGCCGCGCGCCGAGCGCCATCGCAGGCTCGGCCGGGCCCCGACGCTGGCGCTCGAGCCGTTGCTGGACAAGCCGGTGCTGACCGGCGGTGCGCTGTACTTCGACGCGGAGGGCGACGACGCGCGGCTCACGATCGAAAATGCGCTCGATGCCGCCGGGCACGGTGGCACGATCGCCAATTACCTCGCACTCGAGGATTTCGCGCGCGCCGGCGGACGAATCGGTTGCGCCGAGGTTCGCGATCGGCTCTCGGGCAGGCGGTTTGAATTGCGCGCTCGCGCCTTCGTCAACGCCGCGGGCCCCTGGGTTGATGACGTGCGCCGGATGGACGAGGCGTCCGCCGCGCCGTCCGTGCGCCTGACCAAGGGCGTGCATCTGGTGATCGATCGCGAGCGGCTGCCGGTGCGCGAGGCGTTGGTGCTGGGCGACGGGAGCGGACGAATTGTCTTCGTCATTCCGCATGGCGAGGCGATGCTGGTCGGCACCACCGACACGGATTTCGATGGCGACCGCGAGCGCGTCGCCGCGGCGCCGGAAGACATCGCTTACCTGCTGCAGGTGCTTGCCGACAACCTGGCGGGAATGCAACTCGGTGCCGCCGACGTGCAGGCGAGCTTCGCCGGCCTGCGCGCGCTGGCCGCCAACGACGGCGCGCGCGCCCCGTCCTCGCTATCGCGCGAGGAGGTGATCGTCGAGAGCCCGGGCGGGCTGATCTCGATTGCCGGCGGCAAGCTCACGACCCATCGCGACATCGCCGAGCGGATAGTCGACCGCGTCGAAAAAATGCTTGGCCGGCCGGCCCGGCGCTCGCCCACGCGCGACACGCCGCTGCCGGGAGCCCGCGCGTTCGCGCTCGACGATGAGGGAGGCGGGGCGCAGGCCCTGGCCGCGCTACGCGAGGATTTGCGCGCGGCAATGATCGCCCGTTACGGAACGCGCGCGCTCATCCCGGCAAGTCTCGCCGCCCAAAGGCCCGAGCTCGCGTGCCCGCTCGCGTCCGGATGCCCGGTCGCGGCGGCCGAGGTCGTCTATGCGATTCGCTACGAAATGGCGACGTCGGTCGCCGACTTCATCCAGCGGCGAGTCGCGCTCTTCTGGCGGCACCCGCGCTGCGTCGATGCGGCGGCCGCGGCGGCGGCGCGCCTGATGGCCGCCGAACTCGGATGGGACAGCGCGCGCGCGCGGTCGGAACTCGAGACGTGCCGGAGCGAAGGCGCTATCGGCACGCCCGCGGGCCAGTCGCCGGTCAAGTCGCCGGAGCAGTCGAAATGACGCGCGAATCCAGGCGCGATCGGGCCGAACGCGCCGCGCGCGTCGCCGCGCTGCTCGCACAACTCTATCCGCAGGCGCGTATCAGCCTCGATTTCAGCACGCCCTGGCAATGTCTGGTCGCGACGATTCTTTCCGCGCAATGCACGGACGCGCGCGTCAACCGCGTGACACCGCGGCTGTTCGCCGAGCTTCCCGATATTGGCGCCATGAATGCCGCGCCTGTTGAACGGGTTGAGCGGTTGATTCGGGACACCGGCTTCTTTCGACAGAAAACCCGATCGCTCAAGGGCGCGGCGAGCGCGCTCCTGGAGCGTTTCGGCGGTGAAATACCGTCGCGAATGGAAGACCTCGTCACGTTGCCCGGGGTCGGCCGCAAAACCGCGAACGTGCTGCTCGGCCACGTGTTCGGCCGGCCTGCGATGGTGGTCGATACGCACGTGCGGCGCCTGGCGCGCCGGCTGGGTTTCACGCGCGACGAGGATCCGGACAGGATTGAACTTGACTTGCAGGCGCTACTCGAGCCTGCCGAATGGACGGCGTTCTCGATGCGTCTAATCCTGCACGGTCGAAATGTATGCCACGCGCGCAAGCCGCGCTGCGAAGAGTGCATCCTGTCGCCATCTTGCCCGCGTGTCGGAGTATCGCATGGCCGGGCCTGAAAACCGGGCCAGATGCCGGCATCGCGGGGCCCGGATTGGCGGTTGCGAAAACCATGTTTGACCGCGGCGCGCGACGTGCAATAATTGGATTACACCCGAAAGCGTGATGAACCGTGAGATTGCGGATCGACGACATTACCGCCGAGGCCAGAGAGGTTTCCTTTCTCCAGTCGGAGGACGAAGTTAATCGGCGTCTGGCCGAGGGCCCGGTGCATGAGTTCCGCGCCGGCGGCCCGATAGCTGTGGACTTGTCGTTTTATCGAGCCGGAATGGAGCTGTTCTTCGAAGGCAAGTTGAGCGCGCCGATGGTTGCCGCCTGCGCGCGCTGCGCCGAGGACTTCAAGACGCCGAGCGCCCGCCCGTTCCGCTTCGTGCTGGCGCCGCGCGCCGCGGCCGACGGCGCCGACGGACGGCTGCGCAGCGAGGATCTCGAATTTTCACTGTACGACGGCGACGAAATTGACCTGGCGCCGCTGGTCACCGAGCAGCTTATCCTGGCGTTGCCGAGCCGCGCGCTTTGCCGTGAGGATTGCCGCGGCCTGTGCCCGCAATGCGGGGCCAATCTGAATCAAAACCGGTGCGGCTGCGTGGCGCAGCCCGCCGACCCGCGCCTCGCGGTGCTGCGCACGCTCAAGCTCCAGCGCTCCTGAGGCGGCCGGACCGTTCAAACCTTCGCGCGAGCGATTCAAACCAAGCGAGACAATCATCCATGCAAGCACCCAAACGGCGTACCTCCCGCTCCAAGCGCAATAAGCGGCGCGCGCACGACGCGCTGCGCGCGGCGAACCCGATTGCCTGCGCGCAGTGCGGCGAACCCACACTGCCGCATCGCGTGTGCCGCCACTGCGGCTCGTATCGCGGACGGCAGCTCGTCGAGACCGCCGAATAGCGGTGCGGAGTAACCCGTGCGAATCGCGCTTGACGCGATGGGGGGCGATCTTGCCCCCAAAGCGACGGTCGAGGGCGCCGTCCTGGCGGCCCACGACTTCGGGGTTGAGATCGTCCTGATCGGCGACCTCGACCTGCTGACGCGCGAACTCGGCGAGCACCGCATCAGTGGCCTGAAGATCACCATCGAGCACGCGCCCGAGAGCGTGGCGATGGACGATTCGCCGATGGAGTCGGTGCTGAGCAAGCCGCACTCCTCGATTCACGTCGGGCTCGAGATGGTCAAGCGCGGCGACGCCAGCGCCTTCGTGAGCGCGGGCAATTCGGGCGCGGTGATGGCTGCGGCGATGATGATCCTGGGCACGCTGCCGGGCGTCGATCGGCCGGCGATAGCTTCGCTGGTGCCGGCGAGCGACGGCTTCGCGCTGCTCATCGACGCGGGCGCGAACACGGAAGTGAAGCCGCTCAACCTGGCGCAGTTCGGAGTGATGGGCAGCGTGTACGCGCATCGCGTGCGCGGCATCCCCAACCCGCGCGTCGGCATCCTGGCCAACGGCGAGGAGGATTCCAAAGGCACCGACCTGACGCGTGCGGCGGCGGCGATGCTCAGGGGGATGCGCGGCGCGGTCGATTACATCGGTTACGTCGAGGGGCGCGACATCAATCGCGGCAAGGCCGACGTCGTGGTGACCGACGGCTTCACCGGCAACGTCGCGCTCAAGACGATGGAGGGATTTGCCTCGTTTCTGCTGGGCAACCTGCGTGACGTGTTCAGCACGATGAAGGGCCGCATCGCCTATTTGCTCATACGCAAGCACCTCAGCGGTATTCGCCAGCGCCTGGACCCGGCCGAATACGGCGGGGCGCCGCTGCTCGGGCTCGGCGGCGTCGCCATCATCGCGCACGGCTCGTCGACTCCGCGCGCCATCCGCAACGCCATCCGCGCGGCCGCCAACGAAGCGCTGGTCGAACGCGTGAACGCCGAGATCGTCGAGACGCTCGCTCGCCATACGACCGCCGTGCCGGTCAAGTCCGCCAACAAGGGATTTCGCGCGCTGCTCGACAAGATGCGCGAGCGGTTGCATCGCCATCCGCGCGAGGCCGCGCCGCCCGCGCAGGCTCCGGCGGCGGGCGCCGCCGCTGCGCCACCGCGGACCGCAGGGACCGAGCCCGCGGCCGGCTCTACCGCGCAGCCGCTCGCGTCCGCGAAGCCGGCGGGCGCGCCGCCCGCGGTACCGTCGCCCGCGGGAGCGCCGTCGCTCAAGACCGCGCCACTGGAGCATCCGCCGCTCGAGCCGTCCGCTTTATCCAACGGCGTTGCGACGCGGCAGAGCGCGCCGCCTTCCGACTCGCATCCGGCGGACAAAGGACAGGCGGCCGAAAAGATCGGCGAGCCGTCGCCGCACAAGTCCGAACGGTCCTGACAACCGACGCACGCCGTTTCGAGGGATTCACCGATGAAAGTTGCATTTCTTTTTCCGGGACAGGGGGCGCAACGCGTCGGCATGGGCGCGGAGCTGGCGCGTGAATTTCCGGCGGCGCGCGAGGCCTTCGCCGAGGCCGACGACGCGCTGGGTTTCGCGCTTTCGCGACTCTGTTTTGAAGGGCCGGAGGAGGATTTGCGGCTGACCGCCAACACCCAGCCGGCGACGCTCGCCACTTCGATCGCCGCGTGGCGCGCGTTCAGTGTCGAGTACGGCGTCGCGCCGGAGTTGGTCGCGGGTCACAGCCTTGGCGAATACACGGCGCTGGTGGCGGCGGGCGCGCTCGAGTACGCGGCGGCGCTGCGCGCGGTCCGCGAGCGCGGGCGCCGGATGCAGGAGGCCTGTCCGGCGGGGCAGGGCACGATGGCGGCGCTCATCGGGCTCGACCTGGCCGCGGTGCGCGAAGTGTGCGCCGAGGTGTCGCGCGACGGCGAGCTGGCGGTGCCGGCCAATCTCAACGCTCCCGGTCAGATCGTAATCGCCGGGCACGCCGGTGCGGTGCGGCGCGCGATCGAGATCGCCAAACAGCGCGGCGCGGCGATGTCGGTCGAACTCAAGGTCAGCGCGCCGTTTCATTCGCCGCTGATGCAGCCCGCGCGGCTTGGGATGGAGCCGGTGATCGAGGCACTCAGGGTGGCGGTGCCCCGCTGCGGCGTAATTGCCAATGTCACCGCCGAGGTCAATCGCGATCCGGAGCGCATCAAGCCGCTGCTGCTCGAACAGATCACCGCGCCCGTGCGCTGGGAGGAATCGATGACGCTGCTCTGCGGCTCGGGCGTAGCCAGTGCGCTCGAATTCGGCGCCGGGCGGGTCCTGGCCGGGCTGATGCGGCGCATCAGCAAGGGATTCAAGGTGCGCGCGGTGGAAGATCCGGCCTCGCTGCGGGTCGCCGGGGACGCACTTAAGGCGGAGGCCGCATCCGGCGCATAGGGCGGCAATCCGCTCGCCGCCCGCGCCGTCGGCGAGCGGACCAGGCGAATGCATCCGGCGGCGTCGGCCGGCCGGCTCAAATCGCGGCGAATGCGGGTTGGGGAACCTACGCTTCCCAACTTGCCTAGCGATAGGCAACTCCCTAAGCTGCGCTGTAACGTTTGGCGGCCCGGGGGAGAAGGAAATGTGCCTGGGAGGCGGTGTGCCTCCTTCAAGGCGGGGCGGGAGACAAGCGACTATACTGAGAAAACGAACGCGGCGCGCCGCTCCCCGGCGTCGGCCGCTGGAGGAAATCAAACCACGATGGCCGGAGAAGTCGAAACCAAGGTTCGCGAGATTATCAGCGAACAGCTCGGTGTATCCGCCGATGAAGTGACCCCGGAGGCGTCGTTTATTGAGGATCTGGGCGCCGATTCGCTCGATATCGTCGAACTGGTGATGGCGCTCGAGGAGGAGTACGGGATGGAAATCTCGGACGAGGACGCCGAGAAGATCCGCACCGTCAAGGACGTGGTCAACTACATCGAAGCGCACAAGGCCTGACCGTCCGTATCGCAGATCCACTCCTTCCAGCCCCAGGGCAGCGCTGCGCTACGGATCGCGAGCGCCCGGCGGGGCATCTCACAAGGCGCATCGCTTCGCGTTCGACCCGTGTGCCGCTCCGGTTCGCCGCCCGCCGTGGGCGCGCTAGAGTCTGAGCCATGAGATGTCCCTTCTGCCGCCATCGCGGTAACCGCGTTGTCGATTCCAGGCTGAGCGGCGACGGCGCGGCCATTCGCCGCCGCCGCATCTGCTCGTCGTGCAGGCGGCGCTTCACCACTTACGAACGGGTCGAGGAATCGGCGCCGATGGTGGTCAAGAAGGACAACCGGCGCGAGCCGTTCGACCGCGGCAAAATCGTCGCCGGGCTGAAAAAGGCCTGCGAGAAGCGGCCGGTCTCGATGGAAACCATCGAGGAGATCGCCGACCGCATCGAGTCCGCGGTCGCCGAGCAGGGCGGGCGCGAAGTCCCAAGCTCACTCATCGGCGGCGCAATCATGAACGAGCTGCATTCGGTCGATCAGGTGGCCTATGTGCGCTTCGCCTCGGTCTATCGCTCATTCAAGGATATCGACGAGTTCATGCACGAGCTCGAAGACCTGATCCGCCTGCGCAAGGAAGGCGCCGGCGTGGCCGGCGCGCCGGCTGCTGCGCGGGACAAGAAGGGCGAGCCCGCTCCGCCCAAGGGCGAGTCCGCCGGCTAGCACCGCCGTGCCCTCGACCGCGGCCTCGACTGCCGACCTGCGCTACATGCGGCGCGCGCTCGTGCTCGCGCGCCGCGCCTTGGGCCGGACGTCGCCCAACCCGGCGGTCGGATGCGTCATCGTCCGCGGAGGCCGAATTGTCGCCGAGGGCGCGACCGCCTCCGGCGGCCGCCCGCATGCCGAGGCCGTGGCGCTCGCCCGTGCTGGAAAAAAGGCGCGCGGCGCGACCGCGTACGTTTCGTTCGAGCCGTGCGCGCATCACGGACGCACGCCGCCCTGCGCCGCCGCGCTGGTCGCCGCCGGTGTGCGCCGGGTGGTGGTCGGATGCGTCGATCCGTATCCGCCGGTGCGCGGGCGCGGCCTCGCGATCCTGCGGCGGGCGGGAATCGAAGTCGCCTGGGGCGTGCTCGAGGACGAGTGTCGGCGCCTCAACGAGGGCTTCATCGCGCGCGTGACGCATGGCCGTCCGTTGACCACGCTCAAGCTCGCGCTCTCGCTCGACGGCCGCATCGCCGCCGCCTCGGGCGATTCGCGATGGATCAGCTCGAAGGCCGCACGCGCCCTGGTCCATCGATGGCGCGGCGCGGCGGATGCGGTGATGGTCGGTGCCGCAACCGTAATCGCGGACGATCCGCGGCTCACCTGCCGCGCCCCCGGAGGGCGGGACCCGGTCCGCGTTGTGATCGACGGGCGGCTGCGGTGCTCGCCGCGCGCGCGCGTCTTCACTCAGCGCTCGCGCGCGCCGACCATCCTGGTCACCGCGGCGGCCAACGCCGAGCGCGCGCGGCGGCGCTATCGCGGCGCGCGGGTTGAAGTGCTGGGTTGCGCCGCGCGCGGCGGCGAGATCGATCTGCGCGAATTGATGCGCGATTTTGCGCGGCGCGGATGGTGTCGCGTGCTGATCGAGGGCGGCGCGCATCTTGCCGGCGCCGCGCTGGCCGCGGGAGTGGTCGATCGGATCGCGCTCTTCGCCGCTCCGATGCTGCTGGGCGCGGGAACGCCTGCTATCGAAGGGCTGGCCCATGCCCGGGTGCGCGATGCGATAAAATTGGGCGCGGTCGAGGTGCGCCGGCTCGGGCCGGACCTGCTGATCGAGGCGGATGTTCCGCAGCGGCGCCGGGCTCGGCGAGCCTCAGCCGGCCGAGGCGCGCTGGTCAGTTTCACCGGCCGGTGATAGGATTCAAGTGCCGGAAACGTAATGGCCAATTCGTCCAATCCGCTGGAAGAAATCTTCAGCCGCATTCGTGCCGCGCGCATGGTCCTCATGATCATCGAGGAGGGCGAAGAGGCCGAGGGCGATCTGGTCATGGCGGGCGAAAAGGTGACGCCCGAGCACGTCAACTTCATGGCGCGGCACGCGCGCGGGGTGGTCTCGGTGGCGCTGCCCGAGCGGCGCATGCGCGAACTGGGGATTCCGCTGGTGGCCTCGGCGCAGAGCGAGATGGCGAGCCAGCAGGCGGGCTCGCTGGTCGAGGCGCGCGACGGCGTGACCACCGGAATCTCGGCACACGATCGCGCCCGCACCATCCAGGTGCTTTCCTCGGACAAAAGCGGCCCGCAAGACATCGTGATGCCCGGGCATGTGCTGCCGCTGATGGCGCTCAGCGGCGGCGTGATGATGCGGCTGGGACGCGCCGAGGGCGCGGTCGATCTGATGCGCGCGGCGGGGATGCGCCCGTGCGCGGCGTTGTGCACCGTGCTCGGCGACGACGGCGATGCGGCGTTCATGCCGGAACTGCGCGAGTTCGCGGCCAAAAACGACATCCCGATGCTGTTCATCAAGGACCTGGTATCGTACCGCCTGACCAATGAACTGCTGGTGCAGCGCGTCGCGGACGTCGATTTTCCCCTCGGTGCGGGCGAGCTCAAGGCGGTGGTCTTTCGCAGCACGGTCGACGGCCGCGAGCATCTGGCGCTGGTCAAGGGCAACGTCGGCGGCGGCAAACCGGCGCTGGTGCGGCTGCATTCGCAATGCCTGACCGGCGACGTCTTCGGCTCCGAGCGATGCGATTGCGGCGAGCAGCTGGCCGAGTCGGTCGAGCGCATTCTTGCTTCCGACGCGGGGGTCATAATTTATCTGCATCAGGAGGGCCGCGGGATCGGGCTCGCGAACAAGATCAAGGCCTACGCCCTGCAGGACCAGGGGTTTGATACGGTCGAGGCCAATCTGCAGCTCGGCTTCAAGGAGGATCTTCGCGATTACGGAATCGGCGCACAGATCCTGCGCGACCTCGGCGTCGGCGAGGTCAAACTGCTGACCAACAACCCGCACAAGATCGAGAGCCTGCAGAGTTACGGCGTGCGCGTCACGCGCGTGCCGCTCGAGGTCACGCCGCACCTCGGCAACATCGAGTACCTGCGCACCAAGAAAGAGAAGCTCGGACACCTGTTCTCCAAGCTCAAGGTTGTCACCTGACGCGCGCGCCGCGCCCGACGCAAATTGCGGGCGCGAGCGTTTAAGTTGACAAACAGGCACGGTTCTTTCGGCTATGGGAGTGAGACATTCAGGGCGCGAGCTCGCGCTCAAGGCGCTCTATCAGATAGATATTCGCGGCGGCTGCTCGCGCGAGGATCTTGCGCTGCTGTTCGAGGCGTTCAACGCCGATGAACGCGCGCGGAAGTTCGCCGTCGAGCTGCTCGATGGCGTCCAGCGCGAGCGCGCCGCGCTCGACCGCGAAGTGGCGGGCGCGCTCGAGCATTGGTCGATCGGCCGCCTCTCGCGCGTCGATCACAACATTCTGCGGATTGCGCTTTACGAGCTGCTGCGGATAGAGGACATACCCGCCCGCGTGACCATCGACGAGGCGATCGAGCTGGCCAAGGCTTACGGCGACCGCGATTCCGGGCGCTTCGTCAACGGCGTGCTGGATGAACTCGCGGGACGCCTGGGGCTAAGGCAAAAGGGCGAGGAGCGTGGCGAGCGCGGCGTGGAAAAATAGCGCCGGCGCGCGCGCCGCATCGCGAAGAGCGGCGGATGGCGGCTGAGACGGCGCTCTCGATTCTGCGCATGGGCGATCGCGCTCCGCTCAAGCCCGCAGTCGTCATCAGCGGTGCGCATGCGTTTCTTCGCGAATACGTTTTCGACTTCGTGCGCGGCATGATGCTGCGCCGGGGGATGAAGTATCGCGGCTTTCACGTCGGCGGCGCGGACGGCTTCGACGCGGTGCTCGCCGAATTGCGCGAGGCCGACCTGTTCGCCCCGGTGCGCCTGATCGCATGCCGGGTGCTTCGTTCGCATCGCGGCGGCGGCGACCAGGAGGACGGAGCGGACGAAGCGGCGTCGGGCGGCCCGCGCTCAGGCTCGGGCGCAGGCGAAGCGGCGATGGTCGAGGCGGTTGCGGCGATGCGCGGTCCGGGGGCGCTGGTGATGGTTTACGAGCGCGACAGCGCACCGGCGAAAATCCAGCGCGCGGCCGAGCGCGACGGCCTGGTAATCAACTGTCCGCGTCCGTATGACAACCAGCTCGCGCAGTTTGCCGACGCTTTTGCGCGCGCCCACGACCTGCGGCTCGCTCCCGGCGCGGCCGACGTTCTGATCGAGCGACACGCCGGCGACCTCGCCGCGATCGCGAACAGCATCGCGCGCGCCGCGATTCACAGCCTGAGCGGCGCGACCCTCAAGGCGGACGACCTGAGCGACCCTGCCGCGGCGAAGATTCCCGACTTGTTCGACCTGGCCGAAGCGGTATCCAACGGACGCGCCGCGGCCGCGCTCGCGATCCTCGGACGCGCGCTTGCCGCCGGCCGCGATCCCTTCGAGCTGCTCGCGGTCGAGATGGCACCGGTGATGCGCCGGATGCTGCTCGCCGCGACGCTCGCGGCGCAGCGCCGCAACCCGGCGCAAATCGCGGCCGCGCTCGGTATGGGGCCGTCGAGCCCGCTCGCGATGCGCGCGATCGAAGGCGCGCGCCGTTTCGGCCTCGCGCGGCTGGCCGCAGCCTACCGGCGCGTCGTTCAGCTCGATGCCGATTTCAAGAACGGAGAGATCAAGGATCGCGCCGAGGCGCTGGCCGGACTGCTGCTCGAGCTGATGGCGCCGGTGGCTTGACGCCGAGCGACCTGAATTACCGCCAGCTCGCGGCGGCTATACCGCAGGTTCAGGCTTTGGCGCCGGCGTGCGTGCGATGGAGCGCGCGCGAAAGCCGCGCGACCTTGCGCGCGGCGGTGTTGCGATGCACGGTGCCCTTGCCGGCGGCCTTGTAGAGCACGCGCGTCGCCTGGCGCAACTGCGCCGCGGCCGCGGCCGCGTCGGTGCCCGCGATCGCCTCGAGAGCATCCTTTACCGCGCTGTGCACGCGGCTTCTAATCGCGCGATTGCGGTCGCGCCGTTTTAAGTTCTGACGATTGCGCTTCTCGGCCGACGGATGGACTGGAATGTGCGGCATAACCCGTAATCAGTAACAGCGCCCGCCCGCGCGGTCAATACGAGGGTTCGCCCGCTAGCTCTTGTGGCCGCGCCGTTTGGCTTCCTGCCATAGCCCCTCGATCGTCCGCGCGTCGAGTTTCGAGAGCACGAGCTTGCGAGCGGATGCGATTCTTTCCACCGCCCTGAAGCGATAAATGAACTTGTCGCAGGCGCGCCGCAACGTGGCCTCGGCGTCGTGGCCGACGAAGCGGGGCGCATTGGCGAGCGCGAGCAGCGCGTCGCCCATCTCGTCCGCCGCATGCTCGTTGTCTCCGCGATCGAGTGCCGCGCGCGCTTCGGCCAGTTCCTCGGCCACCTTGTCGAGCACGGCTTGGGCCTCCGCCCAATCCATTCCGGCCTGCCGCGCGCGTTCGCCGAGCTTCTGCGCGCGCATCAACGCTGGAAGGCCGCGCGCGACGCCGTCGAGCGCCGAGGTCGCGCCGGCCGCCGCGCGCTCCTCCTGCTTGAGCCTGTTCCAGTTGCGCATCACCTCGTGCGCGTTGTCGGCGGCGGCGCCGGCGTAGACGTGCGGATGGCGCCGCACGAGTTTTTCGCGCGCCCGCCGCATCGTCGCCTCCATCGCAAGCCCGCGCCGCTCGGCCGCGATATTGGCTGCGAACAGCACCTGAACCAGCAGGTCGCCGAGTTCGTCCTCTATTTCGCCGTCACCGCCGTGCTCGATTGCGTCGGCCGCTTCGTACGCCTCTTCGATCAGATGGCGCGAGGCGGAGGCGAGCGTCTGCTCGCGATCCCAGGGGCAGCGTACGCGCAGTTCGCGCACGACCTCGAGCAGGGCGAGAAACTCCTCGGCTGCGTCGGCTCCCGGTTCGCGATCGGGATTCATGCGGTTCTCAGCTGCCGGCGTTCGCGCCGCTACGCGCTCACCGGCTCGATTACTTTTTCCATCAGGAACGCCGAGAGGTCGCGGATCGCATCGACAGTGATCTCGTGCGCACAATCGTATTCGCGGTACATGAGCGGCATCCTGAACTCGCGCAGCCGTTCGACCGAATCGCGCGCCTTCGCGATCTGCACCATGTCGTCGGCGCGCCCGTGCAGCACCATCGCGGGCATCCGCGCGAGCGCCGCGCGGTCGCCCGCGTACTGCGCAAGCTCCTCAGGAAACCAGGTCGCGATTGCGACCAGCCCCGCGAAGCGATCCGGATGACGCAGCGCCAGGTTGTAGGCCATCACGCCGCCCTGGCTGAAGCCCATTACGATCAGCTTTCGCGGATCGATCGGATAGCGCTCCAATGCCGCGTCGACCAGCTTCATCAGGCGATCGGCCGCCTCGCCCATCACCTCCAGGTCGGGCGGCGCGCCGGGCCGCAACGGGTACCATCCGTAGCCGTTGACCGCCCCGATCTCGACCTCGACCGGCCCCTGCGGTGCGAGCATCAGGCAGCGTCCGCGCGCGACGTAGGGCGCCAGGCTGAGCAGGTCGAGCGCGTTCGAGCCCCAGCCATGGGTCGCGAGTATTGCCGGATGCGGCCCATCGCCCGCCGGCGCAAAAACGGCGTGAACCAGGTCCATGCGCAAAACCTCCCGTAGTCAGGTAATCATAGACCCGGCGCCAGGCTGCCCGCCAGTTCACGGCGCGCTTGAAATACCCCGGTTGCGCGCGGGGAGTCGGTCGGCTTAGCTGTGCGTTGCCGCGGATGCTCGGCGGCGAAGCGGACGAATCGTGTGAGGGGCACGCGCGGGGTGGAAGGCAGGGCTGCAAGACCGATCGCGATTGCTTCATTCGCTCTTGTTGCATTTGCCGGCGCATGCGCGGCCGCCGACGCATCGATGCCGCCCGCCGAAGCAAGCGGCAGGCTCCCGGGCCTCGCCGCTGGCCTGCTGCTGCTCGCGCTGCTCTGCTGCTCGATCTACATTTTCGCCGCGCCGCTGCTGAAGCAGCGCGACCCGACGCTGCTGCTCGCGTTGGCCATCGCGGCGGGCATCGCGATCGTCAAGTTCGCGCTGCTGCCCTGGTTCGACGGCTATCACAACGACATCGCGAGCTACGAGTCATGGGCGCTGCAGATGGCGTCAGAGGGCCCGGCACGCATCTACCGCTCGGGCTACTTTCTCGACTATCCGCCGGGCTACCTTTATGCGCTGTGGCTCGCCGGAATTGTTGCGCAGGCGGTGGGCGCAGGCGGGGTGGCGCTCCGTATGATCGTAGAGACGCCGGCGCTCATCGCCGACCTCGTGCTCGCGATGCTGGTCTTCATCCTGGTGCGGCGCACGGCGCCCGCGCGCCGCGCCGCCGCATACGTCGCGATGCTGCTGGTCGCGCTCAACCCGGCGCTCGGCTTCGACACGGTAGTGTGGGGCCAGAGCGACGCGGCGCTAACGGTGGCCGTGATCCTGAGCGCCGCGCTCGCGCTCGACGGCGAGTTCGAGCTGGCCTGGGCGCTGGCGGCGTTGAGCGTGCTGGTCAAGCCACAGGCGCTGATGTATGTGCCGGTGCTCGGCCTGTGGACCGCGATCAGGATGCCGTACGCGCGTTGGTGGCGCGCGGCGCTCGCCGCGGCCGCGACTGCCGCGGTCGGCGTGCTGCCGTTTCAGCTCGGCCATCCCTGGTACTGGATCCTCGAGCTGTATCATTCGACCGCCGCGTACTATCACGAAACGTCGGTCAACGCCTTTAACCTGATCGCGCTGATGGGCGGTTTGCGCAAGCCCGACACCGACACTTTCGCCGGCATTTCGTACTTCAGCCTGGGGATGGGCCTGCTGGTGCCGCTGTACGCGTATATCGGATGGCGGCTGTGGCGCGAGCGCACGCCGCGCGCCTTCATGTTTGCGATCTTCGCCGCGGTCTTCGGGTTCTTCATGCTCGCGCCGCGGATGCACGAGCGCTACCTTTACGCGGCGCTGGTCTTCGCCGCTCCGCTGGCGATCGAAGGCTCCGAGATGGCGGCCGTGTTCGCCATCCTGACCGCGACCTGCCTGTGCAATCTCGCCTACGTGCTGGCCACGCTCAAGACCACGATCTTTCTCGACTCGCGCGACGGCTTCGCGATGGCGCTCTCGGCGACCAACCTGCTCGCGCTCGCGCTGGCTGCGGACTATGGCCTGGGGCTCGAGGCCGGCGTCGGGCCGCTATGGCGCAGGCTGATCGGCGCCGGCGGCGGCCGCGCGAGCGCGCGCTCGACGGCCGCAGGCGCGAGCGCCGCGAAAGCGCCGCGCGCGGCGCCTCGGCCGCTGGTTTCGATCCCATGGATGCGCGCCGACTGGATCGCGCTGATCGGGCTGGTCGCCGCGGCGGCGGCCACGCGACTTTGGCGACTCGGCTTTCCCGCGGAGATTGTCTTTGATGAGGTCCATTTCGTCGCCCAGGCGCGCCATTACATCCGCGCCGAGCCGTTCCTCGATCCGCATCCGCCGCTGGCCAAGCTGGTGATCGCGGCCGGGATCCTGCTCTTCGGCGACCATCCCTGGAGCTGGCGCATTGGCAATGCGCTTTGCGGCATCGCATTGGTCGCGATCACCTACCTGCTGGGGCGGCGGATGTTCGCGTCGCGCCTGGCGGGCGCGCTCGCGGCCGCCTTCGTGCTGTGCGACGGGATGTTCCTGGTGGACTCGCGCGTCGGCGTGATCGACATCGTGTACCTGACGATGGCGGCATGGTCGTACCTGCTGCTGTTTCGTTTCGCCGAATCGAACGATGCGCGCGGTCGCCGGCGCACGCTGGCCGTGATGGGGGTGACCCTGGGGTTGTGCCTGGGCGCAAAGCTGCTCATCCCGGCGGTGACCTTCCTGCTGTGCGCGGGCTTCATGGTGTATTTCGTCGTTCGCGCAGACCGCGGGAAGCCGCTCGAGGTGCGCGCATGGCGCGCCGGCGGCGCGCTCGCGCTGGTCGGCTCGCTCGGCGCCATCCTTTACCTCGCGCTGTTCCTGCCGCATTTCGCGCTCGGATGGTGGGCCGGCATCGCCGACCTCTTTCACTACTACGGCGACGTGCGATGGTACGAGAGCAGCGTCGAATCGGCGACGCATCCGTACGCCTCGCCGTGGTGGAGCTGGCCGCTGATGCTGCGGCCGATCGCCTACTGGCAGAATTTCCCGCCGCACGGCAGGGTCGCGACCATCTGGGGCGGCGGCAATCCGCTCCTGTGGTGGGGCGCGCTCACCGCGATGACTATCACGGCGGTGCGCACGAGCGAGCGGCCCGGGCCGGTCCGCGCTTTCCTGCTCATCGGTTATCTCGGCTATCTCGCCATCTGGATCCCGGTCGGACGCACGCTGTTTCTCTATCACTACATGCCCTCGGTGTATCTCGGTTATCTCGCGCTCGCCGCAATCGTGGCCGACGCATGGCGCGGCGAGGCCGAGCTGTGGGAATGCGCGGCGCTGCTGATGACCATGATTCCGGCCTGCCTGCTGGGGCTGGGCGTATGGGCCGGCCTGCTGCCCGCCGCCGCGCTCGGCTTGTTCGCGCTGTTGCTGCTCGCGGCCGATATCGCCTCCGACCTCGCGCCGCACATGAATCTGCGGCGCTGGGCGCCGCGGCTCGTCGCCATCCTGTTGCTTGCGGGCGCGGCGATCCTGTTCGTCTATTACTTTCCCATCTGGACTGCGATTTCGATCGATCGCGCGGGGTATTACCGGCGAATGTGGATGCAGGGGCCGGGTTTGCGCAACTGGATATGAGTCGATGCGACTTAGAGCCGGAGTATCGCTAATCGCGCCGGGAACGATCGCGCTCCTCGCACTGCTGTCGGCGGCGTCGATGCGCCGCGCTATCGCGAGCGCAGCACCGAACCCGGCAAACTCTCCGACATCCTTCGCCGGCGCGCGGGCGACGATCGGCGGCGCGGAGTTGCCGGCATCTTCGGCGCTCGCGGACGGCCGCAACCTGCTCGCCAACGGCGATTTCGCCAAAGGCTCGGGCAAATCTCCGGACCATTGGCGCACCGGCGGATGGAACGAATCGCCGTCGGTCACACAGTACGACTGGCTGCATCAGCCCGGCGGCGCACCCGAGCTGACCGTCACGAGCCTGCAGCCCAACGATGCGCGGTGGCTGCAATCGCTGAGCCTCGGCCCCGGCTATTACTACGTAAGCGCGGAGGTGCGCACGGAAAACGTGCCGTCCAATGCCGCGGGCGCCTACGTGAGTCTCGACGAGGACAGCGTCAACTCGCCCGACCTGCACGGCACCTCCGACTGGCGGCGCGTGGGCCTCTACCTGAAAATCGGCGCGCACGGCGCGGATGTGGACATTGCGCTGCGGCTCGGCGGCTTCGGCAGCCTCAACACGGGCCACGCGTTCTTTCGCGATGCGCGGGTCGTGCAACTCGAAGCGCCGGCCGCCGACGCCACGCCCGTGTTCGATCTGGCCGCGGTGCGCCGCGCGTCGGTTGCGCCGCCGGTTGGCAAGCCGTGGACGCTGTGGGCGACGTTCGTGTTCCTGGCGGGCGTGGCGGCCGCCGGATGGTACGTTTACGGCGCGGCGGGCGTAAAGTTCGCGACGATGCCGTCCGATCCGCCGGCTTCCGCGCCGCCTGCGCCGACGCGGCCCCGGGGCCGCTCGCGTAGCGAGCGGCGCCGGCGCAGCCGCGAGCGGCGCTGACCGCGTCCGTCCGTTTCGCGCCTCGCGGCGGCGCCCCCGGGCCCACGGTCAGGGCCGGCTGCCGGGAGCGCCACCGCCCGCAGTGCCGGCTCAGCCCTGCTGCGGGAGCAGCGCGGCGCGCGTCACCTCGCGCCGCTCGCTCTTGTCCAGCGCCTCTGCCGCCTTCGCAAGCGGAAACGTGGCATCGCACAGTTCGCGATACGGATAGCGATCGATGTGCTTCGAGAGGAAGTCGAGCGAGCGCTTCAGATAGTTTGGGGGATACATCACCACGCCGATGATCTCGAGCGACTTGAACGTCACCCGCCACGGCGCGACCGGCGCGGTCAGCGCCGGCGAAATGTTGCCGATCTCGATCACGCGCCCGCCAATCGACGCCAGTTCGAGCGCGTCGATGAACGCTTCGGGGACGCCGGCGACTTCGAACACGACGTCGGGCGGCCCGCCGATAAGCTCGCGGATGCGCTTCTGGCGCTCCTCGGTCGTTGCATGCCTGCGAATATCGATCGTCGCGTCGGCGCCGAATTTCACCGCCTCGTCCAGCCGATGCGCGACCGCGTCCACCGCGATCACGTACGCCCCGCGCGCCTTCGCGATCGCCATCGCGTGCAATCCCAGCCCTCCCGCGCCCAGCACGACCACACTTTCGCCATAACGCACGCGGCCCTTGTCCAGACCCCAGTACACCTGGGACATCGCGCAATTGGCCGAGGCCGCGACCAGGTCGGGCACGTTATCCGGAATACGATAGAAGTTCTGGTTGGCGCGGACGATATAGTGTGTGGCAAAGGTCGAGGTGAAGTGCGGCGCTTCGCTTGGATGGCGCACGCCGAAACCTTTGCTGGTGCAGGCCGCCTGGTTGCCCGACACGCAGTTCGCGCATCGGTTGCACACCGAGTAATACACCGGCGCGATGCGATCGCCGGGCTTCACCGGCACCCCCGCCCAATCGGTGGTGACGCCCTCGCCGAGCGCATGGATTCGGCCAGCCATCTCGTGCCCGGGAGCGATCCCGTGGCGCCCGCCGAACTCGCCGCGCCACATGTGCACTTCCGAGCCGCAGACGTTGGTCTGCGTGACTTCGGCGATGAGCCCGCCCGCGGGCGGGGCCGCCGGCACGTCGAACTCGAAGAATTCAATCCTGTGTGCGCCCGGGATAAAGGCGACTTTTCCTTTCATGACGCGATCTCCCTGGATGATTATTCGCCGCCCACGCTGTCGCGCGCGCGGCGTGGCCTGCCGAGGATGGGTTTCGCGCGCCCGCGACCCCGCTGTCAAGGAGAACGAGTTCCGCCCGCCGCCGCGCATGCCCGAGCGCGGCCCTGGCGCGGCGGCGCGCCGGCCGCATCGCCGCTTCAGCTCGCAGGTTTGGCGAAGGTGGGGCGGCGCATCGTCGCCGCGGTCTCGGCAATCTCGCCGAGCAGGCGCGCCTCGGCCTTGCCCCGCGACACGCATTGTTCGCTGCGCGGCGCATGGAGCGGGACGTACAGCGGGGCGCTGAAGGTCGCCTGCACGCTGACCATCGTTTCTTCGGTGCCCCTGGGTTTGACCCTGAAGTAGTAAACCGCGGTCGCCGCCCGATCGGGCTCGGACGCGTATTTTCCGCTGATGCCCTTGAGCTTGCCGCAGTCGGCGTCGGCGAGCGTGAAATGGCTGCTCTGGGTCTCGACAACGCCCTGGTTGGGGTCGTCGGCGTTCACGGTCAGATGGTTTTTGCGGATGACGTCGTGAACCGCGTCCCACACGATGTCGTAGGGATGCTCGATCGTGACCACGTTGGTGGTGGGCAAGGGTGGCTTCAGCGTCGGCGGATAGAAGCATCCGGTGGCGAGCCCGAGCAGTATGAGCACGGCGCCGGCAAACGCGGCCCGCGGGCGTCGCGCCCGCGCCGCCCGGTGCGCCGAGCGAATTGGGCTGCGCGTGTCTGCGATCCCCGGCGCGAGAGGCTCGCCCGTCGTGCCGCCGTCCTGTCCCCCAGCCATCCGACTTAATCGCCCCCCATCCGGGGCGGTCTCATTTGAGCCGAGCCGGCCGATGCGTGCAACGGGTTGTGGCCCCAAATCATCTTCATGGCTCCCCCGGGTTGAAGCGATGTGGTAGGGTGAAGACATCAGGCGACCGGTCGGAAGGCGGCCACGCCGGCGGGGCTCAAGCAATGTCAGGTCATTCCAAGTGGAGCTCGATCAAGCACAAGAAAGCTGCGCGCGACGCCAAGCGCGGCAAGCTGTTCACCAAGCTGATCAAGGAAATCACCATCGCTGCACGTCTGGGCGGCGGCGATCTCAATTCCAACCCGCGGCTGCGCACCGCCGTGACCACGGCTCGCGCGCAATCGATGCCCAACGACAATATCGACCGCGCGATCAAGAAGGGCACGGGCGAACTCGGCGGCGGCCATCTCGAGGAAGTGGTGTACGAGGGCTATGGACCGGGCGGTGTGGCGATTATCGCCGACGTCCTCACCGACAATCGCAACCGCGTGGTCGCGGAGCTGCGGTTCATTTTCTCGCGCCACGGCGGCAATCTCGGCGAGTCGAACTGCGTCGGATGGATGTTCAAGAAGCGCGGCGTGATCTCGGTCGAGCGCGGCGCGGTCGATGAGGATCGGCTGATGGAAATCGCGCTCGAGGCGGGCGCCGACGACGTGATCGCCGACGGCGACGGCTTCCAGGTGATGACCGCGCCGGAGAACTTCAGCGCGGTGCGCGAAGCGCTCGAGGCGGCCAGGGTGCCGGTCGCCGGCGCCGAAGTCGTGCGTGTGCCCGAGAACATGGCCAAGGTTTCAGGCCATACCGCCGAGCAGGTGCTCAAGCTGATGGAAGAGCTCGAGGACCATGAAGAGGTCCAGAGCGTTGCCGGCAATTTCGATATCAGCGACGAGGAACTGGCGCAGTTCTCCGCCGCGTAGCTGATTGATGCTTGCGCGCAGCGCGGCCGGGTCTCGGCGCGCGCGGAGTGGTGATGGGTGGCGACCGGGGGGACATCGGCAAGCAGGATTATCGGTATCGACCCGGGCAATGTCGTGACCGGGTTCGGCGTGATTGAAGGCAGCAGCGCCCGCCCGATCCATGTCACGGCGGGCACGATTCGGCCTGCGGCGGGCGCGCGCGGCGGCGTGCGGCTGCTCGCGCTCCATCAACAGCTATTGGACGTAATCGACGAGTATCGGCCGGCCGCGATGAGCCTCGAGCGCAGCTTCGTCGCCGCCAACGTCCAGAGCGCCTTTCGCCTGGGCGAGGCGCGGGCGGCGGCAATGATGGCCGCGGCCGCGCGCGGCCTAGCGCTGTTCGAGTACACTCCCAACGAGGTCAAGCTCACGGTCGCCGGTCACGGCCACGCCGACAAGGCGCAGGTGAAATGCATGGTGCGCAGCGCGCTCGGCATGGGCGATGAGATGGCGCTCGCCGACGACGCTTCCGACGCGCTCGCGATCGCGCTCTGCCATCTGCTGCGCGCGCGAGTGACGGCGGCCCGCGGCGCGCCGGCATCGATCGCGGCACCATCGACCAAGGACCGGCTGCGGACGGGCGGCAGATGATCGTCAGTCTCAGCGGCAAGCTCAAGCATCGCGAGGCCGGACGTGCGGTCATCGAAACCGGCGGTGTCGGCTACGAGGTCCTCATCCCGCTGGCGACCTACTATCGGCTGCCGCAGCCCGGCAGCACGGTCGCGCTCGAGATTCGCCAGGTCGTGCGCGAGGATTCGCTTACGCTGTACGGCTTTTACACGCCGGCGGAGCGGCAGGCATTCGATTTGCTGATGCTGGTGCAGCACGTCGGACCTAAGCTCGCGCTCGCGATCCTTTCGGTGCTCTCGCCCGAGGATCTGGTGAGCGCGATCGCGCGCGAGGACGTCGAACGGCTCGATGCGGTCCCGGGCGTCGGCGCCAAGGTCGCCGAGCGCGTGGTGCGCGAGCTGCGCGACAAGACCGCCGATCTCAAGCTGGTCGTCGCCGAACGGGTCGAAGAGCGCGACGGCCTCGGCAACGGCGCGCAGGGCGATGCGGCCGAGCTCGACGACGCGGTTTCGGCCCTGGTCAACCTCGGCTACAAGCCGATCCAGGCGCGGCGCGCGGTCGACGCGGCTGCAGCCCGCGCGGGCGCGAAGCGCGAGCTCGAATTGATCATCCGCGAATCGCTGGCGGTGCTGGCCGGTGAAAGGTAAACGCCCTGTGAGGGAACTCGACGGCTCAGACGTTGCGCCGCTCACCGCCGCGGTCCGGAGCGACGAGGATCGCGCGCTCGATCTTTCGCTGCGGCCGCGCGCGCTCGACGAGTTCGTCGGCCAGGAGCGCACGCGCAGGATTCTCGGCATGTCGATCCAGGCCGCGCGCCAGCGCGGCGAAGTGCTCGACCACGTGCTCTTTTCGGGGCCGCCCGGGCTCGGCAAGACCTCGCTCGCGCATATCATCGCGCGCGAGCGCGGCGTCAACATGCGTGCCACCTCGGGACCGGCGATCGAGCGCGCGGGCGATCTCGCCGCGATCGTCAGCGGCCTCGAGGAGGGCGACGTGCTGTTTATCGACGAGATTCATCGGCTCGCCCGCCCGGTCGAGGAGGTGCTGTACCCGGCGATGGAGGATTTCGAGCTCAACATCGTGGTCGGCAAGGGGATGGGCGCGCGCACGATGCCGCTGGCGGTCAAGCCGTTCACGCTGGTCGGCGCGACCACGCGCTCGGGATTGCTGAGCGCGCCGCTGCGCGACCGTTTCGGCCAGCACTTCCATCTCGATTTCTACGGCGGCCACGAGCTGGCGGAGATCGTTGCGCGCTCGGCGCGCCTGCTGGGCATACGGGTCGACGACCCGGGCGCGCGCGAAATCGCGAGCCGTGCGCGCGGGACGCCGCGCGTCGCAAATCGGCTGCTGCGCCGCGTGCGCGATTTCGCCCAGGTCAACGAGGCCGCGATCGTCACGCGCGAGGTCACCGCGGCCGCGCTCGAGCTGCTCGAGATCGACCAGTGCGGCTTCGACCGCATGGACCGCGCGATCCTCGCCGCGATTATCGACAAGTTCGACGGCGGACCGGTCGGCGTCGAAAGCCTGGCCGCCGCGGTCGGGGAAGAGGCCGACACCATCGGCGAGGTCTACGAACCGTACCTGCTCCAGGAGGGTTTTATCGCGCGCACGGCGCGCGGCCGCGTCGCCACGCCGCGCGCCTACAGCCACCTGGGGCGCACGCGGCGCGGCACGCTGCTTTAGAGCCGGCCGGCACCGGCGGTGCCGGTCTAGATCAGTCCGAAAGTCATTGCGGCGTAAACAAAGAGGCCGAGCGTTATGGGCCCGTACACGATATAGCGCCTGCCGCCGCGATTATGGTCGCGGACGAAGAGCATGGCGAAGATCAGCGCAAACAGCAGCATCATCAATCCGCGCATCGGCGGAGGGAACCTTCCCCAGGCCTCGTGGAGTGAGTCTGGAAGCTGGAGCTGGTACCAAAGTTCCCGCATTTGGACGCTTACCCCCAGTCGGACGTATTCGCGTGAAGCCGCGCTGGCGGCGCAAGGTTGTACGAACAATATAGCGTCAGCAATTGGATAAATATAGCATATATAAGCTATATAAAACTAGCAAGACCGGAGACGTTCAGCCGGATGGCGGCGGCTGGCTGTGGCGGCAGCCGGGGCATTCGCCGGTCATACGGACCGCTTCGCCACTGACCGAGATGGTCGAGCCGTCAGCGCCGACTTTGGTTTTAACCAGGATCACCGCGTCGACCTGCTGGCCCCATTGCGCGATTGCCATCTGGCGCAGTTTCTCGTTGATGTGATCGCTTTCGATCGTTTCGCCGTTGAGCGGGTCGGTATAGCTGAGCACGCCGAGTTTGCGGTAGGGCGCGGTCAGGTCGCTGGTATAGACGGAGAGGCGCAGGCGATCCTCTTCGATTTTTTTCTGCTGTGCGGCCTGCTGCTGCTGTTGCACGTACGCGGCGCAGGCAGCGGCGGTCAACAGGCTCATGAGTATTGCAGCGCCGCCAATCGCGCGCAGCAAGATGCTTCGTTGGCCAATCGGGTAGCCTGCAACGTGCGCGGGGCTTTTCATCGACCGCCGCCGCCCCGGTTCATCTTCCGGATTTGGGCTTTCGATCCTTGTCGCGCCGGTTGTCTATCGCGCGGCTGCCGAATCGAAGAACCAGTTGCCTGACCACGAGCGCGGCCACGATGATCGCGATGAGGCGGATGATGGTCGCGGTGTCGAGCGGAACTCCGCCGATTTGCATGCCGCTCATGAGATACTTTCTCGCGCTCTCGTTCGCACGCTTGCTCCTCCGGCACCAGAAGTAGCGCGAAAACGTCGCGATCGAAAGCGCAACGGGCGCGGCGCTGAAATCGATCGCGGTGCCGCCATGTTGACGGATATTGCACCTGAGCCATTTCCCTCGCGCCGCGGTTTGGCTAAAAATAAGCGTACGACAATTGGAAGCCCGGCTGGCGATGCGAATGATCGTGTCTGACTGGCCCGTCGCGCTGCTGGCTCTGATGCTGGCGGCCGCGGGTTGCGTTTCTCCGGCGGCGGTCAACCCGCCGATCGTCAACGTGACGCCGTTCGGTGTCGGCGCGCGCCCGGCCAAGCTGGGCAATTGCCCGATGCCCGTTCTGGATACGATGCCGCTCGCGCGCCATCAGCAACTCGCACTGATCGACGCGTGGGGCGATCTCGCGATCAAGGACGACGATCTCCTGGCGCTCATCAGGCGCCAGGGATGTCAGTTGGGCGCGGATGCGGTGGTTTTGAACTCGCAGCAGACGCAGCACGAGGGTGAGTTGATTGCCGGCACCGCTCCCGGTCGTTTCGGCAATATCGGCCCCGGCTCCGAAGCCAATATTGAACAGGGCGCGCACATCGGCATCGATCCTCAAGGCGGCGGCCACAAACATCATGCCGTGGTGGGCGAGGAGGGTCATCCCGGACGCTTTATCAGCGCCATCGCGATCGTGTACACGAAGCAGCCCGGTTCGGCGGACAAGGCCGCGGCAAATAATTAATAAATAATTCTTCAAAGTTATCCACAGGCAGCAAAAGCGGCGTATAAAGGCGAGGATTGACTAGGACTGGCGAAATTGAGTAAAGGTAGGGGGAACATCGTTACTGCATCTCTCGGAACCGGCGCGAGGTACCGCCGTGTCCGATGCGGAGGAGGTCCAGATCATGGACAGGTCTACCGCTATTCGGCTTTTGCCGGGCAGCGTCGTGATCTTTCGCGGCCGACGCCATCAAGTGATGAGCGCCAAGGCCGGCGCGGGCAGCGAGGCCCCGTTTTTTAGGCTGCGCGATCTTGATGACGGCGCGATGACCGGTCTGATAAGCCATCGGATGGTCGAACCGGACCCCGAGGTCTCCAAGCAGAACTAACCCGGACTCGCCCGTTTGCTTGGCCGCGGGCCCGATGCCGCGCGGTTGGAAGCGGCGCCTTGCCAGAGGGTCGCGCCGGCTGAAATCATCCTTGCGAGGAAACCGGCGCATCGCTGCAGACGCACAGGCATATTCATGAGCGCGGCGCTGTATAGGGAACGGGCAATCCGATTCCTTGAAAATTTCAATCATCCCGACCCGCGGATCTTCGAAGAACTGGTCACCGAGGACTTTCGGTTCGAGATGATCACCACGATGCGCGAGTTTGCGCCGGTGCGCGGCCGCGCGGCCTTCGCGCGCCAGGAGACTGAACGGCTCAACGCGCTGTTTCCCACCGGCCTCAGGATGAAGCTCGGCACCGTCGTCTGCGACGGGCCGCACGTCGCCGTGCAGGCCGAGTGCGACACGATCGCGATGAACGGCAGACGTTACGTTCAGCGCTATCACTTCTATCTTCGCTTCGAGGGCGAGCTGATCGCCGAAGGTCTCGAATACAACGACACCAACCTGGTGCGCGAAATCTTCCTGACCTGACCCGCATCCGACCTGACTGCTGACTCAGTCCGCTTCACCCCCGCGGATCGCGAGCGGCACGGATCGGCTCATGCTCGCGCAGAGCTGGCTTCCCGCCGGACGTCTCGATCTCGAAATGGTGCGACGCCGACGAAGCACATTGCCGCCGCGCCCGAGGCCGCCTGTGCCCCCGATGTGACGGCTGCGCCCTCGATGAAACGCCGCCAGACGCTTTCCGACCGCGCCTGACACATCGGACCGGAACCGCCGTCGGCGAATACGGCCGGGCGCGCTCATTGCGCCGGCAGGCGCTCAGGGAGGTTCAGCATGGACACTCAGATAGAGATCGATCTCGGGCTCTCACAAGTGAGCGACGGCGCGCTCGCGATACTCGAGCGGACGGGTGGAGCGACGAAGCTTCCGCCGCGCCTGTTCAGCGGCCTGCTGGACGCCCTGGCGGCTGAGCATCTGCGCCGCTTCGGTTCTCTGGCCGTGGAGCCGGCGCGTTTGACGATGTCGAGACGCGAGCTCGATACCGACGACCTGTGGCACTCGCTGCGCCTGCTCGGAAACTGGTTGAGCTACACGGAGGAGGCTTCGCGCGAGGACCGCGATCTGGATGCGGCGTGTGACGTGATCGCGCGCATGTGGATGGGGATGTCCTCGGCGCTGTGCTGGGCCAACGCCAGATATGACGATGAACCGGGGCGCGAAATCGGCAACTGATCCGATTCCGCGCCGGCGCTCGGGCTGCTGTCGGCCGCTAGGCGCTCGTCAGCACGGAATCAGCACCGTTCGCAAACGAACTGACGCTATTGCCCAGCAGCACATACGTCCCGTAAACCGCAACCGCAATAGCTGCGAGCACCAGAACGTATTCCGTCATCGTCTGGGCGGCATCCGCATCTCCGGCAAACTTTTCGCGCACACGGATAAAAAGCATTTGAATCAATCGCATGGGCGCCTCTTTCATCAGGTAAAATTTGGCAACAATAGACGTAGAACAATCTTAGGTGAAGATTCCGGTCGATCCAAGACCCTTTCTGCGGCCGATATCGCCAAATCTCGAAAGCTGTATCCAGATTGCATCGATTACAAACTAAAGGATAGTTATACATAACATAATCGCTAAATAGCTCTATTGAAACGAAAATAGGTCTGATGCCCCCTGCGGTTTGGGAACGCTCAACCGCATGCGAATCTTCCAGGTTTGAACCTCTCGCCGGCTCATATTCACGCACTACCGCATGTTCGGGTGCGGATACCAGGTATTACACGCTCAAGCACGAATCTACGTTTCGAGCCCCGCTCGGTCGGAAATTCACCTTGCTTCGGCCCGAATCACGGGGCGAGACTTGGGGCAGGCCGGCCAAGCTTAAAGCTGCGGGGTTAATTTATGAAAACCTGGGCCGCTGTCATCGTCATTATCATCGTGCTCTTCTGCATCAGCTACGGGGTGCGGCACCCCCGGCAGGTCAATCAGACCTGGACTGAACTCTTTCCGCACAACGGCGAATAATGAACACTGCAGGCGCAGCCGCTTCGGTCTGAGCAAACGCGGCGCGGAGCCTGACGCCGCCATAGCCTGAACGTCGCCCCAACCATGCTGCGTCGTGCGGAACGCGTCTGATTCGGGACGGGCGCCGGCGCTCAGGATTTTGTGATGCCGAGGAAGTCGGTCAGCGCTGCGAGCGCCTGCGGCTCGACCAGCGAAGGCGCATGGCCGACTCCCGGGACCTCGACCAGCCGCACGCCGCGCTGAATTTTGACCATGCGCGCGGCTGTGTCGCGCGCCAGGACGTCGCTCTCGGCGCCGCGCACGATAAGGATCGGCGCCATGATGCGATTGTAGTGCAGCCACAGATCGATCGGGCGCGCGGCTGAGCCGCCCCGTGGCGGACGGCGCACCGCCGGGTCCATTTTCCACGTCAGCCCGCCGCCATCTGCGGGTTTGACCGACCATCGCACCCACTCTGTAAGCGTGTCATCGCTGAGCGTGGCCGCGGGTGGATAGGTTGCGCGATAGTAGGAGCGCACCTCGGCCATGTCATTGAAACGCTCAGGGGCCTGCCCGACGTAGTTCATGATGCGCGTCAGGCCGGCCGGATCGATATCCGGTCCGATGTCATTGAGCACGACCTTGGCGACCGCGTCGGGATAACCGCCCGCGAACATCATCGAAATGATGCCGCCCATCGAGGTGCCGACGAGGCTCGCGCGTCGGATCCCGAGCGCGTCGAGGAACTCCTTGAGGTCGCTGACGTAAGTCTGTGGACCGTACTCCATGGGCGGGCCCCAGCCGCTGTCGCCGCGGCCGCGCACGTCGAGCGCGAGGACGCGATAATGCGCGGTCAGATGCTGCGCGAGGGCATCGAAATTGTGCGCGTTGCCGGTGAGCCCATGAATGCAGACCAGCGCCGGCTTCTCCGCGCCGCCGAAATCGAGATAGTGCAGTCGGACTCCGCCGGCGCTCTGAAACTTGTCTTCGGGCATCTTGGCCAAAACTCCTTGCGGCTGCGCCGCGGCAGCGCTCATCCGGTCGCGACGTCCGCGATTCGAATGAACGTAAAACTTTTGAGCAATCGCCGCGCGATTTCAAGTCGCCGCGCACACGTGCAGGTTTACTCGCCCGCGAATTTTACACCACAATGCTCGCATCCGGTCTGGCGGAGAAGCTCGCTATGAAATTCGGCATCGGACCCTTCAACCTGCAGGCGCCGCACGGGTCGGGCAAGTCGCATGCCCAGGTCTATCGCGAGATGCTCGAGCAGGTGGAACTGGCCGAAGAACTCGGCTTCGATTCCGCGTGGCTCATCGAGCATCACTTCAAGGAAGACGGCGAGTGCCCATCGGTGCTGCTGACAGCGGCGGCCATGGCGGCACGCACCAGTCGTATCAGGATCGGCACGGCTATGCTGTTGCTGCCGTTGCATCGCCCGGTGCGCGTGGCCGAGGACGTCGCGGTGCTCGACAACATTGCCAACGGCCGCGTGATCGTGGGCGTGGCCGCCGGTTACCGCCCGATCGAGTTCGAGGGCCTCGGCGAGCCGCGCAAGGGCCGCGAGGCGCGCATGGAGGAGCAGCTCGACATCCTGATCAAAGCCTGGAGCGCCGAATCCTTCGCCCACCAGGGAAAGTACTACCAGTTTCCTGAAATCAGGGTGATGCCGAAGCCGGTGCAGAAGCCGCATCCGCCGATCTGGATCGGCGCGTCCACCGAGGGCGGATTCCGCCGCGCGGCCAGATGGGCGGACGCGTTGTGCTCCTCGCCGCGCCATCATCTGAACGATCTGAAACTCCATTACGCGACTTATCGCCGCTACCTCGAGCAGTTCGGACGCAAGGAGACGTGCACGCCGGTGATCCGCGAGGTCTATTGCGCCGAGAGCATGAAGCGCGCAGAAGCGGAGGGCGGCCCGGGAATGATCTATATCCAGGCCGGGATGTACGGGCGCTGGGCGCAGGTGCGCGAGCTCAAGGACGACCGCGGCCAAGCCGTCACCGGCGCCGCCGAGGTCAGCCTCGAGAGCTTTCGCGAGCGCTTCATCCTGGGCGATCCCGAGCATTGCATCCGCGAGATCGAAAAGTACCGACGCGACCTGGGGATGGATTATCTCCAGTGCATGATGGATTTTCCCAACATGGACGCCGCGCTGACGAAGAAATCGATGCGGCTGTTCGCGCGCGAGGTGATGCCGCACTTCCGCGCCGCCTGAGCGGCCGCGACCGCGCTCTCCGCTCAGGCTTTGCGGGCCTCGCCGTTGGCGCCGCTCTCGCCCTCGGGCTTGCCCTGCGCGAGAGCCAGGAGTTGTTCGGGGACGATGATGAGGCGGCGGCCGTCGCGGATGATCGCGCCGGTGCGCTCGAATTCACTCAGCTGCTCGGTGATGCGCTGGCGCGACGCGCCGACGATTTCGGCCAGGTCGCTGTGCGTGAGCTTGAGTGTCAGCAGCTGACCGCGCGCGTCGGCCGCGCCGAACTTTGCCCCCAGCTCGAGCAGCGCGCCGGCCAGCCGCTCGCGCAGCGCCAACCCGAGAAAATTCGTGTAGCGCAGTAGCATCGCCCACCATCGCCCCACCGTGACGTCGAGCACGCGGCTCAGGTCCTCGAGCCGCACGCCGAGCGAGGCGTCGACGAAGGCCTGGGGACTGACCACGCCGACCACGCAATCGCTGAACGCGTCGCATCGAAACGGCCGCTTGGCCACGGTCAGCAGCGACGACACGCCGAAGATCTCGCCCGGGCCGACGAGCGAGACCAGGATGCGCTCGCTGGCGTTGAGAAAGGTGAGCTTGGCGACGCCCGAGAGCAGCAGGTACACGCAGTTGGCGTCGTCGCCCTCGAAAAAGATGGTCTCATGGCGTCGCACGCGGCGCGCCACGGTCGCGGTCGAGAGACGCGCAAGCTGCGCGTCGGACATCCACGACAGCGTGCGCAATCGGCCGAGCAGCTGCTGCTGGGAAATATCAGTCTTCACGACTCACTGGTTAGCACAGGCGATAGCGATGTCACCAAAGCGACAAAAGCCACGGCCCGACGGCCGTCGACAGGCGATTTTGTCGCCGCCGCGACAATCGCTCCGCGCGCTAATGTTGATGGATCGGCAATATCAGGTACGCTTTTCATATCGTGATTCATCCAACGGCAATCCCGATGTCACGCCGCCGCAATTCGCGATGCGTACCGATAGTGACGGAGGGCAATGCCTAAAGCGGCGGCAGCCGCTTGCACGACGGGCATGGCGACTGGGGGGATTGGTGGCGAATCACTTCTCAAAAATTCGAAATTGCTGGCATGAATGCTGCTCCTCGACTGGGAGCGCAAGGATCTAACTATCTATGAAATTCTTTGAGCAGTTGACCAGGCTTGGCGAGGCGATGGTCGAGATGCCCTTCGTTACCGTCAGGGCGCTGCTGGCGCCGGAGCGCGAAGGCGGCGCAACGCAAGCGGTCCAGCAGGCGGGATGGAAAGCCTACGACGCATGGGTCCAGGTCGTGAACGAATCGGCCAATGCTCTTTATACGAACCCGCAGGCCGGCGCCTCGCTCGGACGATCGATGGAGGCGTCACTCAGATGGCAGCGTCTGGGTGCGGCGGTCACCAATGCGTTCTTCGCCGCGCTGTGGCCGGCCGTCGGCTTGCCCTCGGCGGCCGAGGTGGGCGAGTTGCGCGCCGAAGTGGGGGCGCTTCGCGACGAGCTGGGGGCGGCCCGCCTGGAAGCGATGGAAGAGCGCGCGGCCGAGGCTGCACGGCAGGAGCGGCATCCGCTGGTCGATCCGCTGAGCGCGCTGTGGAACGGCGGATGGGCTCCGGCCGCGGCTGATCCGGAATCTCGGCGAGGCGAAGATGTATCAGGCAACTGACACGTCGCCCATAACCGCCATTGCCGGCTACTGGCTCGACGGCATGATGCGCTCGCTCGAAGGCTTCGAGCGCGGCGTGCACGCCACGGTCAGCGATCCGCCGCCGGTGACGCCTTATCGCGTGGTGTTCAGGAGCGGCAAGCTCGAGCTGCGCCACTACGCAGCCGCGGCGCGCGACGCGCGTCGCACACCGATCGTGCTGGTCTATGCGCTGATCAAGCGGCCGTACGTGCTCGACATGCACAAGGGCCGCAGCGTCATCGAGTATCTGACGCGCGCGGGCTTCGACGTTTACCTCACCGACTGGCGCCCGCCCACCGCGAGCGACGCCTGGCGCGGATTCGACGCCTACGTCAATGGCGACCTCGACCGGGCCGTGCGCTACGTGCGCGCGGCGGCGCGCAGCGCGCAGGTCACGGTGATGGGCTATTGCTTCGGCGCGCTGCTCAGCCTGGTGTACACGGCGCTCCATCCGGAAAACGTGCGCAACCTGGTTAGCATGACCACGCCGTTCGACATGAGCGTGCGCGCGCTGCCGGCCTACAACCTGGTCGATCGCATCACCGACCAGGCGCTCGAGCTGATCACGCGCGTGCACGGCAACTGCCCGGCCTGGATGGTGCAGTCGCTGTTCACGGCGATGGCGCCGGCGCATCACGCGATCGACAAGTACGTGGGGCTTTATCGCAACGCCGAGCGCGAGGGCTACGCCGAGCAGTTCGATCTGTTCGAGCGCTGGATGAACAGCGACGTGGCGCTGGCGGGGCGCATCTTCCGTGAAATGAGCGGCGCCATCTTCCGCCGCAACGAGCTGGCGCGCGACGAATTCGAAGTCGGCGGGCGCAGGGTGGAGATGGGACAGATCCGGTGTCCGTTGCTCAACGTGGTGGCCGACTACGACGATGTGGTCCATCCGCGTTCGAGCCTGGGGCTGGTCGATCGCGTCGGCAGCCGCGACCGGCGCAATCTGACCTTTCCGACGGGACACGTGGGTGCGATGGTGAGCGGCGCGGCGCATAAGCAACTGTGGCCGCAGATCGGCGCATGGTTGGGAGAACGATCCCATTGAACAGGAAGCAAAAGGAAAAAGGACGGCATCGCGACGCGATGCAGGCCCCGGAACAAACCCGCGAAAGTGTCGCGCAGGCGACAAAGCAGGGGCGGGCCGGCGTCGAGACGTGGTTAGATTCAAACGCAACGGAGCATCGCTCCGAAAAAGACCAACGGAGGAGAGTAATGGCAGAGAAGGAACAGAGCGGAGTGTACGAGGGATTTTCGCGCTTTGCGGAATCCTGCATCAGCCCGGCCGGCGCCAAGAAGGCGGCCGCATGGTACATCGACACCACCGAGAAGCTTGCGACCCAGGCCCTGGATTTCCAGGTCAAGGCCACCGAATGGGCCAAGGAGACGCCGATCTATCCGTTGATCGAGGCTCAGCAGAGCATCGGCCGCAAAATGATCGAGCAGGGAGTAAGCACGGCGCGCGCGCTCTGGAGGCTCTAAGCGGTCGCGGAGTTCAGGCTGACCGTCGGCGGGCCAGGGCACGTCGCCGGGCTGCGGCGCGCGCTCGGCTGCCCGTCACAGGACTGATTGCAAATCGGCGGCTCGCGTCTGCGCGCGAGCCGCTTTTTTTTTGCGCGGGTCGATACGTGGTTCGGTCCCGATCCCGCCGCCGGGCGCGGAAGGCGTGGCGAGCGCGTTTGGCGAGGAACAAGCGATGGCATGAGGGATGCTCTGAGTTGCCTGCGGATAGCGGACGGGCGATTAAACCTTCATGAAGTGCATCGTCGCACTCGCGAATAGCCAATTGCGTCGCGCTAACATGATGAGCCGAGTGTGCGGAGGGGCTGCCTACGGATGAAGCATTACCTGCTCGCGAGCGATTTCGATCAGACGCTGAGCTTCAACGATTCCGGTATCGCGCTCAGCCAGCTGCTCGGCCTTGACGGCTTCGAGGACAAGGTCAGCGGGCTCTCGCAGCTCAACCTGGTGCAGCAGGGCGGAGAACTCGCTTACCTGCTGCGCCACGATCCCGAATACCGCCGCGTGCGTCGCGCCGATCTGATCGAGGTCGGCCGCCGCGTTCGTCTCAAGCGCAACATCCCGCTGCTGACCCGCCTGCTCGAGGGCGGCATCGACGGGCATCGGTTTGACTTCTACGTCATCTCCGCGGCGCCCGAGGAGGTGGTGCGCTCGGCGCTCGAGGGCGTCGTGCCGCCCGACCATGTGATCGGAACGCGCCTCGGTTACGCCGCCGGCTCGGGCGAGATCGAGTCGATCGTGCGGGTGGCGGCGGGCTGGGGCAAGGTGGCCGCGATCGACGAATTGCGCCTGGCTCTGGGCATACCGAGCGATCGCGTGATCTACGTCGGCGACGGCAGTTCGGATATCCACGTGATGCTCGAGGTCAACCATCGCGGCGGCTTCACCATCGCCGCCTCCGAGGCCAAGTACATCACGCAGATCGCGCGGCGCACGATCATCAGCGACGACGCGCTGAGCGTGCTGGTGCCGGTGCTCGAGCACGTCGCCGGCTGGAGCCCCGAGCGTATCCGCGCCTTGTTCGAGGCGCATGGAGTGCTGATACAACAATGGGACCGCGTGCGCACCGACTGGCTGCGGATTGGCGAAACCGCGCCCGCGGTCCGTAACCGACAGCCAGGGAGGATTGAAAATGCACAAGACCAGGAATGATATTCCGGAAAAGATTCGCGAACGGGTCGTAGCGCTGCTCAACGCCCGGCTCGCCGACAGCGTCGACCTCATGCATCAGGCCAAGCAGGCGCATTGGAACGTGAAGGGCCCGGCCTTCATCGCGTTGCACAAGCTGTTCGACGAGATCGTCGACGAGGCCGAGGAGTACATGGATCTGCTCGCCGAGCGCGTGGTGCAGCTCGGCGGCGTGGCCGAGGGCACCGTGCGCATTGCCGCCCGCAACTCGACCCTCGCGGAATACCCGCTCAGCCTTGTCGCCGAGCGCGATCATGTCGAGGCGTTGTCGGCGGCGCTGGCGACTTATGCGGGGGCGATACGGCGCGCGATCGACCAGTGCGACGAACTCGGGGACAAGGGCACCGCCGATATCTTCACCGAGATCTCGCGCGGTGCGGACAAGTACCTGTGGTTTGTCGAGGCGCATCTCGGCTGAGCTGTCGGGCGCGTCAGGAACGGCCCAGTGCGCAGAGCGCCCGTCGCGGATCGCGGCGGGCGCGTCATCACGCAGCTCTGTTGCATTTCAACACGCTTACGACGGTTGTGACACGTGAAGTGCTCATTACGACATATATCTGCCGAAAATTAGATACTTAAGCCGCAATTCAGGTTTTTGGCATAGCAATTGCGTTTCATTGTGACCGGGGGGAGGGGAGGATCTCCTGGGCGATGACCCCGGACGGTGCTTCGTGCAAACACAAACGACGATCATCACTCACGACCCGGAAATCGAAATGAACCGGATCGCGCTGCCGCGCTTTCGGATGCGGCGCCTGGTCGCGGCGCTCAGGCGGCTTGCTCCGGGGATGTACGTGATGGAAAAGCCGCGACGCTCGGTAGATCGCGAGCTTGAAGAGTTTTCTTCGCCCTGGGAATAGCGCCTTTGCGCCGTAGCGCGCGCTGCGCGTCGGCGCCGCGCGCCAGTCGACCCGGGCCGAAGCATTCAGCGTCTGCTGGCAACCATTCGTTCGCCGGCAAATCTCGCCGCGGATCCGACTCTGCTCCTGCGCGACATCCGATCCTGACCATGCCCGACGTCGTGCGCGACGCCATCGCGCATAAAATCTGAAAGCTCCTCTGACCCTGCGCGTACATCGCACCTGAGCGGCGAAGGCGACCGATCGCGCCGGTCGATGCGTACCGTCAATTCGTCGGCGCCCGTTTTATGCCGCTTGACGGATTTGATATAGGCTCGACCTCCGATCGCCAATCGTCGCGTGCGGTCCCGGCCGAGCACACGGGCCGCTTTTTTTTCGTCAGGCGAGAGTCTCGATCGCCGATCTACTAGTCGTTCAACCTGGCATCGTTGTTGCCCCTGAGCCGGCACTGACGCGGAATTGCGCGCGATGCTCAGATGGCACGCAACGGTGAAGGGCGAAGGACACGACTTGTCATAACCGCCGCGGTGCTGGTCCTCGGTGCGGCGCTGAGCGGCTCGCGAATATCGACTGCGCAGCAGAGCGACTCGCCGCTCGACGCCGCGATAGCTCGTTTGCGCCAGATGGAGACCGGGGACGGAACCGGCATGGTTCATCTCTCCGCCTCCGCGCGCAACCTTTTGACGCTTGCCCGGCGATGGCCGCGGCTGCGTGCGCGAACCCTCGCGGACGCGAATATAAGCGCCGCCGCGCCGCCGATTCTGAGCGCGCTCTCGCTCGGTACCGATCTGCGGAGGTCCCGATATTCAGGCTTCACCCAGAGCGAAACCGCGACGGCCTGGTGCGGGGCCAATGTTGTAATGGCCTTCAATGACACGGCGGCCGAGGTCGTTTCGACCGCCGCCGGCCGCGGCATCAGCATGGACGGCTACGCGCGCTCCCCCGACCGAGGCAGCACATTCACCTACATGGGATCGCCCGCCACCGCAGACGATCCGAACACCTTCATGTCCGGCGATCCGACGGTGGCGTGCACGGATGCCGAGACCTTCTACTACGTTTCGAGCTATCTCGACGGGACCAAAGGGATCTCCGGCGTGAGCTTGTCGAAGTCCGTCAACGGGGGCGCTTCGTTTGCGCCGCCGGTGGAGATCGCGGCTTTGCCCTCGACCAGCCATATCGTATCGGGCGCGTGGATCGCGGCGGATCCGAACGTCCCGGCCAGGCTTTACGCTTCCTTTGCCGACCTCGATTTCTCCGGCTCGATATGTGGCACCCAGGAGGGATCGCCGGTGCCGCGCTATGCGATTGACATCGTCAGCTCGGCCGACGCAGGGTCTACCTGGAGTCCGCCGGTGGCGGTCGCCGAGGTATGCGCCGACGCCGCGCATGAATTCGCCTTCGTCAGTGGCGCGCGCACCGCGATCGGGCCGACCGGCGACGTTTACGTCGCGTGGGAACAGTTCGGCGGTACCGATCCTTTCAGCGCGCGTCAGATCGAGATCGCCCGCTCGATCGACCAGGCCCACAGCTTTGCCGTGCCGGTGACCGTCGCCAGCCTTGGTTGCGCGGGCGACTGTGCCGACTGGCAGGGTCTCGCGCACAGCAACGAATCGCCGACCCTTGCGATCGGCAAAGGCTCGCACAGCGGCATGGTTTACCTGGCCTGGAACGACGGCGACCGCCAGGTGCCTGACGCGCTGACCACTACCGGGTTTTACAACTTCACCGATATCAAATTCAGCAAATCCGCCGACAACGGAGCAACGTGGTCATCACCCGTCCGTGTCAACAACAATCGCGAAGGCTCCGGTACGCCGATGACTGACAGCTTCGAACCCGCGCTGGCTACCGATATCAGCGGACGAATAGCGATTTGCTTTTACGACCGCAGAAACGATCCGATGAACTTTCTCGTCGATCGCTACTGCGCCTTTTCGTTCAACGGCGGCATCTGGACGAATACGCGCATCACCTGGTCTTCCTTCCCGACTATCGTTGGACAGGACGTGCTGCTGGCGCCCGATTACATGGGCGACTATGACACCCTGGCCTCGGATGTGCTCAATCATCACTCCGGGTTTGTGGGCGGGTTTGCCTCGAACAAAGCGGGTAATCCGGTAATAAGATCCTATTTATACTAGATCACGCGCAGTTCAATGCATGACTCGATTCACTGCCAATGCTTCTGATATGACACACTTCGCGAGCTGTTTAACACGAATATGTATCAGACGTGAGATAGTACGCACAGATCAGTAGTCCCGACGTTCGGATCACGCTTGCGGCCGTGCCGGCACGTGAAATGCTCTCTTCGTTCTTCGGGGGGCGGGAGTGTTCAAGTGATGATCGGCCTCAGCGGGCGTACCTGTCAACGAGGGCAGCTCATTGTCGTTCTTGCTATATGCCTTCCGGCCATTCTTGGCGCAATAGCACTGGTCGCCGACGTCGGCGTCCTTTACCGGAACTGGGCGATTCTGCAGGCTGGGGCCGACCTCGCGGCCACGGCGGGCGCGGGCTACTTGCCATCGAGTCCGTCGCTGGCGACAGCGACGGCCCAGTCGATCGTTGTCGCCAACGGTATTGGGACGTCCGAAATCGTGTCGATTAATGTGCTGGCCAACAACACCGAAGTGAACGTGCAGCTTCGCCGGTCGGTTCCCTACAGCTTTGCTGTGCTGCTTGGATTGACATCGGGCAGTGTGGCGGCGCAGGCCACGGCTCAGATACAGACAGTCGGCGCAGCCATGGGCGTCACGCCGATGGGAGTAAGTTACGACACTCAGTATTCGTCCGGGCAGGTGGTCCAGCTAATGGAAAACCAGGTCGGGCCGGGCAATTGGGACCCTCTGGCGTTGGGCGGCACAGGCTCGAGCATCCTACAGCAAAACATAATGAACGGCTACCAGGGAAAGATATCAGTGGGAGATTATGTCCAGACCGAACCCGGCGTAGCCGCCGGTCCCATTCGTACGGCCTTCAATTATCTGCTTAATCAGGGACAGATGTCCGATCCTGCCGGTACATTTACCAACCACACCCCTAACGATCCTCGCGTGCTGGTCGTGCCGATGGTCGATTTCAGCACGGCGCAGGGTAGCTCCAGCGTGCTGGTGAAAGGCTTTGCGGTGCTATGGCTGGTCAGCGTTGACAGCAAGAACAACATACAGACCTATTTCATCAACCAAGTCGTACCCGGCGGTACGCCGCAAGGCAGCGCGAACAACTACGGTGCATATACCGCGGTCCTTATACAATAGGGCTGTGGCGTAGAAAGATTCGTCGGACCTGCCGCCGAGCGCCGCACTCCGGAGCGTGGCGCTCGCGATAACACTATCCACCTCCGCTCGTTGACTAGATAGGCGCTGAGTCCGCTGTGGCGCGGCTCGCGCGACTTGGTCTACCGGCCTGCGCCAGTGTCTCTGCATCGACCGATAGCGACATTCGATGGACACTCCACTGACTGATTAGCGTCCGCTGTCGAGACACCTTCCAGCATAGAGACACTAATGTTTAGCCCATAGACGCTATGACGGTCATCTTCAATGGCATGCGACGTGCTCTGATGAATGTTGTGGCGCGTCGCGCGTTGATCGAGATGAACGACATAATCGAAATGACAGAGATTGGTGTGACACGCAGTCGACATGCAGATGCAGTCAATAGAAGTGCACGCGCACAGACAATGACTGAGTATGCGTTGATACTCGGCGCGGTGGCTATCGCGGTGTATCTGACGTACCAGGTGATGGGCCAGGATATCGGGTCGATGGTGAGTGCACTGGACAGCGCGCTGCTCAACGCGTGATCGCGGCGCTGGCTGCCTCTATGGGTAGTCGAATCGAGAGGTAATTAAAGCGACGGGCAACTGTGAGGAACGGAACTAGTCAACAGGCCGGAGACGGCCGCTTAAGGAGCAGACGGGTATGAAAGTGTTGAATGCAATGTATGTGAAGGCGGGCGAGAAGATCGCGCGAGTCGCGGCGGTCAGGTCGTGCAAGGCGCAAACGATGACCGAGTATGCGCTGATTCTCGCGGCGGTGGCTATCGTGGTCTACGTGACCTACCAGGTTATGGGCCAGGATATCGGATCGCTGGTGAACAAGGTCGACAGCGCACTGAGTAATGCGTGATCCGGGTGTGGCTTCGCGCGCGTCGGTCGGCGAAGTCGCGCCATTGGCTCCCGGGTGGTCCGGCGTGCGCGCGGCGGCGGACATCGTGGTGCGAGGCTTGCCGCGCGCGCTGCGCACGCGAAGGGCCATGGCCTGAGCGATGCCGCGGGCGCCTTGCCGGAAGGCCGGGCGCAAACGGCGACTGCGGCTAGCGGCCGCAAGCGGGAGGGCTCGTGGGACGAGTAAACGAGGGTGCTCCGAGACGGGAGGGGCTGTCGGTGCTCCTGGTGGGGGGTGAAGCGGAGCAGGTCGGCCAGGCGCTGGAGGTGCTGCGCTCGGTCGAGGAGTTGACGCTGGACATCGCGCAGGCGCAAACGGGAGCCGCCGAGCAGATGACGGGACACGCCGATGTAGTGCTGGTGTTCTTTGGCGGCGAGGAGGAGCGGGCGCTGGCCTATATCGGGAAACAGAGCGAGGCCAATCAGCGGCCCGCGCTGTTCGCCATGCTGAGCGAACAGTCGTCGACGTTGATTCGCCGGGCCTTGCGCGCGGGCGCGGACGAGGTGCTGTTCCTTCCGCTGTCGAGGGTCGATGTCTTTCGACCCTTGCTCAAGGTGAGCGAGGCCAAGCGGCGCGCCGGGCGCAGGCTGGGCGGCAGGATCTTCTCCGTAACCAGTCTGGGCGGCGGCGTAGGAGTGACAATGCTGTGCGGCAATCTGGGTCTGGCGCTGCTCGGCGAGGGTTCGGCGCGGCTGGCGCTGGTCGATCTCGATCTGCAGCAGGCGAGTCTGAGCAACATGCTGAGCGCATCGCCCGAGCGCGGCATCATGGGCCTGATGCGGGCGGACGGCAAACCGGATTCGATCAGCCTCGAAGCGGCGCTTACGCGGCACGCCTGCGGGCTGTACGTGCTGGGCGCGCCCCCGCGAATCGAGGACAGCGAGAAGGTTACCGACCATGCGCTGGGCAAGGTGCTCGAGCTGATGCGGCAATTATTCGACTACGTGGTGATCGACTGCGGCGGGCACGTGGACGCCAATTCGGTGGCGGCGTGGGAGCGTTCGCAGGAAGTGCTCTACGTGCTCGATCAATCGATCACGGCGGTCAATCGCGCCGGGCGGTTTCTTGACCTTTTCGAGCGCCTGGGCATCGAGGGAGTCGAGCCGCGGATAGTGATCAATCGTTATCAGGCCGGGCACGCGATAGGCGAAGGTCAGATCGCGGCCACTTTGCATCGTTCAATCTACGCGCGCATTCCGCGCGACGAGCGCCTGATGGAGAAGGCAGCGGCGCTGGCGCGGATGCCCGCGCAGATTGCGCCGAGCTGCGCCCTGGTGCGCGCGTGCGAGGACCTCGCGTTACGCCTGAGCGCGAATCCCGACGCCGCGGGGACCGATGGCCCGCGCCCGGGGGGCGGATTGGTCACCCGGCTTTTCGGCGCGCTCGGCTCACGTGCCTGACAGGGAGGAACGAAGCGATGAGACTGACCGAACGGATATCGCGCGCTTCGCGCCAGGCGCCGGTCGAAGAGCCGGTGGCTTTTCTTGGCAGCTCGCCGGTCACGCGGCGCAAGGAAGGTAGTACGGACGCGCTGCGCGAGCTCAAGGTCAAGGTCCATAACCGGCTGTTCGAGCAGCTCGACGTGTCGCGCATGGAGGCGCTCGAACCCGCGCTCATCTCGGCCAAGGTCACCTCGACCATCGGCGAGACCCTCGATGAGGACGGCCGCTTGCTGACCGAGGTCGACCGGGCGCGGCTGATGGACGAGGTCAAGAACGAACTGCTCGGGCTCGGCCCGCTGGAACCCCTGCTGCACGACGACGAGGTCACCGACATCCTGGTCAACGGTCGCGACCAGGTGTACGTCGAGAAGCGCGGCAAGCTGCACGAGACCGGGATCAAGTTTCACGACGACAGGCATCTGCTGCTGATCATCGACCGTATCGTTTCGCAGGTGGGACGGCGCGTGGATGAGTCGTCGCCGATGGTCGACGCGCGCCTGCGCGACGGCTCGCGGGTCAACGCTATTATTCCGCCGCTGGCGATTGACGGCCCCTCGCTGTCCATCCGACGCTTCGGCAAAAAACGCTATTCGATCGACGATCTCGTCGCCAAGGGCAGCATCTCGCCCGACATGGTGGCGCTGTTGCATGCGGTGGTTACGGCGCGGCTGAACATGCTGGTGTGCGGCGGCACCGGTTCCGGCAAGACCACGATGCTCAACTGTCTCTCCAGCTTCGTGCCGTCGGACGAGCGGATCGTGACGATCGAGGACTCGGCCGAGCTGTCGCTGCAGCAGACCCATGTGGTGCGGCTCGAGACGCGGCCGCCCAATCTCGAGGGCCGCGGCGAGGTGACCGCCCGCGACCTGGTGCGCAACACGCTGCGCATGCGTCCCGACCGCATCATCGTCGGCGAGGTGCGCGGCGCTGAAATCTTCGACATGCTGCAGGCGATGTCCACCGGACACGACGGCTCCATCGCGACTATCCATGCCAACAGCACACGCGAGTGCCTGGGACGGCTCGAGATGATGATGCTGTTGTCGGGCTATACCATCCCCCAGCGCGCGATGCGCCAGCAGATCGCCTCGGCCATCCACATGATCGCGCACGTCGCGCGGCTCTCCGACGGCTCGCGCCGGATGATGAAGATTTCCGAGATCACCGGCATGGAAGGCGACGCGATCATGATGCAGGACCTGTACGAGTTCGTGCACACCGCGACCGACGCCGACGGTAAGGTGCAGGGCCACTATCGCCCCACCGGCATCCGCTCGGCCTACGCGCAGCGCATCGAGCGCGCAGGCTACAGGCTGCAGAACCTGCAGCGTACCGGCACCGACTGATGGACCTGCTGATCACCCTGGCGGTCTTTCTGCTCTGCGCCGGGGTCGGCGCGATGCTGGCGGAGCGGGCCTACCAGCGCGCCGCCGCGGCGGAACGGATGAGCGAGGTCGTGCACAGGGCCGAAGACGGCGATCCGCTCGCGCGCCAGGGGCCTTCGCGGGCGGCGCCCGAGCTGTTCGAACGTCGCTTGCGGTTCGACCTGATGCGCCGTCTTGAGCAGGCTATGTGGCAGGCGGGCATGTACCAGGGCGCGAATTCGGCCCTGCTGACCATCGGGATATTGCTCGCGGGCGGGCTCGCCGCGGCGTTTTTGATTTCGCATGACTGGATGGTTGCGCTGGGCAGCGGGCTGGGGCTGGGGGCGGCGCCGCTCCTGTATATCCGGATGAAGCGGAATCGCCGCCTCAAGACCTTTCTGCTGCAGCTCCCGCTGGCGCTCGATCTTCTGAAATCCACCCTCGAGGCAGGCCATACGCTGCAGCGCGGGATGCAGGTGGTCGAGCGCGAGTTCGCCGATCCTTTGGGCGGCGAGTTTCGCACCGCGGTCGAGCAGGCGCGGCTCGGCATGCCGATGACCCAGGCGCTGAGCGATATGCTGCGCCGCGTCCCGCTCGACGATCTGCGGCTGTTCGTGGTGGCGGTCAAGGTGCAGACCGAAGTCGGCAGTTCACTGGCGCAGATCATCGGGCGGCTGTCGGAAATCGTGCGCACGCGCCAGAACCTCGCCTCGCAGATTCGCGCGCTGACGGCCCAGTCGCGTATGAGCGGAATGGTGGTCGGTTTGCTGCCGGTGGTGGTGCTGGCCATGTTCAGCCTGATTCAGCCGACCTATGTCGAGATGCTGTTTTTCGACGAAACCGGCAAGTTGATTCTTAAAACCGCGCTGGTGCTCGATTTGGGCGCTTTTTTCCTGATCCGCCGAATTCTTCGGGTCAGGTTCTGAGCGGGCGTAGAGAGCGGAAGCGAGATGGCACCGCTTGTGATCAGCGCGCTGGTATTCATGATTCTGGCGGGCGCCGCGTTTGCGCTGCAGGTTTCGGCGAGCAGCGGCAAGCGGGCGATTCGCTTGCGTCTGGCCCGCATGGGCGAGCAGGCGCGCAGCGAGATGGCCGCCGCCGGCGCCCCCGGCGCGCCCGCCGACGCGCCGCCTGCGCGCTCGATACTCAAGAAGGTGGCCGAGAGGATGCCGCAACCGGCCGCTGACGAGCGGCGCGATGACCGCCACGTCGGCCTGCTGGTGCAGGCGGGCTTCAAGGCCGGCGATGTCGTCGTTTTCCGGCTGCTCAAGGTCCTCGGCACGGTCTGCGGCCCGCTGCTGCTCTTCATCCCGGGCGCGATGTTGGGCCTGAGCCACAGGAATGTGATCCTGCTGGCGATGGTCGGGGCGGCCATCGGCGCCGTCGCCCCGGGATATTATCTCGGCAAGCGGGTCAAAAACCGCCAACTCGACATCGCCCGTCAGCTCTCCGACGTGCTCGACCTGCTCGTGGTCTGTGTCGAAGCGGGGCTCGGTTTGCTCGAGTCGATCAGAGTGGTCGGCGGGGAGATGAACGAACAGGGGCTGACTATCGGAGCCGAGTTGGCGCAGGTCGCGGCCGAGGTGAATTCCGGCGCTTCGCTGGGCGAGTCCCTGCGCGCGCTGGCCGAGCGCAGCGGCGTAGCCGACATCAGGCCGCTCGCCGCGACACTGATCCAGAGCGAGGAGCTCGGCGCGGCGATCGGCCCGGCGCTGCGCGCGATCTCGGACTCGATGAGAATCCGACGTCGCCTGCGCGCCGAGGAGTCGGCGCAGCGGACCACGATCAAGATTCTGTTTCCGCTGGTGCTGATGATTCTGCCGGCGATGCTGCTGATCATCGTCGGCCCTGCCGTGGTGCAGACGGTGCGCACGCTGAGCTTCTAGTCGCCCGCGCGACGTTGCGGGCGGATTTGTGCGAAGCGCCGGCGCTCCGCATCGTTTCTTCGCCCGCCGCCGCCGCCCGGCGATGCCCGCGACACGACCTCGTTCGCCCGATACAATAGCAGTGGCTCGAACAGGAGGGGCGGGTTGCCCCGGCCGAAGCGAGGTGGTGCGGATGCGCAGGCGATTTCTATGCGTTGAATTGAACCGGACCCGCGAGTGGTTGATGCTGGCGACGGCGGCGGCCGCAGCCCTGCTCGCGAGCGGATGTTTGCAGGTCTCGCCGCAGCCGCCGGTTCCACCGACGACGATGAGTTCGTGGGGACCGTTGGGCGGGTTCTCGATGACCTCGGGCGCGCCCTGCGCCGGCAAAACCTCGCTCGCCGATGGCGCGGCGACGGTTAACGACGCGTGCTTCACCGGCGCGGATAATATCGTGATGTGCACCGACACCACCGCGGCGAACGCGGTCAAATGCACACCCGGATACGGCAGCCTCGCAATCTCGGGCGGTGTCGGCGACACGATCGCCTACGCCCGCGTTCGATAGGAGTGCAACTCGCAGCGGGACCGAGTAACACGCCCGGAACTATGGATGAGGCGACTCTAAGGCGGCGCGCGCTCGAATTGTGGCGCGAGGGCGTGCAGCATCATATGCGCGGGGACTTTGTGCGCGCGGTCGCGCTGTACACGGAATCGATCGAGCTCTGGCCGACAGCCGAGGCGTACACGTTTCGCGGATGGTCCTACAATTTTCTCGGCCGCACGGACGACGCGATCGCCGAGTGTAAAAAGGCGATCGAGGTCGATCCCGATTTTGGCAATCCGTACAACGATATCGGCTCGTACCTGATCGCCAAGGGCGAACTCGACGCGGCGATTCCGTGGCTCGAGCGGGCCAAGCGCGCGCCGCGCTACGAGCCGCGGCATTTCCCTTATATGAATCTCGGGCGGCTGTACGCGGCCAAGGGGATGCTGCAGCAGGCGATTCGCGAGTTCGAGGGTGCGCTCGAACTGCAACCGGGCGAGCCGACCTCGCTCACGTACCTGGCGCGCTTGCGCGGCGCGCTTAACTGATTCGCGCGCGCCGCGATCGACGCCGGCCCGGACGATGCTTTTGACCGACAGTCCCGAGGAGCCGGAACAATGCTGAAAGTGGGCGACATGGCTCCCGATTTTGTCCTGCCCGCGCACGACGGCGCGACCGTCAGCCTGTCGGACCTGCGCGGCCGCAGGGTTTTGCTCTGGTTTTTCCCCGAGGCCGGCACGCCCGACTGCAGTCTTGAGGGCCGCGGCCTGCGCGACCATCGCGAGTACTTCGACCAGGCGGGCATCGAGGTCGTGGGCATCAGCTTCGACAGCGTGGAGGACAACGCCGCGTTCGCGCGCGCGCTGAACTTCGGCTTTCGGCTGCTCAGCGACACCGTGCACGAGGTGGCCCTGGCGTACGGCGCGTGCGAAGACCCAAGGGCGCGCTGCGCCGAGCGCGTCAGTTTCCTCATCGGCGCCGACGGACGCGTCGAGCGCGTGTACGACCGGGTCGACCCGCGGGATCACGCGGCGAAGGTTCTGGCCGAGGTGCTGGACGTCTAAGCGCGCGACAATTCTCCCGGCATCGCTTCGTCTTCGGCGTTTGCGTCGGCCGGCGCCTACCGCGGTGGAAACGGCCGGGAGTTTCGATCCACAATATGGCAGTGTTGGAAGCGTCGCGCGCGCACGACGCGCGCGAGACGAGGTGACGGTAACCGTCGGGAGCAAAGCAAGGGATGGCCGGGCCGGAAGAGATTTGGGCCGAAGCGGTGCGAACGCTGGAGCGCGACCAGCCGTTCGCGCTCGCCACCGTGGTCAACGTGCGCGGATCGACCCCGCGCGAGATCGGAGCCAAGATGATCGTGCGCGTGGACGGTCAATTCGGCACGATCGGCGGTGGATGCGGCGAGGCCGAGGTCTTTCGCAAGGCTCGCGTACTGCTTGACGACGGCGGCGAGGCGCGGCTCGCCGAAGTCGACCTGACCGGCGACTTCGACCAGCAGCAGATCGGCACCTGCGGCGGGATCATGGACGTGTTCATCGATCTGTGGCGGCCCGCAGCCGACCTCGAGACTGCGCGCAAGCTGGCCGAGGCGGCCGACCATAACCGGCCTGCCGCGCTCCTCACGGTCGTCGATCCCGGAAAGGCGCCGGCTGCCAGGGTCGGCCAGCGCGCGGTGATCGAAGTGGCGCGGCGGGCGCCGGCGTCCACCGGCTTTGCCGGCCTTGGTCCGGCGGCGGCTGCGGAGCTGAGCGAGCGGACGGCGGACGCGAAGCCGGCGCTGCTCGAGGTCGGCGGCGACGGGATGCTGCATCCGGCGACGCGCGTCGAGCCAAGCGGCGCAGCGCGGATGTTCCTCGACCCGATAAGCGGCGCGCAACGCTTGATAATTGCCGGCGCTGGCCATATCGCTCAGCCGCTCGCGCAGCTTGGCGCGATGCTGGGATTCCACGTGACCGTGATCGACGACCGCGGCGCGTTTGCGAATCGCGAGCGCTTTCCCGGCGCCGACCAGATCTTGGTGCGGCCCTTCGGCGCCGCGATCGAGGCGCTCGAGCTGGACCGCCATTGTTACCTGATCTCGGTCACTCGCGGCCATGCCTTCGACGAGGAGGTCGTGCGGACCGCGCTCAGACGGCGCAACGGCGCGTTCATCGGCATGATCGGTTCGCGCCGGCGCGTGCGCGCGACCCTCGAGCGTCTGGCGGAAGAGGGCATTGCCCAGGCCGAACTGGATGAAGTGCATGCGCCGCTCGGCATCGACCTCGGCGCCGAGACGCCGGCCGAGATTGCCGTGTCAATCATTGCCGAGATTATTCGCGAGCGGCGCACCGGCGAGCGCGACGTCGCCAATCTCGGGGTCAAGCTCGGCCGCCTGCGGCGGCCCGGCTGATGACCGCGGTGCCGAGCGATCGACCGCCGCGACCGACGCGTTGGGTCGCGGAGGATGGCGATGGCGGCGCTGCGGTCGAGGCGATCCTGCTGGCCGCCGGCGAATCGCGCCGGATGGGTTATCCCAAGCCCCTGCTGCGCATCGGGCCGCACACCTTCGTCGAGGTGCTTGCCCGGGCGATCCTGCCGAGCGTGAACCGGCTGATCGTGGTGATTGGCGCGCACCGCGAAGCGGTGCGCGCCGCGATACCGCCCGATCCGCGAATCGCCGTGGTCGACAATCCGGATTATCGACGCGGGCAGCTTTCCTCGATCAAGGCCGCGTTGCCGCAGATCGGCCGCGAGGCGGCGGCCGCGATGATCCATCTGGCGGACCATCCGATGGTTCGGCCCGAGACGTTTCGCGCCGTGGTCGATGAATTTCGACATGGCGGCAAACCGATCGTGATTGCGCGCCATCGCGGCCGCCGCGGGCATCCGGTGCTCTTTGCACGGGATCTGTTTGCGGAACTCGCCGCAGCGCCCGAAGAGCAGGGGGCGCGGGCGGTGGTCGCCGGCGACCCCGCGCGGGTTGCGTATGTCGATGTGGACGATGCCGGAGTACTGGCCGATCTCGACACACCTGAGGATCTCGCCCGGGCCGGCCTCTCTACGGCGGGTCGTCGCGACAGCCGATGAAAAGGCGAATAGGCTTGGAAATCGACCATATTTGCGTAACCGAGACGCCGAGCCGCCGTACTGAAAAGCAGGTATGCGTGGCGTCCTTGCACTCAAACGATTCGCACGCAGCGTGTCTGAGCCGTCCGACCAGGACCTGGTAGCGGGGGCGCTAAACGGCGATTCGGCGGCCTTCGCCGAATTGGCGTCGCGTCATCGCGGCCGGGTCGAGCGCATTTGCCAGCGCTTCTTCTCCGACGCCGAGCAGGTGCGCGACCTGGCGCAGGAGACCTTCATCCACGCCTACGGCGGGCTCAAGGGCTACCGCGCCGAGATTCCGTTCGCCGCCTGGTTGCGCGCGATCGCGACCAACCTGTGCTATGACGAGTTGCGCCGGCGGCGGCGGCGTCCCGAAGAACTGGTTGCGGACTTCACCGCGGCCGAAGCCAACTGGCTGGGACTGGTGAATACGGCGACGCCCGAGGAGCTGGTCGAGGCGGCGCAGGAACGCAGGGATGCGCGGGAATTGGCGGAAAAGTTGCTCGCGACGTTGCGGCCCGAGGACCGGCTGGTGTTGACATTGCAAAACGGCGAAGACATGAGCGTGAGCGAGATTGCCGCGATTGTCGGATGGAGCGAAGCCAAAGTGAAGATTCGCGCATTTCGCGCGCGGCAGGCGTTGCGCCGCCAGGCAGCGCGCCTGGTCAAACCGCGCGCGGCGGAGAGCAGGTGATGAACTGTTTTCAGGCACGTCAGGAATTCATTGGCTTCTGGCGCGGTGAACTCGACGCCGAGCGCCGCCGCGCCCTGCTCGCGCACCTCACCCAATGCGCCCGGTGCGACAAGGCCTTTCGCGCCTTTGCCTTGACCGCTCCGCTGCTCCATGCGCGCGGCGAAGCGGCGCCCGCAGCCGCAGCGAATCGCGGCGCGCAGGCATCGCCCGCCCCAGTCCCGGTCCGGCTGGACGCGGTGCGCCGCACCGATGCGCGGCGCACGGCCGAGATTCTGCGCCATGCCTCGGCATATCGGCGGGCTGAGGGACGGCCGCACTATCATTGGCGCGAGCTGGCGGCAGGTCTGTCGGCGATGGCGGCGGCGATGCTGCTCATGTATTTTTCGATCGCCGCACCGGTACAGTCGTTTGACGAGGCCGTGAGCAATTCGGACCTGATCTCGGAAACCGCGGTCCAGCCGGACAACGATCTGCTGGGCCAGCAGATTCCGTCGCTTCCCGCGCCGGGCAACAATCTTGCCGGATAAGACCAAAGGCTGGCTCCTCGTAACGATCGCGATCGTGGGCCTGGCGGTCGGCTTCGCGCTGAGCAGCCTGGCCTACCGGCGCGGATGGCTGCGCACGCCGCATACGCCGTTCATCGAGCGCATGCAGCGCGATTTGAATCTGACGCCCGAGGAGCGCGCGCAGATTCAGCAGATCATCGGTGACACGCGCGCGAAGGTGATGGCGCTGCGCACCGAATTCGAGCATCAGCGCCATCAGGCCATCATGCAGGCGCGCACCCGCGTGCGCGCGGTGCTCACGCCGGAGCAGCGGGACAAATTCGATCGCGATTTCAGACCGCCTCCCGAGCACGAAAGATACCGCGACATGCATGACGAGGGCCCGCCGCCTCCGCCGGAAAGCGGTCCGCCGCCGCCCCCGCCGGGCGCGCCGCACGATGGCGGCCCGCCGCCTCCTTAGACCGCGCTCGCCATCCATCGTCGGATGCTCCGATGAGGAATTCCTCGCGCCAGCCTTGCGAAGCGTTTATTGGGCGGCGAAGCCGCATCCGGGCAACGCCGACGTAGTCAGACGGCTATGGAAGGATTTTTTTCGCCGGTCGGGCGAGGAAGCCGAGCGCCCGGCAGCGGATCGCGCGCGCCAGTTATTCGTTAGCTGACCGGTTCCCGCGGCGTTTGCGCCGATGTCTGCGATCGCGCAGATACCGATCGAGCGCGCGCCAGGGCCGGGTGCAGCGCCAGAAGCGCGAACGATAGACGGACTGCAGCTCCTTACGCGCACTGTCCGCAGCCGATCGCGCCTCATCCCGCAGCCGCTCGGCTTCTGCGAGTTGCGCTCGGGTCTGGACCAGTTGCGCCGCCGTTAGCGTCAGGTCCGTGCGAAGATCGACCAGCGCGCGTTGCGCTTCGCTCGAGGCCGCCTCGAGGGCCGCGGTTCTCCGACTCAGCTCGGCGCGCGCGTTTTCAGAAAATGCCAGTTCTTTCCGGGCGGCCTCCAGTTCCGTTTGAATCCGGTCAGCGCGTTGTTCGGCGCTCAAAAGGCGGGTGCCGCCCGCTTCATTCGCTCGCTTAAGTTCCTCCAATTCGCATTGCACGCGGGCCAGTGTCGCTTGCGCAATCTCTGCGTCGGCGCGCAAGCGATCATTTTGAACTTCGGCGTTTCTGGTCCGTTCGATCCAGCATGCGGCCGCGTACGTATCGTATGGCATCAGCTCGCGGCGAACGCTGTCGAGCCGCGCCTTCCGTTCGCCGACATCCGGTCCGCCGGCCGAGCTGAGCGCCCGGTAACATGAGACTATCCACTTGCGCAGCGGCGCGGGGAATACGCCGCAACTGACACTGTGATAATGACGCAGCGAGTTGTCGAGAAAGCCGCTCACCGCCGGCATGGCCTCGTGAGGCGGCGTGGGCCACGCGAAGTCCAGGGCCTGTGCAACTCGTTGCGCCTCGCGCGGCGCGTCGCTCAGCAGATCCCGATATCGCAGCATAACCCGCGGGATCCGGCGCGAATACCGCTCGGCTTCCAGCATGTAGCGCAGCCACAGGAGTCCGCTCTTGTCCGCGGCGAAGCCGTTGCGCGCGGCCAGAGACTCGGCGACCTCCGTCGGATGTCTGAGAACGCAGATGGCGCGCGCGGAAACGCCGAGTTCCGCGAGCATCTCCAGCCACAGGGGAAGCAGGCGGCAAAGCCGCGGATCCTTCGCCGCCCAGAGAGAGGTTTTCATCAGATCGCGATCGATGATCGCCATCAATTGTCCGCGAAAGCGCTGCACCCGCGCGTCGTGGTGCCATTGTTCGGGCAGCGCCCGCGCATCATCCCATGATGAACCGAAGGCGGCCATCAACTCGTCGTGGATGGCGACGATCTCGGCGTGCTCGAAATATCCTTTTGGCTGAGTGGGGTCTTCGGCCATCAGGTACGGCCCCAGGTTGACTCCCAGCGTCTGCAGCCACCCCGCGGTTGCCGAGGTGCCGGTGCGATGCATTCCGAGCACCAGCAGGCCGACCCGCTCAGCCATCGCACTCGTCCCGAGGCCAGGTATAGCTGGGAATCAAAGAACGCTCACGGCGTCAGGATAGGCTCGCTATACGCATCAGCGGCGGTCACCGTTTGCCCGAACCTCGGATCTGATCCGGCGTGCGACGAAGATCTCTCAGGGCGCTGCCAAAGCCGTGGGCAAATCGGTGGTAGTTGCCCTTGAAAAGCTGGCGCGCGACGCTCGACAGGCGCTCCATCCCGCGCTCGGGCAGGTTGAGGCGAGCGGTGTTGTAATCGAGATATCGCTTGAGAAGCAGGCCGATCCGTCGATTACCTCCCTTTTTGAAGCGCGCGCCCAGTTGTTCCAACAGCTCAATATCGCTGGGCGGCGCGCTCTCGACGTGACCGTTGACGCGGCTGAGCGTCAGCGAGTGTTTGAGCAGCGCGCCGAAGACTGGCGGCATCGACTTCATGTACGGGCGCAACCGCCGCACGTCACTGCCGTTGCCGTTTTGCGAGATGCCCGCCGGGTCCGCAGAGTCGTCGACGCGACAACAGGCCAGCGCCCGGGGAACAACCTCCATGCGGAGATTCGACAGCGCGGCTTTGGCCAGAAATTCCCAGTCGTCGCAGGGATGCCAGTCGTCAGCGGCGAAGCCACCCAGCGCAACAAAGGCGCTTTTGCGGACAAAGATTGCGCCGCAGCCATAGTAGTTGTGGAAGGCTCCTGAAATTACCGCCGGCCCCAGGAACAGCCGACAAGCGACGCTGATGTGCTCGTCGCCGGTCCCGCTCGCGGCATCCAAAAAGGAAGTCAGCACGTCAGCCCCCGAGTGTTCGGCCACGCTTACGAGCGTCGCAATCTGCTCGGGCTTGGGCACGGTATGGGGGTCGAGAAAAAGCAGAAACTCACCGTCGGCCCGCGCCGCTGCGCGGTCGCGCACGTCGGTAGCGCTGCCAAGCCGTTGACTGATGGTCCGCAAGCGCGGCTTACCGGTCGCCGCATCGGCCGGCTCCAACTCGGTCTCACTGTCAGTGGCGCCATCGGCCACGGTGACGATAATTTCGCAATTCGGCCACGTCTGGGCCTGCAAGGCGAGCAGCGAACGGCGCAACAGCTCGGGCCGCCCAGGCTGCGTCACGCACACGCTGACCAACGGCCGCTCCGCGCGGACTTCGATCGCTCGCGCCGCGGCGGCGCCTTTATTTGCGGGCGGGGTATGCCACGCCAGCCAGCGCTGCTTGTTCGAGATCGGATCGGTGGCAGGCCGGGATGGGCGAACTCCCTCGCGCAGCGCGAGGTCCAGCCGCTCCGCCAGCGCGCGCGGATCGGCGGCAAACGTTGCATAGTCCAGGTCTTCGGGTGCGATCGCCTCGGGTATTCCACCTGCCCGGCTGGCGAGGAACGGGATGCCCAACCAGATGCATTCCAACACCGCGTTTGGAAGATTGTCCGCCAGCGATGGAATCACCGCGACCCGATCGCTCTCGCGCAGCAGCGTGAGGGCTTCGGACTGCGTGCGATCGGAAATTATCTTCCAATCGACCGGCCACCGACGAGCACGCTGGCCGATATAGTCGATGGAGTCACGACCGCCGACCAGCGCGCGCTTGCCGAGAAAGCTGACACTGAAGCGCGGGGCGTTCATCTGCAGCAGCAGGTCGATAGCGTCGCAAAAGAGCGACAGTCCCTTGCGTTCCTCGAGCCTGCCGAAAAAGGTCAGTCCCGTTACCCGCCGCGGCGCAGTGTCGTTCCTGCGATCCTTCCACAGAGCTTGCAGCGGGAGCGAAGGCACATACTGTTGAACATAGGTCTCGCGCGGAAAACGCCACCCGTTCGCCTTCATCCAGTTCAGCAGATATTGGCTCGGACTGATAACCACGTCGGCCAGCGCGACCGACTGGCGCTCCATAAATTCAATTTCGGCTTCGTCCGCCGTGAGCGGCAGTTCGCGGCTGATTTCGCGGATCCATGAAATCGGACTGTGCGCGCCGACGCAGAGCAGCGTATTGGCGAAGTCCAATCCCTGATGCTTGGCGAGCACGCTGTAGTAGGCGTGTCCGAGAAGCTCGGGAAAGTGAATCACGTCGAACTCCCGGGTTCGCAGCCACTGATAGGCTTCGTAGGAGATGGTCATGCTCTGCGGCCGTGGCTCCCGCCCCTCGAGCGCCGGCAGCGGACAAAAGCGAATCCCGCGGCTGCCGTAGTAAGCCTGCCATTCGGCCGTTGAGCCGTTCTCGCACCACTCGCCGAAAAGATACAGCAGCACCACCTGATGGCCGGCCTCGGTCAATGCCTCGGCGAGCGAGGAATACCCGGTTCCGATCCCCCCGTTGCGCGAGGGTCCGAGCAGCTCGTAACTCGCGATACAGACGCGCGAGGTGCGCGGCGGCACTGCGCCCGGTTCGCTTAGTGGCAAGTGCGGAAATACTTCCATCGGGACCGTGGGCGCCCCCTGCAACAGCGCTCTAAGTCAGCTTACGATAAACTGCCTGGAAGGTATTCGCCGTTGCGACCAGCGACAAGTCCGTGCGGTACGAGAAACGCGTGAAACACCACAGCAGCGGATACATCAGCGCCTTACGCACGCGGCTCTTCTTTTCCTCCAGGTACTCCCAGATTATCCACCCAAGCGTCTGTGCAATCGTGTGCGTTGGACGGATGGAAATCACTTCGAGCCCGTTGTCGGTTCCGAGCTTGCGCATCCCCTCCCGCGTGTAGCGCTGAAAGTCGCCGGGGCAGGGATGGAAGGGCTGCAGGAAAGGCACTGCGACCACCAGATAGCCTTGCGGCCGCAGCACTCTTATCATCTCGCGCATCGTAGCCTGCGGAGTTTCGACGTGCTCGAGCACGGCATTACACAGTACGGAGTCGAAGGTCCCGGTCGCGAACGGCATTTTCTCGAGCGGTCCAATGACGGCGTCCGGGATGCTGGATGCGATGTCGTAGTTGACTACTTCGGTCGCTCCGAAGTCGTGCAAAGTTTCGCTGATATCGCGGTTCCCGCAACCTGCGTTCAGCGTCTTACCGGTGAAATACATGCCGACCGGCTCCAGTTCCAACTCGAGCGGCTGGAAATGGATCGGGCCACACCGCGCAAAGCGGAGCGGCCTCGGCGGTCTTTGCTGCTTCTCGTTTACATGGGCGGTATTCAGCGCCGCTGCCTGGCCGATATCGGGCGAACAGAGCATGAGGATACCGCAGAGAATGCTAGTGAATACCACATCGACAAATGAGTTCAAAGCCGTTCCTGACAGGTAACCGCGATTTCATAGTCGCTGCCTTTGCGTTCACGAGCGCGCGCGGCGGGCGCGACGCGGGCGTCCTGGCGGGCGGCTCGATGTGGCTGCGCAAGGAGAATTGGACCAGCCGCTGGCCGAAGCAGGCTACATCGCGCCGAGATCGCTCAGCACCTTGCGCGCTTCCGCGGCGACGGCCGGGTTCTTGCCGCTGTTGGCGGCGGCTAGCCCGAGATAGTGCGCGGCCTGCTCGCGGTTGCCCATCTGCGCGTACACCTCGCCCAGCCGCAGCGCCGCGAAAGCCGACGTCGAGTCGAGCTGGTAGGCTTTCTGGTAATAGGGCAGGGCGTCGGCGGCGCGCGGCGGCGTGAACGACATGTAGGCCTCGCCGATATTGAGGTACGCGCTGAGCGAGTTCGGCTCGTACTTGATCAGTTTCTTGTACACCGCGACCACCTGGTCGAACTGCGATCGCGAGTTGTAGTACAGGCCGAGATAGATGTAGGGATCCTCGAGCGTCGGGTCGATATCGCTCGCCTGCCACAACAGCTTCACCGCCTGCTGGCTGTCGGTCATGTTGATTGCGGCTTCGACCAGCGAGCGGGCCTTGGCCGCACTGGTCTCGTCGGCGAACGCGCTCAATGTCATGGACGCGGCCAGCGCGGCGGCGAGCGCCGCGACCGCCAGCTTCGACCCGATTCGCATTGAACTGGCCATACCCGCCACTGCTAGAATCGTGGCACGCGTACCGATGCGTTGCAAAGCGTCGCGCGCGGGCCATGGAAGCCGCATCGCGGAGCTTGAGAGCGAAGGAAAAGACCGGCGATTGCCGATGGAGCAGCCAGACATACGGAAATTCCGCGGCGCCGAGTTCGAGCTGAGCTGCGCCGATTACGGCGGCGCGGGCCGGCCGGCGCTGCTCCTGGTGCACGGCGGCGCGGCACATGCGCGATGGTGGGATTTTGTCGCGCCCATGCTGCGCCAACGCTTTCACGTGCTCGCGCTTGACCAGCGCGGCCACGGCGAAAGTCCGTGGACCGCGGACTGGGCTTACGGCTCGCGCCATTATGTCGCCGACCTCGCCGCGATTATCGACCGATGGGGCCTGGGAGCGCCGGTGCTGGTGGGCCATTCGATGGGCGGGCACAGCGCGTTGGCCTACGCGGTCGAGCACAGCGATCGTCTGCGCGCGCTGGTCGCGATCGATTCGATACCGGCGTACCCCGAGCACGCGGTGGCCGAGCTGGCGGCGATCGCGCAGCGCCCCGCCTCGCACTACGAGACGCTGGCCGCGGCGGTCGCCTCCTTTCGCCTGCTGCCGGGCGAAACGATGGCGGCGCCTGAGGTTCTGCGCCACGTCGCCGAACTCAGCTTTCGCCGGCGCGAGGACGGCCGCTGGGTGCACAAGATGGATCGCCGAACGCTGCGGCGCGAGCCGATTCAACTCGACGGCGAGCTGGCGCGCATCCGATGCCCGGCGCTGCTGATCAAGCCCGCGCAGAGCCCGGTGCTTTCGAAGTCGTTCGCACGCACGATGGCCGAGCGGATGGCGCGCGGGCGGATGGCGGTGCTCGAGAACTCGAATCATCACGCGCCGATCGACAATCCGGCGGGCCTGGCGGCGGCGCTCCTCGGGTTCCTCGAGGAAGTCCGCGCGGACCGCGACGGATGAGCGGCCCGCAGAGCCATCTCACCGCCTCCGCTCCGCGGCTGCATTATCTCGAATGGAATCCGGCAGCGCCGCGTACCATAGTTCTGCTCCATGGCAATTCCGCAAATGCATGGTGGTGGGAGCCGCTGGCCGCCGCGATGCGCGGCACGGATTTTCGCCTGCTCGCGATCGATCAGCGCGGTCACGGTGACAGCGAATGGGTGCGGCCGCCCGCCTACGGACCGATCGAGTACGCGCACGACCTAGCGCGCTTCATCGCCGAATGCGCGCCGCCGCGGCCGTTCGTGATCGGTCACAGCATGGGCGGTATCAGCGCGCTGACCTTTGCGGCCGAGTATCCGGGCGTGGCGCGCGCCATCGTCGCGATCGATGCGGCGGTCACCTCCAGCGACCGCCGTAATCATTACCTGCGCCGACTCAAGGGCCTGCCGGTCATCGCCTATCCCGATCGCGAGACCGCGCTCGCGCGCTTTCGCCTGATGCCCAACGAGGGCAACATCGCCGCGGCTACGCTCGCCGCGGTCGCCGAACACAGCCTCGGGGAGACCTCGGACGGGCGCTGGACGATGAAGTTCGACCGCGAGAGCTTTTTGGGCAGCGACGGGATCGACGTAATCGGCGCGATCGCGAAGATCCGCGATCCGCTGCTGCTGATTCGCGCCGAGCACAGCCGCATTATGACCGTCGAAGGCGTCACGCGCGCGCGCGCGGTCAATCCGCGGACCAGGGTAGCGACGATTGCGCACGCGCATCATCACGTGATTCTCGAGCGTCCCGCCGAGGTCGCGCGCGCGGTCGAGGAATTCTTCGCGGCGGTATAGATTGAAATCCGGGATGCGTACCCAGGTCGGTATCGTGGGCGCGGGACCGGCGGGACTGATGCTCGCGCATCTGCTCGGCCGCTCGGGCATCGAATCCGTGGTGGTCGAAAACCGCAGCCGCCAGTATGTCCAGGAGCGCGTGCGCGCGGGCGTGCTCGAACAGGGCACGGTGGATCTGATGCGCGCGACCGGAGTGGGCGCGCGCCTTGACCGCGAAGGCTTGATCCATCGCGGGCTCGAGCTGCGCTTCGGCCATCGCGGCCATCGCATCGACCTGTTCGCGCTGAGCGGCGGCAAGACAATCACAATTTACGGCCAGAACAAGGTGGTCGAGGACCTGACCGATGCGCGGCTGGCCGCTGGTGGACGGATATTTTTCTCCGCCGCGGAGGTCGGCGTGCACGACCTGGACAGCGCCGAACCGGTAGTTCGTTTTTGCGCCGACGGCAAGGCGCTCGAGCTGCGCTGCGATTTCATCGCCGGATGCGATGGCTTTCACGGAGTGTGCCGTCCGTCGATTCCGGCCGGCGTCATCGCCGCGTACGAGCGCGTCTATCCGTTCGCATGGCTGGGCGTGCTGGCGGAAGTTTCGCCGTCCTGCGAAGAGCTGATCTATTGCCGTCACGAGCGCGGCTTTGCCCTGCATAGCATGCGTTCGCCCGAGCTCACGCGGCTCTACCTGCAGGTCGGGCCGGAAGAGCGGATCGAGGACTGGCCCGACGAGCGAATCTGGACCGAGCTCGAGCGGCGCTTCGAGACCGACGACGGCTTCGTGCTCCGGCGCGGGCCGATCGTGCAGAAGGGCATCACGGCGATGCACAGTTTCGTGGCCGAGCCGATGCGCTACGGGAATCTGTTCCTGGCCGGCGACGCGGCCCATATCGTGCCACCGACCGGGGCCAAGGGGCTCAACCTCGCGATCGCCGACGTGCGCGTACTCGCACGGGCGCTCGGCGAATTCTATGCGAGCGGTTCGCGCCGCGGGCTCGACGAATACTCGGCCACGTGTCTCGCCAGGGTATGGAAGGTGCAGCGCTTTTCGTGGTGGATGACCTCGATGCTGCATCGGTTCGAGGACGCCAACGCTTTTGACCGGCGGCGCCAGCTCGCCGAGCTCGAGTACGTGATCAGCTCGCGCGCGGCCGGCGAGTCGCTGGCCGAGAATTACGTCGGCCTGCCGATGGAATGAAGGATAAAACCATCCTACTAGCGGCGGCGCGCTGGGTCGGTTAAAAAATAAGGCTCGCGGGTGGGGGGGTACCCATGGAGTCGGGCGGGCGAAAAATGGATTTTCCCAGGATAAAGCGGCTGCCACCCTACGTCTTTAACGCGATCGGCGAGCTTTGCCTCAAGGCGCGCCGCGCGGGCGAGGACATCATCGACTTCGGCATGGGCAATCCCGACGCCGCCACGCCCGCCCATATCGTGGCCAAGCTGGTCGAGGCCGCGAACAAGCCGCCGAACCATCGCTACTCGGTCTCACGCGGTATCTACAAGCTGCGCCTGGCGATCACCGACTGGTACCGGCGCCGCTACGGTGTCGAGCTCGACCCCGATTCCGAAGCGATCGTGACGATCGGATCGAAGGAAGGCATCGCACACCTCGCGCTCGCGATTCTCGACCAGGGCGACGTGGTGTTGGCGCCGACGCCGACCTATCCGATCCATCAGTACGGATGCATCATCTCGGGCGCGCAGGTGCAGGGCGTGCCGATCAGCCGCGGCGAGGATTTCTTCGACGCGCTGATGGCGGCGGTGAGCCGATGCTGGCCGCGGCCCAAGCTGCTGGTGATGAACTTCCCGCACAATCCCACCACCGCGACCGTGGACCTGGCGTTCATGAAGCGCGTGGTCGAGTTCGCGCGCGAAAATGAAATCCTGGTGGTGCATGATTTCGCCTACGCGGACTTGTGCTTCGACGGCTACCAGGCGCCCTCGATGATGCAGGTCGCGGGCGCGCGCGAGATCGGAGTCGAGTTTTTCACGCTGTCGAAGAGCTACAACATGCCCGGATGGCGCGTCGGCTTCGCGGTCGGAAATCGCGAGATGATCGCGGCCCTTGGGCGTCTGAAGTCGTACTTCGATTACGGCATGTTCGCGCCGGTGCAGGTCGCCGCAATCGCAGCGCTCAACGGCCCGCAGGAGTGCGTGGGCGAGATCGCGAACCTCTATCGCAGCCGCCGCGACGTGCTGGTCGAGGGGCTCAACCGGGCGGGATGGCCGGTCGCCAAACCGCGCGCGACCATGTTCGTGTGGGCGCCGATTCCCGAGCCGCTGCGCGAGATGGGCTCGCTCGAATTCGCCAAGTTCCTGCTCGCCGAGGCCAAGGTCGCGGTCTCGCCGGGGGTCGGCTTCGGCGCGGACGGCGACGGCTTCGTGCGCTTCGCGCTCATCGAAAACGAGCATCGCACCCGCCAGGCGATCCGCGGCATCCGTCATGCCCTGCGCAATGCGGCCGCGCGGATGAGCCCGCGTATCGCTGTCGCGGGCTCGTAGAGCCGACGACGCGCGCCATCGGTGAGCCGTTGAAGCCGGTACGGGTAGCCCTGCTCGGATGCGGCACGGTAGGCGAGGGCGTGGTCAGGCTGATGCGGCGCAACGCCGTGCTGCTCGAGCGCAAGCTGGGCGCCCCGCTCGAGCTGGTCGGCGTGGCCGACCGCAGCCTGCGCCCGATGCCCGCACTGGGATTGACGCCGAGGCTTATCACGCGCGACGCCGCGGCGCTGGTTGCGCGGGCGGACGTCGATATCGTGGTCGAGCTGTTCGGCGGAATCGAGCCGGCGCGCTCGCTTATCCTCAAGGCGCTGACCGCGGGCAAGGACGTCGTCACCGCCAACAAGGCGCTGCTGGCCGAGCACGGCGAGCGGATTTTCAAAGCGGCGGCGCGGGCCGGGATGGCGGTCGGCTTCGAGGCCAGCGTCGGCGGCGGCGTGCCGATCATACGCACGCTGCGCGAGGCGCTTGCTGGAGATCGTCAGCGCGCGGTCTATGGAATCGTCAACGGCACGTGTAATTCGATTCTCACCATGATGACCGAGCAGGGAGCGGAGTTCGCCGACGCGCTGGCCGAGGCGCAGCGTACGGGCCTGGCCGAAGCGAATCCGGCGCTGGACGTCGGCGGGCACGACGCGGCGCACAAGCTCTGCCTGCTGGTGACGCTCGCCTTCGGCGCGCTGCTCAAGCCGCCGCAGGTTTACACCGAAGGCATTACGGGCGTGACCCAGGCCGATATCGCCTACGCGCGCGAGCTCGGCTTCATCATCAAGCTGCTCGCGATCGCCAAGGAGGATGACGGAGCGATCGAGACGCGGGTGCATCCGACCATGATCCCCGCGCGCCATCTGCTGGCCGGCGTCGGCGGCGCCTACAACGCCATCTATATCCATGGCGAGGCGCTGGGCTCGACCATGTACTTCGGCCAGGGGGCGGGCCAGATGCCGACGGCGACGGCGGTGATGGCGGACGTGCTCGAGATCGCGCGCGCGCGCACCGCCGGCGCCGGCGCGCGCGGCCATGCGCTGGGCTACCCGATGGCGGCGATGGCGCGGGCCCGTGTGAAGCCGATGGACGACGTGCTATGCGAGTACTATCTGCGCTTCCAGGCGCGCGACAAACCGGGCGTGCTGGGCGCAATTGCCTCGGTGCTGGGGCGCAATCGGATCTCGATCGCGTCGGTGATTCAGCAGGGCCGCGGTGTGGGCGGCGCCGTGCCGGTCATCATGCGCACGCACGAGGCGCGCGAGCGCGACCTCAAGCGCGCGCTTGCGCGGATCAGGCGGATGCACGCGGTGAGCGGCACGCCGGCCTTTATTCGAATCGAGGAGCGGCTGTAGGGCGCGATGGCGCGAAGCAGGAACAACGGTCCGGTATCGGGAGCGCGACTGTCGCGCTGGCCGGGACTGATCGAGCACTATCGCCGGTTTCTCCCGGTCGATGCGCGCACGCCGGTGGTCACGCTCAACGAGGGCAACACGCCGCTCATCGAGAGCCCGGAGATCGCATCTCGTCTCGGGCAGAATATCAAGTGTTACTTGAAATTCGAGGGCGTCAACCCGACCGGCTCGTTCAAGGACCGCGGCATGACGGTCGCGATGAGCAAGGCGCTGGGCGAGGGCGCGCGCGTCGCGATTTGCGCCTCGACCGGCAATACCGCCGCCTCGGCCGCCGCCTACGCGGGCCGCGCCGGGATGCGCGCGTTCGTGCTGATCCCGAAGGGCGCGGTCGCGCTTGGCAAGCTTTCGCAGAGCGTGATGCACGGCGCGGGGGTGATCGAGATCATCGGCAACTTCGACATCTGCCTGAAGGTGGTGCGCGACGTGGCCGAGAGCGATCCGCTCGCGATTCGGCTCGTGAACAGCGTCAATCCGGATCGAATCGCGGGGCAGAAGACCGCCGCCTTCGAGATTTGCGACCAGCTCGGCGACGCGCCGACCCATCAGTTCCTGCCCGTGGGTAACGCCGGCAACATTACCGCGTACTGGGCCGGTTACCAGGAGTATCATCGCGCGGGCCTGGCATCGCGGCTGCCGAAGATGATGGGCTACCAGGCGGCCGAGTCCGCGCCGATCGTGCTCGGCCATCCGATCGACGACCCGCACACCGTTGCGACCGCGATCAAGATCGGCAATCCGGCGAGCTGGAAGGGAGCCGAGGCGGCGCGCGACGAATCCGGCGGCGTAATCGACCTCGTGACCGACGCCGAGATCCTCGCCGCCTACCGGCTGATCGCGACGCACGGTGTGTTCGCCGAACCGGCCTCGGCCGCTTCGGTGGCGGGCGCGCTCAAATACGCCGCGGCCGGCGGGCTGCGGCCCGGCTCGACCGTGGTCTGCACACTCACCGGCCATGGGCTCAAGGATCCCGACACCGCGCTCAAAAATCTCAGCAACACGATCGTGGCTGAGCCCGACGTCGGCAAGGTACTGAAGATTCTGCAGGGCGGATGAGACAAGCGCCGGCGCCGGAATGAATGCCGGCCCCGGGGGGACGGCTCGCGACGACAATGAAATACGTGATCATTCATGGCGACGGGATGGCCGATTGGCCGTGCGAGGAGTTGGGCGGCAGGACTCCGCTGGAAGCGGCGCACAAGCCCAACATGGACCTAATCGCGGCGCGCGGCGAACTCGGACTGGTCGCGACCATCCCGCCGGGAATGCCCTCCGGCAGCGACGTCGGCACGATGACCATGCTGGGGTACGACCCGGCACAATATCACACCGGGCGCGCGCCGATCGAGGCCGCCAGCCAGGGAATCGAGCTTGCGCCGGACGACGTCGTCTTCCGCATGAACCTGGTCGCGCTCAAGCCCGGCGCCGACGGCGCCCCGATCATGGATGACTTCACCGCCGGGCATATCACGAGCGAGGAAGCCGCGGCGATCGTCGCCGATCTGCGCTCGAGTCTGGCGCGCAATGGGATCGAACTCCACAGCGGCGTGAGCTATCGCCATCTGATGGTGTGGCACGGCGGTCCCATCGCCACTCATCTGACGCCCCCGCACGACATCACCGGCAAGTCCGTGGCGCCGCATCTGCCGCGCGGCGAGGGCGCGGACCGTCTGCTCGCGATCATGGACGGCGCGGCAGCGATCCTGCGCCAACATCCGGTCAATCGCGCGCGCGTTGCCGCCGGGAAGCTCGCGGCGACCGCGGTCTGGTTCTGGGGTCAGGGCAGGCGTCCGGCAGTGCCGACGTTGGAGGAACGCTTCGGGATCGAGGGCTCGGTGATTTCGGCAGTGGACCTGGTGAACGGTCTTGGACGGCTCGCCGGCCTTGCGCGGATAAAGGTTCCGGGCGCGACCGGGTTTCTCGATACCGATTACGCCGCCAAGGCGCGCTACGGGCTTGAATCGTTGCAACGCCGCGACTTTCTGCTGCTGCATATCGAGGCGCCGGACGAGGCGGGCCACATGGGGCGCGCGGATCTCAAGCGCGAGGCGATCGAGCGCATCGACGAACTGATCGTCGGCCCGCTTTTGCGCGATCTGCCGGCGCTGGGCGAGTTCCGCATCCTGCTGATGCCCGACCATGCGACGCCGTGCAAACTCAAAACGCACTCGAATGAGCCGGTACCCTTTGCTATGCTCGGCGCGACCCGGAGCGGCAGCGCCCAACGCCGCTACACCGAGTCCGACGCCGCGCGCACCGGCGTCGCGGTGATGGACGGTTACCGGCTGATCGAGTCGCTGCTCGGGGCACGTTAGGGTTTCGAATCTCGCAGGCGGATTGAAAGAGAGCCGCCCGACATGGAGCGAAATCTCGCGCTGGAAGTGGTTCGCGCGACCGAGGCCGCGGCGCTCGCCGTGGCCCGCTTCATCGGCCGCGGCGACGAACGCGCGGCGGATCGCGCCGCCTGCGACGCGATGCGCAAGGCGCTCAACTCGATCGCGTTCGACGGCAAGATCGTCATCGGAGAAGGCGAGCAGGGCGCGACCGATCAGCTCTACATCGGCGAGATTGTCGGCACCGGCGCGGGGCCCGAGGTCGACGTGGCGCTGGACGCGCTCGAGGGCCCGCACATCGCCGCCTCCGGCGGTCCCAACGCACTCTCATGCATCGCACTGGCCGAGCGCGGCAAAGTGCTCATCTGCCCCGACACCTACATGGACAAGATCGCCTGCGGTCCGCTCGGCCGCGGTGTGATCGATCTCGACCGCTCGCCCACCGACAATCTCAAGGCGCTGGCCGAGGCCAAGAGCGTTTACGTCGAGGACCTGCGCGTGGCGATTCTCGATCGCCCGCGCCATGAAAAGCTGATAGCCGAAGTCCGCCGCGCAGGCGCCGGCATCAAGCTGCTCTCGGCGGGCGACCTGGCGGCCGCGGTCGCCACCACGCGGCCGGAGAGCGAAATCGATCTCTTGATCGGCACCGGCGGCGCGCATCAGGGCGTACTCGCCGCGGCTGCGATCCGCTCGGCGGGCGGCGAGATGCAGGCGCGGTTTGCACCGCGCAACCAGCAGGAGGCCGAGGCCTGCCTGAGCTGCGGCATCCTCGATCTCAAACGCCGCTTCCCGATCGAAGAACTGGCGAGCGACAACGTGATGTTCGCGGCGACCGGCGTCACCACCGGCGACTATCTCTCGGGCGTGCGATTCTTCTCGGGCGGCGCGCGCACCAACAGCGTGATGATGCGCTCGAAGACGCGCACCATCCGCTATATCGAGGCCTACCATCATTTCGACTTCAAGCCCGAGTACTGAACCCGGATATTGCCCGCGTGCCGCGCGCGCCGCGGGCAAGGACTGAGCGCCCGCCGCCGCGTTGCGCGTTACGCGCGCAGGCCCTAAGCTCGGCGCATGGCCGAGCGCATCGTCAGCCTCTACATCGACTACAAAAGCCCGTACGCGTACCTCGCCTGCGAACCGGCCTGGGCGCTCGCGCGCGAGTTTGGCGTGCGCCTGGAGTGGCTGCCCTACACGCTGGACATCCCGTCGTTCCTGGGCACGGTCGAGGGCCGCAACGCTCATCAATGGCGCCGCATCCGCTACAGCTACATGGACGCGCGCCGGCTCGCCAATCGCCGCGGGCTTATCGTGCGCGGCCCGCAGAAGCTTTTCGATTCGTCGATTGCGGCGGTGGGCATGCTTTACGCGCAGCGCCACGACGTCTTTCGCAAGTATAACGACACGGTGTTCGAGCGCTTCTGGAAGCGCGAGCTGGACATCGAAAATCCCGCGGCGGTCCGCGCCGTGCTCAGTGAGGCGGGAGCGCCGACAGGCGGGTTTATGGATTATCTGGCCGGCGAGGGACGCGCCGCTCATGACCGTATCCAGCGCCAGGCCGAGGCAATCGGCGTGTTTGGCGTGCCGACGTTCGTCGTCGAGGATGAGCTTTTCTGGGGCGGCGACCGGCTCTGGATGGTGCGCGAGAAACTCGCCGCATCAATGCCGTGAAGCGCCCGAACCGGCGCGGACGCAAGCAGGAGGAAAGCGAGTTGGAACTGCGTGAAGTGACATTCGAACAGGCCGCCGTCGCGACCTTGACCGTGAACCGCCCGGCTGCGCTCAACGCGCTCAACCGGGTCGTGCTTGAAGACATTGCACAGGTCCTCGGCCAGGTGCGGCGCAATTCCGAAGTCCGCGTCCTGATCGTGACCGGTGCGGGCGATCGCGCCTTCGTCGCCGGAGCCGACATCGCGGCGATGTCCGAAATGGCTCCGCTCGAGGGACTGGATTTTTCGCGCATGGGGCATCGCGTGATGCACACGATCGAGGACCTGCCGATCCCGGTAATTGCGGCGGTCAACGGCTTTGCCCTGGGCGGCGGGTTGGAGCTCGCGATGGCCTGCGACCTGATAATCGCCAGCGAAAAGGCACGCTTCGGCCAACCCGAAATCAACCTTGCCCTGATTCCCGGATTCGGCGGGACGCAGCGCCTGCCGCATCGTATCGGCCAGGCTCGCGCGCGCGAGTTCGTGATGACCGGCGATATGTTCGACGCCAAGACCGCGCATGCGCTCGGCCTGGTCAACCAGGTGGTCGCGCCCGACGAACTGATGCCGACGGCGCGCAAGCTGGCCGAGAAGCTGGCCGCGAAATCGGCCGTCGCGCTGCGCCACGCCAAGGCCGCGCTGCGCGCGTCTTTCACGATGGAGGAGGACGCCGGATTGCGTTTCGAGCAGGAGGCTTTCGGGCTGACCTTCGCGAGCGAAGATCGGGTGGAGGGTACGCGCGCGTTCGTGCAGAAACGCGAGCCCAAATGGCGGCATAAATGACGGCGCCGGCGGACCAATAAACCTGTGGAGACCGGCTTTGACAGGCAATTCGCGAGTTTCTATCGTGCTTGCCGGTCGATAAAATAGAGAGTTGATGGACCTCGAACCAAACGAAGCGCAGCGTTCCGCCCGCGATACCGCGCGCCGCTTCGCCCGCGAGCGCCTGAGCACGGTCGGCGTCGAAGCCGATCGCACACACGCGTTCCCCGCCGAAGCTATCGCCGAGCTGGGGCGCCTGGGGATGATGGGCATCTTCATTCCCGAGCAATATGGCGGCGCCGGGCTTGACCATATCGCCTATTCGCTCGTCATCGAGGAACTCGCGGTCGAATGTGCCTCGACCGCAGTGATCGTTTCGGCGCATTCCTCGCTCGCCTCATGGCCGATCCTCGGGTTGGGCAGCGAGGATCAGCGCGCGCGGTACATGCCGAAGATGGCGTCGGGCGAATGGATCGGATGTTTTGCGCTGACCGAGCCGCAGGCCGGTTCCGACGCCGCCGGCCAGCGCACGCGCGCCGTGCGCGAGGGTGACAGCTACGTCATCAACGGCGCCAAGAACTTCATCACTAACGGCCCGGAGGCGGGCGTGGCCATAATCTTCGCCAACACCGATCCCGCGCAGGGTCATCGCGGGATCAGCGCGTTTATCGCCGAGACTTCGGATCCCGGCTACCAGGTCGTACGCGTGGAAGAGAAAATGGGCATCCGCGGCTCGCATAGCGCGCAACTCGCGTTCAGCGATCTGCGCGTGCCGGCGGCGAATCGTATCGGCAAGGAGGGCGACGGCTTCAAGGTCGCGATGAAGACGCTCGACGGCGGCCGCATCGGAATCGCCTCGCAGGCGATCGGAATCGCGCGCGCATCGCTCGAGGCCTCGTTGCGCTACGCCGGCGAGCGCAAGACGTTCGGCCGGCCGATCGCCGATTACCAGGCGATCCAGTGGAAGCTCGCCGACATGGCGGTCGAAATCGACGCGGCGCGCCTGCTGACCCACCGCGCAGCCTCGCTCAAGGACGCCGGCGAGCCTTGCACCACGCAGTCCTCGATGGCAAAGCTTTTTGCGGCGGAGACTGCGATGAAGGCGGCGACCGAGGCGATCCAGATTCACGGCGGCTACGGCTACACGAAGGAATTCAAGGTCGAGCGCTACTTCCGCGACGCGAAGATCACGGAAATTTACGAAGGAACCTCCGAAATCCAACGGCTGGTAATATCAAGCCACGTACTTGAGGACCGGTGAGGCAGACGTGAGCAGCAAGCAGCAATGGCTGGAGAGCACCTACAGGAAAGGGCATGAGCGCCCCGTGCGGTTCTCGACCGTTTCCGACCTCGAGGTCGAGCCCCTGTACACGCCCGAGGACGTAAAGCAGGGCTACGATGCGGCGCTCGGCTACCCCGGCGAGTTTCCGTACACCCGCGGCGTGTACGAATCGATGTACCGCGGGCGGCTATGGACGATGCGCCAGTTCGCCGGCTTCGGCCTGGCCGAGGACACCAACCGCCGCTTCCATTTCCTGCTCGGGCAGGGGCAGGACGGACTGTCCACCGCTTTCGACATGCCGGGCCTGATGGGTTATGACGCGGACCACGAGCGCGCGCAGGGCGAAGTCGGACGCGAGGGCGTTTCGGTGTCGTCGGTGCACGACATGGCGCGGCTCTTCGATCGCATCCCGCTCGGCAAGGTCTCGACCTCGATGACCATCAACTGCTCGGCGTCGGTGATGCTGGCGATGTATCTCGTGGTGGCCGAGCGCCAGGGCGTGCCGTGGCATCAGGTGGCCGGCACGATCCAGAACGACATGCTCAAGGAGTTTATCGCGCAGAAGGAGTGGATTTGTCCGCCGCGCCCGTCGCTCAGGATCGTGACCGACATGATCGAGTTCTGCGCGCGCAGGGTTCCGCGATGGCATCCGGTATCGATCTCCGGCTATCACATCCGCGAGGCGGGCTCGACCGCGGTGCAGGAGCTGGCGTTCACGATCGCCGACGGCATCTGCTACGTCGAGGAGGGCGTCAAGCGCGGGCTCAGCGTCGACGATTTCGCGCCGCGGCTGTCGTTTTTCTGGGATCTGCACAGCGACTTTCTCGAGGAAGTCGCCAAGCTGCGCGCCGGACGCCGGATGTGGGCGCGCATTATGAAGGAGCGCTTCGGCGCGCGCAATCCGCGCTCGATGATGCTGCGCACGCATGCGCAGACTGCGGGCGTTTCGCTCACCGCGCAGCAGCCGATGAACAACGTGGTGCGCGTGGCGCTGCAGGCGATGGCCGGCGTGATGGGCGGCGTGCAGTCGCTGCATACCAACTCGATGGACGAGACGCTCGCGCTGCCGACCGAGAACGCGGTGATGGTCGCGCTGCGCACGCAGCAGATAATCGCCGACGAGACCGGCGTCACCAACACCATCGATCCGCTCGGCGGCAGCTACGCGGTCGAGGCGCTGACCGATCGGATGGAACACGACGCGATGGACTACATCCGGCGCATCGACGAGATGGGCGGGATGGTCAAGGCGATCGAAACCGGCTACCCGCAGCGCGAGATCGCAGAGGCCGCCTTCACCTACCAGCGCCAGCTCGAGCAAGGCATCAAGACCGTGGTTGGCGTGAACAAACATTCGATCCCCGAGGAGATAAAGATCGAGACGCTCAAGATCGATCCGGCGCTCGAGGAGATGCAGGTCCAGCGCGTGCGCAAGCTCAAGCGCGAGCGCAATTCCGCGGCCGCGCGCGAGGCGCTAGCGCGTGTCGGCGAGGCCTGCCGCTCGGGTGAGAATCTGATGGAACCGATTTGCGAGGCGGTGCGGCGCGATGCCACCGTGGGCGAGATCTGCGACGTGTTCCGCTCCGAGTTCGGCATCTACACTGACCCAGGTTGGATCTGACGTGGCAGATAAGCGGTTGAGAATCCTGGTGGCCAAGCCCGGACTTGACGGGCACGATCGCGGTGCGAAGATCATCGCGCGCGCGCTGCGCGACGCCGGCTTCGAAGTGATCTACACCGGGCTCCATCAGACGCCCGAGATGATCGTGGCGGCGGCGCTGCAGGAGGACGTTGACGCGGTCGGGCTGAGCGTACTTTCGGGCGCGCACATGACACTGTTCCCGGAAGTGATGCGCCTGCTGAAGGAGCGCGGCGGCGACGATATCGCGGTCTTCGGCGGCGGCATCATTCCCGACGACGACGCGGCGAAGCTGCGCGAGGCCGGCGTGAAGGCGGTCTTCACCCCCGGCGCCTCGACCGAAGATATCGTCAAGTGGCTGCGCGAGAACGTGCAGCCGCGCGAGTGATCGCCGGCGCGCGGCGCGCGATGACGTTCGCGGCAGGGCTTCGGCGCTAGTCGATCGATGGACTTTCAGCTCACCGACGAGCAGCACTCGATTCGCGAGACGCTGCGACAGTTCGCCGAACGCGAGATCAAACCGCATTCGGCGCGCTGGGACAAGGAAGAAATCTTCCCGCGCGAGGTCATCGGCCGGCTCGGCGCGCTGGGCTTTCTCGGCATCTCGTTTCCCGAAAAATACGGCGGTGGCGGCGCCGACACGCTGAGCCAGGCGCTGGTGGTCGAGGGACTCTCGCGCTACGACGCGTCGGTCGGGCTCACCTGTGCCGCGCACATGTCGCTCTCGAGCGGTCACATCAACCTGTTCGCCGCTGACGAGCATCGCGCGCGCTATCTGCCCGAGATGGTCGCGGCGAAAAAGCTCGGCGCGTGGTGTCTCACCGAACCCGGCTCAGGCTCGGACGCCGCGGCGATGCAAACGCGAGCGGAGCGCAAAGGCGACAATTACGTTATCAACGGCGCCAAGATGTTCATCACCAACGGATCGGTCGGCGACGTGTACGTCGTGATGGCCGTGACGGATGCGGCGAAGCAGCGCTCGGGCGTGTCCGCGTTTATCGTCGAGCGCGGCGCCGCCGGGCTCTCCAACGGACGCCGAATCGAAAAACTGGGCCTGCGCGCGTCGGACACCGCCGAGGTGATTTTCGACAATGTCACCGTGCCCGCGGGCAACCTGATTGGCGCAGCCGGCCAGGGCTATCGCCAGACGCTCGAGGTGCTCGAGGGCGGGCGGATCGGGATCGCGGGCTTCGCCGCGGGTATCGCGCGCGGCGCATTCGAAGAGGCGACCGCGTACGCGAAGGAGCGCAGGCAATTCGGCAAGCGTATCGCGGATTTCCAGGCGATCCAGTGGATGCTGGCTGACATGGCGACGCGCATCGATGCGTCCTGGGTACTGATGTGCCGCGCGGCCGAGCTGCGAGACAAGGGCAGGCCGTTTGGGCGCGAGGCCGCGATGGCCAAGCTGTACGCCTCGGAGACCGCGATGTGGACGACGACCAAGGCCGTGCAAATCCATGGTGGCTACGGCTACATGGCGGAGTTCCCGGTCGAGCGCTTCATGCGCGACGCGAAGCTCGCCGAAATCGGCGAGGGCACGAGCGAAGTGCAGCGGATGATAATCGCGAAATCGCTGCTGCGCGACGGCTACCTGGCGGGCTGAAGACGACACGGAGTTTCGATCCAAGGGGCCGCTCGACGCGGCCCTTTTTCGTTGGCGAGCCGCCGAGGACTGCTAGTCGAGCGCATCCTTTCCAACGCAAACTCGGTCGGGTGATCGCCAATCCTGCGAGCGGTGCTAGATTGGGAGGCCGCAGGAGGATCCTCCGATGAAAGTGCTGTTCGAGAAAAAAGGCCCCGTCGCCTACGTGACGATCAATCGGCCCGAGCGGCTCAATGCCTGCGACTTCGAAACCTACGGCCGGCTTTCGCAGATCTGGCGTGAGTTCGCGAGTGACGACACGTTGCGCGTCGCGATCTTCACCGGCGCGGGCGAGCGCGCGTTCTGCGCCGGCAGCGATATCAAGGCCAACTACGTTCAGCAGCCCAACGAGGATCTGCTCGACGCGCCGTATCCGGTGATGTTCGAGCTGACCAAGCCGATCATCGCCGCGATCAACGGCCACGCCAACGGAGGGGGCCTCGAGCAGGCGCTCTGCTGCGATATCCGCGTCGCCGCGGATCACGCTGAATTCGGGCTGGGTGAGGTGCGTCTCGGGTGGCTTCCGGGCGGCGGCGGCACGCAGCGTCTGCCGCGGCTGGTGCCGCTCGGGCGCGCGCTCGAGATGCTCTACACGGGCAACCGGATCGGCGCCGAAGAGGCGCTGCGCATCGGGCTCGTCGATCACGTCGTGCCGATGAGCCGGCTGATGGCGAAGTGCGAGGAGATCGCGGCCGAGATCTGCAAGAGCGCGCCGCTCGCCGTGCAGCGGATCAAGCAGGCCGCGCTGCGCGGACTGGATATGCCGCTGGCTGACGGATTGAAGCTCGAACGCGAGCTTTACAAGTGGCTCCAGGGCACCGAAGACTCCCGCGAAGGCGCGCTCGCTTTCGCGGAGAAGCGCGCGCCGCAATGGAAGGGGAAGTGACCGCGCGCAGGCCGCGCGGCGATCGTCAGATCGGTGCGATTCGCGATATCCGGCGCGCCATCAGGGTGAAAAGAAAAGGCCGGCGGCACGGATGTGCGCCGGCCTTCATGGCGGTGCGGGTCGCCTAGTGGCCGCCGCCGGCCGCCGCCACCGAGGGCTCGGCCGGATACTCGGCGAGTTCGTCGAGCGCGGGCTTGATCTCCTTCATGAACAGGTGAAGCTGGCGCAGCACTTCCTCCTTGGGCATCTGCGCGTAGTGATAAATGATCGTCAGATACTCGCTGGGGAAACGCTTGTACTCCTCGACCAGCGTCTTGCGGACGTGATCGACCGTGCCCGGCACCCATAGACCGAACTTGGTCACCGCCTTGACCACGTCCTGCGGCTCGACCTTGTGCCGGCCCATCGCGGCGTAAAAGTTACGGAAGATGTCCGAGTCGTACTTCATCACCGACTCGTGCGCCTTCTCCATCGTGTCGCCTATGTGCGGCATCCGCACCAGCGCCTGGTTCTGCCCCAGCGCCAGCGGGCGCCCGATGCGATTGGTCTCCTTCACGTACGCGTTGCCCAGCGTGAGCGCGGTGTCGAGCGAGGTGAAGTAGAGCGGGATGAAGCCGCGGCGCGCGGCGTACTCGGCGCTTTCGGGCGAGCCGGCGGTGGCGACGAAGACCGGAGGATGCGGCCGCGTGTAGGGCGAGGGCACGACGCATACGCGGCGCGTGTTGCCCTCGGCATCGACCTCGCCGTGCGCGCCAAGCCGCGCGGTCACCCCGATTTTGCCGAGCGGCCAGTCATCGACGCCACGGTCGTGCGGATACGGAATCTGCCAGGTCTTGCCGTTGTACTCGATGCTCTCCTCGGTCCATGCCTTGACCACGATATCGATCTCTTCTTCGAAGATGCGCCGGTTGACGTCGTCGTCGTCGACGTCTTTCTTGGCCACGTCCTTGCCGAAGAGCCGCGCGGGATCGACCTTGGCGGCGGAGGGCGAGGTGGTGGCGCGGCTGCCGAGATGCTGTCCGATGACGTTGGTCCATCGCGACTGGTAGCCGCGCGCGAAACCGACGAAGAAGCGCCCTTGCGCAAGATGGTCGAGGATCGCGGTTTCCTCGGCGACGCGCAGCGGATGCTGTGTGCTCATCACATAGCCCATCTGGCCGACGCGGATCTTCTTCGTGATCGCGGCCCAGTAGGCGTTGAGCACGCCGGGATTGGGGCCGACCTCGTAGCCCTCGGACCAGAAGTGATGCTCGATGGTGGCGGCGCCCCAAAGCCCCATTTCATCGGCGGCCTTTATGATGTCGTGCCATCCCAGGAGCGTTTCATGGTAGCGCTCGCGATGGCGTCCGATGGGGCGCAGAGCCGCGCGCTCTTCCTCGCTGGCCGCGGGGATCACGGGGTAAAGTTGAAGTATTACTTTAACCATTGTTCTGCCTCTGCTCCGCCTTGCTCGGCTGGTTCCGCCGGCTCTCGCGCAGGCTGCGCCGCCGCGGATTGCGGCATGCGCGACGCGCCCGAGCACCTGGTTATCTGGGCGTTAGCACGCCCCGTACGCGCCCGGCAAGCGCCTTTTACGGCGCGGCGCGAAACACGCCTTGGGCGCCCCTGGTCGTGCGCGCGAGCGCGTGGTCGATGAACTGGTAGTCGCCCGCCTCGCGCACGCGAAACTCGAAAACCGCGCCGTCACCGGGACCAACCTCGAAGCTCGCCAGCCCGTGCATCGCGTCCGCCGGATTTCCGCCGCGATAGACGGTGCTGAAAATCACACCGGTAACGTGAAAGGTCGCGCTCAGGTTCGGGCCGGCGTTCACGAAGAAGACCCGAACCAGCTCGCCCACTTTGATCGGAATTGGATGCTCGACGTAGCGATCGATCGCGCCGTTGAACACGACGAAATCGGGCCGCTCCTCGACCTGCTTGCGGCTGTCGCCCGCGACCAGGCCGTTTTTGTCGGGCGTGCCGTAGTACTCGCCCTGCACGATCATCACTTCGCGCGCCGGCGGCCAGCCCGCGGCCGGGTCGACGATCATCATGCCGTACATCCCGTTGGCCACGTGCGAGAGAGCAGGGATGGCGCTGCATTGGTACAGGAAAGCCCCGGGAACGTCGGCGCGGAACGAGAAGCTCAAGTCGCGCTGCGCGCCGGGCGCCACGAAATGCAGCTTCGGCGCGAGCTGGGCCGCGTGCGTGTCGAAGCCGTGCGCCATCGCGGTCGGATTGATCAGCTTGACGGTGACGGCGTCGCCCTGGCCCACACGCAATACCGGTCCGGGGACGGCGCCGTCGTAGGTCCACGCGTCGTAGCTGAGCCCGAGCCCGATATCGATGCGTTTATCTTCGACCTTGAGGGTGAAGGTCTTGTTCGCGGGCGCCGTCGCATGGGCCGCCGCCGGCGCGGCTACGAGCAGCGCGGCAAGAAACGCGGCCGCGCATGCTGCGCGAGGCGGCAAGCGCCGCGACCGACTAGCCGATCGAATTTCGGATGACACGGAACTTCTGTGGGTCACAGGCGGTGGAAATCCAGGCGCAATCTTGCTCGTGCACGTCTGTCGTTAAACGTCTACTATTTTCGCTCGGCACTGCCTTCGAGCGTCGAGGAGCCTTCGGTGGTCTTCGTTACCGATTTCAACACCAGCCTGCCAGGCGACGGGAAGCGGATGCTGAGCTCTTCGACGGCCCGCTGGCCCGATATCGTATAGGGCAACGCTTCAAACTCGATAGCGTCGCCTTTCCAGGTGCCTCGATGGTCGTGATACTCGCCTGTCGAGGAGATCTCCATCCAGCGGACAACTTTCTCGTCCGGACTGTAGCCGATTACCGCAGTCGCCTCGATGCGGCCAACAGCAACTGATTGACCGGCGAAGGTGCATGCAACTGCGGCACCCAGCGCAGCTATTTCGCAGTCGATGGCCATCGTCAGCTTGGCGGCCTTGGCGCCCGGTTCGGCGTCGATTCCGACAAAGCTCCAGCGTCCGACAAAAGCATCCACGGTCTTCTTGACCGCCGGAGACATCACGGGCGCTTCGTCCTTTTGTTGAGCGCAGGCAGCCGTTACCCCGATTAGACCCATCAATGCAGCCCCACAGGCACCTCGACAATAGTAGTTCCCGTGCGGTCGCCGACGCTTCAGCTTTGCATCGGGAGAGGAGGGTGTCCTCGCGGCCTTTAGAAAAGTCATTTCGGCAGCAGCCGACGCATCGCGAGATTTCTCCGCTCGAAGCCCAGACGCTCGTAGAGGGCGCGTGCACGTTGATTGCCCGGACTCACTTCGAGCGTGAGCGCCGCCGCTTCGGCCGGCCAGAGCGAACGATCCCCGCCGGCCAGCCGCTCGAGCAGCGCTGTGGCCAGGCCGCGCCCGCGGTGCTCGGGGAGCACGAACAGCTCGTCGATGGTGCAGATCTCGCCTCCGAGCTCATTTGACCAGAACGAAATCAGTAATGCGTACCCGACCGCATCGCCCGCGACGTCGCAAACTACGGCGCGCCCGCGTATCGGTTTCTCGCGCAGCGCGGCCAGCGTTCGCCGCATCTGCTGCGGCGACACCGGCGCCGGGCCTGGGTCCTCGGCATTGAGCGCCATGCACATCGCGACGACACTTTCGTCGTCATCGATCGAGGCTGCTCTCCACATGAAACTTACGACCTCGAGGAGTAAGCCGCCGCCTCAATCGTCAGTTCAGCGGCGGGCGGCGCTGGTTTTGTTTTTTGCCGAAGCGGAGCGGCCGGATGCCGTGGCCCGGGCCGTCTCAGCGGTCGGGCGCATGGTCAGGACCGGACAGACCGCGTTGCGCACCACGGCCTCGGTGACGCTGCCGAAGAACATGTGCGGAATGGTGCTGCGCCCATGCGTCGCCATTACGACCAGGTCGGCGCTCAAATCGCGAGCGAAGGCGAGGATGGTCTTTGGCACATCCGACTGGAACACGATACGCGTATGGGTTTCGGTGGGAATGCGGGCGAGCCGGGTGCGGGCAATCTCCTTCAGCCGCCGCGCGGCTTCCCGGTCCGCCGCCTCGTCGATTGGCACCGGTGTGCCGTGATCGGCCAGCATCGGCAGGATCGGCAGAGCGTGAAGCAGATGAACCTTTGCGCCCATGTCCATGGCGAGCCGGCGCGCGTGTCCCAGCGCGAACATCGAGCTTTCGTCGAAGTCCACCGGACACAGGATGATCTTATACGGATAAGCCATGAACGCTCGCTCCCTCCGCTGCGGTGCGCAAACGCCGCAATCGCATTATGCGCCGGCCATCGCGGCCATCGTGTTTTGGAAATCCCGCTCGGCCGTGCGGCCGGGGCCGATCGGGAAGATAACCGGATGGTTGACGCCGGCGGCGCGGAAGCGCGCGACGAAATCGCGGCCGTTCTGCGCCGCGCCGAACGCTCCGATACGGCGCATGTCGGCGTCGCTCAGCGCCTTGTAGGCCTCGTCGCGTTTGCCCTCGCGCCAGAGCCTGCGCACCTCGGCGAACTGGCCGCCAAGGCCGTAGCGGTCGAACATCTTGTTGTACTCATCGACAAAGGCATAGCCGGCGAGTTCGCGCTTGAATGAATCGAGCGCCTTCTCCTCCTCCTCGGTGATGCACATGCGGAGGTAGATGGCGATATCGACGTCGGTGGGATTGCGGCCGGCGTGCTGAGCGCCCGCATGCACCTCGGCCACCATCGCCGGCACCGCCTCGGGCGGCGAGTAGTTGAGCAGCACGCCGTCGGCGACCTCGCCCGCCAGCCGCAGCATCGGCGGATTCAGCGCGGCGAGATAGATGCGCGGCGAACGCGGCGCATGCGTCACCAGGCTGTGGCGGAAGTCGCACTTGTACACCTTGCCCTCGAACTTGCAGCGGCCGGCGGTGAACAGCTCGCGCATGATGTGCACGCACTCGCGCATCGCGGTGAGCGGCCTGCGATAGGACGCGCCGTGCCATCGCTCGACGATCACCGGGCTGGAAACGCCGAGGCCGGCGGTCGCGCGCCCGCCCGAGAGTTCGTTGAGCGCCAGCGCCTCCATTGCGAGCACGCCGGGCGTGCGGATCTGGATCGGCACCACGCCGGTCGCGAGCTCGACGCGACGCGTCGCCGCTGCGCATGGCGCGAGCGCGACGAACGCGTTGGGGCCGGCGACCTCGGCCACCCACACCGAATCGTAGCCGGCCGCCTCGGCCTCCCGCGCCAGCTTGCTCATCGATCCGAAGAGTGAGGAGACGACCGAGAGATGCAATCCGAGCCTGTTGTCTTGCTGTGCCATCGAATATCCGTGCTATGGAATTGCTGAACAGCGCGATTGTGCCGTTATCGCGCGCGCTTGCGCAAGCCGATTGCCGGGCGCGCCGGCGCAACTATAAGCTTCGCCGAGGAAGCGCGCATCGACGATGCCATACTTCGATTCGGACGGCGTCAGGATTCATTATATCGACGAGGGCCGCGGCGCGCCCGTGATACTGGTGCACGGCTTCGGCTCCAGCGCCGACGAGCACTGGGTGCGCACGGGGATGTTCGAGCGGCTGGCGCGGCGATGGCGCACGATCGCGTACGACGCGCGCGGCCACGGCATGAGCGACAGGCCGCACGACCCGGCCAGGTATGGGCTCGGCAACATGCGCGCCGATGCCGTGCGCCTGATGGAGCATCTTAAAATCCCGCGCGCGCGCATGGCGGGTTACTCGATGGGCGGACGGATCACGCTCGAGGTGCTGATGCGCGATCCGCAGCGCTTGAGCGCCGTCGTGCTCGGCGGCTACGGCGCAGCCGGCCAGATTGCCAAGCCCGGCCAGCGCCATCGAATCGCCGCGGCGCTGCTGGCCGAGGATCCGGCGGTGATCGAAGACGTCCTCGCGCGGCGCTTTCGCCGCGGCGCCGAGCGCAACGGCAAGGACCTGCGCGCGCTCGCGGCATGTATCGGCGCCGAGGAAACGACTGACGCCGAGTCGACGCTCGATTTCGCAGCGCTGCGGCGCTCGGCGTTGCCGGTGCTGGTTGCGACCGGTGACCGCGATACGATCGCGGGCGATCCGCGGCCGCTCGAAGCATGGTTCGGCAATGCGCGCGTCGTGGTGCTCGAAGGCGCCGATCACGTATCGGTGCCGGCCGACCCGCGCTTCCAGGCCGCCGTCGAGGATTTTCTCAGCTCGGTTCCCGAGTGATGCCCGGGATGTCTCGCGCGTTCGGCAGGGGTCGGATTCAGCTCATCGACGGCGCGAGCAGCGGGCCGCTCAGCAGGTAGGGCCGCGCATCGGGCGGATGCGGCAGCAATCCGAAGAGCACGCCCAGGCGCCTGCGTCCTTCGGCGGAAGGCTGGATGGTCAGAGCAAAATCGATTCGGCTCTGCCTCGCGTCGGGGCCGAGACGGATCGTTCCGTGGCCATCGATTGCGCCGTCGGGCCCCTGTCCGGTGAGGCTGCTTATCCTGAGCGCGCCCCCCGGGCTCAGCCTGGCTTCGCCTTCGACCTTGCCCAGGCGAATCGCCGCGAAGCCGGAGGCGATTTGGAGCGAGAGGTCTGCGGTGCGGAAAGCGAACGTGCCGCTGGCCGCGGATGCGTCGGCGGTCGCGAGTTTTGCCGATCCATCGCCCGAGACGCGGCCGACCACATTGATTCCGGTTTCGCGCAGCGCGGCGATTCGGGCAAGCCCCATGTCGCTCAGCGCGAAGCGCACGCCAATCTCGGCACCCGATCGATAAACCGTGGCGCGCAGCGCGCCGCCGTAAATCCGCGCGTGCACACGCACGCCCGGCCGACCGAGGAGCAGCGCGCCGAGCGCCGGCGCGAGGGTCACATCGGGGCTTTCAATCTCGAAGGGCGAGGAGGGCTCGAGCGAGACGAGGCGCACGTCGCTGAGCGACGCGCCGAGCGGCAGACTGATGGCCTGGCCCGAGGAACTGAAGCCGAGCCGCAGCGGCCTCAGCAGCGCGGCGAGCGTGGCCGTGTACGGAAAGGTCGCCGCCAGCGAGGCGATGAAGACCAGCGCGCCGAATCCGGCATAGAGCAGCGCGTCGCGATGCGCGCGAGCGAAATCGCCGAGGCGTGCGAGCGGCCGCTCAGGCATTGCGGCCCAGCGCGACGCAGGTCATCTCGACATCGAACGTATGCGTGTCCTGCGAGCGCCGCGTGATATGCAGGGTCGAAACCGTGACCGGAATGTTGAGCGCGCTCAAGCCGTAGAGCGTATCCACGACCTGGCCGAGGGTCAGCTGGTTGAGCTTCAGGTCCACCGAGTACTGCTTCATCCCGCCGGGAAGCGCTTTTTCGGCGGGGGTGATGGAGCCGATGCGATCTTTGCCCGGAGCGCGAGTGAGCGCCTGCTCGACCACCGAGAAGAGTGAGAAATCGCCGCTCGCCGCGACCGTCCGCGTGCGCATCGTGGCCAGGTCGATGCGCAGGCGCTGATAGGTGCGCATCATGTGCGCGACTTCAACCGCGTCGTGCTGGCGCTGCTGGATGCGATCGCCGAGACCGCCGAGCGCTCCCTGGACCGGGAGGTAAACCAGGTTGAAGAGCAGAAACAGCGCGAGCGCTCCGCCGGCGATCTGCAGCAGGACGCGTTCGCGCGGCTCGAGCTTGCGGTAGCGCGCGCTCATCGACGCCCTCGCCGGCGCTAGCGCCGTGCGGAACTCGCGCAAGCGCGGCGTGAGCCGCGCGCCGATCGCGTCCGCGGCCGCGCCGATGATTTTTCGCATCCGTTGCAGCATTGGCGCAGGTTACTCCAGCATCTCGCCGCGGATGTCCGCGGTCAGGCGGAACTCGACTTTGCTCGCATCCGAGCCGGCAGTGGCGTGGGTCACCTGGATATTGCGAAAGTAGCCGCTCAAGTCGAGCGCCTTCTTGACCCGATCCACGGTGGCGAACGAATCCGCCGTGCCGTCGAGCTTGAGCGTGCCCTCGTCGAGCGTGAGATCGACGATTTCGGCGCCCAGATGGGGCGGCAGCGCGCGCGACAGTGCCATCAGCGTGTCGAGCGGCAAGGCCGAGGCGCCCGTTCCGCCCATCATGTGAAGCTGCTTTTGCATCGCGGCAATCTGCGCCGCCAGTTCGTCCTTGGCGTCGGCGCCTGAAACGCCGCGCCCCAGGGCCGGCGCGGCAATCGCGGCGATCTCGCGATTGATCTGCCGCAGGCGGCGCAGGTTGGAGGTGACGCGGATGCCCGCGTGCAGAGCGAGCGCGGCCGCTACGGCAGCGGCGAGGATGATAGTGTTGCGCCATGGCCGCAGGCTGCCGGTGCGGCCGCGGAAGGCGAATTCCCCCTGGCGAAAATTGAGCGGCTGCACGGCCGAGCCCGGCGACTCCGCCAGCAGCATCGCAAGACAGCCAGCGAAGCGGGTCGAGCGCGCCGAGAGCGGGCCGAGCAGGGCGGCGCAATCGAATTCATCCAGCGTGCGGATCGGCACGGCGAGCGCCTCGGCCATCCGCCGGCGCACGTCGGGCGTCGCCGCCATCGGGCCGGTCAGCACCAGCTCGGGCTGCTCACGCTCGGAACTGTGGGCGAGCAGGGTTTGCCGGACCGCGCCCAGAATCGCCGAAGCGCCGGGGGCCGGCGTGCCGTTGCTCGCGCCGAGCTCGGCGACCACGGTGCGAATCGCGCGCGGCATCCCGCCATCGTCCAGCAGCACCATCGAGGTCGAGTCGCGGTCGAGATCGACCAGCAGATGAGCGCCGCCGTGGCCGTTGCGCACGCGCGCCAGTAGCGAGGCCAGCGCAAGCGCGCTCAGGGTCACTGCGGTGGGATTGATTCCGGCGCGCGCGAGCAGCTCGAGATGACGCCGCAGGTCCTCCTTGCGCACCATCGCGGCCAACACCAGGGTCTTGTCATTCTCGCGGCCGACGCGGGTGAAGGCGACCACGGCTTCGTCCACGCCGAGCGGCAGATGCTCTTCGAGCGCGAAGGGCACGGTCTGCGTGAGCCGGCGCTGGTCCTTGAACGGCAGCGCAAGCATGCGCTTGACCACCAGCTCGCCGGGGAGCGCGCTCACCACCATGTCGGGGTTGCCGGCCTCGTCGAGCAGGCGGGCGAGCGCGGGCGCGAGATCGTCCTCGTCGGCGCCGCGATGTTCCTCGATCGCGTCGAGCATCGCGAGCGAATTCCAGTTGCGCTCGGCGAGCGCGCCGCGCACGCAGTCGCCCGCGATTTCAATCGCCAGGATACGCTGCGCCATCGCCGCTCAGCCCCCCTGCCAGCTCGCGAGCATCGAGGTGCCGTTGCTGTTGCGGCGAAACACGCCGGTTATGCGCCGGCGCGAACCGGCGAACACGCCGACGCCGGTAACTGTGAAATAGGCGCTGCGCGTGGTGATCAGCCGCATCAGCGGATTGGCCGCGTCGCCGAGGCCGGCCAGGTTGCCGACGTCGGTGGTCATGAGAAAGGGCTGCACGGTGCGCGCCTGGACGATTTCCTTGACCATCGATGGATTGCCGGACAACTGGGGCAACAGAGCGGCGATCACTTCGGGCGGCGCGGTATTGATGTTCACGCGCGGCTCCGGCGCCGCAGTCAGGTAACGCTGCAGCACGGCGAAGGTGGCATCGTCCACGCCTTTGATCATCCTGAGATCGCCAATCGTCGGCATCGGGCCGTTGCGCGGCTCGTACGGCGGCATCAGTCGCAGATAGTAATCCGCCTCCGCTCCCCCCGGAGATTCGATACTATCGGGGTCCAGCCAGTCAACTATGGCGGGAATGATAGCCGGCGAGACGCCGAGGTTGGCGAACAGCCGCTCGACGATGCCCAGGTAAACCGGGTTGGCCTGCCCGGTACGCGGATTGATCAGCAGGTTGATGTCGATCTTGCGTGCTTCGTCGACGATCGAGACCTCGGCCAGCCCGCCGCCCAACGGCACCGGCGGGTAGGGCTGCGCCCACGGCTCATCCAACCCGTCATGCGGGGTCTTGGCGCGCACGTCCTGTTGCGCATCGGTCGAAAGCAGCGACAAACCGACATTGATCGCCGACCGCGCCAGGTACTCGGCGCGGAGCTCATTGGCCTGCCCGGCGGCCGAGCGATAGCCCAGCGAGGCTGCGGTGGTGAAGTCCATCACCAGCAGCGTCATCAGCGCGAGCGCCATCATGGTAACCAGCAGCGCGATGCCGCGCTCGCTCCTGTTCAGCCGGCTTACCACTGGGTGAAGGCCATCGGCAGCGTGATCTGGGTGGAAAGGGTGACGGGCGCGGCATGCGGACCCGCCATCTGGATTTCAATCGCCACCGCCTGCGGAAGCTGCAGACCGGGGGGCAGGCTAGGTGAATTCCAGCTTTCGACCCAGATGTTGCCGTTGAAATAGCGCACGTGAAAGGCGAGCAGGTTCGCCGCCAGCACCACCGGCGGCGCGACGTTGACCCCGGCGGTCGCGCCCAGCAGCGCACTCTGCTGCTGGCGCATGAGCATGAACCATCCGGGATGGTTCGGGTTCGGTCGACCGCTGTATGAGACCAGCTCCTCGGCGCCGAACGAGATGATGCCGGGGCGGTGGCCGGGATTGAGCGTGGAGATGAAGAGGGCATCCAGCGGGGTGCCGTTCTGCATATGACCCTGGCCGATCAAGGTCACGTCGCTCGCGATGAGCGGCGTCTGCACCGCGCCGCGCAGTTCCGTCGTGAGCTGGTTGAGAATCGCGCGCGCCTGACGATTGCTGAGCAGGCGTCCTTCGGCCTGCGTCTTGCCCGCCGCGACGGCATGAAATGAACTCGCCAGCATGACCATGACGATGCCCAGGATCGCGACCGCGACCATCATTTCGAGCAGCGTGAAGCCGCGGGGGCGGCCGCCGACGGTCAATTCGGATCGCATTGCCGCAACGCTCATTGTCAGTCCGCCGGGGTCCCGCCGCCCGGTTGCGAGCCCTGCAGGGCGGGATTTTGCGGCGCCGCGCTCTGCGGCGTCGCCACCTGCGGCATCGGATTGTGCATGAACTCGACGATCGAAAAATCGCGCCCGAACCTGGGGCCGTAGCGGACATGGATTTCGACCTTGCGCAGGTCGGGAAATACCGGTGATGGTTCGACCGAACGCGTCCAGCGGAAATTGGGATATTGGCCCGAGTACATGCGATCGAAATCGCCGCTCGAGTTGCCGATGGGCGGGAAGCGCTGCAGCTCGGCCTGGGTCATCAGCGCCTGGGCGAGCATCGCCGCGCGCGAGACGTCCTGGCCGCGAATGACGCTTTGCAAATCCTGATGCTCGAGCGCGAGCAGCGCGAGCAGCGCGATACCGAGGACCGCGATCGCGATCAGAACTTCAAGGAGGGTGAAGCCCGCCCGAGCGCTATTTATGTAATTCCGAGCCGTCATTCGGAAATAAAGATCGGCGCGCGCGGATTATTGCGACATCGCCAGCGCCTGCACCGGCGGCACGTCGCCGCTCACGATACCGACGTCGCCGGTCAGCGGATTGAAACTCAACGTGAGCACGGCGCCCGAGGAGGTCGTCAGGTGGATGACAGTCGCGTCGACATAGCCGTCCGGATAGAATTGGCAGCTTATCGTCCCGGCCTTGGCGCCGCCGATGCCGGCGACCGACACGTCGCGCAGTTTCAACCCGGGCGGCATCGGGACCGCGAAGCCCCAGGGGCCGCGGAAGGGGGCGAATTTCGGATTGGACGCGTAGGGATCCAGGCGCGTGACGTAATACAGGTTGTGATCGAGATCGAAGTTCATGCGGTAGATGACTTTTTGCGTACCCGCCTCGTCGTAGAGATAGTTCGCGCGTCCGGCGAGGCGGCGCGCCTCGCTCTTGAGCTGGGCGCCGTGAAAGCCGCCGAGATAGGGGATCGCAAGCGTCATCACCAGGCCCATGATAAACAGCACGACCGCAATTTCGAGCAGCGTAAATCCCGGCGCAAGGCGCGCGCGTGCGCGGCGCGCGTCGTCTGTGCGCCTGCTGCCCCGCGCGCGCGTGCGAGCCGGCCGCTTCACGACGAACTGCCGTCGATATCCTCGTCCTTGCCGGTGCCGCCGGGCTTGCCGTCTGCGCCGAACGACTTCAGGACATATGAGTTGCCGTCGCTCTGGTAAAAGTAGGGATTACCCCATGGATCGTTAGGCACCTTTTCGATGTAGCCCCCCTGCTCGTAGTTGGCCGGCTGGCGGCCACCGGTCGGAGCGCTAACCAGCGCCGGCAGACCCTGGTCGCTGGTCGGATAGTAGCCGTTGTCGAGGTAATAGCGATCGAGGGCGGTTTTGATCTCGGAGATGTCGGCCTCAGCCTTGGTGCGCTTGGCCTTGTCGGTGGCGCCCCTGAGGCTCTGCACCACGATGGTGGCGAGCAGGCCGAGGATCAGGATGACCACCATGATCTCGATCAGCGTGAAACCTTCCTCGAGCCTGCGGCGGCGCGCCGTTCGATGCATCGTTGTGAACTCCCCTGACGTCATTTCATCAACTGGTTCAACTGGAATATCGGCAGCAGGATCGCCAGCATCATGAACAGGATAATGCCCGCCATCGCCAGCGTCATTAGGGGTTCGAGCATGGTGGTGAGCTGGCTCAGCGAGCGCTCGACCTCGCGCTCGTAGGTGTCGGCCACCCGTTCGAGCATCGGTTCGAGTTCGCCCGAGCGCTCGCCCACGCGGATCATTTCGATCAGCAGCGGCGGGAATAGCTTGCTCTGGGCCAGCGGATAGCTCATCCCGTGGCCCTCGCGAATCGAAGTGCGGCTCTCTTCGACCGCGTCGGCGAGCAGGCCGTTGGTGACCACGTGCTTGACCGAAGCCAGCGCGGGCAGCAGCTGCACGCCGCTCTGCAGCATGGTGGCGAGCGTACGCGAAAAGCGCGCGCATAGCACGCGCGTCACCGTCGCGCCGATGTACGGCGTGCGCAGAACCCAGGTGTCGTAAAAGCGCCGGCCGCGCCGGGTCGAAAGCGCATAGCTTATGCCGAAGATGGCGCAGGCGATCGCCAGCAGCAGGATCATCCAGTAGCTCGAGATGAAGTTCGAGATCGCAATCAGGATGAGCGTCGGCAGCGGCAGCGCGGCGTTGTTCTGTTGAAAGATGGTCGCCACCTGCGGCACCACGTAGCTCATCAGGAAGAACAGGATCCCGCTGCCCACGCATACCATGATGATCGGATAGGTCAGGGCGTGGGTCACCTTGGCCTTGAACTCGGCCTGCGCCTCGTTGAAGTCGGCGATGCGGTTGAGGACCGTCTCGAGCGCGCCCGCCGCCTCGCCCGCGCGCACCATCCCGACGTACAGGTCGGAGAAGGTTTCCGGGTAAGCGGAGAGCGCGTCGCCCAGCGAGCTGCCCTCGCGCACGCGCTCGCGAATCTGCGACAGCAGGCGCTTGGTGAGCGGGCGCATGGCCTGATCGGCGAGCGCGGCGAGCGCGTCCACCAGTTGCACGCCCGCGCCGAGCAGCGAGCTGAGCTGGCGCGTGAGCAGCGAAAGCTCGGACGGCGGAATACGCCGGCCGAAGGAGGGCAGGTAGTCGGAAAAGCTGCGGCGCGCCGCCGCCTGCTCCTGCTCCTCGGCCAGTTCGGTGGGAAAGATGCCGCGTTCGCGCAGCTTGCCGCGCGCCGTGCGCACGCTGTCGGCATCGACCACGCCGGCCACCGAACGGCCGTTGGCGGCCAATCCGCGATAGGCGAAAACGGGCATCGCTCGTGTACCCGAGGCGTCGGCTAGAGAATGTCTTCCTGGGTGACGCGCAGCAGTTCTTCGATGGTGGTTTCGCCCTGCAGGATGCGCTGGGCCCCGTTCTGGCGCAGCAGCGACATTCCGCGCGAGGTGCAGGCGCGCCGGATGGTGGCGGCGTCAGCCTTCTGCATCACCAGCGAACGCACTTCGTCGTCCATCAGCATCAGCTCGTGAACCGCGGTGCGCCCGCGATACCCGGTGCTGCGGCAGGCGCGGCATCCGTTGGCCGCGGGCCGGTAAATCGGCCCCTTGAGCATTTCCGGACGCGCGCCGATGCGCGCCAGCTCTGACGCGCTGGGCGTGTAAGGCTCGCGACAGTTCGTACATAGCGTGCGCACCAGGCGCTGCGCCAGCACCGCCAGGATCGAGGACGAGACCAGGAAGGGCTCGATCCCCATGTCGACCAGCCGGGTGAGCGCGCCGAAGGAATCGTTGGTATGCAGGGTCGAGAACACGAGATGGCCGGTCAACGCGGCATGGATTGCGATTTCGGCGGTTTCGCTGTCGCGGATCTCGCCGACCATGATGACGTCGGGGTCTTGGCGCAGGATCGAACGCAGTCCGCTCGCGAACGTCAGCTCAATCTTCGGATTAACCTGCATCTGGCCGATGCCGCGGAGCTGGTATTCGATGGGGTCCTCGATGGTGATGATGTTTTTCTCCGGCGAGTTGATGCGCGCCAGGCATGCGTAGAGCGAGGTGGTCTTGCCCGATCCGGTCGGCCCGGTCGCCAGGATGATCCCGTGGCTCTGCCGGATCAGGCGGTCGATGCGCGCCAGGTTGTCACCGGTGAAGCCGAGGCGGTCGAGGTTCAGATCGACCAGCGCCTGGGCGCGATCGAGCAGGCGCAGCACGATGCGTTCGCCGAAGGCGGTGGGGATGGTCGACACGCGAATATCGATGTCGCGGCCGGCGACCCGCAGACGGATGCGGCCGTCCTGCGGCAGGCGTTTCTCGGCGATGTTGAGTCCCGCCATCACCTTGACGCGCGAGCTGATCGCGGGTTGGAAACGCTGCGGCGGCGAGATCACGTCATAGAGCATTCCGTCGACGCGAAACCGCACCAGCAGCTCCTGCTCGAACGGCTCGACGTGGATGTCGCTCGCGCGGTCCTTGACCGCCTGCGAGAGCAGCCCGTTGACCAGCTTGATGATGGGCGCGGCGTCGTCGGAGTCGAGCAGGTCGAGCGGCTCATGCGCCAGCTCGTTGGCGACGACGTCGAGCCGCTCCTCTTCGAGGTCGATCATCAGGTCCTGCGCGGTGGTCGTGGTGGCCTGATCGTAGGCCCGGTTGATCGCGTCGCTCAGGATCTCGAGCGGCACGACCACCGGATGCACCGGCAGGCCGAAAAGCACGCGCAGGTCGTCGAGCGGTTCGTAATTGGACGGATCGGCGATGGCCACGGTGACGCTGCGGCCATCGTTGCTCAGCGGCAGGATGCCGTTTTTTTTGGCGTAGTTGATCGGCACCTTGGCCAGCAGGGCGCCGTCGATCGCGTGTTCGTCGATATGGGCCTGGAAGGGCAGCCAGTACTCCTGCGCGATCGCGCGCGCCAGGCGCTGCGGCTCCAACGCACCCATGTCTACCAGCACGTCGGCGAGGTCCTGGCCTGGTTTCTTACGCTGACGCGCGCGTTCCAGATCCTGTTCGGAGACCCACGAACGGTCGAGCAGGATGGACTCGATGCTTTTTCGTGCAGTCGCCATCAGAAGATCGTCAATCGCCGCCAGCTTATCGCCACCGCTCTCCGAGCCGGCGCGAAGTCTTTTTTCGGGTACGAATAACCCTAGGGCCGCTATAAGCGGGCCGCTGTTAATTAGACACGATGGCTCGGTGGGGTTGCAACATGCGATTTCCCGCCGATGGAACCCTGGTCCGAAAGTGAGCCTTGGTTGGCGGACGAAGGTCCTTGCGGTCCAAAAGTTGCCCCCGGCTCAGTAGTGGCGCCGGTTGCCCACCGCCGAACCCGGACCTGACACGCCGAAACTCAGTCCAGGGCCCCCGTTCTTGGTCGGCATGGTATGCGTCGTCTCTTTCCATGATGTCAGCTTGCCGTCGACGAAGGTCAGGTCTATGAACTCGCCCTGATCGCCTTCCTTGGTGTTGGTGTACAACAGGGTGGCGGCGACGTCATTGGTGTTGGAGCGCTTGGCATAGCTCCAGGTCTCGGTGTCCTGGTCGGAATCCTGTCGCAGATCGGGCTCGCCCCACTTCTCGCGTACCTGGGCCTCGCTCTGGCCGGCCTTGAGGTCGCGCGCCATGCGCGAGGCGCGCAGTTCGGTCGAGGCCTGGTAGGCGACGCCGCAACCGCACGCTGCCAATATCAGGCCCGCGGCCGCATACATGCGCAGTTTCATCGCGCAAAATTGTCGCCATCATTCGCGGTCGAAGTCAAAGGGGTTGCGAAAGAAATCGCGCGAACGCCCGCGGCCCAATATCCGCGCGCCGCGTCCCACGCGTTGCGATGGGCCTGCGCTAGACGAAAATATCCGCCGGCAAGCCGCGTTCGTTGATGAAATTGCCCAATTCAGCGAGCGCGAAGGTGCGTCCGGCCCGTTGCGGATTGTTGAGCGCGTGCGCCCGGATCGCGTGGATGTCGCGAAAGTAGCGCTGAATCGGATTGTCGAGAAAAATCGCACGACCGCCGCTCGACTCGAACATCAGGTCCACGGCATGCACGCTCCGGCTCACCGCGTCGGCCGCGTCCCAGCGCAGCCGCGCGCGCCGCTCGACCGGCACCGGGCGGCCCTCGGACACCGTGCGCATCATTTCTTCGAAGGTGTCGAGCATGCGCGCGCGCGCGTTTTCGACCAGCGATACGGCTTCGGCTAACCGCATCTGCGCGAACGGATCCTCGGCCACCATTTTGCGCTCGTAAGCAGTGCGCCGCACCCGCGCGCCCTCGCGCCAGCACTCGAGCGCGCCCAGCGCAGCGCCGATGGCCGGTGCGGCGATCGCGTAGGCGAACACCGAAGCCCAGGCGAGCCGGTACAGAGGCGCGGGGTTGCTGAGCTGGCCGGGGTTGTCCAGCCTGTAGGCGTCGAGAAATTTGTGCGTGCGATGCTCGGGAACGAAGGCGTCCCTGACCACGATGTCTTTGCTGCCGGATCCCATGAGCCCGATCACGTGCCAGTTGTCGTCGATCTCGTAGTCGCTGCGCGGCAGCAAATAGCTGCGCGCATCGGGTGTGCCGTCGGGATTGCGCGTCGAGCCGCCGAGGATGACCCACTGGCAGAAATCGCAGCCGCTCGAGAACGACCATCGCCCGCTCACGCGGAAGCCGCCCTCGACGCGCTCGATATGGCCGGTCGGCGCATACGACGACGACGCCTGGACGGTGGAATCGGCGCCCCAGACCTCCTCCTGTGCGCGCTCCGGAAAGGCCGCAAGCTGCCACGCATGGACGCCGAGCACGCCGAGCACCCATCCGGTGGACGGACATGCTGCGCTGACCTCCGCCACCGCGCGATAGAAGGCCGCCGGAGGCATTTCAAAGCCGCCCCATCGCGCGGGCTGCAGCGCGCGCAGAAGTTCGGCGCGCTGAAAGTCGTTCCAGCTTTCATCCGGCAGGCGGCGGGCACGCTCGGCCAGCGCGGCGCGCTCGCGGAAGCGCGGTATCAGCTCGCGCACACGGCTCAGGTAATCGTCGCTATTCATCGCGCCATCGCCTCGAATTGAACGTTTCGCAGCGGCGCGCGCAGGTTGCGGCCCGCCGCCGGGTAGCTTCCCGTATCAGCCGCCTTGACTCAACTCGCCGCGCCGGCTGCGGACGCCGATGCGAATTGCGGTGACCGGGGCAAACGCATTCGTGCTATAACCGCTGCCGTTGGCCGGCGAATCGGGAGGGAGCGATGGCGCGCAAGCTTCGGCTGGTGAAAGGTGCTGCCGCACGTACGGCGATGGTTTACGGAATGCGCATTTTCCGGCCGAGCGATCTGACCGCGGTCGAGGACGCCAAGGTGCGGCTTCGGGACGGCAGCACGGGGCGGGTGACGATGCATCTGATCGAGGGCACGCGGGCGCAGATTCGCCGCCAGCTCATGCAGAGCATCGACGCCTTTTTCGAATTGCTCGCGGACGAACAGCAATACTGAGTGCGATCCGATCGCGTCCGGAATCGCGCGATCCCGATCGCGATAGATTCAGCGCGTGCGCGCGGAACCGAAATGCGAGGTAATCGATCGATGGATCTGAAATTCATCAAATATGAGAAGCGAGGCCATACGGCGTACGTGACGTTCAACCGGCCCGAAGTGTTGAATGCGCTCCATCCGCCGTGCCATCTGGAGATGGACCAGGTGTGGGACGATTTCGTCGCCGACCGCGAGCTGTGGGTCGCGATCCTGACGGGCGCCGGCGATCGCGCGTTTTCCGCCGGCAACGACCTCAAATGGACCGCCGAGCATCGCGGTGAGCGCCCGCCGATGAGCAAAGGCGGATTCGCCGGCATCACCTCGCGCTTCGACATCAACAAACCGATCATCGCGGCCGTCAATGGCTTCGCGCTGGGCGGCGGATGCGAGATCGCGCTCGCCTGTGACATCATCATCGCGGCCGATCATGCCCGCCTGGGGTTACCCGAGCCGCGCGTGGGTCTGATGGCGGGCGCCGGCGGAGTGCATCGCCTGCCGCGGCATATCCCGCTCAAGATCGCCATGGGCATGATTCTTACCGGCAAGCATCTGACGGCCGCTGAGGCGCATCGCTGGGGGCTGGTCAACGAGGTCGTGCCGCTCAGGGACCTGATGCCGGCGGCGGAGCGATGGGCGGCCGAGATCATGGAATGCTCGCCGGTATCAATTCAGGCGAGCAAGGAAGCGGCGATGGGCGGGCTCGGGATGTCGCTCGAGGAGGCGTCCGCGCACCGGTTCGCGGAGACCGAGCGGCTGTGGAAATCCAAAGACGCGATCGAGGGGCCGCTCGCATTCGCGCAAAAGCGCAAACCGCAGTGGAAAAACGAATGAACGGCTTTCGGGCCTGAGAAGCAGGAAGGATTCGGCGATGGATCCATCGGCCATCATCAACGAACTCAAGATGCCGCTGACCGAGCTGCTCGGAGTCAAAATTGTCGATGCCGCGCCCGAGCGGGTGACGGCCGAGATGCTGGTGCGCGACGATTTGTGCACGGTGCCGGCCGTGCTGCACGGCGGCGCGGTGATGGCGTTTGCCGATTCGCTCGGCGCCTACGCCACGATGCTGAATGTGCCCGCGGGCGCGAGCACCACCACGATCGAATCGAAGACCAACTTTTTCGCACCGGCGCCGGTCGGCACCACGGTGAACGCCGAATGCGTGCCGCTTCATCGCGGACGGCGCACGATGGTCTGGCAGACGCGCATCACCAACGCCCAGGGCCGGCTGCTCGCGATGGTGACGCAGACTCAAATGGTGCTCGATGCGCCGGCGCGGAGTTGAGATCGCCGCGCCGGCCGCTTGCATTACCGCTACTTCAACACGGGAGCATGTACAGGATGATTACCAGGCGCGAAATGATGATGACGCTCGGCGGCTCCGCGCTGGCCGCGCAACTGCTCGCGGCCATCGCTCTGGCGCAATCGGCCGCGACCGGCGAAGCCGCCGGCGGCGGCGCGACAGGCGCGGCTAAAAGCGCAAATCCGCTGGCCGGAGACAAAGGCGTTACCGTGCGGCCGATTCTGCAACACGACATGCCCGACGTCGCCGGCAAGCAGATCAGCATGGTGCTGGTCGAGTTCGAGCCGGGCGCGGGATCGTCGCCGCATCGCCATCCAGGCTCGACGATCGCCTATGTGCTCGAGGGCGCGGTCGTGAGCGAGGTCGATCCGGGCAAGCCCGTCACCTACCATGCGGGGCAATCGTGGTACGAGCTGCCGATGCACACGCACCGCATCGCGCGCAATGCGAGCAAAACCCGCCCCGCAAAAATCCTCGCCGTGCTGATTTCCGAGAAGGGGCAGGAACTGGTATTGCCGCCGACCTGAGCGCGACTGTCTCTACGGGGAAGGCGTCGCGGAGGGAAAACCCATCTGTTCCGCGGACTCCGGATAGAGCCACAGGGTGTGGCCGGACTCCGGGCCGTCGAGCACGCGGACCTTGGTCGCGCGGTTGGCGAGCGCTTTTGCATCCGCATCCGCCGCCGTCGACGCCGGGGTCTGCGGCGCGGGCGCGACATCGGCCTCGGCCACGAGCGTACCGGCAGGGACCATGACCAGCTTGTGATGATAGAAAAGCTGGCTGACCTCCATCGTGCCGAATGCGTCGAACGTGCGCAGCGCCTGCGCGCCCGCCGCGTAGTCTTCCTTGCTGTCGGCCGCAATCGTCTCTTTGGGAATGCGCCACTGCCTGCCCGTGCCGGGCGGCGCGTCAACAGGCGATGTGTTGGCTTCGTGCGAACCCTTGCACGCGACCGCGGTCAGGATGATGGCGGTGCAGATGATGGCGAGTAATGTCCTGTTCACTCGTCTCTGCAGAGCTCCCTTCAGATAATCTTGTTCAGCGGAAATTCGATGATTCCCACTGCGCCGGCTTCGAGCAAACGCGGGAAAAGCTCGCGCACCGTGTGCTCGGCAATCACGGTCTCGACCGCAACCCATTCCCTGCCCTTGAGGTTCGGCGACGCATAGAGCGGCGAAACGGTCGGCGCGGTGATCGACGGCAGCAGCGCGATTACCCGCTCGAGGTCCTGGCGCGGAACGTTCATCTTGATGCCGACGCGATTTTCCGCATCGAGCGCGCCGCGGATGAGCATCCCGATCTGACGAATCTTGGCCTGCTTCCAGCCGACCGCCCATGCGTCGGGATTTGCGACCAGCACCGGCGTCGAAGTCAGGAGCTGCTCGACGATGCGCAGGCCGTTGGCCCGCAGCGACGAGCCGGTTTCGGTGACTTCGACCACCGCATCGACCAGGCCTTCGGCGGCCTTGGCTTCCGTGGCGCCCCAGGAAAACTCAACTTCTACTTTAATTTGTCGTTCGGCAAACACGCGGCGCGTGAAATCGACCATCTCGGTCGCGACGCGCTTGCCTTCAAGGTCCTCGAGCCGCCGCACAGGCGAAGCCTCGGGCACCGCCAGCACCCAGCGCGTCGGCGAAAGCGACACCTTGGAATAGGTGAAGCTTTCGACCTCCACCAGTTGAACCGCGTTCTCGACGATCCAGTCGCTGCCGGTGATGCCAGCGTCGAGCGTGCCGTCAGCTATGTAGCGCGGCATCTCCTGTGGGCGCAGGAGCCGGCAGCTCAGCGTCTCGTCGTCGATACTGGGCATGTACGAGCGCGCGCCGACCGACACGCGCCATCCTGACTTGCGCATCAGCTCGATCGTCTGCGCCTCGAGGCTGCCCTTGGGCAGCCCGAACTTGAGTACGTTGTCAGCAGGCATGATTGCTGGCGGTGGTTCCGTTTCCTTGATGAAGATTAACAGGCGATACCGTCGGACGCATTATGATGCGGATTTCTGCTGATGGCCGTAGCCCGGACCGTACTTGGACGGATCGACGCGGCGGGTGTCCACCGCATGCCAAGCGCCGTCGCGCCATGTGCGGAAAAAGCACGACTCATAACCCTCATGGCAGGCGGCGCGGTCGCCGTGCTGTTCGACCGCCAGCAGGATTGTGTCGCCATCACAATCGATGCGGATTTCGTGCACGGTCTGGTAATTGCCGGATTCCTCGCCCTTGCGCCACAGCCGATTGCGCGAGCGCGAGAAGTAGCAGGCGTGGCCGGTGCGCAGAGTTTCCTCGAACGCTTCGCGGTTCATATACGCGACCATCAGCAGCCGTCCGCTCTGATGGTCCTGGGCGATGGCGGGGACGACGCCTCCGGCCTTGTCAAAGTCGATTTGCGAAATCGCCTGTCGGGCGGCAGCGTCCTGCGATTGTGATCGGGTTTCCATGTGCCTGGGCCGGCGGTACAGGGCCGGCAAACTCCTTTAGTGAACACGAAAGTATCGATTAAAGTTCGCGCCGTTTCAATGCCGCCCTGCGGGCCAGGCGCGATCCCGGTTGACTGAAAGAATCGGCCTGCTCCATAAGTTCAATAAATCGCGGCCACAGCCGCGCGCGAAGACCAAGGAGCAGAGTGAACCGATGCCGATGACCAGGCGCGAGATCGATGCGCTCCTCAAACAACCGAATATCGCCGTGATGGCGGTGACGGCGCCGGACGGCAGTCCGCATGCCGTGCCGGTCTGGTACGAATGGAAGGGCGGGGCGGCGACCATCTTCATGTTCCGCGAATCGTTCAAGTTGAAATGCCTCGAGCGCGATCCGCGAATCGCGCTGGTAATCGATACGAAGAAGCGGCCCTACAAATGCGTGATCCTGAAGGGCAGGGCGCAGATCGAGTTCCGGAAGGCCGATGCGTGGGTGCGGCGCATCTCGATCGCGTATTACGGCAGTCGCGAAGGGGCCAAATACGCCGATTCGCTCAAGGGCATCGCGTTCGCGCTGGCAAAGCTCAAGCCCGAACGTATCCTCTCGTGGGATTACGCGAGGGATTCGGATTCGTAACCCGGGTGGGCGAAAGAGCCGGCGCGGACCTGACGCCGCGCGTCGAGTTACGAGCGGCCTGAGTCCGCGTCGGCTGCGAAGCGGGCGTCGCGCGCGACGAATCAGTGGCCCTCGATGCGCAGCGCGCCGCCGAAGGCGATCCACAGATTGAAAAACGCCGACGGCTCCACGATTCGGATCAAGAACGCCGTATCCTTGGGATTGTCCAGGCAAACCTGCGGCACGGGGCTGACAAGGCTGCCGTGAAATTTTGCGTTGCCTTGAAAGCTGAGTGGCACTGCGTCCGTGTCGTCCTCGAAGGAAACCGTTTCACCGCCGCTGGTGCCGCTGACGTTGCATACCAGCGTTCCCTTGACCATCGTGACGCCCGCATTGGTGCCGATACCGAGGCCGGACAGCGTGGTCGAGGGGGAGGTGGCTTGACTCCCGACCGCCAGAACCAGTCCTCTCACCTTGAAATCCGCTTTACCGGTATCCAGATCAACTTCCGCATGGCCCGAGATGGTCACCCAGGGGGCGGCGCCGGTTACCTGTCCGGTGGTCGAATTGGCGGGCGGCGCGGGCGTGGGAGTGCCGACGCCGACGACGTTAAACGGTTCGATCAACCCGAAGATGCCGTTCCATTCCAATTCCTGGTTGGCCTGGGCTGCACCCGAGGTCAACGCGACGAGCATAGCGGAAGCGAAGAAAGCCGCGATCGCTGCGCGTGCGAAATTGACGAACTTCATGCCTTGGTCCTCCCTGGATGCGCAAGTAACGCAATCGAATGATCAATCGGCGGAAGCTCTGAAAAGTTCCGCCGCGCGACCCCGAAGGCTCCTTCGCGTACAGGTCAGCGGCCGGCGCTGGTCGAGATGTCCGCACTCGCGTGCCGGCCTAATCTGCGCTCTTGCGCCTCAGTCGCCGAGGTGACGAGGTGTCGGAGGAGGCCCCAGATTTCGGCGCTTGCGGCGCGCTCCGACGGGTCTGCAGCGCCTGTAAGCTTACGGCGAAACCCGCGAATGCGGATAAAGCTGGTACACCATCAGGTACACGACGACGCCGGTCAGCGATACGTACATCCAGATCGGCCAGGTCCAGCGGGCGATTCGGCGATGCCGCGCGAAGCGGCCGCGCAATGCGCGGCCGAGCGTGAGCAGCGCGAGCGGCACGATCGCCGCCGCGAGCACGATATGGCTGGCGAGAATCGAGAAGTACACCGGCCGGATCATGCCCTCGCCGCCGAAGCGCACGTCGCCGACATGGTAGTGGTAGATGCAGTACGAGACGAAGAACGCGGCTGATACGACGAACGCACTAATCATGCACGCGCGATGGACGCGCACGCGCCGGCGCCGAATCGCGATGTAGCCCGCGAGCAGCAGGACGCCGGCGCTCGCGTTGAGAATCGCATCGAGCGGCGCCAGCCACGCATAGGAGATCATCAGGAAATCATCGGAGCGCCGCCGCGGCCGAGCGTGAGTGCGATCGGCCGCGGGCGTCATTCGAAACGACGCGCGAACCGACGCGCGAATCGGCGCGCGAACGAGTGACGCGCGAATGCGCCATGCGCGGCTTCATGCCGGCGCGTGGCCATGGCGCAGCAGACGACCCGGCAGCGGCCCGTCCGCCGCGACCGTATCGCGGCCCTCGCGGCGAATGACCGTGCCGTTGACGATGACGGCGTCGATACCGGTGGCGTCGGCGACCAGACGATCGGCGCCGGAAGGAAGATCGTTGACCCGGCGCAGTCGCGAGCATCCGATTTTGTCCGGATCGAACACGACCACGTCGCCGGCCATGCCGGGCGCCAGGCGCCCGCGGTCGCTGAGCGCGAACACCTCGGCCGGCCGCGCCGTCAGCATCCACACCGCGCGCTCGAGCGCAAGCGCCTTGCGCTCGCGCACCCAATGGCCCATCAGGTAGGTCGAGAAGCACGCGTCGCAAAGCTGACTCGCATGCGCTCCGGCGTCCGAAAGCCCGACCACGGTGCCCTTGCCGTTCAGCAGCGCCAGCACCTCGTCCTCTTCGTAATTGAACAGCGCCATCCGAAAGCGCGCTTCCAGCCTGGTCTCCAGCCCGATATCGAGCATCAGGTCGATCGGGTCGATGCGGCGCGCGCGCGCAAGCTCGGCGAGATTGCTTTCCTCGAGCTCGGGATGGCCCGGATAGTAGGAGACCCAGCTTCGCTCCCATCGATCGGCGAAGCGGCCGGCCGAGTTTATGCCGGTCTTGGACTTGAACACGGCGCGGAACTCGGGATCGGAGTAAATTTTCATCTTGCCTTCGAAGTCGGCCGCCGAAATCTGCTTGAACACCGAGAGGCTCTCGAAGATGAACGGCTCCTTGAGCGTCATCTCGAAATTGAGCGGCCGGCAGGCGACCTGCGGCACGATGCGCATGCCCTGATCCGCCAGTTGCTGCGATTGCTCGAGCAGGCGGCGATGGCCGTCGTTGGAGCCGGTCATTCCGGCGAGCAGCGCGGTCCAGGTGATGGTGCGGCCGGTTGCGCGGAACAGGTCGGCGAACTCCTTGAGGAAGAGTTCGCGGCCGGCGGTGGCCTGGATGACACCGGCTTGTTCTTCGCGGAGCACGCTCGCGAGCGCGGTTATCTCGTTCAGTTCCGCCTTGCGGCTGGGCACCGGCTTGCCACCGTAGCCGACATGGGTTGGCGATTTGGAAGTGGCGAAGCCGACGGCGCCGGCGCGAATCGCGCGCCGCACGATCTCCCGCATCGCGGCGATTTCGCCTTCGTTCGCCGGACGCTCGACCGCCTCTTCGCCCATGACGTAGAGCCGCATGGGCGTATGGCCGATAAGCGCGCCGACGTTGATCGCGGAGCCGCGTTTTTCGATCGCGTCGAGATACTGTTCGAAGGTCTCGAAGGGCCATTCGTAGCCCAGTCCGGCCTCGAGCGCGTCGAGGCTCATCCCCTCGACTTTTTCCAGCGTGCGCATGATGAGGCCGCGATGGTCCGGGCGCGTCGGCGCGACGCCGAAGCCGCAATTGCCCATCACCACCGTGGTCACGCCGTGCCACGGCGAAATGGTCATCATGCGATCCCACAGGATTTGGGCGTCGTAGTGCGTGTGGATGTCCACGAAGCCGGGCGCGACGACGCGGCCGCGCGCCTCGAGCGTCTTGTCCGCCTTGCCGGGCGCGTCGCCGAGCGCGGCAATCTTGCCGTCCTTGATGGCGACGTCGCCCTCGCGCGCCGGCGCGCCGGTGCCGTCGACGATCGTGCCGCCCGTGATCTTGAGGTCGTAGTCCATGGAAGTTTCTCCTTGAACCCATCCGGTACGCCGCGGGTTGCGTCCGGCACGGGGCTGAGAAGTCGCGATCCGTTTCCAGTTCTTCACCACTTTATATCGCAGGCCGAAGTATCCGGTCCACCGCCGCGGCGGGACGCGCTTTGCTCGCGTTGTAAACGCGCGCACCGTTTAGTAAAAGTGGGTTCAGGAACGGAACCACGTCTGTATCCCAGGCTCCGCCCCGGAGCCTTCGCGAGGAAAGAAAATGCAGAAGCCCATCATCTCGGCGGATTCGCATATCACCGAACCGCCAAACACCTACATCGAGTTTATCGAGCCGCAGTTCCGCGATCGCGCGCCGCATTTGGTGCGCGACGAGCAGAAGGGCGATCTCTTCATCATCGAGGGGATGAAGCGGCCGATCCCGATGGGACTGATCGCCGCCGCCGGCAAGCCCGCCGATGAACTGACGGTGCTCGGTGTCAAGTTCGAGGAGCTGCATCGCGGCGGATGGGACCCGGATGCGCGGCTGGCCGACCAGGATCGCGACGGCGTGCATGCCGAGATCATCTATCCCACGGTCGGCATGCTGCTCTGCAATCACAAGGATTTCGACTACAAGAAGGCCTGCTTCGACGCGTACAACCGGTGGATCGCATCGTACTGTGCGGCGCACCCGGACCGCCTCATCGGCTGCGGGCAGACCGCGATGCGCTCGGTCGAGGAAGGTATCGAGGACATCCGCCGCATCAAGGAACTGGGCCTGCGTGGCGTGATGATGCCCGGCTACCCGCAGGTCGAGGACTATGACAGCTCGATTTACGATCCCTTCTGGGAGGCCGCGATCGATCTCGGCCTGCCGCTCAGCTTCCACATTCTGACCAGCCGCGAAGACGCGATCGGACGCACGCGTGGCCCGAAGCTCAACAGCTTCATGTCGATCATCCGCGGCAACCAGGACATCATCGGGACGCTTATCCTAAGCGGCGTCTTCGAGCGCCATCCCAGGCTCAAGATAGTATGCGTGGAGGCGGATGCCGGATGGGCGCCTCACTACATGTACCGGATGGATCACGCATACGACCGGCATCGCTACTGGCTGACCGCCGGCACCATCTCGAAGATGCCCAGCGAGTATTTTCGCGAAAATATCTACTTGACCTTCCAGGACGACTGGGTGGCCTTCAAGATGAAAGATATGTGCAACTTCCGCCGCCTGATGTGGGCCAACGATTTCCCGCACAGCGATTCGACCTGGCCGTGGTCGCAGGAGCTGCTCAAAAAACATACGGCCGGGCTGACCGAGGAAGAGAAGAACCAGATCCTGCACGATAACGTCGCCGAGCTTTACAATTTGACCGTGTAGCCCGGCGCAAAACCGCACCGCATCGTCATCGGCGGCGCGGCCGGATCGGGAGAGGCGCGCAATGGCCAGTGTCACGCAACTCGGCTACCTCGGGATCGGGGTGAGCGACCTCGCGCGCTGGGAGAAGTTCGCGACTGATGTGCTGGGCCTCGAAATCAACGGCGCCGATCCCGATGGCTCGATTTTCCTGCGCATGGACGAGTACCACCATCGCTTCGTGCTGCGGCCGGGCGGCGATGACGATGTTGCGTTCGTCGGATGGGAAGTGCGCGACCAGGCGGCGCTGAGCGAGATCGCCGCGCGCCTGCGAGCCGACGGTGTCGAGGTGAGCGCGGCTTCGCCGCAGGAGGCGCGCGCGCGGCGCGTGGTCGATTACCTCAAGCTGCGCGACCCGAGCGGCATCGCGACCGAAATCTACTTTGGTCCGCTGATGACCTTCGAGACGCCGTTCAAGTCGCCGCGCCCGCTCACCGGCTTCGTGACCGGCGAGCTGGGCATGGGGCATATCGTGGTGCGCGCGGACGACGCCGCGCAGAGTCTGCACTTTTATCGCGATCTGCTGGGCATGCGCGTCAGCGATTTCATCGACATGCGCTCGCGCCGCGGCGGCGACCCGATCAGCCTGAGCTTCATGCACTGCAATCCGCGTCATCACTCTATCGCGTTCGGCGTGATTCCCGCGCCGAAGCGGCTGATGCATTTCATGCTGCAGTGCCGGCACGTCGACGACGTGGGCTCGACTTACTATTTGTGCCAGGACCAGGGAATCGAGATTTCGGGCACGCTCGGCCGCCACACCAACGACCACATGGTGTCGTTTTACATGCGTTCGCCGTCAGGGTTCGAGGTTGAATACGGATGGGGTGCGCGGATCGTCGACGACGCGACCTGGCAAGTGCAGAAGCACGAGGCGCCGAGCATCTGGGGCCATCGCGGCAGCCTGACGCCGGCGGCGCGCAAGCCCGCGCCGCTCTGACTGTACGTGACGCTCACGCACGCTGGTTGTACAGGTTCATCGCGCGCTCGAGTCCGTCGGTAATCACGGCGGCAACCGCTTCCGCCGCGCGTTCGATTGACGCTGCGAACGCGTCCAGTTCTTCGCGACTCATCGCATGCAGCACGTGCTCTTTGGCCTCGCGCCCGGCCGCGGGCCGCCCGATTCCCACGCGCACGCGGACGAATTCCGGCGTGCCGAGCGCGTCGGCAATCGAGCGCACCCCGCGGTTGCCGGCGTCGCCGCCGCCGCGCTTGAGCCTGAGCTGACGCGGCTCGAGATCGATCTCGTCGTGCACGACGATCAGCCGCTCTGCCGGAATTTTGTAGTAGCCGAGAACCGCGGCGACGCATTCGCCGCTCAGGTTGTAGTAGGTTTGCGGCTTGATCAGGATCGCAGGCTCGGAACCGATCTTCGCCTCGCCCAGTATGCCTTTGAATTTGCGGCGGTCGAGCGCGGCGCCGGATTTTTCAGCGAGACGATCGATCACTCTGAACCCGATATTGTGACCGGAACGATCGTATTGTCCGCCCGGATTGCCGAGCCCGGCGATCAGCCATCGCCGGGCGCCAGGATCTTCCGGCCGCGCGGACTGGGTATCCGCGCCGGCGCGCGTGGCGCGAAACCTCGAGAACATTTGTCCGAGCCGGCTCATCGGATGTTTCGCGCGCGCTCGCTGCTCCTGCGTGCTGGTCGCATTTATGCGCGGCTGAGTTTTTTCCCCGGTCGTGCGACGCGTCTAGCGGCGGGACCGGCCGTCTCGCAGCGAGGCGGTCAGTTCGGCGACGAGCGGCTCGAGGGCGTCGAACAGCGCCCTCATTTCGGCCGGCGTGCCGATCGAGATGCGCATGGCGTCGGGCCAGGCGCGAAAATAGCGCACCAGCACTCCGCGCTCGCGCAGTCCGGCGTAGAGCGGCGCGAGGTTGCGGCCCGGCATGCGGGCCAGCACGAAATTGGCCGAGGACGGCGGTACCTCGAAGCCCATCCTGAGCAGCCGGCGCCTCGCTGCGGCGCGCGCCCGCTTGATGCGTTCGACGTTGCGCGCGGCCCACGCCGCGTCGCGCAGCGCGGCCGCTCCGGCCGCAATCGCCAGTCGGCTGACGTTGTAGGAATCCTTGACCTTGCCGAGCTGCTCGATAATTTTGGGATGAGCGAAACACAGTCCCAGCCGCATCCCCGCCAGCGAGTACGACTTCGACAGCGAGCGCAGGACGACGACGTTGCGCATCCGGCGCACGAGATCCAGAGAGTTGTCCTCGGCAAAATCGACGTACGCTTCGTCCACCACGAGCAGCCGATCCTTGAGATAGCGGGCGAGGCGCCCCAGCGTGCACTGCGGCGTGACGGTTCCCGATGGCGAGTTGGGATTACATACGATGGTGAGCCGGGCGCGCGCCGCAACCAGCGCGTCCAGCGGCAACTCGAAGTCCGGGCCGAACGCGGGCGCCACGACGCGCGCCTCCTGCATCGCGGCCAGCGTGTCGTACAGCGAATAGGTAGGCGCGGGCCACGCCACGCGATCGCCGGGGCCCAGCGTCGCCCGGAACAGCATCGCGAGCAGCTCGTCCGACCCGTTGCCGGCCATGATCATGCGCGAAGGCAAGCCGTAACGATCCGCGGCGGCGGCGATAAAGTCGTCGGCGGCGGGCGCGGGATATAGCCGCAGCGATTCGCCGCGCGCCGCTCGCACGATGGCGCCGCGCACGCGCGGCGAGGGCGGATAAGGGTTCTCGTTGGTGTTGAGCTTTACCAGGTGCTGCCCGGGCCGCGGCTGCTCACCGGGAACGTACGGCGCCAGCCGCTCGATCGCCTTACGAAACATCGCTTTTGCCGCCCCGCTGGGCCGCGCGGCCCGCAACGCGCGAGCCGGCGGCGGTCGATTCCATCAGCCAGGCCAGGTAACCGGCGGAGCCGCCCTGCGGAGCGATCGCGAGCACCTCGGGAACTTCGTAGCTGTGCAGTTCAATCAACCGGCGCGCGACGCGTGCCACGAGCGGCGCGCGCGTCTTGATGAGAAGAAGAAACTCGGGTTCCTCTTCGATCGCGTCGCGCCATCGGTAAATCGAGCGAATCGGCCCCACAATATTGACGCATGCGGCGAGACGCTCGTCGACCAGTCGGCGGGCGATCGAGCGCGCCTGCCTTTCCGCGGCCGCAGTGGACAGGACAATTCTCGCCTGGGATGCACGCACAGCGCTGGTAACTTTAGCGGCCCGCGCGCAGCAGTCCAAGCCGCGCCAGCGCTCGGGCGGTTTCCGGGCACGGGAGCCCGCCACGCGCCGCGCGTTGCGCCACGTACGCCGAGCCGTCGCGGCGAGGTTGAAGGCTGCGATGCGTCTTCATCCGGGTCATATGCGCGGCAAGCAGCAACACGTCGCTGAAACGATCGACATCGTACCACGCAGGGCCGAGCGCATAGCTCGTACCGTCGCGATGAAGCCGTTCGACGGTCTGGCGGAAAACGCGCGCGCTGCCCCATGCGATCCCGCGGAAGATGTCAGGCATCTCGCCCCGTACGCCGAGGAGATAATAGCCGCCGTCAAGGCTGGGTGCGACGACCACCGGAGCGCGTCGCAGCATCGCGATGCTCCGTTCGAACAGGCGTAACGGAAGCGACGGCGTATCGGTGCCAATCAAGATCGCGCCCTCATGCCGGTGCGGCGCGAGCGCGCGCGCCATTCGCTCGCCCAGGCCGCCTTTGCCCTGGTCGATTAGATCGGCACCAAAGCGGCGCGCCGCAGCGCGCAGGCTGCGGCTCATCGCGATGCCGTCCGGTGCGTCAGCGGCGAGTATCAGGCGCCCGGGAGCGAGCGCGCGGCACTTCGCGAGCGCGTCAACGAGAAATGCGCGGGCCAATTGGGCAGCGCCCGCCGCACCCAGGCGCGGGATGAGCCGGGTCTTGCAGTGGCCGGGTCGAGGCTCGCGGCAAAAGACGATTAGCGTGACGCGTCGCGCCGGTTGCAGGCGCAAGTGGGCGCCCGCGCGCCGCGGCGGACTAGACCGCTGCGCCATGCGATGAGCGTGCGCCGGCGTCTTCAATTGCCGCTGCTGCTGCTGTTGCCGTTTCCATTGCCGACATTGTTGCGGATTCCGTTCAATATATTCAGCGGTACCTTGAGCACATTGGTCAGGAAGAATTCGACCGAGGTGATGGGCTTGGGCACTACGTGGGGATTGCTGAGTGGGCCGGTGACATGGAAGTAGGCCGCGACCAGGTGATCGCTGGAGAGGCCGCTGCCGATCAGCGGCACCTTGGCCATCAGCCAGTTGACGGTTTTAAACGGTACCATGCCGACCATCATGTCCACGTCGCCGTCAGGCAGATGGACGTGGCCGAGCGCCGAGATGTTCATGACCGGGCCGCGCAGGAGCAGGTTGTCGCTGTAGAACTCGCCGCCACGGCCGGCGAAATCGGCCTTGAGCGTCTGAAACGGCACGCCGTTGATGCGCGGGTCGGGCACTTTGGCCGATAGCCAGGTCTTCAGATCGATGAAGCTCAAAATCCGCGAGAGGAGGGCGAATTTGTGCAGCACGCCGTCGGTCACATCAACCGAGAGGGTGCCCGCCAGCGTGTTGAAGAAATCGGTATTCGAGTCGCCCCACAGGTCGCCGCGGACTCTGAGCGTGCCGGTGAGCGGCGGGGCGGCCTGCGGAGCCGCGATCTGGTACAGCGGTCCGACCTGGACGTCGTTGAGGTCGCCCTTGATGTTGATCCAATCGTCCCGACCGCGTCCGCTGAATTCCAGGTTGGCGCGTCCGCCATAAATGTCCGCTGCGAAGTCGCGCACGCGCCAGTCGCCGTTGACCTCGCGGTTGAAGTCGCAGCGCGCGCGCGACATCTCCAGCCGTTCGAGCGTGGCGTGCGCGGCCTCGATGTGTCCGACCACCGGGACGGGGAAAAATTTCGCCGGTGGGCTGGGCGCCCACGGCAAACGGATGAATTTCATGACTTCCAGGTCGAGTCGTCCGGCATTCGCCACAATGCGCAGCACCGGTTTGTCGAGATCCTCGACCCCGAGCGAGAAGTCGAAAGGCGCGCCCTGCAGCCGGGCGCCCACAATCGCCAGCAACAATCCGCGCCCGTCGAAGCTCAGCGTGGCCGATTGCGCGACGATCGGCGCGCGCAGAAAGCCCAGCTGCACCTCGCCTTCGCCCATCGTCAGCAGACCGTTGGCGCGGATCCCCTGGTTACGGCTGGGCTCGCGCGCGATGGTCAGCGTGCCGCCGAGTGGCCCGCGCGCGGCGATATCGTCCGGATCGACGAGCAGCGGCAGCCATTGCTCGACGGCAACCTGATGCAATTCCACCGATATCGTGTGCAAGCGCAAACCCTGGGCATCGAAAGCAAGGTCGCCGTTCACCAGCACCGAGCCCGGTTGTTCGGGCCGGGCGACCTTGGCCACTACCCGCGCCAGCTCCACCGAGCCCGGCTTGACCAGCACGGTGCCGCCGACCAGCTGGAGCGGATGCGGCAAGTCCTTCTCGGTCACTTTGATCGCGTTGGTCTCGATCCGGATCAGGTATTTTGCAGGCGGCTCGGGCGCTTCGGTATTCAACACTCCCGAGGCGCCGACCGCCACGGCCGCGCTGCCGGACATCGCATCGACATGTCCCTTGGCTCTGGCCGCCAGTTCCGGTGAAAGCGCTATCGCGGCCGGGTAGAGTTCGTCGAGGTCGAGCGTGGCGGTCGCGTTCAGTCGATAGGACACCTGGCGATGGCCGAGCGCGAAATCCGCGCTGCCGTCGATTTCGCGAATCGAGGAGTTGCCCAGCGACGCGGATCCCTGGGTCAGCGTCACGCGTCCCTTTGCGTAGGACAGCTGCGCATTGCCCTCGCTGAGCGCGGGCAGCTGCGGAGCGTTCCCGAGCTTGAGGCTTAACGCCTCGAGCCGCGCCGTGGCCTGCAGCGCCTTTGAGAACGCCGCCGCGTTCCAGCCCATATCCTGGACCCTTGCCTGATAGGTCGCTCCTTCGAGCAATACACGTCCGGAGATGAGCGCTGCCGCGAGCGCTACCAGCGGCCTGGGCAGATTGCGCGTGTTGGCGAGCTGAGCCTTGAGCGCCGCCAGATCGATTTGGACGGAATTCAGATGGGCGAGCAGCGCGGCGTCGAGTGTGAACGGATCGTTGAGCGTGAGGTCGCCGGCCGCCACGGTTGCGGCGCCGACGCGCGCGGTCAAATCGACCAGGGCGACGTGCGCCTGGGAAACCGCATAAAGCGTTTTAAAGGAGCAGTTGCCCAGGGCCACCGGCCGGTCCAAACGCGCACCGCCCGCGGTCAGTTCGTCGACGTCGATTTCGCCGCGCCCGCTGAGTTCGCCCGAACCGCTGAGCGCGAACGTCGCGTCGCCATGCATCGTACCGCTCGCCGTGACCGCGGCGCCCATATCGTGCTGGAAGCCAGCGTTCCAGATCCATAGCTCGCCGCCTGAAATCAGCCGATCGGCCGGACCGGGCATGGTTTCGATGCTCATGCGTCCGCTCGCTTCCAACCCGCGGAAGCCCGGCCAATTCACATGGGGCGCGATGAACCCTATGTTCCACACACGCGCATGTCTGCGGCGCGGCGTCGCGGTCAGGGAAAACTGCTCGAGCAGCGGATTGCCCGCCGCGTCGCTCAACCGCCCGTCGGCGATGGTCACACGCTCGACCAGGCCGGTGAAACGCCGGAACGCTTCGCCCAGGGCGCGAACGAACGTGGAGTCAACGCGCGGCAGGGCGCCGGGGTTGAACGCGCCGGAGCCGGCCGGCAGGCGCACGTCGGGCCGCACGATGATCACCCCGCGCAGCGGTAAGCCGTTGTTCCATATGAGCGCGTGATAACTGACGCGTACGTGCACGCTCTCGGAGCGCATCAGCTCGTTGCCGTCGCGCCGGATACTGGGCCGATCGAGAATGATGTCGAGATGCGTGCGCAAGCGCAGTCGCGCGTTTGCCGCGACCACCGCGTAGCCGGTCTGTTGCTGCACGCGCTCCAGCACCAGAGCGATGAGCCGCGCCTGGTTGTGCAGGGCGATAGCTCCGGCCGCTGCCAGCAGGAGGCACAGGAAAAGAACAACGATCGCGGCGGCGCGGAGAACTTTCATCCGTGGCCTCAATCCGGGCCGCTGTCGAATTTAGCTGTGGGCCGGCGCAAAGCGGAAGCGTTCAGGGCTGTTCGAGGATCATTCCGGTTCTGCGGCCCCGGCCGCTCCGCCGATGGTCTCCATCCATCCCGCGCGATGCTTGCCGCGCAGTCCGGTCTTGAGCACCCGATTGCGCAGCCGCACTGAACGCGGGGTCAGTTCCACCAATTCCTCCTCGTCAATCCATTCCAGGGCCGAATCGAGGGTCATGATGCGCGGCGGGCTGAGCCGCACCGCTTCGTCATGGCCCGCGGCGCGCATGTTGGTGAGCTTTTTTTCGCGGCACACGTTGACCGGAAGGTTGGTCTCGCGCGCGTACTCGCCGATGATCATGCCTTCGTAAACCGGCTCGCCCGCTCCGATGAAGAAGATGCCGCGTTCCTGCAGGTGAAAAATCGCGTAAGGCGTCGCGATCCCTTCGCGGTCGGAGATCATCGCGCCATTCTGGCGCGAGCGGATCGGCCCGCACCACGGCGCGTAGCCGTTGAACACCGAGTGCATTACGCCGGTTCCGCGCGTGTCGGCGAGGAATCGGCCGCGAAAGCCGATCAACCCGCGCGCCGGCACGTCGTACTCGAGGCGCACGCGGCCGCTCTGATGCGTGGTCATGGTGCGCATCCGTCCCTTGCGCCCGGACAGCAGCTGCGTCACCAGCCCGATATGCTCTTCAGGGATGTCGATCACCAGGAATTCCATCGGTTCCTGCAGTTCGCCCCCCGCGCTGCGCGTTACCACGGTGGGCTTGGAGACCTGCAGCTCGTAGCCCTCGCGCCGCATCGTCTCAACGATCACCGCGAGCGCGAGCTCGCCGCGCCCCAGCACGCGCCATGCGTCGGCGCTGGACTGCTCGACGCGCACGCTCACGTTGCGCCGCGCCTCGAGCTCGATGCGCGCGCCGAGCTTGCGCGAGGTGACGAACTGGCCCTCGCGTCCGGCCCACGGGGCGTTGTTGACCGAAAAGGTCATCGCCACGGTCGGCTCGTCGATGCGGATGCCAGGGAGCGGGCGCGGGTTTTCAGCATCGGTGACCGTGTCGCCGATCTCGATATTTTCCAGTCCGGCGATCATCACGATGTCTCCGGCCGCGGCTTCGGACAGCTCGGCTCGCTTGAGACCGCGCCAGCCGTACACATGCGCGACCTTGCACGTTTCGCGCGAGCCGTCCGCGCGGCACAGCATGTAGGCGCCGCCCGCGGTGAGCGTGCCTGCGACGAGGCGTCCGACGGCAAGCCTTCCGACGTACTCGTCGTAGTCCAGATTGTTGGCCTGAAACTGGAGCGGGGCTTCAGGATCGACTTCGGGCCCGGGCAGATGGGTGACAATGGTTTCGAACAGCGGCGCCAGGCTGTCGCCCGTGCCGTCGGGCCGACGGAGCGCGATACCCGCGCGCGCATTGGTGTACAGGATCGGAAAATCCAGCTGATTCTCGTCGGCGCCGAGATCGATGAACAGGTCATAGACCTCGTCGAGGACCTCGGCCGGGCGCGCATCGGCGCGGTCGATCTTGTTGATGCACAAGACCACCGGCAGTCCGACCTCGAGCGCCTTGCGCAGCACAAAGCGCGTTTGCGGCAGCGGCCCTTCGGCCGCGTCGACCAGCAACAGGATGCCGTCCACCATCGCCAGCGTGCGCTCGACTTCGCCGCCGAAATCGGAATGACCGGGTGTGTCGACGATGTTGATCCGCACGTCGCCCCACGCGATCGAGGTGTTCTTGGCCATGATCGTGATGCCGCGCTCGCGCTCGAGCGCGAAGGAGTCCATCACGCGTTCGGCCACGTGCTCATTGGCGCGAAAGGCTCCGGATTGGCGCAGGAGCGCGTCCACCAGCGTGGTTTTTCCGTGGTCCACATGAGCCACGATCGCGAAGTTACGGATGTCCTGTCGGCGCATTTGAGGGCTTGATATCAAACGGCGCGGCCGAAACGGCCGCGCCAATCCTCAGTGTACCGGTCGACGGCGGCGCTGTAAACGCGGGTACGGTTAAGTCGCGGTTACCCTCGCGTGACGGCGCGAAAATTTCTGAGCGGTACCGACGGCTCGATGCCGCTGCCAGTTGCCGTGCGCTGTTCAGATCGATCGAGATTCCGCGGCCCACCGGCAACTTGGACATGCGTCGGGTTAAGGAGAAGTGGAAGCGCCGTTCGGAGGCGCCGTGCCGGGCGGCATCGTGCCGCCGGGTGCCGGCAATCCGGGAACGGCTGCGCCGGGTGCCGGCGCGATGCCCATCCCGCGCTGCTGCTGAAAGCGCTGCAGGAGTTGCTGGATGTCCTTGACCTGCACGACGCGCCAGCGGCCGTTTTCGCGTTGGAAGCGGATGTTCCATTCGCGGCCCTGGTTGTCGTGAAAATCGGTCCAGGCGGAATCGCCCGAGCGGTGCAGCGTGACGATCGCGCCGGCGACCGCGGCAGCCGGCATCTGAACCTGTCTTGCTCCGTCGTCGACCTGCTGCGTAGCCCATTGCTGGATCGCTGCGGCGACGGGCCCGCTAAGCAATTCCATGGCGCCGCCGAGCACCGACGTCATTACGTCATTCGAGTTCGATTGCTGCATCATTTCGTGCCCGGCGTTTTTGACCACGGCGGGAAAATCCACGAAGGTTGCGGCGGTCGCGCCGTCGCGCGCGTCGATTGACTGCTTGAGCTGGTAAATTGCGTATGACGGGGTGGTCGGAACGTAAAACAACGCCCATCCGGCGACGATCAGGACGATCAGAACTCCAATGACGTGGCGCGAGAGAAAATTCATGCGCCTAATTGTGCGCGAGCGGCTGCAGCCTGTCGAGACACGCGCCTGGGACCCTGCCGCGCGGCCCCCGCGCGCCCGGGGCCGCGGCGGCCGGTGTGCGGCAGCGAGCTACTGGCGTGAGAGCCGTGCAGCAGCGGCGCGATCCAGGAGCCAGATTACTTCGCCGTCGACCGGATCGATAAGCTGCGCCGGGTATCGCTCAGGGTCGCGCACTCCCTCAAGCGCGCTTTTCACCGCTTCCGCCTTGCCCGCGCCCTCGACCAGGAACATCACGCGCGCCGAATGGTTCAGCACGGGTGGGGTGAGCGTGATGCGATGGCGCTGCGGCGCATCGACCTCGACCGCGACCGCGAGGCGCTCACGCTCGCCGATCGCGGAGCTGCCGGGAAAGAGCGACGCAATATGCACGTTGTCGCCGAGCCCGAGCAGCATCAGGTCGAATCGCGGCAATTCACCCTCGTCGAGACCGAACGACCTGCGCAGATCGTTTTCGTACTCGCGCGCGGCGTCGTCCGGCGGCAGTTCGCCGCGCATGCGATGGATCTGACTGGCCTGCAGGCCCAGATGACGCAGCATCGTCCGCTCGGCCATCCCGAAATTACTCGCTTCGTCATCGGGCGGGACGCAGCGCTCGTCGCCCCAATAGAACTGCACCTCTTTCCAATCGACGCTGAGCCGGAAGCGCTCAGCCAGCATTTTGTACGTCGCCGCCGGAGTCGAGCCGCCTGACAGGCACAGGGTGAACTCGGCATGGGTGCAGATCGCTTCGCCCGCGAAATGCGCAATTTCCTCCGCCGCGTGCTTGTAAAGCGACTGGGCGTCTTCGAGAACGATCAGTTTGGGTTCGGCCATGACGATCAACCGGGATCGGATTGGGCTGAAGGCTAGCCGAAAGCGCCGCGTCGGCGCCAGCGGGCGCCGTCAGCCGCGAATCCGCCGCCCATCCGACTTATTTCACCGCGCCAGCAGCTTGAGCGCGCGCTCCACAACGTTCTCAACCGTAAATCCGAAATGCTTGAGCGTGTCCTGGTAGGGCGCGGAAGCGCCGAAGGTCGTCATTCCGACCACGTCGCCGTCGATTCCAACCCATCGATACCACGACATCGGGGCTGCGGCCTCGATCGCGAGCCGCCGCCGGAGCGCAGGCGGCAGCACGGAATCTCGATACCCGGCGTCCTGCTTCTCGAACAGCTCCATGCTCGGCATGCTGACCACGCGCACCGCGCGGCCGCGCCGTTCGAGTTCCTGTGCTGCGCCGGCCGCCAGGTGCAGCTCGGAGCCGCTCGCGAGGAGGATGATTTCCGCGGCGCGTCCCTGAGTTTCGCACAGCACGTAGGCCCCGCGGGCGAGCCCGCGCGCCGGCGCCATCGCCGCGCGATCCAGCGTCGGCAGCTTCTGACGGCTGAGCGCCAACAGCACCGGGCCGCCACGATGCATGATTGCGGCGCGCCAGGCCTCGGCGGCCTCGTTGGCGTCGCCGGGTCGGATGACGGTGAAATTGGGGATGGCGCGCAGGCCTGCGAGCTGTTCGACGGGCTGATGGGTGGGGCCGTCCTCGCCCAGGCCGATCGAGTCGTGGGTAAACACGTAGATGACGTGCGCGCCCATCAGCGCCGCGAGTCTCAGCGACGGCCGGCAATAGTCCGTGAAGATGAGAAAGCTCGAGCCGTAAGGAATGAAGCCGCCGTGCAGCGCGATGCCGTTGAGGATCGCGCACATGCCGTGCTCGCGGATGCCGAAATGGAGATTGCGCCCGGCAAAATCGTCGCGCAGGAAATCGCCGCCGTCCTTGACGTCAACGAAGGTCGATTCATTCAAGTCGGCGGCGCCGCCGAACAGGTTCCACACCCTTTTCGCGATCGCCTGCTCGGCGCGCGAGGCGGATTCGCGCGTCGCCAGCGCGTCCTTGGGCGTGAACTGCGGCAGCTCCGCGTCCCATCCCGCCGGCAGCTCGCCGGCGAGCATCGCCTTGAGCTCGGCGGCCTCCGCCGGATGCGCTCTCGCATAGCGCTCCAGGCGCGCGTTCCAGTCGGACTCGAGTTCGCGGCCGCGCGCGCCGCAATCGCGGAAATGTTTGAGCGCCTCGTCGGGGACATAGAACGCCGGTTCCTCGGGCCACCCGTAAAAGCGCTTGGTCAGCTTGACCTCTTCGGCGCCCAGCGCCTGGCCGTGCGCCTTGGGCGTATCCTGACGATTGGGGCTGCCGTAGCCGATATGCGAGCGCACGCGTATGAGCGACGGGCGGCGCTCCTCGGCGATTGCGTTTTCGATCGCGCGCGCTACCGCGCCGAGATCGTTGGCGTCCTCGACCGCCTGGGTATGCCATCCGTACGCATCGAACCGCTTGCATACGTCTTCGTCGAACGAGAGCACGGTGCCGCCGTCGATCGTGATGTGATTATCGTCGTACACGTACACCACGTTGCCGAGCCCCAGATGTCCGGCGATTGATGCGGCCTCGCTCGCCACGCCTTCCATCAGATCGCCGTCGCTGCATATCGCGAACACGCGATGATCGAACAGGCCCGAGTTGTCGCGTTCGAAGCGGGCGCGCAGATGCCTGGCGGCGATGGCCATGCCGATCCCGTTGCCAAAACCCTGGCCGAGCGGCCCGGTCGTGGTTTCGACGCCGGGCGTCACGCCGTACTCGGGATGGCCGGGCGTCATGCTTTCGAGCTGGCGAAACCGCTGCAGTTGCGCCAGCGGGAGGTCGTAGCCGGTGAGATGGAGCATCGCGTACAGCAGCATCGAGCCGTGCCCGGCGGAGAGCACGAAACGATCGCGGCCGAACCATCGCGGATTCGCCGGGTTGTAGCGCATGAAGCGCGTCCACAACAGGTACGCGATGGGCGCCATTCCCATCGGCATCCCCGGATGGCCGGAGTTGGCCTTCTGCACCGCGTCGATCGCGAGCACTCGGATCGAGTTGATGCACAGTTGATCGAAATTCGCGTCAGCGGCCTTGACTTTGGTTGCAGTCGCCACAGTTGACTCCGATGCTTGTCGCGGACGGGCCTGAACTGCCCGCCGCGGGTTCTCTCTCGTTCGCTTTCAGTCAGGGTGCCGCACTCATCCGGACACGCGGCCGAGCAATCGGCAGCCTGCCGACGCGACGACCTACCAGCTCGATTGATCCTCGTCGTTCGGATCGCCGGACTTGTGCCGCATCAGGTTAACCGCGTCTCTGGCCGCGTCCTTGTCGCCCCGACTGAGCGATTCGGTGAAATGCCGCGCCACCGCCAGCATCATGGCGCCCTCCTGCGGGTCAAGCTCGCTCGCCACCGTGGCCAGACGTTCCATCGCGCTCCGCAGCCGGTCCAGCGAACCCGGCAAATCGCCACGCGCGCGGGCCGCCGCGGCCTCGCGCAGGCGCGCGCGCAGCTCGGCGACGACCGGGCGCGCGCGTGCGCCGACTGTGATCTCCAGCTCGCCGAGATTATCAGCGAGCTTCAGAAACGGATCGATTGCCGGCGCTTGAGGCGACACAATTTCGATCTTTTACCCATCGCGCTCCGGTTGCAAGGACGATCGGACGGTTTGAGAACGACATGGGGCGATTTCCCTCGCGACCCGGCGCGATTTCCGCGGCGCGCCGTTTCTCCTTGGAGGCCGGAGCAACGCTGTCGATGCTCGTGCATGGGGGCGATGTAGATGTCGGCGCGCATTTGGTACAAGATGGTGTATTGCCAAGACTCATTCGCAGGAGCATTGCGCTTAGATGAGACGCATCGGGGATCGCCGCGTGGTGGTAACCGGCCTGGGCCTGGTCACGCCGTTGGGCACGGGAGTCGAGAAGAACTGGGAGGCGCTGATGGCGGGGCGCTCGGGTATCGGCCCGATCACCCGCTTCGACGTCTCCGACTTCGCCGCGCGCATCGCGGGCGAAGTGCGCGACTTCGATCCCAACGACTGGATCGAGAAGAGAGACATCAAGAAGATGGACCTCTTCATCCAGTACGCGGTGGGCGCGGCGGAGCAGGCAATGCGCCAGTCGGGGCTCAAAATCGACGAGCGCAACGCCGATCGCGTGGGCGTGTTGGTCGGCGTCGGCATCGGCGGCCTGCTGACCATCGAGGAAAACCATCTCCTGTTCCTGGACACCCGGCTCAAGCGCATCACGCCGTTCTTCATTCCCAAGCTCATCAGCAATCTCGCACCCGGGCAGATCGCGATTCGCTATGGCGCACGCGGCATCAATCTCGCGACCACCAGCGCCTGCGCTTCGGGCAGCCATGCGGTGGGCGAAGCCTATCGCATGATTCGCGACGGCTATATCGACGCCGCCATCACCGGCGGCTCCGAGGCGGCGCTGACCTCGCTCGGCATCGGCGGCTTCATCGCGATGCGTGCGCTGTCCACGCGCAACGACGCGCCCGAGGCCGCAAGTCGTCCCTTCGACGCCCAGCGCGACGGCTTCGTGATGTCCGAGGGGGCGGCGGCCCTGATCCTCGAGGAGCGCGAAGCGGCGCTCCAGCGCGGGGCCCGCATCCTGGCCGAGATCGCCGGCTATGCCGCCAACGGCGACGCCTATCACATGACCTCGCCTTCCCCGGAAGGGCAGGGCGCGGCGCGCTGCATGATGCTGTGTCTGCAGGACGGCGAACTCGATCCCAACCAGGTCGACTACGTCAACGCGCACGGCACCTCGACGCCGCAGGGCGACACCGCCGAGACCCAGGCGATCAAGCGCGTGTTCGGCGAGCGCGCAGCGAAAATCGCGATCAGCTCGACCAAGTCGATGACCGGCCATACGCTGGGCGCGGCGGGCGCGATCGAGTCGGTTTATACCGTGCTGGCGATCGAGCGCGGCATGCTGCCGCCGACCATCAACTATGAGCATCCCGACCCGGAATGCGACCTCGACTACGTGCCCAATCGGCCGCGGCCGATGCAGATTCGAATCGCGCTGAACAATTCGTTCGGCTTCGGAGGCACCAATACGACCCTGGCCTTCAGGCCCGCGGTCGAGTTGAACGGGAAATAAACAGATGGGATCGCGAATCGTCGCAACCGGGCGCGCCCTGCCGCGCACCTCGGTCAGCAATCATGACCTGGCGCGCGTCGTCGACACCTCGGACGAATGGGTGCGGACCCGCACCGGCATCGAGCGGCGCTACGTGATGGCGAGCGGCGAGTCGCTGGTCGATATTGCCGCCGCCGCCGCCACCACCGCGCTCGTCCGCGCCGGCATCAAGCCGGGCGAACTCGACGCGATCATCGTCGGCACGGTTTCTTCGGAATACGGCTTTCCTTCATTCGCTTGCCAGCTCCAGCATCGCCTGGGCCTCGATTCGATCCCCGCCTTCGACGTGGCGGCCGCATGCTCGGGCTTCGTCTATGCCCTGAGCGTGGCCGACAACGCGATGCGCGCGGGTGATTATGCGCGCGTGCTGCTGGTCGGCACCGACGCGCTCTCGACCATGGTCGATTGGAACGACCGCGCGGTGTCGGTGCTGTTCGGAGATGGCGCGGGCGCGGCGGTGATGGTGTCCGAGCCCGGGCCGCGCGGCGTGCTCGCGAGCCTGCTGCGCTCTTCGGGCGAGTACTGGCATCTGTTGTCGGTGCGATCGACCGGCGTGCGCGCCACGCTCGACTCAGAGGCGCGCCGCTCGCCCGAGGATGCGATCAAGATGAAAGGGCCGGAGCTGTTCAAGCTCGCCGTGCGGTCCATCGCCGATATCACGCTCAAAGTGGCCGAGCGCGCCGGTGTCCGGATGGAGGATATCGCGCTGGTCGTGCCGCACCAGGCGAATATCCGCATTCTCAACGCGGTTGCCGACCGTCTCAGCCTGCCGCGCGAGCGGCTCTTCACCAACATCGACCGCTACGGCAATACCTCCGCGGCGTCGGTGCCGATCGCACTCGATGAAGCGGTCGAGGCGCGGCGGATTCGCGACAATGACCTGGTGATGCTCAACGCCTGCGGCGGCGGCCTGACCTGGGGCGCCAACCTGCTGCGCTGGTAGCGGCGCAGCCAACGCCGCCCGAGCGGCCTGGCGGCGTTAATCTTCCGCCGGAAAACTCACCAGCTCGTCTTCCATCGGCTCCTGTCCTTCCATCGCCTGCCCGTTCGTGATCTCGAGCTTGATCGGCGTCTCGCCGCGTCTGTCGATGCGATAGGTGGCGCGGGTCATGCGCTTGAATTCCATCGGCACGCCTTCGCACATCATGAACGAAGGCCCGTTGCACACCTGGATGTGAAGATGCGGCTCGGTTGAGTTGCCTGAATTGCCGAGCCGGCCGAGAACCTGCCCGCGATGGACATGTTCGCCGGGTTTGACCCTCAGCGTTCCCGGAATGAGGTGCGCGTAGCCGACATATAATCCACCACCGATATCTTCGACTACATTGTTGCCCGGAAGACTGGTGAGCGTCAGCGTCACCGCGAGTTTGTCGCCATGGGGCACGTTTTCCGGCAAGCCGTCCATGGCCGATACCACCGTGCCGTCCGCGACCGCAAGGATCGGCGTCTTGTACGCGTGATAACTTGCATTCTTGTGCTCGTCGCCGGAATAGCTGCTGCCGTCAGCGCCCAGCTTGATGAAGTCGATCGCGTAGCGTTCAGGGATGCGCGGCGTTCCGTTGAGCACGATCACGGCGCGTCGATGCAAAGAAGTATTGGACGGCCCGTTTACGGCAAGCCATCGATCGCCTGTGAATGGTTCGTTTATGAGCGCGGCGCCGGATGATTGGACAGTCAGATCGTCGAGCACTATGCGCTGCGCACTGTGCGGCTCGCCCTCGGTTTCTACCACGATTGAACTGGCGAGCCGGCGCGGCGCCTTGCTCGCCGAAAAATCGAGAAAGACGTAAAGCACGCCGCTCGCACCCGGCGCCAGGAGCGAATCGTACCCGGTCAAACGGCTGGGCGGCGCCGCCGGAGTGAACGCCGACTTGAGCGCATCGCGCTCGATCGTGGTGGCGAACGCCGCACCGTTGGCGCTGTGCACGTTCAGCGACACCACGTGAACCGGCTTTTTACCGTAGTTGGTCAGATATAGTTCGTATGCCAGATGCGCGCGGCCGTCGCCGATTACCGGAATCAGCGGACCGGTCGAGGGCCGCGCGCCGATGAGCGTCGCGCTTTCCAATTTCAGCGCATTGGTAAGCGGAACCTGCTGCGCGAACGCGCGCGCGGCGCAAACCATCCAGAAAGCCAGGCCGATAACGAGGGTGACGATTCGTCGGTGCGGAGTTTTCACGCTTCGGATTATCGGGTGTTCGCACCTCCGTATCAAACGGCGCCACGCATGTCTGCATGACAGCGAGGTTTCTGCGACGCAGACGATGCGCTAGAAGTTCACGCGGAGAACTCGCGAGCGGCCGGCGTCCTCGCCGGCCGAAGGCGCAAGCGATGGCGCAGACGATGGTGCAAACGACAGCAATGGACGGCGTGGTGCCGTGGCCCGCCGAGGCCGCGCAACTGTACAGGAAAGCCGGCTACTGGCGCGGCGAACCGATCGGCGATTATTTCGATCGTTCGGTTGCGCAGAACGCCGAACGGCTGGCGATCGTCGACGGAGCGCGGCGCGTCAGCTATCGCGAACTGGGCCTGATGGTCGAGCGGCTGGCGCTCGGTTTCGCGGCGCGCGGCGTGGCCTCGGGCCGGCGTGTGATTTTTCAACTCCCGAACAGTCTCGAATGCGCGGCCGCGTATTTCGCCTGCCTCAAGATCGGAGCGATTCCGGTCGCGACACTGCCGGCGCATCGCCATACCGAAATAGGCCATCTGGCCCGCTTCACCGACGCGTACGCCTGGCTCATTCCCGCCGAGTATCGCCGCTTCAACTACGTCGAGATGGCCGCCGAACTCCGCCAGACGCTGCCGGACATGCGTGAAGTGTTCGTGACCGGCGCGAGCGGCAGCGAGGGTTTCACCTCGCTCGACGATCTGCTGCGCGATCCGATCGAGCAAAGCGCCCGAACGCGAACCCTCACGGGCGTGCGCCCGCGCAGCGACGACGTCGCCGTATTCCAGCTCTCGGGCGGCAGCACCGGGTTGCCGAAAGTCATCCCGCGCACGCACGACGATTACCTGTACAATTCGCTGCGGCTCGCGGAGTGCTCCGGGTTCGAGCGCGACGGAGTCGCGCTGGTCGCAATCCCGATGATGCACAACTTCCCGCTGCTGGCCGCGGTCCAGGCCGGGATTCTGCGCGGCGCGCGAATCGTGCTCGCGTCGTCACCGGATGCGGAAGTAGTCCTGCCGCTGATTGAAGGCGAACGCGTAACCTGGATCTGCGCGGTGCCGGCGATGGCAATGAGCTGGCTCAATCATCCGCGCTTCAAACAGACGGACTTTTCCTCGCTACGCTCGCTCGCGGTGGGCGGACAGCGGCTCAATCCTGAACCGGCGCGGCGCATCCTGCGGGAGATCGGACCGGTGGTGACGCAGGTGTACGGGATGGCCGAGGGCCTTTGCTGCTCGACGCGGCGCGGCGATGCGGAGGAAGCGGTCGTCAGCACGCAGGGCCGGCCGATCTGCGAGCACGACGAATTGCGCATCGTCGGCGACGACGACCGCGAGGTCGCTCCCGGCGAGATCGGCGAACTGCTGTGCCGTGGCCCCTATACGCCGCGCGGCTATTATCGCGCCGCGGAGCACAACCGCATCGCGTTTACGCCCGACGGCTTCTATCGCACCGGCGACCTTGTGCGGATGCATCCGAGCGGCAATGTGATCGTCGAGGGACGGCGCAAGGACGTAATCAACCGCGGCGGCGAAAAAATCAGCGCCGAAGAAGTGGAAGACCTGGTGCTCTCGCATCCGGCGGTGCTCAATGCGTCGGTGGTAGCGATGCCGGACGCGATTTTGGGCGAGCGCGCGTGCGCTTACGTCGTGCTGCGGCCCGGCGCGCACCTGACCTTCGCCGAGCTGACGCGCCACCTGGAGGAGCGCCGTATCGCGCGCTTCAAAATTCCCGAGCGGCTCGAGATTGTCGAGCGCTTTCCCATGACCGCCGTGGGCAAAATTTCGAAGAAGGATTTGCGCGCGGATATCGCGGCGCGCCTTAAGTGCGAATCCTCAGCGCCGGTGACGGAAGCCGGCGGCGCGCGGCCGCGGCGGGCGCCATGAACTCAATCCTGGACGAAATTCACGACGCGTACGCGGCGGTCGGGATAACGGTCGAGGGTGTCGCCACCTACGGCACTTACTATCGGCTGCGGTGCGCGCGATGCGGCGCGGCGCTCGGATGCGTCGGCGACAAACTGCTGCCGGCGATGGCGCGTGAGCTGGTCGATGGAGAATTCGAACTCTATGCGGCGGGCGTTGCCGGATGCGCGTGCGGGCTTCAGAAAGCGCGCGCACGCGAAATCGATCCGGCGCGCGCCGCGGCCGCATTGGCCCGTTTTGCCTGAGCCGCACCCGCCGCGATAGGCTGAGCCGACAGAGAGGTCAACCCATTATGGCGCTTGACGAGCAGCATGCCGCAGCCCGGCGGGACTCAGCGACCGAGGAAACGGAAGATCGCGCCGAACGCGCGCGCGGCGGCGGTCTCTGGCCGTTCTGGACCGCAAGCTATGCCGCGGGCGATCCGCTTCCTGACCTGTCATGCAAAGTAAGCCGGCCCGAGCATAACTTCGACGAAGGCGACGAACTGCCGCCCGATTATCGCGCGCTCCTGATGAAAATGCTGCGCCATGAGGGCGAGCGCGCGGGCAACAAGAGCTTTCTCGGCCTGATGGGCACATGCATCGAAATCGCGGAGACGATGGCGCCTGACGCTGGCGCGCGGCTGATCAAGTCGGAGTACCTCGCCGAAGAACTGAAGCATGCGATTATGTTTCATCGGATCGCGGTCGGCCTCGACCCTGACTTCGCGTTGCGCGACGTCCCTTACGCGCATTACGCATTCCATCTGCCGAAGGAAACCTGGGCCGACGATGCGCTGTTCCATTTTCTGATCGACTTGAACGGCGCGTTTCACGCGCGCGACTGGCGTGAATCTAGCTACGTTCCGCTGCGCAAAATCTCCCGCACGGTCGAACGCGACGAGTTGGGACACTCGGAAATGGGATACTATTTTCTGAGCGCGCTCTGCGCCGAGCGCCGCGGTCGCGCGCTGGTCCAGGCGCTGCTTGCGAAATGGTACTCGGCGGCGCTCGACATGTTCGGCCGTTCGGATTCGCCCAATACTCCGCGGTTCATCGAATGGGGGCTCAAGAGCGTCGGCAACTCCGAAATCCGCTCCGCCTACAAGGAGTACGTTGACCGCAAGCTCACCGCCCTCGGGCTCGATCTTCCCGACGAGCGGCAGGGTCGGCGTTTCCTCTAGCGATGCGCCGCGATGTTGCGTCCGCCGGCCACGCGGCGGGCCCGACTGGCGATTGCATGATCGACGATCTACTGAAGCGCCGCGCCCTTATCGTCATGGGCAAAGGCGGCGTCGGGCGCACGAGCGTGAGCGCGGCGCTCGCTCTGCTGCGCGCGGCCGATTCGGGCCGCGTGCTGGCGATCGAGTACGACCGCGCGGGCGCGCTGGCGGCGACGCTCGGCCGCAAACCCTCGCTGGTCGCGGCCGAAGCGGCGCCGGGTGTATGGACTGCGGTGCTCGACGGCGCTTTTCAGCTCGAGGAGTACCTGGCGACCGTTGTGCCGAGCCGGGCGATGCTCAAGGCCATCGTCCATAGCGGCATCTATCGCTATTTCGTCGAGGCGGCGCCCGGGCTGCGCGACCTGATCATGGTGGGGAAAATCTATCACGAGCTGGAGTACCGTCCGCCGGCCGAGCCGTGGGACCTGGTTGTGCTCGACGCGCCGGCGACCGGACAGGCGTTGAACGTGCTGCGGATGCCGCTTGCGGCGCATGAAACCTTCGGTGGAGCAATCGTCGGGCGCACGGCCGAGCGGGTGGCCGAGCTGCTGCGCGATCCGGCGCGTTGCGCGGTGGTGCTGGTGACCTCGCCCGAAGCGTTTGCCGTCAGCGAGACGCTGGAGGCTTACGCGGAAATCGCCTCGATGGGCTTGCATGTCGGGGCGATCGTGATGAATCGGATGCGTGCGCCGGGCTTCGATGCGCGCGGGGTGGGGCGCCTGGAGCGTGCGATGGCGCAGCGCGCCGGCGCGGGCGCGGCGCATTTCGAGCGGCTCGCCGCACTCGCCCGCAACCAGCTCGCGCGCGCGCGGGCGCAACGGCGCGCGCTCGAGCTGGTGCGCCGGCGTCTCGGCGCGCCGGTGATCGCGATTGGCGAATGCGAAGGGTTGGGTGCGATGGCGCTGGCGCGCGCACTCGCAGGCGAGTTCGCGCGCCAGCGCCGCGGCGCTATCCGCGTCGGCGCGGTCCGCGCCTAGCGCTCGCTTGTCCTCGATCGCTGCGCTGACCGCCACGGACCGGGCTGCGCAGGGCCGGGCGCCGCCATGGCGGCGCCCGGCCCCGCGCACCCGTCTTGCCGCATCGCCTGCGCCCGTCCGGACGCGATATACTCGCAGGTGGACGCGGGTTCGGGCCGGAACCGCGCGTCCGGCGGAGAACAAGCTACCGGGGATGGCTAGCGCAGGCAGGCGGACGAGAGGAAAAGCGGCGGCGGGCCGGCTGGGGCGAATACTGAGGCGCATCGGGCCGCGACGCGCAGCAGCGGGCGCGGGCCTGCTGCTGCTCTTCGGATCCGGCTTTTACCTCGCTCAGCTCTACGGCGATATTGCGGCGCTCATCGAGCAGCGCCGGCAGGCGCTCACTTCGGCCGTCTACTCGGCGCCGTTACGGATCGCGCGTGGCGACGATCTCACGCAGCTTCATCTGTTCGATCGTCTCGAGCGCCTGAGCTATAGCCGCGTCACTCAACCGGGGCATCCGGGCGAGTACGCTCTCATCCCGGGCCGCGTGACGATCTATCTGCGCTCTTTCCGCGAGGGGATTCGCGAACGCCCGGCGGCGCTCGTCCATCTGACGCTCGCGGGCGCCACGGTCGAGGGCGTGGCCGATTCCTTCGGCACCGCGCTGCCCGAGGCCACGCTCGAGCCCGAGGTGATTGGCAGGCTCTTGCCTGGAGCGCCGCCCGAGCGAGTCGAAGTCCAGTTGAACGATTTGCCGCCCTACCTGGTGCGCGGCCTGCTCGCCACCGAGGATCGCTATTTCTACTACCATCCCGGATTCGATCCGGTGCGCATGGTCGAAGCGGCGATCGCGGACCTGCGCTCGCATCGTCTGGCCCAGGGCGCGAGCACGCTGACCCAGCAGCTTGCCCGCACCTTTATCGATCGCCGCGAGCGCACCTTCACGCGCAAGGTGCGCGAGCTGGCGGTCGCGCTGGTGATCGAAATCCGCCTGAGCAAGAAGCAGATACTCGAACGCTACATCAATGACGTCCCGATGGGCGCGTACGACGGCACGCCGATTGTCGGGTTGCCGCTGGCGGCGCGCTATTTTTTCAACAAGGACCTGCACGAGGTGACGCCGGGCGAGGCGGCGATACTGATCGGGATGATCCAGGCGCCAAGTCTGTACGATCCGCGCCGTCATCCCGACGCGTGCCGGGCGCGGCGCGACATCGTGCTGGCGGTGATGCGTCGCGCGGGAGCGATCGATGGCGAGCAATACGCCCAGGCCGTCGCCCAGCCGATCCTGATCGCGCGGGCGCCCGGATTGCGCCGCGCGCCGTATTTCACCGATTACGTTATATCCGAGGTCGAGCGCATCCCCGGCTTCAACGGCAACCTCGCCGGGCTCAAGGTTTACACCACGCTCGACCCCGAGATGCAGCAGGCGGCGACCGAGAGCGTGCAATCCAATCTCGAGCGGCTCGAGAAACAGCATCCGCATCTGCGCCGCCAGGCGCGCGACGAACGGCTCGAGGGCTCGCTGCTTGCGCTCGACGCGCGCTCCGGCGCGATCCTGGCGATGGTCGGCGGGCGCGATTACTCGGCGAGCCAGTTCAACCGCGTGACCCAGGCGGAGCGGCAGCCCGGCTCGGCCTTCAAGCCGATTGTCTACCTCACCGCGCTCGATCCGGCGCGCGCGCCGAATGGCCATGCGCTCACCCTGGCCTCGCTGCTGCCCGACCGCCCGATGTCATTCAACGGATGGACTCCTGTCAACTACGAGCGCACCTACCAGGGCACGGTGACGGTGGTCGAGGCGCTGGTCGAATCGCTCAACGTGCCGACGGCGTACGTCGGAAGTTTGCTCGGGCCGCCGTCGATCGTCGCGACCGCGCACGAAATGGGCATCGACGAGGATCTGCCCGCGGTGCTCCCGATTTCGATCGGCGCGGCCGAGACCACGCTGCTCGAGCTGACCGGCGCTTACCAGGCCTTTGCCGCCGCGGGCGTATCGCGGCCGCCCTACGCGCTCGAGGCGGTGTACGATGCGAACGACCATCTCATTTACCAGCACGCACCGCGTCAGCTCGAGTTGATGAGCCCGCAGGTCGCCTATCTCATCACCGGCGCGCTGGAACAGGTGCTCAAATGGGGGACCGGCGCCGGTGCGATCAGGATGGGCCTGGACTTTCCGGCGGCGGGCAAGACCGGCACCACGCAGGACTTTCACGACGCCTACTTCATCGGCTACACGCCGCGCGTGGTCTGCGGGGTGTGGGTGGGATTCGACCATCCGCAAAGCCTCGGCGCCTCGGGCGCCGCGGCGGCGCTGCCGGCATGGGTGAGCTTCATGCTTGACGTGACGCCGCCGGCCTCGCCGGGATTCAAGATTCCCTCCGGCATTTCCATGGCCGCCATCGACCCGCAAAGCGGCGGGCTTGCGACCGGCGCATGCCCGCGCACGGCCATGCTCCCGTTTCTCGAGGGAACCGCGCCGACGCAGATCTGTCCGTTGCACGGCGGCCTGACCGCGCCGCCTCCGACATTGGTCGCCGGCGGCGGCGCGACGAGCCCGTCATCGCCGGATGCTGCGGCATCGCCGGGCGCGGAGCCCACGCCCGCAAGGAACGGCGTGATGGGCGCGATCGGCAGCTTCCTGGGCTCGCTGTTTGGACATTGAGCGCGGCCAACCGGGGCGCGCAATCCCGCGACCGCGCGATCGCTCTGCGGATCTAACGCGGCTCGTCGTCGGAATTTTCCGCGTCGTTCACTTCATCGGCCGGCTCCGCGTCCGATCCGCCGCCCGGTCGGGTATCGGCTGTGGGCGATGCTTCGAAGCCGTTCGGGGCAGACGCGGCCAGCCGGCGCGCAACGATGATAAAGCCGGAGTGCGCGACCATGCGATGCACCGGGCGTACGCTCAGGCCTTTGACGTGCCAGTTGCGCAGCAGGATCTCGAACGATTCGATCTCCGCGAAGCCGCGATCGCGTTGCAGCGCGCCGACCGTATCGCCGAGCTGGATCGCGGTCGGCACGTAGCATACCAGCACGCCCCCCGCGCGCAGCGCCCGCGCGGCCACGCCGAGCGCTCGTCCGGGCTCGGCCAGATCGAGGAACAGGCGATCCACCCCGGTTTCGTCAAAGCCCGCGTACAGGTCACCGAGCTTGAGCGTCCAGTTGGGCGCTTCGCCGAAGAAGGCCGCGACATTGCGGCGCGCCGCCGCGGCGAAGTCCTCGCGCAGCTCATACGAGATGACGCGGCCGGCAGGGCCGACCGCGCGCAGCAGCGCGATCGTGAGCGCGCCGGCGCCGACGCCGCCCTCGATTACGGTTGCGCCGGGGAACACGTCGCCCCAGATGAGCAGCGGTCCGGTGTCCTTCGGATAGATGACCTGGGCCTGGCGCGGCAGATGTGGAATGAGGTCCGCATAGGTCGGACGCAGCACGAGATAGGCTTCGCCGGTGCTGAGCGTCACGCGCGAGCCTTCCTCGAGACCAATCAGTTCCTCGGCGGAAATTTCGCCGCGGATGCGAATTCGCACGCCGGCGCGCAGCATTTTCAGATAGCGGCGGCCCTTGCGGTCGACGAAGATGACGGCGTCGTTAAGTTTGAGCTGCGCGTCCAAGCGCTTAACGCTTAGACGCTCGACGCCGCGCGCGCAACCGGCCCCGTCTCGAACAGCGGGCCGTGCTGCACCGCGAGCGCGCGCCCGTGCGCTGCGGATTTCGTCCGCCGGATATATTGACGGCGCGGTTTTGGCGCGTTTACCCTGATGCTATACTTCGCTTGTCGAAGCGCTGTTCCATGGACGAGACGGCGGCATTCACATCACCCGTATCCATCACTGGCGTTTAGCCCGTTGTCCCGTTCGCCAATCCATCCCAGCGAAACCATTCGCAAAACAATTCGAAGGAAGTGAGCAACATCCGCAATGGCCGAGAAGAAAGCGAAGACCGCCGAGAAAAGCCGGGACCTCAGCTACAAGCACATCTGCCCAAGTTGCGGCGCCGAGAGCAAGGTCACAATGTACGCCGGGTACGGCCGGCGGGGGTTCTTCCTGGTATGCGAGAAGAACTGCGGCTATGTCGCGCGCACGCGCTAGAGGGTAGGGGGGAACGAGCGATGGCCCGGACTCGCAAGAGCAAAACCGCCAAACGCGGCCTGTATCCCAGTTTCGTCGATACCGCCGAGGAGGCCGAGGAAGATGCGGATCTTCCCAAGGACGAAGCCGGTCGGCGCAAGATCAAGCGCCAGTACCAGGATCTGCTCGGCATCCGCATCGAGAAGCTCAAGGGGCGCATCCTCAACCGCGAACGCATCAACAAGACCATCGACGGCATCTACTTCATCTGCGCCCGCTGTCTCAAGGTCTGCCATTCGCTCGACGACGGCCTGAGCGAAGACCCCAACAATCAGAACAATCAGTGCGGCAAGTGCGGTAAGACCCGCACCGTGGCGGCGTAGCGCCGCGCGTTCCCGGCCGCGCCCGCCTGCGCCGTCACGGTGTTGGGCGCGCGATGGCGCGAGGGCGCGGCCTGTGCTTTTATTATCGGCATCGAGCCGCCATCGCCGTGAGGGAGAGGCCGCGTGCATCCGCGGCGGGTTGTTGTGGCGCGCACCTGCGGCCGGATGCGGAGGCTGAGCGCGCGCAAGCGCGGGCGGCGAAGGAGCAACACAGGACCGATGTCCTTGCAGATCATTCGTCCCGACATTGATCTCGATTTTGTCGGCAAGCGCTACTTCTTCGTGGCGCTCTCCACGCTCATTAATCTCGCGTCCATCATCCTTCTGATAACCGTCGGATTGAACTACGGCGTCGATTTCGTCGGCGGCAGTGTCGTGCAGTTGCAGTTCAAGACCGCTACCGACGGCGCTCATATCCGCAGCGCGCTGGCGCCGATGGGTCTCGGCGAGGTTACGGTTCAGGACTTCGGCGCCTCGGATCGCCATCAGTACCTGGTGCGCTTCGAAAAGGTGAAGAACGTCGGCAGTTTGGGCAAAAAGCTCGAGGGGCAGCTCGATAAAACCTACGGGCCCGGCGCGGCGCAGGTGCTGCGCGTCGAGACCGTCGGCGCCAAGGTCGGCCATGATCTGCGCCGCGACGGCTTCATGGCGGTCATCTTCGCGACCATCTTCATGGGCATTTTCATCGCCTGGCAATTCCGCGGCGTGAGCTGGAGCTTCGGCGCCGGCGCGGTAATCGCACTCGTCCATGACGTGCTGGTGGTGGTGGGCGCGTTGGTGATCTCGCGCCTGGAATTCGATCTCACGACGCTCGCCGCGCTGCTCACGGTCATCGGCTACTCGGTGCACGACACGATTATCGTGTCCGATCGCATCCGCGAGGATGCGACCAAGCGGCGGCGCGAGCCAATCGCGGTCATCATGAACCGGGCGATCAACGAGACGCTCTCGCGCACCATCCTCACCTCGGGCACCGCGATCGCCGTGCTGATCGCGCTGCTCGCGCTGGGTGGCCCGATCCTGCGCCCGTCGGCGTTCACCCTGCTGGTCGGCTTCATCACCGGCACCTATTCGTCGATCTATATCGCTGGTCCGGTGGTGCTGTTCTGGGAGGGCAAGGCGCGCGGCCGCGGACGCGGGGCGGTCACCCGCGCGGCCTGAGCGCGCGATCACTTGGCGGCTCTTCGGCTCAACACGCCGCGCGGCGTCTATCGGCTGACGCTCGCGGCGCCCGCGGCGGTTGGCGCCGAACAGATTTCGCTCACCTTGAGCTGCGAGCGCGCGGACGGGCTGGAACGCGTCGGCTTCATCTGCGAGATCGCACGCGCCGGTTTGGACGCCGTGGCCACGAACGATCCGGCGGCGCTGCTCGCGCGGCTTGCGCCCTGGCTCGAGCGTGAGTTCGAGCGCACGCGCGAGGCCGCACTCAAGTCGCTGCGCAGCGAGCGCACACCACTGGTCGTGCGCTTCGACCGCGAGTTCCCGGGGCCGTTTTCGAGCTGAACGAAAATCCGCAGGCGCCGGCTACGCGTCCTCGAGGCGCTCCTGCACGGCCTTGCGCTGCTCGTGGATTGCGGCGGGCACGCTCGGTCCCAGCCGTTTGAAAAATTCCTGCTGCGAGTCGAGCTCGGCCGTCCACTCCGCCGTCTTTACGGCCATCGCCTGGCGCAGCGAGTCCGGGCTGATTTCGAGCCCCGCGAGATCGAGCGCGCCCGCCTCCGGCTTCATGCCCACGGGCGAACGTTCGGCGGTGCCACGTCCGTTGACCCGATCGACGATCCACTTCAGCACGCGGATATTCTCTCCGTAGCCGGGCCACAGGAAACGGCCGTCGCTGTCCTTGCGGAACCAGTTGACCATGAACAGCTTCGGCGGGTTGGTCAGGCGCCGCTCCATCGCGAGCCAGTGGCCGAAGTAGTCGCCCATGTTGTAGCCGCAAAACGGCAGCATCGCCATCGGGTCGCGCCGCACCACGCCTACCTTGCCGGTGGCGGCGGCGGTCGTCTCCGAGCCCATGGTCGCGCCCATGTACACGCCGTGGCGCCAGTCGAACGATTCAAGTACCAGCGGCACGGTCGAGGCGCGCCGCCCGCCGAAAATGATCGCCGAGATCGGCACGCCGCGCGGATCGTCGGCGCGTGGCGAAAGCGCCGGGTTGTTGCGCATCGGCGTGGTGAAGCGGCTGTTCGGATGCGCCGCGGGCTTGCCGGAATCCTTGCGCCAGGGTTGTCCCTGCCAGTCCAGGAGATCCTGCGGCGGATCGACGCCCATCCCTTCCCACCACACGTCGCCGTCGGCCGTGGCCGCGACGTTGGTGAAGATGGTGTCATGCTCGACCATCTTCATCGCGTTGGGATTCGAGTGCGCGCTGGTGCCCGGCGCGACGCCGAAATAGCCGGCTTCGGGGTTGACTGCCCACAGCCGGCCGTCCGCGCCGACGCGCAGCCACGCGATGTCGTCGCCAACCGTGGTCACGCGCCATCCGCGAAACGCCGGCGGCGGCGTCAGCATCGAGAGGTTGGTCTTGCCGCAGGCGCTCGGAAAGGCGGCTGCGACGTAGAAGGTCTCGCCCTGCGGACTCTCAAGGCCCAGGATCAGCATGTGCTCGGCGAGCCAGCCCTCGGTCCGGCCGAGCCAGCTCGCGATCCGCAGGGCAAAGCATTTCTTGCTAAGCAGCGCGTTGCCGCCGTAGCCGCTGCCTGCCGACCAAATCGTGTTGTCCTCGGGGAAGTGGCAGATGAGGCGGCGCTTGGGGTCGTTGTCGAGCGTCGAATGCAGGCCGCGGTTGAAGTCCTCGGCGTCGCCCAGCATCTCGAGCGCGACCGCGCCCATCCTCGTCATGAAGCCCATGTTGAGCGCGACATACACACTGTCGGTCACTTCGATCCCGACCTTGGCGAAGGGCGAGTTCGCCGGTCCCATGATATACGGGATGACGTACATGGTGCGGCCACGCATCGCGCCGCGGTACCATTGACGCATCCTGGCGTAGATCTCATCCGGCGCCGCCCAGTTATTGGTCGGCCCGGCGTCGTCTTTGTTACGCGAGCAGATGAACGTCAGGTCCTCGGAACGCGCGACATCGTTGGGATTGGAGCGGTGAAGAAAGCAGCCCGGGCGTTTTCGCTGATTAAGCTCGATCAGCGCCCCGCTCGCGAGCGCTCGGCCGTACAGCCGTTGGCGCTCCGCCCGGCTGCCGTCACACCATTCGATGCGGTCCGGGCCGGTCAGGCGGGCGACCTCGTCCACCCATTCGGTGAGCGCGCGGTTGGCGATAGGACTCTTCGGTGCAGGCGTGTTGGTCATCGAAAGCTTTCTGGTATTGGCAGTCAGTCGCTTGAATTTTGGAACCTTTCGCGGCCGGACAACTTACGCGAGGCTCGCGCGTGTTACAAATATATTAATATGATCACCTCTGCGAAAGAAGTGATTGTGTTGGAACGATTGTGTTGGAACGATTCACGACCGCGATTCGACCCGGTCGCCGCGACGACACGATTGCCCTGAGATGTTGCGCGCCCCCGATCGCGACCGAATTCGTCGCGCAGCAGCCCAGGACGGCTTGCCTCTGCGGGCCGGCCCTCCGGAGCGTTGGCCTCTGTCCTTCTGACCTTTCGGTAAGGCTGCGACATCCGCGCTCTGGTCTTATATCTGACGGCGGACAAACGGACGCGTCGCTTATGATCGATTTGACAGCATGAGGGTTAAGCTCTATATTCGACCTTGTAAGTCCACAATCGGAAGATGGCGAGGCTTATGGCGTTTATCTGCGCTTTGCACAGGGAGTGAGAGGCTTCGGGATTCGATGGTCAAGCTGCCGATATACATGGATAATCACGCGACCACGCCGGTGGACCCGCGTGTGCTGCAGGCGATGCTGCCGTATTTCACCGACAAGTTCGGCAACGCCGCCAGTCGCAATCACAGCTTCGGTTGGGAAGCCGAAGAGGCCGTGGACAAGGCGCGCAACCAGCTCGCCGCGCTCATCAACGCCAAATCCAAGGAGATCATCTTCACCAGCGGCGCAACCGAATCCGACAACGAAGCGATCAAAGGCGTCGTCGAGTTCTACAAGGACAAGGGCAATCACATCGTCACGTGCGTGACCGAGCACAAGGCCGTGCTCGATAGTTGCCGCGCGCTCGAGCGCGCGGGCAAGGCGACGGTCACCTATCTGCCGGTGGACAAGTACGGGATGGTCGATCCGGACGCGATGCGCAACGCGATCACGGACAAGACCGTGCTCATCTCGATCATGTACGCCAACAATGAGATCGGCACCATTCATCCGATTCGCGAAATCGGCCGCATCGCCAAGGAGCGCGGCGTCATCTTCCATTGCGACGCGGTGCAGGCCGTCGGCAAGATCCCGGTCGACGTCGAGCGCGACGGCATTGACCTGCTGGCGATGTCGGGGCACAAGCTTTACGGCCCCAAGGGCGTCGGCGCGCTTTACGTGCGTTCCAAGGGGCCGCGCGTGCGGCTCACGCCGATTATCGATGGCGGCGGCCACGAACGCGGCATGCGCTCGGGCACGCTCAACGTACCCGGAATCGTCGGCTTCGGCGCCGCGTGCGAAATCGCGGGCCGCGAGATGGAACCCGAGGGCGCGCGGCTGCGCTCGCTGCGCGACAAGCTGCAGGCGGGCCTGTTCGAGCGCCTGGGCGAAGTTTACCTCAACGGCCATCCGACCGAGCGGCTGCCGGGCAATCTCAACGTGAGCTTCGCCTACGTCGAGGGCGAATCGCTGCTGATGGGAATCAACGACGTGGCGGTAAGTTCGGGCTCGGCCTGCACCTCGGCCACGCTCGAGCCGTCGTACGTGATTCGCGCGCTCGGCACCGACGAGGAACTCGCGCACAGCTCGATCCGTTTCGGCCTGGGCCGCTTCAATACCGACGAAGAAGTCGATTTTGTAACCGAGCGGGTGTCGCGCGAAGTGAAGCGGCTGCGCGAGATGTCGCCGCTGTACGAGATGGCGCGCGAGGGAATTGACCTGAAATCCGTCAACTGGCGGGCATAGCTCGAGCCGGGCGACTGGAGGAAGCGATGTCTTATTCGAACAAGGTTCTCGACCATTACAATAATCCGCGCAACGTCGGCAGCTTCGCCAAGGACGAGCCGGGCATCGGCACCGGCGTGGTCGGCGCGCCCGAGTGCGGCGACGTGATGAAGCTGCAATTGCGCATCAATGACGCCGGCGTGATCGAGGATGCGCGCTTCAAGACCTTCGGCTGCGGCAGCGCGATCGCGTCGTCGAGCTACGTGACCGAGCTGGTCAAGGGCAAGCATATCGACGAGGCGATGGCGATCAAAAACACCGTGATCGTCAAGGAGCTCAATCTGCCGCCGGTGAAGATCCATTGCTCGGTGCTGGCCGAGGATGCGATCAAGGCGGCGATAACGGACTGGCGCAGTCGCAAGGCAGGCGGGTCGGTACAGGCCGGCGGCCAGGCGGCAGGCGAAGCAGCGATCGCAGACCAGCGCGCGCGGGGCTGAGGCGTTGCGCCGGACGCTGCGATTAGTCGATGATCTCGCTTTCGGAAAACGCGGTTAACAAGATCAAACAGCTCGCCGCCGAGAAGCCCGGCATGGGTCTGCGGGTCAAGGTCGTGGGTGGCGGCTGCTCGGGGCTCCAGTACCGCATGGAACTCGACGGCGCCAGGGAGCGCGACAAGGTGTTCGAGCGCGACGGCGCGCAGCTCATCGTGGATAAGAAGAGCTTTCTCTACCTCAACGGCTCGGAACTGGACTACTCCGAGGAACTGATGTCCTCGGGCTTCAAGGTGGTCAATCCCAACGCCAAGCGTACGTGCGGATGCGGAGAGTCGTTCGTCGTATGACGACGCGGGAGTGTAGACGCAGCGATGGTGCAATGCCCCTCATGCGCGCGGCCGTGCGAGCCGCGGCTGTTCTGCCAGAAGTGCGGCGCCCCGCTCGGGGTTGAGCTCGATCTGTTCGCCGCGCTCGGATTGCCGCGCAAGCTCCGCCTCGACGCCCGCGAACTGGAACGGATCTATCATGAGACCGGACGCCGAATTCATCCGGACCGCTTCGCGTCGGCGGCGCCGGCGGTGAGACGGGCGAGCCTCAACAGCACGGCGCTTCTGACGCGCGCCTATCGCACGCTGCGCGATCCAATAAGCCGCGGCCGCTACTGGCTCGAGCTGAACGGCGAAAAGCTGGCTGAGAACAACCAGCGCGTGCCGGCCGCGCTCGCGGAGACCGTATTCGAGGTGCAGGAACAACTCGCCGAGTTGCGCGCCGCGCGCGACGGCGGCGCCGATGCCCTGGGCGCGGCGCTGAGAGAGCGGCGCGCCGAGTTGGAAAATTCGATCGCCACGACGCAGGAGGAGTTGCAGCGCAACTTCGCGCGCTGGGACGAGGGGACGGGGGAGCGTCAGGTGCTGCTCAATGGATTGAAGTCCGCGCTTTCCGCGATCGCTTATTTGCGCACGCTCACCCGTGACGTCGACCGCGCGCTGGAAGGCGCGCCGGCCGGATTGGCCGGCTAGGAAAAATCTATCGCACCGCGCCGCGCACCCGCGGCCGGCGCAGCTTATTTATGGCTCGCATATTCGGCATCGACCTCGGAACCACCAACAGCCTCATCGCCATGATGGACGGTGACCGCCCGAGGATCTTCGCGGACGCCGAAACCGGCAATCCGTTGCTGCCCTCGGTGGTCGCGATCGCGCCGCGGGGCGAAACCTTCGTCGGCGAGCGCGCGATCGCGATGGAGCCGCATCTGACGGTCGAACGCGACGGGCGCATCCATGCTGTCGGCTTTGAAGGCGGCGAGGCCGGCGCGGTCATCCGCTCGGTCAAGCGCTACATGGGTCTGGGCGGCGCCGAAGTCGCGGCCGAGGACCGCCATCGCTATAGCTTCGCCGACTTTTCCGGAGCGGCGGTCCGCTTCGCGATCGGCGGGCGCACGTTCACGCCACCGCAGATTTCCGCCGAGATACTGCGCGCGCTCAAGGCGCGCGCCGAGACCGCGACCGGCGAGCCGGTCGAGCGCGTGGTGATCACGGTGCCGGCGTACTTCAATGACGGCCAGCGCCAGGCGACCAAGGACGCCGGGCGGCTGGCGGGCCTCGAGGTGGTGCGGCTGGTCAACGAGCCGACCGCCGCCTCGCTCGCCTACGGACTGAACCAGCTCGCCGAAGGCCGCGTGGCGGTCTATGACCTCGGCGGCGGCACCTTCGACATCTCGATCCTCAACATCGAGGGCGGCATCTTCGAGGTGCTGGCGACCAACGGCGATACGCATCTGGGGGGCGATGACTTCGATCGGCTGCTCGTCGACCTGCTGCTTGAGGACGTTGCGCCACAGATGCGGCTCGATCGCCACATATGGAACAGCGCGCGCGGCGCCGCCGAGGCTGCCAAGAAGCACTTGAGCGCCCACGACGAGGCCGAGATGACGCTGCGCCTGCCGGACCGCGAGGTGCGCAGGACCATAACCCGCGTCGAGTTTGAAGGCCTCGCCGGCCCGCTGGTCGAGCGTTCACTCGAGCGCTGCCGGATGGCGCTGGCCGACGCCGGCTTGAGCGCCCACGAGGTGGCGGCGGTCGTGCTCGTCGGCGGCTCGACACGGATGCCGCTGGTGCGGGCGCGCGTGGCCGAGCTTTTTGGACGCGAGCCGCTATGCTCACTCGACCCCGACCACGTGGTCGCGCTGGGCGCTGCGGTGCAGGCGGGCGTTCTCATGGGCTCCAGGAGCGACATGCTGCTGCTCGACGTCGTTCCGCTCTCGCTCGGTATCGAGACCATGGGCGGCTTGATGGAGCGCCTGATTCATCGCAACACCACCATCCCGACCAGTGTGACCGAAGGGTTTACTACCGGCGTGGACAATCAGACCCACGTCGATATCCACGTGCTTCAGGGCGAGCGTGAACTGGCTGCCGATTGTCGGTCGCTGGCGCGATTCAAACTCGGACCCATCGAGCCGCAGCCGGCGGGTCTGCCGCGGATCGAAGTGACGTTTTTAATCGACGCTAATGGGATTCTAAATGTTACCGCGCGTGACCAGCGAACCGGCCGCGAGCACTCTGTTGATGTTAAACCGAGCTATGGTTTGACAGACGACGAAATAGAACGAATGCTCGAGGAATCGATCGACCTGGGCGAGCAGGATTTGGAGCAGCGGATGCTGATCGCGGCCCGTAATGACGCTGCTCAATTATTAGGCGCGCTGAGCAGACAGCTTGGGGAGTACCACTCGCTGATTGAAGCGGACGAGCGGTTAAAAATCGAGGAATGCGCGTCAAAGCTGGATCGGGCTAGACATGGTACGGATCGTGCTTACATTTCAAGTCTGGTCGAGGAGCTTAACCGGCTCACGACGCCATTTGCCGAAAGGATTATGGATCGTGCGATAGCGCAGGCGCTGGAGAAAAAGTCGGTTGAAGAGCTGTCCTAGGCAACCAGTGCGCCGGAAATCGTATAATTGGCGCGTTTACCGCCGAGCGGCTCCAGCATTCGGGGAGGACATGGGCAAATGGGCTTGAAATGGGATCAGGCAGAGGAGATTGCCGAGATTCTATCGGAAAATCATCCGGGCATTAACCCACTTCAGGTGCGATTCACCGATCTGAGGCAATGGGTAGCCGATTTGGACGAGTTCGACGACGACGCGTCGGCGTCCAGCGAGCCCCGGCTCGAGGCAATTCAGATGGCTTGGAACGAAATTTACGAAGAAAACAACCAGGACGAATAACTGGCGTAACAATTCAGCGTCGAAACTTTTATCTGAACAGGACGTCTAATTTCTGAACAGGACGTCGAGATGCGGCGTCCTGACCAAAGGAGGATAGGGGGGTGGGAGCACAAGATCTGGTGAGGCAGGAGCAAGGAGCGAAGATGCAAGAGAAGGAGACACTGGACGAAAAGCTGCCGGGGCTGTTCGAACCCGACACGCTTTTGCCGATCCAATATTTCGAGGCGATGCGCCGCAAGCATCTGCTCGAGGGCGAGAAGCGTCTCGTGCTGAGTGTGCTCGAGGATGCGGTCGAGTGCTTCATGAAATGCATCGACTCGTCCACCAACAAGGGCCAGCGGCTGTTCCGCGAGGCCGAAGAGTGGATCAACCTCGAAGACAAAAAGTGGGTTTTCTCGTTCGACAACGTATGCGAGATGCTCGACGTGAATCCCGAGTATCTGCGGCGCGGATTGCATGAATGGAAACTGCGCAAGCTCGAAGCGGTCGAACGGGCGCGTATCGCACGGGCCGAGCAGGCCGCCCTGGCGGCGAGCCAGCCGCCGGTCGAAACGGCTCAAGTGCAGGAGGCTCCGGGGGCGAAGCCGCTGGCGGTCAAGGTCGCGGCCAAGCCGCAGGCCGCTGCGGGTCGAAACCTCAATCGCCGAAGCCCGGCGTCGGAAAGGAGAGCGCGTTTGCGCAAAGCGCGGGCTTAACCCGCCCCGGCGTGGGCCATCCGGCCGGGCATTTCGTTCAATCCCCTCCGCGAGCTTGTGCGGTAGTGAGGTCTTATTCCTCAGCGGGTCGATAGACGATTTCGACCCGCTCGAGGAATTGCGTCAATTCGCTGCCGAGCTGTCCGGCGGTGTCCAAGTCGCCCTCTTTGGCCGCCTGCTCGAGTCCACGACCGAGATCGGTGATCGCGTCGAAGCCGTAGCTGCCGCCTTCGCCTTTCATCTTGTGGGCGAGGCGCGCGACGGTCTCGGTATCGCCCTGATCCAGCGCTGACAGGATGGCCCGAGCGTCGGCGCGCTTGCGATCGAGAAACCCCGGAACCAACTCGCTCAGATCGGCGTCGATTTCGATCACAATCGGCGACGCTGCAGCCCGCGCCGGCTCGGCGCTGCCGCCCGGCGACGCGGATTCATCAGCCGCCGACGGGGTAACCGCCTTGACGATGGCTTCGAGCACCTGCGCGCGCTTCACGGGTTTTATCAGATGCGCTTCGCAGCCCATTTTCAAGCTCTTGCGCGCGATTTCGTCCTGGGCCGAGGCGGTCAGAGCGATGATCGGCGTCGGGCGGCGATGGTCTGCGCGCTCGAGTCTGCGGATTTCAGCAATTGCCTCGTAGCCGTCCATCACCGGCATCTCGATATCCATCAGGATGACGTCCCAATGGCCGGTGGCGAACTTGTCCACTGCGACTTTGCCGTCCTCCGCTTTGTCGAGCTGATAGGGCGTGTGCTTGAGGTACGCTTCGATGAGCAGGCGGCTGTCAGGCGAATCTTCAGCCAGCAGAATTCTGAGCGGCCTGCGCAGAACCATCGCGGTATCCCGCGCCGCAGCGCGTGGAGGGAGCAGCGCGTCGTGCCCCGGGTAGGCCGGCGAACCGCTAAAGCCCGAGCCATTGCGATGGGCCGCGCCGGCCGGCTCGCCGGCGCAAAGAGCGGTGAGCGTGTCCCACAATTCGGCGCGGCGCACGGGCTTGAGCAGATATCGACGGTTGCGGCCGTCGGCGAGCCCGCTTTTGCGCAATTGCCCGAGTTGCGCCTTGAGGTCGCGCGTCGTGAGCATCAGGATCATGGCCTGAAGTTTCGTTGTCTCGATCGCGTACATCAAACGTGCGGCGTCGGGTATCGCAAACTCGACCATGCATGCGTCGTAATTCCGATTCTCGGCGCCGGCGCGCAAGATCTCGGCCACGGCTTCGGCGGCGCTCGAGACGAGTGCCGCCTCGATGCGGGCAAGCCCGAGCAAATCGGCGAGCATCGCGCGGCTGGCCGGAGAGCTGTCGACCACCAGCACGCGCTTGCCTGCGAGCACCGCGGGCGGCGCGCCAGGCTGCGTCGCATTTGTTGCCCGAGGCTGCACCTCCAGAGCGACCGTGAAGGTAAAGCTGCAGCCCGCGCCCGAACGGCTGGTAAGCGCGATCGAGCCGTTCATCAGGCCGACCAGCCGTCTTGCGATTGCCAGGCCCAGGCCGCTACCGCCGTACTTGCGCGTGATCGTTGAGTCGGCCTGGGTGAAGTCGGAAAAGATCAGCCCCTGTTTTTCGGCCGGGATGCCGATTCCCGTGTCGCTGATGGTGAAGCGAACCAGCTGTCGATCGTGATGCGGGCCTTCGCCGTTGTGGCCGCGCCGCAACCTTTCGGCGGCCGATCCAGGGGCGCCGTCCTCAATCGTCAGCACGACCTCGCCGCGTTCGGTAAACTTGATTCCGTTGCCGATGAGGTTGATCAGGATCTGCCGCAGGCGCAACGGATCGCCCGTGAGCGCCGTGGGCAGCACGGGCGCGATGCGCAGGGCGAGGTCGAGACCCTTTTCGTGCGCGTGCACGGCCATGGTTTCGACCACGTCTTCGGCCAGTGCGATTAGATCGAAGTCGGCGTGCTCCAGGATGAGCCGGCCGCTTTCGATCTTGGAGAGGTCCAGGATGTTATTGACCAGCTTGAGCAACGAGGCGCCATTACTGAGGACGGTGTCCAGATAACGGCGCTGCTCGGTGCTGAGCGGCGTTTCCCAAAGCAGATCGGCCATCCCCAGGATCGCGTTCATCGGCGTGCGGATCTCGTGGGACATGACCGAGAGAAAATGCGACTTGGCCTCGGAGGCGGCCAGCGCCGCCTCGCGCGCCGCGATCAGTTCGTTGCGGGCCTGCGTGAACTGGCCGATATCGCGAGCGAACGACACCACGCACAATTCGCCCTCCAGTTCCACCACGGTAGAGGAGACCAGCGCCGGGCGAATCTGGCCGTCGCGCGCGCGGTACTCGAACTCCATATTGCGAACGCGGCCTTCGGTGTCGAGCTTGCGGCAGTACGCGGCGTAGGCGGCCGGGTCGGCCCATAGGTTCAACTCGAGCGCGGTTCGTCCCAACGCCTCCTCGCGCGACAGGCAGTTCGCTTCGAAAACCTTGTTGACCTCTATGTAACGGCCGTCCTCGAGCCGCTTGATGGTCATCGAGTCCGGGCTGGTTTCGAGGATCTTGCGCAGCGTTCGCTCCTGCTCGTGCAGGCGCAGCTGCGCGCGCTCGCGATCAGCAATTTCCTTGAGCAGTTGGCGGCGGCTCGCGCGCAGCTCGCGCACCTCGCTGCCGAGCTCGGCGCGCGCCGTGCGCAGGTTCTTTTCGGTGCGCTTGAGTTCGGCGAGCTCGCGGGCGAGCGCCTCGCGCGCCTCCATCAACTCAGCCTCGGTCTCCTTGATGTGGGTGATGTCGCGAACGAAGGAGACCACGCACGGCTCGCCGCCGATCTCGACCGTGGATGCCGAAATCAACGATGGGATTATATGGCCGTCGCGGGTGCGGCAGAGCGTCTCCATGTTGCGCACGTGTCCGTGGACCTGCACGCGGAGGGCGAAATCCTGAAGCTGCTTCGGATCCGCCCACAGGCCCAGCTCCTCGGCGGTCTTTCCCAGCGCCTCCTCGCGGCTATAGCCGAAGACTCTGAAGCCGTGATTGACGTCGACATAGCGGCCGTCGCGCTGGCGCTTGATCGTGATCGCGTCCGGGCAAGCCTCGAAGATGCGGCGCAGCATGCGCTCGCTCTCACGGACCCGAGACTCGCTGGCTTCGCGCTCGGCCAGGGCGCCCGCGGCGTGCGCAAGCGCGGCGGCCAGCGCGCGTCGATTGTCGCGCAGCCGCGCCATCCAGTGCGCCAGTTCCGCTCGATGGCGCCCGCGCATGGTGAGCGTGAAATGGCCGAGCAGGATCGCGGCCACCACGCCGGCCAGCCGATCTATTGCCCCGAGCTCGCCCGGCGGAGCGGCCAGGCTCTGCACGAAAACCGCCAGGACACCGACCGCGCCGATTCCCGTCTGCCAGCCTGTCGACCACGGCGCCAGTCCGGCCGCCCCCAAAACGCTCAGCACCACCGTGAGAAACAACGGCTCCGCGTCGTGCTCGATGAGACAGAGCGCCAGGGTCAGGCCGTAGATGATGGTCAGGCTCGCAAAGCAAGCAGCGTGGAATCGGTCCTCCGCCCATTGCAACGAGGTCAGGCCGAGTAAAATCCCTGCCACGCCGATGGCGGCCAGATGTATTGCGACGACGGCGTGCGTCGTCGGCGGCGGAATGAGACGGTCGAACAGAAAGTACAGGACCTCAAAGACGATCAGCAGGGCCGCGCCCGCGCGGAGCAGCCGCAGCCGCCAATCCGACATCATGTTTTCGACCGTGTAAATCTCGCTCAGCCGGGCGTGCTCACGTGCCGCCGGCGCGGTGACCAGGGTCGGGACGGAACTGGAATCGGACTCGCGCGTCCCTTTCGCTTCGCCTGGGGCCGAATCCCCCGCTGTCACGCGTATAGCCACCAGTCCTGCGCTTCGGCAGTCCGGTACGGGCCGGACCCTGCATTGGCGCTGATTATATCTAGCAGTTTTCGGGACCGAGCGCGAATTTCTCCCACTTGCGTGAAATTTCACCCCGCCCGGCCGCGGCCGCAGTCGATGACCTCGGCTTGCGATCAGTCGGCGTCGAGCGCGCGGGTGAAGTCTTCGATCAGGTCCGCAGTTGTCTCGAGTCCGACCGAAAGCCGGATCAGGCCCTCGGCGATTCCCGCACGCTCGCGCTCGGCAGGCGTCATCCCCGAGTGCGAGGTCGTCGCTGGCCGCGTGATCAGACTTTCGACCCCGCCCAGGCTGGGCGCCGAGATGGGGAGCGTGACATGGTCGATAAAACGATCCGCCGCCGCCACGCCGCCCTCGAGCTCGAAGCTCAGCATGCCGCCGAAGCCGTCGAGCAGTTCGCGCGCCCGCCGATGGTCCGGGCTGGCGGCGAGCCCGGGATAGTTGACACGGCGGACCTTGGGCGAGGCTTCCAGGAAGCGCGCAATCTCGAGTGCGCTCTGGTTCTGGTAGCGCACGCGCACGGCGAGCGTCTTGAGCCCGCGCTGGAGCAGAAAGCAGGCGTGCGGATCGAGCACGCCGCCGAGGTGATTGAGCTTGCGCGTGACCTTCTCGACCAGCGGCGCGCGCCCGATCACCGCCCCCGCCACGATGTCGCTGTGCCCGTTGAGATACTTGGTGCCGCTATGCAGCGAGAGATCGAAGCCCAGCTCCGCCGGGCGGAAGTTCACCGGGCTCGCGAAGGTATTGTCGACGATCGATACCAGCCCGTGAGCGGCGGCGAATTCGACCACCGCCTTCAGCTCCGGCACGCCCATCAGTGGATTCGACACCGTCTCGACATAGATCGCGCGCGTGCGCGCGGTCAGTTGCTCGCGCCAGGACGCCGGATCGTTCGCATCGATGAAATCCGTTGCGATGTTGAGTGCGGGCAGGTCGGCAGTCAGCAAATCGTGCGTGCCGCCGTAGAGGCAGTCCTGCGCCATCAAGCGGTCGCCGTTGCCGAGCAGCGCCAGCAGCGTCGCCGATATCGCCGCCATCCCACTGCCCGCGACCAGCGCGGCCTCGGCATTTTCGAGCGAGGCGAGCTTGCGATGCAGCACGTCATGGTTGGGCGTGTTGCTCAGCCGGATATAGCGCAGGTCGTGGTAGCTCCGCTCGCCGCGATAGGCGAAGGTCGCCGACTGAAAAATCGGCATCGCCACCGCGCCCTGGATAAGCGGTTCGGGCTCGCCGGCGTGAATGAGCCGGGTTTCGATTCCGCGCATAGGCCTGGCCATTGCGGCACCTCCCTGACGCGAGCGTTACCGGCCGTTCTTATCACCCTCCGCCACCGCTTGCATCCGCGCCGGGGCGCGCGGTCGCCTTTCGCGCTTGCTCCGGTGCGGCTAAGCTGAACTGTCATGGGCGGGCGTGATGAACGAGAGGCCCGGCAAGGGAGCGCAGCGCATTGCGGGCGATCGTAATCGGTGGCGGGATCATCGGATGCTCGGTCGCCTGGCGTCTGGCTGCGGAAGGCGTTGCGTGCGTCGTGCTCGAGCGCGGCAGGGTCGGACAGGAGGCCTCATGGGCCGCAGCCGGGATGATCGCGCCGCAGGCGGAGGCCGATGGGCCGGGCGTGTTCTTCGACTTCTGCATGAAGGCGCGCGAGACCTTTGAGGCCGTGGTGGACCGGCTGGTGCGCGACGGCGGCGTCGATCCCGAATACGATCGTGCCGGAATCCTCTACGTCGCGCTCGACGCGGACGAACGCGTCCAGCTCGAACGTCGCGCCCGCTGGCAGCGCGAGGCCGGCGCTCCGGTCGAGGAGATGAACGGCGCCGAGGCGCGGCGCCTCGAGCCGATGCTGTCGAACGAGGTCGTCTACGCGATCCATATGCCGACCAATCGCCGCACCGACAACCGCAAACTGACCCAGGCGTACGCGGCGGCCGCGCGCCGCGCCGGCGCCGAGTTTGTCGAAGGCGCAAGAGTCGAAGCGATTGCGCTGCGCGCCGGCCGCGCCGAAGGCGTGGTCATGGACGACGGCACGCGGCGCGAGGCCGACGTCGTGGTCAACGCCGCGGGCTGCTGGGCGGGCGAGATTCGCGGCCTGGAGGGCGACCGCGTGAAGCTGCGTCCGGTGCGCGGACAGATTGTCTGCTTCGAGACGCCCCCCGGCACCATCGGGCCCGCGCTGTTCTCGCTGCGCGGCTATCTCGTGCCGCGGCGCGACGGCCGTCTGCTCGCCGGCTCGACGATGGAAGATGCCGGCTACAACAAGAGCGTGACGCTCGCCGGGCTCGCGCGCATCGCGCGCGGGGCGGCGGCCATGGTGCCGTCGCTCGGCGCGACGGCCTTTCGCGAGGCCTGGGCCGGGCTGCGGCCGGCCGCTCGCGATCTGCTGCCGGTGCTGGGCTTCTCGCCCAGCGTGCCCAACGTGCTGTGGGCCGCCGGCCATTTCCGCAGCGGCATCCTGCTTTCGGCGCTTACCGGCGAAATCATCGCCGACCTGGTCAAGGGGCGCCGGCCGGCGGTCGAACTGGCGGCGTTTTCCGCCGCGCGCTTCATGGAGCGATAGTCGATGAGTCGAATTCTCGGCCTGATGCACGATCTGTTCTTCCGCTCCAAGGTGGACGCGGTTTCGCGCGCCGTCGGTATCGAGGCGGTGTATGCGGGTTCGCTGAACGAGGCGAATGCGCGATGCGCCGAGGAGGCACCGGCGATGATCTTTGTCGATCTCGCCGATCCGGTGTTTCCCGCGGTCGAGACGGCGGTCGCGATGCGCGCGGCGGCGCCCGCCGCGCGGCTTATCGGGTTTGCCTCGCACGTCGATTTGAAAGCGCTGGGGGCGGCGCGCGAGGCCGGGTTCGAGATGACGCTTTCGCGCAGCGAATTCACGCAGCGTTTGCCGGAGTTGCTGAAGTCCTAGAGTTGCGATGCACCGGCGGTGCGCCTGAGCGGGTGGGGTTAGCCAGCCAACTTTCCGGATTCTCTAACTGCGCTGGTTACGCAGCTTTCCGTTCTTGATGCGGATTGCGCGGCCGGCGTTTTCCGGCCACGGCAGCGCGGCGTGCGCCGCCGCCATCGCTTCCAGCCGCCGCATCGTCTCGTTCGGCCATGCGGCAGTGCGCCGCGAATGATACTCGACGTTGATCATCAGCACTTCGTTGGTCGCAACCGCCCATCCTTCCGCGCCGTGATACATGCGATGGTAAAGGTGCAGGCGCTTGGCGTCGTAATCGAGTATTTGCGAGGTGACGCGCAGCGGCGCCCCCTCGCGCACTTCGCGCGAATAGCTCAGATGACTCTCCAGCACGAACAGCATCCCGAGCTTGTGTTCGGTGTAAAGCGGGCCGATTCCGAGCAGCGCGCACAATGTATCGGCCGCCTGATCAAAGACGGTCATGTACACCGCCATGTTCATGTGACCGTAAAGATCGATCCAGTCGGGTAATACGACGGCGCGATAGCGATCGAGCGGAGCGCTCAGATCGAGATCCGCAACAGGGTAGGGAAAGGTCATTCCGCGCTGTGCCTCCATGCACCCTGACAGCCTGCCCGATCCGGCGAGCCGGATGCTATAACTACGGGCAATGGATTCGGTGCTCGAGCGCTTTCATCCCGCGGTGCGCGCGTGGTTTGCCGAACGGTTCGCGGAGCCATCGCCGGCGCAGCTACAGGGATGGCCGGTAATTGCGCAATGCGATGGGCCGCCCGGTCACGACGTACTGCTGTGCGCGCCGACCGGCAGCGGCAAGACGCTGGCCGCTTTCATGTGGGCGCTCGACCGGCTGTTCCGCGACGCCGAGCGCGGCGCGCTTGGCGACCACGTCTCGGTGCTGTACGTTTCGCCGCTCAAGGCGCTCGCCAACGACATCCGCATCAATCTCGAGGAGCCGCTGGTCGGCATCCGCGAGGCGGCGCAGCGGCTGGTAGCATCCGGGCCGACGTCCGCTGAACTTAAACCAATACTTGAAGTACACGCGGGGCTGCGCACCGGCGACACTCCGGTCGGCGAACGCGCGGCGATGCTCCGCCGGCCGCCGCATATTCTCGTGACCACCCCCGAATCGCTGTTCATCCTGCTCACGTCGCCGCGCTTTCGCCAAAGTCTCGGCGCGGTGCGCTACGTGATCGTGGATGAGCTGCACGCGCTTGCGCCGAACAAGCGCGGCGCGCATCTGATGCTCACGCTCGAGCGGCTCGAACGGATGGTGCGCGGCAACGGCTTGCCCCGTCCCGCGCGCATCGGGCTTTCCGCGACGCTCAATCCGATCGAGCGGCTCGCCGGATTTCTTGCCGGCTTCGAAGTCGCGGCGGACGGCGCGCGGCGGCCGCGCGCGGTCGAGGTGGTGCGCGCCGAGGGCGCCGAGGAGCGGGCGCGCGCGATGGACCTGCGGGTTATCGCACCCGGCCCCGAACTGGGTGCGCTCGCCACGCATCAGCATTGGGAAGCGATGTACGACGCGGTGGCGGCGCTGGTGCGGGAGCATCGCACCACCCTGGTTTTCACGCTGAGCCGGCGCTGGGCCGAGCGAATCGCGCTGAACCTGCAGAAGCGCCTGGGCGTCGACGCCGTGCTGGCGCATCACGGGAGCCTCGCGCGCGCCGAGCGCCTCGCGGCCGAGCAGCGCCTCAAGCGCGGCGAGTTGCGCGCGCTGGTCGCCACCGCTTCGCTCGAACTCGGCATCGACGTCGGCGCTGTCGATCTCGTGTGCCAGATCGATTCACCCAGGAGCATCTCGGCCGCGATCCAGCGCATCGGCCGTTCGGGCCATCGCCTGGACGCGACACCCAAGGGACGCCTGTTCGCGCTTACTATCGACGATCTGCTCGAGTGCGGAGCGGCGGTTCGGGCGATTCGCCACGGCCGGCTCGACGAAGTCGAGATTCCGCGCGGATGCCGCGACGTGGCGGCGCAGCAGATCGTGGCGATCGCGGCCGAAGAGGAAGAAATCGGCGAGACCGACCTGCTGCGCGTGTTGCGCGGCGCGTATAACTTCGACGATTGCGATCGCGCCGCGCTCGCCGCTCTGCTCGAACAGATGTCGCGCGAGCTCGGCGCGCGCGTCCAGGGCGCGGCGCCCAAGATTCTCTACGACCGCGTCGGTCGTCGCGTGCGCGCGCGCCGCGCCGCGCGTCTCGCCGCGATCACTTCGGGCGGCACGATCCCGGAGAGCGGCAATCTCGATGTTGTGATCGAATCCGAGGGCCGGCGGATCGGCGACGTTGAAGAGGACTTCGCCCAGGAATCCTCGCGCGGCGACATCTTTGCGCTCGGCTCGATGCCCTGGCGAGTGCTCGGCATTTCGCGCAATCGTTTCCTGGTCGAGCCGGCGCCGGGGATGGCGCCGTCGCTGCCGTTCTGGCAGACCGAGGCGGCGGGGCGCTCGCCGGCGCTTTCCGACGAAACATCGGAGCTGCGGCGCGAGATTTTCGCGCGCATGTCGCGCGAAGGCGAGGCCGCGGCGGCCGAATTCCTGGCCGCCGAGTGTGCGATGGACGAGCGCGCAGCGCGCCAGGCCGTCGAATACGTGCGCCGCGGCCACGGCGCCCTCGGCGCGATACCGGACCGGCGCACGCTGGTGGTCGAGCGCTTCTTCGACGGGCTCGGCGGCACGCAGGTGGTGATTCATTCGCCGCTGGGGATGCGCGTCAATCGCGGGCTGGGACTCGCGATTCGCAAGCGCCTGTGCCAGTCGTTCGATTTCGAAATCCAGGCCTCGGCGATCGACGACGCGGTGCTGCTCGCGCTCAATGCCCGGCACAGCTTTCCGCTCGAGTCGCTGATGGCGATGGTGACGGCGCGCACGGTGCGTCATGCGCTCGAGCAGGCGCTGCTCGCCGCGCCGATGTTCGAGGTGAGATTGCGCCACGTCGCGACGCGCGCGCTGCTGGTGATGCGCTCGGCGCGCGGCCGCAAGGTGCCGGCATGGATCCAGCGCCTGCGCGCACAGGAAATCTCGGCGGCGATTTTTCCGCAGCGCGAGGCATGTTTCGAGAATCGTCCGCCCGCGGTCGAAGTGCCGGATCATTTCGTCGCCGCGGAGACGATGCGCGAGTGCCTGACCGAATCGACCGATATCGCGCGCATCGAACAGCTCCTGCGCGACATCGAAGCGAATGACGTGCGCGTCGTCACGGTCGATGCGGTCGCACCCTCGGTCTTCGCCCATCGTATCCTGCTCGCCTGGGATTACTCGTTCCTCGACGACGGCGAGCGCGCCAATCGCCGCAGCCGCACCGTGTCGCTCAACCGCGCAATGGCCGAGGACGTGCTGCGCACCGAGGACCTGTCCTCGATGCTCGCCGCCGAGGCGGTCGCGAGCGTCGAGGCCGAGGTCAGCGGACGCGCGATCGCCCGGCGCGCGCGCGACCGCGACGAACTGTGCGAGATGATCCGGGCGCACGGGGCGATCGCTGTGAGCGCGCTGGCCGAGCGCGTCGTCGGAGACGCCGGCGCGATGAGCAGCGCGCTCGAGCGCGAGGGGCGTGTCGTGCGCGCGCGGTTCGCCGCGGGGGCGCCGGCGATGCTGGTTGCAGGCGAGGATGTCGCGTTGTTCGCGGCGGCCTATCCGGAAGCGGTCTTCGAACGCGATGGCCAGGCGCCGGCGCCCGCGGCCGCGGCTTCGCCGCCGCCCGAGGCAGACGAGGCCGCGCGCGAGATCGTGCGGCGCGCGGTGGCCACGTCGGGCCCGCTCGACGTTGCGCAGCTCGGCGAGCGGCTTGGGATGGCTCCGGCGGCGCTGGAAAAGCATCTGATCGCGCTGGAAGCGAAGGGGCTGGTGTTTCGCGGTCATTTCACCGCCCCGCGCTCCCTGTCCGGCGGCGCGCGAGGGCGCGGCGCAGCGCGCGCGGCGGTTTCGACCGAGCAATGGTGCGATCGCTACAACCTGGAAAAGATCCATCGGCTTACCCTCAAGCGGCTGCGCAGCGAAACCGAGCCCTGCAGCGACGCTGAATACACAGCGTTTCGCCTGCGCTGGAATCACGTCGGCGGCGCGGGAATCGCCGCCGACCAGACCGGCGTCGCCGCGGTACTCGAGCAGCTTTCGGGCATCGCGCTTGCTCCCGAACTTTGGGAGCGCGCCATCCTGCCCGCGCGCGTTCCCGGCTATCGCGGCGAATGGCTCGATCTGCTGTGCCTGGGCGGCGAAATCGTCTGGGCGGCAGTGCCGACCGCGGACGGCCACGACGAGGCGCCGGAGCGGATCACGTTTTTGCGCCGGCGGCGCGCCAGCGGCGGACGAATCGAGGCGGCCGCGGCGGAAGCGACTGCGGGCGAACTCGATGATCCCGACGAGCGCGCAATTTTCCTCGCGCTCGCACGCGGCGGCGCGCAGTACCTCGACGAGCTGGCGGATCGCGCGGCGGTGGCGGAGCGGGCGGCGCTCGCGGCCCTGTGGCGGCTGGCCGCGGCGGGCCGCGTGTCCAACGACAGCTTTGCGCCGCTGCGCCTGCTGTGGTCGGCGCCCGAAGCGGTGCGCGCGATGGCGGCGCGTCCCACGCGCCGCAGGCGCCACGATGCGGCGCTGCGCGCGCGGCTGCGCACCAGCGTCACCGGCCGCTGGTCGGCGCTCGGCGCGGCGGGCAGGACCAATGTCGAAGCCGATGCCGCAGGCGCGGACGGCATCGCGCAAGACGCGCGCGTGCATGGCCGCGGCGCGGCGCGGGATCTCGCGCGCGAGCGCGCCGAGGCGCTGCTTCAGCGCAATGGGATTGTCGCGCGCGAGATGCTCGCGCTCGAGAGCGCCTCGCCCGGCTGGCACGAAATCTCGTTCGCGCTCCGGCGCATGGAATACGCGGGATCGATTCGCCGCGGCTACTTCGTGCATGGACTCTCGGGCGAGCAGTACGCGCTGCCCGCGGCGCTCGAGATGCTCGCCGCCGTGCGCAACTTGAACCCGGCGCGCGAGCGGCCGGTGGCGCTGAGCGCGATCGACCCCGCCAATCCGTACGGCGCGGTGCTGCACGGATGCGGTATCGCGCGCGAGGCGGGAAATTTCGTCGTCTTGCGCGCCGGCCGCGCGGTGCTCGGCCTTGCGGGCCGCTCGCTCGTGACGATGGACACGCCGGATGATGACGCCTTCTCGGCTGCACTTGGCGCCCTGCTCGAGCTGCGGCGCAAGCTGGCAGTCGAGACGATCGACGGCGGCGCCGCGCTCCGCTCCGCGCGAGTCGGGGCGATGGCCGCGATGGGCTTTCATTCCGACGGCCGCGCGCTGGTGTATGACGGCCTTCCAGGTCCGGCGCCGGCGCGTTACAGGAGTGACGTCGGGCGCGCCGGATAGTGGCGCGCGCAGCGAACGGTCGCTCGACGCCGGGTCCGCGCCGCGGCCGGCGGCGCTGGCATGCAGGCCGCGCAAGACTTGCAATGGCGCGGGCGCTCCGGTTCAGATCTTGCCCATGAACAAGACGGTACTGCTCTATGGCGCGCTGATTTTTGCCGGCGGAGTGATCGGCGGCGGCATCACCGGCGCGGTTTGCCGATCGCATCCCGTGGCCGCCGCGCCGCAGGCCGCGGGTGACGCGGATAAAGGCAACGCTTCCGCGGGACGCGTGGTGACGGCGTCGGAATTCGTCCTGACCGACCCCGCGGGCAAGCCGCGCGCGCGCATCGAGGTCGGCCGCGACGGCAGGGCGCGCTTCGCGATCTACGACCATGAAAGCCATCCGCGCGCGCAAATCGCGGTCGACGACCTCGGCGCGCCCAGCGTGCAACTTTACGACACCGCGAACCGGCTGCGGCTCTCGCTCGAGGTCAGCACCGACGGCATTCCCACGGTGCGCCTGATGGACAGCAGCAACCGCGCGCGCGCGCTGCTCGGCGTGGATGCGGAGGGCGAGGCCGGGCTGAATTTCTACGCACAGGACGGCCGCGTGCTGCGCGAGCTTCCTTAGGCGGCGCGTCGTGGAGAAATTCAAAGCGCCGCGCTATTCTGCAGTGTTGACGGCGCTCCAATTGCGCGGCCTCACGGTTGCGCCGTAACCAATTTCCGGAAAGGACCTGGCTTGAGCGATGAATAAAGACAGTTTCGGTGCGCGCACGGCGCTCGGCGTCGGCGGCAGGAAGTACACGATCTTCAGCCTGCCGGCGCTCGAGAAGCGCGGATTCGAGCTCGCGCGCCTGCCCTATTCGATCAAGGTGATGCTGGAGAATGTGCTCCGCCGCGAGGACGGCGTGATCGTCACCGCGGATCAGGTTGAGGCGGTGGCCCGATGGCAGCCGCAGCCGGGCGAGCGCGAGTTCTCCTTCATGCCCGCGCGCGTACTGCTGCAGGACTTTACCGGCGTGCCGGTAGTCGCCGATCTGGCCGCGATGCGCGACGCGATCAAGCGCCTGGGCGGCGATCCCGCACGCATCAACCCGCTCCAGCCCGCGGATCTCGTGATCGATCACTCGGTCCAGGTCGACAGCTTCGGCAGCGCCGCGGCATTCGCGGCCAATGCCAAGGCGGAATTCGAGCGCAATCGCGAGCGCTACCTGTTTCTGCGCTGGGGCCAGGGCGCATTCAACAATTTCCGCGTGGTGCCGCCGGATACCGGTATCGTGCACCAGGTCAACCTCGAGTACCTCGCGCCGGTCGTGTTCACCTCCGGGGATGGCTTCGCCTATCCGGATACGGTGCTGGGCACGGACTCGCATACCACGATGGTCAACGGTCTGGGCGTAGTCGGATGGGGCGTGGGCGGAATCGAGGCCGAGGCGGCGATGCTCGGGCAGTCGATCCCGATGCTGATTCCCGAGGTTATCGGTTTCAGGTTCACGGGCGCGATGCGTCCGGGTGCGACCGCCACCGATCTCGTGCTGACCGTGACCCAGATGCTGCGCAAGCGCGGCGTGGTCAACAAGTTCGTCGAATACTTCGGCAGCGGGCTCGGCAGCCTGACCGTCGCTGACCGCGCGACGCTCGGCAACATGTCGCCCGAGTACGGCGCGACCATCGGCTTCTTTCCCGTCGACGATCAGACGCTCGACTACCTGCGCCTGACCGGCCGCGCCGAGGCGCAGGTGCGGCTGATCGAAACCTACTGCAAGGCGCAGGGCCTGTTCCGCACCGCGGAGTCGCCCGATCCGATCTTCACCGACACGCTCGAGCTCGACCTGGCCACGGTCGAGCCCAGCCTGGCCGGGCCGCGCCGGCCGCAGGATCGCGTCCGCCTGCGCGCGTCCAAGTCCGAGTTCCGCCGCGAGCTGGCCAGAGAGGTGAGCAATCACAACGGGATCGATCCCGACCGCATCAACAAATGGATCGGCGAGGGCGGGGCGGCTTCGAGCGCGCCGCATCAGCCGATTGCGGCGAGCGAACTGGGCGCGCTCGGCCATCGCGTGCCGGTGACGGGCGAGGGCGGCGAGCGCTTCGAGCTTGCGCAGGGCTCGGTCGTGATCGCCGCGATCACGAGCTGCACCAATACCTCGAATCCGTCGGTGATGCTGGGCGCCGGGCTGCTGGCGAAAAAAGCGGTCGAGCGCGGGCTGAGCGTCAAGCCGTGGGTCAAGACCAGCCTCGCGCCCGGCTCCAAGGTGGTCACCGATTACCTGGCGCGCGCCGGCTTGACCGAGTACCTCGAACGGTTGCGTTTTCACCTGGTCGGCTACGGCTGCACCACCTGTATCGGCAACAGCGGTCCGATGCCCGAGGCGATTGCAGCCGCGGTCAAGGAGGGCGACCTGGTCGCGTGCGCGGTGCTGAGCGGTAACCGCAACTTCGAGGGTCGCATCAACCCGGTCGTGCGCTTCAACTATCTTGCATCGCCGCCGCTGGTGGTCGCCTACGCGATCGCGGGCACGATGGATTTCGACCCGGAGCGCGATCCGCTGGGCAACGACAAGCAAGGTAATCCGGTGTACCTGCGCGACATCTGGCCCTCAACGCGCGAGGTCAACGCCGCCGTTGCCGCGTCGATTGACTCGGCCATGTTCCGCAAGGAGTACGGCGAAGTGTTCGCGGGCGACAGCCGCTGGCGCGGGCTCAAGGTGCCGGCCGGCGATTTGTTCCGCTGGGATGCGGATTCGCTGTACGTGAAGGCGCCGCCGTTTTTCGACGATATCGGCGCCGACCCCGCGCCGGTAGGCGACATCAGGGACGCACGCGTGCTGGCGATGCTGGCCGACAGCGTGACCACCGATCACATTTCGCCCGCGGGCTCGATCGGCGCCGACACTCCGGCGGGCAAGTACCTGGTCGGGCATGGCGTGCAGCCGCGCGATTTCAATTCCTACGGCGCGCGCCGCGGCAATCACGAGGTGATGATGCGCGGAACCTTCGCCAATATCCGGCTGCGCAACGAGCTGGTGCCCGGTGTCGAGGGCGGATTCACCCTGCATCTGCCGGATGGCGAGCGCACGACGATTTTCGAAGCTTCCGAGCGCTACCGGGGCGACGGCGTGCCGCTGCTTATCATCGCGGGCAAGGAGTACGGCTCCGGAAGCTCGCGCGACTGGGCCGCCAAGGGCACGCAGCTGCTCGGCGTGCGCGCGGTCATCGCCGAAAGCTTCGAGCGCATCCATCGCAGCAACCTGGTCGGGATGGGTGTGCTGCCGCTCGAGTTCACCGGCGGCCAGACGCGCAAGAGCCTCGCGCTCAGCGGCCGCGAGAGCTACTCAATCGAGGGCCTCGCGGCGGGCGTGAAGCGGCGGCAGAAGCTCAAAGTGCGCGTCGCGGGCGGCGACAAAGCGCGCGAGTTCGAGGTGCTGGCGCGCGTCGACACGCCCGAAGAGGTCGAGTATATGCGCCACGGCGGCATCCTGCCCTACGTGCTGCGCGAGCTGCTGCACACGCGGGGCGCGCGGTCGAACTCTTAGTCGGCGCGTTCGACAGGAGCTCCTTTCGCGCCTGCGCCGCGCTCGATTTCGACCGGGCTATTCGTAGCGGAGCGCGTCGATCGGGTTCAGCAGCGAAGCCTGGCGCGCCGGGTAGTAGCCAAAAAAGACTCCCACCGCGGCCGAGAACAGGAAGCCGCCCGCGATCGCCGCGGGCGACAGCAGCGTCGGCCACTTTGCGGCCGAGGATATGGCCTCGGAGGCGCCGACGCCCGCCAGGATTCCGCCGGTGCCGCCGATGACGCTCAGCAGGATCGCTTCGACCAGGAATTGCAGCAGGATATGCGTCCGGCGCGCGCCAATCGCCATGCGGATTCCAATCTCGCGCGTGCGCTCGGTCACCGAGACCAGCAGGATGTTCATGATGCCGATGCCGCCGACGAGCAGCGAGATCGAGGCGACCGTCGCCAGCAGCAGGGCCATGATGCGGCTGCTGCCCTCGGCGGCCTGGGCCACCGCGCTCAGGTTGCGCACGTCGAAGTCATTGTCCTGCCCGGGCTGTATGTGATGCCGCGTCTGCAGCGTCCTTACCACCTGGTCCATCGCCCGCGGGACGAGCGCTTCGCTCCGGGCCTGCACGAAGATTACGTGAACCACGCCGGTGAGCTTCGGCGCGCTGCCGAACGGGCTCGTCACGTTGGAGTCCGCGCTGTAGATCGAGCTTGCCGTCGGCACCGCCGCATAGGGATTCAACACGCTGGGCGTCGGACTGGCGGAGGGATTGGCCGAGGTCGGCGCGGCCACGCCCAGCACCTTGCGCTCGGCGGTGCTGAACGGAATCAGCACCACGTCGTCCTGGTCCTGACCCCATCCGGACTGGCCCTTGGACTCGAGCACGCCGATCACCTGCATATCGACGTTTTTGACCCGGATGGTTGCGCCCACGGGATCGCTGTGGTCGCCGAACAGGTTTGTGAGCACGGTCTGACCGAGCAGGCAGACCCGTGCGCCGGTGCGCTCGTCCTCCTCGCTGAACGGCCGGCCCGCAACCACCGTCCAGTTGCGGATCGGAAGGAAGCTCGGCGTAACCCCTTCGACGCTGGTATTCCAGTTCCGGCGATTGTACGCGACCTGCGCGAGCTGGCGATCGAGATAGCTCACGCGCGCAACCGGCCAATCGTCCTTCGCGATCGCCTCGGCGTCGTCGACCGTCAGGGTTGATACGCTGCCGAGCCCCGCGCGTACGCCGTTCGAGGTCGTCGCGCCCGGCATCACCACCAGCAGATTGGTGCCGAGGCTCGCGATCTGATCCTCGACCGCCTGGTTCGCGCCCTGGCCCACCGCGACCATCGCGATCAGAGCGGCCACGCCGATGAAAATCCCGAGCATCGTCAGCATCGAGCGCAGCTTGTTGCGGGCGAGCGCGCGTCCGGCCGCCCGCAGCGCCATGAGTGCGAACGTAAGCGGAGCGGTATCGGCCTGCGCCCTCTGCGCGAGATGATACACCGCGCTGCCGGGCTGCGGGCGTGCGGCCGCCCCGGACGCAATCGAGCCCGCGGGCGCCGCGCCACCAGAGCCTGCCGCCGGCCGCGCCGTCTGGCGGCGGTCGGCGATGACCGCGCCGTCGCGCAGCATCACCACCCGGTCGGCGAATGCGGCCACTTCGGCGTCATGGGTCACCAGCACGATCGTGAGGTTGCGGCCGCGATTGAGCCGCTGCAGGGTGGCCATGATATCGAGCGAAGTCTCGGAGTCGAGATTGCCGGTCGGCTCGTCGGCGAGCAGGATCGCCGGATCGTTGATCAGCGCGCGCGCGATCGCGACGCGTTGCTGCTGACCGCCCGACAGCTGGTTGGGATGGCTGCGCTCGCGACCGGCCAGGCCGAGCATCGCCAGCACTTCCGTGGCCCGCGCGGCGCCCTGCGATACGTCGCCCGAGTAGAATAGCGGCAGCTCGACATTTTCCAGCGCGCTCGTGCGCGAAAGCAGGTTGAAACTCTGGAAGACGAAACCGATACGCCGGCTGCGGATGCGTGCGAGCTCGGGCTCGCTCAGCAGGGCCACGTCCATGCCCTCGAGCAGGTAACGGCCGGTGCTGGGCCGGTCGAGGCATCCGATGATGTTCATCATCGTGGACTTGCCTGAACCCGAGGCGCCCATGATCGCGATGAACTCGCCGCGTTCGATGGTGAGGCTGACGCCGCGCAACGCGCGCACTTCCAGCTCGCCAAGCCGGTAGGTCTTGTGCAGATCGCTCAGGCTTATGACGATGTCGGCCATCGATTCCGCGCGTGCGGCGCCCTCAAGCGAAAGGCCGCCGCTCAGAAGTGACGAAAACTCATGTGCGGCTGGTCTCCGGCGCGCGGCCTCTTTCCGGCCTCCTCCACGCGCTCGTCGATCGCCACCTGGTCGCCGGGTTTGAGATTGCCGCTCAAAATCTCGACTGACGATCCATCGTCGATGCCTCTGACGACCTGCACCTCGCGCAGCGCTTTGCGGTCGAGCACCCAGATGGTGCCCGTGTGGTCGCCACTATGACGTTCCTGTCCCCGCGACCCGGCGTTTGCGTCCATGGGCATGAAACGCAACGCCTGCAGCGGGACCTGGAGCGCGTCTTCGTGCTCCGCTGTAATGATCCTGGCGTTAGCGGTCATCCCGGGCTTGAGCAGCAGCTCGGGGTTGGAGACGCTCAACACGACGTCGTAGGTCACTACGTTCTGCACCGTGATCGGCGCCTGGCGCACCTGGGTCACGGTGGCGATGAACGGATGATGCGGAAAGGCGTCCACGGTGAATTCGGCGCGTTGGCCGATACGCACCGGGCCGACGTCGGACTCGCTCACGCTCGCGTCCACCTGCATCCGGGTCAGGTCCTGAGCGATTAGAAAAAGGGTCGGGGTCTGAAAGCTCGCCGCGACGGTCTGGCCGACGTCGACGTTGCGCGACACCACGGTCCCATCGACGGGTGAGATGATGTCGGTGTAGCCGAGGTTCACCTCGGCCGAATGCAGCGAGGCTTCCTGCTGTCGAACGGCGGCATGATCGAGCTCGACCTGTGCGGCGGCCGAAGCCGCGGTGCTGCGAGCGCTGTCGAGGGCGTCCTGCGAGACGACGTTCTCCTTGCGCAGCGCCAGGTTGCGCTGATACTCGACGCGGTCGTAGGCCAGGATCGCTTCGTCTTTTTTCAGTTGCGCGTGGGCGTTGGCCACATTGGCGCGCGCCTGCTCGACCGTAAGTTCATAGGGCCGCGGGTCGATCTTCGCGCACACCTCGCCTTTTTTGACCTGGGTGTTGAAATCGCAGTTGATTTTGACGATCGGCCCCGACACGTAAGTGCCGACCTGCACCGTGACCACCGGGTTGACCGTACCGGTCGCGGTGACGGCGCGCACCAGGGAGTCGCGCTTTGCGGCTACGGTGACATAGTGCGGCACCTTGGGGACGTGCTCCAGCCACAGCAGCGCCGCGCCGACGACGAGTATCGCCGCCAGCCATCCCCAGCGCCATAGCAACCTGGTCAAAGAGCGGTCCTCTGCATCCGAGTCGCCGACATCAATATACGCTCGCTACGAAATAAACGCACCGCGCTGCCGCCCCGGCTTGGCGGACGGCCGCAGCGCGGTGCATGGTCGTCGCCGGCGGGCTACTCCGCCGCGGGCGGCTCCGCACTGTCGGCCGCGTTGGGCGCTTTGCCGAACACGCTGGCCATCAGCGCATCGCGCTGCTGCTCCAGCTGCTGCATCTGGCTCAGTACCGAAGTCGACTTGTTCAGGTTCGGGGCGCCTTTGAACAGGCCCTCCCAAACCTTGTACTTCTCCGTCGTCAGCGCCTGCTGTGCCGTGGCGAAATTGTTGATCGCCGTATCGCACGAGCCGCCGGAGTTCGCGCCGCCGGACGCCAGGCAGCCGATCAGAGCCTGGCGCGTGCTTGTGACATTGGCGAAGTCGGTCTTGAGCGCCGCGTCGTTCCTGAACGCCGTGTGTACCTGGGAATGATCGATACCGGCGGCCTTCGCCAGTATGAACAAACCGCCGCCGCCCGGGCCGCGATGCTCGCCCATTCCGTGGGCCAATGCCAATCCGCCGGTCGCCGCCACCATGAAGCCGACCGCCACCGCAATTCCAGTGAAGTTTCGCCGTCCGATCATCTACGTCTTACCTCGTTGTTGATGCCCGTTCGCCGGGCTCGGAAGATAAGACGAATTGACCGGGCAGAGGTTACAGGCCTTGGGACGGATAGCGGCGGTTCCTGCCCCGTGCGCCCGCATGGAGCGGGCTGGCCTATAGGGGATGGTGCGTTCCAGGGCTAAATCACTGATGCAGGCGTGCCGGTCTTGCGCGCGACATACCGGCTCAGCAGGCGCAGCACGGACGGTGTCACCTGGCTGATCGCGCCGGGCTGGAAGCCGACGCTCCGCGGTCCCCGCGCCCGCATCATCTCGAGCATCGAGAGCCTGAGCGTGCCGGCCACTCCCTGGTAGTAGCGCAGACGACGCAGATCCATCGGCGCGCTCGCATGGTAGAGCGCCAGATAGAGCGCATTGAAGGTGCGGCGCAGATTGTTGCCCGCCGCATTGGCGCGCATCCAGCGCGGATGCTCCATCGCGCTGGTCGAAAGTATGGTCGCGGTTGTGGCGGCGTCGAAGTGGCGGTCGCCAAGCGCGGCGTGCGCCCAGTCGATGACGCCGGTCACGCGCATGCCCTTAACCAGGACGTTTTGCGGATGGTAATCGAGATGGAGAAAAGCCGGCGGCGCGTCGCTAAACTCGGCCGCTCCGCGCCGCAGATGGGCCAGCACCGCCGCCAGACCGGGCAGCGGCCCCTGCTCGATGCGCGCAGCGATGGTGTCGAGCGTCTTCTCCAGAAGGCGCGCCGCGGCGCGCTCCGCAGTATCGGGCTTGCCCGCGGGCGTCGCCTCGAGACCCGCGGGCGCCGAGGCCATCCGATGGAGCCGCGTCTGCGCGCGCACGAATCCCAGAAAGCCCAGCGAAAAGGTCTTGAAGGCCTGCGGAAAGGAACGGATCGCGAACAGCGGCCCGCCTGCCAGACGCTCGATCACCAGAAACGGCGCGCCGATCGCCCGGCTGTCGGCTTCGAACAGGTAGGGACACGGCACGGGAAACCCGACGCGGGCAAGATGCTCGATGGTGCGAAACTCGAGCGCGCCCTTGCTTGCCAGCTCAGCATCCGGATACGTGCGCAGCACCAGCGGGATGTCCCCGGCGACGCCGGGCAGCCGCGCGCTGGGCGTGCTCAGCGCGAATTCATACAGCGTGGTTTCCCAGCCGCTGGCGAGCACGCGCAGGTAGCGGACGCCCGCGCCCAGATACACGCTCAGCGCGGCGGCCAGGGTCTCCGGCGCAGACGACGATGGCGCTCGGGTCTCAGTCGCGGCGGAGCGAGCCTGGTCTGCACGTTTCGTCATGCGCAATTAGGTCGCGGGCCGAATCCCGCGCGCGCGCCCGACGCCAGGCGGCGCGCTCAACGCGGTGCCGCACCGGTCTGTGCCGAAGGCGCCACGCCGCCGGCCGCTCCTGCGGCGTCCGGCGTCGCGGGATTGGCGCCGGGCGCGGCAGTGCCAGGCTCAGCCGGAGGAATAAGATGATATTGCTGCGGCGACTCCTCGAGCGGATGCTCGCGGCGCAGCGACTCGGGGATCGCCCCGTGCTCGCCATAAACGTGTTGCAACGTGGACGTGAGCAGCGGACCGCGAGTGTCGGAGATGTCGATGGTGACCTCGACCGACAGGCCCATTCGCAGGGGCTTGTCCGCCGGCTCGGCCTGGTCGAGCACGATCTTGACCGGGATGCGCTGCACGACTTTGACCCAGTTGCCGGTCGCATTCTCCGGCGGCAGCAGCGCGAAGGCCGAGCCGGTGCCGATACTGATCGAATCGACATGCGCGCGATAGATGTAGCCGGGATAAATATCGGCCTCGACCTCGGCCGGTTGGCCCACGCGCACGGCGGTAAGCTGCGTCTCCTTGTAGTTGGCGGTGATGTACAGTCCGCGCACCGGCACCAGCGCCATCAACGGCTGTCCGGGCTCGATGCGATGGCCGACGTGGACGCTTTTGCGCGTCACGATTCCGTCGAACGGCGCCTTGATCGTCGTGTAACTGAGGTTCAGCCGGGCGGCCTCGAGCGCGGCTTCGGCCTGTTGAACCACGGGACGGTCGTAGCGTTCATGATCGGCGCCGCTCGCGCCCAGCGCGGCTTCGGCCTGCATCATCTGGTGGCGCGCGAGTCCCTCGGTAGCGAGCGCCACGCGCAAGGCGGTCGTGGCCTGGTCGAAGTATTCGCTGGAGACGACGCCCTGCGCCTTGAGCTGGCGCGCGCGGTTGTAGTCGATGCGGGCCTGCCGCAGTTGCGAGGCGGCCAGGCGCTCGCCCGAGCGCGCGGCCTCGAGCTGCGCGTAGAGCTGATCGACTGTCTGGCGCGCGCGTTCGAGCTGCGCCTGGGCGCCGTTGACCTGGACCTGGAAGTCGCTCGGGTCCAGCTCGACCAGCGTGTCGCCCGCCTTTACCCGCCAGTTGTCTTCGACGAAGACCTTGACCACGGTGCCCGCGATGCGCGAGGAGACCAGCCCGACCGAGCCGTCAACGTAGGCGTCGTCAGTCGAAACATGCGTGCTGAAGTAGCGATAGTATCTGAGCGCCGGAAGGATGGCCGCCAGCACCACGATCACCACCGCGACCAGCAGAATCCGGCGCAACCAGGTCGATTTCATTGTGCCGTCGCGGCTCGCCTCGCGTTCTCTCCCGAGCTAACGCGTCTGGTCCACGCGGGAAGGAGTCTCAATTCCATGCTCAACCCAGTATATATCGAAAACTCAAAAGCGGCTGGGCAAATGTAGCCTGTCAATTTCTTTGCGTCCACTATGGCTGGATGGTCGCGGCCGCGCGACGCGACCATCCGCGGTCAGGGAAACTTGATTAGCAGGCGCGGCCCGCCGCTTTCCTGCACGACCGGCACGCCGTTGAGCTGCGCATCGGCAAAGATGACGCCGCCCTCGTCAACCGAATTGATGACCGCGTCCACTCGCCCGTCGGGCCGCTCGAACAGCATCAGGGACGGCGAGCGGACCTCGAAGACGAAACTGAGCGACAGGTCCTCGATCAGTCCGTTGAGCAGGCCGCCCGACGGGCCCTTGAGGAAAATCCTGATGTCCGGATTTGCCTTGGGCGCGATTCCAGGAACTCCGCCGAAGGTCTGCACCACGGTGGTGCCGAACGGAGCGGTGGTCGAGGTCTCGGCGACGAGCGTGATCCCGTTGATCAACTCCGCGGTCAGCAGCGCACCGCTGTTGTTGAGCTTGGTCACCGTCATCTGCACGCCCGGCGAACCATTGACGACGACCACGGATTGGGGAACCACTCCGCGAAAAGTCCAGGATTGCGCTCGATCGGTCACGACGGCCTGGAAGGGCGTACCGGGTGTGCCGAGCACCCATAGCGTCTGTTCGGCCTGGGTTTGCGACGTCTTGCCCGGCGCGGTCGGATTCGCCGTGCCAAACGCGCCGCCACACGAGATCGCACAGGTCACGGCGACGATCGCTAGCGCGCATTTCAATCCCGTCGGCAGCCGCGCGGTTAGGTATTCCCGCGCCGCCGTTTGCCGCAGAATCAAAATCTTCATGGCACCACGACACCCGGATTGTTGACGCACACCAGGCAATTGCCGGTTCCGTTGCTGCAGATGCTGTTGCAGGGCGGCGCGACCTGCGTCGGCGGCGCCATCGCCTGCGGTATCGGCGAGGCCGCGGGCGACGGTTGCGCGCCCGGCGGGTTCGCCTCGAACCGCTGCAGTTGATAGCCCGCCGGATCGGCCGGCGCGCAGATCGAGAACTGTCCCGGCGCGGACCCGCCGGCCGGGCCCACCACCGACGACATCAACTGCACCCCGTCCTTGGAGACCACGATCGACGTGCCGTCGTCGAACGTGGCCGTCGAGCCCATGATCGATCCGTGCCCGGCGCATTGCATGGACAGGATGGGATGAGTCGCGGACGTGCCGCATACCGGGGCCGAGGTCACTCCGCTCAGCACTGCGATCGTATGGCCGGAGTCGGTTTCGGGCAGGCCATTGAAATAGTCGCTGACCGTCGCGTACAGGTCGAGCGCCGGCACATTGCCCGAATCCGGCACGGTCAGAGAAAACGGCGCCGCACTCGAACCCGGCGGCACCGAGGTCATCGTCACGTTCTCGATCCGATGCGTGCCGTGATCCTCGGCCGTCACCAGCACGTTGAGCGCGGTCGAACCCGAGACCGGCGGGCTGAGCGTCACCAGGCCTTCGATCGTCGATCGGCCAAGCGCGAAATTGCATAGCCCGCCGACGCCGGCGGAACAGGATGCGCCGCCGAACACCGACAGGCCCGAGGCGACGGTGTCGTAACCCGCGTCGCTGACGATAATCGTGTAGTTGCCGTCAGGCACGCTGCTGAAGCTCTGAAGAACAAAATTACTCGGCTTCAATGGATAAGTGCCGGTATCGTCGGTGTTGGCGCTTGCCAGCACCACGCACGCCGCGGGGGTCGGCAGTTGGGCGCAGTTGGCGCCGCTGCCCGGCGCGGGAGCGACGATTTCGAGCGTGGCGCCCGGCAGCGCCGCACCCGAGCACGCGTCGCTGACTTTGCCACTGAGCGAGACCTGGCCCGCGGGAGTTGCGTTGAGCGATTGCACGGTCAAAGTGCTGCGCTGGACCCGCACGTTATGCGCGAACGAGTAACTGGAACCGGGTCCGGACGCCACCAAATCGTACAGCGTCCCGTTGACGCTGGCGGGCAGCGGAAACTGATACTGAGCGTCGCCCGTCGTGGTTATGGCGACGACCTGTCCGGTGCTTGCCAGTTCCGCTGACACCTTGCTCGCGCCCAGGGCGCTGCCGGTCACCTGGCCGAGGAAGCTTGACACTCCCGGGAGCAGGTTGGAATTCGGCACCATGCTCACGGCGGGGTTGAACTGGTAAAGTCCGCCGCTGAAGGTCGGCGGCGACGGAAACGGCAAGGGTCCGTTTTGCGGCGTGATGCTGAGGACCAGCGTTGCCAGGCCGTTGAGCGGCACGCTGAAGCCGCTGCCGATGCCCTGCACCGGCAGAACCTGGGACGGGTTGGCCATCGAAATCTGCGAGGCGATGCACCCTTCGAGCAGCGAGGAGGGGGTTTGCAGGCAGGTGGGAACAGCGGTGCCGGCGTTGCTGCCGTCCAGCACCAGTTCGATCGCATGATAAGTGTTGGCGGGAACCAGGACGCCGTTGAAGAGAATGGGAACCGTCTGAATCTGCGTGAGATCGACTTGAAGTTCGCTCGGGCCCGTACCGGCGCCTCCCGGATTGGGTCCGACGATTCCGCTGCCCAGATCGAAGAGCGTTTCGAGCTGCGTGAACACGTCGACCACGCCGGTGCTGTTCACTCCGACACCGGCGGCGACCGGCACCGTGGCCCAGTTCGGATCGCTCTGGTTGAGGTAAATGTTCGGGTCGGTGCTCGGATTGAGCCGCACCGCGACCACATTGAATCGCAGGCTGGAAAAGCCCGGCGAGCCCTGCAGGGTGGAGGCCGCCGGGGTCGGCGGCGCGCCGGTCAGCGCGATCAGGAGGGTGCCGGCCGGCCCGGTCACGGTGGTTTGACTGTTCACACTACCTGCCGGAACCAGCAGCAACGCCCACAACACCGACACGGGTGCAAGCAGCGCGAGCGCCGCTCGCCACGAAGAGAAGCTTTTCACACTTGGTCCTGCGAGATTTCGATTCCCGCATGGGATAACGTAAGCTGTGCGCGAAGGCAAGCGACCGTTGCGCGTTGCGCGTCCCGTACCTGTATGGAACGGTACTTGACCGGATGGGCTTGAGACTCGGAGAATTTCGGGAGCGTCTCGACTGACATGAAGCGAACCGCATCGGCGCTTGTCGGCCCCGCGCTGGCTTTTGCAACGCTAGTCATCCTTCAGCTCGGCGGCGCCGGTGTCGCGGGCGCGACGATGCAGGTCGTGGTCGGCAATCCCGGCCTGCAGCACTTCGATTCGGATGGCGGCGTCGAACTCGATTTCGGTTTGACCGACCAGGACGGGCAGCCGGTCGGCAACCTGCGCCCGGACAACGTGCAGGTCTTCGAGGACGGCAAGCCCGCCAGAATTCTGGATTTTCGCGGCGTCGGTCAGGGCCGCCCGGTCGATATCGTGTTCGTGATGGACGTGACCGAGTCGATGCAGCCGTATATCGACGCGATCAAGCAGAACATGGTGAATTTCGCGCACGATCTCGCGGCCAACAATCGCGACTACCGCCTGGGGCTGGTCACCTTCGAAGATTACGTCGTTTCCAAATACCCGGACTGCAACTGTCCCTATCAGAAGACCATGACCTCCGACGTCAACCAGTTCATCAACTGGGTCGGCACGCTGCACGCCTCGGGCGGCGGCGACATCCCCGAGGATCAGCTCGATGCGCTGGCCTATGCCGCGAGCTTCCCGTTCCGTCCTCAGGCGCAGGGCATCGTCATCCTCATCACCGACGCGCCGCCGCATCACAAGGGTGACGGCTCAGCCAACACCCAGCACGATCAGGCCTTCTGGGATCATCATCAGAAGGGCCAGGACGTGACCGACCTCACCGGCAACGATGTTGCCGCGATGATGAAGCGCAACGGACTCACGCTCTATGCGGTGGTGCCGCCGCCCTTCATCGCGCCCGAGTATGCCGAGGTCGTGGAGGCGACGCACGGCCGCTCCTACAACATCGTGACCGAGGAAGGGCATTTTGCCTCGCTGGTGCGCGAGATCGGCCATTCCATCGCGACCGAGTATTCGCTCACCTACCTCACGCCGCGGCCGATCGAGGACGGGACCGATCGCACCGTCGAACTGAAGATCAGCTACGAGGGCCAGACCGGTTCCGCCACCACCTCCTACCAGGTGCACGGAGTCGGTGGCGCGCGCATCAATGTGCCCGAGGCGGGCGCGGGTGCGGCGGGCGAGAACCTGGGCGGCACCGGCCTGCAGCAGCTTTCCTTCAACTGGTGGAATCTGGCGGTGCCGGTGATCGCGATAGTCGGGCTCTTCGGGCTCTCGCGGATGCGCTTTGGCATTGCGGCCGACGAACTTAAAGCGATTGTTGAGGCCCAGAATCAACCCGCGCCGCCGCCTGCGGCGCGCGGCGCGGCGCGCGCGCCAGTTACCGCGCGGCCTGCCGCTCCCGCCCGCACCATCGCGGCGCCGCCGCCCGCGTCGTCGGCGCCGCTCGGCCCGAACGAGGCGCGCCTGAGCCTGGTCGAAGCGATCGATCCGGTTCCCGCCGAGTACAGCCTGTTCAAAGACGAAGTGTCGCTGGGCCGTGGAGAAGACAACGACGTGGTCATCCCGCATGCGAGCGTCTCGCGCGCCCACGCCCGCCTGATGCGCCGCAACGGCGTTTTCGAGCTGACTGACCTCAACTCGACCAACGGCACCTACGTCAACGAACAGCCGGTGCATGGCGCGACGCGCGTCAGCAGCGGCAACCAGGTGCGGTTCGGAGACGTGCGGTTCGTGTTGCGCTACTGAACAGCAGGCATCCGAGCTCGCGCGCCGGAGCGAACTCCCGCGCCGGCACCGCGTTGAGCGATTCCCTTGGTTTGGTGTAACTTTGTCCGTCTAACCCATGGTCCGCCCAACCGAGGAGAGGTCTGTCGCGTGCAGCAGCAGTGTCGGCGATGAAGAAGCTTAGCGGAGCGCAAATCATTATCGAAAGCCTGATCGCCGAAGGCGTCGAGGTCATTTTCGGCTATCCGGGCGGCGCGATTCTGCCCACCTACGACGCACTGCTGGATTCGAAAATTAAACACGTTCTCGTCCGCCATGAGCAGGGCGCGGCGCACATGGCCGAGGGCTATGCGCGCGTCAGCGGGCGCCCGGGCGTGGTGCTGGTCACCTCCGGCCCCGGAGCGACCAACACCGTCACCGGCATCGCCGACGCCAACATGGATTCGACGCCGATAGTCGTTATCTCAGGGCAGGTGCCGACCACCATGATCGGCAACGACGCGTTCCAGGAGGCCGATATCGTCGGCATTACGCGCCCGTGCACCAAGCACAACTATCTCATCAAGGACGTGCGTGACGTCGCGCGCATTATCAAGGAAGCATTCTACATTTCCGGCACCGGCCGGCCCGGGCCGGTGGTGGTTGATGTGCCGAAAGACGTTCAGGTGGCCGAGCACGCCTTCAAATACCCTGAGCGCGTCGCGTTGCGCGGCTACAAGCCCACCGTAAAGGGTAATCCGCGGCAGATTGAACGGGCGATCGAAGCGATCGAGAAAAGCGAGAAGCCGCTGCTGTACGTCGGCGGCGGCGTGCAATGGTCGGGTGCCGCGCCCGAGCTTACGCAACTGGCGCGCGGGATGGGGATTCCGGTCACGCAGACGCTGATGGGTCTCGGCTCGGTGCCGGCCTCCGATCCGCTGTGCCTTGGCATGCTCGGGATGCACGGTTCCTACGGCACCAACACCGCCGTGTGCAATACCGATTGCCTGGTCGCGATCGGCGCGCGCTTCGATGACCGCGTGACCGGCCGCATCGCCGATTTCGCGCCGCATGCCAAGACTATCGTGCATATCGATATCGATCCGTCGTCGATTTCCAAGAACGTAAAGGTGGACGTTCCGATCGTCGGCGATATCAAATCGGTGCTCGCCGACATGCTGCAGATTGTCAAAGGGCGCGAGTCGCTCGCCAAACGCCGCGCGGCCTGGACGAAGTGGCATCAGCAGATCCTTCAGTGGAAACGCGAAAAGCCGCTGTACGAAAACGGCAACGGCAAGCGCAGCGGCGACTCGGTCTCGCCGCTTCACGTGCTCGAGGAGATGCATGGACTGACCAAGGGCGATTGTATCGTCGCCACCGACGTCGGCCAGCATCAAATGTGGGTGGCGCAGCTCTTTCCGTTCGAGAAGCCGCGCTCGTTTTTGACCTCGGGCGGCCTCGGCACGATGGGCTACGGGCTGCCGGCCGGAATCGGCGCGAAGTTCGCTGCGCCGGATCGCAAGGTGGTGGTGGTCTCGGGCGACGGTTCGATCCAGATGAACATCCAGGAACTCGGCACCGCCGTGCAATACAACGTGGACGTCAAGGTCATCATCCTGAACAACTATTTTCTCGGGATGGTGCGGCAGTGGCAGGAGAAGTTCTACCAGGAGCGCTACTCGTACTCGGCGATGTCGGTGCCGAATTTCGTCAAGCTGGCCGAGGCCTACGGCATGCGCGGCTACCGCGTCGAGAAGCAAAACGAGCTTAGCGCGACGATGAAAGAAGCATTCGGCGCGCCCGGGCCGGTTCTGATCGACGTCGTGATCCCGAAGGAGGAAGCGGTGATGCCGATGATTCCGCCGGGCGGTGCGATGTCCGAGATGCTGTTCGCGTAAAGGAAAACCGACATGGCACGCCTGCCGTACGTCACTCGCGACGACCTGGCGCCGGAAGATCGCGTGGTGTTCGACGAATTCGAGCGCGAGCGCGGCACGCCGCCCGGTCATATACATCGCGCGATTGCCAACGCGCCCAATCTGCTGCGGCGGTTTTCGGCGATGGCGCTCGAGCTGCGCAACCACACGCAATTGGATCCCAGGCTGCGCGAGCTGGCGCTGATGACGGTCGGTCGCATCGCCGGCGCCGAGTACGAGTTTGTTCATCACTGGAATATCGCGCTCAACGTCGGCGTGCGCCGCGAACAACTCGAGCAGCTCGCGCAATTCGAGCACGCGCCGGTGTTCGACGAGCGCGAGCGCGCCGTGATGCGCTACGCGGCCGAGGTCACGACCAATATCAAGGTGAGCGACGAGACATTCGACGCTTTGCGCGAATTTCTCGACAACCGCCGTATCATGGAACTCGCGATGAGCGTTGCGTTCTACAATGCAGTCGTACGGATCATCGTGCCGATCGGGGTCGAGCTCGAAGTGGGCGTGCGCGCCAGGTGAATTGATTTTTGCGGGCCGCACATGCTCCCGCAAGGCCGCTTGCGGAGAGCGGCCGGCAAACGCTTGCTTGATAAGCTCCGCTTTTCTTGATTCGCGCTCTGATTAATGCGATCCATGTCAGTGACAACTCTATCCAATGCGGAGATCTGCTGATGCCAGAATTCGACATTGTCATTAAAGACGGGATGATCATCGACGGAACGCGCGCCCCGCGTATCCGCGGCGACATCGGAATCAAGAACGGCCGCATCGCTCGTATCGGGCGCATCGCGGCCTCGGACGGTAAAGAGGTGATCGACGCGCGGGGCATGATCGTCGCACCGGGCTTTATCGACCTGCACACCCATTATGACGCGCAACTGTTCTGGGATCCGTGGCTCACGATCTCGGGATGGCACGGTGTAACCTCGGTGGTGATCGGCAACTGCGGCTTCGGTTTCGCGCCGGTCAGGCCCGGCAATGAAGAGCGCGCGATGCTGACGATGACGCGCACCGAGGCGATCCCGCTGGCCTCGATGAAAGCCGCGATGCCGTGGGATTGGCATACCTATCCGGAATTCCTCGATCGGGTTGACCGGCTGCCCAAGGGCGTCAACGTGCTGCCCTACGTGCCGGTGAATCCACTGATGGGCTACGTGATGGGCATCGAGGAGTCCAAGACCGGTCGCATGCCGACCGACGACGAGCATCGCATGATGGCCCATCTGCTCAACGAAGCGATGGACGCCGGCGCCTATGGCTGGTCGGCGCAGCGCCTCAAGCCCGATGGGCCGTCGTCCGTGCAGCGCGACTGGGACGGCTCGCCGATGAACACCGACGTCATGCACGACGAGACGTGCAAGGTGTTCGCGAAGGTGCTCGGTGATCGCGGCGAGGGCTTCCAGGAGATGACCCTGGCGAGCTGGAACCCCAAGGAGGACGCACGCCATTACGAGGACCTGGCGAAGATCAGCGGCCGTCCGATCATGTTCGAAGCGGTGCAGTCGCAGGACCGCTTCCCGCATCGTCATCGCAACATGATTCGATGGCTCGATCGGTGCCGCCAAAACGGCATCCCGGTGTACGGCCAGGGCATTACCACGGAAGCCGGCTTGACCTTTACGTTCGAGGACTGGAATTTGTTCGACGATTCCGACTCATGGCGCGAGGTCACGACCGGCACGCTCGAGGAGCGCAAGGCCAAGCTTGCCGACCCCGCGCGGCGTCACGGGCTTAAGACCAATCTGCCGCGCGAGGGGCTGATCACGAGCTTCTTCGATCAGATCGTCATCACCCAGGTGATCGATGAGAAGCTGCGCCACCTCGAAGGGATGACGCTGCGCAAGGCGGGCGAGCGCGACGGCAAGGACCCGGTTGACGTGATGTGCGACCTGGCGGTCGCCGATAATCTCAAGACCGAATTCTTCGCGCCGGCCGTCAATCGCGATCCGGCGCTGATGAAGGAAATTATCGACTACCCCTACATCACCTTCGGAGTTTCCGACGGCGGCGCACATACCAAGTTCCTGACCGCCGGCCGCTATCCGACCGAAGGCATCGTCAGTTTCGTGCGCGAGCGCGGATGGCTGACGCTGGAAGAGATTCACTGGCGGTTGAGCGCGCTGCCCGCGTTTTGCGCGGGTTTCAAGGATCGCGGCTTCCTGCGCGAGGGCGCCCCTGCCGACATCGTGATTTACGATTACGAAAAGCTGGCCGTCGGCCCGGTCGAGATCGTGCATGATTTGCCCGGCAACGAATGGCGGCGCGTGCAACGCGCGCAAGGTTATCGCCACATTCTGGTCAACGGCAACGTGACCTTTACCGAGGGCGAATGCACCGGCGCGACGCCGGGCAAGTTGCTGCGCCACGGCGTGGCTGCGTAGAACGGAACGGACAAACTGCGTCAGGAACGGCCGTCGGCACGATACGCCGGCGGCCGTTTTGTTGCCGCCGCCGGTGTGCGGTCCGGCCCGAAACGCGCGTGACCTCAATTTAAAGTGATACTTAAAATATTACCGATACGGCTTCCGGAGGCGATGTAGCTAGAATCCTTGGCATGGACGCAACCAGATCGCCCGACCGATGGCTCGAAGGTATCGAGCTCTTCAATGCCGGGCGATTTTTCGAATGCCACGAAGCATGGGAGGACGTCTGGAAGAAGGCTCGAGGCGAGGAGAGGCTCTTCGTCCAGGGGATGATCCAGATGGCCGTCGCAATCCTGCACGCGCAGCGCGGCAACGCGCGCGGCGCGCGTTCGGTCTGGAACAAGGCGCGGGACAAGCTCGAGTCGGCGCCCGCCGCACGCACGGCCCTGGCGCTCGGCAGCCTGTGCGGCGCAGTGGATTCCTTCATCGAAGCGGCGGAGCGGGGAACCGAGCCGGCCGCGCTGCCCGCTCCGCCTCGAATCGAGCGCTTGTAGCCCGCGCGCTCACTCACCCTGGACCTGGATGCGGCGCGGCCTGGCCTCTTCGCGCTTGGGCAGCTCGAGTTCCAGCACGCCGTTGCGCATGCGCGCCTTGATCCGCGAATCGTCGATATGCTCGTGCATCGCGAACTGCCGATAGTAATTTCCGACATTGTATTCGGTATAGACCGGCGACAGTTGGTTATACATGCGGGCATCCACCATGCCGGTGATCGTCAGGAGGTTGTCTTTCAATACGATTTCGACGTCCTTGTCGGTGACGCCGGGCATATCGGCCCATAGCCGCAGCATGTCGTCGCTCTCGGCGATATCGACGTCCGGCACGAAGTAGCGGCCAGGGCGGGTTTTTTCCGTTCCTTCAACCTGCTGCTTTTCCTTGGTCACGATTTCCTGATCGGGAATCATCGCTGAGGTCCTCCTCTATTGGCTTTGCACCGCGATTTGTCGTGGCCGCGCGGTCTCGGCCTTGGGGATGCGCACCGTGAGAACACCCGCTGTGTACGAGGCCGAAGCGTTGGCGAGATCAAGCGTCTCCGGCAGTTGAATCGAACGCGAGAATTCACCGTACGGGCGCTCGCGACGATGGTAGCCGGCGGAATCGGTGAGGTTCTCGCGCCGGCGTTCGCCGCTGATGGTCAAGCTTCTTCCCTGGCTGGAAATGTTGAGCGACTGAGGTTCGACGCCCGGCAGCTCGGCAATCACTACCATTCCGTCACGCTCTTCGAACAGGTTGACGGCGGGAAATGCGCCGTAACCCGAGGGGCCCAGATTAAAGCCGGGATTGCGCTGAAACCTTTCCAACTCCTGCTGCAGCGCCAGGAGGTGTCTGACCGGATCCAGATCCTGAAAACGTATCAGAGCCATAGAAGATCCTCCTTTATCTGAATTTGAATCGGTGAGTAGCCGGCTGCTTCGAACGGAAAACTAAGTATGCTTCGGCCGGAGTCAAGTCGGTCGCCGGCGGAGTTCGGGTCAACCGCGCGGCAGGCTGCGCTCCGTTTGCGATGCAGGGTTGAATCGCGGCGAACTATCAGGCGAGGCGTGCGGAAAATCCGATCGGATACGTCTCGTATCCTCCGCACGGGAGCGGGAGCGATTACGAATCGCTCAGGTCAGTGCGGAGGCTAAAAGGGGATGTCGTCGTCGTCAGGCCCGGCCGGCGGCATATCGGCGGTGAAGTCCTCGGGCTCGTCCATCCCGCCGCCGCGCGGACCCGCGCTCATCCCTTCACCGCGGCCGCCGAGGAACTGCACACGCTGGGCGACGACCTCGGTGCGCTGGCGCTTGCCGCTGCCGTCCTTGGCTTCCCATTGGCGGGTCGTGAGCCGGCCCTCGATATACACCTGGCGGCCTTTCTTCAGATATTGGCTGCACAGTTCGGCCTGTTTGCCGTACACCACGACGTTGTGCCACTCGGTAGATTCTTTGTTGGTGCCGTCGCGCCCTTTGAAGCGTTCGCTGGTCGCGACGGAAAAGTTGGCGACCGGCTGCCCCGAAGGCAGATAACGCACTTCAGGATCGCGTCCGAGGTTGCCGAGCAGAATGACTTTGTTTACCGACATCGTGGGTCCGGGCGTGGCCGCGTGCAGACCTGGCCGCGCGATTTTTGCAGGCGATTCGCGTATTCGCCCACGCTCGAAAACGTAATCCCGACGATGCGGCGGCGCAACCGCTGCGGAGCAGGCGAATCCACCGCCTGTTGATATCGGCTGAGACTCGGCAGGAGAGGGGGTGGCGCCGGGAGCGAACGCCGCTTTCGCCCAAATCCTGCGCTTTATATAATCATGACGGTGGTTGGGTGGGTTTCAGGTGATGGCCTCTCACGGATCGATATCATCGCCGGTCAGAATCGTACCGCTCGGCGGGTTGGGCGAAATCGGGCTCAACCTCACGGTCATCGAATGCGCCGGGCGCGCGATCGTAATTGACGCCGGCATCATGTTCCCTGAGGAGCGCGCGCTCGGGTTGGGCGTGCTGGCTCCGGACCTTTCCTATATCGAACAGAGCCGGCCGGAAATCCTGGGCATCGTCCTGACCCACGCGCATGAGGATCATGTCGGCGCGCTGGGCCATCTGCTGCAGCGTTTCAATGCTCCGGTCTATGGCACCAGGGTGACCCTTGCCTTCGCACGCCGCCGTCTCGATCAGGACGGACTCGTCGGCGCGCAGATGCGTGCAATCGAGCCACGGCGCCGCCTCGAGCTGGGACCGTTCGCTATCGAGCCGATCCGCGTCACGCACTCGACGCCGGATTCGGTGGCGCTGGCGATCGCAACGCCGGCCGGCATGATCGTCCACAGCGGCGATTTCAAAATCGACCCGACGCCGATCGACGGCGAACTTTTCGATCGCGAGCGGTTCGCGCAACTCGGCGCCACGGGCGTCGTCCTGCTGATGTCGGATTCGACCAACGTCGAACGCGCCGGCCGCTCAGGGTCGGAAAGCTCTATCAAGCCGGTGCTGCGCGAGATCCTGTCGCGCAGCCGCGGCAAATTTTTTCTCTCGGTTTTCTCTTCACATCTGCACCGCATGCGCCAGTTGACCGAGCTCTCGCGCGAGATGGGACGGCGGGTGGTGCCGCTGGGGCGGCGGATGGCCGAGAGCGTGCGGCTGGGTATCGAGCTCGGCCAGCTCCCCTTCGCGCCGGGCACGTATATCGACCCGGGCGAGGCTGAATTCCTGGAATCGCGCAAGCTCACGTTTCTCGCCAGCGGCAGCCAGGGCGAACCGCTCTCGGCCCTGGTGCGTATCGCGGCCGATGCGCATTCGCGGGTGCACGTCGAGCCGGGCGATACGGTTGTGCTCTCATCGCGCTTCATTCCGGGCAACGAGCGCACCATCAATACCCTGGTGAATCGGCTCTACAAACGCGGCGCCGAGGTGTTTTACGAGTCGGTCGCGCCGGTGCACGTTTCCGGTCACGCCAACCAGGACGAGCTGTCCGAGCTGATCGCGCTGGTCAGGCCTCGCTACTTCGTTCCGATTCATGGCGAGTATCGTCATTTGCGCCGTCACCTCGCGCTCGCGATGGCCGCGGGCATTCCCGAGGCCAACTGTTTCCTGCTCGAGGACGGCGAGCCGCTCATGCTCGGGGCGGGCCCGTCAGCCTCGCGCGCGCGTGCGGTGGACGCCGGCCGCGTGCTGATCGAGGGCGGAGAATTCGGCGACCCGGCGCTGCTCAGCGAGCGGCGCACGCTGGGCCGCGACGGCACGGTTTTCGCCGTGCTCGCAGTCTCGGCGAAGACCGGCGCGCTCGTGGCCGGGCCTGAGCTGGTTTCACGCGGTCTCGTGATCGGCGACGGCACGTCGCTGCACATGCAGCGCGCCGGCGCACAGCTGACCGAGCGGCTTCAGCGCGTAGGCGGGCGGTTGGGCAGCGGCGACCCGATGCTGCGCGAGGAGATCGTGCATACATTGCGCAGCTATTTCAGCCACGCGCTCGGCAAACGGCCGTTGATCGTGCCGCATATCATGGAGGTCTGAGCGCCATCGCGCGTCAGCCCAAAGCTCCGCTCGAGCCGCAAATCGCGGTCGCGGTGCCGCCCGAGCCTGCGCTCGCGCCGGGCGACAACCGCGTGGTGCGCGAGCTGGTCGCGCTCACGCTGGTGGCGCTTGCCATCTTTGCCGTGCTCAGCCTGGTTTCGGCGGCCGCCGGCCGCAATCCCAATTTGTGCGGGATCGCGGGCGACGCGGCCGCGCGCGCGATGGGCCGGATGTTCGGCGTGCAGGCGTACGTGCTGGCGGTGCTGGTCCTCGCGCTGGCCCGGCGCGTGTGGAACGGCGCGCCCGCGCGCATCCTGGCGCGCGAAAGCCTGGGCGGCGCGCTGGTGCTGATCGCGCTCAGCGCGGGCGCCGGACTCTTCTCGGACGACCCGGTGGCGGCAGGCGGTACTCTCGGCGCATCGGCGGCCGCGGCGCTTGGCCGCTATCTCAACCTCGGCGGCGGGTATCTCTGCGTGACGCTCGCGACCATCATGGCGCTGGTGCTGATGCTGCGGCGCGCGCCGACCGAACTGGTGGCCGGGATCGCTTCCGGGATGCGTTTGCCGCGGGCGCGGCCGCGTGATTTGGAAACCGACGACGGCGAGTGGTCGGCGGGCGAGGAGGAAGCCGCCGTTCGTCCGGCGCAACCTGCGGGCAATCCGCGCGCCGTGGCCGAGCCGCGCCCGCTCAAAGTGCGCCGGCTCGAGCCGTCCGAAGGTCGCGCGCGCGACAACAAACCGCTGCGCGGTCCGCGCGCCCGGGGCGGATATGAGCTGCCGTCGCTTTCGCTGCTCGACATGCCGCCGGCCGAGCACTCGCAGGTTGACGAAGCCGCGCTCGAGCGCAGCGCACGCGTGCTTGAACAGAAGCTCGCGGATTTCGGCGTCCAGGGCAGGGTGGTCGAGGTCCAGCCGGGGCCGGTGGTCACGATGTACAAGTTCGAACCCGGCTCCGGAATCAAGGTGAGCCAGATCGTCAACCTGGCCGACGATCTTTCGATGGCGCTGCGGGCGGCGACGGTGCGAATCCAGGCGCCGGTTCCGGGCGAAGCGGTGGTCGGCATCGAAGTACCCAACCGCAAGCGTGAGAAGGTTTATCTGCGGGAGATCATGGAGGCCGAGGAATTCACCGCCTCGCGCAGCCAACTGACGATCGCGCTGGGCAAGGATATCTCGGGGCGTCCGGTCGCCGCGGATCTCGCGCTGATGCCGCATCTGCTGATCGCGGGCGCGACCGGCACCGGCAAGTCGGTGTCGATCCATACGATGATCGCGTCGATTCTCTTCAACGCGACCGCCGATGATGTGCGCTTCATCCTGATCGATCCCAAGATGCTGGAGCTGTCGGTTTACGAGAACATCCCGCACCTGCTGGTCCCGGTGGTGGTCGATCCGCAAAAGGCCGCGGCCGCGCTGCTGTGGGCGACGCAGGAGATGGAAACCCGCTACCGGATGATGCGCGAGATGGGCGTGCGCAACATCGACGGCTACAACCGCGCGCTGAGCGCCGCAGGCAAGGTGGTCGAGCTCAAGCCGGCCAATTTGGTCGAGGAGGGCGCGGGTCCGCCGGCGGCAGAGGAGGGCGAACCGATAAAGCATCGCCGCCTGCCGAAGATCGTGATCATCATCGATGAACTGGCGGACCTGCTGCTGAGCGAGGGCAAGACGGTCGAGCGCGACATCACGCGTCTCGCGCAGAAGGCGCGCGCTTCCGGTATTCATCTGCTGCTGGCGACCCAGCGGCCGTCGGTTGACGTGCTGACCGGCCTGATCAAGGCCAATCTGCCTGCGCGCATTTCGCTGCAGGTGACCTCGCGCGTCGATTCGCGCACCATCCTCGATTCGATCGGGGCCGAGCGGCTGCTCGGCGCGGGCGATATGCTGTTTCTGCCGCCGGGCAGCGCGAAGCTCCGACGTCTGCACGGTCCATTCGTGTCGGAGACCGAAATCCGCCGCGTCGTCGATTTCCTGCGCGCCCAGGGCGCGCCCGACTACCAGATGGAGATTCTCGAAACCAAGGTGCCTTCGGACGACGGCCTCGAGGGCGACGGGGGCGAGCGCGACGAGCTTTACGACGAGGCCGTGCGCATCGTGCTCGAGACCAACCAGGCATCGGTCTCGATGATCCAGCGCCGCCTGCGCATCGGTTACAATCGCGCCGCGCGCATGGTCGAGGAGATGGAGCGCGAGGGGCTGGTGACGCCGGGCGACGGCATGCGTCCGCGAGAGGTGCGAGCGCGCAATGTCAATTAGTCGACGGGTTTGGCGACTGACGATGGTCGCCGCCGCAGCCGCGGCGACCATCGCCGTGCTGGTTGCCGGCGCGGCGGTTCAGACGGCGGCGAGTTGCACGCCGGAGGCTGCCGGCGTGCAGGCCTCGGCGCTCGAGCCCTCCAACCTCGATACCATCCTGAGGCGCCTGCAGCATCGCTACGATTGTTCGCGCTCGCTGCAGGCGAATTTCGACGAGAAAATCAGCAGTCCGGGCGGGATGACGCGAACGCGCAAAGGCACGGTGTACTTCAAAAAAGTCGGCCGCATGCGATGGGAGTTTGCGGCGCCCTCCGCAGGGACGGTCGTGAGCGACGGCAAGACCGTCTATGATTACGAGCAGGATCTCAACCAGGTGGTCGAGCTGCCGGTGAGCAAGGCGCTCAAAAGCAGCGCGACGACCTTTTTGCTCGGCCTCGGCAATATCAAGCGCGATTTCAAGGTTTCGCTGCCGGCGCAGCCGCCGGCGGATGGGTTGACCCATATCGTTCTCGTGCCCAGAGGCGGCGGCGACACGATGGAACTCGGGCTGGATCCAAAAAGTTACGAGATTGTGAAATTCAAGCTGACCAACCAGGTCGGCGGCGTGACCGAAGTCGAGTTCAGCGCGATTCGAACCAACGTTTCGCTTGATGACTCGCTGTTCAAATTCACCGTGCCGGCCGGCGCCGACATCGTTCAGCCCCGGCAGAACTGAATTCTCGCCGGCACGCGCTGACCCCCGATTGCGCCGGTAGCGGCAGGAGAGTAAGCATAGATGCCTTGTTTTTTACCGGTATGGAAGCCGTCCACCTGATCAGTCTCGGATGTCCCAAGAATACGGCCGACAGTGAGTTGATGCTGGGCGCGCTGGTTCGCGCGGGATACGAAGTAACGCTCGATCCGGAGCGTGCGCAGGTGCTGCTGGTCAACACCTGCGCGTTTATCGAACCGGCGAAGAAGGAATCGATTGACGCGATACTGACCGCCGCCGAGGTCAAGAAACACGGGTCCGACAAGCGACTGGTCGTGGCCGGCTGCCTCTCGCAGCGCTACGGCGAAGAACTGCGCGATCAGTTCCCCGAGGTCGACATATTCGTCGGCACGGGCGATTTTCTCGCGCTGCCCGAGCTGCTGCGCCGGACCGAACGACCCGAGCTGCGTCCGATTCCGTATCCGGGTGCGGCGCATCTGCTGGCGCGCGCCGATGCGCCGCGGGTCAGGACCGGCAATCCGTTCAGCGCCTATATGAAGGTATCCGAAGGCTGCGACCATCGATGCGCGTTCTGTATCATCCCGCGTATTCGCGGACGCCATGAGAGCCGTCCGCGCGAAGACCTGGTCGAGGAGGCGCGCCGGCTCGCGCAAAGCGGTGTGCGCGAGCTTAATCTGATCGCGCAGGACCTGACCGCCTACGGCCGCGACCTGCGGCCGCGCGCGTCGCTCGCCGCGCTGCTCCACGGGCTCGCCGCGGTGGACGGCATCCGATGGATTCGCCTGCTCTACTGCTATCCGAACTTTGTGACCGACGAATTGTTGTCAGCCGTAGCGCGGGTTGACGCGGTGGTTAAATATATAGACATGCCGCTGCAACACGCCGACGACGCGATACTCCGCGCGATGAAACGCGAACGTTCGGCGGACGGGCTGCGCCGGCTGCTGGACCGCGTGCGCGAGAAGATTCCCGGCGTCGCGCTGCGCACCTCGTTTATCGTCGGCTTCCCCGGCGAAACGGAGAGCGCCTTCGCCAAGCTGGTCGCTTTCGTGCGCGAGCAGCAATTCGATCGGGTCGGCGTTTTTACTTATTCGCGCGAGGAAAACACCCCCGCCTGCGACCTGCCGCATCAGGTTCCGGAGACCCTCAAGCGGCGCCGGCGGGCGGCGTTGATGGAGACGGCGGCGGAGATTTCGCTGGCGAAGAACCGCGGCCTCGTCGGCCGCGAACTCGAAGTCATGGTCGAAGGGGCGATGCCCGGACGCGCAACGCGGTTGCGCGCGCGAACCGCGGCTCAGGCCCCGGAAATCGACGGCATGTGCCTGCTCAGCGGCGAGGCCGAGCCGGGTGAGTTCGTACGCGCGCGCATCGAGCGCGCTTCGACCTACGATCTTCATGGACGGATCATCAGTACAGTGGCGCAACCATAAAGGGGCGCAAAAACGATGCCGAAGAAGACAGCAGCCATCAGCAGGAAAAAATTCCTTACCAAGATGCACGAGCAGCTCACCGAGATGAAGGCCAAGCTGCTGGGCGAAATCGATTCCGAATTGCGCGCCGAGCGCGAAGGCAACAAGGATGAGGGCATGGACACCTACGATCTCGCCTCCGAGGAGCGCGACCGCGAGATCAACTTCATCCTCTCCGATCGCGAACGCGTGAAGATCAAGCAGATCGACGACGCCCTCGACCGGCTCGAGAGCGGCACCTACGGCGTTTGCGAGTCATGTGGGCTCGAGATCGCCGAAGAGCGGCTGCAGGCGCTGCCGTTCACGCGCCTGTGCCGCGACTGCCAGCAGGAGCAGGAGAAGGAGGCCAAATCGCAGCGCCGCTATGAGGACGAGCGCAACACCTATCGCAAGCTCGGCTCGACCGACGTCGATGAGGAGAATCCATAGCCCGGCGCAGGTTGGCCCCGGACAGAGCGGGCAGTGCATCGCTTCCGCGGCAGCCGATCATTATGAGCCAAACCGCGCAACCGCTTCGAATGTGCACAAGGCGTCTTTACCCCCGGGTTGCGCGCGGGCATGCTAATTTTCTGAGGGCTTTATCCGACGGGTGCGCGCGATCGTAAGGCGCTTCCACGTCGCGTCGTGTCGCGCAGGTTGCGCGCCGCCGCCGGTAGCGCCGTCGCTCTTATTTGCGCGGGGAAGTGTCATTGGCAATCAGAATTTTTTGCGAAACCCCTGAGCGCGCGTCTTTGAAGGGCGGAGCCGAAAGCGGCGCGCCCATGCCACGCAGGCGGCCGGACGCGCGCGCTGTGGTGGCGGTTGCTGGTGGCCGCGGCGGTGTGGGCAAGAGCGCCATCTGCATCAACCTGGCGGCGGCGTTGGCCATGGCCGGGCGCAAGGTCGCACTGGTGGACGGCGACCTCAATTCGCCGACTCTGTTTTCGATGTTGGGGCTGAAGCCGCTGCGGCGCTTCGCGCTCGGCGAAGCCATTGACCCCGTATCGGCGGCGCTCGGACTGCGCGTCGTGTCCTCGGCCCAGCTCGCCGACGGCGAGCCGGTGGCGTTCAGCTTCATCGAAGGCGGGGAGGAGGCGGCGCCGGCGCCAAACGGCGCGCGTCCGCTGACGATCGAGCCGCGCGACGCGCTCGGCCGGTTGCTTGATGCGCGGTTCGGCCCGGTGGATTTGATGCTTATCGACCTGGCCTCCGGGCTGTCGCCGCTTCATATGCTGGTCGATCTGGTCGAGTTGACCGGCGTGGTTATGGTCGCGCGGCCGTCCGAGGCCTGCGTGCGCGCGACCCACGATGCGATCAGGCTGCTCGAGCACGACGGCCTCGCCCTGCTCGGGCTGATCGAGAACATGCTCGGCTTCAGCTGCGACAGCTGCCACGCCGTGCGACCGCTCTATCCGCAGGGCGGCCTGGCAGCGCTCGCTCAGTCATCCGGAGCGCCGATGCTCGCGCGGCTGCCCTTCGACCCGCGTCTGGCCGACTGTGCGGAACGCGGCGCACTGTTCGTGCGCCAGCACGCCGAAGCGCCGCTCGCGAAACAGTTCGCCGTCATGGCGGCGAATCTCGAGCAGGCGATCGCGCGCCACGCGACGCCGCCGCCGGCCGTGGCTCCCGCGCTGACGCTTCCCGGGCGCGATTAGCTTTCGTCCGCATCCTCGGCGGGCCCGGCTGCCGCGCCGGCCGCGGCCGAGCTGCGCTCCGACCGCTCGAACATCCCCGCGCCCCACCGGTCGCCAAGCCGAAACCGTGCGAACCCCACGGAGGTGACGATCCGCGTTTGCGCCGGTCCGGGCCGCGAGAGCATCACGAAGCCGTCGACCTCGCCGGTGACCGCGAATTCGCCGCCCGGCGGATCGCCGCCGAGCAGCGCGGTAATCGCCTGCGGCGGCCGGCGGGAGGTGTTCGGTGCGAGCTTCAGATCGCGCATCAGCAATTCGTGCCATCGTTCGCGATCGAACCGGCGCGCATGCCGGGCGCCGGCGCCGCTCTCATCGACCTGGGTTCGCGCCTCGAGCGCGTGCGGCGCTTCGCCGTCGGGAAACGCCGCCCAGATCATGCGCCGCGCTTTGAACATGCCGTTGCCGATGCCGACGAACGACCGGCCCAGCCGGCCCACCGCGTGGAGGTCGTGTCGCGCCCCGGAAATGCGAAATCCGCCAGTGACGCGGCCGAACAGGCTCTCGTTCGGATGCGCGGGATGGGCGATCAGGTCGATGATCGTGCCGTCGCTAGCTCCCTCGGCGGACGAACGCGGCCGCGCAGGTGCACCCTCCCACGCCTCGAACTCGGCATGCACTTCCATCGTTTCGCACAGCCGCGCCGTGGCGAGCGCGCGCTCGACGCTGAGATAGGCGGTGCCGTCCTCGACCACGACCGCCGGTCCGGCGAAATCGAAACGTACGCGCGTTCCGTCAAGCCGCAGGCTCAGCGCGCCCAACCTGATGCTGTGCGGCGTGCGCTCGACGATGCCCTCGGCCGTGAACAGCGCGATTCGCTGGCGACCGGCGACCACCATCACGCGCGCACCTGCGGCGCCAGGGCCGAAATCGAAGCTCGCCATCGCGCCGATCCGGGAAGCTGCATCATGGAACTCGAGCCCGACGCGCCGCGGGCCCGAGGCTGCGCGCGCCGGCTCCTGGCGGGGCGCGCGCCGAGGCGGCTCGGCGATGCGGACGATCTCGATATGCGGGCCGGCGACGGGCGCGGGCGGGCGCTCGGCAAATGCCTCGATCGCGGCCGCGATCGTATCGTCGCGGTAGCGTCCCGGGATACGCAGCGAAACCGACAATTCGAGCTGCGCCGCCTGTATCGCGCCGCGCGCGCTCAGCTCGGCGAGGCGCTTGAGCGCCGGCACCGGGCTCGCGGCATGACGCAGCGTGAACGCCTGGAGCAGATTGTTGGCGCCGGCGCCCGGGTAGCGCAGGCCGAAGGTCGGTTCGATACGGCTGCGCCGCAGCGCCTCGGCGAATCGCAGCAGCGGCCCATTGATAAAGCCGTCGCTCGCCGAGACGTGCGCGTGGCAGGCCGGCTGGATCGCGCCGCGTACCGTCTTGACGCCAATCCCGAGGTCCACCCGCGGCTCGACCACGTTCCATCCGTGGATGAGCAGCACTGTGGCGCGGCCGCTTCGCGCGACTATCCCCTCCACCGAGCGCGCGATGAGGTCGAGAATCGCCGGCGCATCTCTCATCACCTGGCTCAGGCGGTTGAGGTCGAGCCGGTTGCGATCCATGCCGGCGTTGATGATTGCACCGGCGCCCAGGCGCGCGGCGAGTTCCCGGGTTATCTCGGCCGTGTAAAGATCGTTGACCTTGGGATTGAGCATCGCGCGCGTCGCGGGGCCTGCGGACCCGCCGTGAGGCGCGATGAGCAGTATCGGCGCGTCGCTCTCGACGATGCTGAGCCATCGCGCAACCGCGGTCGGCGCAGGCGCGGGCGCACCGGATGCCGCGGCGGCGGGCGGCGGGCCTGCGCGATGCGACGGTTCCTGCATCATCGCTCCTATGCGCCGGACCGGTAGCGGCGAAGCCGCAGCACCGCTCGCCCATGCAGGATGAATGACGCGACGAAGTAGTAGGCGATGAACGACAGCGAAGCGTACAGGAGTATCGGATTGTGCGCGGGCAGCGCCGGCAGCATTGCCAGCGTGACCACCGCCCACACGGCCGCGAGCGTCAGCGTGGTTGCGCGCAGCGGGCCGGTGCGGTTGGGATAGATGTACTTGATCGGCACGAACACCATCAGCGCCAGCACGGCGACGACAAGCGTGCTCAGCGCCGGCCCGAGCGCGAGGCAGAAGAGATAGAACGCCACCAGGTTCCAGTACGAGGGAAAGCCGCGGAAATAATGATCGTGCGTCTTGGCTTCGACATGGCAGAAGCCGTAGCCGCTCGCGACCATGGCGAAGCCGCCGATCGCGTACCCGATAACGCCCGGCATCAGGATTCCCGCCCGCAGCATCAGGAACACCGGCGCCAGCACGTAGGTCAGGTAATCGACGATATTGTCGAGCAGGGCGCCGTCGAAATGCGGCACGCGCCGGCGCACCTCGAGCAGGCGAGCCAGGGGCCCGTCGCTCGAGTCGATCGCGGTCGCGATCGCCATCGCGACGAAGCTTGCGCGGAAGTCATGTCGCGCGGCACAGTCGATCGCGGCGAGCCCGGCGATCGCGCCGAGCGCGGTGTACAGATGTATGCCCCACGCGCAGAGCCTCAGCAGGGGCTCGCGCGCCGGCGCCGCGGCGCGGTCGGCCGCCCGCGCGGCCGGCTCAGCGGCCGGGCTTGTGATGGCGCGGTCCGAAGTATTCCTCCAAAACGGTCATGAAGGGGCCGCACGCCCGCTGCTGCTTGACGTGCGCGCAGGCCTCGTCGAGCGACATTCCGTCGTGCGCGCGCAGATAGGCAATGGCCAGCGTGGGCGCGCGATTGAGCCCGGCGTTGCAGTGCAGGTACACGCAATCGCCGCCGCGAATGAGCCGGGCGAGCGCCTCGAGCGTTTCGCCCAGCCGCTCGGCCATCGCGTCGGCGCTGCCGTCGGGGATTTGCGTGCGCACGAATTTGATTCCGCTCGCGCTGCAGGCTTCGCGCAATTCGCGCTCGCGCAGCCCGTTGAGCGCGAAATCCTCGTCATCCTGCAGGTTGTGGACCGCGGTAACCCCGAACTCGGACTGCAGCCACGGGATATCTTCAGGGCGCGGGAATTCGCCGATCAGCAGACAGGCCGATACGCGGCTTACCGACGGCCGCGCGCCGGCGCGCGGCGCATTGATGCGATCGTGAGGGCGTTTACTGAACCAGTCCATCGGCGCCGGCGCGACGGCCGTTGCCTCGCGCCTTCGATCCAATACTAGCGCAAGCGGCCACGCCTTCTGAATGCGCAGCGGCGCGGCGTTCCACAAGCCGGCCGGGTCAGCCCTTGGCGCGACGGCCGCCGCGCGCCGAGGCGCGCCGGGCGCGATTTGCCGCGCGCGGCTCCTCGCCGACGTTCCTTGACGGCGCAGGCGCATCCGGCGCTCCCGCGGGCGGTCCGTCAAGCTCCGGCGTGGTGGCCTCGCGCGTGACCCGGCGCGGGGCGGCCGGCGGCGCGATACGCTCGCCCAGCGCGAGCACCGTCGATCGCATCGCGTCGGCGAGCTTGCGGTAGGCGCCGGTGCCCTCGGCATTGTCGGCGAGCGCACGCAATTCCGCGTTGGTAATCACGCGGCCGATCCGGACTTCGACCGGATGGCGCTGCGGTACGATGCTGCCTTTGCCGAGGACCTCGTAGGTGCCGCTGATGCGCACCGGCAGCACGTCGCATCCGCCGCGCAGCGCGAGATAGCCGGCGCCGCTCTTGAATTCGTGGATCGCGCCGTCGGGCGAGCGCGTGCCCTCGGGGAACATCAGCACGTTGCGCCCGGCGGCCAGCTCGTCGATCGCGTCATCGAGCGAGTCGAGCTGCGCGCGCTCGCGGTCGAACGGGATGAGCCTGGTGAAGTTGCTCACGACGAAGCGGCGTGCATCGGTGTTGAAGAAGTAGTCCTTGGCCGCGAGCACCACCAGGTCGCGTCCGGCCGCGCCGAGCGCGTAGCCGACCAGCGCGAAATCGAGATGGCTCGCGTGGTTGGCCACCACGAGGAAGTTGCGATTGGCCGGAACGTTGCCGCGCCCGAGAACGCGCGGCTTGAGCCATCCATCGAACGCCATGCGCTGCGCTCCGCGCAGCGCCGACTCTCCCAGATGGCGCAATGCGCGCGGCAGCATCGGCGTGAACGGCTCGGCGAACCGCGCGTATGATGGAAGCCGCGGACGGTTCTGGCGCTGGCCGACCGCGCGCTGCAGATCGTCCACGGTGCGCAGGTCGCCCAGCTCGTCGGGGCTCAGCTCGCGCTCGGCATGCGCGGCGATATGCTCGGCCAGCTCCGCCATCGCCAGCGAATCGAGCCCGAGGTCCTCGATCAGGCGAGTGGCGGGCGTGATGCTCTCGATGCCGCTGGAGACCTGGGCCAGCGCCTGCGCCAGCCACGGTTCGACTTCGGCGCTGACCGCCGCGTGCTCTTGTGCGCGCGCCTGGAGCATGCGCTCGAGTGTCGCGGCGACCTCGGCGCGTTTGACCTTGCGCGTGCGGGTGCGCGGAAGTTCGGCATCGGTGAAGCGCAGTATCCGGATGCGCTTGTGCGGATTGAGTCCGGCGCCGACCTTCTCGAAATGCGTGCGCAGGTTGTCCTCGACCGCGCGGCGGCTTTCGCCGCGTGCGTAGGCCGGCACCACCAGCGCCGCGGCCTGCTCGCCCTGCGCGACCCGCACTCCGACGATCGCCAGTTCCTTGATGTAGGCCGAATGGCCGTAGAGTTCCTCGAGTTCGTCGATATAGATATTGTTGCCGCCGGAATCGACGATGACGTCTTTGGCGCGACCGACGATGTACAGATGACCGTCCTCGTCGAAGCGGCCCAGATCGCCGGTGCGCAGCCATCCGTCGCGCAGCACCTCGTCGGTGGCGGCCTTGTTGTGATAGTAGCCGGCCATCACGTTGGGACCGCGGGCGAGAATTTCGCCTACCGCCCCCCCGGCGCCGGCTTCGAGTTTGATCTCGACGCCGTTGAGCGGCTTGCCGACCGAGCCCGTGATCAGCGCCTCGTCGGGACGCGCGACGCTCAGCACCGGCGCCGCCTCGGTCAGGCCGTAGCCCTCGAGCAGGCGGAGGCCGATATCGTTGAAGAAGCTCGCGACGCGCTGGGGCAGCGCGGCCCCGCCGCTGACCGCGAGCCGCAGCCGCCCGCCGAGCGCGGTGTGCGCCTGGCGAAAGAGCAGGGCGCCGGCGTTGAGGCCCCATTCCCGGTCGAGGCGGCGATTGAGGTCGCGCAGCCGATCGAATAGCGCATGCGTAAACGGCCCGCGCTCTTCGACGCCGTCCACGATACGGCGGTGGACGGCTTCCCACAGCGCGGGCACGCCGACCAGCGCCGTCGGCCGCACGTCGGCGAGCGTGCGCGAGAGGCTCGCCGCATCCACACCGAGCGGATAAACCACGGTCGCTCCCAGCGCCAGCGGCAACAGCATCCCGCAGGTGAACTCGAACGTGTGATGGAGCGGCAGCAGCGACAGCACCACGTCCGAGGAATCGAGCTGGAACACGCGCGCGAGCATCGCCACTTCGGCGGCGAAATTCCCGTGCGTCAGCATCACGCCCTTGGGTGCGCCGGTGGTGCCGGAAGTGAACACGATCGAGGCGAGCGTCTTGCGCTCGGGCGCGTGCCGCGCCTCGGGCCGGCCCTTCAGCACAAACGGGCGGCTGAGTTCGCTGAACTCGAGCTCGACCATGCCGCTTTGCAGCTCGCCGAGCGCGCCGCGCAGGCGCTCGGCCACCGCCGCCGAGCACAGCGCCGCCGTGGGCGCGGCGATGCGGCAGATGGGCGCCAGCTCCTCGGCCGAAATCAGATGATCCAGCGGCACGGCTATCGCGCCGGCGGCGAGAATGGAGAAATAGGCCAGCACCCAGTCGGGCGAATTCTCGCCGATGAGCAACACGCGGTCGCCGGTCTTCACCCCGCGCATGCCGAGCAGCAGTCCCGCGCGATGCGCGCCATCGCGCAATTCGCGGAAACTGGTGGCGACGCGCTCCCCTGAGGGCTGCCGCGCGATCAGCGCGGGGCGCGAGCCGTAGCGCTCAGCCGCGCGGTCGAGCAGTTCGCCGAGCGTGCGATGGCGCGCCGGGGCGCTCGGGCGCCCGCGCGTGTGCAAATCGAGCGAGCCGAAAATGTGCCGGCGCAGGCCCGGCAGATGAACGTTGATCCAGTAGTCCGCCCAGTCGATGCGCTCCGGCGCGTAGGGATGGCGCTGCGCGTCCTCGGGCGTGAGCGACTTGTACAGCGCGCGGATGTTGGCGCCGTGAAAGGTGTACACCAGCTCCTGGATATAGGGGCGATAGACTTCGACCAGCTCACGCGCCATCGCCGTGTTCGCGCCGAACTTGTCCACCCGCTGTGCGAAACGCTTCGCGCGCTCGGAATCCTCGCCCAGGAGCGTGCGCGCGGCGCCCGCGCCTTTCCTGAGCAGGTCGGGCAGCGTCCGGCTCGCCAGTTCATAGGTGTTCTGCGAAACGACCACCGCCTCGAGATGCGGCGCAAAGCGGCCCATCGGTCCGCCCACCCGGCGATGCTCGCGGCGGTTGCTGAGCCCGGTCAATTCGACCAGCCGGCGCATCGGCAGCGGGTTTACGTCCGAGGTGCAGAGCTGATAGACCGGCTTGTGCCGCCCTGCCAGCAGTGCCGCAAGAATCGGAATCATCGCGTGCGCGGCGAGATCGACCGGGATCACGTCGAGCACCAGCTCGCCCTTGGCCGGATAGAAGCGGTAGCCGCGCCCGGAAAGATAGGTGAGCGGAGCGCTGGTGTTGACGCCCTGGTTCCAGCCCGGGAACGGATCGCTGAGCGCGCTCTCGATAATCGAGGGGCGCGCGACGGTCGCGGCAATCGTATCCCGCGCGGCAAAAACCAGTTGTTCGCCGAGGCTCTTGCTGTAGCTGTAGGTGTTGGGCCAGCCCCAGCGCCGCGCGCGTTCGAGGCCGATCTCCTTGAGGCGCTCTTCGACCCAGCGCTTGCGCCAGCGCTCGGCCGCGGCCTCGTGAACCTCGCCGCCGTCGGCATCCGCGTTGATCGCGTGCAGCTCGTCGGCTTGGCGCACCTGGTCGTGCGATTCGGCCTCGACCCGCGAAATTGCGGCGAGCGCGTCGCGGATCTCGCGCCGCAGCGTGAAGTTGCGCCGCCCGTTGGGGCACCAGTCGACCGGGATATCGTCCTCGAAGCGATGGCCGTCGGCGTTGCCCGCCGCGTAGCAGGTCGAGACGTGGAGCAGGGCGGCTCCGCGCTTGCGGCAGAATTCGATCACGTTGGCGACGCCGGTGGTGTTGACCGCGAGCGATTTCTCGAGCGAGGCCTCGAAGTTGACCAGCCCCGCGCAATGGACCACGGCGTCGAGCGCGCCGCGCGCCGGCGCCTCGCCCTCCGACACCAGATCATCCTCGGTGATATCGCCGCACAGGACCGAGATTTTCGCTTCGACATAGGCATCGAAACGGCCGCCGAGATGCTCGCGCAGCGGGCCCATGACAGGCGAGTCGAGAATCTCGCGGCGCAGGCGGTTCAGCGCCAGGCGCCGGTCGCCGCGAATCAGCACGTAGACGCGCTCGATCTCCGGATGCCAGCGCAACAGCAGCGAGAGGAAAACCTTGCCGAGAAAGCCGGTCGCGCCGGTCAGCAGGATGCGCCGGTTGCGCAGCGTCTGTTCGAGCGGCGCCGGCGCGCTGCGCGCGGCTCCGCCGTTGGTTCCGTTGCTATTCGACATCGGCGATCACCAGTGGCGGCAAATGCAGATAGGTGATACTCGCCGAGCGCCCGAGATCCGAGGTCGCCATCGCGATCGCCTCGTCCAGGGTGTCGGCTGCTTCCCAGCCCATGCGCGTTGCGACTTCCGGCTCCTCGCATCCCGCCGCGATCACCCGCCCGACGTGCTGGCGCGCCGGCTCGCCCCAGTACCACATGTAGAACGGATGCACGCCGTGATAGGCGTGGCCGTAGCGATACATGTGAATGTAGGTCGGATTGCGTGCGAACTCGGCCTCGAAATTGCGCTCGAGCTCGCTCGCGTCGGTGGTCTCGCGCAGGCAGCGATGAAAAAACTCGATGTAGCTCGGGTGATGCTCGGGATGGAACTCGTCGCGCAGCGGATGGCACACGATCACGGTGCCGCCCGCGCGCACCAGCGGCTTGCCGCGAAACATGTTGAACAGGTAGCCGAGGCCCGTGCACTGCACCAGCACCGGGTTCATCACCGAGTTGACGTTGTAGGGGCAGATGTAGGGCACGCCCACGATCAGCACGTCGGACTGGCCCTTGACCGGCACCGCGTACTGCTGAAACACGCGCGCCAGGGCCTTGCGATGCACGGCGTCGGTCTCGCCCGCCCACACGCCGGTCATCGCGTACGGTGCGGCGTACTGATTGAGAACCTGGCGGCGCAGCGAATCCGACATGTTGCCGAGCGTCCAGCGAAAGCCGCCGAGCCGCATGCGGTCCCAGTCGGAGAAGCGGTCTTCGTTCTTCTGCAGGAAATCGAGCATGCCGCCGTACATCTGGTTGTTGATCGCGGTCTCGATGGTGAAGACGTTGACGTGCTGGTTGACCACCCGGCCCATGCGATTGGCCGAGTGATGCAGCGCCGAACGCGTTGGATCCATGTAGGAACTGCACTGGCGCAGCGTGGCCGGGTTGTGATGGTGGCGCAGGCTCTGATACGGCGCGAGGCCGACCGCGACCGACTTGTGCCCGCCGTCCATCGGCACCAGGTTGATATTGAGGTAGAGCAGCAGGTCCGATTCCGCCGCGCGGCGCGAGAGCCACACTTCCTCGCCGTGATCCGACTTGCCCAGCATCACCAGCTCGGCGCGGTTTTCGCCGTCGAAGTTGTATAGCCGCTCGGGCCAGAACTGCTTGAACGCGCGCTCGCCCACCATTCGGCGGATCTCGGCCTCGGTCATGCGGCGATGGAGCGAGGTCGCGACGATCAGGTGCACGTCGTCGACGCCGTAGTCGGCGAGCGTCTGCAGCACGATGTTCAGCGCGCGCTCGCGGATGTCCGGCCGGCGCATCTGCGGCAGCGGCAGGCTGATGTCATCGATCGCAATCGTCACGCGCATGTTGGGATTGAGCTGCGCGAACAGCGGATCGGCATTCTCCGGGCGCAGCAGCGCGTAGCGAATCGCCGCGTCCGGATCGGCGAGCGGCTCCAGCGGCGGCGGCGGATAGATCACCCGCGTGCCCACCGGCAGCTTCTCGTACATGAAGTCGTCGCCGTACGCGATCAACCGCGGCGCCGAGCGGCGGTTGAGCGTGACCACCAGGTCGCGCCGCGCGCCCGGCTCGTGGCGCAACTCGGCGCTCTTCAGCTCCTTGAGCTTACTTTCCGGTCGCGCCATCGGCGGCCCCTCCCAGCCAATCCAGCAACCACGCGCCCGAAGCGGCGTCCTGCCCGGAAGACTCCGCATCGTGGCTGAAACGTACAACGGGCCATTGGCGATTATGCGCGGCCGCGAGCAGCCGGCGATCCGGATTCACCGCCACCGGATGCCCGAGCGCGCACAAAAACGGCAGGTCGTAGTAGGAATCCGCGTAGCCCCAGCAGGCGGCCAGATCGATGCGCCGGGCGGCGGCGAATTCCGCGCACCAGGCCGATTTCTCGGAACCTGCCATCACCGGCTCGCGCATCCGGCCGGTCGCGAGGCCGCGGCTGTACACCAGGCGATTGGCCGCGAAATGCTCGACGTTGAGCCGGCGCGCGAGCGGCTCGACCAGGAAGTCCGGCGATCCGGTGACCAGCACCGGTTCGATTCCTGCCGCGCGATTGCCCTCGAGCATCTCGATCGCGCGCGGATAGAGATGACGCACCAGGACGCGCTCGCAATACTCGTCGCCGAGTTCCCACAGCCGGTCGCGCGACACACCCTTGTAAGCCTCGAACAGCTTCATGTTGAGCAGCCGTCGATCGTCGCGTTCGGCCAGGTAGAGGCGGGGCAGGTCGAGCACGAGGCGCGCGAGATAGCCCCCACGCGCGCTCCAGCGTCCCAGGTTGGCCAGATAGAAGGCGGTGGCGTGGAGCAGGTTGAGGCTCGCCAGCGTGCCGTCGAGATCGTAAAAAGCGCAGGCCCGCGGTCTGCCGCGGAGATTGCGCCCGCTCCTGGGCGGGGTGGGTTTGGCCGCATAAACTGACATGTCATTCTACTTTGGAGCCAAAAACAAGACGCTCGCCGCCCGGCAATTCGCCGCGCCGACGCGCTTCCTCGAGCAGCTCCGGCCGCGCCACGCCGCCCAACCCGAAGGCGAGAATTTCCTCGACCAGCGAATCGATCTCGCGCGGCCGCCGCCGTGCGATCTGCCCGACGACCTCCTTGATCCCCCCAAGGATGCAGTACGCCGCGATGCGCGTGTCGCACGGCCGCACCAAGCCCATCTGCACGCCCAGGTCGAGCGAACGCTGGATGGCGTCGGCGATGCGCTGATAGAACTCGAGTATCCGCAGGTCCAGCTCGCGGTCGAAACCTACCGAATGGTTCAGCAGGATGTCCGTCAGCTCGCGCTCGGCCAGGACGAAGTTCAGCACCCGCTTGAGATTCTCGCGCAGCTGGTTGACCGGATCGGGCTCGTCCGGGCGCAGGCGCAGAATGCGCCGCGACAGCTCGGTCAGCACCTGCGCCAGCAGTTCCTCGAACAGGTCTTTCTTGTTCTGGAAATAGAGATAGAAGGTGCCGCGAGCGATGCGGGCGCGCGCAATGATATCGGCGACGTTGGTCCGATGGTAGCCCTTGCGCGCGAATATTCGTTTGGCGTGGCGCAACACCTGGGCGCGCCGGGCCTGTCGTTCCATTACTCCGGCCTTCCTTGAGCGGAATAAGACCCTATCGGCCGACGCCGCGAGTGTCAAATCTCCGTTTGTGGATAACTTTATGTAGCGCAGCGGCGGTTCAACCCGCTTAGGGGGGCGATGGCGGACACGGGGTGCATGCCGGCACCGGCTGCCCGACCACGACCAGCAGCGGAGGGCTCACCACCGTCCCGGAAGCCGCCGTGATGCACGAGCATCCTGCCGTGTTGCCCGCATTGAAAAAACCCTGTCCGTCGCTCGTGACGAGCGAATTATTGACGAACCATGTCGCCGATACCGAGATATCCTGGAACGTAATGACCCCATTGGAGCTGAAAGCCCCCTGGGCGAAGAGCTGTTTGTTCTGACCCCGGTTGAGGTTGACCACGGGGGGCTGATCGCACTGCGCCGTGGTGGAAGGTGCGGCCGAGCAGATCAGTATCGAGACCAGCGTTATCGGGGTGGCGGTGGGAGCCGGAGATGCACTGCTCGAGTTGCTGCTGCCGCAACTCGGCAACAAAACGCACATGAAGACCAGGTAGGCGACGACCGGCGCGACAATCAAACATCTTTTCTGCCACATGGAGCATCCAGCTATGCCGTGGCAGGTCTGACGCTGTCAAGCAAAGGCGCAAGTGCGCGCGATCACACAAAAGAACGGCGGGCATCGTGGGAGGGGGGAGGCTCTCCGATGCCCGCCTGTTCACCGCCCGCCTCGCGGCGGACATTTCATTCGGCTGCCGGGAGGAGTCGCAACCGAAGTGCGGCGCGGCAAAAAGCCGCTAAATCTCGCACTCACAGGGATTCGACGACGCAATGGCGGGATTATTCATCCGGATCATTCAGCCGGTTCGCACTTCCGGAACTTTTCAACGTGGGATTGGTTCATAGGCCGGCTCTGGTGACGGCATATTCGAACTTTCCGTACGAAAAAAGAAAGGCCGGAGATGGCTCCGGCCTTCCGCCCTCAGCCCGTCGCGTGGATCCCCCGTCAGCTATCCGACTGCTCTCCCCGTAAAGTAGTCCGATGCCGCGATGAGATTTCCTGGCGTCCTGATTTGCTCAAAGCGCCGCCACAACTGCCGAGAGGTAAGTCAGAATGTTCCCGGTAAAAGCCTTCACGCCCAAGCCCAGGCCTTCATAGGCGGAATACGCTGCGACCGCCACGAGAAGCATTATGATCGAGTACTCGGTCAGTGTCTGCCCGCGCTCAGATCTCCACGTCCTGTCTGACAATTCCTTTAAAATCCGCATATCGTTCCCTCCTCCGCCCCTTTGATGGCCAGTTTCCCAACATCTGGCCTTTGCCCGCGGTGCCCCTGGACCGCTCCCAATTCGCCCTCTGCCTGAACAAAAGACGAACCCAACGCGTTTATTCTTAGCATATTTGGCTTTAACTTGGCAAGATTAGGCACTGTTGCGCGCCTCGAATTTCCAAAGCTCGTGCCTAGAACCTGCTGGCCAGCCTTAAGCATCTGGATGCAGCAGAGGCCGATTCCAATCGGTTGATCGCGTGAACGCCGGGGCGTCAAACACAAACTTCCGTGCGGGGACTTGCGGATGTGCGCGCCGCGTTTGCGACCGCCACCGGCGTGCGCACCCTGGCAGGCGCGCTCGCCGCGAGAGCACTCCGATATTGCGGTCGTGTTACTTGCGCCAAATTTCTGCTCGTTCTGTTACACCTCGCGCGCGCCGCGAGGCATACTGTGATTACACGCCGGTTAGATCCAATGCCTCGCCCGCGGGCGAGCTTCAGCCAGGGAGCGACAGCAATGCAGATGGGTATGGTTGGCTTGGGCAGGATGGGCGCCAACATGGTGCGGCGACTGCTGCGCGGCGGTCATCAATGTGTGGTTTACGACGTCAGTCCGGATGCGGTGAAGGCGCTGTCGGCTGAGGGCGCAATCGGCGCATCGTCGCTCGACGATTTCAAATCCAAGCTCACTCCGCCGCGGGTGGCGTGGATGATGGTGCCGGCCGCGGTGGTCGAAAAGACGCTTGCGGATCTGTCCGCGCGCTTCGAGCGCGGCGACATCCTGGTTGACGGCGGCAATTCCTATTACGTGGACGATATCCGACGGGCCAGGGCGCTGCGCGCCAGGGGTATCCACTACGTCGATTCCGGCACCAGCGGCGGCGTGTGGGGGCTCGAGCGCGGCTTCTGCCAGATGATCGGCGGCGAGCCCGAGATCGTGCGTCATCTCGATCCCATTTTCGCCACGCTCGCCCCGTCGGTGGATGCGGCGCCGCGCACGCCCGGCCGCGCCAAGAGCGCGCCCCGCGGCACCGCTGAGCACGGCTACCTGCATTGCGGACCCAACGGCGCGGGCCATTTCGTCAAGATGGTCCACAACGGAATCGAATACGGCATCATGGCGGCCTACGCCGAGGGCATGAACATCCTGCACCAGGCCAACGTCGGCAAGCGCCAACAGCACGCCGATGCCGAGACCGCCCCGTTGCGCGATCCGGAACTATACCAGTACGATCTCAACATCGCGGACATCGCGGAGGTCTGGCGTCGCGGCAGCGTGATCGCTTCATGGCTGCTCGATCTCACCGCCGATGCGCTCGCTGATGATCCTCAACTCGCAAAGTATGCCGGCCGCGTGTCGGATTCGGGCGAGGGGCGCTGGACCATCGATGCCGCGATCGATGAAGGCGTGCCCGCGCCGGTGCTGACGGCGGCGCTTTACGAGCGCTTCAGTTCGCGCGGCGCGGCCGAGTTCGCGGGCAAGCTGCTCTCGGCGATGCGTTACGAGTTCGGCGGACACCTGGAGAAGAAATCATGAGCGGCAACGCTCCGCGCTCGGATGCGCTGGTGTTCTTCGGCGCCACCGGCGACCTCGCCTACAAGATGATTTTCCCCGCGCTGCATGCGATGGCGGCCCACGGCCACCTCAATTTCCCGGTGATCGGCGTCGCCAAATCGGGCTGGAACCTCGAGCAACTGCGCGCGCGCGCCCGCGACAGCATCGAGAAGCACGGCGGCGGCGTCAATGACCAGGCGCTGGCGCGCCTGGTCGAGCGGCTCGCCTATATCGACAGCGACTACCAGGACCCGGCGACGTACGAGGCGCTGCTCAAGGCGCTGGGCGGCGCGCATTATCCCACGCACTATCTGGCGATTCCGCCGGTGCTCTTTGGCACGGTGGTAAAGGGGCTGGCGAGTTCGGGATGCGCCCGCAACGCGCGCGTGATCCTGGAAAAGCCGTTCGGCCACGATCTGCCGTCGGCGCAGGCGCTCAACGAGACCCTGCATCAGGTGTTCGATGAGTCGCGCGTGTTCCGCATCGACCATTACCTGGGCAAGGAGCCGGTGCAGAACCTGGTGATGTTCCGCTTCGCCAACACTTTCCTCGAACCGATCTGGAACCGCCGCTACGTGCATAGCGTGCAGATCACGATGGCCGAGTCGTTCGGCGTGCAGGGACGCGGCGCGTTCTACGATGCCAACGGCGCAATTCGCGACGTGGTGCAGAACCATCTGCTGCAGGTGGTCGCCTACCTGGCGATGGAGCCGCCGCTCACGACCTATCCGGAGTCTATCCAGGAAGAGAAGGTCAAGGTGTTCCGCTCGATCATGCCGCTCAACCCTGCGGACCTGGTGCGCGGACAGTTTGCCGGCTATCGCCGGGAGCCCGGGGTCAAGCCGAACTCGACGGTCGAGACCTTTGCCGCGGTGCGCCTGCATATCGATTCCTGGCGATGGGACGGCGTGCCGTTCTTCATCCGCGCCGGCAAGTGCATGCCGGTGACCGCGACCGAAGTGATGGTTACGCTCAAGCGCCCGCCGCTCAGAAAGTTTCGCCCCGAAGACGCCAACCATTTCCGCTTCCGCCTCGGGCCCGACGTCATGATCGGCGCCGGCGTGCAGATCAAAAAGCCCGGCGAGCATATGGAGTCGGCGCCGACCGAGCTGAAACTGGTGCAGCGGCCCGAGGGCGAAGAACTGGGCGCGTACGAGCGGCTGCTGGGCGACGCGATGGCCGGCGACCATCTGCTGTTCACGCGCCAGGACGCGGTCGAGGCGCAGTGGGCGATCGTGCAGCCTATCCTCGGCGACGCAACGCCGGTGCACGAATATCAGCCCGGCACGTGGGGACCGCGCGAGGCCGCCGCGCTGACGGCCAAAGTCGGCGGATGGATGGATCCGCAGTAATCGACCCACGACAAACGCATCGCTGACCCGTGCGGCTCTCGCGTCGAGGCGATGCCTTTTCATCGGAGGAGCCATGAAAGCGACAAAAATACTGCACGACGCCGGCCAGAGCCTGTGGCTGGACAATATTACGCGCGGCCTGCTGACCAGCGGCGGCCTCAAGCGCTACATCGACGAGCTCTCGATCACCGGACTGACCTCCAATCCGAGCATCTTCGACCTCGCGATCAGAAACAGCAGCGACTACGACGCCGCAATTCGCGACAAAACCGCGGCCGGCAAATCGGGCGAGGCGCTGTTTTTCGAACTCGCGCTCGAGGACCTCACGCGCGCCGCCGATCTCCTGCGCCCGGTGCATGACCGCACCAACGGCGTTGACGGATGGGTGTCGCTCGAGATCTCGCCCAGGCTCGCCTTCGACACCAAGGCCAGCATCGCCGCGGCAAAGCAGTTATCCGCGATGGGCGCGCGGCCTAACCTGTTCATGAAGATCCCGGGGACGCGCGAGGGGCTGCCCGCGATCGAAGAATCGATCTTCGCCGGCGTTCCGATCAACGTGACGCTGCTGTTCTCGCGCGAGCAGTACGTCGCCGCCGCCGAGGCCTACATCCGCGGCATCGAGCGGCGCGTGGCCGCGGGCCTCAATCCGCACGTCGCCTCGGTCGCCTCCGTGTTCGTCAGCCGATGGGACGTGGCGGCGGCGAAGAAGGTGGCGCCGGCGCTGCACGATCGGCTGGGTATCGCGATGGCCAGGCGGATCTATCGCTCGTACCGCGAGCTGCTCGCTTCGCCGCGGTGGCTGCGGCTGCTCAACTTCGGCGCGCGCTCGCAGCGCCTGCTGTGGGCCAGCACCGGGACCAAGGACCCCAAGGCGCCCGACGTGCTTTACGTCAAATCGCTCGCCGCGCCGCATACGATCAACACGATGCCGGAAAAGACGCTGCACGCGCTCGCCGACCACGGCGAAATCGGCAAGATGCTCGCGCCCGACGGCGGCGACGCCGAGGCCGAGCTGGCCGAATTCCGCGAGGCCGGCATCGATATCGACGCGCTGGCCGAGCAGCTTCAGCGCGAGGGCGCAGATGCGTTCGTAAAATCGTGGGACGATCTGCTCGCGTGCATCAAAGACAAGAGCGCAGCGCTCAAGAAGGCGAGCTGAGCGGGCGCGCGCACGGGGGATTGGCGATGGAAGGCAAAGTTGCGCCGCTCAAATCGCGCCGCGCATGGCAGGCGCTGAGCGAGCATTATCCGAAAATTCGCGACGTCCATCTGCGCACGCTGTTCGCCGAGGATGCGCGGCGCGGCGAACGCTTCGCCGCCGAGGGCGCGGGACTTTACCTCGACTACTCCAAGCATCGCGTGAGCGGCGAGACGATGCGGCTTTTGTTCGAGCTCGCCGAGGAGAGCGGACTGCGCGCGCGCATCGAGGCGATGTTCACGGGCGAGAAGATCAACGTGACCGAACGGCGCGCGGTGCTCCACGTGGCCTTGCGCGCGCCCAGGGGCGCGTCGATCGTGGTCGACGGCACCAACGTCGTGCCCGAGGTGCACGCGGTGCTCGAGCGCATGGCCGCGTTCAGCCGCCGCGTGCGCGACGGCTCATGGAAGGGCCATACCGGCAAGCGCATCCGCAACGTCATCAACGTCGGCATCGGCGGCTCCGACCTGGGGCCGGTGATGGCCTACGAGGCGCTGCGCTGGTACAGCCAGCGCGATCTCACCGTGCGCTTCGTGTCCAACGTGGACGGCACCGACTTCGTCGAGGCCACGCGCGATCTCGACCCGGCCGAGACGCTGTTCATCATCTCGTCGAAAACCTTCACCACGCTCGAGACCATGACCAACGCGCAGAGCGCGCGCAAATGGGCGCTCGACGCGCTGGGCGACGAGCGCGCGATCGCGAAACATTTCGTCGCGGTGTCCACCAACGCCGGCGAGGTCGCGAAGTTCGGCATCGATACCGAAAACATGTTCGGCTTCTGGGACTGGGTCGGCGGACGCTACTCGATGGACTCGGCGATCGGACTCTCGACCATGATCGCCGTGGGTCCGGAGAACTTCCGCGCGATGCTCGAGGGCTTCCACGCCATCGACGAGCACTTCCGCACCACGCCCTTCGATCGCAATCTGCCGGCGATCATGGGATTGCTCGCCGTCTGGTACAACGACTTCTTCGGCGCCCAGACCGTCGGCGTCTTTCCCTACGAACAGTACCTCAAGCGCTTCCCGGCCTATCTCCAGCAGCTCACGATGGAATCCAACGGCAAGCACGTCACGCTCGACGGCGCGGCGGTGGACTACCAGACCGGCCCCATCTTCTGGGGCGAGCCCGGCACCAACGGACAGCATTCGTTCTACCAGTTGATTCACCAGGGAACGAAGCTCATCCCGTGCGACTTCATCGCGTTTTACCAGTCGCTCAATCCGCTCGGACGCCATCACGACATGCTCATCGCCAACGTCTTCGCCCAGGGCGAGGCGCTCGCCTTCGGCAAGACGCCGGAGCAGGTGAAGGCCGAGGGCACCGCCGACTGGCTCGTGCCGCATCGCGTGTTCGAGGGCAATCGTCCCTCGAGCACGATTCTGGCCGAGCGGCTGACGCCCGAAACCCTGGGCAAGCTGGTGGCGCTCTACGAGCACAGCGTGTTCACGCAGGGCGCGGTGTGGGGCATCGACTCGTTCGATCAATGGGGCGTCGAGCTGGGCAAGGTGCTCGCGCAGCGCATCATCCCCGAGCTCGAGGCGCCGGGCGCAGCGGAACTCAAGCACGACAGCTCGACCAACGCGCTCATCCGGCGCTACCGGGAGAATCGGCAGCGGCGGGGATGAAGCTCGCGCGCGATTTCTATGCCCGCCCGGTGCTGGTGGTCGCGCGCGAATGTATCGGAAAGCTGCTGGTGCATCGCACCGCCGAGGGCGAGACCGCCGGGCGCATCGTCGAGGCCGAAGCCTATCGCGGGCCGTTGGATCTCGCGGCGCACAGCGCCCGCGGCTTGCGCACCCGGCGGACCGAGGTGATGTACGGTCCGCCCGGCCATGCCTATGTGTATCTAATCTACGGCCTGAGCTGGGCGATGAACATGATTGCGGCGCGCGAGGGCGAGCCGCACGGCGTTTTGATTCGGGCGCTCGAGCCGGTGCGCGGCCTCGAGCTGATGGCGCGTCGGCGCGGGGGTATTGCGCCCGATGCGCGCCAGCTCACCAACGGGCCGGGCAAGCTGACGCAGGCGATGGGTATCACGGGGGCGGACTACGGGCGCGATCTTTGCGGCGACGAGCTGTTCCTGGAAGAAGCCGATCGGCCGCGAGGCGGAGTAGGGCGCTCGGCGCGCATTAACGTCGCTTACGCCGGGGAATGGGCGGCAAAGCCGTGGCGTTTTTATGAGCGCGGCAACCGCTACGTATCGGTCCGCCCGCGCGACTGAACGGCGCCGCCCGACTGCCCGTTGCTATCCCTGTAGCGCGCGACGCGCTTGGCTGCCGTCTGTGACGGGGCGGGCGCGTTTGCTAGCGTAGCGTACTCGTTGCCGGCGCGCCCGTAGCTCAACTGGACAGAGCATCGGACTTCGGATTCATTTCATTGTCTACAAGTATCCGCGCGACTATCCGCCAATGTCCGCACTTCTAGAATTTGAAGCACGGTGCCGGAAAAAGTCGAAGAACTGGCCTTGCGAATAAACTCCCCTTCGAGACTTCGTATGACGAATAATTGGCCCATCCGTGTAATATTGAACTTCATATTAAGCGAAGCATTCTTCCATTCGGCGCAGGCGCCTACGTGCTGCCTGGGAGATTAGGGCCTCATATATCGAAATGTGTCTTAAAGGGCTCAAAGCGCCCACGGAGGTCTCGCGGCGGCCATTGTATATCGTCGGCCTTTACCTCATCCTCTCGAAGATCCAGTAGCGCCTGCAGCCCGACGGATCCTGCCCGCAATTTCATCTGCCATCGGAGCCAGCGGTTCCGTTCGGGAGATTCGGGTTTGGTTTGCAGGAACCGCTCTACGCGCCCGAGCTCCGCTTCGACGCGCTCGCGGAGACGTTCGAGCAAATCATCATTTTCCAGCATTTTCAAAAACCTCTCTTTTAACGGCTCTAGTAACTTTGCCTCTAGTCTATCGAGGTCTCGCCCGCCCGCAACCTGAGGAACGACCATTTGTCCACGCCGGGGCGCTGGTCATCGGTCAAGTTGCTCCAGCCCGCGCGGCGCTCGCTCTTCCGCGTTCGGAATTCCGGACCAAAGCATGCGACACGACCTGTCGCCTTAGCGGGCGGCCCAGCGAGCCGATTGACAGGCCAGAACTACATGATTAACTTGAAGGATGTCGAGGCTGTGGTAATCGGCCGTCGGCTAAAAAAAAGCAGCCGCGGAGGCGGCTAGCAGAGGAGAAGGTTATGAGTTCCTTCAAAGTTCCCGTCCGTTCTATCCGTCGTATTCCCGATCCGATCTTCCCGCATTGTGAAAGGCACCTCCTGACTTGCGCCATCGGTGACGTACCCATGGGGTTACCCACCGACCCCAATCCGCGCGTGCCAAACCCCGATCGTCCTATCTACCGTAGAGTACTCAAACATTTGCTCAACGAAGAGGGGACGCCTAATACCTTCCACCTCAAAAACAAGGGCATAACGCTAATCGCTGAACAGGTGAAGAAGATCGACGACAACAACGTCGAGCTAATCTTCGAGCAGGGTCAAGGAATTGTTGATGGACGGCACACTTATGAGCTGATTGGCGAGGCGCTGAAGATCATCGCGGATGGCGAAAGGTCCGCTGATGACAATGGCGACGCGATAGCGCAGTTCGTGAAGCTGGAAGTGCTCACGGGACTTGTCCCGGAGTTGTACCCTGAAATAGCGGGGGGCCTAAACACTGCGGTTCAGGTTCAGGAAGCTAGCCTGATGCACCTGCAGAAGCAGTTCTCCTGGATCGAAAACGATCTTCGTTGCAAACCTTACGCCCGAGAGATCGCATATCGGGAGGGTGAGGACGCGGAATACGATATCCGGGAGATCGTGGGACTGCTCGATCTGTTCAACATTTTCGACTTCCCCAATGATCAGTCGGAGCATCCGATACGCGCGTACACGTCGAAGGCGCAGGCCCTTACGAGCTATAGGCACAAACCTGAACAGTACGAGCGGCTTAGGCCGATCCTGAAGGACATCCTTACTCTGCATGACACCATCGCCCTCGAGGGGCCCGTCAAACACACGGCTGCCGGGGGCAGGGGTGGTAAGCTGGCGTTTGTGGAAACCCGCAAACGCGGAAAGTACACGTTCCATTTCATAGACAAGGAATCTGACAGACGGCTGTTCGACGGCGCGCTTTACCCGATGCTGGCCGCCTTCCGCTGGATGGTCGAGATCGACGCGAAGACAGGGAAGGTGGGCTGGCGTGGTGGCTTTGCAAACGTCTTAAAACTGTGGGATTCGGTCGGTGCAGAATTGATGAAGGCAACCCAGAACACCAGCGACGAACTCGGTCGTAAGCCTCACGCGATCGGCCGCAGTCGCAACCACTGGGCGAACCTGCACAAAACAGTTGCTACCGCTGACCTGATGCGGCGCACCGCTTAAGCTCAGGTGCGTGCACAAAGCCGCGGTGGCGTTGTCGCTGCCGCGGCTTTGACTATCCTGCCGAGGTCCGCGTAGCGGGCGAACTTGTGAAGAATCGACAGGCTCTCCTTACAAATAACGCCCAATCTGGGGGCTATTTATGATCCCCGGAGGGAGCGATGCGACGCCGCACTCTACGACAACGTGCGCCACTCTACGACAACGTGCGCCGGCTCCACAAAGTTAGAGCTCCCAACTGGGGAATTTGAATCTGCACTTCAAAAACTAGCTAATTTTCAATATGGTTTGCCGGCGCGCCCGTAGCTCAACTGGACAGAGCATCGGACTTCGGATCCGAGGGTTGGGGGTTCGACTCCCTTCGGGCGCGCCAACGGTCTCCATTCAAAGTCGATTCGATCCGTTGGCGAGAAGCGCAGCTGCTCGGTTTGTCGGGGCGGCTGCTCCGATACCGATTGCGCTCACTCGGCCGCGTATCAGAGTTTCGAGCAATCAGAAGCGGACGAGAGCGTCGCTCAGGGTCGCGATTTCAGGAGGGACGTCAATGTCAACGCCTTCGTAGCCGGGAAATCCGCCCCAGCGAAACACGAGCCGCAGGTATGCGACGAAATGGAGCTCGTGGCGCTCATTGAGCAACTCGGCGTCGGCGCACGCATCCGGAATCGCAATTCCGTAAGGCTCGCCGCCGCTGGTGTTCGACTTCTGCAGATCGTCGGGTGCGATCACGATGAAACCTTCGCCGTCCTCGAACGACTCCTCCGCGTCGGCCAGTGCGCCTTCCAGCGGGTAGACAACCAGAGGGTCGGGCGCGACCGAGCCGCCTCGCGGAGCAAGGCTCGCGTGTTCGCCCATCCAGTTGACCATGCCCACCACTTCGTAGAATGCGCGCAGAGCGAACGGGAGCGCGCCGACCTTTTTCTCCAGACGCGCAATCTGTCGGTGAACCGATCGCCCCGGCGGGTCATGAACGCCGGCCTCGTAAGCGAATCGGTAGCCGATTGCGCGCAGTCGGGCCGTTACTTCACCCACATTAAGATTGACTCGCCGCATCGTTTCGTACGCTACGGCCAGTGCGTCGGCGGCATAGGGGTCGGCTCGCACCGACGGGCCGAGCGCGATCAGTTCCTCCCAGGCCTTTTCGTGTTCGCCGGCAATGTAACGGTCTAATATCGGCAGGGCGCCGCGGTTGTAGCGGCGCAGGATGGCGGCACGCTCTTGCGGGTCGGCCGGCAGCGCCTGTTTCAGAATCGGACTTGGCGTGAGCTTGGCTACAGGTCCCGCAGTTTTTGTTCGCGAGGCGGCGTAGTCGCGAAAGGAAGGGTCGAAGCCCTTAAGATCGCGCGCCGCGATGCTTTCGGGTTGCATGATCCATTCCTCGCGCATCGCGCGCCCGTTCCATGCCCAGATGCGTATACCGTCGCGGTACACCATAGCCGGCCCGCCACCTCGATGAAGCAGCAATTTTTCGTTCAAATGCATTTCAACCGGGCGATCGGATAAAACGACCGAATGCGTGAGCGGCCACCACCATGGACCTGCTACGCGGGCTGCGGTCCAGGCGGACGGCAGAAGCCGCGGCACTGTGCGTCCAGCGAAGGCGACCTCGTCGAGCGCCATCGTGGCGAACGAATAGTGGCAACCGATCGCGCCCGACATCAGGGTATTGATGGTGCTCCAGCCGTTTTGGCCGCTCAGTGTCCCGCGCAGATAATGCTCGGCGCGGCTGAGATCGTCGCGCTCGTCAAGCTTCGCAACCGAGTCGTTGACGTTGTCATAAAGCCCGATACGCGCCAGGAGTATCGACGTCTGAATTATCGTGTGCGGCTGCCCGGCCCGACCGGCCTGCTGCATTACCAGCGCCATCGGTTTGCCTGCCGCGGAAACCAGCGATTTCCAGTCAGGCTGGTCGGCACTCCTGCACATTGCCGCCTGCAGGCGTTCGATCAGTTCCCGTTCGCGCTGGTATCGGCTCATCGCCTGCACGATTTGTTGCCATAGAGCATCGTGGCCTGCGCTCAAAAGGCCCATCGCCCATAGGCCGGCATAAGGAGAATCGAACCACAGGAAAAATCTGGGCGGCGGTAGATCGCAGGCGAGATAAACCTCACGGACGGCTGCTTCGGCCTTTGGACGCTCGACCGGCGCAGTCGAGAGCAGGCGAGACAGCCATTCGGCGCGGACCTGCGCAGCCTGGGACATCGCCGGGCAGCTTACTCAGACCGTTGGCGGAAAGCACTATGGCCGATCAATGACAAGCCATGCGCCGGATGCTGGACGAAAAACTTCCAAAGCCGCTCGGAATGACCATGCACGAACTGTCGCTCACGCGGCGCGTTGCGCCGAACCGTGTCACGCAGATCGTTGATGGCCGTCGTGCGTGAGCCCGGAGAGCGCGCTGCTCGGTCTTGTGATCGTCGCGGCCGCGAGCGCGAACGTGAAGAGAGAAAGCCATCGGGAGGCGGTTTTCAGAGAGATTGCGACCTCGGCCGTGGTCACGCGGATCGAAATTCCGCTCCCGCTTGGGCGCGGGTCATGGCTTTATTCCGGTTACGATGCTCCAGTATCCGAAAGTCGCTTTGACGTCGACCTTGCGAAAACCCGCGTCACGCAGCATCGCCTGCAGTTCGCGTTTAGAATACTGCTGCCCGGGCATGCAGATCAGCATGTCCACATTGAAAGCCGCTACCGGGAATGGCCCGGTCCGCTCGTCGTTGAAGAGCATCTCGTGGATCACGATCCGGCCGCCCGGCGGGAGGCTCTCGAAGCTCTTGCGCGCAAGAAATCGGCACTGCTCCGGCGGCCAGTCGTGAAAGATCATTCCATAAAAGTGGAGGTCCGCCTCGGGATACGAGTCGGTGAAGAAGTCGCCGGGATGAGTCGAAATACGCTCCGACAGTCCGAGCTCGGCGGCGTACTCGCGCGCGGCCGCACAGATCGTCGGTTGGTCGAACACGATCGCCTTGAGCTTCGGGCGAACGGTTGTGGCGCCGATGGAATGTGCGCCTGAGCCGCCGCCGACGTCCAGCATCACGCGATGCCGCGACAGGTCGAGTTTGCGGGGCCATACCATCCCGGGCCCGAGACTCGCGCTATGCATTGCGCGGGTGAAATCCGCCGCATGTTCCGCGTGCCATGACGCGAAAACGCCGCGCGGATCGGAAAATACGCCCTGCGGCTTGTCGGTCAATACCGCTTCACGCAGCGAGTCGGGCGACCACGTCGAAATAATCGGCCGCCACGCATTGTAGAACCAACCGAAATAGAACGGGCTCGACGGCAGCATATATTCGCGCGACCGGCCGGTAAGCGAAAAGCGATCGCCACGGCGCGCTACCAGGCCCAGCGATGCGCACACGGCGAGCAGCGTTTCCGCGGGGCGGGGCGAGAGCTGCCTCGCCTTGCAAATCTCGGCAAGCGTGAGTGGTTTTTCCGCAAGCAACTCGAAGAAGTTCAGTTCATGGGCGACCAGCACCGCGGGATACCCCCAGATGCCGAGCATCACATCCCATAGGACGCGATCGTCCGTGCGCGGCGCATGAAGCTTTACAGCTCGTCGAGTTGACACCTTGGATGCCCCCATACCTCTCGATGCATGAGAGGCGGCGAAAGTTCATGCAAATGTACCATCCGTGTTGCGCGCGGCGGCTTTCGCTCCTGCGCAGCCCGCTCCCCGCGTGGCGCTCACGATCTGCAGTTTTTATTTCCTCCAGTCGGCGGTTCGTGCTCGGCGCGCCGGAGCCGCGGCAAAATTACGGACTGGATCTCGCTCAATTGGACGCCCGGTCATTGATGCGATTTCTCTGGTGATGCGCGGATGCCTCGACTGAATCAGCGACGGCACGCCCGGTAATCTCGTCAGCGATTATGCTGCTGAAAAGAACGAATTTCGAGGTGTCGACGACACCGCTTTCAACAGATTGCTCTAGCCGCGTTTCGCCGGCCTTCCATCAATGGCTCGTCGGTTACTGATTGCGACTCGCAACAATGGCCTGCGTCAGGCGCGACCCGGCCCGTAACCAATCGTCCTCGAAACGGCGACAGGCCGTTATCTTCCGGCAAGACACAATCTGGCGCGCCCGAAGGGAGTCGAAACCTGCGACATCACGCAGGGTTCGCGACCCGATCCGTTAGAGCAAGGCCGTTCATCGACTACGTTCGCGAAAAACCGCCTCCACGTTGTTACCGTCCGGATCGAGTACAAACGCAGCGTAGTAGCCGGACGGATAACCTTGTGCGACATCACGCAACCCCGGCGCGCCATTATCGACGCCGCCGGCCTTGAGAGCCGCCGCGTGGAATGCCTCGACCTCTTCGCGATTTCGCGCAACAAAAGCCGTGTGCTGCCGGGCACTATGCGGATGATAGCGATCGATCCAGAAAACCGGGTATTCGACGCCATACCCGATCCCGTCGGCTCCGTCGATCGGAGGCAGCTGCATGACTCTGTGGAGGCCAAGAGCATCCAAAGCTGCGTCGTAGAAGGCAGCTGAGCGTGCGACATCTGCAACACCGATTCCAGTGTGATCGATCATTCGAGATCTCCTTGTCCGACAAGCGAAATCCCGTCGAAGAGGGTACGCCCGGCGTGCCGGGAACCGCGCTTCCTCCGCGGTTTCTTTTGGCCTGAAATAGCTGGAAACAACAGCATTCCAATGCGTTTTATGGTGGCATCGGGTGCAACCAGACGCGGCAGTCATTCGACCCCGGCTCGGAGAAGTCCTGATAAATCCTGCGCTAATTCGCGTCCAAAAATGGCACAGAAAATGCCTTATCCGCTATTTGTGTCGAGAATCGAGGCTAGTTCGAGCCAAGCCTCAAGGATCAACGACACCGAAGGAGAACGAAAATGGCTGGTTTTTGGATCGCCATCGTTGCCTATTACAGCGTCTACAGCTTTTGCCTCATCGCGAAGGCAGCACATATGCGCAAGAAGGCGCAAGCTGAAACAGGAGAGTGCGACGTCCCGCACGCACCCCGCTTCGCTTAGCGCCGATAACTCAGCGCCCCTGTGCGCCTGGGCGCGTACGACCACTCGCCGGGCGCAAACTATACGTCAAGGGGGCAACGGACTGCGCGTCCAACAGGTCGCGCGTCGCGGAACACAAGAAGTGATCCGCCTCGAGCGCCCGCCATCGCCCGCTGCGCGGCGCCGCCAGCAAACTCGCAAATCCGCAGCCTGCTCAGTTCGTGCCGGGCGAACTCGTCTCGGCGCCGCGAAATGCGTGGTAAGTCATAAGCGCCACGACCGCGAGCACGAATGAGGCCAGTATGCTCCATGCGTCGAAGCCGGGAAGCGAAGGCCCGCGAATCCCCCGGAACAGCATGCCGCCGACCAGCGCGCCGATCATGCCGAACGCCATGTCGCGCAGCGTTCCCTCCCAGGTCCTGTTCACCATCCGATGGGCCACAAATCCAACGACCAGTCCTACGACGATCCATGCGATCGCGCCTTCGCTTTGCGGGCTCGGCTGAGCCACGGCCTCGGCAAAGGCCGGGGCGTCAATGAGCGGCGCAAATAACGGCAGCGACAAGGCGTACGAATACTTCATTTGAGATGCTCCACTTCGGCAGGCAGTTTGCACGATGACTGAAATTGCATCGTGATGGGATGATTCGTTCGAACGCAACCGCCATACCGTATTCGGATTGCGATGCGAACTGAACGATTGTCGAGCGCTCGCTTGCGTCGCAGTCGCGATAACGCGGTTCGCCTCGGCAGGCGACGCGGCCGCGGGTTTATCGCTGTCGCGATCGGAGTCCACTGATATCCGCTTATTATTGGTATTCCTCGTTATACAAGATCAGTGAGTTCCGGCAAAATTCGCGACGCGAACCGGAACGACCATCAATGCCGAGCTTGAAATCGTAGTCGATATCGCGATCGGATTTTAGTCATCGCGATCGATCTGCGCTGCTGCGGCAACAGGGCGGCCACAGACTGACGGCGCTCTTATCTGCCAGTTACGAATGGATATCCGATGACATACGGGCGGGGCGCCTGCTTGGCGGTTCTCACATCCAGCAGCGACACTTCGTATTCACAGGTGATCTCGGGCATCGTGGGATGTTTCTGGCCGAACAGACTCATCAGTCCGTCCCAGAAATTGAATTTGGGAAGCAGTTTTTGATCGAGTACGACCTCGCCGGTCCAGTAGTTGATCGAGCCGACTCGTTTGGTCTCGGAGCAGATCTGTCCGCAGCCGTTGTCGCGCAGGCACGACTCGTCAGCTATACCGGGTACGCCGTAGATCCGCACTGAGCCCGGAGTGATGTACCTACGCATGCTTCAGCGCCACCACCAAGACCAATTGTTGATCATATGCTCTACCCTAATCAACAGATGCGCTTGAAACCGCTTCTCGTAGTGTCGTGACTGAGCCGAAGCTATTTTACGATCTACATCGCCGAGGCTGCCTTAATTGGTCAAATATCGTCAAACCACATCTCATCCGTTTAACCGTTGGCTATTTTCATCGCCGAACGGGCGAGCATCTCTGCAATACCGAGTATGAATCAAATCGCCTAATTTCTGATGACTCGGGACTTATTCGATTGGCTGATTCACTGAGTCCGTCACGTCCTTCGGGGACAATCGCATCGTGGGTGCAAGGGCAACGCGGCAGAGGGCGTACGTCGGGCCGAAAAAGGCTATAGCGAGTCGATATCGCCTTGATTGGTCAAAGTCTCGCGACGCTGTTGACATCGCCGTTTCGGTACGGTTACGTCACGATGGTTATTTGTTCGAGCGCTGACCGTCGTGGCAACTGACAGTCACTCGGATTCACAGACATGGTAGTGGCGCGCCTGAAACCTGAATTACCTGGCGGCTGAAGTAGCAACGCGGCCAGGGAGAGGGGATGTGGAAATGCTGAAGAAGCCCGCAATCTACTTTCTTTGCGTAGCAGTCGCATGCGTCACGGCGAGTTGCTCGTCAATGACGCCCGAGCGCGAACGGGATTGCCTGCTCGGCGCCGGGGCGGGAGCCCTGGTGGCCGGCGGCGCGATGGCCGGCGCGCTGGCCGGTGGGCATGCGCATTCGGGATCGTGGGAAATGGGAGTTCCGCTGGCCGCTTTCGGCGGCGCGATCTTCGGCGCGCTTGTAGGATGCTCGTTCGCGAAAGAAGCGCCTCCGCCGAGCGCACCGCCTCCTCCTCCGCCGCCGCCTCCGCCGCCGCCGGCGCCGGAGAAGATCATCCTGCGCGGCGTGCACTTTGATTTCGACAAGTCAAACATCCGTCCGCAGGATGCCGCGGTTTTGGATGAAGCCGCCGCGACCCTCAAATCGCATCCGAACGTGACGGTCAACGTCAACGGCTATTGCGATGCCATCGGCTCGGTGCGTTACAACCTGCGCCTGTCGGAGCGGCGCGCCGACGCCGTGGTGCGTTACCTGGCGGATCACGGAATCGCGGAGAATCGGCTGATTCCGCATGGCTACGGAAAGACCGATTTCGTCGCGACCAACAAGACCGCCGAGGGACGCGCGCAGAATCGCCGGGTCGAGATGGTGCCGAACCAGTAAGGCCGCGTGAGTATCGCGGGCGGTGACGAGCGGTCACCGCCCGCCAACGAACGCGACTCGATCTAATGAGCACCGGCGGCGGCGCATCCGCCGCCGGTGCCTCAACGCAAGTCAGAAGTCAGAAGCGCGGGTTTCAGTCCTTCACCGCTGCTTTTCCCAATCGTCAGTTTGTAAAGACCGCTGTTGAGGATTGGCTGACGCGGGGGCGGGTCCCGGTTCCGGATTCGGCTGAGACGCGGCCGGTGCTGGTGCGGTCGGAACGCCAGGCGCTGGAACAGGTTTGGGCGCTGAGGCGACTTGCGGAAGCGGCGTCATGTTCACAGTCAGCGTGTCGTCCGAAAACTTGTACGCCGCGCCAGTGGCGAAATCGACGACGCCACCGATGATCCCACCGGCCAGGAGGTTGCCCCATACCCAGCCCGACGTTCCGCTGGTTACGGTTGCTGAGGTGTCCTGGTAGCCGTCTTTGTGGAATACGAAAGTGTGATTTTGGTCTCTCTTCAGCTCAACCGAAGTTGGAGTGACCACCTTCAACTCTCCATTTGTCGATCGACACTTCCGCCCCGGCAGGATTCGAACTCAGCCCGAGAGGTTCAGTGCGCCCGTTGACGACGGTCGCGCACCCGCAGACAGCAAGCAGTGAAATGAAAAAGACGTTTTTTGTGAATGACATGCCTCCCCCTTATAGAGCTGCTCGCCTGGGCGGCATTCTATACGAGTATAGACATGTTTTAACATGTTAAGACTTAATATTGCGTTAAAATTAACGCGATCATTCGGTGCGAGTATAGCTGAGTAACTAATCCAACTTTCTCCTGATGACTCCGGCTCGCGTCCAGACGCGCGCGGGTACGACGAACGGAATTATTGCGGGGGCGGCAGGCACGGCAGTTCGTGCAGCGCCGAGTAGTGATACTCGCGCCCGTTCCATCGAAAGGTGCCCGAGGCCGGGCCGAAGGCGGAGTCGAAGGTCTTGAGCTGGCCCTGCTCGGTCGAGTTGCGGACGTCGGCCGGCGCATAGGCCACGTAAAGCACCGAGTCGGGCTTCAACGCCGGGCGCAGCGGCGGCTCGAAATCCATCCGGGTGAAATTATGCGCCGGCAGCCATCCGGCGGCATTACCCTTTGTCGCTATCGGGACCCATTGCGGATCGACGTCAGTGCCGGCCAGGCGCAGGTCGCGATAGCTGGTCGCGCCCGCCTTATCCGTCCGCAGCTCGATCATCGAGGGAACTTCGGCCGCGAACTGCGCAGCGAGATCATCGCAGATTCCGGTCTGGCGCATTTGCTCCCGGTTCTCGCCCTTGAACACCATCGACATGAAGCCGCATCCGCCGGCGCTCATCGCGAGGCAGGTCAAAACGGTTGCGACTTGTATCCAGGCTGAAGCGCGCGCGATGAGGACCGGGAGAGGCTCGCCGCGCACTGACGCGCAGTGAATGGCGTATCGATTGTTCCGTTTCACCCGGGGCCCCCTCTGGTCAGCGCCAAATCCATCGTGCCCATCTCATCCGCAAAGGGAAACAGGCGGCCCTTGATGGAGCCGCGGACTGATCGAGCGCGCGCGCCGCGCATTGGCAACCGGTCGATGGTCGCGGTCGGTCGTGCGTCAGGCCCGCACGGCGTCGCCGCCGCGGCGGGCAGGGAAGTAATTGCGCTCCGCCCAGCGCGCGATGTCGACCAGGCCGATCATCACCGGAACCTCGATCAGCGGACCGATCACCGCGGCGAAAGCGGCGCCGCTGTCGATGCCGAAGGTCGCCACTGCGACCGCGATCGCAAGCTCGAAATTGTTCGAAGCGGCGGTGAACGACAGCGTCGCGCACTGCGGATAGCTCGCGCCGGCGCGCTTGCCGAGCGCGAACGACACCGCAAACATGATGGCGAAGTAGAGCAGCAGCGGCACCGCAATGCGGGCCACGTCGAGCGGCATGCGTATGATCGCGCCGCCCTTGATCGAGAACATCACAACAATCGTGAACAGCAGGAAGGTCAGCGTGAGCGGGCTGATTTTCGGGATGAACTCGCGCCGATACCAGGCCTTGCCCCGGGTGCGGGTCAGCACCGCCCAGCTCAGCAAGCCGGCGATGAACGGGATGCCGAGGTAAATGGCGACGCTTTGGGCGATCTGGCCCATCGTGATGTGCACGATCGCGCCGCCGAGGCCGAGCCGGCGCGGCAGGACGGTGATGAAGACGAAGGCGTAGATCGAAAAGAACAGCACCTGAAAAATCGAGTTGAACGCGACCAGCCCGGCGCAATAATCGGCATCGCCGTCCGCCAGGTCGTTCCACACGATGACCATCGCGATGCAGCGCGCGAGCCCGATCATGATGAGCCCGACCATGTACTCGGGTCGGTCGCGCAGAAAGACAATGGCGAGTGCGAACATCAGGATCGGACCGATGACCCAGTTCTGGACCAGCGACAGCGCAAGAATCCTCACGTCGCGGAAGACGTCGCCGAGTTCGTCGTAGTTAACCTTCGCCAGCGGCGGGTACATCATCAGCACGAGCCCGAGCGCGATCGGAATGGAAGTGGTCTCCACGCTCATCCGGTCGAAGACGGTTTTTATTCCCGGGAACAGCGCGCCGAGCGCCACGCCGGCGCCCATGGCGAGGAAAATCCACAGCGTCAGGTAGCGGTCGAGAAACGACAGTCTGCTTAAGAGCGGCGTCTCGGCCGCCGCCATCGTGGTGGCACCCATCCGGTTCAAATTTCCTTTCGCGCGGACTGGCGGGAGGGTTCCGCCGCGCTAGCGCTCCCGCAGGTCGGGAAGCTTTGTTGTTGCGATTTCCCTCACGCAGCGCGCCAGGGCGAGGCTGTCGAGTGCATCGATGTCGAGGCCGGCGAAGAGCTTTATGCGATTCTCCAGCTCGCGGTAGATGCGCAAGAAGAAGCGGCGCTTCTCATCATCCGAGCCGGCGAACGCCGCCGGGTCGGCGACGCCCCAGTGCGCGCTGACCGGCCGGCCGGGCCATACCGGACACTGCTCGGCGCCGGCCTGGTCGCACACCGTGAAGACGAAATCGAAGCGCGGGCTCGTGGGCGCGGCGAACTCGTCCCAGCTCTTCGAGCGCAGGCCGCCGGTGTCATAGTTCAACCCGGCCAGCAGCTCGAGGGTTAACGGATGAATCGTACCGCGAGGATGGCTGCCTGCGCTGAAGCCCTTGAAGCGGCCCTTGCCCCAGCGGTTCATCGCGCACTCGGCCATAATGCTGCGCGCGGAATTGCCGGTGCACAGGAACAGCACGTTGTATTCGCGACTGCTCGCCATCGGCTCACCGCCGCGCGGCGCGCGCTACTGCGCCTTCGCGCCCGAGCAGCAGGCGGCGGCAGACGAAGGCGCGGGCGCGCAGCACGACTCTTCGGCGGCCCCCGGCTTCGATGCGGCCGGGCGTGGCGCGACATCATTGCCGTAAACCGTGCTTTCGCCGAAGGTGTGAAAGGTTTCCCAGGAGATGCCGCTGGGGTCGGAGACCCAGCCCTTGTTGCCGCGCGCGTAGCAGCACGCGGCATTTTCCTGCTTCAGCACCGATTCGCCGGCGGCGGAAAGCCGCGAGGCGATCGTCGCCAGATCCTCGTCCGATTCGAGCTGAAAGCCGAGATGGTCGAGTCCGGGCGCGTTCGCCCCGGCGGTAATCGCGAAGTTCACGCGCGGATCCTCCAGCATCCATTTCGCATAGTCGGGTTTGCGCACCGTCGGCTCGGCGCCGAACAGGGTCGAGTAAAAGCGCACCGACGATTCGAGGTCATCGACTCTCACGTGAGCGTGAAACCGCCTCATAGTGTTACCCTCCGATTGCCGGGATGGGCGAGTCTGGCGCGCGGCTCGGGCGCGCACTGCGATCCGCAAGCCGCGCCGGTCGGCGCGCACAGTTCGGGCCGGCCGCCGCAGCAATTCTCCGTCAAATAGCCGATCAGACTCGTCATCGCCTTGAAGTTGGCGCTGTAGATGATGGACCGGCTTGCGCGGCGCGAGCTGACCAGGCCGGCGAATCTGAGCTGATTGAGATGAAACGACATGGTTGGCGAGGGCTGCCCGAGGCGCGCTCCGATCTCGCCCGCGGGCATGCCCTGGGGTCCGCGCTGGACCAGGAGGCGGAAGATCTCGAGCCGCGTTTCCTGGGCGAGCGCGCCGAGCGCCGCGAGCACCGCTGACTTCTTCATAATTCAATATTTATGGAACTATTAGGACGAAGAGTCAATACCGGCAAGCCGGCCGCCATCGAATCGCTGAAATCCGGCCGGCGTGCGGCGGGTGAAATCTGCGCCGCTCAAGCCGTGGTTTGTCCCCCTTCGATCGGCGACTTCGCGTGCGGCGCGCGGTCACTCAAAATTTCCACGGTCAGTAAAAAATGCTTCAGCTTTCGGTAATTTCGCAACAATACGAGCCCACATCAGACGAAATATTCGCCTTTAATCGCCTAATCCGTTGGCACCGCTCGTGCTTCGCGTCCTCTCCACGTCGGTTTGCCGACAATGTGCGAAGAGGAGGGGAAGTAAATGTTCGAGCTGTTGCGCGCGTCTAAGCGAGGTATGGGTGCTATTTCAGTATTGGCCATCGTAGGGGCGCTTACGATTGCCGGATGCTCCGGACAACCGCTATCGACTCGCGAGAAAGGCACGCTGGGGGGCGGCGTGCTCGGCGCCGGCGCAGGCGCGATAATCGGGGCTGCGGTGGGCCATCCGGCCGCCGGCGCGGCGATCGGCGGAGCGCTGGGAGCCGGCACCGGTTTTGCCGTCGGCAACGCGCTGCAGAATCAGGAAGTGACGTCGCAGCAGCAGCAGAGCCAGATCAGCTACCAGCAGCGCGAGATTCAGAGCCAGCGGCGTCAAATTCAGCAGCTGCAGAGCGAGCAGGCGACCGAATGACGCAGGCCCGATGCTCAAGAAATCCAGGAGGTGGCGGGATGAAGCTGCGAACGGTATTGGCCCTGGCCGCAGCCGTAGGTCTGCTCGCGTGGGCTCCCGTGCGAACCGCACATGCCGACGAGCATCACGACGAGCATCACGGCTGGGGCGATTACGACGACCATCATGATTGGCATTCCGCCGACTGGTGGCATTCGCACTATCCCGGATGGGTCTGGAATCATCATCCGGAATGGGCCGAGCACAATCCCAGGTGGCGTCACACGGACGGCGACTGGGACGACCATCACGTATGGCGCGACCGCACCTGGTGGTATGAGCACGACACGGCGTGGGTCGAGAAGCATCATCCGCACTGGCATCCGTGGCCCCGCTACGGCGATCCTCCGCACGGCCACGGTCATCACGACTGGGGCCACGGTGGTGGACACGGACATAAGCACGGGCACGGCGGCGATCACGACGACGATTGACGCGCCGTCGCCGCTGCCCGGATTAGACTGACTACCGATTACGTACGGCCGTGACCGCTGCCGACTCGAGCGGCGGTCACGTGGACTGATGCGGGATGCGCCGCCAGCGAACGCGGAGCGAGAACTGTCCGCGCGCGGGCGGCGCGTCCGCTCCGAGCGACGCGGATCGCTGCGGCGGCAGGCGGGCGGTGAACGGACGGTCCCCGAGCGGGGACGGCCGGCCCTGATATGCGCGCGGCGCGCACGCTCGGTGTGCGTTCGACGAGATCGCGTTGACGATCTGCCGCGCCGCGCTGATCGCGGACGTCCGCCAGTCGAGTCCACTCGCCATCGGCCGACTCTTGCTCCGGTTGCGAAGCGGCGTTCGCCGCCTGGATCGAATGGCGCGCCCGCGTTTTTGATTGCTCGCGATGCTTATTTTTTCGTGCGGGCGCATGCTCGTTCGCGTACACCACGGCCGATTGCGCCGCGTGAGTGTAAGCGCCGCATGCATAGCCGCCCGGGCCGTACGGGAAGGCCAGCGGCTTGCCGGCCGGGAACCACGCATTGGTGCTCGGCGCGTTCCACCATTGTGTTGACACCGGTCCGGTCCACGACGGCGGCATTGACCCGCCGCAACCGCCGTAAAATGCGCCGCCATAAAACCCCGGCAGATAGCCGAACGTGAGCGCGTCGTTCTCCCACCACCAGTCGCTATCGGTCAGGTCCTGGTACGCAGCTTCCCTCGGTTGTTCCCAAGCGCCGGCACCCGGCTCCGGTTGGCTCTCCGCGCCGGTGGATTCATCCCTGGTAACGATGACGCCGCTTTCGCGGCTTTCGATTGCGGAGACCGCCGCCGAGGTTCCCGAGTATACAGCGGCCGCCGTTAGGCTCTGTGCGCGCGCCGCTACGGCTGACAGGAGAGAGAGGCTAACGGCCATTGCCGCGATTGGAACGTTGCGCATCGTTGCCCTCTTGGGCGGTTATGCGTCCGTGCGAAACCTGCCGAAACCCGGCGGGCTCATTTCCGCAAGACGTGCTCACCATCTGACGAGCCGAATCGAAACAATGTTTACACACAAGGGCAGAAATTTAGATCCGTCGAAACCAGGACGGCTTAAAGCGATACTTTAACCTGCGGCAGGATCTCCTTGGCGAGGCGGCGCATGATTTCGATCGTCTCCGCCATGAAAGTGATCTGACCCACGCCCCATTCGCGGACGCGCCGGCGGAGTTCCTCGATGCACTGCTCGGGCGTTCCGATAAGGAAGAGCGGCGAGCGCACGGCATCGCGCGGCGTGACGCCGATCATCTCGCCAATGGCGCGCGCGCTGGCTTCGGCGGCGGCGGCGGATTGCGCCAGGCTGACCGAGAAGATGGACGTGCCGATCGTAATCGCCTCGGGGTCGCGGCCGGCTCGCGCCGCCTCCGCGCGAACAAAGGCGGCGCGCTCGCGAACCACGTCGCCGGTCAGCTCGCGCATCGCTTCCATGGTCAGGGTCGCAACCTTTCCGCTGTGCAGGCCAAGGTTGATGACGTCCGCATGTTTGGCCGCCAGGCGCAGAGCTCCTTTGCCCGCGCCGCCGATGATAATCGGAGGATGAGGCTGCTGAATCGGCTTGGGCCAGAGGATCGCGTCCTGCAGATGGTAGAATTCGCCGGCGAACGTTGTGCGCTCGCGCGTCCACAACGAGCGCACGCAGGTCAACGACTCGTCGAGCATCCGCAGGCGCGTCGCGATAGCGGGAAATTCTATTCCGGTCATGTCGAATTCGACCTTGGTCCAGCCGGCGCCGAAACCCGCGACCGCTCTTCCGCCGCTTAGATGGTCGAGCGACATCAGGGATTGTGCGGCCAGGGCCGGATGGCGAAACAGGTTGCACAGGACGAGATGGCCGATGCGGATCTTGCGCGTCGCGTCCGCGGCGGCCGCCGCCAGCAGTATCGATTCGTGCGCGAGGGTGTGCGGGTCGTAGTTCCCGCCGGGCTGCAGATGGACGAAGTGATCCGGAAAGACAACCAGGTCGTAGCCGAGTTCCTCGGCCTCGCGCGCGGAGGCGCGCACCGTGTTGAAATCAGCGCCCATCAGGAACAATCCGAATTCCATCAACTCTCCTTCCGTTTCCCCGCCGTGCGGGTCAATCGTCAGGGCTGCCGCCGGGCCAGCGCAGGCGTGCGCGGCCGGGCGGCGCCGCAGGAAGACCGCGCGCGCGCTTCGCGCGCCGACGATCCTCAATCATCCGCCGTTGCGGTTGGCGAGCTAGCGCTTGATTTCAAACGAGGGACCGATGTAGGCGCTGCCGGTGTACATCCCGCCGGTCTGGACGTCGCCGAAGATGTCGCGGCCTGCGGTCAATCCGCCGTCCACCACCATTGCCACGCCCGTGATCCATTCGGCCTCGTCGCTGGCCAGAAAGAGCGCCATGTTGGCGATATCGTCCGGCGTTCCCGCGCGTCGCATCGGATGCATCGGCGCGAGCAACTGCGCGGTCATCTCGCGATCGGAGGTCAGGAAATTGAAAATCGGAGTGTTAATTCCGCCGGGACAGATGCAGTTGACGCGAATCCTGTCCTTGGCCAGCTCGAGCGCAACCGAGCGGGTGAGATTGACTACGCCCGACTTGGCCGCGCTGTACGCGTGGGGGCCGTAGCCGCCGGCGAGACCCGCTACCGAGGCGGTCGAGATAATCGAGCCGCCGCCGGCCTTGCGCATTTCCGCGACCGAATGCTTGATGCCGAGGAAGACGCCGCGCGTGAGAACCGCGAAGGTGCGGTCCCAATCCTCGACCGTGGTCTGTTCGATGGATCCCAGCGCGCCGCCCAGGCCGGCATTGTTGAAGGTGATGTCCAGTCGGCCGAACTCCCGCACCGCCCGATCGACCATCGCCTTTACCGCCGCTTCGCTGGTGACGTCGGTCTGCTGAAACACGGCGCGCCCGCCGTTCTCCTTGCATTCGCGCACCGCAGCCGCGCCGCCCTCCTCGTTAAGGTCGGCGATTACGACCGCCGCGCCTTCGCCGGCAAAACGCACCGCGGTTCCGCGGCCGATTCCGCTCGCCGCGCCGGTGATCACCGCCACCTTGCCGTCCAGTCTGCCCATCGCAAGCGACTCCTTGTGGTTTGCCGGTCCTCGTTCCGTAGCGCCGTCGTAGCGGCGCGCGCGGTGAGGCCGGCGACGCCATGATGGTATAATCGCAGCGTTATGTCGAAGGCGCGCAGAGGAGATCGGCGCTCGGCCGCCGCGATGGTGCGCACGGCCGAGGGCATGCACGCGCTGCCCTCGGCTGCCGATCGCGAATCCCGGGAATTGCCGCCGCAGTCGCCGCCGGACGCGCCCTGCGGAGATGCCGAAAACGCCGCCGGTGTTGGCGCCGACGCGGCGCAGCACGCCGAGCGGCCGCGCTGGGATTCGCTGGTCAGCTACCCCGATGCGCCCGGCAAGCGCGATGCGCAGCCCTTTGCCGATGAAACGAAGAAGGCGGGCGGCAAGGCGAGTTCTGATGCCGCGGATGCTGCTGCCGCGGATGCCGCGGCGGCAGACCCGCAGATCGGGACGGATGCGCGCACGGCGGCGGCCGCGGAGGATGCCGCCGCGCTCGAGCGCAAGCTCGAAGCGATCCCGCCCGAGCCGGGAGTTTACCTGCTGCGCGAGCGCCCGAGCGCCAAGGGCGCCGGCAAGGTGCTGTATGTCGGCAAGGCCAAGTCGCTGCGCTCGCGGGTGCGCGCGTATTTTCGCGACGGCGGCGATACGCGTTTCCAGGTGCGTTTTCTGATGAGGCGGGTGCGCGACTTCGACGTGCTGGTGGCGCGCAGCGAAAAAGAGGCGCTGATTCTCGAGAACAATCTGATCAAGCAATACCGCCCGCGCTACAATATCCGGCTGAAGGACGACAAATCGTACCTGAGCGCCAAGATTACCAGTCATGCGTGGCCGCGCATCACGGTGACGCGCAGGATCGTGCGCGACGGCGGCCGCTATTTCGGCCCGTTCGGATCGGCCGATGGGCTGCGCGAGACCATAGATGTAATCCGCAAAGTCTTCCCGCTGCGCACCTGTTCGGACGCCGTCTTCCGCAATCGCGCGCGTCCGTGCCTGGAGTACCAGATCAAGCGCTGTCTCGGGCCGTGCTGTCTGCCGGTCGATCGCGGCGAATACGAGCATCATCTGCACGCCGCACAATTGCTGCTCGAGGGCCGCAACCTGGAGGTGCTCAGGGAATTGCGCGAGCGGATGCGCGGGCACGCGGCGCGGCTGGAGTTCGAGGACGCCGCGCGCCTGCGCGACCAGGTGCGCGCGATCGAAAAAACCGTCGAGCGTCAGACCGTGCTCCATCACTGGGGCATCGACCAGGACGTTTTCGGCCTGTATCGCGAGGGCGGGTTTATCGAGGCGATCGTGCTGATGGTGCGCGGCGGCAAGCTGACCAGCACGCAGGGATGGAGTTTCCAGGATCTCGAATTTGCCGACGAGGACGTGCTTACCGACCTGCTGACGCAGTTCTATTCGGGTCCGCGCAACATCCCGGACGAGGTGATCGTGCCGGTTGCGCTCGAGGACGCCGAGGTGCGCGCCGAACTGCTGAGCGAGCGGCGCGGCAAGAAGGTCGAGTTCCTGGTGCCGCAGCGCGGCGACAAGCTCAGGCTGCTCGAGATGGCGATGGACAACGCGCGGCAGAGCTTCGCCGCGCGCCGCGACAACGAAAATACGCGCGAGCGCATGCTCGAGGAACTGCGCGCGCGGCTGCATCTGCGCAACACGCCCAAGCGCATCGAATGCTACGACATCTCGAATTTGCAGGGCTCGATGGTCGTCGGCTCGCAGGCCACGTTCGACGAGGGCGAGCCGCGCAAGGATCTCTACCGCCGCTATCGCATCCGCACCGTGCTGGGGCAGGACGATTTCGCGAGCATGTACGAGGTGCTGAGCCGAAGGCTCAGGCGCGCCGCGGCCGAGAACGAGTATCCCGACCTGTGGGTGATTGACGGCGGCAAGGGACAACTTAATGTAGCACTTCAAGTGTTGCGGGAGGCGAACCTGGACGGGCAGATCGACGTGGTCTCGCTCGCCAAGCAGCACGTGCTCAACCACGGGCGCCAAACCGCCGTGGTCAAATCCGAGGAACGCGTGTTCCTGCCGAATCGCAAGGACCCGATCGTGCTGCCGAAGAACTCGACCGCACTCTTCCTGCTGGTGCGCATCCGCGACGAAGCCCATCGCTTCGCCATCACGTATAACCGCGAATTGCGCCGGCGCGCGCGCCTGCGCTCGGTGCTCGACGATATCGACGGGATCGGTCCGGTGCGCAGGCGCGCGCTGTTGCGGCATTTCGGCAGCCTCAAGCGCATCCGCGCGGCGAGCGCCGAGGAGATCGCGGTGGTGAAGGGGATGAATCGCGAGCTTGCGGCCGAGGTGCGGCGCTACCTCGACCAGATGGGCGCGATGCTCGAAGAACAGGTGCGCGCTGATGCCGCCGACGAGGCGGCGATTGCGGCGGCCGACGAGAACTCCGCCGATGATCCGCAGCTCGACCTGGTGCTCGAGGGCCCGCCGTCGCCCGAAGACCGGAGAGCGCGGGAACAGGACTCCAGCCGCGAGTCCGAGTGAGTTCGGTTCAGCGCCTTAGTCCGTCACGAGCTTCACGCGCTTGCTCGACACCGTTCGCGCTGTCGGCGCAAGCCCGTTCAGCACGCGGAACCGCTCAACCTTGTAAGTGTCGAACGCCATGCGCGCGGCGAGGCTTGCCACCGTATCCGCGGGTTTGACGCTCACCACACGCACGCGCAGCGGCTTCAACGCCGCGACCTCGGCCCGCGTCAGCCGGCGAAAGCTTTGCAGCGTACGCTGATTGGATTGCGCGAGCTGCGCAAGCAGCGCGACCGGAGTCACGAACCTGAAGCGGCATATGCGGGTCGCGTCCAGGCGCAACGCGACGAGACGCAGCTCGACCTCGCCGTTGCGGCCCTGGCCGCGGAGTGCGGCGGTCGCGGCCTCGAACCCATTGATGCGCATCGATTGCACCGCGCCCGATGCGACGCCGGTGACGCCGCTCACGTATTGCGCGATCGAAAGCTGCTGAAATTTCGCCGCCTGCGGCTCGAGGTCGAAGACGATCAGCGCGCTGCCCGGCCCCTGCGCGTAGATCGCCTTGCGCGTGTCGAAGAGCTGGTATTCCGGCGGAACCTCGAAGCGGATACCGAGGACCGGATGCGCGAAGACCCGGCCGCGGATATAGCCCTCGGCGGGCGGCGCGCCGTAGAGCAGCCCGTCGATCGCATCGAGCCAGGCGTCGCGCCCGACGATCGGTGAGCTGACCGGCGCAACATTGGCGGCCTGGATCGCGCGCTCGATTCGGTCCGCGGTGTTGGGATGAGTGGCGAGGAAATCGAAGCGCTCGGCGCGCGTGGCCTGCCCGAGCAGCGTCCTTTCCAGCTCGCTCTGCGCCTGTAGCTTGTCCAGGAAGGTGGCCATCGCGCGCGGATCGTAGCCCGCCCGCGCCAGGTAACGCGCGCCGAGCCTATCGGCCTCGAACTCCTGCTCGCGCGAGTAGGCCTGCAGGAATGCAAGGGCGGTAAGTTGCGCTCCCTGCATCAGCGCCGGCGGCGCACCGACGATTGACCCCGCGATCGCGGCGCCGAGCATCCCGATCGAAGCGAGCGTCTGGCGGCTTTGCCGCTCGGCATGATGAAGCGCGGTGACGTGGCCCAGCTCGTGCCCGAGCACGCCGGCCAGTTCGGCTTCGTTATCAGCCAGCGCGAGCAGGCCGCGTGTGACATAGATGTAGCCGCCCGGCGTGGCGAGCGCGTTCACGATCGGCGTGTCCAGGATGGTGAAGCTGTAGGCGATATCCTTGCGCTCTGTGCCGCGCGCGAGCGACTGGCCGATCCGTTCGACATACGCCGCCAGCGCCGGATCGTCGTAAACGCCGCCGAATGCCTGGATCACCTGCGGGCGCTGCTCGCGGCCGATACGGATTTCATCCGCTGTGTTCATCGTGCCGGTCAGCGAAGTGCGGCCGGTCGCCGGATTCACCGCGCATCCGGAGACGCCTGGCAAGGCCAGGCACGCCATCAGCAGGCCCGCTAGAAGTAGCGGGGCGCGAATTTGGCCGGGTGCAATTTGTCGCGCACGAGAACGCATCGGCATCATTATCCGCATCACAATGTAGCGTGGAATCCGCGGGTTCGGGCGCGCCGGCATCGTCTTTCGATGCGCCGGTTGCATCTAACGGGTCGAGCGCGAGTCTGCCTGTCCGGGGTCTCTCAGCGGCCGCCATCGGACGGATTCTGCGGCGGCTCGAAGCGCGAGCCTGCGCGCACTCGGCGGCTCTGCAGGCGATCGCACCCATCTATCTGATCGCGGCGGCGATCGTTGCAGGCGATGCGGCGGGCGTATGCGTGGGCGGGGCGCCGCTTTGGCTTGCCGGGCTGTTCGCAGCCGCCGCGGCGATACTGTTCATGCGCCGCGCGTCGCAGTTGGGTATCGCGTTCGCGCTGCTCGCGCTCGCCGCCGCCGCATCGACGGCAGCGCGCGCGGCGGTTGCGCCGCCGCCCACGCGCGACGGCATCCGCAACTTTCCGGACGGCGCGGCGGTCACGCTCGAAGGGCAAATCGACCGCGACCCGCAGCGCTTCCCTGATCGCGAATATGTTTTCGTGCGCGTGGCGCGAGCGGGCACAGATGCGGCGGCGATACGGCCGGCCACGGGCGTCGTTCGACTGACGATGGTCGGAAGCGCACCGCCGGTTCGCGTTGGCGATCTGGTGCGCGCGGCGGGAACGCTGCGCTTCCCGCGCAATTTCGGCGACCCGGGCGAATTCGATTACGCGGGCTATCTCGCGCGCGAGGGGATAGCGGCAACGATGGTCGTGAATGGCGGCGAGCGCGGCGGGCGCGAGCATCTGGAGGTGATCGGTTATCGTCACGCATTCCCGGCTTCGATCGTCGCCGCGATCCGTTCGCGCCTCGGCGGCTTCATCGATGCGCATCTTGCAGGCGTGCAGCGCGCCGAAATGCGTGCGCTGATCATCGGCGACCGCGGCGGGATCGAACCGGCGCTGCGCCGGCGCTTCGCGCTGACCGGCCTTGCGCACGTCCTGGTCATCTCCGGCCTGCACCTGGGGTTCGTCGCCGCGGCCGGGTTTGTTGCGGTGCGGCTCGCGATGCTGCTGGCGCCGGGACTGACTGCGCTCGGCTACGCGAACAAGGCGGCGGCGGTCGCCGGCGCATTCGCCGCGTCAGCTTACGCCGCGATTGCGATGCCGCACGTCTCGACCGCGCGGGCGCTGGTCATGGTGCTGGCGTATGCGCTGGCAATCGTGGCCGACCGATCGCGCGCGCTGCTCGCGAGCCTCGCGCTCGCGGCGATCGCGATCTGCCTCGCGATACCGGGCTCGACGGCGGACATCGGCTTTCAGCTCTCGTTCGTATCGGTGCTCGCGATCGTGCTGGGGATGCGGCGTTTCGCGCCGTGGTGGCGCAGGCGCTTCGCCGTGCGCGATCCGGCGCATTCCGCGCCGCCCTTTGCCCGGCGCGCCGCGGCCGCAGCCGCCGGTTATGTCGCGGTTTCGTTCTGGGCCTTGCTGGGAGTCGCGCCGCTGACCGCTTACCATTTCAACCAGTTCTCGGCCGTCGGCGTCATCGCCAACTCGATCGTGGCTCCGCTAATGGCGATCGGCGGCGTGATCGCGGGCTTGGTCGCCTGCGCGCTGGGGATGGCGGCGCCGGCCTGGGGAGCGCCGCTGCTCGGGCTCGCCGGATGGTCGCTCGCGTTGGGGACGTCGCTCGCCGGATGGTTCGCGCGATGGCCGGCCGCCTATTTTCGAATCTTCACGCCGAGCGCGCTCGAAGTGGCGCTCGCCTACGGATTGTTGCTCCTGTGGCTGACGCGGCCAATCGAACGCGATCGCGACCCACGGAAAATGCCGGCCCGGGCGGGCGCAGCGTCTGCGGCGCGCCCGTGGCGCGGCTGTTGCCTCCTGCTGGTCCTCGCGCTGGCTGCCGACGCCGGATGGTGGGCGCACGATCGCTGGTTCCATGGTGCGATGCGCATCACGTTCCTGTCGGTGGGTGAGGGCGATGCGGCGGTGGTGCGCTTCGCCAACGGGCGCGTGATGCTGATCGATGCGGGTGGCGCATGGCCCGGCGGCTTTGATTTCGGCGAGCGCGTGGTCGCTCGTTACCTGTGGTCGCGCAAGATCATGCGGGTCGACTACCTGGTCGTGAGCCATCCCGACCTCGATCATTTCGGCGGCATGGCGTTCATCGCGCGCAATTTTGCGCCGCGCGAGTTCTGGGCTCCCAAGGCGGTCAAACCCGAACCGACTTATGCCGCGCTGCTGGCCGAAGTCGCCGCCGAACGTATACCGATCCGCTTCGTGGATTCGTCGATGAGGCCGCTGCGGGTGGGCGGCGCCTCCGTGCTCTGCCTCTCTCCGGCGCCGGGCGAGGTCGAGCGAAAGGACAACAACCTCTCGCTGGTGCTGCGCATCGGCGACGGCCGGCGGAGCGCGCTGTTTACCGGCGATATCGAGGCCCCCGGCGAGCGCGCGATGCTCGAGCGTGAGCCAAGCTCCGAGTTTTCCGCGACGATGCTCAAGGCGCCGCATCACGGCAGCCGCACATCGTCGTCGCCCGCGCTGATCGCCGCCGTGCATCCGCGGGTAGTGGTGCTGTCGCTCGGCCGGCGCAACATTTTCGGATTTCCCGCGCCCGAGGTGGTCGATCGTTACCGGACAAGCGGCGCGCGCGTCTTGCGCACCGATTTGGATGGCGCGATCAGCGTGGATTTCGCGCGCGCGCCGCCGATGGTCTCGGCCTATAATGCCGATTAGGCTGTCCCGCGATGGACAACAGGATGCTTTCACGGTCGATCCCGCGCACCGGCGAGCTGCTGCCGGTTATCGGGCTTGGCACCTGGCAGACTTTCGATGTCGGTGACGACCAGGCTGAGGTCGCGAAGCTCGAGTCGGTGATGCGCGGCTTCTTCACGGGCGGCGGCGCGGTGATCGACAGCTCGCCGATGTATGGCCGCGCAGAGGCCGTGGCGGGCATGCTGCTGGCGCAGGCGCGGGATCGCGCGTTTCTCGCGACCAAGGTCTGGACCTCGGGACGCGAGCAGGGAATCGCGCAGATGCGACGTTCGGCCGAGTTGCTGGGCGCGCGCACGATCGATCTGATGCAGGTGCACAATCTGCTCGACTGGCGCACGCATGTAAAAACTCTGCGCGCGATGAAAGAGGCGGGCGACATCCGCTATATCGGCATCACGCACTATACAACGTCCGCTTTCCGCGAGCTCGCCGCAATCATCGAAAGCGAGGAAATCGATTTCGTGCAGTTGCCCTATTCGATCGACGTGCGCGAGGCCGAGCGGCGGATGCTGCCGCTGGCGGTCAACCGCGGGGTCGCGGTGCTGGCGAATCGTCCGGTGAGCGGCGGCGATCTCTTTCGCCGAACGCGCGGCAAGGCGCTGCCGCCCTGGGCCGCGGAGCTGGGATGTGCGAGCTGGGCGCAGTTCTTTCTGAAATACGTGGTGTCGCATCCGGCGGTCACTTGCGCGATTCCGGCGACCGCCGACCCCGCGCATGTGGCGGACGACCTGGCGGCCGGGCATCCGCCGATGCCCGACGCCGCCGTGCGGCGCCGAATGGCGCGATTCTGGGACGAGATGTGAGATGCGAGTGTCCGATCTCAGGGTTGACGCTCCGATTATGCGTGTGGGAGACTCCGTTTTTGGCGTGTAGATACCGAATAGCGGAGGCATCGTTCGATGGCTGAGCAGGCACAGGCGGCGGACACCGGTCCGCGGCCGATCGTTTCCTTTCTCAAACTGCAACCCAAGCCGCACCTGGTCGGCTCGAAGTGCGGAACCTGCGGCGCGGTGTTCATCGACACGACCCGCATCGCATGCTCCAAGTGCGGCGCGACCGAAGGGTTCAAGCCGCTCCAGCTTTCGGACAAGGGCAAGGTTTACGTCTTCTCGGTGGTGCATCAGTCCTTTCCCGGCATCAAGACGCCCTACATCACCGCAATCGTTGATTTGCCGGAAGGCGTCAGCGTGCGCAGCAACCTGATCGACATCGATCCGGAAGACGCGCAGAAGAATCCGCAGAAGATGTTCAACATGCCGGTCGAGATGGTGACCAACGTGGTTTCCAAGGACCGCGAGGGCCATGAGGTGGTGGCGTTCGCGTTTAAGCCGAGCCGCAATTAGCGCTATAGTTTAATCATGCAACTGCGCCGGCCGCGCGCGCCGCGGCGCACGATATCGCGATAACTCGGGTGCCGCGTCGATCGCGGGCGCCCGTGGCCGGCTCGTCCGGCAGGAGGATGCGAGATGCAAAACGTTTACATACTGGGAACGGGCATGCTCAAGTTCGGCCGCTATCCGACCAAGACCGTGCCCGAGCTCGGCGGCGAGGCGGCGATCATCGCGCTCAAGGACGCCGGCATCACGATCAAGGATGTGGAGATGTTCGCGTGCGGCAATCTCTACCAGTCCAACGCGATGGTCGGACAGCGCATCCTGCAGCAGATCGGCCAGACCGGCATTCCCGTGATCAACGTGGCCAACGCCTGCGCCACCGGCTCGACCGCGTTTCGCGAGGCCTACATGGCGGTCGCCTCGGGCATGTACGACGTGGCGATGGCGGTCGGCGTCGAGCAGATGGGCAAGCAGGGATTGCTCGGCGGCGGCGGCGGCGGCAGCGATCCGGCCTATAGCGCCGAGGGCCGCCTCGGTTCGGGCCTGATGCCGGCGGTGTTCGGGCAGGCCGGGATCGAGCACATGCGCAAGTACGGCACCAGGATGGAGCATTTCGCCAAGATCTCGGTGAAGTCGCATCAGCACGCCACCAGGAATCCGTTCTCGCAGTATCGCAACGAGGTCACGCTCGAGGACGTGCTCAACGCGCGCATGATCTCCTATCCGAACACGCTCTACATGTGCTGCCCGACGGGCGACGGCGCCGCGGCCGCAATCCTGGTCTCCGAGAGCAAGCTCAAGCAACTGGCCGCGGGCCGCAAGCGCCCGCGCGTGGCCGCGTCCGTGCTGACCTCGGACCCCTACACCGAGCGCACCGCGGCCCTGCCGGACGTGAGCACGCTCACGCGGCGCGCGTCGAAACAGGCCTACGAGAAAGCCGGCGTCGGCCCCAAGGACATCGCGCTGACCGAGCTGCACGACTGCTTCGCGACCGCCGAGCTGGTTCATTACGAGAACCTCGGGCTCTGCGGGGACGGCGAAGCCGGCGCGTTCATCGATTCGGGCGGCGGCAAGCATCCGGCGCTCGGCGGGCACGACCCGGTGAACGTGTCCGGCGGGCTGTTGAGCAAGGGCCATCCGTTGGGCGCAACCGGCGTCGCCAACATCTGCGAGGTCGTGTGGCATCTGACCGAGGACGATCGGGCGAAGGATCGCCTGGTGCCTAATGCCAAGGTCGGCCAGGCGCACGTGATCGGACTCGGCTCGGCCTGCACGATTCACGTGCTGACGATCTGATCGCGACTGGCCGCGATCGCAAGCGCGATCGCGGACGCTACGTTTGAAACGAGAGGGGTCGCCCGCAGGGCGGCCCCTTTTTCTCATGGGCGCGCGCGGATAGATTCTATGGATTCAACAGCGGGGCCATCGCCGCGCGGCAGACGCCCCCAATCATACTGGCTCAGGATGCAACCGAGGCGGCTAAGAGGATTTCAGGACATCGCGGGCGCGCAGGCGCGGACGCTCGCTGCGGTCGAGGACTGCGCGCGCGCCATCGCCGAGCGCCATAACGTCAGCGAAATCCGCATCCCGGCGCTCGAGCGGCTGGACCTGTTCCAGCACTCGAGCGGCGAAACCTCCGATATCGTCGAGAAGCAGATGTACGCGTTCGTCGATCGCGACGAGGCCGAAACCACGCTCGCGCTGCGGCCCGAAGGCACGCCGGGCGTGGTCCGCGCGTATATCGAGGCCGGGATGGATCGCAGCGAGCCCGAGCAGCGCTTTTACTATGTCGGGCCGATGTTCCGGCGCGAGCGTCCGCAGAAGGGCCGCTTTCGCCAGTTCTCGCAGTTCGGAGTCGAGATCTTCGGCCGCGCCGACGCGGCGACCGACGCTGAGCTGATGATCATGGTGGACGAGCTGCGGCGCGAACTGGGTCTCGAACTAAACTTCGAAATCAACTCGCTCGGCGACGGCGAATGCCGGCCGCGGTTTCGTCAGGCCGTGCTGGAGTACGGGCGCGCTCACCTCGGTGAGCTGTGCGAAGACTGCCGCAATCGACTCGAGCGCAATCCGCTGCGGCTGCTGGACTGCAAGATTGACGTGAAGCTCGCCGAGAGCGCGCCGCGCAGCCAGGACTATCTATGCGAGCACTGCCGCGCGCATTTCGCCACCGTGCGCGAGCTGCTGGCCGACGCCGGCGTTGCGCACACGGTCAATCCGCGCCTGGTGCGCGGACTCGACTACTACACCCGCACCACCTTCGAAGCGATTTCGATCGCGGTCGGCGCGCAGAGCGCGGTTGCGGCGGGCGGCCGCTACGACGGGCTGGTCGAGGCTTTGGGCGGCGCGCCGGTCGCGGGCACCGGCTTCGCCATCGGCGTGGATCGGCTGGCCCTGGCGCTCGACGCGGCGCGCTTCGCGGCGCATGCCGACGCGGCGATTGCGGCGCTGGGCGATGCGGCGCTGCGGCGCGCGATGTCGCTGGCGACGGCCCTGCGCGGGCGCGGACTGCGGGTCGAGGTGCTTGCGCCGGGCCGCGGCCTGAAGGCACTGATGCGCCGCGCGGACCGGATCGGCGCCCGTTATGCGGTGATCATCGGCGACGATGAACTCGCGCGCGGCGCGGTGACGCTGCGCGATCTCGCGGCCAGCACGCAAACCGAGGTTGCCGAGCGCGACCTGGCCGCGACGCTGGCGGCGGCGCGCGCCGCGGCCCGCGCATGATGCTATTCCGTCGCCTGTTTGACGCAGGTATTCTTCCACCGACGTAACTCAATGGTTTCCGGTCACGAATATTCGCCGCTGCCGCCGTGGGCGCGCACCGACTATTGCGGCGCGTTGCGCGCGGCCGACGCCGGCCGCGAGGTGGCGTTGTGGGGCTGGGTCGCGGCGCGCCGCGACCACGGCGGTTTGATCTTCATCGATCTCCGCGATCGCGAGGGCGTGCTCCAGCTCGTGTTCAATCCGGCCGAGGCGCCGGCCGCGCACGCAGTGGCCGGGCGCGCGCGCGCGGAATATTACCTGGCTGCGCGGGGCAGGGTGGTGATGCGCTCCGAGGGCACGGCCAACGCCGAGCTGCCGACCGGCGCGATCGAGGTCGCGGTCAGCGAGGCGCGGATTCTCAACAGCTCACAGCCGCCGCCGTTTCCGATCGACGGCGAGACCACTGCCGAGGACGTCCGGCTGCGTTACCGTTACATCGATCTGCGCCGCCCGACGATGCAGCGCAACCTGCGCCGGCGAGCGCTCGCCGTGCAGGCGACGCGCGCGTACCTCGACCGCGCGGGATTCGTCGAAATCGAAACGCCGATCCTGTGGCGCGCGACGCCCGAGGGCGCGCGCGATTACCTGGTGCCGAGCCGCGTCAACCCGGGGCGCTTCTATGCCCTGCCGCAATCGCCGCAGCTGCTCAAACAGCTCCTGATGGTCAGCGGTTTCGACCGCTACTATCAGATCGCGCGATGCTTTCGCGACGAAGATCTGCGCGCCAACCGGCAGCCCGAGTTCAGCCAGGTCGATATCGAGATGACCGGCCCGCGGATCGAGGACGTGGTGGCGACCGGCGAAGGGATGATGGCCGAGATCTACAGCCGCACGCTCGGCATCGATATACGTCCGCCGTTCGTGCGCATGCCGTACGCCGAGGCTATGGAGCGCTTCGGCATCGACAAGCCCGACCTGCGCTTTGCGATGGAGCTGAAGAATCTGAGCGCGGCCTTTGCCGGCACGCAGTTCAAGGTTTTCGCCGAGGTGCTGGCGGGCGGCGGGAGCGTTTACGGAATCGCGCTGCCCGGCGCGCATCAGCTCAGCCGCCGCGAACTCGACGAGCTGACCGAAGGCGTGCGCGCGCGCTACGGAGCCGGGCTCGCCTGGGTCAAAATCGCGAGCGACGGATGGCAGGGACCGATCGCACGCCACGTGAGCGACACCGAGCGCGCGCGCGCCGCCGGCGCGGCCGGGCTCAAAACCGGCGATACGCTGCTGATGGTGGCGGGCGATGCGGCGCGCGTGCGGCCGGTGCTGGGCGATCTGCGCCTTCAGCTCGGCGGCCGCTTCGGCATGCGCGAGACGGGCGAGCTTAAATTCCTGTGGGTGGTCGAGTTTCCGCTGCTCGAATATGACGAGACCGAAAAGCGCATGGTCTCGGTCAACCATCCGTTCACCGCGCCCCACCCCGACGACCTCGCCCTGCTCGACAGCGAGCCGCTCAAGGCGCGGGCGCTCGCCTATGACATGGTGCTCAATGGCGAAGAACTGGGCGGCGGATCGATTCGTATCCACCACCCCGAGCTGCAGCTCAAGCTGTTCGAGCTGCTCGGCTTCCCGCGCGACGAGGCCATGCGCAAGTTCGGCTTTCTCATCGAAGCGCTGGGCTACGGGGCGCCCCCGCACGGTGGAATCGCGTTCGGCGTCGATCGCATCGCGATGCTGGTGTGCGGGACGGATTCATTGCGCGAGGTGATGGCGTTTCCCAAGACGCAGAAGGCGGTCGATCCGATGAGCGGCGCGCCCTCCGCGGTTGACCCGCGCCAGCTGCGCGAACTTTCGATCAAGGTGACGACGTGACGATTCGTTTATCCGCCTTGTGTGCGATGCTCCCGGCGCTGGCCTTGCTCGTCCCGGCCTGCAGCGGCAACAGCGCTGTCTCGCCCGGTCAGGTGTGGACCGGTACCGTCGAGTCGTTGCCGGTGGTGGGCAAGGACCCCTCGCTCGAGCTTCATTCCGTGCGCGCCATCCGCACGATCAAGGTTCATCGCGTCGCCGTGATGCCGCTTATCGATCATCCCAACGCGACCGGCGAGCCGATCGAGGAGGGCGCGGCCGAATCGATCACCGCGGATGCCTGGGGACGTCTCACCCTGGTTTCGGGATGGGAGGTTGTGCCCGAGTCCGACGTGCGCGGCGTGATGCAGCAGTTGCCGCCGACCACGCTCGCGAACATGCAGAGCAACGCCCTCAAGCTCGGGCGCGAAGTTTCAGCCGATGCCGTCCTGTACGGCACGGTGACGCGTTATGAGGAGCGCGTCGGCACCGACTACGCGGCCAAGAGTCCGGCGGCGGTGGCTTTCGCCCTGCACCTTATCGACGTGCACAACGGGGTGGTGCTGTGGACCGCGCGCTACGCGCGGCAACAGGAGGCGCTGACCCAGAACATCTTCAATGTCGGTAATTTCCTCGCAAACCGCGGGCGCTGGGTGCGCGCCCACGACCTTGCCGAGCGCGGCGTGGACGAGGCGCTGGACGATCTCAAATCCAAGCTCGGCTACACGTTGCCGGTCTCGCCGCAGCCGATGCCGCCGACGATGAACGCCGACTGACGCCTAGTCCCACGGCGAGCGCGGCTTGACCCGCAGCGCCGCGGCCACCGCCGGATGAACCACGTGGCCGTCGTAAATGTTGACGCCGGCGCGCAATGCCGCGTTGCGCGCGCCGGCTTCGAGCACTCCATGGTCGGCGAGCTCCAGCGCGTAGGTCAGGGTCGCATTGGTCAGGGCGTAGGTCGAGGTGTGGGGCACGATGGCGGGCATGTTGGTCACGCAGTAGTGAACCACGCCCTGGGCGATATAAATCGGCCGGCGATGGCTGGTCGGGCGCGACGTTTCGGACAGACCGCCCTGGTCGATCGAGAGATCGACCAGCGCGGCGCCGCGTTTCATCCGCGCAATCATCGCCCGCGTGAGCAGCCGCGGCGCGCGCGCGCCGGCGACCAACACCGTGCCGATTACCAGGTCCGCGCGCATCACCTCTTCTTCCAGTGTCACCCGGTTCGACATGAGCGTGGTCACCCGCCCGTCGAAAAGGTCGCCGAGATAGCGCAGGCGCGTCGGGTTGACGTCAAGAATCGTGACTTCGGCGCCGAGGCCGGCGGCGGCCCGCGCCGCGTTCGCTCCGGCGATACCGCCGCCGAGCACGGCCACGCGCCCGGGCCGCACCCCCGAGGCGCCGCTCAGCAGCACGCCACATCCGCCGTTCTGGGCCTCCAGGCACCATCCGCCGACCTGGACCGCGAGTCGGCCCGCCACTTCACTCATCGGCGCCAGCAGCGGCAGGCTCCGATCTTCCAGTTGCACCGTTTCGTAGCCGATCGCGGTAGTTCCGTGCCGCAGCAGCTCGCGTGCCGCGGCCGGCTCGGCGGCGAGATGAAGGTAGGTGAAAAGAATCAGGTCGCGGCGCAGGTAGCGAAACTCCGAGTGCTGCGGTTCCTTGACCTTGAGCACCATTCGCGCGCGTTCCCATACCGCCGCTGCCGAGCGCACGACCTGCGCGCCGGCGGCGCGATACTCGGCATCGCTGAAGCCGCTGCCCTCGCCGGCTCCGCTCTGCACCGCCACGCGATGATTGTGGCTGCGCAGGGCCGCGGCGCCCGCGGGCGTCAACGCGACGCGGCGCTCATCGGGCTTGATCTCGGTCGGCACTCCGATGTTCATACCTGAAAGCTCCTTTCAGCGAGGGACGCTTGGTGAAGTGACCGATGCCGCCGCTTTACGGCCGACACGACTGACGTCAGGGTTCGCAATAGCATGGCGCCGGAACTTGACAAGCGGATTGCCGCTCGGCGTGATGAAGGTGCGTGAGCACGGCTTTTCATATCTCCCGATCGCGGCGCCGGCGCCTGCGGGGCACTTCTTAGGGGGTGGGCATGGAAGCTCCACCGGGGCTCAAATATTCGAAGGAACATGAATGGGTTGCCGCCGAGGAATCGGTCGCCACGATTGGCATCACCGACCATGCGCAGGATCAGCTCGGCGAGATTGTCTATCTCGAGTTGCCCTCGGTCGGCGAAAAGATCAGCAAGGACGATCCGTTCGGTGTAGTCGAGTCGGTCAAGGCGGTTTCCGACATTTACGCGCCGGTGAGCGGCACCGTAGTCGAAGTCAACGAGGGCCTGCCCGAGAGCCCGGAAGTGATCAACGAGGATCCGTACGGCGACGGTTGGCTGGTCAAGGTACGAGTCAGCGACCTCAGCGAACTTGACGACCTGATGGACAGCGAAGAGTACGAAGAGCTGGTGGCCAAGGAAAAGGAGTAGGGCGCTCAGCCGCCGCTCTGCGCTGCGGCTGTGGGAGCGGCGGCGGGCTCGGCGCGAATGACCTGCAGCTGGAAACGTCTCGCGCCCGCCGGCGGCTCGACAAAAACGATCACGAACGGCGCGCTCGCCTGGGGCGCCAGGGTGAAATTCTTCGGCGCGTCCAGCTTCTCGAAAAATTCAATCTCGCGCGGAGTCATTTCCCGGAGCAGGCTCGCGGAGAGATTGTTGCCGCAGTAGACCGCCTGGGTGCGCAGTCGGGCTGAATCCGCCCCGGTCAGGGCGGCGACGATCTGGACAGCCCCCAGCGTCCCGCCCGTCAGATTTTCGGCGTTGCCGCTGATTACGAGCGCGCTGCGATCGCCTTTGAGCGCGGTGTATTGCGCCTGCACTCCGCTGAGCGCGACGCGGCGCGCAGGTGAAATCGGCGGCTCGAGCCCGGCGCCGACAATCGGCAGCGTGCTCAGCAGCCCCGCACTCGCAAGCGGAGCGCTCTGGATGACCATGGTGATGAGCCCGAAGCCCAGCACGACCAGCGCGAACAGTCCGATAAAGTAACCCGCCGAATGCGGAGCGTAGGGTCGGCCGCGCAGCTCCTCTTCCAGGCGGCGCGCATCGGCACTCGCTTCTTCGGGCCTGATGCGATCGAAGTCCTGGGCGCCGCGGCGATCTGCGGCCGGCGGTCGAACCAACGCTGAATCGAGCCTCGCCGGGCGCTCCAGGGCTTCATCCATGTCGGCAATGCTGATGCGCCGTCTGGGGCGAGACGTCTGCCCCGCAACCGCATCGTCGTCCCTGACCCCTTCGCCTACCTCCCATTTCTCCCGATGGTCGCGCTCGCGGGCCTCCGGCGGCGGCTCGTCATGAAAATCGAAGGTCAGGTTCTCGCCCTGGCGTTCGGCTTCGTCTGCCGGGACGTTGCCGAAGCGTCGCCGCAGGAGATCGCGTGTATCGTACCCGGGCGTTTCAGGCTCCGGGCGCCGCGGTTGCGCCCGTTCGTCGCGCGGCCGTGCTTGCGGCGTTTGCGCCGCCGCACGATCCGCGGCGGCGGGAGCGCTCGGCTCCGATGCGAGCGGCGTCGGCCCAGGCGGGACGCTGATGTCCGGCTCAACTGCGTCGGGCGCCGGCGAGCCGATTTCCGCGGACTCGTCGTGGCGCACTTCGGACGCGCTTTGACGGGCAATGGATGGCTCCGGTGGGACTGGTCCGGTCGTCTGATGCGTGGCTGTTGACGAAATGGACGACGCCGCGACATCAATCGGCTCATTCGCGGCTGTGGACGCGCTCGCGGGAGCGGAAGCGGCAGTCGCGCTCGGCGCGCCCGGCGCATCTGCAGGGGGGGGCGCGGCGGACTCGCCGGGGGCCGGCTTGGCCGCCGAAGGTCGCGTTCCGGGCGCACCCGGGCGCCGGGCCGCCTTTTGGCGCGGCTCCGCCGAGAACACGTGTCCGCAACGCGAACATTTGAACGTGGGCGTGTCCTCAGGCAGAATCCGTTCGTCGATTCGGTAGCGAGTCTGACAACTAGTGCACTGGATTTCGATCATCGCCTCAGCGCCTCTTTCCCCGTCGAGTTACGCTAACACAAGACCGCCGGCCGAGCATCTATTCCGTTTTCGCCCGGCGCCGACGGTAGTCCCAGGCTCCGCGGCACAGGGATCGTCGCATCATGCCGCGCATCGGACAGCGCGATGCGGATTGCCCTGATCGCACGCCGCTTCGATCCGGCGGGCGGAGGCACCGAGCGCGACCTGATCGTCACCGCACAATGTCTGGCCGAGGCCGGACACGAGGTCTCGGTTTATACGGCCGAAAGCCGCAGCCCGCAGGCGAACTGGCCCGTGGTCAGGGTGGGATCGCGCTGGCCAAGTCCGACGCTTCAGCTCATGCGCTTTGCGTGGGAGGCGCCGGCGCGGGCGCGGCGCGCGGGAGCCGACCTCGTGTTCAGTTTCGCGCGCGCGGTCGGCGCCGACATCCTGCGCTCCGGCGGCGGCTCCCACGGTGCCTATCTGCGCGAGGCGCGGCGATGGCGCGGCGAATGGGCGGCGGCGGCGATGCGGATGCGCCCGTACCATCGCGCGCAGATGATCATCGAGCGTGCAGCGTACCGATCGCCGAGCCTGCGATGCGCGATCGCGGTTTCGGAACTGGTGCGCCGGCAACTGATCGTTGAGTTTGGGATCGAAGAGTCGCGCGCGGTGACGCTTTACAACGGCGTTGACCTCGAACGTTTTCGCCCGCCGGATCCCGTCGAACGCGAGCGCCGCCGGCGCGCGTTCGGCCTCGACGGCTCCGCGCCGGCGCTGGTTTTCGCGGGCAACGGGTTCGCGCGCAAGGGTTTGGGCTCGCTGATCGCCGCCTTGCCCTCGATAAGGGAGCGGCCCTGGCTCCTGGTCGCCGGTACCGATCGCTCCGCGCTTCGTTATGCTCGGCTGGCGCAAAGGCTCGGGGCCGGCTCGCGCGTGAGATTCCTCGGCGCGGTCACCGGAATCGAGCGGTTGTTTCAGGCCGCGGACGCTTTCGCGCTGCCCTCGTTCTTCGAGCCGTTCGGCAACGTCGTGATGGAAGCGATGGCGTGCGGTCTGGGCGCGGTCAGCAGCGCACGATCGGGGGTGGCCGAGTTGGTGCCGCCGGCGCTGCGGCCCTTCGTCGTGCACGATCCCGCCGATGCATCCGAGATCGCCCTGCGCACGGCCGCAATGCTGCAGACGGGCCATCGCCTGGCCGCGAGCGCCCGCGCGGTCGCCGAGGCGCATCCATGGAGCGGCTACGCGGCCGGTCTGTTGAAAATAATCGATTCGTTCAGGAAGTAGCGCGCCGCGCCGGACGCCGCGCCTCGAGCATCCCCTGCGCGACCGCCAGGCGGCGCTCCTCGCGCGCCATGCGCTCGGGACGGGCGCCAACCAGCCGCGCCACCCACACGCGCAGCGCGGCCACGGCATGGTTTGCCATCAGCTCGGCCGCACCATGCGATTCGTGCAGCATGCGGCAGCGTCCACGCTCGCGCGCAATGCGCAGGAAGCGGGCGCGATCGGCGCGCGCCGGATCGACGTCATGGTAGACCAGCGCGCGTGGCGCGTACCCGATTCTGAATCCGGCGCGCCGCAGCCGCAGCGACATTTCGGTCTCCTCCTCGTGGCCCGCGGCCCCCGGTCCGAGACGCTCGTCGAACAGTCCCACCCGTGCGAGCGCCGAGGCGCGGAATGCCATGTTTGCGCCGAGCACGCCGCGCACCTCGACCGTCTCCTCGCCGTGATCGACGATCGGGAGATCGAGCCATGGCGCGGCCTCGGCACCAAGCTTGAGCGCCGGATCCTCGGCCGGCAGGATGCGGCCTTTCATGGCCGCGAACTCGGGATGCTCGGCGAAAAAGCGTTCGACCTGGTCGAGGTAATCGGGCGCCGCGACCAGATCGTCGTCGAGGCAAGCGATTATCTCGCCGGCGGCGCGGCGAATAGCCGCGTTCTGCACGCGGCATTTTCCGGGGCGGGCATCGTGCAGATGCTGAAGCGGGGGCGCGGTCGCGGGCAGTAGCGACCGCTCCGGCGTGCCGTTCTCCGCCAGCAGGATTTCGCGCGCCGCGGCTCCGCCTCTGTCGAGCAGCTGCGGCGCGAGGCTCTGGAGCAGGCGCGCCAGTGAATCCGGGCGCGCGTGCGTCGCGATTACGAGGGAAATCTTCATGTTGGATGCGAGTCGCGACGATGCTCTCTATTAAAAAGCTTGATTTTGGATTAAAGCTTCCCGGCTGTAATTGTTACTTTGCTGTTGCACCCGGTGCCGTGTGCTTTCGCTCCTGAACGCCGCGAGCGCTCGCGCAAAGACGTCGCCAAGCGTTGTATCACGTCAATCCGGCCGTCGCCGCGGGTTGGAATGGAACTTGCGCGGATTTTTCTCCTGATATGCTCAGAACGACCCTTGTAGCAGCGGGCGTGCTCTGCTGCCTCGCCTGCGGCTCATCCGCGCTGGCCGGCGACAACGGCCGGCGCGCCGGCGGCGACCAGACGGTTGAAGCGATGAGGTTTGTCATCCTCAATGCGGACGACGGGCAGGTGATCGGTCACGCCACCTATCACAGTGAACAGGTAAACGACCGCATCGTCGTCTGGGGCGAAAATCGTTACAAAAACGGCGAACATGACGTCGAGCGCGACGAACTGTCGTACCTCCACGGCGATCGTATCCCGACGATGCTGCATTTCGAGCATCGCTTCTTCAACGCCGACGGCTCGCTCAAGCTGATGGGGCGCGCCGACCCGCAAAGCGGCGAGGCGTCGTGCGAAAGCTATGCCGCGGGGCAGGAGCATAAAGAGTCGAAGAAGCTCGACTTTCCCACCGACGCGTATGCCGGCGCGGCCGCCGTAATCGCGATGAAGCGGGCATTTCTCAACGGCCGCGACAGCATCGATTTTCACGTCTTTGATTGTGCACCGGGTCCGGTCCTGGCCTCGGTAAACGCCGAACGTGCCGACGACAACCAACATTGGGCCCCTTATCCGAAGCCGCTCACGCGCGTGGAATTGAGCGCCAGCCTCGGCATGCTGAGCAAAGTGCTGGGCAGCCTGCTGCCGAGCCGCAACGTGTGGTTCGATCCGTCCGACGGATGGCAGTATGTCGGAGGCAGGATTCAGCGCTATCTCGCGGGCGGTCCGCAGGTGATACTGGTGCGCGAGGGATCCGCCGCCGCCTACGGTTTCGCCGAGCGCCATCGTTAGCTCTCTCTCGCGCGCGCGACTCCGCCTATTCGCGTCTACTCCCATCGTGTCGCCGGCGAGCGTCGGGGGCCCGGCTTGAATTCGCCGCCATGGCCGATTAAACCCTTTCATCTACCGGTGCGCGAGAGTGGCGGAACGGCAGACGCGCAAGGCTCAGGACCTTGTGAGCGCAAGCTCGTGGGGGTTCAAGTCCCCCCTCTCGCACCATCCGTTCGCCTGCGCGGTATTGGGTCGATGCGCGGCGCGCGATATTCTGGCCGCTGCGACGGTTGACGCGGCCGGACCGTGCGGGCGCGTCCGACCTGTCTGCGGGGCGCCGAAACCTTCGGGCTGAAACGGACTGCTTTTGGAACTGAGCAAAACCTTCGATCCCAGAGTTCCGGAAGAACACTGGTTCCAGCGCTGGATCGATCTCGGCTATTTCAAGGCCGATGCCGCGCGTCCGGGCCCGGTCTTCTCGATCGTCATTCCGCCGCCCAATGTCACCGGCCAACTCCACCTTGGCCATGCGCTCAACGTGACGCTGCACGACGTGATCGTGCGGATGCGCCGCATGCAGGGGTACAACACGCTCTGGCAGCCGGGCACCGATCACGCCGGCATCGCCACGCAGAACGTGGTCGAGCGCGAGCTGGCCAAAGAGGGCAAGAGCCGCCATGACCTCGGCCGCGAGGCGTTCGTGGCGCGCGTCTGGCAGTGGCGCGAAACCTACGGCGGCCGCATCCTCAACCAGTTGCGCCGGCTCGGCGCGTCATGCGACTGGAGCCGCGAGCGGTTCACGCTCGATCCGGGGCTCTCGCGCGCAGTCACCGAGATTTTCGTGCGGCTGTATCGCGAGGGGCTGATCTATCGCGCGATGAGCCTGATCAACTGGTGCCCGCGATGTGAAACGGCGCTGAGCGACCTCGAGGTCGATCACAAGGAGACGCCGGGCCATCTCTGGTACATCCGCTATCCGCTCGCCGACAAATCGGGAGCGGTTACGGTTGCGACCACGCGGCCCGAGACGATGCTTGGCGACACCGCGGTGGCGGTGCATCCGGACGACGCCCGCTACAGATCGCTCATCGGCCGCAAAGTCATCCTGCCGCTTCTGGGACGCGAGATTCCGGTCATCGCGGATGCCGCCGTGGATCCGGCCTTCGGCACCGGCGCGGTCAAGATCACGCCCGGGCACGACTTCAACGACTTCCAGACCGGCCGCCGGCACAACCTCGCGCAGATCTCCGTGATGGATACGCACGGGCGGATGAACGACGCCGCCGGTCCGTATCGCGGGATGACGCGCGAGGACTGCCGGCGCAAGGTGATCGAGGATCTGGGCGCGCAGAACCTGCTCGAAAAGACCGAGCCGCATCAGCACGCAATCGGCGTGTGCTCGCGCTGCGAGACCGTGGTCGAGCCGATGCTTTCCTACCAATGGTTCGTGCGCGTCACACCGCTCGCGGAGCAGGCGATTGCGGCGGTGCGCGCCGGACACACGACATTCCATCCGAAGTTCTGGGAGAACACGTATTTCGCCTGGATGGAGAACGTCTACGACTGGTGCATCTCGCGCCAGCTCTGGTGGGGCCATCGGATTCCGGCGTACTGGTGCGATCGCTGCAATGAAATGATCGTCGCGGCCGAGCGTCCGGCCGCCTGCGCCAAATGCGGCGGCGGCGATCTGCGCCAGGAGGACGACGTCCTCGACACCTGGTTCAGCTCGGCGCTGTGGCCGTTCTCGACGCTCGGATGGCCGGATGAGACGCCCGAGCTTGCACGCTACTATCCAACCAGCCTGCTCATCACCGGCTTCGACATCATATTTTTCTGGGTCGCGCGGATGATGATGATGGGGCTCAAGTGTACCGGCCAGGTGCCGTTTCGCGACGTCTATATCACGCCGCTGGTGCGCGACCAGTACGGCAAGAAGATGACCAAGTCGCGCGGCAACGTGGTCGATCCGCTGCAGATCATGGAACGCTACGGCACCGACGCCGTGCGCTTCACGCTCGCCCAGTTGAGCGTGCAGGGACGCGACCTGATCCTGTCGGACGATCGGCTGGCGGCCTCGCGCGCGTTCGCCAACAAGGTATGGAATGCCGCGCGTTTCGTGCTGATGAATCTTGAAGATGCGCCGCAACCAATTGCGCCGGTCGAAATAGACGCACTTGCGCTTGCCGAGCGATGGATTCTGCATTCGCTGGATCAGGCGATTGCCGAGGTCACGGCTGCCATCGATCGCTACGAATTCAACCTTGCCGCTCTGCGCGCCTACAGCTTCATCTGGCACGAGTTCTGTGACTGGTATGTCGAGCTGGCCAAGGAGCCGCTCAGGCAGGCCGGCGAGCGCCAGGCGGCCGCGCGCTGGGTGCTGGTGCGATGCTTCGACGGGCTGCTGCGCCTGCTCCATCCGTTCATGCCCTTCATCACCGAAGAGATATGGCAGGCGCTGCGACCGTACATTGACGAGCGCGATTTGGCGCCGCATCTGGCGATCGCGAAATTTCCGACGCCAGCCTTCGCCGGCGCGCTCGACGCGCAGGAGGCAGCGGCGATGGATCGATGTATCGCGGTGACTGAGGCGATCAATTCCCTGCGTTCGCTGCTGGGCTATCATCCGGGACAACGCGTCGAAGCGCGGATCAAGCCGGCGGGCGCGGCGGCGGAGGAGAACGGAGCCTCGTTTCGCGCCGAGTTCGAGCGCTGGAAACCGTACGCGGCGACCATGGCCAAGGCGGCCAGCCTCGGGCTCGCGCCGCGCAATGAGAATACGCCGGGCGGAATGGTGACGGCAGTGCTTGGCTGGTGCGAAGTGTCGGTGATGGCGCCCGGGGGTTTCGATTTCGAGCGCGCGCGCGCCGCGCTGCGCAAAAAGCTCGACGAAGTCGCCGCGCATCATGCCCAGCATGAAGCGCGCCTGAACAATCCCGACTTTGTCGCCAAGGCAGCGCCGGAGATGCAGGAGCAGATGCGGCAGCGCGCCCACGAACTTGCAGCCCAGCAGGAGCTGTTGCGCAAGCAGCTCATGCTGCTCGCCGAGGCCAACTAGAGCGCCCGTGGAGCTGTTCAGCCAGCTTGATTTGCTCGACTTGAACCCGCTGCTCCGCGCGGCGCTGCAGGAGGACCTTGGCCACGGCGACATCACCACAGCGGCGACCGTGCGTCCCGGACAAAAGGGCCGCGCGCGCATCAAGGTCAAGGAGACCCGGGGAATCGTGTTCTGCGGCGGCGTGCTGCTCGAGGAGATTTTCCGCCTCGCGGGCGCCTACCCGGAAATCGCGGCCTGCGCGTATGAGGGCGCAATCCTCGAATGCGGCGATGAAGCCGCGGTAATCGAAGGCCGGCTGGGCGGCCTGCTGATCGGCGAGCGCACGGCGCTCAACCTGATGCAGTTGATGTCCGGGATTGCGACGATGACTCGTCGCTACGTCGAGGCGGTCGCAGGGACGCGCGCACGCATCATCGATACCCGCAAGACCCATCCCGGGCTGCGCGTGCTGGAGAAGTACGCGGTGCGCGCCGGCGGCGGCTTCAACCATCGCTTCAGTCTCGACAGCGGTGTGCTGATCAAGGAAAACCATATCGCCGCCGCCGGCGGCGTCCGCAATGCGCTCGAGGGCGCGCGCAGGCTCGCGCCGCACACGATGCGAATCGAGATCGAGTGCGAGACGCTCGCGCAGGTCGAGGAGGCGCTCGCGCTGGGCGCCGATTCTCTGCTGCTCGACAACATGACGCTGGACCAGGTGCGCCAGGCGCGCGCGCTGGCTCCGGCCGGACGAGTGCTGCTCGAGGTTTCCGGCGGTGTGACCCTCGAGAGCGTGCGCGCGATTGCCGAAACCGGCGTTGACCTGATTTCCGTCGGCGCACTCACCCATTCGGCGACTGCCGTCGATATGAGTATGCGCATCGAGCCTTTGTAACCTTGCGCGCCGGCGACTGGCGCGACATGCAACCATGGCGGAGAACCCCTATCTGCAGGCCGAGGCGGGACGCGCGCGCGGAACAATCGGATGGCGCGTCCATTACTTCGACGAACTGGACACGACGCAGCGCGTCGCCGCCGAGCTCGCCGCGCAGGGCGCGCTCCATGGCGAGGTGGTGATCGCCGACCGTCAGAGCGCCGGCCGCGGCCGGATGGGGCGGCGATGGCATTCGCCGCCGGGCGTGAACTTCTACGGCACCTTCATCCTGCGCCCGGAAATGCCGGTGGCCGACGCCGCGCTGCTGGGGCTCGTCGCCGGCGTCGCAGTGGCGGAAACGATGGAGTTGGTGGCGCCGCGCATGGTCGCGCTCAAGTGGCCCAACGACCTGTGGCTGAACCGGCGCAAGGCCGGCGGGATGATCGCCGAGGCGGTCACGGATTCGCGCCAGCGGCTTGCCTGCGTCCTGCTGGGCATCGGGCTCAATCTCAACCTGGCGCCGGAGCATATCCCGCCCGAGCTGCGCGACCGCGCGACTTCGGTGATGGCCGCGACCGGGCGCCCGTGCGAGCGGAGCGAGCTCGCAAGCGAGCTTTTTTCCCGACTGGAGTCTCGCTATATCGAAACTATGACCAGCGGCTTCGCCGCCGTGCGGCCGGCTTGGGAGCGTTACTCCGCGCTCACGGACCGGCGGGTCACGGTGGTTGACGGCGCAAGCCGGGTTGCCGGGACGGTGCGCGGAATCGATCCCGACGGCGCGCTGGTGCTCGAGGCCGACGGCCGGACAGTGCGCATTCTGGCCGGCGACGTCACGATCGAGGGCGCCTACGATTGACGGCCGGCCGCAAGTGTGGCGAGCATCGGCAGCATCGCTCGTCCGTGCCGCCGGGGCGGCATGGGCGATGACCGCGCGGGCAGATAACTTCTCCAGGAGCGAAGCTTATGGCTGTGGAGGAAATCGGACGTCTCAGAAGCATCGCGATTGTCGGTCAGGGGGCGACCGGCAAGACGCAACTGGCCGAGGCGATGCTGTTCACGGCGGGCGCGTTAACCCGGTTGGGACGGCCCGATGACGGAACCGCGGTGATGGATTTCGAGGCCGAGGAACTGCATCGCAAAATCTCGATCAGCTCCGCATTCCATCACTACAGCTGGAAAAGGGACGACGTAATTGTCGCCGACACGCCGGGCTACCAGGCCTTTCTGCCCGATGCGTTTGCGACCCTCGGCGCGGTCGACGGCGCGGTGTTCGTGGTCACGGCGGGCGGCGACCTCAAAGTGGAATCGGAGAAGATCTGGGCCGAGCTGAATCGGCTGCGGCTGCCGCGGATCGCGTTCGTCTCGCGCCTGGACCGCGAGCGCAACAATTTCGACGCCGCGATGCTCGACCTCGAAAAGTCGCTCGAGGCGCATCCGGTCGCGCTTACTCTGCCCATCGGATCCGAGGCCGCCTTCAGCGGCGTAATCGACGTGCTCTCGATGAAGGCGCTCATCTATCCCGAGGCGGGCGGAAAGCCTCGGGAGGAGGCGCTCAACGACGAGCAGAAGGCGCGCGCGGAGGTTGCGCGCACGCGGCTGTGCGAGGCGGTAGCCGAGACCGACGACGAGCTGCTCGAGAAGTATCTCGACAAGGGCGCGCTCGAGGAGGCTGAGCTCCGCTCGGCGCTGCGCGCGGCAACCCTGGCCGGCAAGCTGACCCCGGTGCTGTGCGGCTCGGGGGCGAAGGCCGCAGGCATTGGACCGCTGCTCGATGCGGTCAATGCACTGTTGCCCGCGCCCAATGAACGGCCGGCGCGCACAGGCTTTGCCGGCGCAAATACGGAGCAGGTCGAACGCGCGCCCGACCCGGAGGCTCCGTTCTCGGCTTTCGTTTTCAAAACTGTCATCGATCCGTTCGCCGGCAAGCTGTCGATCTTCCGCGTCGTCTCGGGACGCGCGGCGAGCGACGCCGCCGTGCTCAATTCGACGCGCGGGGCGCGCGAACGGTTCGGTCAGCTCCTGCGGCTCGAGGGCAAGAAGCAGTCGCCCATCGCTGCGGCCCTTCCCGGCGAAATCGTCGCGGTGGCGAAGCTCAAGGACACGACGACCGGCGACACCCTGTGCGACGAAAAGGCGCCCGTGATTTTCCCGCCCGCCGAACGCCCGGCCCCCGTCATCTCCTTTGCGATTCGTCCCAAAACCAAAGGCGACGAGGAGAAGGCCTCGCAGGCGCTGCAGCGGCTGGTCGAGGAGGATCGCGCCCTGGAGACGCATCGCGACCCGCAGACCCATGACATCATTCTTTCCGGCACGGGCCAGATGCATATCGAGGTGACGGTCGAGAAGCTCAAGCGGAAATTTAATGTAGAAGTTGAACTTCAGGCGCCCAAAGTCCCCTACAAGGAAACCATCAAGGGCCGCGCCGAAGCCCAGGGCAAGTACAAGCGCCAATCCGGCGGCCGCGGCCAGTATGGTGATTGCTGGCTGCGCGTCGAGCCGCTGGTGCGCGGCGGCGGCTTTGAATTCAAGGATGAAATCGTCGGCGGCGCGATTCCGCGCCAGTTCATCCCGTCGGTGGAGAAGGGCGTGCGCAACACGCTGGTCGAGGGTTATCTCGCCGGCTACCCGGTAGTCGATGTCAAGGTGTCGGTGTTCGAGGGCAGCTATCACGACGTCGACTCTTCGGACATGGCGTTTCAGATCGCGGCCTCGATGGGCCTGAAGGCGGCGTTCGAAAAAGCCCGCCCGATCATTCTCGAACCGATCATGGCGCTGGAGGTGAGCTGTCCCGAAGAATCGATGGGCGACGTGATCGGCGACCTCAACTCGCGGCGCGGCAAGGTGCTCGGGATGGATCGCAAAGGTCAGAGCCAGGTCATCAAGGCGCTGGTGCCGATGTCGGAAATACTGAAGTATGCGCCGGACCTGCGCTCGAAGACGTCCGGGCGGGGATCGTTCGAGGCGCATTTCTCGCATTACGAGGAGGCGCCTGCGCCGATCATGGAAAAGATCATCAAGGAGGCGCGCGAGGCGCGCGAAGCCGCGCAGAAAGAGCGCGCGCACGCCTAGCGAGCGTTGATTTGCGGCGCGCCGCATGCGCGCGCGGAACACTTGGCGATGGTTTCGCTGGGTAAGGCACTCATCGTGGTCGGGCTCTTCGTGGCCGTCCTCGGCGCCGCGCTCTGGGGACTGGGGCCGTCGTTCATGCCTGGACGCCTGCCCGGCGACATCTGCGTGCGGCGCGGGAATTTCACCTTCTACTTTCCGATTACGACGGCGATCGTCGTGAGCATCGTGCTCAGCCTGATCGCCGCATGGTTGAGACGCTGAGCGATGGCGGCCGGCCCCGCAATACGGGATTCGCTGCGCGAGGCCGACCTCAAGCGGCGCCGCCGCGAACTCATCGCGGTGGGGGTGGCGGCGACCGTGCTGGTCGCCTTCGTGCTCGCCCAGACCGAGTTGCCGCCGCTTACGCAGCATACCTCGCTGGTTTCCAACCTCGTCGTAATCCTGCTGTTCGACGTCAGCTTTCTGCTGCTCGGCCTGCTGCTGCTGCTGGTCGGGCGCAATCTGGCCAAGGTCATCTTCGAGCATCGTCGCGGCCTCATCGGTTCCAAGTTCCAGGTGCGCCTGGTGCTGGGATTCATCGCGGTCGCGCTGCTGCCGAGCGTGTTCCTGCTGATCGTGGCGGGCGCGTTTCTGCGCGCCGACGTGGCGAGCTGGTTCAATCCCGAGTACGAACGGGTGCTCGACGACTCGCTCGATATCGCGAAGGTCTATTATTTGAACGCGGCCAACAACGCGGTGCATTTCGCGCGCGAGCTCGCGGGCGAAGTCGGCGCGCGCGGGCTGATGCAGGCGGATCGGCGCGCGCAATTGAAGAGCTTCATCGCCCAGCGCCAGCAGGAGTACAACCTGGGCACGATCGAGGTCTTCGACAGCACGCGCCATCTGCTGCTGATCGCGCTCAGCCCGCGCACGCCAACCGGCATCGGAGTGCCACCCGATTCGCCGCTGCTTGCCCAGACGCTCGCGGGTCGCGGCGTCACGCGCACCGATCGTTTCGGGAAATCCGACGTGATTCGCGGCGCCGCGCCGATCTTTTCCTCCCCCGAGTCCGACACCGTGGCCGGCGCGGTGGTGATTGACTACTACCTGCCGCGCAATCTCGCCCAGCGCGCGGCCGGCATTTCGCAGACTTCCGAGGACTACTTTCAGCTCCGCACCCTGCGCCAGCCGATCCTGCGCAGTTACTTTCTCGCCCTGATGCTGATCGGGCTGGTGGTGGTGCTGCTGGCGAGCTGGTTCGGGATGTACCTGGCGCGCGGCGTGACCGTCCCGATCAAGCTTCTGGCTGAAGGCACCCAGGCGGTCGCGCACGGCGATCTCGAACATGAGATACCCTCGGCCGGCGATGACGAAATCGGCCAGCTTATCGGCTCGTTCAATGCGATGACGGCCGATCTCCGCGCCTCGCGCGCCGAACTCGAGCGCCGCCGCGCGTACACCGAGACGCTGCTGCGCAACGTGAGCGCCGGCGTCGTCGGACTCGATCCGCAGGGCGTGGTGACGGCGATCAATCCTTACGCCGAGCGGATGCTGGGGCTGCGGGCGAGCGAGGTGCTGGGACGCGGATGGCGCTCGGTTCTGCAGCCGGCGCTGGCGCAGACGCTCGAGCAGATTTTCGCCGAGCATCGCCGCCCCCAGGAGGCCCGCTCTTCGATCAAGCTGCAGCCGCCGGGCGGAGGCGAAATCGACCTGCTGGTCACGGCCAGCGCGATGGGCGAGGACGCCGACAGCGAGCTGGGCACGGTGCTGTTTCTCGAGGACGTGAGCCAGCTCGCCAAGGTGGAACGGATGGAAGCGTGGCGCGAGGTGGCGCGCCGCATCGCGCACGAGATCAAAAACCCGCTCACGCCGATTCAGCTCTCGGCCGAGCGGCTGCGCCGCCAGCTTGCGACCCTGGCCGACGGCGACGCCCGCCTGGTCGACGAATGCACGCGCACCATCATCGGCGAGATCGAGGACCTGAAGCGCCTGGTCAGCGAGTTTTCGGCCTTCGCCCGCATGCCGCATCTCAATCCCACGCCGGGCGACCTGAACCCGCTGGCGGAGGAGACGGTAGCGACGTTTCGCGACGCCAATCGGGAAGTCGAATTCACGCTTGCCCTGGCGCCCGCTTTGCCGCAGATCGCGATCGATCGCGAGGCCCTCAAACGCGCGCTGGTGAACCTGCTCGAGAATGCGGTCAACGCGGTTGCGGGCGACAACGGCAACGGCGCGCGCCCCCATATAGACGTCCGGACCGCGCTCGACGAACAGAGCGGCGTGGTCACGCTCGAGATCGCCGACAACGGTCCGGGCATCCCGCCCGCCCTGCGCTCGCGGATCTTCGAGCCCTATTTTTCCACCCGCAAGGGCGGTACCGGGCTCGGCCTCGCCATCGTTTCCGCGATTGTCGCCGACCATCACGGCTTCGTGCGTGTGCGGGACAACCGGCCGCGGGGAAGTAGATTCGTGCTCGAGTTTCCGATAAAAGACCAGCAATTCGCCAAAGTGCTCGGCGAGTAGCGCCCGTATGCCGAATCCGGCGCACACAAAGGAACGCAGTGAACGAGACCGTACTGGTGGTGGACGATGAGGAGCGGATTCGGTCATCGCTCCGCGGCATTCTGGGCGACGAGGGATTTCGCGTGCTCGATACCGGCGACCCCGCCGGCGTGATGGACCTGATCGCGCGCGAGAACCCGGCGCTGGTCCTGCTCGACATCTGGATGCCCGACATCGACGGCATCGAACTTCTGCGGCGCATCAAGTCGGAACGGCCGGAGACCCGGGTGATCATGATCTCGGGCCACGGCAATATCCAGAACGCGGTCGCGGCGACACGGCTCGGCGCCGCCGACTTCATCGAGAAACCGTTCTCGGTAAGCGGCCTGCTGACTTCGATCGAGCGTGTGCTGGAGCGCGAATCCGGCGGCGTGCGGATGGCCGGCAGCGTCGCCGCCGCCGCCCGCGCGGCGCGCAAAGCATCCGGCGTCGCGCCTTCGGGGCGCAGGCAGCGCACGCTCGCGCGGTCGGTCGTCGCGGCCGGGCATGGGCTCCATTCGGGCCTCAAGACCGGCGTTATCTTGCATCCGGCGCCGCCCGGATCGGGCATCGTGTTCTCCTCGGTCGCGGACGAAACGGCGATCACGGCGCGGCTCGAAAACGTCACCGACACCGGCTACAACACGACGCTGACCGCGGGCGGGCGCTCGGTGCGCACGGTCGAGCACCTGATGTCGGCGCTGCACGGGATGGGCATCAGCAATCTCCTGATCAAGACCGACGACGAGGTGCCCGCGCTCGACGGTTCGGCGATCGAATTCTGCCGCCAGATGTCGGAAGCCGGCATCGAGGAGCAGGACGCCAGCATCGAACCGGTGAAGGTCGCGCGCGCGATCGCGGTGGGCAACAAGTCCGAATCGATTCGCATCGAACCCGCGGATCGCCTGATCATCGATTACACGCTCGAGTATCCGCGCCCCATCGGCCGCCAGAGCGTGCACTTTGAACTCACCTCGCCCGCAGCCTACATGCGCGAGATCGCGCCGGCGCGGACCTTCGGCTTCGTCAAGGAATTTCACAAACTGGCAGAGATGGGACTCGCCAGCGGCGGCAGGCTCGACAACCTCATCCTCATCGACGACGAGAAGGTGGTGAACACCCAGCTGCGTTTCGCCAACGAATTCGCGCGGCACAAGGGGCTCGATCTGATCGGCGACCTCTACCTGCTCGGCCGGCCGATCCACGGTCACGTGATCGCGCACAAGACCGGCCATTCCGACAACCTGGCGCTGCTGCGCGCAATCAAGGCCGCGCTCTAGACCGCCGCCCGCGGCTCCGCAACAATGGCTTCAGGGCGCCGCTTGCGAGGCGCGCGCGCACAGGCATCCGAATGGAACTGGAGGACAAGGTTGCGCTGGTAACCGGTGCGGCGCGGCGCGTCGGCCGCGCGATCGCCGGCCGCCTGGCCGAACGCCGCGCCATTGTCGCGGTTCACTACAACAGTTCGCGGCACGAGGCCCGGTCGCTGGTCAGCGAGATCGAGCGCGCCGGCGGACGGGCGCGCGCCTTCGGCGCCGATCTCGCGAGCGTGGCCGAAATCGAGCGCATGGTCGGCGAGATCCTCGATGCGTTCGGCAGGATCGACGTGCTGGTCAACAGCGCTTCGGTGTTCTATCGCAAGCCGATCGAGGATGTCACCGAGCAGGACTGGGATCTAAACCTGAACGTCAACTTGAAGGCGCCGTTTTTCCTCTCGCGCGCCGCGGGAGCCGCGATGCGCCGGCAGGGCGCCGGGAAAATTATCAATATCGGCGACTGGGCCGGGATTCGTCCGTACAACAATTACCTGCCATACACCGTATCCAAGAGCGGGCTCATCGGGCTGACGCGAGCTCTCTCCAAGGCGCTGGCTCCGGAAGTCCAGGTGAATTGCATCGCCCTGGGTCCCGTGCTCCCGCCCGAGGATTACAGCGACGAGGAGAGCGCGCGCCTTATCGCCGGCACGCTGACCAAGCGCCTGGGCTCGCCCGAGGACGTGGCCCAGGCAGTGCTGTTCTTTTGCCAGGGGACCGATTTCGCCACCGGCGCGACGCTGCTGCTCGACGGCGGTCGCCTGCTCAACTAGAGCATTAACTTCTACAGCTTCGAAAAATGAGCACTTCACCGGCGGGTAGCACGGAAGTCCTGATCGTCGGCGCGGGGCCGACAGGGCTGGTGCTCGCGCTGTGGCTGACACGCCTGGGCGTGCGCGTGCGCATCGTCGACCAGACCGCGCAAGCGGGCACAACCTCGCGCGCGCTCGCATTGCAGGCGCGCACTTTGGAGTTCTACCGGCAGTTCGGATTGGCCGATGAAATCGTCGAGCGCGGACGACCGCTCATCGGAATCAACCTGTGGGCGAGGGGGCAGCGCGCGGGCCGCGTCGTCTTTGGTGACCTGGCCACGGAAATCAGTCCGTATCCGTACGCGCTGGTTTTTCCCCAGGACGAGCACGAGAAGCTGCTGATCGAGCGGCTGCGGCAGGCTCAGGTCGAAGTCGAGCGCCAGACGGAGCTGCTTGGCTTCCAGGATGATGGCAGCGGGATTCGCGCGCGCCTGAAACGCGCGGATGCGACCGAAGAGGAGTGCGCGGCGGCCTTTATCGCCGGATGCGACGGCGCGCACTCGCGCGTGCGCGAGTCGCTGCATATCGGCTTTCCCGGCGGCACCTACGAACATCTCTTCTACGTCGCCGACGTCGAGGCGGCCGGACCAACGATAGACGGCGAGGCGCATGTCGGCCTGGATGAGACCGACTTTCTCGCTGTCTTCCCTATGAAAGCCACCGGACGCGTGCGGCTGGTGGGCACGATGCGCAAAGTCGAGCAGCAGGGCGCCGACCTCACTTGGAACGACATTGGCACGCGCGTAATCGACTGGATGCATCTGGAGGCGCGGCGGGTCAACTGGTTCTCGACCTACCACGTGCATCATCGGGTCGCGAGCCGCTTTCGCGCCGGCCGCGCATTCCTGCTCGGCGACGCGGGGCACATTCACAGCCCGGTGGGCGGGCAGGGCATGAACACCGGCATCGGCGACGCGATCAATCTCGCCTGGAAGCTCGCGATGGTGGTGCGCGGACGCGCGGACGCATCTCTGCTCGACAGCTACGAACCCGAACGCATCGGCTTCGCGCGCCGCCTCGTCGCGACCACCGATCTCGGCTTCACCGGCGTGACGGGATCGGGCGCGATCGTCCGCACCGTGCGTCTGAGGATCGTTCCGCTGCTGTTGCCGCTCGCCTTCGGCTTCAGCGGGGTGCGGCGCCTGATGTTCCGCACGATATCGCAGACCGCGCTGAACTATGGACGCAGTCCGCTCAGCCAGGGGCGCGCCGGATCGATTCGCGGCGGCGCGCGGTTGCCGTGGGTGAAGTTCGGCGACGGCGGAGACGACAATTTCAGGGCGCTCGAGACCCTCGATTGGCAGGTGCACGTATACGGCGAGGACGCGCCGGCTTTGGAAGCCGCGTGCGCGACGCGCAAGCTGCCGGTGCATGTTTTTCGCTGGCGGCCGGAAATGGACCGATCGGGATTGCGGCGCGATGCGGTTTACCTGGTGCGGCCGGACGGCTACGTTGCGATGGCCGCGGCCGCGCCCGGCGCAGATGCGATCATGGCTTACCTCGATTCACGCGGGCTCCTGCCGGCGAAATGAAGACGCCGACAAGCTTGCCGCACGCTGCGGCGCCCTCGCGCATGGGACCGATGAGCCGCAACTACCGCATCGTTCCGGCGCGCAACCGGCTGGCGGTGCTGGCGAGCGGCGGACTCGACAGCTCGGTGATGTTGGCGGAGCTGGCGCGCCGCGGGCGCGAGGTTTACCCGGTTTACGTGCGCGCCGGCTTGATGTGGGAAGACGATGAGCTGGCCGCGCTGCGCGGTTACCTGCGGCGCCTCGGACTGCGCCGGGTCCGTCCGGTGAGCGTGTTGCAATTGCCGATGGGCGACGTGGCCGCGAATCACTGGAGCATCACCGGCCGCAAGGTCCCCGGTTACCACGCTGCGGTAGCTTCCAACTACATTCCGGGCCGCAATCTCAGCCTTCTCGCGAAAGGCGCGATTTTCTGCGCCGGCCATCGTATCGGAGCGATCGCGATGGCGCCGCTGGAGAGCAATCCCTTTCCCGACGCGCGGCCGGAGTTTTTCCGCGCCCTCGAGCGGGCGATCGACCTCGGCGTCGGTCTCAAGCTCAGGATTCTCACTCCATATGTCGGGATGACGAAGGCGCAGGTGATCCGCCGCGGCGCGAATCTGCCGCTGCGATTCACGCTTTCGTGCGCGCGCCCGCGCGGCATCACGCATTGCGGCCGATGCACCAAGTGCGCCGAACGAATCGAGGGCTTCCGCGCAGCCGGCATTCGGGATCCCACGCGCTACGCCCGCCGCATCGCGCGGCGCGGCTGACTCAGGCGGGTGCGGGAACGGGGGCGGGGGTGAAGCTCGCCCTGCACGGCGGACCCGGAGCAAAAAAATGGCTGAGTTGGCCGTCGGCGCGCTCGAAGATCAGGCTTGCCGACCGCGTGCCGTATTCGCCCATGTGCAGGCAGAGCGCGTTGGGCCGTCCCTCGCGCGCGTCGAGCTGCGTCGAGTGGTCGGCGAGGAGGTCCGCGAGCTGCTGCCGATTGGCGATCGGATCGCGCGCGAACTCGGCCGGCGGACATAGCGAGGCGAAGCGGTCGTGCGCGCGGCTGATTCGCGGGCACTCGAAATCGTTGAGATCCACGTTGGTCAGAAGATGCATCCCCGGCGTGAGCTCGACGATCTCCAGCGCCCCGCCGCGGTTGTAGGCGACGAAGGCCGCCTCGCGCGACGCGACCAGCAGATTGAAGGCATTGTAATCCGCGCCGCGCTGGCTGCGCACAAAACCGGCGGCCGCGGCCACGCTTGAATGGCGCAGCGCGTCGAGGCACAGCAGCCCGCGCGATCGCAGCGCCGGATTCGGCTCGCCGAAATCCGCCCGCCGCCGATTGAGCAGGCCCGCGACCAGCCCATGCTGGTTGATGCCGAGCCATGTCCCGCTCGCCTGCAGGTCCTTGCCGCCGACGACGTGCGGATGCTCGAGCAGGGTGGTCGGAGGCAGGGCAGGGCGCGCGAGATATTCGTCGCGATTCGCCGCGATTACCACCGGATACTCGGGAAAGACCTTGAAATAGATGGCCAGCGTGCACATCGGCTCACGATTGGCAGACCGCGGCGCGCGCGGACAAGCGCGATTTTTTGATCGGCGCGCGGCGTCGCCCTTTGCGATAGAATCGTAGCATGGCTGGGGCGCGGCGCTATGACGTTGTGCTGATCGGCGGCGGCGTGGTCGGCAGCGCGGTCGCGATGGCGCTCGGCGAACGCGCCGTCAAGGTCGGCGTCGTCGATATCGACCTCAGCGGGCGCCTCAGTTCGAGCGAAAAGAACGCCGGCGGGGTGCGCGCGACCTGGTGGCAGCCGGTCAACATCGCGCTCTGCCGCGCCTCGATCAAGTACTACGAAAGCGTGCGCGAGGAGGTCGGCTTTCGCCAGAAGGGCTACCTCTGGCTGTACGACGCCGCGACCTGGCCCAAGGCCCGGGAGCATCTCGCGATCCAGCGCGAGCTGGGCCATCCGATCGAGCAACTCGACGCCGCGGCGGTCAATCGCCGCGTACCCGAAATCGATCGCCTCGAGGGGATCGCCGGCGCGACCTTCTCGCCCGAAGACGGCCTGATCAACGCCAACCTGCTCAAGGAGCACTATCGCGCCCGCTCGCAGGCGCTCGGCGCCGAATACCTCGACCGCCTCTTTGTCCACGCGATTGAGCCGGGCGCGAACGACGTACGCATCGGATGCTGGCGCGCCGACGACGCGCTCACCGACGAAACCCTGATTCGCATGATGACCGAGGACGGACCGGGCGAAGCCGCCGCCGGCCATCTGGTCGAACTTGCCGCGGACGCGATCGCGATCACCGGCGGCGCATGGTCGCCGAGCGCGCTCAAGCTCGCCGGGTTGCCCAACTTGAGTGAGCCGATTCGCCGCCAGATTTGCCTGGTCGATAACCGTACGACCGACCTCTCGGCCTACGGCATGATCGTGGACGCCTCGGGCATCTATTTCCACAACGACGGCGCCTACATACTGGCCGGCTACTCGCCTCCCGAGGAGCCGCCGGGGTATCATTTCAGCTACGACGGCGAGCGCTTCTTCATGGACGAAATCTGGCCGCGGCTGTACGCGCGGATGAGCGCGTTCGAGCGGCTGCGCCACGTCCGCGGATGGGCGGGCCTGTACGAAGTGTCGCCCGATCGCAGCGCGATCGTCGGCCGCGCGGCGCCGCGCGTCTACGAAGCGCATTCATTCAGCGGCCGCGGCGTGATGCAGTCTTACGGCGCCGGCCAGGCGCTCGCGGAGCTGATCGTGCTCGGGCACTATCAGCGGTTCGACGCGAGCGCGCTCGCGCGCGAACGCTTCGCGACCGGCGCGCTGGCGCCGGAGGAGCTGCACATCTGAGCGCCGCGCCGGCGGTTTTAAAGCCGCAGCGGCTCATGGTATTGAAATGGGATTGCGCGGCAGCCCGCGCGCGGGCGTCCGCAGCGCTCCAGGAGGATGAATGTTCTCGTCGATCGAAGAGGTAATCGAACGGTTTGCCGCGCAGAAGTACATCGCCAGCCGCAGGATCGCCACCGTGGTTTATCTCGCGGCGGCGCTGCGCAAGCCGATCCTGGTCGAAGGTCCGGCCGGCGTCGGCAAGACCGATCTCGCCAAGGTGCTCGCGCTTGCGCTCGGCCACGACCTCATCCGCCTGCAATGCTATGAGGGGCTCGACGAGGGCAAGGCGCTCTACGAATGGGAATACGCCAAGCAACTGCTCTACACGCAGATTTTAAAAGACAAGATCAGCGAAGTCCTGACCGGCGCGCAGGGACTCGCCGCCGCCGTCGATCGGATCGCCAAAGAGGACGAAGTGTTCTTTTCCGAGCGCTTCGTGCTGCCGCGCCCGCTGCTCAAGGCGATCACCGCCGACAAGCCGGTCGTCCTGCTGATCGACGAGATCGACAAGGCCGACGCCGAGTTCGAGGCCTTCCTGCTCGAACTGCTCTCGGACTTCCAGGTCACCGTGCCCGAGATCGGCACCTTCAAGGCGCGTCAGGTTCCGCTGGTCGTGCTGACCTCGAACAACGCGCGCGAGATGTCCGACGCGCTCAAGCGCCGCTGCCTGCATCTGTACATCGATTTCCCTGATCGCGAGCAGGAGCTGGCGATCATCAAGCTTAAGGCGCCCGAGGCGGCCGACCGGCTGGCCGGCGAGGTGGTCACCGTCGTGCAGTCGCTGCGCAAGCTGGATCTCAAGAAAAGCCCCGGCATCAGCGAGACCATCGATTGGGTCAAGGCGCTCACCCTGCTCAATGTCCAGCATCTCGACCAGGACCTGGTGAATGAGACGCTGGACACGATCGTCAAGTACGAAGGCGACGTGCGCAAGGCGCAGGAAGAGCTCAAGGAGTACGTGCGCCGCGCGCGCGCGCGCCGCGGCGGCGAAGCCGGCCAGCCCGGCCCGGCGAGCGACAAGGACCTGCTGAATTAGGCTTCCTCGGCGGCGGCCCGGGTTTTTCTCATGGACGACAAACTGGTCGAATTCGCCAATCTGCTGCGCCAGAACGGCGTGCGCGTATCGCTCGCCGAAACGCTCGACGCGCTCGCCGCCTCGGGTGTGACCGGGCTCCTGGACCGCGAGTCGTTCCGCGCCGCGCTGCGCGCCACGATGGTCAAGCGGGCGAGCGAGCTGCCCGTCTTCGAAGAGCTGTTCGAGGTTTATTTTTCGGGGCTGGGCGAGATCATCAAGCAGGCCGGGCAGGGCGTGCAGGAAGCGCTCTCGATGTCCGACCAGGAGTTCCAGAAATTCCTCGACCAGGTCGAGGAGATGCTCAAGCAGCAGGGCGAGAAGCTCTCGGAGCTCGCGCGCGAACTGCTGCAGAACCGCTCGGGCCAGCTCGAGAAGCGGCTGCGCGAGGCCGCGCGCGCCGTACGCCTGCAGGGCATCGAGCGCACGATCGAGGAGAACTACTTCGCCCGCGCGCTGGCGCGCGCGCTCGGCCTGGACAAGCTCGAGCAGGAGATTCGCGAGCTGCGCGAGCAGATCCAGACGCTCGATTACGGCAACGCGCTCAAGGCTCAGCTCGAGAAATATCTCGACCGCCGGCTGAAGGCGCTCGAGGACATCATCCGCCGCTACGTGCGGATGGAACGCGAGAAACGCGACCTGCGCGCGCGCGAGGAGCAGCGCCTCCACCAGCTCTCCGACAAGAGCTTCTATTACCTCAGCGACGAGGAGCTGGAGCGCATGAAGGAGGCGGTGACGCGCCTGGCGCAGCGGCTCAAGAACGCGCTGGCGGTGCGCCGCAAGCACGCCAAGAAGGGGCGCTTCGATATCAAGCGCACGCTGCGCCACAACCTCGAATACGGCGGCGTGCCGTTCAAGCTGCGCTTCGAAAAGCGCCGGCGCGAGAAGCCGCAGGTGGTGATCCTGTGCGACGTCTCGGACTCGGTGCGCAACGCGTCGCGCTTCATGCTCCAGTTCGTGTACTCGCTGCAGGATCTCTACTCGCGCGTGCGCAGCTTCGTCTTCGTCTCGGACATCGGCGAGGTCACCGAGCACTTCCGCGGCAACGACATCAAGGAGGCGCTCGATATCGCGCTCAAGGGCGACGTGATCAACGTCTACGCCCATTCGGATTTCGGTCGCGCGTTTCGCAACTTCGTCGGCGACCATATCGGCGCGGTCAACAAGCGCACCACGGTGATCGTGCTGGGCGACGCGCGCAACAACTACAATCTGCCGCACGACTGGTGCCTGCGCGAGATCCGCCAGCGCGCCCGCCGCATCATCTGGCTCAATCCGGAAAGCCGCAACACCTGGGGTTTCGGCGACAGCGAAATGGAACGCTACGCGCCGCACTGCGATTTGGTCGAGGAGTGCCGCAATCTCAACCAGCTCTACCGCGTCGTGGACCATCTGGTCGCGCGCTGATCGACGCGTTTGGCGCGCTGTGGCGGCACCTCAGGTTGACCGCCGCACAGCTTTGGTCCAGAATTATTTGCAGACGCGATGATCGTCGGCGGACGCGCTCGGGGACGCGCGCGCGCGGCGTCGCAATCGTCGGCGACGGCGGTCGCGGCGCCGGGCGGGACGGCAAAGCAAGAAGATTGACCATGGCTGCGCGCAGGGAAGATTTCATTTTGATGACGGTGGGTGGACTGACGCTTGACCCGACCACCAAGATGCCCATCGTGGTGCTCAAGGATCCCGACAACAAGCTCAACCTGCCCATCTGGATCGGTCCGCTCGAGGCGGCCTCAATGGCGACCGAGCTCGAAGGCATCCGCCCGCAGCGTCCGATGACACACGACCTGATGCGCAATCTGCTCGGCGATCTGGGCGCCACGGTCGAAGCGATCGAAGTCACCGAGCTGCGCGAGAATACCTACTTCGCGCGCATCCTGATGCGCACGCGCGAGGGGCGCGACCTCGAGATCGACTCGCGGCCCTCGGATGCGATCGCGCTCGCGCTGCGCACCAAGTCGCCGATCTACGTGGCCAAGAAAGTGCTCGAGATGTCGAGCGAGCTGCACGAACAGGCGGCCGAGCCCGGCAACGGCGCCGACCAGAACCTGGCCAGCGTCTCGCGCGACAAATGGTCCGAGATCCTCGAGCGCATGTCGCCGGATGACTTCAAATACAAGATGTAGTCACACCGGTGCGCGCCGGCGAAGGTGCGCGCCGAGACTCCATTGGCGACGCGCCATCGCATAACCCGCAAAGAGCTCAAGCAGCCCGACGAGTTTCAGACCGTATTTGAAACCGCGGCGCTCTTTTTCGAGCTCCACATGCGCGAGGTCCTGCTCGCCGCCGCGGCGCTGATCGCGATCGCGGCGATCGTGCTCGGATTGTACTACTACGAGGCCAGCCGCGCGCGCTCCGCCGCCGCGCGCTTCGACCAGGCGCTGAACGAGCTTCAGGGCGGCGAATACACAGCCGCCGAGCAGCATTTCGCAAGTCTTGCCGGCGCCGAGCCGCATCGCGCCGTCGGCCGGCTCGCCAACCTTTACCTCGCCGATGCTTTCCTGGCGCAAAACCAGCCGGCAAAGGCTCGCGACGCCCTGCAGCGATTTCTGGCTTCGAGCGGCCCACCGCTGTTCCGCGATGCGGCCCTCAACGATCTCGCCGTCGCGTACGAAGACCTGGGCGACTACAAGCAGGCCGAATCCGCCTACCGCCAGGCCTCGGATATCGCAGGACCCGACCAGGTGCGGGCAGAGTTGGGCGTGGCGCGGATGCTCCAGAAGCAGGGCAGGAAGACCGACGCGATTGCCGCCTATCGCGATTTCCTGCGCCTGCATCCGTACGCGCCCGAGCGGACGCTGGCGATGGGCGCGATGGCGCAGCTCGGGGTGGCGCCCGACACCGTGCCCGCGATCCCGCCGACGGTCAAGTTGATAAAGCCGGCCGCAGCGCAGTAGCGCTCGCGGGTTCGTGCGCTGGCGCGCTAGCGCTTCGCCTCGCGCTGTTGCAATTCCGAATTTACCACGTACTCGAAGGTCTTGTCCGACGGCAGTCCGACCATTTCGATCCCGTCGACCAGGAAGGTCGGCGTCGAATTCACGCCGATCGCCAGGCCGTCGTCGCGATCCTGCGTGACCTGGGCCTCGGCCTGCGGCGCCATGATGCAGGCGTTCAGCACCTGCTGGTCCAGGCCCAGCTTGCCGACGTAGCCGTCGACGTGCTGGCGCAAGTTGGCGGGACTGATAGCGCCCTGGTCGCGATAGATGTCGCCGACGAACGACCAGAACGCCTTGGGGTTCTGGCGCCGCACGCACTCCGCCGCGATCGCCGCCTGCATCGCCCACGGATGAATGTTGAGCGGGAAGTGTTTGAAGATGAGCCGCACCTGGCCGCGATGCGTGGTGTTGACCAGCGTCTCGATCTCGCTGAAGGCGCGCGCGCAGAACGGGCATTCGAGGTCGCCGAACTCGATGATCGTCACCGGCGCGTTGTCGGGTCCGTCGCTGGCGCGATCTTCGAGATGAACCTTGCTCAGATTGACGCGACCCCACGGATCCTTGGTCAGGTCGAGTTCGGTGCCGAGGATCGCCTTGCCGGGCGCGTCCGTGATGAGCACCGATTTGGCCGGCGAGCCGGGCGGCTGGTTGGCCGCGCGCAGCGGGCGGCTCCACAGGCCGCGCAGCGGGCCGGGCGTGGCCGCGCCGACCTCGACGTCGCTCAGCACCGCGGTCTTGCGGCCGGCATCGACGTAGAGCACGAAGGTGCCGGAGGCGCCGGCGTCGTTGTGCATGGTCACGGTACGCTCGGACATGCCGGCGATCGGCGCCGGACGCGGCGGTCCGATTTGCACGTCGGAGGCGCTGGGGAGCCGGAACCGACGCTGGAGGAAGACCTGGAGCCGCGTGGTGTCGCCGGCCGTCTCACCGCGGCCGCCGTGGGTATCGGTCGACGAGGCGGCGAAGGCTGCCGTGGCCGAGGATGCGAGCGCGAGCAGCGCCGCGCAGATTATCGCGGCGGACTTCGATTCTAGCTTTAGGGTCATAACGGCCCTCAATCATAGAGAGGCATGGGGACGCGCGCCAGCCGGGGCGGCGCGGGGTGTCGAGCGCGCACCCGGGCCGGGGTTTTTCGAGGCAGCACGGACGGCCGCTCGGCCCGGCGTGCATTCCCACGCCTGCGCCATAACTTCGCATAAGAAATATTATGTCAACTAGCGCAACGAACCTGATCCTGAAAAAAAGCGTGGTACGCCAGCATGGGCCGGACAGGCGCGGCTCGTTCGGAGCCAGCACGACTGCGCAACCCGCATCAAGTCTATGCGGGGCGCTGCCGCGCGCGCGCAGCGCTGCGCGATACGCGCGGGCGCTTCGCCGCTGCCCCGCCAGCCGACCGCGTATGATGCAACCGAAGCGTTTCAGAACGGCGGAGGTCCGACGAGTTCCCAGCCGTGGCGGTCTAGAATTTCGGCGTCACGTAGCGGCGCAAACGGATTGTCGTCGACCGAAATCGCAGGTGTCGTAGCGCCCTGTAATGTCACCGCCTCTTCGAATGCCTTCCCCGCCTCGCCGGGCGTGTAGCAGATGAACGCTCTTCCGGTTTCGTCGCCGACGTACTTCCAAGCGTGGGGAACGCCGCGCGGCATGAAAACGCACGTCCCCGGTCCCCCGGAAATGGTTTGGTCGCCGACTTTGAAGCTGAACTGTCCGCTCAAAATATACATCACCTCGTCGCTGTCATGGTGGAGGTGGAGCGGAGTCGCGGTGCCGCGCGGGGCTACCTCTTCGAACGCCATCACGTTTTGCCCGGTCTGCTGGTTCTGCAATTTCAGAGCTACCTTCCTACCGGGCGCCATGTTCCATACCGGTTCCTGTCCGGGTAAAGTGGCGAAGCTTTCAGGTTTCATCGTCGTCGTTACCTCCCCTGAACCTTGCGTGCTTACCTCTATTCGTTCGCTGAACTTAAAGCGAACCCCATTGTGGCGCGGGATGGCAACCTGCTCTGCTCCGACATGCGCACGGTCTTCAAATGTCATGTCAACTTGATGATCGAGACGAGACAACTTTTTTTGGGACACGGTCACTTGCCGTGTGTTTGGCAGTCAACGGGACACGTCCGGTGGATGACGGCTTGAGACGCTACGCGTCAGCGTTGAGCGAACGAATCGCGGTCGCACCTTTGGCAGGCGAAGGAATGCCGCGACCGATGGCTAAAGCTCCGTCCCTGCCCGTGCAGTGTTCGGGCCGGTCCGCAGCCCGACTGCTACGATTGCAAAAGTGCTGCGGAATCCCAGCAGCTCGCCGGCTCTTTGGAATAGCGCGGATTGTGTGGACCAATATGGGATAATCTGTACAGATTCAAAAACACCCTGGAGGAAATCCAGGATTTCGGTTTGATTCACTCCATTGCGCACCACGTGATATTCGGTCATGTCCGCCGGTTCATCTTCAGACAAAACGCCAAGAGCCCGGCGAACTCGAGTTTTGGCGCCTCGCACGTAGTTGCCTTGGCCCAGGCGCCAGGCGAAGTACGAGGCATTCGACGCAAAGGAATCTTTCCAACGGAGGGCCGGATACCACAAGGGATCCTGAATTGAAACCAGAGCTCCCCCCTGGAGTAGGTGCTCCGCAATCGCGCTGCGAATGGCCGACATGTAATCCGGAATATGATGGAGGACCGAAGCGTAAAAAACGACCGCGAAGCGCTCGGTGCCAAGTGCATTAAGAGACCCATCGGGATCGAAGACGCCGCGGAAACCCGGATTCAAGCCGAAGCGCGTTTCTAATTCAGCCAGAGAGGAACGCGACATTTCCGTCGCGGTCATGAGAAAACCGGATGCGAGGATTGGTTCGGTAAAGCCGCCGTGCCCGGCGCCAATCTCGAGAACCGTCCGGGGCAAGTTCCTGCGAATTACGTCCGCCAGCGCTACTTTGGTTGTAGAAACCAGGCGTTCGTGCAAGGCCCAATGTTTTAAGTGGGGCGACCCGGCGCGGTAATCGAAATCGGCGGAGTGCCAGAGCTCCTGAATGCGTTGCATGTCAGCCATAGGGGTGCTCCTTTACCGCGACGCTATCGCCTACCGCGACGCTGTCGCCGCGGCTGCCAGTCAGCCTCCGGTGCACCAGGATGCAGGCAAGTCGGAGTAAATCCGGTCCTCGTATTCCTCTCGCTCAGATTTTGTCTTAGGAATTTGTATAAAATTAGCGCCGAAGCACAATCGTTCTGTAAGTCAGTGTCTGGATTCATCAATTCGTCTGTGCTTCGGGGATCTCCCCGAATCGGCCTTCATGCGGATTTCAGTCGCGTTTCCGATTCCGCGTGAGGAGAGGCGAACGAGCCTCGATCGCGGAGCGCCGCCTCGCCAGACCGACCGTGAAATCGGGAATGTCCCGACTGGGAATCGCGGGCGGCGGCGGGGAGCCGCCCGGCCTTTTCGCACTCGGTCGTCGGGTGGCTATTGTCGCACACCGATCGAGAGAGCAAGCTGCATGCGGTGAGTTCATGCCTGGAATTGCCGCGGCGCTCATTTTCCTTTCGGCTCGAAGAAATCGAAGAACGCCATCGGTGATGGGACGATGACAAACCGAGGCTGCCTGTCCGACCCTGCCTTCCGGCAACGTCTCCGGCTGAATCCCGAGCTGCTCCGAATCGCGGCGTGGGCCCTGCTCGCCCTGTATATCTCGGGATTCGCCATCTCGGCCGCGTCTCGTTCGCAAAGCGATTTCGTGATTTACAGAAATGCAGGCCTGGCGGCGCTGCATGGAAAGCCCATTTACAATTTGCACGACCCGAGCCCGTTTCAATATGCGCCGATATATGCGATGGCTTTCATCCCCCTAGGCCTCATTCCGCAGCGTCCGGCTCAGCTGCTGTGGTTCGCCCTAAGCATGGCGTTGGCGTTGCCCCTGATGATCCTTGGCGCCAGCCGACTCTTGTTTGGCCGCGGGTTCAAGCCCGGCGCGGAGCTGATCGTGATTCCGGTGCTGCTGTGCGTCCGATTCATCCATCCCAACTTCGATCACGGACAGATAAATCTGCTGCTGCTCGCGGCGATGGTGTGGGGGTTCGCGCTGGTGAATGAATCGAGACCCGTCAGTGGGGGCTGTCTGCTGGCGGCCTCGCTGCTGGCGAAGCCGTTCGCGCTGCCGGTGCTGATTTACTTGCTCGCATGCAAGCAGTTCGTGGCCCTGCTTTCGCTGGTGATTTTCGTTGCGGCGCTGATTCTCCTTCCCAGCCTGCTCCTGGGCGTCGGATATACCGCGCAGGCGAGCGGCAATTACGTGACGGCTCTCACCACCCGGGGCGTCCAACGCTCGCACGATCTGTGGAACAGATACAACCAATCTTCGGCCGCACTCGCGGTGCGCTGGTTCACGCCGCGAGCGACGAGCCTCGCGACCGAGAAGGTTGCGGCGACGGCCGGATTTGCTTTTCAGTTCGCTTTAATGATGGGCGTCATCGGATGGCTCGTATTCCGACGAGGTCACATCGCCGGGCCGGATGCCCGATTGTCAGTGGCGGCGTTGTTCTGCATTGCCACGGCAATCTCTCCGATCTCGTGGCTCGAATACTACATGGCGCTCGCGGTGCCCTATATGGCATTGGCGCATATCGCATTCAGCGCCGGAGAGAGTAAAAATCGTGCGCGAGCGGCGACATGGGTCCTCGCCATTGCTCTGATCTTCAACCTTGGCACGCGGCTGTTCGAGTCGGCGCTTTACGGTGGAGCGGCGTATCTCGGCTCCCTGATAGTGCTCGCGGCCGTCCTGGTCCTGACGACCATGGGCGCGCGCGCCTCCGAGAGCGTGCCGCAAGCCGAGACGGCCGCGTCGCTCACGGTATGAAGAACCGGCGCAATCTCTTTCGCCACGGTGGAGCGCCGTGTGAAATGACGCGTCGGTCTGGATTTGGCGCTTGACGCGAAGCCATCGAAGGGGAGGTATGCGCGATGAAAAAGGTCCGGGAGATGTTCCGCCAACCGGCGCGCTGGCATCGTATGGCGTCGCGTCCGGCGGCAGAACTTCTTGCCTCGCTCATGCTCGTGAGCTGGACGCTGGTCATCAAGATGCCGGGGAATTCCGCTCCCACCACGCAAACCGGCTTCCCGACCAAACGCGCCTGCGAAGAGGCGGGAGCGAAGTGGCGATCCAACTTCGAAACCCAGGTCAAAGAAGGCACCATCCGCACCGACACCGATCGACGCAGACGCCTGGCGCGCGCGATCCCGTCGATCATATGCGTGGAGGATTCAAACGCCGCCCACGCTAAGCCCTAAGGGTTCAAGCGCCGCGTCTCGATCAGATAATGCCTCGTTCTAGTCGTCGTCCCCGTGATGTTTGCCGTGATGCTTAGTGTAATGCTCGTGATGGTCGTGATCTTCGTCTTCGTCGTGATGTTTACCGGAATGTTTGTACCACCCGAGATGCTTGCCGTGGTCGTGATGCTCGTGCTCTTCCTCTTCTTCGGCGATCTCGGCTTCGCGGCGTTCCTCAAGGATTTGTCGCTGGCGTTGCCAGTCCTGACGCCAGTCGCGGTCGCTCCAGGCGTCGACGTCGCGCCATTGATTGCGCTGGTCCCACGGATGCGTCTGCTCCCAGCCCGAGAAGCTCCACCCTCGCCTGCTCAACTGCTGCGCGACGCCCGGATGGTGCTGAAGGAAGCCCTTGAAATCCGGATGCTGCGCCAGATAGGCCGGGTTGTTGACCAGCGACGGATTGGCCGCGAGCGCCTGCGCAATGTCGGGATGGTAGTGCAGGTAGTTCGACAGATTGAATGCCGCCACGTCCGGAGAATAGGCCGGCGCTCTGCGGGCCAGCGATTGATACAGCGCCGGATTCTGGTTGAGGTATGACCATACGTCGGGATGCGCGGCCATGAAGCCGGGACTGCGATAAAGGCTCGGATTGGTCGAGAGCGCCTCGGCGGCCGTGGGATGCTGAGCCAGGAAATTCTCGTATGCAGAGAGCGGATCCATCTGCGCGCGAGCCGGCATGGCGAACGCCGCCGTCGTCGCTATCACCGCGATTATGCGAATCATTCTGGACATCGTCTTCCTTGCTCCTTCAGCCTCGGCAACCAGCAGATGTCACTTTGGCCAACCGCGCCCTGCTGATGGCGCTGGCTATAAAGCATAAGGGATGCCATCGAGCGCCAATTCGGCGGCGCTAGCCTTTTTCGCGTTATTTGTAGCGAGATGAATGGGCGACCACTCGTTGATGACGCTAAAGGTGCATCTCCGCGACGCAGACCGTGCATCAGCAAATCAAGCACGGGCGGATCGATCCGGGATGGACGGGTTTACTGCGGCCTTCGAGCGGCGGCTTGTGCGACCCTGACGTTCACATGCGAAAGCAGTCGATGCCGACATTTTGAAAGATTGCGAGCATCAATCCGGCGCGGCCAGCAAACCGCTGGACTCGGGATGCACGTGCGACTAAGTCTCTTGAGCCGGAGGTCCCGACGGAGGTTTCCAAACACGCCGCGACCAAGAAGAAAAATTTGAATCCGGAGATAATCACGAGGCCGCCGAGATCAATCATTCGCGTGCTGCTTGCCGGTGCGATCGCCGGAAGCTTGGCCGCGATGAGTGCGCCCGGCCTGCGCGCCGCGCCCGCAGCCACCCTGCCCTCCGCAGTGCTCGAGCGGGTGCCCTCGTTCCATCAGGTCGGTAAGGGATCGCACACTTACTTCGGACTCAAGGTTTACCACGTCGCGCTATGGGCGACGGGCGCGCGCTGGAATCCCGCGGAGCCCCATGCGCTGGATCTCGAATCCAACCGCGCGATCCCGGGCGATCAGCTCACCGCCGCCGGTGTCGGCGAGATGACGCGGCTTGCGGTCGGCACGCCGCAGCAGATAGCGGCGTGGCGCGGGCAGATGGAGCGCGTGCTGCCGTCGGTGAAGAGCGGCGATCAGCTGGTCGTGTTCTGCGCACCGAATCACAAGACTTTCTTTTATTACAACGGCGCGGAGCGCGGCGAGATCGACGATCCGGCCTTCGGCGCCGCGTTTTTCAGCATCTGGCTCGACCCGCGCACGAAGAACCCGGCGCTCAGAAAGTCGCTCCTGAACCATTAAGCACGGCACCCGGGCGGGGGCATGGGTTCGCGGCCGCCGCTGGTCATCACGCGCGTGCGAACGGCCCGCGGCCGCTGACGGGCCACCTTTCGCGGGCTGAAACTGCAGGCGCCTTTGCGCGAGGCGCGTCGCGTGCGCGTTCCCGGCGCAGTGCGAGGAGCACCGGCGTGCGACGGGAAGGGTTCGCCGGCCGCTATCCAGCCTTGGTGGATCGCGGGCGGAAGAATGTGCGGGGGATGCCGGCGTCGTTCAGGTAGCGGTTGAGCGTCAGCAATTCACCCGCCCGCGCGACCTGCACATCGGTCTGCCGCGCCAGGTCGCGCATGGAAAGCAGGCGCTCGAGGATTTTTTCGACTTCGGCGGTCTGGCTGCGCATCTCCATCAGCGATTCCTCGACCAGCGCCAGGGAGGCTCCGATATTTTCGAGGATCGCTTCATGTTCCGCAGAGACCATGTCCCATGCCTCACCGTCCAGAGTGTCCGCCCTGCGCGAGTTGATGGCCATGGCGGCTTTCTCCCTCCTCGGACCAACCGCGGCTGGTCCGCCCGTGCGTGTTGCTCCTCAGGCAGCGTCCTCCTTCTTCACGGATCCGAGCACCAGCAGCTCGCCCGCCCTGCTGATCTGAATATCGCTCTGCAGCGCGAGCCGGCGCGCCTCCATCAGGCGGGCGAGAATCTGGCCGGTTTCGAGCGACTGTCTTCGCATGTCCTGGAGCGACTTCTCGATCAGCCGCAGCGACTCGCTGAGATTCTCCAGGATCGCCCTGTGCTCTTCGCCGAGACGGTCCAGGTCCCGTGTGTTCATTTTCCCCCCTCGGCGAAGCGAAGGATGAAGCGCCACCATCCTCTTCTACTGCGGCGCGCCGGCAAACGCAAAAACATCTTCGCCGACAACTTCGTCACGCGACGAGCGCCGCCAGCGTGCGTTCGTAGCTCGCCGGATCGGGCGCATCGATCTCGACGCGATGCAGATCGGCGCCGGCCGCGCTCTGCGCCGCCAGGCGCTCGCGCGCGCCGGCGACGTCGCCGACATAACCCATCTCGTCCAGTAGCCGGCGCGAGACCGCCTCGCTGCCGGCCTTCGACCCGCCCGCCGCCCATGCCTCGCGCACGCGGCGCACGTCGTCGGCGAAGCCGAAGCGCGCGAGCTGTTCGGCGTAAAAGGTGCCCATCCGTGCCGCGTAGAACGAGAGCGTGCCCGCCTGCTGTGCCCGCGCATGCTCGAGATTGCCGGTCACATGAACCGTGCCGGGGGCTTTCACCGCGACCGAGCCGGGCTCGCGTCCGGCACGTGCAGCGGCCGCGCGAAACTCGGCGATGGCCTGCCTGAGATGCGAGAGCGGAATCATCACCGGCAACCATCCGTCAGCCCGCTCGGCGGTGAACTCGACGCTCCTGCGATTGAGCGACGCGATCCAGATGGGGATGTGCTTGCGCGGCGGTTCAAACCGCAGCGTGAAGCCGCGGCCGAGCTTGAACAGTTTGCCGTCGTAGTGCAGCGGCTCGGCGGCGACCAGGCGATTGACGATCTCGACGTACTCGCGCATCCGGGTGAGCGGCGGATTGAACGGCACGCCGTGAAAGTGCTCGATGACCTGCGGGCCGCTGGTGCCGAGCCCGATGATCATGCGGCCGCCGCTCAGCTCGTCGAGCGTGGCGAAATGCTGCGCCAGCGCGCCCGGCGTGCGCGAGTAGGTGTTGACGATGCCGGTGGCGAGCGCGATGCGCCGCGTGTGCTCGGCGAGCAGCGTGAGGCTAGTGAAGGCGTCGCGCCCCCAGGCCTCGGCGACCCAGATCGAGTGCGCGCCGGCGGCGTCGGCCGCGCGTGCGCGCGCGATCAGGCCCGCGTAATCCGGCTTGCCCTGCCAGTTGACGCCGAGCGCGATGTTGTAAGCCATCGATTTTGAACCTTGCCCGTTTGAACCGGCCGCCTCAATTCTGACCGCGAGCCTGTCCCGTACGCCTCGCGCAACGGTGCGGGCCCGATGCGCCCTGTGTCTATCTTTTCACACTAACGCGGCGGCGCCGTGGCCGTCGAGCGCAGCGCGTCGAATGGGCGCCGTGGGCGGCGAATCGTTCACGCAGCCGTAATTCGGGCGCAAAGCATGGCCGGTCGCGCGCACTTTTCGCGCACCGCCGCACGGGCTAAAATAAAACTCGTGGGTGAGGCGGAGCGGTCATCTCGCCGCGTCTAAAGCGCAGGTCGTTTCACGTGTCGGCGGACAACGAGCCGGAAAACAAGCGCGCGGTTACGGGCAAGATCGTCACTATCGACGAGAAGCTCGGGCGGCGCGTAGTCGTCGATTTCACCCTGCTGCGCCGATTCGGCGGCCGCAACTTTCGCGATCTCGGCGGTCATCCGACGGAGGGCGGCGCGCGCGTGCGCAGCAACATGGTTTTTCGCTCGGCGCATCTGGCCGAGGTTCCCGAGGAGAGCCCAATCCGCACGGCCGGCCTGCGCACGGTGGTCACGCTGCAAAGCCGCACCGAGATTTCGATCATGGGTCCGCCGCACGCCGACGTGCTGCGCGAGGTGCGCTGGGAGCACATTCCGATCGGCGATCGCTGGTTTCGCGAGCGCGAACCGATAAGCCTCGTTCCGGGCCGCGAGCATCACGCGATCCTGCACGACTTCCGCGAGGACTGGCGCACCTTTTTCAATGTCCTCGCCGAGCGCGATGTCTATCCGCTGCTGTTTCATTGTTCGGCCGGCCGCGATCGCACCGGCGTCGGCGCCGCGATGCTGCTCGAACTACTAGGTGTGAGCCGCGAGCGCATCGTCGCCGACTTCCTCGAGAGCAACCTGGTGTTTCCCAAGATGCCGCTGGCGGCCGAACAACTCGTGCCGGTGTTCGAGCTGATCGACGAGTCGGGCGGTATCGAGGCGTTCATGACCGAGGGCATCGGGCTGAGCCGTGCCGGCCTCGAGGCGATCCGGGCCGACCTACTCGAGGACCGGGCCATCGCCGAGGACGCGGACGAGCGGCGCGACGAAGACTGAGCGCCGCCGGCGCCCGCGTCGACGCGAAGCGGCGGGGGCGGCGCGCGCTCAGATGCGATTGCGGTTGAGCAGGCCGCGTGCGATCACCAGCGCCTGGATCTCGCTGGTGCCCTCGCCGATGATCATCAGCGGCGCGTCGCGATAGAAGCGTTCGACCGGAAATTCCGCGGTGTAGCCGTAACCGCCCAGCACGCGCATCGCATCCAGCGTCACCTTGACGCAGGCCTCCGAGGCGAACAGCTTGGCCATGCCGGCCTCGACGTCGCAGCGCTCGCCCGCGTCTTTTTTCTCGGCCGCGCTCTGCACCATCAGGCGCGCCGCCTCGACGCGCGTGCCCATGTCGGCCAGCAGCAGTTGCACGGCCTGATGCTCGCAGATGGGCTTGCCGAAGGTGGTGCGCTGCTGTGCGTATCGGATCGCGTTTTCGAATGCGGCCTGGCCCACGCCGACCGCACGCGCGGCGACATTGATACGCCCGACCTCGAGCGCGCTCATCACCTGCTTGAAGCCCTGCCCTTCCTGCGCGCCGATCAGGTTGGCCGCCGGCACCTCGAGATCCTCGAACAGCACCTCGCACGTGTCGAGCCCCTTGTAGCCGAGCTTCTTGATATTGCGGCTGACGGTCGGTCCCTGCTCGTTCTTCTCGACCGCGAACATGCTGATTCCGGCATACGCCGGCTTGGCCTTGGAATCGGTCTTGGCCGCGACCGCGAGCATCGTGCCGTGGCGCGCGTTGGTGATGAACATCTTTGCGCCCTTGAGCACGTAGTTGTCGCCGTGGCGCGTGGCGGCAGTGCGAATCGATTGCACGTCGCTGCCGGCGTGCGGCTCGGTCAGCGCAAGCCCGCCGCGCTTTTCGCCCGACGCCATCCCGGGCAGAAAGCGTTTGCGCTGATCGTCGGTGCCGTGATGCGTGATGATGTAGGCCATGATGAGATGGCTGTTGATGACGCCGGCGAGGCTCATCCATCCGCGCGACAACTCGGTCATCAGCCGCGCGTAGCTGACGAAACTGAGTCCCAGGCCGCCATACTCGACCGGGATGGTCGCGCCGAAGAGCCCCAGCTCGCGCATCGTCGCGACCAGCGCATGCGGATACTCGTCGCGGTGCTCCAGTTCAGAGGCGACCGGGATGACGTCGCGCTCGACGAAGCGGCGCACCGCCTCGATAACATCGCGGTCCTGTGTCTCAGCCATCGTTACCGTTCCTTCCACGGAGAGGAGTCAATGCTCCGGGCGCCATCGATGCGGCTGGCATCGGCGCGGGGAGTGTCGTCAGCCGAGACTAACAGAAGGAATCGGCGGCCCGCCAACCGTTGCGCGCCAATGGCGCCAGGCATCGGCGGCGGAATCCGGCGTCCGCGGCGGCGCGAGCGCGGCGCTTGCAAAGGCGGCGCGGCGGTTGATAGACTAAGTGTCAAATTGACGCAAAGTAGGCCGGGAGAATTCGCCCCCAGAGGTTTCGATCGATGTCGCTTGGAATACAGCCCCCTAACGCAACTACCCGCGCAACCAACCCAGCAGCGCTACAGCTCCATCGCAAGTTTGCCGCCCTGGGCCAGGACGGCTACGAACTTGCCGCGTGCGAGCGCTACGCCGAGCAGATCGACGAGATCCGGCGGCTCAAGGCCGAACGGGGCGCGGTGCTGCTCGCGCACAATTATCAGCGTCCGGAGATTTTCGAGGTCGCCGATTTCATCGGCGATTCGCTGGAACTCGCGTACAAAGCGCGCGAGGTCCGCGACGCGCACGTGATCGTGTTCTGCGGCGTGCACTTCATGGCCGAGACCGCGAAAGTGTTCAATCCCGAGCGCACCGTGCTGCTGCCGGACATGCGCGCCGGATGCTCGCTGGCGGAGAGCGTGACGGCGGAGGCGCTGGCCGAGCGCAAGGCCGAGCTGCGCGAGCTTTACCCCGATCTCAAGGTGGTTTCGTACGTCAACTGCACGGCCGACGTGAAGGCCGAATCCGACGCCTGCTGCACTTCGGCCAATGCGCTCAAGGTGGTCGAGGCGATCGATTCCGAGCACGTGCTGTTCGTGCCCGATCAGAATCTCGCCAATTACGTGCAGAGCCAGAGCCGCAAGAAGATCATCTCGTGGGACGGCAACTGCTACGTGCACCATCAGATAACCGCGGCCGAAATCGAGCGCGCCAGGCGCGCCATCCCCGGCGTCAAGGTGCTGGCGCATCCCGAGTGCCGCGCCGACGTGCTGCGGCTGGCGGACGCCGTGCTCTCGACCAGCGCGATGGTGCGTTACGCACAGAACAGCGACGCGGACAAGTTCCTGGTGGTGACGGAATGCGGCTTGTCGGATCGCCTGCTGATGGAAATTCCGGACAAGCATTTCTACAAGGCGTGCAAGCTCTGCCGCTACATGAAGATGATCACGCTCGCGGGCGCGCTCGATTCGCTGCGGCACATGCGTTACGCGATCGAGCTGGCCGAGGACGTGTGCGACGGGGCGCGCCGCGCGCTCGAGCGGATGCTCGAGCTGGGCGCCTAACCGCCCTGCCCGCGCTCGCCCACCGAGCGCTGCCAGCCGCGCGAGCGGTGGAGAAGGCGCTTTGAATCAGCCCCGATCCGGCGGCTATGCTTGCGCCGATGAACGCGCATTCGCCGCAGGCGCCGCGCGCCCCGGCCGCGGCCAGGCCGGCGCCCGGGACGCTCGCGCGCAGCCTGCGCGCGGCGCGGCCCAAGGTCGCGGTGGACACGGTCGTGTTCGCGATCGAAGGCGGACGGCTGAAGACCTACCTGGTGCAGCTGCGCCACGGTCCCGGACGCGGCCGCTGGGCCTTCGCTGGCGGACTGGTGCGCATCGGCGAGATGCTTGACGAGGCGGCGCGCCGCGAGCTTCTCGCCTATACCGGCATCCGCGAAGCCTACCTGGAGCAGCTTTTCACCTTCGGCGATCCCTCGCGCGATCCGCGGGCGCATGTCGTTTCGGTGGCATACATGGCGCTGATTGCCGACGCGCAGCGCGCAGCCGCGCCGGGACGCGAATACGCGGACGGGCGCTGGTTCGAGGTTTCGGCGCTCCCCGAGCTTGCATATGATCACAAACAGATGGCCGAGTATGCGCTGGCGCGACTTAAAGCGAAGCTTGAATATACGAACATCGCATGCAATCTGCTGCCTGAGACCTTCACCTTCGCCGATCTGGAGGCGCTGTACGCGATGATCCTGGAACGGCCGATTGACCGGCGCAATTTTCGCCGCCGGATACTCTCCATGGGCATCCTGCGCCGCCTGCCGGCCAAGCGTCGGGGGCCGCATCGACCGGCCGCGCTCTACAGCTTTGTGCAGCGCGATCCGCAGGTGGTGGAAATGCTATAATGAGGAACGATTCGGGTGAGCATCATGGGCAAAAACAGGAAGCCGCCAAGAGCGATTGAGCGCGAGCAGCCGGCCGCGCGCGGCCGGAGTGGCCGGCGGCGTTGGATAATCGCCGGGTCGGTCGTGGCGATCGCTCTCGCACTTGGCGCCGGCGCATGGTCGATGCGTTCAGCGGCCGCGCCTGCCGCGGCGGCGAAAGGCGAGCGCCCGACGCTTGACCCCAACCGCTTTTTCGGCGCGGCGCATGACGCGTATGAGGTCGCGGCGAAAAATCCGGCGCTGCTCGCGCAACTTCACTGCTACTGCGGATGCGACAAGGAAATCGGCCATCAGAACCTGCTCGACTGCTACCGCGACGAGCACGGCGCGCATTGCCCGGTCTGCACCGGCGAGGCGCTGGAGGCGGCCAAGCTCGCCGACGAAGGCTTGCCGATCGAGCAAATCCGCCGCGTGCTGCGCGATCATTACGCGCAAGGGAATTGACGCTTGACCGGTCTGGTTTCGGCCTACATCCAGCATTTCACCTATGCTGGATTGCTGGGGGTGCTTATCCTGTGCGGGATGGGTCTGCCGATTCCCGAGGACGTCGCGCTGCTGGCGGGGGGCTTCCTGGTGCATCGCGGAGTGATCCGCTACCCGACGACGATGATGGTTGCGCTGGTCGGCGTGGTGGCGGGCGACAACCTGCTGTTTTTTCTGGGCCGGCACTTCGGCACCGGGCTGGTCGCCTATCTGGGCATCGGCCGGCCGCGCTCGCAGCGTCAGATCGCGTGGCTCAAGAGCTTCATGCGGCGTCACGGCCATCGCGCGATCCTCTACGCGCGCTTCGTTGCCGGACTACGCGCGCTGGTTTACCTGACCGCCGGGTCGCTCGGCGTCAAACCGCTGCGCTTCCTGTTCTACGATCTTGCGGGGGCGGCGATTTCGGTCCCGATCGTGGTCACCCTCGGCTATGTGTTCGGCAGCCAGATCGAGGTGGTGCTGCAATACATCGGCGGAGTCGAAAAGCTCATATGGCTGTTGCTGGCGTTGTCGGCTGCGGTTGTCGCGACGCGGATGCTGATGTTCACGCGCGAGCACGGAGAGAACCCGACCTGAACCGCCTGCGGGCGCGCGACAATTTCGCGGCGGGCCGCGATACGCGGCTGCATCGACCCCGCGCACCAATGCGATGAGATTCCCGGCAATCAATCTCAAAGCCAAGCTGATGGCGCTGATGGTGCTGCTGCTCGGGCTGACGCTCGGCGCGGAGCTGCTGGTCAGCCTCAACACGCAGAACCGCATCGTCGAAGCGACCCAGGACAACGTCAAGGAGCTGGCGAGCGCGATCCAGATCAGCGTGCAGGAGCTGACCTCGGTCGGCGCCTTCGATCGCGACCGGCTGCAGAACTACGTCAACTCGCTGCACAACAACGGGCTCGAAGTTTCGATCGCCTCGAGCAAGGACCTGATCATCAACAGCTCGAACCCGGCGCTGATCGGCGAGGCGATCGATCGCGGCGCGGTGCATCTGGTGGCGGCGCAGAACGCCGCCCACGGCGGCGAGCCGCTTTCGGTGCCCGCGTTCACCGTGGGTCCCGCGGGCGAGCAGACGGTGTACCTGATTCCGGTCGAGGTCGAAGACCATCTGCTGGGCTACGTGCAGGTGGTCGCCGATTTCGCCGACTTTGCGCGGCCGCTCGAAGAGCATCGCATCCATCTGCTGACCGTGGCGTTGGCGATCTTCGCGATCGGGCTGGTGTTCTCGTACGTGCTGGCCGACCGCTACGTCGAGCCGATCCATGCGGTCGCGGCGGCGGCGCAGAACATTCCGGCCCGCGGCCTCGAGCCGGTCCCCGAGGCGCATCGGCGCGACGAGATCGGACTGCTCACGCGCAGCTTCAACGAGATGGTCGAGCAGCTGCGCCGCGCGCGCGAGCGCGAGGCCGAGCTCAACCGGCTCGAGCGCTTCACCGCGCTCGGCCAGCTCGCGGGCGCGCTTGCCCACGAGATCAAGAACCCGCTGAACTTCATCAGCCTCGCCATCGATCAGCTCCGCGCGCGCTACGCGCCGCAGCTGCAGAACGACCAGGAGAACTACCGCCGCCAGCTCGGCATCATGAAGGACGAGGTCCATCGCCTCTCCGAGCTGATCCAGAGCTTTCTCAATTACGGCCGGCCGGTGGAAATCCATCCGGCGCTGACCGACGTGCGCGCGCTGGTCGGCAACGTGCTCGAACTGTCCGATTCCAAGCTGCGCAGCCAGTCGATTCAGGCGCAACTGGTGGGCGCGGAGCAGCCGGTGACGCTCAACGTCGACGCCGAGAAGCTGCACGCCTGCTTCATCAACGTCGTGGCCAACGCGATCCAGGCGATGCCCGAGGGCGGCGAGCTGACCATCGCCTTCCAATGCGAGGGCAGCAACGAGGTAATCACCTTCGCCGATACCGGCGCGGGCATCGATCCCGAGGTCGCCAGCCACGTGTTCGAGCCGTTCTTCACCACCAAGCGCGAGGGCATCGGGCTCGGGCTGTTCTTCTCGCGCGCCATTGTCGAGCGCCACGGCGGCGCCATCCGCATCGGCGCCAATCCCGCCGGGCGCGGGACCACCGTCACCTTCATCCTGCCGCGGGGCACATCGGGTAAACATTCATGAGCCAGCCATCGGTACTGGTGGTCGAAGACAACGACCTCGAACGGCAAATTACGGTCGAGACCCTGCGCGAGGAGGGCTTCCTGGTCGATGAGGCGCCCAACGGCAAGCGCGCGATGGAGCAGCTCGCGCTGGGCAGTTTCGACGTGGTGCTGACCGACCTGATGATGCCCGGGATGAGCGGCGACGAGCTGCTGGCGGCGGTGCGCGAGACTTACCCGGGCAGCCAGGTCGTGCTGCTGACCGCTCACGGCACAATCGAGAGCGCGGTCAAGGCGACCAAGAGCGGCGCCTTCGAATATCTGACCAAGCCGACCGATCGTGAAAAGCTGGTGATGACGGTGGGCAAGGCGGCCGAGTTTGCGAGCCTCACGCAGGAGAACATTCTGTTGCGCACGCGCCTGGAAGGCAAACTGCAGGTCGAAGGCATCGTCGGCCAGCATCCCTCGATCCAGGAAGTGATCCGCGTGGTGCGCAAGGTCGCGCCGTCGTACTCGACCGTGCTCATCCAGGGCGAGAGCGGCACCGGCAAGGAGGTGATCGCGCGCGCGATTCACAAACTGTCGCCGCGAGCGGCGCGCCCGTTCGTCGCCATCAATTGCTCGGCGATCCCGGAGAACCTGATCGAAAACGAGCTGTTCGGCCATGAACGCGGCGCTTTTACCGGGGCCACCGAGCGCAAGATCGGACTCATCGAGAGCGCCGACAAGTCGACGCTGTTTCTCGACGAAATCGCCGATCTGAACATCGGCCTGCAGGCCAAGATTCTGCGCGTGCTGCAGGAGCGCGAGCTGCGCCGCGTCGGCAGCAACGAATCCATCCGCGTGGACGTGCGCCTGGTCGCCGCGACCAACCGCGACCTCGCCGAGGAAGTCGCGCAGGGGCGCTTCCGCGAGGATCTTTACTACCGCATCAATGTGGTCACGATCACGCTGCCGCCGCTGCGCGATCGCCGCTCGGACATCCCGCTGCTGGCGGAAAACGCGCTCAAGAACCGCTTCGCCCATCTGGCCCAGGGCCAGGTCAAGGAAATCAGCCGCGAGGCGATGGAGGTGCTGCTCGACTATCCGTGGCCGGGCAACGTGCGCCAGCTCGAGTCCGCGATCGAGCGCGCGCTGCTGCTGTGCGAGGGCGATCGCATCATGCCCAAGGACCTGCCGCAGGAGGTGCTGGAGCGCCGGACGCCGATGCGCGGCGGCGAACGGCCGCGCGCCGAGCGGTTCGAGATTCCCGCCGAGGGGCTCAACTTCGAAAATCTCGAACGCGACCTGATCCTGCAGGCGATGGAGCGCGCCGACTGGGTAATCGCCAAGGCGGCCAAGATGCTCGGCATGAGCTACCGCACCCTGCAGTATCGGCTGGACAAGTTCGGGATCAAGAAGCCGGACGGCCGGCCTCAGCCCGCCGATCTCAAGGCCTAAGCAACGGCCGACACTTACGCGCCGGCGGCGAGCAGCTTGGCCGTGGGCAGATAAACCCAGCAGCGCCGCCGCGTGCCGTCCGCGCGCGTGACGACGGCCATGGCGCGCGTGTAAAGCCGCGGCACGTCCTCATAGCGATCGAGCGCGGCAAAATCGCGCTCGTTCAACCCCTCGAGCACAAGGCCCTCGACCACGGCGCCGGCCCGCTCCACGAGGTAGAAGTAGCGGCCGCGCAACCGCTCGTAACCGGCCAGACGCGCAAGCGCGCCGGGAACCTCGCGGCCCAGGAGCGAGGCACGATGGGCCGCATCAAGCAGCGAGCCGTAGACGAACAGGGCTCCGTCGTCGATTGTGGGGGTCGGAGTCATCGCAGTTTCAACGCGCGCGGCGCGGTTGCCGCCTCCGGCGGCTTCACTTAACCTCACGACTTTGGAATCCCGCTGAACCATGGCTCAGGCATTCAGACGCTTCCTCGAACAACTCGGCGAGGTCGGGTTGCTGACGCGCGAATGTGCGCGCCAGGCGGCGCGCCGTCCGTTCGAGGGCGCGCTGCTGGTCGAGCAGCTCGACAGCGTCGGTGTGCGCTCGCTCAACGTGGTCAACCTTACCGCAATTTTCACCGGCATGGTGCTGGCGCTGCAGATGGGCCAGTTCCTGTCGCGCTTCGGCGCCAAGATCTATATCAGCCGCGTAATGGGTCTGTCGTTGTTTCGCGAGATGGGCCCGGTGTTGACAGCGCTGATGATCGGCGCGCGAGTCGGCGCGGGCATCACTGCCGAAATCGGCAGCATGAAGGTGACCGAGCAGATCGACGCGATGCGCGCGCTCGCGACCAGCCCGGTCAAAAAGCTGGTCGTGCCGCGCGTTTTGGCCACGGTGTTGATGATGCCGGTGCTGACCGTGATTTCTGACGCCATCGGACTGGTGGGCGGAGTGATCATCGCGGTGACTCAGCTCGGGCTCGGCGCGGGATATTTCTTCACCTCGATGGTGCAGAACACCCGTTTGGGCGATCTCACAAGCGGCCTCGGCAAGTCGCTGTTTTTCGGCTACCTGATCGCCATCATCGCCTGCAGCAAGGGACTCAACGCGAGCGGCGGCGCCGATGGCGTCGGGCGTGCGACCACATCGGCCGTGGTCGCGGCAGCGATCGGCGTGCTGGTGTCGGATTTTTTCCTGACCAAGCTCTTCCTGGCCGTCGGATGAAAAACGGGGCGCGTCCTTATATCAGCGCACGCGGGCTCTACAAGAGCTTCGGCGGCAGGCCGGTGTTGCAGGGCGTTGACTTCGACGTGTACGAGGGCGAGACGCTGGTCATACTGGGCGGCAGCGGTCAGGGCAAAAGCGTCATCCTGCGCCATCTCAACGGACTGGTGGCTCCGGATCGCGGCGAGGTCCTAATCGATGGACGATCGCTGAGCGGGCTTGGCGAAAACCAGCTCTACGACGTGCGCCGCAAGGTGGCAATGGTGTTTCAGCTCGGCGCGCTGTTCGATTCCGAGACCGTGTACGGAAATATCAGCTATCCGTTGCGCGAGCACGCCGGACTGGGCGAAGCAGCCGTCGCGGCGCGCGTTGCCGAGCTGCTCGCGATGGTCGATCTCGAGGGCATCGAGCGGCTCTATCCGGCGGAGCTGTCGGGCGGAATGAAAAAGCGCGTGGCGCTGGCGCGCGCGATCGCGCTCGAGCCGCGCGCGGTGCTTTACGACGAGCCGACCACCGGCTTGGATCCGATCGTGACGATGCATATCAATGAATTGATCCGGAGCCTGCAGCGGCGGCTCGGCTTCACCTCGGTGGTGGTGACGCACGATCTCAGGAGCGCGTTTGCGGTGGGCGATCGTTTCGCGCTGCTCGACCAGGGCCGCATTCGCTTTTCCGGAACCGCCGAGCAAGTGCGCACCACGGACGATCGGCTGATGCGGGAATTTCTGCGCGCGGCCTTCTGAAGCGGCCGCGCTTTGCGCAGGGAGAGAATCAAGGCCATGGCGGAAAACGACGGTCATGCGTTGCGCGTCGGAATCGTTATCGTGTTTGGCATCGCGATCCTGGCGGTCGCGATCTTTTCCATCGGCGGCGGCCTGCGATGGCTGGGCGGCAGCGAGGAGCTGATCGCGCGCTTCAAGCGCGTCAACGGATTGCAGGTCGGAGCGCCGGTCTATCTTTCGGGCGTCAACATCGGCTCGGTCGGCTCGATCCAGTTTCCCGAGGACCCGCGCGCCAACTACGTGGTCGTGCGCCTGCGCGTTGAAACGAACGCGGCCCAGCGCGTGCGCGTCGATTCGGTGGCGAAAATCGAGTCGCTCGGACTGCTCGGCGACAAGTTCCTGCTGCTCACCGCCGGCTCGGAAAACGCGCCCTCGGCGCAGCCGGATTCGCTGCTCAAGGCCCAGGACCCGGTCAACTACGCCGCGCTGCTACAGGCGCGCGGCACCGGCGACCTGGTCGCCAACGTGATCGCAATTTCCAACGGGATGCGCCAGCTGCTCGAGTCCATCAACCAGGGCAACGGCATCCTGGCCGAGCTGATCCGCGGCAGTTCCAATCCGAATGAAAAAGCGCTCACTGTCGAGTCCGTCCGCCAGACCATGGACAACCTGCAGAGGCTCACCCAGCGGCTCGACCTCGCGGTCGGCCGCATCGAACGCGGCCAGGGCATTGTCGGCGCGCTGCTGAGCCCGCGGACCGACGGCCAACGCGTGGCCGCGAACATCGCCGGCGCGTCGGAATCGCTGCGCGCGGCTTCGCAGCGTATCGACGAGACTTCGCTTGAATTTCACGACCTGGTGGCGCGCATGGACACCGCCAACGGTCTGCTGCCGCGGCTGATGCTGGACACGCGCTACGCCGGCGAGGTGATGAGCAATGTGCGCCGCTCCTCCGAAGATATGCGCGACGCGCTCGACAAGATCGACAGCCGCCAGGGCACGCTCGGCCTGCTGATCAACGATCCCACGCTCTACAACAAAACCAATAATCTGGTGAGCGCCAACGGATGGGCGTTCTCGCTGCTGCGCGGCGCCTACAGCGTGACACATCCGTTCGGCACGACAGCGTCGCCGAGTTACGCGCCGCCGTCAAATGGAACGCTGAATTACACGCCCGAAAACGGCAGCGCGCCACCGGCACCGAGCGCTCCGTTGAGCCGCTGACGCGGCCGGTCAACTCGCGCCGGCAGGCTTTTTGAGGCCGAGCCGCTCGTAATACCTGGCCGGGACCTTCGAGCGGTCCTTGTAGATGATGAAATTGCAGTGCTGCTTGCCGATCTCGTGCGCCGGCTCGACCACCACGAACGGCGCGCCGTGGGCCTCGATATCCTGCCGTTCCATCACCGGTTCGTGCGCGCAATACACCGGGAAGCTGTCGCGGCCGTAGGTCAGGAACTGCTTGCCGCGCACCGTGAGCATGGCCTCGGGGCCTTCGTATTTGCCTTCCAGCACCAGGCGGCCGCCGCTGCCGCACGGACGCATCTGGATCGTGATCTTTTCGTCATCCTCCTCGATATGCATCGGCTGCAAGTGGCCGCGCAGGCCGGCCGCGAACATCTTGATGCGCGCGCGCAGGTCCTGCGGCATCTTGTCGAGGTTGGGACCCCACCATGCCTTGACGCCCTCGTCCATCGCCTCTTCCAGAGCCTTGTCGCCGAAGCGACGGCCAACGAAGCTGAGCGTGGCGGCGGTCCAGTTGCGATAGAGATCGTGCATGCTGAGAAATTCGTTGTACATCCGGCGTGCGAGCTTCTTTGCGCCCTCGCGATCGCCGCGATCGATGCTCTCGAGCACGCGGTCAACCGTCAGTTTTTCCATCTCGGCGATTTCTTCGTTGCTGAGTATCCGATTGGCCATCGGCGATGTCCTCCGTTCGCGTGCGTGCGCCCGCGTCCGAGCCTGAAGCTAGCGCACTTGGGTCGAGCGGGTGAAGCGCGCCGGGGAGAGACGGGGTCGGCATTCCTGCCGCGTTCGCTTGGAAGTGAAAAGCGCCTGCGCTATAGTCCGTGCGTTTCACGAGAGCCGGATACGCGCGCCGCCGTGCGACCCTGCTCGCGATCCGGGAGGGGGACTCCTCGGAGTTAAATATGACTTATATGGGCACGCTATTGAGAAGTAGCCGCGCTTATCGTATTTATCCTAGAGTCATTCGTACCGAGGTCTGAAAAGCCGTGGAAACGTCTTCTCACGATGTTGTACTGATCGGCGGCGGCGGCGCCGCCCTGCGCGCCGCGATTGCTGTGTCCGAATCCAATCCGAAGCTCAGCGTGGCCGTGGTTTCCAAGGTCTACCCGATGCGCAGCCATACGGTGTCGGCTGAAGGCGGCGCCGCCGGGGTAATCGCCGAGGACGACACGCTGGACGAGCATGCGTACGACACGATCTCGGGCGGCGATTGGCTGAGCGACCAGGACTGCGTCGAGATCTTCGTCAACGAGGTCCCCAAGGAACTGCTGCGGCTGGAGAACTGGGGCTGTCCATGGAGCCGGCGCGACGACGGCAAGGTCGCGGTGCGCCCCTTCGGCGGTATGAAGAAGATGCGCACGTGGTTCGCCGCGGACAAGACCGGCTTCCACATGCTGCACACGCTGTTCCAGACTTCACTGCGCTATCCGGTCACCCGCTATGACGAAACTTTCGTCACCAGGCTGATCGTCGAGGACGGCCGCGTTTGCGGCGTGGTCGCGATCGAGCTCAAGAGCGGCAAGGTCCGGCTGATAACCTGCAAGGCCGTCATCATCTGCACCGGCGGATGCGGCCGCGTCTTCCCCTACACCACCAATGCGAATATCTGTACCGGCGACGGGATGGCGCTAGCGTACGAAGCCGGCGCGCCGCTGAAGGACATGGAGATGGTGCAGTATCATCCCACCGGCCTGCCTTTCACCGGTATCCTGATCACGGAAGCATCCCGGGCCGAGGGCGGCTACCTGCTGAACAAGGACGGCTATCGTTACCTGCAGGATTACAATTTGGGCAAGCCGCACAAGGATCCCGTCTTTCGCAGCATGGAGCTCGGGCCGCGCGATCGCCTCTCGCAGGCGTTCGTCAAGGAGATGGAAAAGGGCCGCACCATCAAGGGACCGTACGGCGACGTCGTCCATCTCGACCTGCGCCACCTGGGCGAAGAGAAGATCAACGCCAAGCTGCCGATGGTGCGCGAGCTGTGCGTCAAGTACGAGAATATCGATCCGGTGCACGAGCTGGTGCCGGTGCGCCCGGTGCAGCATTACATGATGGGCGGCGTGCATACCGACACCAGCGGGGCCACGCCGATCAAGGGGCTCTATGCCGCGGGCGAAGCGGCCTGCGTGAGCCTCAACGGCGCCAATCGCCTCGGTTCCAATTCGCTCGGCGAGCTGCTGGTTTTCGGCGCGCGCGCGGGTCGCTCGGCGGCCGAGTACGCCAGTTCAGCGCCGGCGCCCGGCGCCAATCCGGTGCTGGCATTCGGCGCCGACGAGGAGCGGCGCATCGAGTCCGAGTATCTGCGCAAGACCGGCGGCAGCGAAAAGATCTCCGCGCTGCGCGAGGCGATGCAACACACGATGGAGGTCGGCGCGGGCATCTATCGCACGCGCGCGTCGCTGGCCGAAGCGGCGGGCAAGATCGCCGAGATGCAGGGGCGCTACAAGGCGATCTCGATGGAGGATCGCAGCCTCGCCTTCAACACCCAGTTGGTGGCGGCGCTCGAGCTGGGGTTCCTGCTCGATGTCGCCGAGAGCATTCTGCAGTCGGCGCTGCAGCGCGAGGAATCGCGCGGCGCTCATCAACGCACCGATTTTCCCGAGCGCGACGACCAGAAGTTCCTCGCCCATTCGATGGTAACCAAGGGCCCGGACGGCCGGCCCACGGTCTCCTATCTACCGGTAACGATCACGCGCTGGCCGCCGGGCAAGCGGGTTTACGGAGAGCAATCGACCGATGGCGGACACGATAGTCATTGAGGTGGCGCGGTTCTCGCCCGAGACCGACGCCGAACCGCGCTTCCAAAGTTACGAGGTTCCGCTGCGCCGGGACTGGATGGTCCTCGACGCGCTCAACTACATCAAGGACCGGCTTGACGGTTCGCTCACCTTCCGCTGGTCGTGTCGGATGGGCATCTGCGGAAGCTGCGGGATGGTGGTCAACGGTTACGAGCGGCTGACCTGCGAGACATTGCTGTCGCAGTTCGCGCCGGGCCCGGTGCGGGTGGAGCCGTTGCGCCATTTCCCGGTCGCGCGCGACCTCGTGATCGATATGACCGACTTTCTCGAGAAGCTCACCAAGGTCAAGCCGTGGATCGTGCGCAAGGACAAGACTCCGCCGGCGCGCGAATATCTGCAGACGCCGGAGCAGCTCGCGACGTTCAAGCAGTACAGCCACTGTATCAATTGCATGCTCTGTTACTCGGCCTGCCCGGTGTACGGCATCGATCCGCACTTCACCGGCCCAGCCGCGCTCGCGCTGGCCGAGCGCTACAATCTCGATTCGCGCGACCAGGGTTCCGACGAGCGGCTCGACGTGCTCTCGCAACACGATGGCATCTGGGATTGCACCGTGATCGGCGAGTGTTCGGAGGTCTGTCCCAAGGAGGTCGACCCGTCGCTCGCGATCCAGGAATTCAAGCTGGCGGCGACCAAGGAATGGTACAAGTCGTTCCTGATGCCGTGGGGAGGCAAGTGACGCGATGGCCTCGTTTCCGCACTCGCAGCCGCGTGAGTACCGCCCGGCGTTTTCCAACTGGTGGTGGCTCGGACGGCGCAACTATCTGATCTTCATCCTGCGCGAGTTCTCGAGCATCTTCGTCGGCTACTTCCTGATCGTGACACTGTGGCAGGTATGCGCGCTCGCCAGCGGTCCCGACGCCTACGCCAATTTTCAGGCCGACATGCGCAATCCCTGGATGATCGTGCTCAACCTCATCGCGCTCGCCTTCCTGGTGCTGCACACGATCACGTGGTCGAGGCTGGTGCCGCGGGCGTTCTTTCCCCGCCGCAACGGCCATCCGACCGACGAGATGACCACCGCCCTGCCGAGCTACATCCTGTGGGCGGTCGCCACGATCATCATCGCGGCTTTCATCGTGGGGGCATAGAGATGCGCAAGCGCGCCAATGAACCGGCGGTCTGGTTCCTGTTCGGCACGGGCGGCTTCATCGCCGGTTACCTGCTGCCGGTGCACATTCTTTTCTACGGCATCCTGTTTCCGCTCGGCGTTTTCACCGATCCGGGGTACGAGGCGACGCGCCATCTGATCGAGCATCCGCTGGCCCGGTTGTACCTGGTGGTGCTGTGCTTCTTCGGCTTGTTTCACGCGGCGCATCGCCTGCGCCTGACGCTGGTCGATTTCTTTCGCGTCAAGCACCTCGAGAACGCGCTGGGCGCGGTGCTCTATACGATCGCCGGGCTCGGCACGCTGTACGCGATCTATCTCGCGATCGCCGTTTAGTACGGCGGTGCGCGCGGCCGGCCGTTATCGCCCCTTGGTCTCCGGCACGCCGATGCCGGCCAGGAAATCGGTGCGCGCCTTCATCGCATCCTGCGCAACCGCCTGGTTGTAGGCGTTCATCGTCACGCGCGCGTCCTCGCTGCACATCACGTCGCGCATCTCGGCGCGCTCGATATAGAGCCCCTCGGCCAGCGCCAGGTCCGCTCCGAGGTACACCGCACGCTTGATCGCGGCGACGGAGCGCGGGGCGCGTTTGGCCAGCGTTCGTGCCCAGCCCATGGCGAACGCCATCAGCGTATCCGGCGCCAGCACCCGGTTGACCATTCCCATGCGCTCGGCGTCGCGCGGCGCGTATACGTTGCCGAAGAGCATCACCTCGAGCGCCTTGCCCCGGCCAATCAGGCGCGGCAAGCGCTGCGTTCCGCTGCCGCCCGGCAGGATGCCGAGCACCGACTCCGGCAGTCCGATCTGGTAAGGCCCGTCGGCCGCTAACCGGAAATCGCAAGCCAGCGAAAGCTCATAGCCGCCGCCCATGCAGTCGCCGTTAATCGCCGCGATCACCGCCTTGGACAACAGCATCAGCCGGTCGAGCATGCGATGATAGCCGGCCTCCATTTCGGGGAACACGCGCGCGCATTCCATGGGATCGGCGGCCATCTGCGCCAGTTCGTCAACGCTGTAATGCGTGATGAATTTGCCCTCGATGCCGCCGGTCAGAATGATCGCGCGCAGCTCGGCATCGGCCTCGGCCCGCGTGATAAGCTCGAGCAGTTCGCCGACACCCGGGGCGACGAAGTAATTCATCGGCGGGTTGCGATAGGTCCATACTTCGATGCGCTCGTGGCGCTCCACGGTCCAGTGCTTCATCGCGGTTCTCCTCGCCCGCTGGCGTAACCCGCGCATGCTTCGAGTGTCAAGGCCAATCGGAGTACAGTGATCTTAACAGCGTGCGCGACGGCGCGCGGCGAGGCGCAAGCATGAAAGTCGATATCGATCTGAAGGCGGGCTTCCTGCAAAGCATCAAGCGCGAGGTGCTGGCCCGGCTGACGTCCGAAGAGCGCGCCGTGATCGAGGTTTCCACCGGCGAAATGGGCAACAAGCCCGACGCGGTCAAACTCGGATGGCTCAAGATGCGCACCGGCGAGGTCTGGACCAAGCAGCGCTACATGCGCGCGCTCGACAAGCTGATGAAGCGGCTCAAGGCGCTGGTCGCCGAAGAAGGGGCAAAAAAGGACTAGCGGCGCGAGATCGCGATCCGCCGCGCGCCGACCGCGCGCGCCCGCATCGCCTAAGGCTCGATGCGCGCGACGCGGCGTTTGCCGACCTCAATAACCCGGTGCTGCCCCGGAACGAAGCGGAAATTGACGTCGCTCACGGTCTGGCGATCGACCCGCACCGCGCCCTGCCCCACCAGGCGGCGCGCCTCGTTGGTTGAAGCGGCGAAACCCAGTTGCTTCATCAGCTCGCAGATCCAGAGATCGGCCGCGATACGAAAGACCGGAATATCCTGCGGCACTTCGCGACGTTGAAACTTGCTCTCGAAGTATTCGCGCGCCTCACGAGCCGCATCCGCGTCGTGATACTCGGTGACGATCGTCGTCGCCAGGCGCTTCTTGGCTTCCATCGGATGCGTCGCGGCCGATCGGATCGCGGCGACGTCCTCCGGCGTCGCATCGGTTAGCAGTTCGTAGTAGCGCGACATCATCCGGTCCGGGATCGACATCAGCTTGCCGAACATGTCACGCGCGTCATCGGTCAGGCCGACCGCATTGCCGTAGGACTTCGACATCTTGCGCACGCCGTCGAGTCCCTCGAGCAGCGGCATGGTCATCACGATCTGCGGCGGCTGGCCGAAGGCGCGCTGGAGCTCGCGCGCGACCAGCATATTGAATTTCTGATCGGTGCCGCCAAGCTCGACATCGGCGCGCAGCGCGACCGAGTCGTAGCCCTGGACCAGCGGATAGAGCAGCTCGTGCAGGAAGAGCGGCTGCTGCTCGGCCAGGCGCTTTTCGAAGTCGTCGCGCTCGAGCATCCGCGCCACGCTCAGCCGGGCCGCGATTTCGATCAGCCCGCGCACGTCAAGCTTGTCCATCCATTCGCTGTTGAAGCGGACCTCGGTCAACGCGGGATCGAGAATTTTCGACACCTGGCGCTGATAGGTCGCGGCGTTGGCGGCGATCTGCTCGCGCGTAAGCGGCTTGCGGGTTTCCGAGCGTCCGGTCGGGTCGCCGATCATGGCGGTGAAATCGCCGACCAGGAACACGACGGTATGGCCGCGGCGCTGAAAATCGCGCAGCTTCTTGAGCGTCACCGAATGGCCGAGGTGAAGATCGGGCGCGGTGGGGTCCATGCCCAGCTTGACCCGCAGCGGCCGCCCCTCGCGCAGTCTGGCGGCGAGTTCGTCACCCGAGATGACCTCGACGGCGTTGCGCGAAAGGTCCCGCGCCTGCTCTTTAGCGTCGTGCTCTTCCAATACTCGGCCTCGAGTCCGGAGTCGAACGTTCAACAGAATAGCGGCCGGAGAGCGAAAGCGAAACGCACGCGCGGGCCCGGGTGCCCCTGCTAGTGCTGCGCCATCTGCTTCAGGCCGTTGGGATTCTGATAGCGGGCGATATTGTCGTATTGCGGCGAGTAGCGGTCGGCCCACAGGTCTTCACCCCTGGCGTCGGCGGTGAAGATGTGGCTGGCGTGCTGATCCTGCAGATTCCAGTACTGCTCGATAATGCCGCCGCCGAAGTATTGCGGCCCCCATTCAGGATGCAGCTTGTCTTCGCGCGCGCGCAGCCCGATATTCACGATTTTCCACAGGTTCATGCCTGCGTCGTAGAGGTCCTCGTGCACGTTGGCGAAATACGCCTGCACCGTGTACATCACCCGCTTGCCGTAGCAGTACCCCGAGCGCATCGACTCGATGCGGCGCACGTCGGTCACCCACGCCGGCACCACTTCCCACTTGCCCCACGACGGGCGCGCCCATCCAAGCGGCAGGTCGTAATTGTCCGGGAACTTGCCCATCGCATCGGTCATATCGACCAGCGCGAGAATATTCTGATCGCGCAGAAATTTTCCTTCGAACACAGAGGCCCCGCCGTTCCATCCGACGCGCTGATCGTCATGCGTTGCGTCGCTGTCGAACAGCGGCGCGCATCGCGCCGCGGTCGAAAGCCGCATCGCCTGGCGCAGCGCCGGGATGAAAACGTAATCGTCGGGCAGACGCGTCACGTCCTGCCAGAACAGCGTAAGGTCGGTCGAGTACTTCGCCTCCTCGGGCATCTCGACCATCAGCCATTCGCCATACCATGCCCCGGCCGCACCCGCCTCGTTGTGGGCGATGCCGGGGAACCAGTTGTAGGCGAGCTGCCGATAATTGTAATCGACGCGCGTGCAGGCCTTGCTGGCGAAGCGATCCATCGTGCAGAACGAGGCCGGGGTACCCGAATCGGGCATGCCCACGTACAGATGGCCGACCGGGCGAAAGGTGACGTCGGCGGCGATCTCGGTGCCCTTGTCAGGGCCCGACGGATGCGGGAACGGCACGCCCGCGACGTAGTTTTCAAGCTTGTAGGCGCCGTTGGGCAGCTTGAGGAAGCGCGTCTGCGCCGAGTACTTCTCGACCGCGTCCCAGAACGGCTTGGGCAGCGGATGCAGCGTGGTCGGCCCGACGTCGATCTCGACGTCGGGCGGCATCTTCCACGCCACGCTGCCGCTGAACAGCGCGATCATGCCGTCGGGCATGAAGGCCTTGTACTGCTGCCAGTTCTTCATCGTGATCGTGGTGCCGGGCGGAATCGTGGCGGCGGTTTCCGCCGCCTGCGCCAGCGGAGCGGCGGCCAGACCGAGAGCAAAGACGAGACTTGCCGCACGCGCCGCGTGCGACCGTCTGCAAACATCGTTCATGCCGAAAACCCTCCTGACTCTCATCGCGGAAAGTGCGGCGCGCGGCATCCTCTAGACGCGATCGAGCACGATCGCGAGGAACATGAGCGGCAGGTAAAGCAGCGAGGCGAACATCACACGACGCGCCGCCGCCGCGGCATGCGGAGTGCGCGCGAGCTTCACTCCAAACGCGAGCATTATCGAGCCCAGCACGACCGCGACCAGCAGCGAGATGCGTCCGTCAAAGCCCATGAACGTGGGCAGCGCGCCGGCGGCGATCAATGCCACGCTGTCGAGCAGGATCAGCTTGTCGACCGGATTGCCGCGACCGCCGGCAAGCGGCAGCATGCTGATTCCCGCACGCTCGTAATCGCGCTGATAAAGCCGCGCGATCGACAGCGAATGCGGCAACTGCCACAGGCACATGATGAGGAACAGGATGAGCGGCTCGACGCCCAGGCGGCCGCTTGCCGCGGCCCAGCCGGCGACCGGCGGCAGCGCGCCCGGCACCGCGCCTACCGCATGGCAAAGCCATGTGAACCGCTTAAGCGGGGTGTACGCGAACAGATACAGCACCGCGATGCTAGCGGTCACCGCGCCCGCCAGAGGATTTGCCGCCAGCCACAGCCAGGCGCATCCGGCGACGGTCATGACGGCGCCGAACACCAGCGCTTCGACCGGCTGCAGCCGCCGCTCGGGAAGCGGGCGATGCTGAGTCCGCAGCATCAGCGCGTCGATGCGCCGTTCGAAGTACTGGTTGAGCGCGAGCGTGCCGCCGGCGGCGAGCGCGGTGGCCGCGAGCGTGTTGAGGGCGCGCCAAAGGTCGAAATGTTCCGCACTGCCAAGATAGAAACCGACCAGCGTGGTCAGCAGCACCATCGCGAGCACACGCGGCTTGGTCAGCTCGAAATAGGCTGCGATACGCCGCCGCAGGCCGCTCTCCGGGGCGATGGCGAGCGCTTCGCTGCTCATGCGCGTGCCTCGCGTCGCGGGGCCGGAGCGAACCGTGCCACGCGCGCCGCGCCATCGCCATGCGCGCCCAGCGCGCGCTCGAGATGGCACGCGCGCAGCGCGAGCGCAACGCAGGTCGCCAGCAGCGCCGCGCCGACCGCGACATGCGACGTAGTCGGAATCACCGCGCGGCGGCTGAGCACGGTGGCCGCGCCCAGGCTCACCTGAATCACCAGCAGAACCAGCATCCCGAGCGCAGGCCGGCGCAGCGCCGGCTCGTCATCGTAATCGCGCAGCGCGCGCGCCACCGTCCATACGACCATCGCGGCGACCACGACCGCGCCGCATCGATGAGCGAAATTGATTGCGATCGGCAGCGAGAACATCGGCGGCACCACGTGGCCGAAATTGAGCGGAAAATCGGGGATCGCGAGCCCCGCGTGCATGTGCCGCATCACCGCACCGACGATGATTTGCGCGTAGACTATCGCAGTGGTCGCGACGGCCAACGCGGCGAGCGAGCGCCGGTTGGAAAATGAACCGACGGGGACCATCGCCTCCCAGCGCGGATTGGTTAACAGCGCAATCGCGACCATCAGACAGAAAAACGCCTGTCCGGTCATCGCATGCGCCACCGCGACCGCGAGCGGCAAATCCAGCAGCACGGTAATCCCGCCGAGCACCGCCTGCACGATGACCAGCCCGAGCGCGGCGAGCGCCGTATACCGGACCCAGGCGCGCCGCTCGGCAATCCACGTCCATACGGCGAGGGTGAGCGTCAGGATCGAGACCGTGCCGGCGATCGCGCGATGGCCCCATTCGAAGACCACCCCCGGGTTCCAATGCTGCGGCAGCAGGCGCCCGGCATCGAGCGGCCACGACGGCACCGCCATCGCGGAACCGGTCGAGGTCACGAGCCCGCCGGCAAACACCAGCACCAGGGTGGCGCCGGCGGCAACGATGGCAAAGGCATGCAGTGCCGCCGATGAATCGGACGGACGGCTGCGCTCGGCGGACGCCCGCAAGCCGGACGAGGTAATCTCTGAGCGCGCGCTCACGTCATGCGCCCGTCACCTCGCCGGAACGCGCGGGACGCGGCTGCGGCGGAGTGCTGTAGTATTAGAATTGCGAACAATGGTCTGTATCTGAAACAATCGAAACTGAAAGCACAATATCAGCCTGCGCGGAGGGATGCCAAGATTTGCCCGTTCGCGTACCGCCTTTCGCGAACCGTTGCCATCATGCCACCCGCGCCCTGGAATCGCTGGGATGTTCGCCGGCGCGCGGCGCCGGACTTTCCAAGTCCCGCGCCACGAAAGACGGCCGCATGATCGAGAAAATCGACGGCACCAGGGTGATCGCCGCCAGCCAGTGCGTGAGCATCAGCAGCGCCAGCAGCAGCGCCATTTCGGCCGAAAACCGCAGACTCGACATCCAGTACCAGGGCAGCACGCCCCCGACCAGCGTGGTCGCGGTGAACGTCACCGCCATCCCCGACGTGTTGATCGCGCGCTTGATCGCGGCGTCGTAGTCGTGCAGCCGCCCGAACTCGCGCTTGATCCGGTCCACCACGTACAGGATGTAATCCACGCCTATCCCCATACCGACAGCGGTTACCGGCAGCGTGTTGATATTGATGCCGACGCCCTTGAGCCCGATGTAGAGGAAGCTCACCACGCCGGCCGCGATCAGCGTCATCAAGACCATCGCCCCCGCGGTGAGCGACGAGTAGCTGAGCGCGATCAGAGTGAAGACCACGGCCATGATGAGCAGCGTGCTCACGCGGTCGGAGTATGCGATCTCGTCGTTGAGAGCCGCCGTCAGTCCGATACTGCCGCCCGCGAGCACGAATCGGACCTGCGGGAAGGGATGGGCGGCGATGAATTTTCGCGCGCGCGCCAGCGCCTCGATCACGGTCGAGCCCTCGATGTCCTTGTAGAAGATGACGAACTGGCCGTAGCGCGCGTTGTAATCCATGTACTGGAAAATGATCGTCGGTGACGGCGCCGAAGACTGGTACATGAAGAGCATCTGGCCGATGCCCTTGAGGTTCTGCGGATACACGTCCCACATCGGATCGTTGTAGTGGAACAGGCTCTGCAGGCGGCGCACCAGCGGCGTGATGTAACGGCTGCCGCTCGCCTGCGGTTGCGCCATCATGTAGTGGCTGAACTCGTCAAGCAGCGCCAGCAGCGCCGGATCCTTCATCGCGTTTTCATGGTCGCCGTCGAGGTACACCACCAGCTCGTTGAAGCCGCCGTAAGTCTGATTGATATGGCGCGCCGACACGTTGAAATCCGAGTCCTGCCAGAGCAGCGGCGAGCCCGGCTCGGTGTAGCCGATGGGCAGCTTGAGCGCCTGCTGAATGCCGAGCACGACAACCACCGCCGCCGCGCCGAACACCACCCAGCGTCCGCGCCGGCTGGTGCAGCTCTCGCCCACCCAATGCAGCGCCGCCGCCATCCAGTGCGGCACATAATGGCGCGTGACCCTGGGGGTAGGCAGGATGTCGAGCAGCAGCGGCAGCAGGATGAGAATCGTGAAGATGTTGGAGAAGCCCCAGAAGCTCGCGAAGAAGGCGACCTTGCGCACCAGCGGAATCGTCGCGACGCCGAGCACCAGGATGCCGGCGGCGTCGGCCAGGATGCCTATCGCGCCGGGCAGGAACAGCTCGTCCATCGAATCGCGCACCGCCCGGTGGCGATCGCCGGTGCGTTCGAGTTCCTCGAAATAGCGCTCGAGCAGTTGCACGCCATGGCTCGCCGCGCGTGCCGTCACCAGCAGCGGAATCACCAGCACCAGCACGTCGAGGTTGTAACCGAGCAGGCCGAGAAAGCCGAGGCCCCAGATCACCTGGGCGGCGGCGCCGACGACCGGCAACAGAACGCCGTACGCGCGGCGGAAGTACAGCACCAGCGAGCCCACGATGAACAACCCGGTGACGCCGAAAATCTCGGCCAGCTCGCCCTTGTAGTACCAGCACCAGGCCTTGAGCACCGGCTCGCCGGCGGCGTACATCGTGGTGTTATCGTCCTCGACCGCGCGCTTGATCGCGGCGAGCCGCCGATGCATCTCGGCGTAATCGATCTCGCCTTCGTTGAATCCGGCGGTGACCAGCGCGCTGGTCGCATCGGGCGAGACCAGCACCCCGTAGGCAAGGCTGTGCAGGACATCGTATCTGAGCCGCGCGAGGTCGGCGGGCGCGGTCGGAATCTGGTCCGGCAGCAGCGGCTTCGAGATAATCAGGCCGCCGCTGGTTGCGATCACCTTGCGCGCGTTGGTTCCGATAATCGAATTGATCTGGTTGTGATCGACCCCGTCCATCAGATCGAGCTGCTGGTGAATGTAACGCAGCTTGTTCAGGGTCTTGTAGTTGAAGATGTCGCCGCGGCGGACCTGCAGCTCGACCGTCATCGTATTGGCCGTGCCGAAGATCTTGCGGTAGTGATTGTAAACCGCGACGTACGGATGAGCCTGCGGCAGCAGGTCGCTGAACTTGCTGTACATCCGCACCGAGGCCGCCTGCCAGCCGAAGAAGACCGTTATCGCGGCGAGCGCGACCAGCGTCGGCCAGCGATGCTTCAGCGTGAGACGGACGATCCAGTGAACCAGGCGTTCAGCCATCTAGAAACCTGCGGCGCAAGCCGCCTACGCATCAGCCGACGGCACCTTGCGCCAAGTCGAAGTCGCCTTAACGAATCGAGGCACAATACCAGCCGCGTAGTCGGCTGAAAAGCCGGAACAAAATGCGGCCGGCTGACCGTTGAGCAGCCATTGACGTTGGAACGGTTTGGCGCATCGCGGCGCTTTGCGGTAGTTAAGCACGGTCTGGCAGACTGGGAGGTTGGGGGAACCCGTGAACAATTTCGCGACGCTGGCCGAGCTCTTCGTCGCCCAGGCGGAGCGTCTCGGCGATCGGGCCTTTCTGCGCGACAAGACCGGCCACGCCTGGCGCAATCATTCGTGGAGCGATTTGGCGGACGAGGCCGCGCGCCTGCGCGCCGGGCTGCTCAACCTGGGACTCGAGCGCGGCGACCGGATCGCTATCCTGTCGGACAATTGTCCGCGTTGGGTGGTGGTCGATCAGGCGGCGCTCGGCATGGGCGCCGTGGTGGTGCCGCTCTACACCACCTCAGGTGCCGAGGAGACGCGTCATATACTGGCCGATTCGGGCGCCGGCCTGGTCGCGGTCAACGGCGACGCGGCGATGAAGAAGATCATCGAGATCGGCCGCCAGTTGCCCGACCTCAAAGGCATCATCCAGATGACACCGTCCGAGGGCGCCCCGCCCTCGTACGGCGCGATGGGCAGGCTTCGAATTTTCACCTTTTCACAGGTGACGGCTCATCCGGCGGAACCGCCCATCGCCGGTGCGCGCGAAGATCTCGCGACGATCATTTACACGTCGGGGACCACCGGGCCGTCCAAGGGCGCGATGCTCACGCACGGCAATCTGCTCGCCAACAGCGCTTCGTCCCAGGCCGCGCTCGATCTCAACGATCAGGATATGACTTTGTCCTTCCTGCCGATCGCGCATTCGTTCGAGCGCACCGCGGGCTATTACACTGTCATGATGGCGGGCGGCACCATCGCGTATGCCGAGGGGTTGGGGCAAATCGCGCAGAATCTGGTGGAAGTCAATCCGACGATCGTCCTGACCGTGCCGCGGCTGCTGGAGGTGGTGTATTCGCGCGTGATGCGCACCGTGGAAGCCAGTTCGGCGCTGCGGCGCACACTGTTCAAGACCGCGGTTGCGGCCGGAGCGCGCGCGGCTGAGTACCGGCACGCCGGCCGGCCGGTGCCCGCCGCGTTGGCGGCGCAGATGTCGCTCTACCGCAATTCGGTATTCGCGCGCATCCGCGACATCTTCGGCAATCGCCTGCGTTACCTGATTTCGGGCGGAGCCCCGCTGCCTCGCGAGATTTTTCGGCTCTTCGCCGCGGCCGAGGTTCCGATCGTTGAAGGCTACGGCCTGACCGAAGCGTCGCCCGTGGTCTCGGTGAACCTGCACGGCCAGACCCGTATCGGCACCGTGGGGCGGCCGCTGGGCGGCGTCGAAGTGCGCAGCGCGCCCGACGGCGAATTGCTGGTGCGCGGGGCTAACGTGATGGCGGGCTATTTCAAGCTCGAACGCGAGACGCGCGAGGCGATCGACGAGGAGGGCTGGTTGCATACCGGCGACATCGCGCAAATCGACGCCGACGGCTTCATCACGATCACCGATCGCAAAAAGGAAATCATCGTGCTCTCCGGCGGCAAGAACGTTTCGCCCGCCAATTTGGAGACGCGGCTGAATTCTGATCCGGCGATCGCACAATCATGCGTGATCGGCGACCGTCGCAAGCATCTGGCCGCGCTGCTGGTGCCGGATTTCGAATATCTCGCGACGCAGGCGGCGCTCAAGGCGATCGCGCGGCGTCCGCCGGAAGCGGCGGTCGCCGATCCGCAGTTGCGCGCCTTCTATCACGCGCGCCTGCGCGAGCTTAACAAAGGGCTGTCCGACGTCGAGACTATCGTCGCCTTCGCGCTGCTGGCGCGCCCTTTCAGCCCGGAAACTTCGGAGCTGACGCCCACGCTCAAGCTCCGGCGCAAGGTGATCGCCGAGCACTACCGCGAACTGATCGACCAGATGTACGGGGCGTAGCCGCGCGCAGCTCGAAGGCCGCTCATTCGACGAGGTAGTACTCGACGGTCGAGACCAGGCGCAGCCTCTTTTCGATCGAAGCGCGCTCCTCGGCCGGATTGGCCCTTTCGCCGTCGCGGCTCAACACCTCGAACACGCCCTCGCTGGCCCGCCGGATAGGTCCGAGCCGGCTGTTGGAGTCGGCGGCAAACTGCTGTGCGAGCGCGCGCGCGCTGCGGGTCGCCTGCGCCAGCATCGCCGGCCGGATGTCGCTCACGCGTGTGAACAGGTAGGCGGGATTGACACCGCCGCTCACGCTCGGATGCCCGTCGAGCACCACCCCCTGGCGGATAAGCTCGCCGGTAAGCTGGCTCGCCGCGCGCACCGCATCGACCCTGCTCGTGCGAATCTCGAAGCCCGCGGTGACCACGTAGCGCCGGGCGGCCTCGACGTTGGGCGGCCCGACCAGCGCGGTGAACGCGAATTGATCGTCGATCCGCGTCGGCAGCGCTTCGACCTCGCGATCGATGAAGCCCGACTTGATGATGAAGGCGCGCACCAGTTCGCTGTCGTGCTCGCTGGCGGTGCTGACCGCGCTGATATCCGAGCCGGTGGCGCTGAATTTCAGCGTCCACAGCGCCAGATCGGCTTTCACGTCGCGCTCGGCCAGCCCCTTGACGCTCACGTACCGTTCGGCGCGGCGGCCCTGGAAGAAGCCCTGGCCGACGAAGTAGCCGGCCAGCGCCGCGCCGGCGCCGACCAGCAGGCCGAGAATCACCGCGGCCGGAAACGAGAGCGACCCGCGTTCCATCTGGATGCGCGGGTCAGCTCTGCGAATTCTCCTCGCTCTCGAGCGCGAGGATGGTGTGAATCGTGGTCAGGCGCTTGACCATGTACGAGCGCTTTCCGCGCGGCGTCTGCACCTCGATATCGTCCTGTGCGGTCTTGCCGATCAGCGCGCGGCCGAGCGGCGAGGAAAGCGAGATGCGGTTGGCGGCTCCATCGACCTCCTCCGGCACCACGATTTCATATTCGACGCAGACGCTCTCGTCGAGATCTTCGAGTTCGACCCGGCTGCCCAGACCGACCGTGTCGCGAGGGATGGAATCGAGGTTGATGCGCGACAGCTCGGCAATGCGCTGCTCGAGGTTGGCCAGGCGCGCGCGCAGGAACTCCTGCCGCTGCTTGGCCATCGCCCACTCCGCGTTTTCCGACAGATCGCCGTGCGCGCGCGCGCGCTCAAGTTCCTTGGGAAGCTCGACCGTCAGCTCGCGCTTGAGATTCTCGACGTCCTTGCGCAGCCTCTTTACTACTGGAAGTTCAGCCATTGCTCTCCCTGCAAACGCGATGTCCTATCGATTCAAAACCGCCGTCGCCGACCGGCCGCGGCGGCGCCATCCGCCGGCGCCCTAGTCCGCGACGATCGAAGTCAGGCTCCGGTTCACCCCCGGCACGCTTTGAATTTTCTGCACCACCAGCTCGCCGAGCGAAGACACGTCGTTGGCTTCGGCGACGGCAATGATGTCGTGCGGACCGGTGACCGCGTGCGCGCTGGAAATGCCCGCGACCTGGCGCAAGCGGGTTGCCACCTCGCGCGCTTTGCCGGGCGAGGTATCGACGAGGATGAATGCTTTGACCGCCATCGATTCTCCTCCTCCGGGGACGTTGTCCCCGTGCAGTATCACGCGAATCCCATAATCCTGCCGGCCGCTGGCGGCTAGCGCGCCGCCGGCGGAATCGGCGCTCCCTGCTCGGTGTACGTGTAAAAGCCGCGCCCCGCCTTGCGTCCGAGATAGCCCGCATCCACGTATTTCTTGAGCAGCGGACACGGCCGGTACTTGTCGTCGCCGAAGGTGCGATGCATCACCTCCATGATCGCGAGACACGTGTCCAGCCCGATCAGGTCCGCCAGTTCGAGCGGACCCATCGGCTGATTGGTGCCCAGCTTCATCGCGAGGTCGATGTCGCTCACCCCGCCCACACCTTCGTACAGCGTGTAGATGGCCTCGTTGATCATCGGCAGCAGGACGCGGTTGACGATGAAACCGGGGAAATCCTCGGCCGTCATGGTGCTCTTGCCCAACCGCTCGGCCAGCGCGCGGGTCTGCTCGAAGGTCTCCTGCGAGGTGGCAAGGCCGCGGATGATCTCGACCAGCTTCATCGCCGGGACCGGGTTCATGAAATGCATCCCGATGAAGCGCGGCGCGCGGCTGGTGCGCGCGGCCATCCGCGTAATCGAGATCGAGGACGTGTTCGAAGCGAATACCACCTCGGGCGGACACACCTGGTCGAGCTTCTGGAACAGCGCGATCTTGGCGTCCTCGTTTTCGACCACCGCCTCGATCACGAAATCGACCTCGCGCAGGTCCTCCAGGCGCGCGGTCGTGCGGATGCGGTCGAGGGCACGCGCGGCCTCTTCGGGTTTGATCCGGCCGCGCTTGACCATCCGATCCAGGTCGCGGCCGATATTGTCGAGGCCGCGCCGGCACAGGTCCTCGCTGATGTCATGCATCAGCACCTCGAGTCCCGACTGTCCGGCAACCTCGGCCACGCCGCCGCCCATCTGTCCCGAACCCACGATTCCGAGTCTGCTGACCGCCATCAATTCCTCCCGTCGGCCGCTGTTCGTCTTTGCCGGAGAATCACGCGTACGGCATGCGGGATCAAGTCGCCTCGGGCGGCTTTTCAGGCTCTTGCCAGCCGCCGCCCTCGCCCCGGCCGGCGGCCATCGCCTGGCGCACACGGCGCACGTCCTGCGGCGATTGCCGGCCCGGCATCCCCAGCCCGCGCATCAGCACGTTGGTCAGCTCGGAGGTCAACCGGTCGCGAAGCGTCGGCTGGTCGCCAATCTGCGCGTCCAGCACTCGATCCACCTGCTTCCGGGTCAGGCCCTCGGCCGCGAAGATATCCACCAACCCCACCAATCCCACCGCGCCTGCTGACTGCTCGACAATCGCCACGACTTTCGCACAAGTCGGGCAGACGCGGCGAATCAACCCCGCCCATTGCAGGCAATAGACGCAGCGCATCGGCATTTATGTCGCAGTCAGTGCCGATGCACCCGGCGCCTCAGCCGTCTCAAAAAAGGGGCCCGCTCCAGACATGCAACCGCTGACCTCATCAAAGCGAAAGCGGCGCGCGAACCTTGATGGCTCGCCGCCCCGCTCTGAATCGAAACTTACACTGGGTTGTGTGCGGCAGCAAGCCGGTAAAGATAGCCTCGATTTCCCAGTCGCCTTGACTTGGCCGGGAGCGCCATATTAGGCTGAATTGAGAATCGTTCTCAATTAGGCCGACAGGAACCGCCGTGCCCACTGTTTTACCCTACTTTCTTTATTCTTCAGGGATTCTCGTTCGTGAGGGCTCCGAAGCCCTGCTGGTGATTGTCGCGCTGCTGGCGGCCGTGCGCGAAGCCGGGCAGGAGCGGCACGCACGGGACATTTACGCCGGTGGCGCGCTCGCGGTGGGCCTGAGCCTCGTGCTGGCATGGGCGGTCAATCACCTGATCGCCGACGATACGAGCGACACCCTCGAGGGCATTTTCCAACTGCTCGCGGCGGGGACGCTCTTCTACGTGAGTTCGTGGCTGACCGCACGCAGCCAGAACGATCGCTGGCGAGCCTTCTTGCATCACAAGATCGAAGCGGCGCGCGAGTCTGCGGGCCCGTCGATTGCGCTCGGCCTGACGGCGTTCCTCGCCGTGATGCGCGAAGGGGCCGAGACGATCGTTTTTTTCCAGGCACTGCTCGGCGGAACGACCGAGGCTGCTGAACGGCATGCGGTGATGACGGGCATGCTGGCCGGAGCGCTCCTGCTCGGCCTGATTTTCCTCATTCTGCGCCGGGCCGCGTTCCGCATCCCGCTGGGCTCGTTCTTTACCGCGACGTCGGTGCTGCTCTATGGCCTGGCGGTGATCTTCGTCGGCCAGGGAATCGCCAGCTTCCAGGAATCGGGCGTGCTGCATGCCACGTTCATCGAGCACCTGCCGACGATTCAGGTGCTCGGGATCTTCCCCACGGTCGAAACGATCGCGGCCCAGGCGGGGATGCTCGTGCTGGCCGCGCTCGCACTCGTCATTCCGCGCACGCGAGGCCGCAGTCAGGCCTCGCCCGCCGGAGAAGTCAGCCCGCGTCCGGCGTAACCGTCGCGTGCGCGCGGGCGATGCCGGCGCTCCCGCCCCGCATCTTTCCGTGACCCCTCTGCCGTTGCGAAATCGCGGCCCGCAGGCCTGTTGCTCACGGAATATAAACACTGTAGCCAATGGGTCGTTGGGTGATGCGCACGATGCGGACGACCGATGAGGCAGGCTCCGGCGCTGCTCCGAGCGCCGGACACGAATCAGCGGAACTCCCCGGCGCATCGGGACATCCCGCTGCACACGGCGGGGCGGCAGCCGCAACCGGCTCTTCGCCGTCGCGCGGTCCGCGGATGCCGCGGATGCTCGAGTTCCTATGGGGCGCGATCGCTACCGCGCTTTCCGTTTTGTACACCGCAATCTTTGGTCTGATGGCCGCATGCGCCGCGATGCTCGGGCGGCCGCATGCGGTTTCGCTCATCACCCGGCTCTGGGCGCGCTTCATCCTGACGACCTGCGGGGTCAAGGTGACGATCGCGGGTTTGGAGCATCTCGCCGGCCTCGGCCCTTGCGTGCTGGTCTCCAATCATCAGAGTTTCTTCGACATTTTCGCCATTTGCGCGCTGCTGCCGGGCGACCCCCGCTTCGTCGCCAAGCAGGAGCTGGGGAAAATTCCGGTGATCGGCTACACGATGCGCCGCGGGGGGCACATCATGATCGACCGCGCGCAGGGCGGCCAGGCGATTCGGCGCGCGGTGAAGATCGCGCGCGCCGGCTATTCGATCGTGGTCTTCGCCGAGGGCACCCGCTTCAGCGACAACCGCGTGCATCCGTTCAACGACGGCGCGGCGTGGCTGGCGATCGCGACCGGGCGAAAGTGCGTGCCGATGGCGGTAAGCGGCACCGCAGGTTTCTTTCCGCGCGGCGCGCGCGTGGTGCGGCCCGGACGCCGCATGCGCATCGACATCGGCGCGCCCATCGACACCGCCGGCATGCGCAGCGCCGATCGCGAGCCCATGACGCGCGAACTCGAAGCGCGCGTGCGCGCGCTCTTTCGTTCCGAAGTGTAGGTCAGGGTCTGCGGTCGAAGATGAACAGCGGGACCTGGTTGGCGATGCGCGGATCCATGGCCAGGACGCGCCGGCCGCGGTCGATCGTGAGCGGCGGCGGCTCGATGCCGGCCGCCCGCAGTGCCGTCACGACCTGGTCGAGGTCTTGCGCCTCGAGCCACAGACCGGACAGGCCCTCGCCCGCGGCGGCCAGTGTCGCGCCGGCGGCAGCTGCGGACACCAGACGGATTTCCGCGCCGCCCACGGCGAGCGTTGCGCTGCCGTGCGCTGCTCCCGGCTTCAGTTCGAAGCCGAAGTTCTGCCGGTACGTCCTTGCCGCGTCGTCGAGATCGGCGGTTGCAATGTCCAGCGTGTCGAATCGTTTGAGCAGAGCCACGGCGCTATCCTAATCCGAGCGAGGCCCGGCGCATAGCGCGCCGGCGCGTCGTCATTTTTGACCCGCGCCCATCTCGATTTCGACCTGCGTGGTGCGGCCGGGCGCGACCGTCACCTTGCGCGCCTGCGTCCCGAGCTTTTCCTGCCATACTTTCAACGTGTAGCTGCCGGGCGGGATGTCCTTGATTGCGAAGCTGCCGTCGGCGGCGGTCACGGCATAATAGGGATTGGCCGCGACGTACCACCACCCCTGCATCCAGTTGTGCGCGTCGCAGCTCACGTGGATCGTCTCCGGGTTTTTTAACGGGGCGGTGACGATGTCGTGCTTGAAGCCGGGCTGTGCCATGTCGAGCGGCGGATTCTTTTTCGATTCCGTGCGCACGCTGTGCAGAATGCCGTCGGAGTTGACGATGTCAACCGTACTGCCGCTCGGCATCGCGAGCACGTGCGGAACGTAGTCGCAGTCCTTCTGGTCGAACTTCACGCCCTTAAGCGGCACTATCGGCGCGCCGGCCGCGATGTCGCTGATGCTGACGACCGCGTTGGCGATACCGCCATGCTCGTCCACGACGAGGCTTTGGTCGTAATGCGGCGTTGCGCCGCAGACATCGCGGTCCTTGCTGATTTCGGCCGGCGCGCGCGGTGGCGGCGTGCCGGCGAATTTGACCGAGCCGGCGATGGCGCCCGGATTTTCGATCGTCTCCGGCCGATAGGCGCGCGCGAGCGCGGGCGACATCGCACAGGCTATCGCCAGAGCGGCGATCGTCGGGAGGATTATCGCCGGAAGCGGTTGCGGCAGCATGCGGAATGCGGGTAACACGCCGAATTATACGATGTTAGCGCGCGAGGCGACGGTCATGCGAGCGGCCAGGCGCCGCCGCTTCGCCGCGCGCGCTCTCGGTCCGCGCGTCAAGCCGCAAGCTTGCTCGCGATCACCAGGCGATGAACGGAAAGACGGGCCACCCGTTCGTTGCGCTCGACCTTGATTTGCTTGTCGCCGAGTACATCGCGCACGAGCAGCCGCGTGGTCCATCCGAGGTGGCGGGTCAGCGGATTGGCGGCCCATACCAGCGAGTAGAGCAGCGGGTTCTCGCTGGCGAAGTGGTTGACCATCACGATCTTCCCGCCCGGCTTACACACGCGCACCATCTCCTGCATCATGCGCAGGGGATCCGGCACCACGGTCATCACGTGAAAGGTCGTGACCCAGTCGAAACTGTTGTCGGGAAACTCCAGGTTGAGCGCGTCGCCCTGGCGCACGTCGATATGGCTCCACCCGTTCTCGCGCGCCTTCTTGATCGCGTGCTTCAGCATGTCGGCCGAGGGATCGATACCCACCACGTTGACGTACGCCGGATAGGCGTCGAGCGAGATGCCGGTTCCGACGCCGACCTCGAGCACGTGCTGGCCGGGGCGCAGGTTCAGCTGCTCAATTACCTCGTGCTCGTGATCGACGAACATGCGGCCGAAGGTGAAATCGTAAAAGCGTGCGAAGTCGGAATATACGCGGCTCTGATGCGGTTCGCCCATCGCTTAAACCTCAATCCTCCTGCGAGATACGCTGCGCCTACAGGTGCGCCCGCGCATCGCGACGCCCCGGAATCTCCCCATACCCTGCGCTAGGCTGCCGCGTTGATGCCCCGCGTCTGGCGCTTGAAAGACGCGATGTCGCGTTTGCGAAAGCGCCACTGCCGCCCTTTCTTGAACGCGGGCAAAATATTGCGGCGGGCGAATTCGTTGACGGTATCGGGGCTGAGATCGAGCAGAAAAGCCACTTCCCGTGAGTTCAGGAGCACGTCGTCTTTGTCTGCCATGGTCGTGCTGGAAAAGCTCGCGGTTTTTAATATGAAGCCGTCCGTCAAGTCAAGGTGATTGTGGCAAAACTCCACTCGCGTCGCTATGCCCGGGACAACCGATAGGAGCATTTTTCCTCACAGTAGACCGGGCTATCCGAGTTTCCATTCTTTAGAGCTTTTTAGACGCTAATGGCATTCAAACGCCTCATTGAAATGAGGTAGTCATACCAGGCTCGCGTTACAACAAAGCAAGAGAAGACGCCCGTTAGCACGCCCACGCAAAGCGTCACCGCGAATCCCTTCACCGGGCCGGTTCCGAATTGGAACAGGATCAGACCCGCAACGAAGGTCGAAATGTTGGAATCGCGGATGGCAGACCATGCGCGTTCGTAGCCGAGACGGACCGCCTCGCGCGGCGTCTTGCCCATGCGCAATTCCTCACGCATGCGCTCGTTGACCAGCACGTTCGCATCGACCGACATGCCCAGGGTCAACACGATTCCGGCGATGCCGGGCAAAGTCAGGGTCGCCTGCAGCGCTGCCATTACGCAGATCAGCAGCAGGATGTTCAGCGACAGGCCGAAGTCGGCGAGCAGCCCCGCGCCGCTGTAATACAGCGCCATGAACACCAGCACCGCCACCGCGCCGACGATGAACGACAATTCGCCTTCATGGATCGAATCACGCCCGAGCGAGGGTCCGACCGTGCGCTCCTCGATGATTTCCACGGGCGCCGGCAGGGCGCCGGAGCGCAGCACGATCGCGAGTTCGTGCGCCTCGTCGTAGGTGAAGTTGCCGGTTATCTGCACGTGGCCGCCGGGAATCGGTTCGCGAATCACCGGCGCCGAGTAGACGACATTGTCCAGCACGATCGCGATCTTGCGTCCGACGTTGGCCGAAGTGATCGCGCCGAAAATCTGCGCGCCGCGCTGATCCAGATCGACCGTCACATAAGGCCCCTCGAGCTGCCCGCCCGGCCGCACCCGCGCATCGGTGATCGTGTCGCCGGTGAGCAGCACCGCGCTCTCGAGCAGGTACGGCTCGCGTCCACCGCGGCTGGCCGGGCCGTAGAGCACTTCATCGCCCGGCGGCGCGCCGTCGCGCAGAGCGTCGGAGACCGAATGACTGTCGTCCACCAGCTTGAACTGGAGAACACCGGTCTTGCCGATCAGCTCCTTGGCGCGCTCGGGATCCTGGATGCCGGGAAGCTGCACCAGTATCTCGTCGTTGCCCTCCTGGGCGATGGTGGTCTCGCGCACGCCGAGCTGGTCGATACGGTTGCGGATGGTCTCGAGCGCCTGATCCATCGCGTTGCGCCGCACCTGGTCAAGCTCCATCGGCCGATAGGTCAAACGGTACGCCGGACCTGCCTCGCCCGGCGTCGATGCGAGGTCGACCATCATGTCGGAGAAAGCCTTGCTCATCAGATCGAGAAACGCACTGCGCTCGTCGGCGCTCGGAAGCGTCACCAGCAGCGCGCCCGAAGCGTCCTGAGCGACGTCTTTTACCTCGAGCTTGTTGCGCTTCATCTCCTGGCGGATGTCGTCGCCGACGCGGCGCAGCTGGGTTCTGACCGCTTCGTCGAGCTTGACCTCGAGCAGGAGATGCGTGCCGCCCTGAAGGTCGAGGCCGAGCTGGATTTTCGGCGTGGGGACTACGTTGGTCCACCAGTCGGGCAGCGCGCTGGTCAGGCTCGGCGCAAGAATCAACAGGCCCAGCACGGCGAGCGCGACGGCGAGGTAAAGCCGCGTGCGTCCGCTTCCGCCGGTGAAGTGCAGCCACAGGAAAGCGCCGGCGACGGCGAGCAGGATTATAATCGGAATAAAATCGGCATTTGCGTTAGCGGTTTCCACTTTTGAACTCCGCGAGGCGGGCGCGGCGCGATCGGCCGCGGCCTCGTTATTCCTTCCTGGCGGCGGTCTTGCCGTAGCTGGAGAGCGCGGTTATCTGGCTGCGCTCGACCCGCACGCGCACGTTCGGCGCAATTTCCAGCACTATAATCTTCTCGCCGACCTCGTTAATGCGGCCGAGCAGTCCCCCCGCCGTCACCACCTCGTCGTTGCGCTTGAGTTTGGCGAGCAAGTCGCGATGCTCGCGCGCCTTGGTGGTCTGCGGACGCAGGAAAAACCAATAGAAGGCAAAGATGAGGAGCGCGAACGGTACTCCGGGCCCGTACAGGAGCTGGTCGAGCAGAGACGGTTGCGCGGCGGTCGGCGCCGCAGCCCCTTCGGCCCATGCGATTCCTTCAAACAGCATCGACTATCGAACCCCTTATTCCTGCTCCGCTCCGCGTCCGCCGCCGAGCCGCGCCAGCGTGGCGTCGGCGAACTGCCGATAAGTGCGAGATGCGATAGCAGCTTGCATCCCGGTCATCAAGCGGGCGTAGAAGCAGAGATTATGTTCCGTCAGCGCGCGCGCCGCCAGAATCTCGCCCGAGACATAAAGATGGCGCAGATAGGCGCGGCTGAGCCGCGCGCACGTCCGGCATCCGCAGCCTTCCTCCAGCGGCCGCGGATCGCGCGCATGGATCGATTGCTTGATCGACAGCCGTCCCATGCCGGTGAACGCAGTGCCATTGCGCGCATTGCGCGTCGGCAGCACGCAATCGAACAGGTCGTAGCCCATCCCGACCGCCGCAACCAGGTCCTCGGGCGTCCCCACGCCCATCAGATAGCGCGGGCGCTGCGGAGGCAGCAGGCTCGCGCTCAGCGCTGCCACTTCCAGCATCTGTTCCTTGGGCTCGCCCACGGCAAGCCCGCCCGCGGCGAAGCCGTCAAAGGGCATCGCCGTAATCTGCGCGGCGCTGCGCTTGCGAAGTTCCGGATAAACGCCGCCCTGGATGATGCCGAACAGCGCCTGGCGGGCATTTCGCCGCGCCGCGATACATCGCTCGGCCCATCGCGCCGTCAGCTCGAGCGAGCCCGCCGCGCGCGCCCGCTCGGCCGGATAAGGCGTGCATTCGTCGAGCGCCATCATCAAGTCCGAGCCGATCCGTTCCTGGATGGCGACCGCCAGTTCAGGGGTCAGCACGAATTCCGAACCGTCGAGGTGCGAACGAAACCGAATTCCATCCGCGCCGACCCGGTTGAGCTTCGCCAGGCTCATCGCCTGAAAGCCGCCGGAATCGGTCAGCACGGCGCCCTCGAAACCCATGAAGCGCCCCACTCCGCCCAGCTCCGCGATAAGCTCGGCTCCGGGCCGCAGCGCAAGATGATAAGTGTTGGCAAGCACCAGCCGGTAGCCGAGCTGCCACAGCTCCTCGGGGCCCATCGCCTTGACCGCCGCGCGTGTGCCGACCGGCATGAAAGCGGGCGTGACGACCTCGCCGTGCGCGGTGGCGAGGCGGCCCGCGCGTGCGTCGCCGTCGCGCGCGACGACTTCGAATCCGATCGATTGCGGGGTCTGCGGGCCGCTCACAGGATCAGCATTGCGTCGCCATAGCTGAGAAAGCGGTAGCGATGGCGTATCGCCTCGCGGTAGGCGTCGAGTATTTCCTCGCGCCCCGCGAACGCCATCACCATCGCCAGCACGGTCGAACGCGGCATGTGAAAATTGGTGATCATCGCGTCGGTCGCGCGGAAGCGGAATCCCGGCGATATGAAAAGCCCGGTCGCGCCCTCGGCGTCGCCGGTGATCGCGTAGGACTCGAGCGTGCGCACGCTGCTCGTGCCGACCGCGACCACGCGGCCGCCGGTGCGGCGGGCCAGTTCCAGCGCCTCGCGCGTCGCCGGCGCTATCGTGTACCACTCGGCCTCCATCGTGTGTGCTTCCACCTGCGGCGCGCGCAGCGGAGTGAACGTTCCCGGCCCGATATGCAGCGTTACGAATGCCGTCCGCACGCCGATCGCGGCCAGCGACGCGAGCAACTCGCGCGTGAAGTGCAGGCCGGCGGTCGGCGCGGCAACCGCGCCCGGCTGCGCCGCGTACACGGTCTGATAGTCGTCGCGATCGGCGCGCGCGGGCCTGCGATGGATGTAGTGCGGCAGCGCCAGCGCGCCGGCGTCCTCGACTATGCTCGCGATCGGCATGCCGTCGTCGCTGACGATAAACGGGCGGCCGGGACGCTGATAGCCGGCGATGCGCAACGCATGGCCGTCCTCGAGGATCAGCCGCGTGCCCTCGCGCAGGCCGCGATGACCGCGGATCAGCGCAAGCCAGGCGCCGGCGGGCTCGGCGACCGGCCGCACCATCAGAAGCTCGACCGCACCGCCGGTGGGTTTTCGCGCGAACAACCGGGCCGGAAAGACGCGGGTGTCGTTGAGCACCAGCAGGTCGCCGTCGCGCAAAAAATCGCCCAGCTTGTAAAAGCGCGTGTGCTCGAGCGTCGCGCGGCGCCGGTCCAGCACCAGCAGGCGCGCTTCGTCGCGCCGGCCAAGCGGCTCCTGCGCGATCAGTTCGCCGGGAAGGTGATAGTCCAGTTCAGTCAGGCGCATCTGGATGGCGCGCGGCGGGCAAAAAAGCACTCGGCACCGACAAGTCAAAATATCATCGCGCGCGCCGCCGCGATACGCACTGGACAAAAACGGGCGGGGCGCGCCGATGGTCAGCAGGCTGCAGTTTGGGGCGGGCGCGAGCCGTCGGCCGCGGTCATGCGATGCGCAGGACGATTTTTCCGAAATGCTCGCTCGCCGCCATCATGCGATGCGCCGTGGACGCCTCCGCCATCGGCACCACGCTGTAGATCGGCGGGCGCAGCCTCCCGGCCTCGAGCGCGGTGCCGAAGCGCGCCAGCAGCGCGGCCACGATCCGCGCCTTTTCCTTTTCCGGCCGCGTGCGCAGGGTCGAGCCGATTATCCTGAGATGGCGCCGCAGCACCGCGGCCAGATCGATATCAGCGCGCGCGCCTTTCATCAGCCCGATCAGCACCAGGCGGCCGCCGTGGGCGAGAGCTTCCAGATTCAGGGCGAGATATGCCGCGCCGATGCTGTCGAGGATGATGTCGGCGCCGCGCCCGCTGGTCGCGCCTTTCACCGCAACGGGAAACGGTCCGCTGTTGTAATTGATCGCGACGTCCGCGCCCAGCTTGAGGCACCGCTCGCACTTGGCGTCGCTGCCCGCGGTCACGATCGAGCGCAGTCCGGCCTCCCGGCACAGGATGATCGACGCCGTGCCGACGCCGCTGCCGCCGCCGTGGATCAGCACCGCTTCGCCGGATTTTGCTTCGGGCAGAACGAAGATGTTAAGGAACGCGGTCAGGAAAACCTCGGGAAAAGCCGCGCCTTCCTCGTCGCTCATCGAGTCGGGAATTTTGATCGCCGAGCCGCTGTCCACCGCGGCCAACTCGGCGTAACCGCCGCCCGCGAGCAGCGCCATCGCGCGGTCCCCGACCCGCCATTCATCGACCCCCGCGCCGACCTGCACGACCTCGCCCGCGCATTCGAGACCGATGATCTCTGAAGCTCCGGGCGGCGGCGGATAGTTTCCCTGCCGCTGCATCAGATCGGCGCGGTTGACCCCGGCGTACCTGACGCGAATCAGCAGTTGGCCGGGTCCGGCCTTGGGGTCGGCGGCCGCGCCGATTTTGAGCACGCTCTCGTCGCCCGGCCCGTCGTAAACCACCGCCTTCATCGTGCCGACCTCCTCGTGCGCGACACCGGTTCCGGTCAAGGCCGCGCCTAAACGCGGAGAGGGTCCGCAAAGGACCCTCTCCGCTGAAAACCGCGATCGCGCCGCGCGCGAGTCAGATCTTGTAGTCGATAATCGTCACGCCGACGTTCTGGAAATTGGTCATCTCCTCGAGAATTTTCGAGGCGCCGTCGAGTCCCACCGTGCCCGTGATCATCGCCTTGGGATTGAGCTTGCGCGCCTCGACCATCTGCAGCATCCCGGGATAATGCACCGACTGCATCCCGAGCGTGCCGATAATCTGCAGCTCCATCAGGACCATCTTGTCGATCGGCACCGCAACCTCGCCCTTCTCGGCCTGGGTGGTGAGGCCGATCTGGAGATGGCGCCCCTGCTTGCGCAAGCTATTGATCGAATTGCGGCAGGTCGCGGCGACGCCGAGGGCGTCGACCGAGACGTGCGCTCCGCCTTTGGTGATATCGACGATGGCCGCGGCGGGGTCGCCGGACTTGGCATTGACGATATGGCTCGCGCCGACCGACTTCGCCAGCTCGAGCTTGCGCCCGTCGAGATCGACCGCGATCACGTTGGCGCCGATCGAGGCCGCGATCTGGACCGCGGCCAGGCCGATTCCGCCGCAGCCGTGGACGGCAACCCATTCGCCCGGCCGCACCTTCGCGCGGTCGACCACGCCGTGATACGAGGTCATGAAGCGGCAGCCCATCGAGGCGCCCTCCAGAAACCCCACACCGTCAGGCATGTGCACCAGGTTCAGGTCGGCAAACGGCATCCCGACGTAGGAGCCGTAGCCGCCGTGATAGGTCACGCCGGGGATCATCGGCGTGTTGCAGATGTTGGAATTGCCGGTGCGGCAAAGCTCGCAAGTGCCATCGCCCTGGCTGAACGGAACCAGCACGCGATCGCCCTTTTTGAAGTCTTTGACTTCTTTGCCCACCTCTTCGACCACGCCACAGAACTCGTGGCCCATGATCATCGGCATCGACGGCGTGAGCCCGACCCAGGTCCAGTCGCCGGACCACAAGTGCCAGTCGGAGCGGCAAATGCCCTCGGCGGCGGTCTTGATGATCGCGCCGTTGGGTGGACACTGCGGATCGGGCATGTCTCTGACCACCAACGGCTTGCGTATGGCTTCCATCACGGCAGCTTTCATTTCGGCCCTCCTTGCGACGAGTCCGGCAAACGGGCTCGGATCACTGGAAATCTATGCTCCCAAACAAATTCCCGATCAGCGCGTCCCCCGCCGCCCAAGGATGCGGCTGCGCCGCGGATGTCGATCAGTCATTCGTATAGCGCCGCGACCCGCTGCTGGCAAACCCTCGAAGAGCCGCGCCGGCAAAGAACGCCCGCGCGGCGCACGCGCACTCGGGCCGGCAATGGCCCGCGCGCGCGACCCTGCCTTCGCCGTCGGACCGCTTATTTGGACCGGCGATGCGCGATCTGCCGGGCCGCCGGCCTCAGGCGCGGATCGTTCGCCGAGACGCACACCGAATTGTGGTACAGCAGCAGGTTGAACTGGGTCGAGGTCACGGTCATGTCGGCGCTCTGATACATCCGCACCATGTTATCGCGCTGCTCGTTGCATCCGGCCGCGCTGTCGGTCGAGTCCGTCCGCGTCCACTGGCTGAGCGGAGCATCGAGCCTGAGCGGCCCGGGCGGATTGCCCGGCGCATAGGGCGGAGTCAGCAGGTACCACGCGGCGAGCAGCCCCGCCGCCGCGGTGTGACGCAAAGCGATCGGTCTCACAGCGCCGGGATTCTAGCGCCCCCGGCCCGACCGCGGAAGAAGCCGCCGTCGTCCGGGTCGCCGCCGTGCGGCTAATCGCCGTCTCGATCGCGCTGGCGCAGCGCCGCTCGTTCCCTGAGCTTCACCGTCGCGCGAGGCTTGCGACCCAGGTCGGCCAGCGTGCGGCGGATCGCGAGATTGTCCGGCGCAAGCTCACAGGCACGTTCGAGATAAACCACGGCGGTTGCGATACGCCCGCTGCCGGCGGCGGCGCGGCCGAGCTCGTGCAGGACCTGGGGATTGTCGCCGCCCACCTCGCGCGCTTTGCACAAGGCGGCGAGCGCGCCCGAGTAGTCTTCGCGCTCCGTGAGCATCGCGCCCATCCCGTAAAGCGCAGTGACGTTGAGCGGATCGAGGGCGAGGGCTTCCTTGAAGCTGGCGATGGCGTTGCGCGAAGCGCCCTGACGCCTGAGGGCCGCGCCCGCTTCGGCCATGCGCGCGGCCTCCGCGATGAAACGGCGCTCGCCGATGCGAACCTCGATTCGATCGCCTCCGACCTCCGCCCGCACGACCCGCACGCGCGGACCGAGATATTCGCGCAGACAACGAAGGATGGCGTCGTGGTCACCCGATTCGGCTTCGAAAAAGATCGATCCCAACGCGTCGCCGATGTGATCCTCGCGGCGGATGACGATCGTCGCATCCGCGGGGCGCGAGCGCCCGGCGCGCCGCGCTTCGTTGTGAGAGCCGGCTGGGGACACGTCAGACTCGTTCATCGGGGTCGAACAGCTTGCGGTATTCGTCGAGCGCGAACCGATCGGTCATCCCGGCGATATAGTCGGCGACCACGCGGGCGAGCGGCTCGCCGTCGACTTCGATGCGGCGCAGCACGTGCTCGGGCATCTGCCGCGGCTCGCCCATGTAGGCTTCGAACAGCCGCTCGAGCACACGGCCCGCCTTGCCGGTCATCCTGCTGACCCGGTAATGACGGTACAGCCGCTCGCGCATGAGCTGCTTCAGCTCATCCACCATCGGCGCCATCGCCGGGCTGAACCTGGCCAGCGCGCGTTCGGCGCCGCGCACGTCGTCCACGCTGCGGATCGCGCTGCGTTCGAGTTCGGCATCGATGTTGCCGACCAGATCGGTAACCATCGCATCGATCATCCGGATCACGGTCTGGTAGCGTGCGACGCCGGCCGCCGCCTGCGGGCTGGCGTCGCGCGCAGCCGCGGCCGCCTGGCGGTAGAGCCGCACGCCCTCGAGTTCGTCGGTTGTCAGCATGCCGGCCTTGAGTCCGTCGTCAACGTCATGCGTCAGGTAGGCGATTTCATCGGCGAGATCGACGATCTGCGCCTCCAGGCAGGGATAGAGCGCGGGATCGAATTCCTGCGCCGCCGGCCGATGCTGGAAATCGGAATGCTTGACGATGCCCTCGCGCACCTCGAAGGTCAGATTGAGGCCGCGAAAGCCGTGATAGCGGACTTCGATCCAATCCACCGTGCGCAGGCTTTGCGCGTTATGGTCGAAGCCGCCATGGGGCCGCATCAGCGCGCTCAGCGCCCGTTCGCCGGCGTGTCCGAATGGTGTATGCCCGAGATCGTGCGCGAGCGCGACCGCCTCGGCCAGCTCCGAGTTGAGGCCGAGCGCGCGCGCGATGGTGCGCGCGATCTGCGCCGCCTCGACCGTGTGCGTCAGCCGCGTGCGATAGTAATCGCCCTCGTGGTTGACGAAGACCTGGGTCTTGTACTCGAGGCGGCGAAAGGCGGCGGAATGAACGATGCGATCGCGGTCGCGCTGAAACGCGGTGCGCATCGGATGCGCCGGTTCGGCAAACCGGCGCCCGCGGCTCATCCGCGAGAGCATCGCATAGGGCGCGAGGATACGCGCCTCCAGCTCTTCAAGTTCCTCCCGAGTCCGCAGCATCGCGCAGCACAGCCGCCCACACAGGCGCAGGAGAGATCCTATCAGGTCCGCAGCGCCGCGCCGCCATGACGATGCGATCGGCTGTCAACAGCGGACCTCGTCCACGCGAGGTCCCGGGCACCGGAGCGTATTCCTCCCGCTCGCCCCCGCCGCATATAATCGGGGCGCCTGGATACGCGCTGAGGCCCTGGAGGGGAATGCGGACGATGCGGCGATGGATCGGGCGGGTAACGGCGGCGTGCGCCATCGCGGCGCTGGCAGGATGCGCCTCGCGTCAGGCGCCCGCCGAGGTGCCGGCGCCGCCGGGCGCGCCCGTTGCCGGCGCGCTGCGTTCGGTGATCGGCAAGGCGTCGTGGTACGGACCGGGCTTCGATGGGCGACGCACCGCAACCGGCGAAATTTACGATCAACGGCAGATGACCGCCGCGTCGAGTATTTTCCCCCTGGGTGCGCGCGTTATCGTGACCGACCTCGCAAGCGAACGCGCGGTCGAGGTGCGCATCAACGATCGCGGGCCGTTTAAAAAGGGGCGCAAGATCGATTTGTCCTACGCCGCGGCGCGGGCTCTCGGGATGGTCGCGCCGGGCACCGCGCTGGTGCGGATGGACCTGGTGGCGACCCCGGCGATCGATCCCGCGGGTGAGCCGCAGTACTTCGTCCAGGCGGGGTCCTATGCCGATGAGCGCAATGCCGAGAGAATACGCCTGCGCCTCGCCGCCCATTACTCCGACGTCACGCTGAACGAGCTTGATACGGATGGCAGGCGCTATTACCGTGTGCGGATGGGTGGGTTCGCGACTCGCGAGCAGGCCCAGGCGCGGGCGGCCGCAACCGCACGCTTCGGACTGCCGGTGATAATCGTCAGCGAATGAAACCGCTCATCCGTCGTCGCTCCCGCCGATTCAGGCTCTCGCTCCTCGTTGCAATCGTTCTCGCCGCCGCCGGCGTATCCCGCGCGCGCGCGCAGACCGACGACAAGCTCACCGCGGCGCAGGCGGCTGAGGTCGAGCGCGCGATCCAGGAGGTGCGCCAGCTCAAGCTCTCGCGCCAGGTGCCGGTCGTGGCGCGCGACAGCGAGCAGGCGGGCAAGCTGCTCCAGGCCGAACTGGAGAGCGAATACACGCCGGAAATGATCGATACTGACGGCCGTGCCGGCGCGCTCGTCGGCCTTTATCCGCCCGGCATCAATCTCAAGGCCGCCAACATGAGCCTGCTCGAGAGCCAGGTGATTGCGTTCTATGACTTCAGAAAAAAAACCATGGTGATCGTGAGCGGAGCGATCGATCGCGAGTTTCCCGGCCAGCCGCCCGAAATTCAAACCCGTCTGAACAAGATGATCCTGGCGCACGAATTCACCCACGCGCTGCAGGATCAGAATTTCGACTTCGGCGCGCGCGACGAGGCGCTCAAGAGCGATGGCGACCGCGCGCTCGCACTGCACGCGGTGGCCGAGGGTGACGCCACCATCGCCGGTTACGCCTGCATGCTCGGCCACATGGACTCGGTCATCCTGGGCGCGCTCATCGGCAATCTCACCAGCTTCTCGCAGACCTTCACCGGCGCCGCCGCCGGCGTACCGCGCGGCGTGGCCGAGCCGCTGATCTTTCAATACACCGACGGCGTCAAGTTCGTCGCCCAGGCGTACCAGCGCGGCGGCTGGAAGGGCGTCGACCGCCTCTATGCGAATCCGCCGCAATCCACGCAGCAGATCATCGATCCCGCGCTTTATTTCGACCATCCGCTGCTGCCCGACAAGGTCACCGTCTCGGGCTACCAGGCGCGCATGAGCGGCTGGCACAAGTCGGACGAGGATACGCTGGGCGAACTCGGCCTGCGCATCATCCTTGAAAATACGCGCGGCCCGAACTCGCCGGACCTGGCGCTGGCGGCCAAATGGGCGGGCGATCGGATCGTGATGCTGCGCAAGGACAGCGCCGTGAGCGTCGTCTGGCTGCTGGCCTTGCGCGACGCCGACTCGGCGGCGCAATTCGCCGTGCTCTATCGCAGGATTCTCGAGCGCATGCACGGCCCGCCGACGGCGCATCGCGTCGAGGTCAAAGGCCGCGCGGTGATGATCGCGGTCGGCGAAACCGCGACGCGCTTCGACCGGCTCGCACCCGCGGTGTGGAAGGCGAGCACCATCGCCGCGCCGCCGCCGGCGATCGCTCCGGGGGCACCGTCTCTGCATGCCGAGTTGCCACTCGGACCGGACGCTGCGCGCACTCGAACGGCTGCGCTCGCGCGGCGCGCGGTGACGCGCTGATGCGCTTGCGGCTGACCGGGCGCCTGCTCCTTACAGCCGCGATCGCGGCGATTGCGCTCGACGGATGCGCCTACGGGCTTGTAAGCGGCCGGCAGGTCGACCTTCAGCGCGCCGGCCGCATTAACAGCGACGTCCAGGAGCTGCGCGAGCACTACTTCAAGACCGAAGTGCCGATCGTCGTGATGGATCGCGCGCAGGCGCAGCTGGCGATGACGCGCGTGGTGACCGGCCGTCGCGACAGTCTCGCCTTCAAGCGCGCCGAAACGGTCGGCGTCCTGACCGGTCTCTATCCGCCCGGCACCGACCTCCAGTCTCAGACGATCGAGACCCTGAGCGGTCAGGCCCTGGGATTTTACGATCCCGAAAATCGACGGCTCGTTCTACTCGGCCCACAGCCGCGCCCGAGCCTGTGGTCCAGGATCAAGGCCTTCTTCGGCGGCCACGATACGCGGCAGGAAGCCGTCGTCGCGCGCGAACTGACGCACGCCCTGCAGGATCAGTACTTCGACTACAGCAACGCGCTGAACCGAATCTCGGACAACGAGGATCGTCTGCTCGCGTTCCGGGCCGTGGTCGAGGGCGACGCGATGCTGGTCGCGTACGGCTATACCGCCGGAATCATCGACGGCGAAACGGTGCGCGAGCTGCTCGCGAATGTTGATGCGCTGAAGCCGTTCGCTTTCGAAGCGGCCGCAGCTCCCGAAGCGCTGCGCGATTCGCTCGCGTTCGAGTACAGGGAGGGAACGCGCTTCGTCTGCGAAACGTACCTGCGCGGTGGGTGGAGCGCGGTCAACATGCTCTACCGCAACCCGCCGCGATCGACGCGCGAAGTGCTCGAGCCGGCCTTGTATTTCAGCCATGCCGCGCCACCGGTAACAATCGTTCCCGCCGGATGGCAACAGGTGCTGGCCGGATGGCGCGAAGTGGGCGAGGACACCTACGGCGAGCTGCTCCTGCGCGCGATCCTGGCACGCAACGGGAGCGCCCAGGCCGCCGAGCTGGCGCGGGCATGGCGCGGCGATCGCATCGCGGCGCTGCAGGGCGCTGGGCAGACCACGGTGGTCTGGATCGTCGTGACCAGCGACGCGGCGAGCGCGACCGCGCTCGCCGGCGCTTATGAGCCCATCCTGGCGCGCAACGCGCCCGCGCCCCATCACGTCGAACACCGGGGCGCCGCAGTCCTCGCGCTCATCGGTCCCGGCGCGCTGGAATGGCGCGCGCTGGCGCCCAGCATCTGGCGCGCGAGCGCAATCGGCGCCGGCCCATACCCGTCAGCCGGCTGAACCGGCGCGCCTGCGCTCAGCGCGGCTCGCCGCTCACACCCAGCATGCCCGCCGCTTTCGCGATCAGTTGGCGCTCGCTCTCGTGCGTGGCGCACGATCGCGCTTGCCCCAGGCTCATCCAGGCGACCTCGTCGATTTCGGAATCATGCGCCGCGGGATCGCCGCCGGCGTGTTCCATCAGAAAAAAGTGGACGCGCTTGAAGATGCGGGTGAGCACCGCGCCGCCGCGCTCGCGCGCCGAATAGACGTAAGAAATCTCACCTAACGGTTGAAGTTCTCCCACGGTCAGCCCGCTCTCTTCCCGCACCTCGCGCCGCGCCGCAGCCTCCACTGTCTCCCCGGGCTCCACATGACCCTTGGGCAGAACCCAGCTCTTGCGCCCCGCCGGCCTCACCAGCACCACGCTCACCGAACCGTCGTTCTCGCGCCGCCAGGTAAGGCCGCCGGCCGAGACCTCGCGGCGACGCTGCAGCTTCGGCTTTTCACCCTGACCTCGCGTCTTCTTCGAACTCGTCCGCCGCATCCCTTCAGCCTACATCGCCGAGGCTGAAGCCGAAATCCAGCATGCGCAGCAGGGCCGCGCGCGCCCCGGCCGACTCCGGCCGCTCCAGCGACGGATCCAGCCTGAGCCATTCCTCGGCCATCGCCCGCGCCCGCTCGATGAGTCGCGTGTCGCGGATGAAGTCGGCGAAGCGCAGCGGCAGCGCTCCGCTTTGCCGCGCGCCGAGCAGGTCACCCGGACCGCGGAGCTCGAGGTCGGCGCGCGCCACTTCGGCGCCGTTCGTCGCGCGCGCCAGCACCTCCAGACGCGCGCGCGCGCCGTTGTCGCGCGACATCACCAGGCAGCAGCGCGAGCGCGCGGCGCCGCGGCCGACCCTGCCCCGCAATTGATGAAGCTGCGCGAGCCCGTAGCGCTCCGCGGCCAGCACCGCGATCGCGCTCGCCTCGGGCACGTCGATGCCGACTTCGACCACGGTCGTCGCAACCAGCAGATCGATCTCGCCGTCGCGAAAGGCGCGCATCGTGCGCTCCTTTTCCGCCGAGCGCATCCTGCCGTGCAGCGTGCCGATTCTGAAAGAGCTCAGCGGCCCGGCGCTCAAACGCCTGGCGGTAGCCGCGACCGAAAGCCGTGCGTCCTCGTCCTCTTCGGCGTCGATCACGGGAACGATATAGTAGGCGCGACGCCCGGCTTCGAGTTCGGCCCCGAGCAGCGCATCGACCTGTGCAAGCTGCGCCTCCGTAAACAGCTCGGTCGCCACCGCCGCTCTGCCCGGCGGCATCTCGTCGAGTATCGAGACCTCCAGGTTGGCAAGCACCGTGAGCGCAAGGCTGCGCGGGATCGGCGTCGCCGTCATCAGCAGCCCGTGCGCACGCGGCCCGAGTGCCTTGAGCCGCGCACGATCGAACACGCCGAAGCGATGCTGCTCGTCGATGACGGCGAGCCCCAGGCGTTTGAAAGCGACGCCTTCCTGGATCAGCGCGTGCGTGCCGAACACAATCGGAATCGCTCCCGACGCGAGCAGCCGGAGCATCCGCGCGCGCTCGGCGGATGGAGTTTTGCCGAGGATCAGCGCCGCCGGCACGCCAAGCGCGCCGCATAGGGCCATGAAGCTCCGATGGTGCTGCTCGGCGAGCAGTTCCGTCGGCGCCATCACCGCGACCTGCCATCCCGACTCCGCCGCCCGCAGCGCCGCCCACAGCGCTACGAGCGTCTTGCCGCTGCCAACGTCGCCCATCAGCAGGCGGTTCATCGGATGCGGCCGTCCCAGATCGGCGCCGATTTCCTCGATCGCGCGAAGCTGAGCGGCGGTCGGCGCGAACGGCAGCGACTGAAGGAACCGCATGGTCAGCGCAGGCGCCGCGTCGATCCGCGCTCCCGCGCGGCGCATCGCGCGCATCCGGTCGATCCCCATCGCAAGCTGGAACGCGAACATCTCATCGAAGGCGAGTGCGTAATGCGCGTCGCTGGTTCCGTGCTCGAGTTTCGCCGCGTCCGCATCGGACGGCGGCTGATGCAGGATGCGCAGCGCCTCAGCCGGAGCCATCACGCCGGCCGCCGCGCGCAGTCGCGACGGGAGCGCGCCGTCGATGCGATTTCCCAGCGCCCCCAGCGCGCGCGCGACCAGGCCGGCATAGACGCGCTGGCCGACCTCGCGCGGCACTCCGTAGAGCGGACGGATCGGCGGCGGAGCGCCCGCGTCCAGCGAATAAACCTCCGGATGAACAATCTCGAGGCCGCCATCCGCCTGATTAACCCTGCCGTGCATCAGGACGCGTTCGCCGGCCGGCATCCGCCCCTTCATGTAGGCCGGCAGATTGAACCACACCACGCGGACGCGGGCGCCGCCCTCGCCTTCGAGCCATCCGGTCGCCATCCGCCGGCCCCATCGCCCTCCGCGCATCGGTCGTTCCTTGAAGCCGACCAGGCGGCCCTCGACCACGGCCGGCGCGCCCGGCTTGAGTTGCGCAAGCGGCGTACGCGCGCGCCAATCCTGGTAATGCAGCGGCAGATTGAAAAGCAGATCGCCGAGGGTCGCGATGCCCCGCTCGGCGAGCGCCGCGGCGCGCTTGGGACCGACGCCGGCAAGCGACGCTAGCGGTGTATTCACCTCGAGCGGCATCGCGCGAGATTGGCTGGGGCGCGCGTGCGCGGGAGCGCTTTACGCGCGGCCCGAAGGCATGCGCTGCGCCGCGCCGTTCGCCGGATGGTAGTCCTGCAGGGCGCGGACCTCGATGCCCTCGCGCTTGAGCGCCGCGATTCCTTCGACCGCCGCCTGCGCCCCCGCCATCGTGGTGCAGAACGGCAGCCGCATTTCGAGCGCCGAGCGCCGGATCGAAAACGAATCCGCGGTGCCCGAGGTGTCCGGCGTGTTGATGACCATCGCGATGCGCCCGGCGCGTATCGAATCGACCACGTGCGGCGAGCCCTGTCCCACCTTGTTGACGGTCGCGCACTCCAGTCCGAGCCCGCGGATGTGGCGGGCCGTGCCGCCGGTCGCGACCAGCTCAAAACCCATGGACGCCAGGCCGCGCGCGATCGGTTCCAGCAGCGCCTTGTCTTCGTCGCGCACGCTGATGAAGATCGCGCCCTGCGTCGGCAGGTCGGTGGACGCGGCGAGTTCCGCCTTCGCGAACGCCATCGCAAAGGTGCGATCGATGCCCATCACTTCGCCGGTCGATTTCATCTCCGGGCCTAGGATTGTGTCCACTCCGGGAAAGCGCACGAATGGAAATACCGATTCCTTGACCGAAACGTGTGCCGGCACTCGTTCGACGGTGAAGCCCAGCTCGCCGAGCTTTTTTCCCGCCATCACCAGCGCCGCCAGCTTGGCCAGCGGCACGCCGATCGCCTTGCTGACGAACGGGATGGTGCGCGAGGCGCGCGGATTGACCTCGAGGATGTAAACCTCGTCCCGGAAGATCGCGAACTGCACGTTGATCAGGCCGATCACGCCGAGTTCGCGCGCCAGCATCCGCGTCTGCCGCATCAGTTCTTCCTGCATCGCGGAGCTGAGCGTGCGCGGCGGCAGCGCACAGGCGCTGTCGCCGGAATGGATCCCGGCATGCTCGACGTGCTCCATCACGCCGCCGATGACCACCGTTTCGCCGTCCGCGATCGCGTCGACGTCGACCTCGATCGCGCCCTGAAGATAGCGATCGACCAGCAGCGGACGCTGCTCCGAGGCGCGCAGCGCCTGCTCAACGTAGCGGCGCAACCCGGACTCGTCCGCGATCACCTCCATCGCGCGGCCGCCCAGCACGTATGACGGTCGAATCAGCACCGGGTAGCCGATTTCAGCCGCGCCGCGCACCGCCTCAGTCAGCCCGCGCGTGAGCACGCCGCGCGGCTGCTTGAGCCCGAGCTTTTCGACCAGCGCGTTGAAGCGCTCGCGATCCTCGGCGCGGTCGATCGCGTCGGGCGACGTGCCGAGGATCGGCACCCCCGCGCGTGCGAGCGGCACCGCGAGCTTGAGCGGCGTCTGCCCGCCGAACTGGACGATCACGCCGCGCGGACGTTCGCGCTCGGCGATCGCGATCACGTCCTCGAAGGTCAACGGTTCGAAATAGAGGCGATCCGAGATGTCGTAGTCGGTCGAAACCGTCTCGGGGTTGCAATTGACCATGATGGTCTCGAAGCCGGCCGCCTTAAGCGCCAGGCTCGCATGCACGCAGCAGTAGTCGAACTCGATTCCCTGGCCGATCCGGTTCGGTCCGCCGCCCAGGATCATGATTTTCGGCCGCTCGTCGGGCGGCGCTTCATCTTCGCCTTCGTAGGTCGAGTAGAGGTAGGGCGTGAAGGCCTGGAATTCGGCGCCGCAGGTGTCGACGGTCTTGAATACCGGAGCGATTGCAGCCGCGCGCCGCTGACTCGCGATCGCAGGCTCGTCGACGCCGCGGAGCTCGGCGATTCGACGATCGGAAAAGCCGTCCTGCTTCGCCTCGCGCAGCAGCGCAGGGTCCAGCGGAGCGCTCTGGATCCGCCGCTCACTCTCGACGATCTCGGCAATCGCGTCGATGAACCACGGGTCGATTCCGGTCAGGCGATGGATTTCGTCGCGCGCGATGCCCAGTCGGATCGCGTCGGCCAGGTAATACAGCCGGTGGCTGTTGGGCAACGAGAGATTCGCGCGCACCGTGGCGAGCGCCGCCTGCGCGCGCACGCCCGCGACCCGGCTCTCGAAGCCCCACGATCCGATCTCGAGCGAGCGCAGGGCCTTGTGCAGCGATTCCTTGAAGGTGCGGCCAATCGCCATCGCCTCGCCCACCGACTTCATCTGCGGCCCGAGTTCGTCGGCCGCGCCGCGGAACTTCTCGAACGCGAAGCGCGGAATCTTCGTGACCACGTAATCGATCGTGGGTTCGAAGCACGCGGGCGTCATGCGCGTGATGTCGTTGGCGATCTCGTCGAGCCGGTAGCCGACCGCCAGGCGCGCGGCGATCTTGGCGATCGGAAAGCCGGTCGCCTTGGACGCCAGCGCGGAGCTGCGCGAGACGCGCGGATTCATCTCGATCACGACCATGCGTCCGCTGCGCGGATCGATCGCGAACTGGATATTCGACCCGCCGGTATCGACGCCGATCTCGCGGATGATGCGTAGCGCCGCGTCGCGCATGATCTGGTATTCCTTGTCGGTAAGCGTCTGCGCCGGCGCCACTGTGATCGAGTCGCCCGTGTGCACACCCATCGGGTCGAGGTTCTCGATCGAGCACACGATCACGACGTTGTCCGCCGAGTCGCGCATCACTTCGAGCTCGAATTCCTTCCAGCCCTCGACCGATTGCTCGATCAGCACCTCGCGATTGGGCGACATCTCGAGGCCCCATGCGACTTTGGCGCGGAACTCGGCGGGATCGCGCGCGATCGAACCGCCCGTGCCGCCCAGCGTGCGCGAGGGGCGGATGATGAGCGGCAGGCCGAGGCGCTCGCGGATCGCCTCGGCCTCGACGCGCGAATGCGCAACGCCCGAGGCGGGCACCTCGAGCCCGATCGCGATCATCGCCTGCTTGAACAGGTCGCGGTCCTCGGCCTTCTTGATCGCCGCGAGCTTCGCGCCGATAAGCTCGACGCCGTAGCGCTCGAGCACGCCGCTTTCCGCAAGCTCGATCGCCAGGTTGAGCGCGGTCTGCCCGCCCACCGTCGGCAGCAGAGCGTCGGGGCGCTCGCGCGCGATTATGCGCTCGAGTGCCGCCGGCGTCATCGGCTCGATGTAAGTGCGGTGGGCGAGTTCCGGGTCGGTCATGATGGTGGCCGGGTTCGAGTTGACCAGGATGAGCCGCAGGCCTTCCTCGCGCAGCGCCTTGAGCGCCTGCGTCCCCGAGTAATCGAACTCGCATGCCTGTCCGATCACGATCGGCCCGGAGCCGATCAGCAGCACCGATTTGAGATTCTTGCGCAGCGGCATCAGCGGTTCACGTCCGTCTCTGTCATCGCTCGCCGTCCGCGGTCCGGCGCTCCTTCTGTTCCTCGGCCGCGACGCGTTCGAGCGCGTCCGCGCCCGAACGCGGAAACTCCTCGACCAGGCGGCGAAAGCGCGCAAACAGGTAGCCCGCGTCGTGCGGCCCCGGCGAGGCTTCCGGATGGTACTGCACCGAGAAGAACGGCACGCCCATGCCGCGCAGTCCCTCGACCGTCTTGTCGTTGAGATTGAGGTGCGACAGTTCCGCGCGCCCCGCGAGCGAGTCGGCGTCCACCGCGAACCCGTGGTTCTGCGAGGTGATTTCGACCTTGCGCGTGCGCAAATCCATAACCGGATGATTCGCGCCGTGATGGCCGAAGCCGAGCTTGTAGGTCTTCCCGCCTAGCGCGAGCCCGAGAATCTGATGGCCAAGGCAGATGCCGAAGACCGGCTTGCGGCCGATTACCCCGCGCACCGCCTGATGCGCGTACGGCAGCGCCGCCGGATCCGCCGGCCCGTTGGAAAGAAACACCCCGTCGGGGTTGGACGCGAGGATCTGCTCGGCGTTCGCGGTCGCCGGCACCACCCGCACGCGGAAGCCGCCGGCGACGAGCCGGTGCAGGATGTTGCGCTTGATCCCGTAGTCAACCGCGACAATCAAGGGCGCGTCGCGCAATTCCTGTCGCGACGGCTTTCGGAACCCCGTACCGAGCTCCCATTCGCCGAGCTCCCAATCGTAGGGCGCTGTGCACGTCACCTCTCTGACGAGATCGCGTCCGACCAGTCCCGGCGAGGCCTTGGCGCGCGCGACCAGCGCGGCCGCATCGAGCGTGACGCTGGACAGCACCGCCTCCTGCGCGCCGTGCTCGCGGATGTGCCGCACCAGCGCGCGCGTGTCGATGCCTTCGATTCCGGGCACGCCGGCGCGCTCCAGGTAATCGCCCAAAGCCATTTCCGAGCGCCAGTTCGAGGGCTGCGGGCGATAGTCGCGGACCACGAAGCCTTCGAGGTGAAGGCCGCTCGACTCGGCATCCTCGGCGTTGATTCCGACATTGCCGATCTCGGGATAGGTCATGCAGACGATCTGTCCCTTGTACGACGGATCGGTGAGGACTTCCTGGTAGCCGGTCATCGCGGTGTTGAAGACGACCTCGCCCACGCGCTCGCCGATCGCGCCGAAGGCGCGGCCGCGGAACACGCGTCCGTCCGCCAGCGCCAGTATCGCTTCGCGCCGCCCGCTCAAGCTGAGGCACCCGTCCGGCCGTCGTAGACGATGTCGCCCGCGACGATGGTCACGATCGCTTTGCCCTTCAAGCGTCGCCCGGCAAACGGGCTGTTACGGCTTTTTGAAATGAATTTTGTCGGGTCCACCGTCCATTCCATATCCGGATCGATAACCGTCACATCCGCGCGCATTCCTTCCTCAAGCGTCCCGCTGCCCTCCAGGCGCAGAAGCTGCGCCCCGCCGAGCGACATGAGTTCGACCATCCGCGCCGCGCTGATAACGCCGCGATGCACCAGCTCGAGCGCGAGGCCGAGTGCGGTCTCGAGTCCGACCACGCCGTTGGCCGCCTCCGTCAGCGCCTCGCCCGCATCTTCGGCGAGCCGCGGACAATCGCGATCGCGGCTGAAGATCCCGGCCAGCCGCTCCATTCGCTTGGAACCGGAATCGTGCGGCGCGTGATCGGTAGCAATCATATTTATCGTGCCGTCGGCGATCGCCGCCAGCACCGCAGCCACGTCGCGTTGCGAACGAAGCGGCGGCGCCATCTTCGCGTCCGGCCCAAAGCGCAGCACCGCACGCTCGTCGAGCGCGAAATGATGCGGTGTCGCCTCGCAGGTGACCTGCGCGCCGCGCTTGCGCGCGGCACGGATGAGGTCCAGCGATTCGGCGGTGGACACGTGCGCGACATGCACCGGCGCGCCCGCGCCTATCGCCAGCGCCAGGTCGCGCCGCACGCGCTCGATCTCGGCCGCGGCGGGAATGCCGGCGACCCCGAGCCGCTTCGACACTTCGCCGGCGTTGACTGCGCCCCGCGCCGTCAGCGCGCGATCCTCCTCGTGCAGCGAGATGACGAAGCCGAGCCGGCCGGTCTGCTCCATCGCCGCGCGCAGCACGGCCTGGTCGTCGATCGGAATGCCGTCGTCCGAGAACAGCCGCGCGCCGGCCTCGATCATCGCGGCGAAGTCCACCGTGGCGCGCCCGCCCAGTCCGCGCGTGACCGCCGAAACCGGCACCAGTCGCGCCGCGCGAACCCCGGCAGCGGCTGCGAGCATGTAGCGCGTCACTTCAGGCGTGTCGTTCACCGGCGCCGTGTTGGCCATCGCCGCCACCGCGGTGAAGCCGCCGGCAGCCGCCGCGCGAAGCCCGGTCGCGATCGTCTCCTTCTCGGGAAAGCCCGGGTCGCGCAGATGCACGTGCGGATCGACCAGCCCGGGCACGACCCAGCATCCGGTCGCGTCGATCGGCGTCGCATCCGCCGGCCCTTGCGCGGGATGACGCGCCGCGACCGCTTCGATCGCGCCGCCCCCGATGAGCACGTCGCACACTTCGTCAACGGCGCGCGCCGGATCGATCAGCCGGCCGCCGCGCAGCAGGATACGGCTCATCCGGCGCTCTCCCCCTCCCGCAGCGATTCGACCATCGAATACACGACCACCCGGTCCTGGCCCCGCGTGCGCGCGGCCGGCGCGCTCTCGGGCGGGGCGAGCCGCACCTGCACGCGCTCGGCGCGCGCGGTCGGGATATTCTTGCCGACGTAATTGGGCCGGATCGGCACGGCGCGATGGCCGCGGTCAATCAGCACCGCCAGCCTGACCGCGGCCGGCCGGCCGCGCTGCCAGAGCGCGGTCATCGCGCGCTGCACCGTCCATCCGCTGTTGATCACGTCGTCGACCAGCACGATCGTGCGATCCTCGACCTCGAGCGGACCGCCGCCGTCGAGCGCATGGAACGCGGCCTCGCCGCCGAACACGTCCAGCGCGACGCACGGCGGCCGCACGTGCGCGTCGGCCTCCAGCAGGTCGCGCAGGCGCATCGCCAGCAGCGCGCCATGGCTCACCACGCCGACCAGTGTAACCGCGGCGAGATCGGGCAGGTCCGCGACCAGTTGCCCGGCCAGCGCCCGGCACGCCGCCGCGACCTCTTCGGCGTTCATGATCTCGCGCTGCGGCCCGCGACGGTAAGGTTCGTAGCCGCTTTCTTCGGCCTGCTTGACGCTCTCGAATACAGCGAGCGATCCCTCCTCGATCCAGCGCCGCACGTATCCGTAGAGGTTGCGATCGAAGCGATAGTAACGCCGCGTGCGCGCGTTGCCGACGAACTCGATCCTGAGTTCGCGTTCGCAGAACTCGCAAGTCAGCGCCAGCGCGGCGGCGTCGCCCGCGCGGCCGAGGCGAAAGCGCGGCGCCAGGTAGGCGCCCTCGTGGCGGCTGATGCATCCCGAATTCTGACAACGCGGTCCGGGATGCGCCTTGAAGCGAATCGCGAGCGCCGGCGCGGCCGCGCGCGCCCGCGCGACGCCGTCCTGCTCCAGCAGCCACGCGATCAGCGCCATCCGCACCGGCACGCCGGCCGCGGCCTGCTCGAAGTACACGGCGCGCGGGTCGGTGTCCAGTTCATAGGCCAGCTCGTCGGTGCGCGGCAGCGGATGCATCACCACGGCGGCCTGGGTGCGGCTGGTCTTGAGCGCGCGCGCGTCGAAATGACCGTAAGCGCCGGCCCCGGCCGGCCGGTCTTCCATGCGCTCGCGCTGCAGACGGGTGAGGTAAAACGCGTCGAGCGCGGCCGGCGGCGCAGCCGCCGGAGGCACGTTCTCGGCCTGCACCCCCGAGGTGAAAAGCGCCATCTGATGGGGCGCGCTGGGGGTCAGGTAAAGCGCGTCGATGCCGCCCGCCAGCGAGCGCAATTCTTCCATCGTGACCGTCGACAGCGCGTAGCGCCGCTCGGCGGCGACCCGCTCGAGCACGTACTCGGGCACGCTCATCCCGTTGTACGGCACGGCCAGGATATTCGCGCCGAAGCGCGCCAGCGCGTAGATCAGCGAATGCACCGTGCGGCCGAATTTGAGATCGCCGCAGATCGCCACCGTCAGCCCGTGCAGGCTGCCCTTCTTGCGCCGCAGCACGTAGAGATCGCACAGCGTCTGCGTGGGATGCTCGCGGCTGCCGTCGCCCGCGTTGATCACCGGGCACGACGCGTACTCGGCCGCGACGCGCGCCGCGCCGTCGCGCGGATGGCGCACCACGATCAGGTCGGCGTAGGCGCCGACCACGCGCACGGTGTCGGCCAGCGTCTCGCCCTTGGCGGCGGAGGACGCATGCATGTCGGCGGAGCTGATGACCGCGCCGCCCAACCGATGCATCGCCGACTCGAAACTCAAGCGCGTGCGCGTCGAGGGCTCGTAGAACAGCGTGGCCATGATCAGGCCGCGCGCCAGCTCCTGGGTCTCGCCCCGTTCGAGAATGGCGGCGAATGAATCGGCAAGCTCGAAAATGCGCTCGATTTCGCCGGTGGCCAAATCCTCGATCGAGACGATGTCGTTTTTGCCCAGTCGCGCCATCGCCTTCACGCCGTCGGCGACCTTTTGCCGCCGCCGATCACCACTTCGTCCACGCCGTCCACCTCGGCCAGCCGCACATACACGCGCTGATCGCGCGGCGCGTCGATATTGCGCCCGACGTAATCGGCGCGGATCGGCAATTCGCGCTCGCCGCGATCCACCAGCACCGCGAGCTGAACCGCCTCCGGATGACCCAGGTCGGCCAGCGCGTCCAGCGCCGCGCGCACGGTCCGGCCGGTATAGAGCACGTCGTCAACCAGCACCACGCGCACACCGTCGAGCGCGAACGGTATCTCGCGGCCGAGCAGCCGCGGGTCGCCCGGCGCACCGCGTCCGTCGTCGCGATACGAGGAGATGTCGAGCGTGCCGACCGGAATCGCCGGCTTGCCCGCCTCCTCCAGCGCCGCGGCCAGCCGCGCCGCCAGGTGCGCGCCGCGGCGCACCACGCCGATCAGCGCGACGTTGGCCGCGCCGTCGTTGCGTTCCAGAATCTCGTGCGCGATTCGCTTGACCGAGCGCGCAATAGCGGCGGCGTCGAGCGCCTGGCGCGGCTTGAAATTGCCGTGCGCGCTCATCGGCACGGAGCCATGCCGCCATGGCGATGGTCGCACGGCCGACCCGCAAGCCGCGGATAAAAAAGGATCCGCCTGCACGCGCAGCCGGATCCTGAAATACGCAATCTCATCTGTTCCACCCTTTCCACCCTCGCCGGGGCGGATTAAAGGCTGACTTTCATTTTCCGGCGCCGGCCCGGCATGGTCAAGAACCGGGCTTCGTATGGATCATGCCTGACGCCGGGAGAAGCTGTTGATAACTCGAAGTCCTGTCGATAAACAGTGCGCCGGCTTCGCGCCTTGCCCTCCCTGGGGCGCCTTTGCCTCAGCCGGCCTTGCGCCCGCCGCGCTCCAGCTTGCGTACGCGCTGCTCCTGGTCGCGGCTTTGAATCGTGATGCGGTCGTCGAAGCGCTCGAACTTGCGCGTCAACTCCGCGACCGCCTTGTTGGTATGCTTGAGCTCGGCTGACAGTTTCTTGGTGACGCCTTCGGCGGCGGCGACGACTTCGGCCTTGATCTGCGCCGCCGCGTCGCCCGGCACCTCGCGCGCGGGAGCGCGCCGCGCGTTGTCGGCGCGCAGGCTCTCGCGCAGACCGTCAATCTCCTGGCCGAGCTGGATACGGACGGCCTCGGCGCGGCGCGAGACCTCCTCGGAGAGCTGATCGCGCGCTTGCGCGGCGCGCACGCCCATCTCGTTCTGCAGCGCCATTTTGAGCGCGCCCAGCTGCTCGCGGAACTCGACCCGCGTGGCGCCGAGGGTTTCGCCCAGGCGCACGACTTCGGCGCCGATATCCGCGCGCACGCTCGCGATCGCGTCGCGATTCTCCGCGATCTGCTCGGAGAGAAACCGGATCTGCCGCCCCACCTCGGTGAACTGTCCGACGACTTCCTCGCGCAGCGCATCCAGCCGGCCGCCGAACCCGGAAACCGCTTCCAGCACCAGCTCGAAACGCGCTCCGAGCTGCTCGAGCAGCGCGCCTACCCGGTCATTGGATTCGTCCGACACTGGATCTAGCCCCCTCTCGCGCCGCTAATGGATCGCCTTGCCGAAACGACTCCAGCGAATGCCCAGGAACGATCCGTCGTCCGCGCTCCACGACCAATATATGAACATCGCGCGGCCTTCGACCTGGTCGAGCTTCACGAATCCCCAGAAGCGGCTGTCATAGCTGCGGTCGCGGTTGTCGCCCATCATGAAGAATTCGCCGGGCGGCACCGTCACCGGGCCGAAATTGTCGCGCGGCGAGTAGAGCGAGCGGTCGCCGGCGGGAATCTCGAAATGCGCGTGCGGATCGGGCATCGGCTGGCCGTTCAAGAACACCTTGCCATTTTTCACTTGCACCGTGTCGCCCGCAACTCCGATGACGCGTTTGATGAAGTCTTTGCTCTCGTCCTGTGGAAAAACGAATACCACCACGTCGCCGCGATGGACGGTGGCAAAATGCACAATGTAACGCCCGTAGGGAATCTCGCTCGCCAGCGGGGTCAGGCCGAAAAACGAATCCGGCACGCGCAGGCCGTAGCGGATTTTGTCGACCATGATGTGGTCGCCGATGTCCAGCGTCGGTTCCATCGACCCGGAAGGAATTTTGTAGGCCTGCACCAGGAAGGTGCGCAGCACCAGCGCAAGCACGAAGGCGATGACGATCGCTTCGGTCCATTCGCGCAGTTCCGAGCGCCCGGTGTCGCCGGCCTGCGGCGGCTGCGGCGCCGGCAGCGCCTCGCCCGGCGCATGCTTGCGCAGATTGGTCGAGGGTGAAGCCACAATGAAGCCCTACGCGCCGGCTTTGAGCAGGGCCAGAAACGCCTCCTGCGGAATTTCGACTCTGCCCACCTGCTTCATGCGCTTTTTGCCCTCTTTCTGCTTCTCCAGCAGCTTGCGCTTGCGGGTGATGTCGCCGCCGTAGCACTTGGCGGTCACGTTCTTGCGCAGCGCCTTGACACTTTCGCGCGCGATTATCTTGGCCCCGATCGAGGCCTGGATCGCAACCTCGAACATCTGCCGCGGGATGTGCTCGCGCATCTTTTCGCACAGCGCGCGCCCGCGCTCATAGGCGCGGTCGCGATGCACGATCACCGAGAGCGCGTCCACCACGTCTCCATTGATGCGCAAATCCAATTTAACCAGAGACTCCGGCCGGAAGTCCAGAAATTCATAGTCGAGCGAGGCGTAACCGCGGCTCACCGACTTCAGGCGATCGTAAAAGTCGAACACGACCTCGGCCAGCGGCATCTCGTAATGCAGCAGCGCGCGGCCGCGCCCGGCGAAGCGCAGGTCGCGCTGCACGCCGCGGCGCTCTTCGCACAGGCTCATCACCGCGCCCAGGTACTCCTGCGGCACATGGATCGAAGCCAGGATGAACGGCTCCTCGATCGCCTCGATCTCGGACTCGTCGGGCAGCCGCGACGGATTGTCCACCATCAGCAGCTCACCGTTGCTCCGACGCACGCGGTAGGCGACGGTGGGCGCGGTGATCACCAGATTCAGCCCGAACTCGCGCTCGAGCCGCTCCTGCGCGATCTCCATGTGCAGCAGGCCCAAAAATCCGGCGCGAAAGCCGAAGCCCAGCGCCTGCGAGGTTTCCGGTTCGAAGATCAGGCTCGCGTCGTTCAGCCTGAGCTTGTCGATCGCGTCGCGCAGCGCGCCGTACTGATTAGCCTCGGTCGGATAAAGCCCCGCGAACACCATCGGCTTGAGTTCCTTAAACCCCGCCAGCGGCGCGGCCGCGGGACGCTCGGCGTCGGTAACGGTGTCGCCGACGCGCATGTCGGCGACGGTCTTGATGTTGGCCGCGACCATTCCGACCTCGCCCGGCCCGAGCTCTTCGACTTCCACCTCGAAGGGGGTGAAATGAGCAAGCCGCATCACTTCGCCGGCCTTGCCGGTTCCCATCAGCAGCACCGGCATCCCGCGCCTGAGCCCGCCATCGAAGACGCGCACCAGTCCGATGGCGCCTTGATAGACATCGTACCAGCTGTCGAAGATGAGGGCGCGCGTCGGCGTATCCGGCGTCGCCCGCGGCGGCGGAATCTGCGCCACCACCGCCTCGAGCACCTCTTCGATTCCGACGCCCTCCTTGGCGCTGGTCAGGATCGCGTGCGCGGCGTCCAGCCCGATGATCTCCTCGATCTCCGCGCGCGTGCGCTCGACATCGGCCCCCGGCAGATCGATCTTGTTGATCACCGGCACGATTTCCAGGCCATGGTCGAGCGCCATGTAAACGTTGGCCAGCGTCTGCGCCTCGACTCCCTGGCTCGCGTCCACCACCAGCAGCGCGCCCTCGCACGCGGCGAGGCTGCGCGAAACCTCGTAGGCGAAATCGACGTGCCCCGGCGTGTCGATCAGATTGAGCACGTAGGTGCGGCCGTCGCGCGCCGCATAGTTGAGGCGCACCGAGCGCGCCTTGATCGTGATCCCGCGCTCGCGCTCGAGATCCATCGAGTCGAGAAACTGCTCCTTGAGTTCGCGCCGGCTGAGCGCGCCGGTACGCTCGAGCAGACGATCGGCCAGCGTGGACTTGCCGTGGTCGATATGCGCGATGATCGAGAAATTGCGGATGAGGGCCGGATCGGTCATGTGCTCAGCGATAACGACACGGCCGCCGTCATGGCGGCCGCCGCAGCCTTAAGCATAGCAGATTTGACTTAGCGCGCCGCGCGCTTGCGAAAAAACTCGAACGTCCTGGCCAATCCGCTCGACAGCTCCACTTCCGGACGCCATCCGAGCTCGCGCGCCGCGCGCTCGGGCAGGATGACCGAGCGGCGCTGCTCGCCGGGGCGCGCGGGTCCGAATTCCGGCGCGCGGCTGACGCCCGCGATGCGCGCCAGTGTCTCGTGAAGCTGCTTCACGCTGGTCTCGACGCCGGTGCCAATGTTGAAAGCGCCCGCGGCGGCGCTTTCGAGCGCGGCCAGGTTGGCCCGCACCACATCGTCGACGAATACATAGTCGCGGGTCTGGCCGCCGTCGCCGTATATCGTCGCCGGGCGTCCTTCGAGCATCCGCCCGCAGAAGATCGCCACCACGCCGGCTTCGCCATGCGGGTCCTGGCGCGGTCCATACACGTTGGCATAGCGCAGCGCGACATAATCGATTCCGTACTGCGCGCGATAGAAGAACAGGTACTTCTCCGTCGCCAGCTTGGCCACGCCGTAGGGGCTGACCGGCCGCAGTGGATGCTCCTCGTCGCACGGAAAACGCTCCTGCTCGCCGTAGATCGCGCCGCCGGTGGAAGAGAACACCACGCGCCGCAGCCCGTTGGCGCGCCCCGCCTCCATCAAATTGAGAAAGCCGACCAGGTTGACCTGGGCGTCGAAGGCCGGGTCGGCGACCGAACGCCGCACGTCCATCTGCGCCGCCAGGTGCACGAGCACCTCGGGCCGCTCACGCTCGATCGCCTTGCGCACGGCATCGGCGTCGCGCACATCAACCTCGTACCGGCGGGCGCCCGCGTTTACCTGTTCGCGCTTGCCCGCCGCAAGGTTGTCGATGACCGACACCTGATGAACGCCGCGCGCCACCAGCGCGTCCACCGTATGGGAGCCGATGAAGCCGGCGCCGCCGCTGACCAGCACTCGCATCCTGAAAGTCCTCCCGCCGCGCGTCAGATCGGCCGCCGGCCAATCGAGTAGTAGCGAAACTCAAGCGCTTTCATCAGCGCCGGATCGTACAGGTTGCGCCCGTCGAAGATGACGGGCGACTTGAGCGTGGTGCGAATGCGCTGAAAATTCGGATGCCGAAACTCGTTCCAGTCGGTGAGAATGATCAGCGCGTCGGCGCCCACCAGCGCGTCGTAGTTGTTCTCGTGGTAGGTGATGCGCTCGCCGAAGATGCGCCGCGCCGAGCCGAGCGCCTCGGGATCGTGCGCGCGCACGCGCGCCCCCGCCGCCAGCAGCTCCTCGATCACCGCGAGCGAAGGCGCCTCGCGCATGTCGTCGGTGCGCGGTTTGAAAGCGAGACCCCACACGGCAAAGGCGCGGCCGCTGAGGTCCTCGCCGAAGTGCTGCTTCACGCGCCTGGCGATGATGCGCTTCTGCTGCACGTTGACCTCGTCGGTCGCGCGCAGCAGCGCAAAGTCGAGATCGTGCTCGGCGGCGCTGTGGATCAGCGCCTGCACGTCCTTGGGAAAGCACGAGCCGCCGTAGCCTGCGCCGGGAAAGAGGAACTGCGAGCCGATGCGCCGGTCGGCGCCCATGCCGCGCCGCACGTCGGCGATTTCGGCGCCCACCGCTTCGCACAGATTCGCCATCTCGTTGATGAACGAGATGCGCATCGCCAGCATCGCGTTGGACGCGTACTTGGTCAGCTCGGCCGAGCGCGGGTCCATCACGATCACCGGGTTGTCGGTGCGCAGGAAGGCCGCATGCAGCTCGCGCAGGATCGCAGTCGCCTGCTCGCTGTTCGATCCGATGACCACGCGATCGGGCCGCATGAAATCCTCGATCGCCGAGCCCTCCTTGAGAAATTCGGGCACCGAGCAGACGTCCACGCGATGGGCGGCGACGCGGCTGACGACTTCGCGCACGCGGTCGTTGGTCCCCACCGGCACCGTGCTTTTGATCGCGATTATGTGGTAGCCGGCGACCGCTTTGGCGATCTCCTCAGCCGCCCGCATTACGCCGCTTAAGTCGGCCGCGCCGCTCTTGCTCATCGGTGTGCCGACCGCGATGAACGAGACCATCGAGGCGCCGACGGCGCCGCGCAGCTCGGTGCTGAAGCTCAGCCGGCCCTCCTTCACATTGCGCCGCACCAGCTCCTCGAGCCCGGGCTCGTAAATCGGCACCTGTCCCGCCCTGAGCTGCTCGATCCGCGCGGCGTCAATATCGACGCACACCACCTCGTTGCCGCTTTCGGCAAAGCAGGTTCCGCTGACCAACCCCACGTAGCCCGTACCCACGACCGCTATATTCATTGCTTACGGCAGACCTCGGATTCGATATGGCAGCCAGGATTCAAAATTCCTCTTTGATCACGTACACCGGCTTGTCCTGCGATTCGTGGTAGGTGCGCGTGAGCATCTCGCCGAGCAAGCCGATGCTGATAAACTGCACCCCCACGATGACCATCAGGATCGCCAGCAGCAGCGCCGGCCGATCGTGCAGCGCGCGGCCGAGGACTATCTTCTCAAATACCAGTATAGCGGTCCACATGGCGCCGATGAGTCCTATGACGAGTCCGATCGCGCCAAAGACCTGAATCGGACGCGTCGAATAGCCTGACAGGAATTTAACCGTCAACAGGTCAAGTAAAGTGCGGACTATCCGTCCTGGTCCATATTTCGATTTTCCCGCGCGCCGCGGCCGAAATCCGACTTCGACCTCGGCGATTCGCGCGCCCTGCTCCGCGGCAATCGCCGGGACGAAGCGATGCATCTCCCCGTACAGCATCAGGCGATGCGCCAGGTCGCGACGGTAGGCCTTGAGCGTGCAGCCGTAGTCATGCAGCCGCACGCCCGTCATCCATGAAATCAACCGATTGGCGGCGACCGAGGGCAGCCGCCGGCTCAGCCGCGCGCCCGCCCATCGCTCGGTGCGCCAGCCGCTCACGAGATCGTAGCCCTCGCCGAGCTTGCTCAGCAGCCGCGGAATATCCGCCGGGTCGTTTTCACCGTCGCCGTCGATGGCGACGACGACGTCGCCGGCGGCGCGATGCAGCCCGCAGGCCAGCGCCGCGGTCTGGCCCGAGTTCCGCGCCAGGCGAACGACGCGCACGTGCGCGTCCTCGCTCCGGATCGTGCGCAGCACCTCGGCGCTGCCGTCGGTCGAACCGTCGTCGATGAACAGTATCTCGTATGAGGCGGCGGCCGATCCCAGCACGTGCGCGAGCTCGCGATGCAGCGGAGCCAGGTTGTCGCGCTCGTTGTAGAGCGGAACAACTACCGAGAGTTCCATCGTGCGTATTGCGAATCGGTCAGCTCGATGAAGGCGCGGTAGCGCCGGTCAATCTCTTCCCACGTCAGCGTGACCAGGCGCTCGAGCGAGAAGCGCTCGACCACGAACGACGCGAGCACGCTGCCATAGACCACCGCGGTGCGCAGGATCGGCTCGGTGACGCGGCCATGGCGCGCGAGGAACCCCATGAAGGCGCCGGCGAACGTGTCGCCCGCACCGCTGGGATCGATCACTTCCTCGAGCGGATAGGCGGGTACCGCAAACATCGCGCCCGAACTGAACTGCAGCACGCCATACTCGCCGCGCTTGACCAGCACCGTGTCGGGTCCCATCTTGAGGATTGCGCGCCCGGCACGCACCAGGTTGTGCTCGCCGCTGAGCATCCGCGCCTCGTCGTCGTTGACGGTCAGGATGTTGACGCGCGCGAGCAGGCGCATCAGCGCCGGCCGCTCGTTCTCGATCCAATGGTTCATCGTATCGGCGGCGACCACCTTGGGGCTCTGCACCTGCGCAAGCACGCGGCTTTGCAGTTCGGGCGCGATATTGCCGAGAAACACGTAGTCGGCGCGGCGCTGGTCGGGCAGCAGCTCGGGCGCGAAATCGGCGAACACGTTGAGCCCGAGACTTATGGTGTCGCGCTTGTTCATGTCCTCGTGATAGCGCCCGTGCCAGCGCATGGTCAGGCCGTTGCGCCGCTCGAGTCCGCGCACGTCGATATTGCGCTCGGTGAACAGGCGCATGTCCTGCTCGCGGAAATCCACGCCGATTGCGCCGACGATGCTCACCGGCGAGAAGAAGCGCGCGGCGAGCGCGAAATAGCTGGTCGAGCCGCCCAGCACCTCGTCCGCCCGGCCCTGCTGAGTTTCGATCGTGTCGTAGGCGATCGAACCGACCACTACGATGCTCATCGGAAAACCTGCGCCGCTCTGGGTGTCATCGCTCTCCTCGTCGGACTTTGAAATTACAACGGTTGCGAAGGTTCGGGGCCGAGCGCCGGATCACTGCAGGTACTTGCCGATTAACGGCCGCAGATCGGCGGCGGTCTTCGGCGGGATAACCGAGCGGTCGGTGATGATCGCGTCGCGCAGCGCGTCGGGACAGCTGCACGTACGCTCGCGTACCGCGATGCGCCGCGCCAGCACCGCGACCGCGCCCTGCGCCCGTTCCACGTTGAGCCGCATCACGCGCAGGATCTCGCCGATATCCACCGCCGCCACGCTCTCGTGCCAGCAGTCGTAGTCGGTCACCAGCACCAGCGCGGCGTAACACATCTCGGCTTCGCGCGCGAGCCGCGCCTCCTGCATCGCCGTCATGCTGATCACGTCGACGCCCCAGCGCCGGTAGAGATTGGACTCGGCGCGGGTCGAGAACTGCGGTCCCTCGATACACAGGTACGCGCCCCCGTGGTGGACGCGTGCGCCGCCTTCGCGGGCCGACTCGTAAAGCTCGCGCACGAGCGCGCGGCACACCGGATCGGCCAGCGAGACGTGCGCGACGATCCCGTTACCGAAGAAGGTCGCCGGCCGCTTGTACGTGTGATCGATGAACTGGTCGGGTACGACGAGGTCGCCCGGGCGCAATTCCTCCTTCATGCTGCCCGCGGTGCTGACCGAGACCAGGTGACTGACCCCGAGCTGCTTCATCCCGTACACGTTCGCGCGATAGTTCAGCTCCGAGGGCAGCAGGCGATGGCCGCGGCCGTGACGCGAAAGAAACACCACGTCGCAATCGCCGAGACGGCCGCGAAAGAACGGATCCGAGGGCTTGCCGAACGGGGTCGTCAGTTCGACCTGCTCGACGGCGCTAAGTCCCGGCATCTGGTAGAACCCGCTCCCGCCGATCACGCCGAGAATCGTCCTGCTCATTGCGCGCGTCCGTTCCCTTTTAGCCGGAGCGCCGCTCCGCGTAGAGCTGACCGCATGCGGCGGCGATATCCTGCCCCCGGCTTTCGCGAATTGTAGCGGTCAAATTACCCTGCCGCAGGATCGCTTGAAAGCCCTCGACCGCGGCTCGCGACGACGGCGCAAACCCCGCGCCGGGAAACGGATTGAAAATTATCAGGTTGACCTTGGCCTTCACCTCACCGAGCATTTTGACCAGGCGATGAGCGTCCGCCGGCGAGTCGTTGACCCCGGCCAGCATCACGTACTCGAACGTCACGCGGTCGCGCCGCTTGATCGGCAGGGCGGCGCACGCCTCGATCAGCGCCTTCAAGGGATAGCGTTTGTTGATCGGCGCGAGGCGATCGCGCAATTCATCGGTCGTCGCGTGCAGCGACACCGCGACGTTGAGCGAGGGAAATTCCGCGAGCAGCCGCTCCATTGCCGGAATCAGACCCACGGTGGAAACCGTGAGGCGGCGCGGCGAGATCCCCATCCCCCACGGCGACGTGATAATCCTGAGCGCACGCGCGAGGCGCTGGTAGTTGGCCAGCGGCTCGCCCATCCCCATGAAAACGTAATTGGTCAATTCCTCGCCCGGCGCAAGTTCGCGCCGCGCGGCGGCTATCTGCCCGACGATTTCCGCCGCGGTCATATTGCGGCGCAATCCCATGCGCGCGGTGGCGCAAAACTCGCACGCCATCGCGCATCCGACCTGGCTAGAGAGGCAGAGCGTGACGCGATCGCCGGCCGGAATAATCACGCTTTCAATCGCCTCGCCATCTGCGAGTGCGACCAGCAGCTTGCGCGTGCCGTCGGCGGAGCGGGAGACGACGGCGGCGGGCGTCGGGCCAATTTTGAAGTTATGCTTTAGGTATTCGCGGAAGCCGACGCTCAGATCGGACATCGCGTCGAACGAGGCGGCGTCCCGCTGCCACAGCCAGCCCATCACCTGGCGCGCGCGAAACGCGCGCTCGCCCGCAGCCGCAACGAACTCCTCAACTTCGTCCAGCGTCAGTTCGCGGATGTCCCGTTGCGGCGCGTCCGCGAGGGTGGCGCGATGCGCCGGATGAATTTCCACGCTCACGGGAGTTGAGTCTAAACGAAAATGCCGCGGGTTCGGAGAGGCAGCCATAGCACCGCACGGCGCACAAACCGGCGATTCGCGCAGCGGCGCTCGGGCAGGCTTTAGCCGGCGAGATCGAGGCTGCTGAAGAAAAATGCGACTTCGCGGGCGGCCGTCTCGGGAGCGTCCGAGCCGTGGGTGGCGTTCTTTTCGACGTCCATGCCGAAGTCCTTGCGAATCGTGCCCGCCGCCGCCTTCGCCGGATCGGTCGCGCCCATCAGCTCGCGCCACTTTACGATCGCGCCGTCAGCCTCGAGCGCCATCACCACGACCGGGCCGGAGGACATGTACTCGCAGAGCGAGCCGTAAAACGGCCGCGCCTTGTGCACCTCGTAGAACGCCTCGGCCTGCGCGCGCGCCAGCCGCACCAGACGCATCGCGCGCAGCTTGAGTCCCGAAGCTTCGATCCGCTTGATGATATCGCCCGTGAGTCCGCGCGCGAACGCGTCGGGTTTGATGATTGCCAATGTCCGTTCGATCGCCATCCGCTCTTGCCGTGCCGACTCCCTGATGAATAATCCCGTCGTCAGTTTTTGCGCCCGTCGAGCGCGGCCTTCATCGTGACGCCCAACTCGGCCGGGCTCATCGCGACGCTGATGCCCGCGGCCTTCAACGCCGCAATCTTGTCCGCGGCGCCGCCGTGCCCGCCGGAGATGATTGCGCCGGCATGACCCATCCGCCGTCCCTTGGGCGCGGTCTGTCCGGCGATGAACGCCACCACCGGCTTTTTAAAATTCTGCTTGATGTATGCGGCGGCTTCCTCTTCGGCGGTGCCGCCGATCTCGCCGATGAAGATCACCGCGTCGGTCGCCGAATCCTTGTTGAACAACTCGAGCACATCGATCTGATTCGTGCCGATAATCGGATCGCCGCCGATTCCGACGCACGTCGACTGGCCGATACCCAGTTGGGTCAGTTGATGCACCGCCTCGTAGGTCAGCGTGCCGGAGCGGGAGATCACTCCAACCCTGCCGGCCCTATGAATGTAGCCGGGCATGATACCGATCTTGCATTCGCCGGGCGTGATGACACCCGGGCAATTCGGGCCGATGAGGCGCGATCGGCCATCCTTCAAGTAATGCTTTACTTTCACCATATCCAGCACCGGGATGCCCTCGGTGATGCATATGATGAGCTCCAATCCGGCGGCCGCGGCCTCGAGGATCGCGTCGGCGGCAAACGGCGGCGGCACGTAGATCACGGTGGCGTTGGCCCCGGTCGCCCTGCGTGCCTGCTCGACCGTGTCGAAGATCGGAATTCCCTCGAAGTCCGTGCCGCCTTTGCCCGGCACCACGCCGCCGACCATCTGCGTGCCGTAGTCGCGGCAGGCGCGCGTGTGAAACTGGCCGGTTGCGCCGGTGATGCCCTGGGTCAGGACGCGGGTGTTCTTGTTGACCAGGATGCTCATCGAATCTGTGTCCTATCGGCCGATCGACTCGACCACGCGGCGCGCCGCGTCGGCCATGTCGTTGGCCGCAATCACCTTGATGCCCGATTCCGCGAGGATCTGCTTGCCCTCTTTGACGTTAGTGCCTTCCATCCGCACCACCAGCGGCACGCTGAGCTTGACCTCGCGCGCCGCATCGACCACGCCGCGCGCCAGCACGTCGCACTGCATGATCCCGCCGAAGACATTGATCAGCACCGCCTTGACGCGCGAGTCGGAGAGCAGGATACGGAAGGCGGCCGCGATCTTCTGCGCGTTCGCGCCGCCGCCGACGTCGAGAAAGTTCGCCGGCTCGGCGCCGTAGTACTTGACGATGTCCATCGTCGCCATCGCGAGCCCCGCGCCGTTGACCATGCATCCGATATTGCCGTCGAGATGCACGTAGCTCAGCTCGTACTTGGCGGCCTCGGTCTCGGCCGGATCCTCCTCGTTGGGATCGCGCAATTCGCGGATATCCGGATGGCGGAACAGGCCGTTGTCGTCGAAGGAAATTTTCGCGTCGAGACAAATCACGCGGCCGTCGGCGGTCACCACCAGCGGATTGATCTCGATTAATGAAGCGTCGGTCTCGACGAAGGCCTTGTAGAGCGCGCCGAGCAGCGCGGCGAACTGGCCGACCTGCTTGTCCTTGAGTCCGAGCGCGAAGGCGATGCGGCGCGCCTGGAACGGCGCCATCCCGATCAGCGGATCGATCGGGTCGGTGATGATCTTCTCCGGCGTCCTGGCGGCGACCTCTTCGATTTCCATGCCGCCTTCGGTGCTGGCGATGATCGCGACCGCCGCCGCTTTGCGATCGACCACCATGCCCAGGTAAAGCTCGCGCGCGACCTGGCTCGCCTCTTCGACATAGACCCGGCGCACAACGCGCCCCTCGGGGCCGGTCTGATGCGTCACGAGCGGCTTGCCGAGCAGGCGCGCGGCGAAGTCGCGCGCCTCTTCCGCCGATCCGATCAGCTTGACGCCGCCCGCCTTGCCGCGCCCGCCCGCATGAATCTGCGCCTTGATTACCGCCTTGGGCTGGCCGAGTGCGCGGAACGCCGCGGCCGCCTCGTCGGGCGTTGAGGCCGGCTGTCCCTTGGGCACCGGCGCGCCGAAGCGCGCGAGCACCTGCTTAGCCTGGAACTCGTGGATGTTCATTTTTATCCTGGATTTTGATCCTGAAGTGAATCCCGGATTTAGCGCCGGACGCCCGACAGTCGCATCAACCGGCGACCGCCTTGTCCATCGCCTCGACCAGTTCGCGCACGTGGCCGACCGAGCTGTCGAAGGCGGTCTTTTCCGCCGGCGTGAGTTGAATCTCGACCACGCGCTCGACACCGCCCGCGCCGATTACCGCGGGCACGCCGGCGTAGAGCCCGCGCACGCCATATTCGCCTTCGAGAAAAACCGCGCACGGCAGCACTTGCTTGCGGTCGAGGATGAACGCCTCGACCATCCGGTACACTGCCGCGCCGGCCGCGTAGTAGGACGACGTCTTCATCAGCTCGACGATTTCGCCGCCGCCGTTGCGCGTGCGCTTTTCGATTTCGTCGAGCCGCTTGGGCGCGATCATGCGTTCGATCGGCACGCCACCCGCCGTGGTATAGCTGCGCACCGGCACCATGTCGTCGCCGTGCCCGCCGAGCACCATCGCCGAGACGCTTTCGACCGAGACCCTGAGCTCGGCGGCGAGGAAGGTGCGATAGCGCGCCGAATCGAGCACGCCGGCCTGTCCGGCGACGCGCTCCTTGGGGAAGCCGGTCACGCGCTTTATCTGCGTGACCATCGCGTCGAGCGGATTGGTGACCACGATCACGAAGGCATTCGGCGCATGCTGCTTGATCGCGCCGCCGACTTGGTTCATCACCCCGGCGTTGATTTTCAAAAGGTCGTCGCGGCTCATCCCGGGCTTGCGCGGCGAGCCCGAGGTCACCACGCAGCAGTCAGCGCCCTCGATGATCTTCATGTCAGTCGAGCCGGTGACATTCACGTCCACGCCGAGCACCGGCGCGGACTCGAGCATGTCGAGCGCCTTGCCTTGGGGCAGGCCGTCGATGATGTCGAAGAGCGCGATATCGCCCAGGCCGCGCAGAAAGCACAGGTGGGCGCAGGTGGCGCCGACATTGCCGGCGCCGATGAACGCGATTTTCCTACGCTTGATCACACTTAAGCCGGAGGGACCGCCAGTCCCTCTCCTCCGTTAGTTCAACTTATATATCGACCGTCGCTGCGCATGCAAAGATTAACCCGGCGCCGGTGCGCCGGGCGCCGCGCAACGCGGCCCGTGCCGATGCGACCACGAATCAATATCAGCCGGCGCACGCGATGTGAAGCCGCGCAGCCTTCCGCGATCCGCGCTTGGTAGCCGCGGCCAAGCCGTGTTACACAAGCCTCGAAGAACGCCTGAGTTAGACCAACGGGAGGTTTATTCTCATGCCCGCCGACCTGGAAGCCCGCGTAGTTGCGCTCGAGTCCAAGGTGCGCGAACTGGTGGATATCGAGGCGATCCGCGATTTGCGCTTCCGCTACCATGAGTATATCAACGAGGCGAAATTCACCGAGATTGCCGAGCTCTTCACCGAAGACGGCGAAGTGATGTTCGGACATCTCGGCAACGCCCACGGCCGCGCCGAGATCAACCGCTTCTTCGGCGCCCTGCTGGTCAAGCCCGATGGCGCCGGCCGCGGCAAACAGCCGCCGCTCTCGCGCGTGCGCCAGTTCATCCACAACCACATGGTCGAGGTCCACGGCGACCGCGCCAGCGGCTTCGCCTACCTCGAGGCCAAGCCCGTCTACAAAGGCGAGAGCTACGTGGTCGCGGCACGCTATGACGACGAGTACGTCCGCCACAACGGGCAATGGAAGTTCAAAAAGATGGCGCTCACGCCGTACTTCATGGTGCCGCTCAAAGAGGGCTGGGCCCAGGAAGACCTGCTCAAGATGGGCCATTGAGCGGCGCCGCGGACGCGCAAAGGGGAAGCGCGATGGAACCGGCGGTGCTTTACGAACCCAGCGGCGCAATCGGCTACGTAACGCTCAACCGCCCGCGCGTGCTCAACGCGATGAACGAGGCGTGGATCCACGCGCTCGTCGCCGCCGCGCAATCGGCACGCGACGATCGCGACGCGCGCGTGGTGGTGATTCGCGGCGCGGGACGCGCCTTCTGCGCGGGCGCCGATCTGAGGGAAATCCCCCGCCCGCAGGAATTGATCGATCACTGGCGCGACCATATCGGCCCCGAACAGGAGATCGCGCGCGCCTTTCGCCGCATGGACAAGCCGGTCATCGCCCAGGTGCACGGCTACGCGGTGGGCGGCGGATGCGAGGTCGCGATGCTCGCCGACCTCCGTATCGCCGCCGAAGGCACGCGCCTGGGGTTTACCGAGGTGAAGGTGGGCGCGACGGTCACGATGGGCGGACTGTACAATCTCACGCGCCTGGTCGGCGCCGGCCGCGCCTTCGAGCTGCTCTACACGGCCGAGCTGATCGATGCGGCTGAGGCAATGCGCATCGGGCTGGTCAATCGCGTGGTGCCGGCCGGCGAGCTCGAGCGCGCGGTGCGGATGCTCGCGGAAAAGATCGCCGCGCACTATCCGGCCGAGCTCGCGCTCACGCGCGAGGGCCTCTATCGCGCGATGGACCTCGATTTCGACGCCGCCGCCGCAGCGGAACTCCACGCGGCGCTCATCTCGCATCTTGGCGGCGCGCGGGTCGAGGGGATGGCGCGGCAGGCGGAACGAATCCATCGGCGCAAGAGCGGGGACCGATGAGTGCGCGCGTCGGCGCGCTCGTGGTGAGATCCGGCGCGCCCGCCCGCATACTTCCCATACTCGCGGCCGTGCTGCTTTTATCCGCCTGGGCGCCGCGCGCGTCGGCCGCGCAGATCGAGGTCTGCTTCTCGCCGCCGTTGCCGGGCGGATGCGACCCGGGGCGCGCACTCGAGGACGCGATCGGCGCAGCGCGCGAATCGGTCCTCATCCAGGCCTACGAGATTACGCCGGGACCGCTGGTCGCGGCGCTGATCGCGGCGCATCGGCGCGGCGTCAGCGTGCGCGCGATCGTCGACTATCGCCAGCTTCACGACCGCCGCTATCACGAAGATGCGCGGGCGGTCGGACAGCTCGCCGCCGCCGGCATTCCCGTTATGGTCGACCATCCGCCGGGCCTGATGCACGACAAGGTGATGGTGATCGACGCCGCGACCGTCGTCACGGGGAGTTTCAACTACACGTTCTCGGCCGAGCATCGCAACGTCGAGAACCTGCTGCTAATTCACGACCCGGCGCTGGCCGCGCAATACACGCGGCACTGGCAGAGCCGCGCCGGCGTCTCACGGCAGCTTAGCGGCGTCGGCGACGAGCGCGCACCAGTCAGCGCGGCGGTCGGCAATTACGCGTCGACCTCAACGGCGGAACCGATCGTGGGCGACCGCCGCACGCGTATCTACGAATGGCCGGGATGTCCCTATTACGGCCGCATCTCGTGGCGCGATCGGGTCTATTTCGGGAGTGCGGCGCAAGCCGAACAGGCCGGCTACCGCGCGGCGCGCAATTGCCGATGACGGCCGATCCGCCGCGCGGCGACGCCGCGTCACTGCGGCGCAGCGGTATGCTTATGCGTCAATTGTTTTGGCATTCTTCTAGATTGCCCAATCGATCATTGTAAGGGCACTGAAATTGTACAATCGCCCAAAGTTCTGATTTTCCTAGTAGGCTGGCGTTATATCTTTTGCCCAGATGAAGAGGCACGTCTTTTGATTGTGGAAAAACGAGTCACTTCCCATAGTCCTGAACGTAAGCTGGGCGTAAAATCTCTCAAAGGATTATTCTTTTGAGACGCCGCAAAAGAAAAAAGAAATGGCCTTGGAGGACAAGCCCTCGGGGCGGCGGAAAGCGATCAGTCTCGCGCTCATAGCGGTTGTGTTTTCGTCGAGGCACCGCTGAGTGGCGGATGTTTGAGGTGCTATTTCATATGTCGAACTATCGTGTGCTCACCCTTACCGAAATGCACGAGATTGAACAGCTTTCGTATTTTAAGGCAAACACGATCTTGGTGGAGGCGCAAACGTATCTACAGCGTTTCAACTATGATTTGGCCGTGCGTCGCGCACAGGAGGCGTTCGAACTCTTTCTCAAAAGCTTGTTCCAGTTTCTGCGAACTGAATATCCGGCGAGCCACGATCTTAAGAAGCAGATCTACGAAGAGCTAACCGTCGCATTTAAACGGCAGCAAGTTGACGCTAACCAGATCACGCCGCTCCATATAGCTCGGGTTGTACTAGCAAATTCCGTATTGCATCTGTGGCGGTCGCCTGCGTTCTACGGAGATGAAACGCTGAGGGTGGGTAGTCTGTTTGAAGAGAGTGAAGCGAAGCTTGCTGTGTCGTACGCTGAGCTAGCGCGGTACCTATGCATGGTGGTTCAAAGACATGCGTACCAGCAGGCTACAAATGCTGAGGTAACTAGCTAAATCGGCGAGAGCTAGGCACACAATAGAACCCTGAGCAGCACCGGTCGCGCGCCTAATGCGCAAAGACCATCTCCAGACTCGACGCCCATGGATAGACATGCACCATCCATCCGAAGACCTGGGGATAGAAGCGGCCGCCCGCAGCGTCGCACGCGGCCCGCGTCGCGATTGAGCCGTTGGGGCCGAATTTCGTCCAGTCCGCGGTCGCCATCCGCCCCTTGGGCGGCAGGCAGAAGTTCACGTGGCGATGCCATCGCGCGATGCTCAGCGGCACGCGCCGATCCAGCTTCGCCTGACTCGCGCCGCGCGGCGCCGTGTACATCGCGCCGACCAGCTCATAGCCGCCGTCCGCGGTCTTTTCGTACAACAGCGAGGTCGGCGCGGCCGGGTCGAACTCGAACGCGGCCTTGAGGCCATTCTGCCACCGCGTGAAGTGATAGATCTTCTGCGGCAACTCGGGATGGAACGGCTTGAAGCCGTCCGCCTCGGCAACGCGATAGTCCTTGTACCTGACCAGCACGGTCTGCAGCGTTTTGACGATTTGCGCGGCGCGCGCGCGGTCCGCGGCGGTTTCCGGACGCGTGTCGCTCCACGCCATGTGCAACGCCATCGCCGAATGCGCGCCCATTCCGGGCATGTCGTCATGCATGTGCATCGAAGACATCGACTCGGGCATTGATGACATCGGCATGGACGATTGCGGCATCGACGGCATATGCATCGACGACATGGAATCGACCGCGCCGTTTTCAGCGTCGGGATCCGCGCCCTGAGCGTCTGCCGGGCGATCTCCGGCGCTCGGCGCCGTATCGGCCTGAGCGAGAATTCGCGCCGGAGCGTTGCGCGTAACAGGCACGCCGGCATCGACGCCGCGCCCCGGCGCCGCCGCCAGCGCCATCGCAAGTATCGCTATTGCCGCCGCATCGCGCACAATCATGGCTCAATCCCCCTCGGCCCGACGCTCGAGCGTTGCGCCGCCGCTGCCACGCCGATCATTACGCATCCGCGCCTACGAGGTTACGCTCGCAATGGAAACGCCCGCGAGCGAGGCTCGCGGGCGTTCGTGGCGCCGAATTGGATGCGCGCCGGCCTTACATGTTTTCGATGATCGCCTTGCCGAACTCGGAGCACTTGAGCAGCTTCGCGCCGGTCATCAGGCGCTCGAAGTCGTACGTCACGGTCTTGTTGGCGATGGTCTTTTCCAGGCCGCGGATGATTCCGTCCGCCGCCTCCTGCCATCCCATGTGCTCGAGCATCAGCACGCCCGACAGGATAACCGAGCCGGGGTTGACCTTGTCCTGGTTGGCGTACTTGGGCGCGGTGCCGTGCGTGGCTTCGAAGATCGCGTGGCCGGTGATGTAGTTGATATTGGCGCCGGGCGCGATGCCGATGCCGCCGACCTGGGCCGCGAGCGCGTCGGAGAGATAGTCGCCGTTGAGGTTCATGGTCGCGACGACGTCGAAGTCCTCCGGCCGGGTGAGCACCTGCTGCAGCGTGATGTCGGCGATATTGTCCTTGACCAGGATCTGTCCCGCGGGCGGCTTCCCGTTGCAATCGTCCCATCCGACCGCCTTGCCCTGGTAATCGCGGCGGGTGAGCGCGTAGCCCCAGTCGCGGAAGGCGCCCTCGGTGAACTTCATGATGTTGCCCTTGTGCACGAGCGTGACGCTCTTGCGCTTGTGCGCGATGGCGTAGTCGATCGCGGCGCGGATGAGCCGCTCGGAGCCCTCGCGCGATACGGGCTTGATGCCGATGCCGGAGGTGTTGGGAAAGCGGATCTTGGTGACCTTCATATCGTCGAGCAGGAACTTGATCACCCTTTTCGCTTCGGGCGATTCGGCCTCCCATTCGACGCCGGCGTAAATGTCCTCGGTGTTCTCGCGGAAGATCACGACGTCGAGCTTGTCGGGATTGCGCACCGGGCTCGGCACGCCCTTGAAATAGCGCACCGGGCGCAGGCAGACGTAAAGATCGAGCAGCTGACGCAGGGCGACGTTGAGCGAGCGGATGCCGCCGCCGACCGGCGTGGTCAGCGGTCCCTTGATTCCGACCAGGTACTCCTTGAACGCCTCGACGGTCTCGTCGGGCAGCCAGTTCTGGAACTGGTTATAGGACTTCTCGCCCGCCCACACTTCCATCCAGGCGATTTCGCGCTTGCCGCCGTAGACTTTTTTGACGGCGTTGTCGAAGACGTACTGCGAGGCGCGCCAGATGTCCGGGCCGGTGCCGTCGCCTTCGATGAATGGAATAATCGGCCGGTCGGGGACGCGCAGCTTGCCATCCGACCCCATCGTGATCTTCTCGCCCTTGCCCGGAACCTTGATCGTCTTGAACGCCATCTGCCTTGCCCATCCGTGTGCTTGAATTTGTGCGCTGCGCCGCCGCGCCCCCGCGCGGGCGCGCGTGCAAACCTAGATGGTATAGCAAAGGGCCGCCGCCGTCGGCAAAGCATCGGGCCCAGGCGATGCTCCGGCGCCTCAGCGCTCGCGCCACGATGCGACCGCGCGCAGCATCGCGCAGATGGCGCCGGCCGCGAGCATGAAGACGAACGGAACGATCGCGGCGTTATAGCGCGACAGCAGGTATTCGATGAGCGCGGTCGCTACGATATATCCCGCCGGCACAATCGCGAGCGCGGCGAACGTGGCCCGTTCGCGGAGCAGGCCGATCAGCGTCAGACTCGCGAGCGCGAGCCACGCGACGCACGGCCAGGCGGCACCAAACGCGCGCTCCAGGCGCATCCGCCAGCGCAGGCTGTTCGCGCTCGCGCCCAGCGGCGGCGCCGGTTCCAGCTCGATCGGATAGTCGAACGGGTTGGCGGCGTACGGCATGAACGAGAGCGGATCGAGAAAGTACTGCCTCCAGCTCTGGCGCAGCGAGTAGAGCAGATAACGCAGGGGCGCCATGCGGATGCCTTCGAGCGCGGACTGCTTCATCAGCGCCTCGACCTGCCCGGGGCTCAGTCCGCGCTGCTGAAGCATCGGCTGGATTTGCCAGTGCGGAACGCCGCCCGGAGAGAGCGGCGCGATCAGCGCCATCAATCGCCCGGTCGCCGGTCCCTGCGGGTCGATCAGACGCTGGTCGCTTATCGTCCGATTGTACAAATGGCGTCCGACCGAGTTGCTGAGAGCGAAGCTCCCCGAGGCGACCGCAAACCACAGCAGCGGGACAGCAATCACCGCCGCGGCGCAGGCGGCGATCGTGCCGAACCCGCGCAAGCGACCGGTGCGCGCGCCACCGTTGATCATGATCGCGAAGATTGCGGGCAAACCTGCCGCAAGCGGCACGATCCTCGCCAGCGCGGCCCATCCGAGCAGCACGCCGGCGCCGACTCCCGCGAGCGGCTGCCCCCGCTCGTGATAAACGATCGCGAAGTAAAGCGCACCGGCCATTCCGAACAGCGCCACGTTCTCCGAAAGCAGCCCCTGCGGCAGGGCGAGCGTGGGCGCCGCCGCGCCGGTCACGATCGCGGCCGCGAATGCGACCGCGGCGCCGGTCGAACGCGCGAGCATTCGATAGCACCAGAAGATCGCCGCGATCGTCATCGCGTGCTGGACGAGGGTGACGATCGAGCCGGCGTGCGTGCGCGAAACGAGATATCCCGCGCCCACCAGGACCGGATATCCCGGCGGAAAGTAGCCCGGCAGGCCGCGCGCGTTGAGCGCGAGCGTGGCCATCTGATTGATGCTGTCGGTGAGCAGGCCGACCGGTTGCGTCAGCCAGAACAGCAGATGGAGCGTCGCAAGATAGATTGCGAGCCACAGTTCGCGCCGCCGTCGGCTCCGCCATGCGCCGACGATCCCGGCAAGCGCGAGAAAGCTGGTGGTCCACATGACGTACGACCATCGAGAAGGCGAACCCGCCGCGGGCAGATCCAGAACGAGGAGGCGCTTGCCGCTATCGCAACTGTCCTTCCATAGGGGGACGCCGGATACGTTGACGCTGACATGACCGCAATGGCCCTTGCGATCGATCGCGGCCACCATCCGGCGCGCGTCGAATGAAAGCGACGCCGGCTCGGCGGTGTCAGGATGGTCGAGCGTCCGATCCCAGTAGCTGATCCACTTTCCGTCCGTCGCCACGTCGGCGCCGCGCAATTCCCTGCCGTCGGCCAGCAGCCGCGGAATCAGCGTTGCATTGCCGGACGAGTTTTCCGGCGCGGAGACCGCGATCGTGAAATGCTCAAGCTGCGGTGTGTCGTGAAGACGCGAGGCGGGAACGCACAATGCAGCCGACCATCCCAGCAGCAGCGCCGACGCCGCGCTGAAAAGGAAGATCGACGCCGCACTGGCGTCGAGTGGGTGAGAGCTTTCGCTCGTGTTGCGCATCGAAGCTCGGCGTCTTCAAATCCCTGGCATCGAAGTCCGCGCGAAGGTCAATTGAAAATCAGACACTTGGATCGCGCGCACGGGCAGCGGAGGTTCGGGATGCGCGCGACGATTCACTCGTCCCATTAACGCGCCGGCACCGGCCATTGCTATAGTTTGCCGAGCGCCGCGAATCGCGGCCATCGAGCGGAGGCACGGCATGGATTTCAGTTTCACACCCGAACAGGAGGCGTTTCGGGCGCGGCTGCGCGAATGGTTCGAGCGGACTTCGGCCGAGCTGTTCGGCCGGCGCGGCGACGGCATGGGCGCGTCGACCGCCAGCCTGCTCGACGTCAGCGACGATACGCGATGGCAGCGCCTGCGCGAATATCATAAGCGGCTGTATGACGCGGGCTACGTGGCGCTGCACTGGCCGAAGGAATGGGGCGGCGGCGGCGCTTCGCTCATCGAACAGGCGATCTACCAGGACGAGGCGCTGCGCCTGGGCCTGCCGCTGTACGGGGCCAACCAGCTCGCGATCGATCGCATCGGCCCGACGCTGATCGTGCTCGGCACCGAAGAGCAGAAGAAACGCTATCTGCACAAGATGCTGACCGGCGAAGAGATCTGGTGCCAGGGATATTCCGAGCCCAACGCCGGGTCCGATCTCGCCGGCCTGCAGACCCGCGCCGTGCTCGAGGGCGATTCCTTCGTGGTCAACGGGCAGAAGGTGTGGACCAGCCTGGCGCAACGCGCCGACATGCAGGTGCTGCTGGTCCGCACCGATCCGGCGGCGCCCAAGCACAAGGGAATCTCCTACCTGCTGGTGGATATGAAGAGCCCCGGAATCACGATCCGGCCGCTGATGCAGATCACCGGCGAGTCGGGATTCAACGAGGTGTTTTACGACAACGTGCGCGTGCCCAAGGAGAACCTGGTCGGCGAAATCAACCAGGGATGGCAGGTCTCGATCGCGACGCTGATGTGGGAGCGGGTCTCGGGCGGCACGCGCCATCCGGTCGAACGCACCATCAACGAGCTGATCGAGCTCGCGCAGAAAGTCGAATTCGAAGGGATGCCCGCGCACGCGCATCCGTACGTCCGCCAGAAGCTCTCGCAGTTCGCGATCGAAGCGCGATGCCTGAGGCTCAGCCGCTATCGCGGCCTCACCGCGCAGCTCAAGGGCAAGGTGCCCGGGCCGGAAAGCTCGTTCGGCAAGCTGTTCGCGACGGAGCTGAACCTGCGGGTGGCGATGTTCGCCGACGAACTGCTGGGGCCGTACGGAACGCTGATGAAGGAATCGATCGGCGCGGTCGAGGGCGGACGCTGGACGATGCGCACGCTGGCTGCGCGCGGCCTCACCATCGCTGCCGGCTCGAGCGAGATCCAGCACAACATCATCGGCGAGCGCGTGTTGAAATTGCCCAAGGGTTGAGCGCGGGATTGGCGCGGCACACGGACGGTATCGGCGCGCAGCGGCGATACCGTCCGTGTGTGTTCAGCGTGCTCACATCACGCTGCTCCCCGGGGTCGAGAGCCCGGAGCCGCTAAGCACGTAGCATCGCTGGAAAATCGTTGCGCCCGCCGCGGGTTGCCCATGATCGGGACCTGGTCATCCGGGGCGACGCTACGACGAGCTGCGGATCTTCTGCACGTAGGACAGGAATTTCTGCTGCAGGCCGGTATCCGCCTTCACCAACATCAGCACGTTGTTGTACTGCTGCGGGTCCATCCCCGCGGCTTTGACCGCGGCCACCTTCTCGCTCTCGCTCTCCGCCGCGAGCTGCTCCTTCTTGGCGCTGTCGTTGGTCCGGTTCATGGCCTGTTCGGTTTTGATCGAGATGTCACGCACCCTTACGTAAGCCGCCGCCGTGCGCTCGAGCATCGCGTCGTCCACCCGGGCCGGCGCGGACGAACCTGAACTCTGCGCGTAGACGATACCCCGGCCGTGCGTCCGGCCGACCGCCGCCGTGATCCGCGGAAAACCGATCCCTGCCTCCAATAGTGCGGCGCATGCGGCGATCGCGGTAAGCTGCAATCTCATAACGTGCTCCCCTTTTACGAACCGACAACTTTACGAACCGGACAACGGCCTGTCATGCCGCCGCGTCCGGATGGCGTCCCAAGATTCGTGCCGTCGCGATCGACTCCATAGCCCCATCGAAACGATGCTTTTCCTCTGGCAACTGTAAATTTATTAGCGAGGCGGAAAATCTTTCCGTAGCGGCTGCGCGCAGGTTTTACAACACGCCTCATCCGGGGTTTTACCGATGTCAGCACATCGCCGTTTGTCGTTATAAATGTAAACGAAACGCTCGGCACAGTTTTCGGAAAACGCGCAGCTCGAGATGGAGGAGCGAATCGTCATGCAGCCCTCGATAATCCAGGCCAACTGGGGACCGCGCGGCCGGGGAGCCGCGATCAGCTATACGATCGTCGACTCGCCGTTCGGCCGGATGCTCGTCGCGGTGACCGCGAACGGCGCCATCTGCGCGCTATCGGTGAACCAGTCCGATGAAACGCAGGAGAGCGAACTGCGGCGCGACTTTCGCGCAGCCCGGCTCGTTCGCGACGACAACGCGGCGGGGCCGGCGGCGCAGGCGGTGCTGCGCTATCTGCGCGGCGAGACCGCGAGCTGCGAGGCAGCGCTCGAGGTCAGCGCAACGCCGTTTCAGCTCAGCGTATGGCGCGAGCTGTGCCGGATACCCGAGGGCGCGACGCGCAGCTACGGCGAGATTGCCGCGCGGCTGGGACGCCCGGCGGCCGCGCGCGCGGTCGGGCACGCCAACGGCTCCAATCCGGTGTCGATCCTGATTCCGTGTCATCGCGCGATCGCGGCCGACGGCAGGCTCACCGGCTATCGCTGGGGGCTGGAGACCAAGCGTCGGCTGCTCGCCTTCGAGCGGGCCCGCGCCGAGCGCGCCGGTCTTCATCGGCGAACGCTTTTGGACTAGCCTCCCCGATCGGCAAATCCGAATCGGGAGCAGCGCCGATGGAGCTCAAACTGCGCGAGGGCCGACCGCAGGACGCGACGGCCTGCGGCACAATCGCCTACGAAGCGTTCAAAAAGATCGCCGAGGAGCACAATTTTCCTCCCGATTTTCCGAGCGCCGCCGTGGCGACCGATGTCGTCACGTTCCTGCTGCGCAACCCGGGCTACTACCGCGTGGTGGCGGAACTCGACAGCCGCATCGTGGGCAGCAATTTCATGGACGAGCGCAACCCGATCGCCGGCATCGGACCGATCACGGTCGATCCGGCGGCCCAGAACCGCGCCATCGGCCGGCGCCTGATGCTGGCGGCAATGGAGCGCGCGGCGGCGCGCAAATTTCCGGGCGTGCGGCTGGTTCAGGCGGCGTACCATCGCCGCTCGCTCAGTCTCTACACCAAGCTTGGCTTCGACTCGCGCGAGCCGCTGAGCACGTTCCAGGGCCCCGCGCTCAACATTTCCATTCCCGGATGCACGGTGCGGCCGGCGCAGGCGAGCGATCTCGACGAGTGCGCCCGCCTCTGCGTGCGCGTCCACGGCCATGACCGCACGGGCGAAATGCGCGATGCGCTGCGGCCCGGCTATGCCGCGGTGGTCGAGCGCGCCGGCCGCATCACCGGTTACACGTCGGCGATCGCGTTTTTCGGCCACAGCATAGGCGACCAACGACGATCTGCGGGCGCTGATCGGCGCGGCGCAATCGTTCGGCGGCCCGGGCTTCCTCGTGCCGACGCGCAACAACGATCTCATGCGCTGGTGCCTCAGCAGCGGGCTGCGTATCGTCCAGCCGATGACCCTGATGACCACCGGGCTTTACAACGAGCCCGCCGGGGCCTGGCTGCCGTCCGTAATCTACTGAGCGCGGCTCACCAAGGAGCCGTGCCGCCTACGTGCCCTGGATGGGCGCGGCCCAGCGGCCGAAGACGGTCTCGGCGAGCCGGCGCAGATGAGGAAGATGGCGCGGCGCCTCCGCCAGTATGGCATCGCCATCGATCCCGGCGCGCCGTAATCCTTCGCCGAACTCGCTCACCAGCGCCGCGATGATCCGCTCGGTCATCTCGGCGTGAAACAACAGGCCCCAGGCGTTCGTGCCATGCCGAAACGCCTGCACCTCGGTCAGCTCGGAGGAGGCCAGCGCGACGGCGCCTGCCGGCAGATCGAAGACATCGCTGTGCCAGTGCGCGGCGACGAACTCGGCGGGCAGACCGCGCATCAGCCGATCACTATTCGCTGCGGCCTGCATCCGCACCGGATACCATCCGATCTCCCGATGCGCCGCGCGGCGTACGTTGGCTCCCAGAGCAGCCGCAAGCAGCTGGCTGCCGAGACAGACGCCGAGCACCGGCCGCCCCGCCGCAAGCGCGCTTTCGATCAATGCGATCTCGTCGCGCAGATAGGGAAAGCGGTCGAGCTGGTAAACCGACTCTGGCCCGCCCATCACGATCAACCCGCCGGCACCTTTCATGTCTTTGGGCACGGGATGACCGTCGAAGACGCGGACGTATTGCCATGCGAGCGCCGCCGCTTCGAGCGCTTGAGCGATGGCGCCGAGGTTCTCGGCCGGATGATGCTGCAGCACCCAGATTTTGGCCATCGCCGGTTCGACTCCGTTCGTGCGCGGCGCTGAGCCCGCGGCTGTCCCGGTTCAGCTTGGGATGCGCGGCGCGGCAGGTCAAGCGATCGGCGATGCGCTTGACCTGGCGCGCGCAAGGCGATGCTATGCGGACAGGAGGAGGACAATCATGGCCGAATTCAAAAAGATCACGGGCTCGTGCTACTGCGGCGCCAACCAGTTCGAGCTTTCGCAACCTGCGCTCGAGACCCATCACTGCCACTGCTCGATTTGCCGCCGGCTGCAGGGCGCAGCCTTCGTCACTTTTTCGGTCTTCCCACGCAGCGGATTTCGCTGGACCAAGGGCGGCGACCTGCACACCTTCAACAGCTCCGCGCAGATTCATCGCCATCGCTGCAAAAACTGCGGCTCGACCCTCACGGCCGATGTGGATCCGATGCCCGACGTCATCGTGGTCACGCGCGCGAGCCTTCCGCCCGATGCCGACCCGGGCCATCCGCCGGCCACGCTGCGCCACGCGTATTGGCCCGACCACGTTCCATGGGTCGAGCTGGGCGACAAGCTGCCGCGGGTTGCCGGCTACGATAAATAACGGACTTCAACAAATAGCCGGCGCTGGAGGCTGGCGCGGGCATACGAAAGCGGCGCGGCTATTCGGGGGGAGCGGCTATTTGGACTCGTCCGGGACGATCCTGAGCCGACTTTGACGCGGCGGCGACGGCGCGCCGCCGGCGGCCTTCGTATCGCGTCCCCTGCCCCGTGGCCGTTGCGGCGCGCCGGAAGTCTTGGTGCGCGCGGGGCCGCCCTGATGCGCGGGAGCCGGGCGTGCCCCCGCGCCCGCGGCGCCGCGCGCGGAGCCCGGCGCAGCCGGCGGGGGTGCCGGCGGCTGGTCGAGGCCGAAGACCTGGCGCTCGAGCCGCTTGATGCGGTCGCGCAAGTCGGCGGCGCGCTCGTATTCGAGCCGCGCCGCCGCCTCCATCATTTCGCGCCGCAGCTCGGCGATGCGCTCGGGCAGCTCGTGCGCCGGGATCAGATCGGTGTCCTGCGGGGCGTCCTTGACCTCGGGCACGACGGCCCATTCGGGCGAGTACATCTCGACCAGCGAGGCGTCGATTGCCTTCACAATGGATTGCGGCGTGATGCCGTGCGCCTCGTTATACGCGATCTGTTTGGCGCGGCGGCGATCGGTCTCCCCGATCGCCATGCGCATCGAGTCGGTCATCGCGTCGGCGTACATGATGACCTTGCCCTCGACGTTGCGCGCGGCGCGCCCGATGGTCTGGATCAGCGAACGCGCCGAACGCAGGTAGCCCTCCTTGTCGGCGTCGAGAATCGCGACCAGCGATACCTCGGGCAGATCGAGACCCTCGCGCAGCAGATTGATGCCGACCAGCACGTCGAACTCGCCCTTGCGCAGGCTGCGGATGATCTCGACGCGCTCGATGGTCTCGATGTCGGAGTGCAGGTAGCGCACGCGCACGCCAAGGTCGTGGTAATAGTCGGTCAGGTCCTCGGCCATCTTCTTGGTCAGGCAGGTGACGAGCACACGCGAACCGGCCTCGACGCGTCGGCGGATCTCGCCGAGCAGATCGTCCACCTGGGTGCCGGCCTTGCGCACCTCGATTTCCGGATCGATAAGGCCGGTGGGGCGAATGAGCTGCTCGACGACGAGCCCGCTCGAGCGCTTGAGCTCGTAATCGCCCGGCGTGGCCGAGACGTAAATCACCTGGCGCGCGAGCCCTTCCCATTCCTCGAAATTGAGCGGCCGGTTGTCGAGCGCCGAGGGCAGCCGGAAGCCGTACTCGACCAGCGTCTGCTTGCGCGAGCGATCGCCGCGGTACATCCCGCCAAGCTGCGGCACGGTGACGTGGCTTTCGTCGATGAACATCAGGAAGTCGCGCGGAAAATAGTCGAGCAGCGTCGGCGGCGGCTGGCCGGGGGAGCGGCCGGTCAGATGGCGCGAGTAGTTCTCGATACCCGGACAGAAGCCCATCTCGGCGAGCAGTTCGAGATCGTACATCGTGCGCTGCTCGAGCCGCTGCGCTTCGAGCAGACGGTTCTCGCCGCGGAAGAATTCCAGCCGTTCGCGCAGCTCGGTGCGGATGTTGCGCACCGCCTGCTCCATCCGGTCCTCCGTCGTCACGTAATGCGACGCCGGATAGATGCACACGCTCTGCAGCTTGCGGATGACCTTGCCGCGCAGCGGATCGATCTCATAAAGCGCCTCGACGTCGTCGCCGAAGAATTCGATGCGCACCGCGCGACTCTCCTCGTACGCCGGGAAGACCTCGACGATGTCGCCGCGCACGCGGAAGGTGCCGCGATGGAAGTCATAGTCGTTGCGCTGGTACTGGATATCGACCAGCTTGCGCAGCACCCGGTCGCGCTCGATGCGCTGTCCCTCCTCGAGGAACACCAGCATCTCGAAATAGACCTCGGGCTCGCCCAGGCCGTAGATGCACGACACCGAGGCTACGATCAGCACGTCGTTGCGCTCGAGCAGCGCCTTGGTCGCCGAATGGCGCAGCTTGTCGATTTCGTCGTTGATGCTCGCGTCCTTCTCGACGTAAGTGTCGGTCGAGGGGACGTAGGCCTCGGGCTGGTAGTAGTCGTAGTACGAGACGAAATAGCGGACCGCGTTGTCCGGAAAGAGGCTCTTGAATTCGTTGTAAAGCTGGGCGGCGAGCGTCTTGTTGGGCGCAATCACCAGCGTCGGCTTGTTCACCGCCGCCACCACGTTGGCCATGGTGAAGGTCTTGCCCGAGCCGGTGACGCCGAGCAGGACCTGATGGGGCACGCCCTCGGTCACGTTGCGGCTGAGCGCGTCGATCGCGGCGGGCTGGTCGCCCTCCGGTTTGTAGCCGGAGACCAGCCTGAAGATCCCCTCCTTGCCGCGAGCGAGCGAAAGCACGGGATGAGTTTAGCAGGGTCGCGGCGCGCGTCGCGAATCGCATTCGATCGCTCGGCTCCAATCGCGAGCAGGGGCCATGGTTGCCCTCGGCGCAGCGACAACCGCGCGGTTGCAGGGGGCAGGATTCAGATCGGGGCGGCCGCGTTCGGTGAATTCGAACTGGCCTTTTTCGATTAGTGAATCGCTCGCCAGGAAAATGGCAGGAGATAACTTGTCTGACACTCTCGGATAACAATTATTTCTAAATCGACTCTACGGATGCATGAAATATCCGTCCATTGCTTGCAATCGACTCCATTCGTGTAGATGAAGCGACCTAAAGACTCTCCTACGAAAAGGATTTATTGCATCGCGCCTAAAAAACTACATATAGTGCTAGCGGCAGTAGGTGTTGGGCGGTCAACTCTGTTCCTGGTTGGCTCCCGCCAAGGGCGTATTCAGGCACGCGAAGTGGTAGCGGCTGTGTTCGGCCGATTTGCCGGACGCAGTCGGCGGTCGCCATCGCTGCGGGCCGGAGCATGAAGAGGAAAAGGGTTACAATGCGAAGACGACGAGGGAAGACGTTCTGGGTTCTGTGGCTCGCGGCGGCGATTTCGTTTGCCGGCTGCGGCATGACACAGGAGCAGAGGGACTACACCATCTACGGAGCCGTAGCAGGCGCAGCAGTGGGCGGCGGAATCGGCGGCGGTGTCTTTGCCGCCGACAACAGCGACAATTGGCCCGCCATCCCCGCCGGCATTGTCGGTGGCGCAATCATCGGCGCGATCATCGGTTACCTGATGGCGCCACCGCCGCCTCCGCCGCCGCCTCCTCCCCCGCCACCGCCGCCGCCACCGCCGCCACCTCCGCCGCCGCCGCCGGCGCCGGAGAAGATAATCCTGCGCGGCGTCCACTTTGACTTCGACAAGTCAAACATCCGCCCGCAGGATGCGGCCGTGCTCGACGAAGCCGCGGAGACGCTGAAGTCGCATCCGAACGTGACCGTCAACGTCAACGGGTATTGCGACGCGATCGGCACGGTCCGGTACAACCTGAAGCTCTCCGAGCGCAGAGCCAACGCGGTCGTGCGATACCTGGCCGACCACGGGATCGCAGAAAGCCGCCTGACGCCGCATGGCTATGGCAAGACCGACTTCGTCGCGACCAACAAGACGCGCGAAGGTCGGGCCCAGAACCGCCGCGTCGAGCTGGTGCCAAACCAGTAAACTCGCTCATGCAACCAAGAACGGCCGCAGCCTCCAACTGGAGGCTGCGGCCGTTTGCTATCGCCTCGCCCCGCTTCCGATTTCGCGCTCAGCGGCCCCTCGCATTCCGCTTCGCACCGGTCCTTTCGCTCCGCACAATCCCCTATCGCATCGCGACTTTCAGCCGGCTCTTTACTCCGGGTTCCAAATACGAATAATGCAGTGTGAGGCATAGGCATTTTTTGTGGGGGAGTCATGAGAAATACGCGGCCGGGCGGCGGGATTGCGGGGATTGTCGGCGCTGGAGTCATGGCCGTCGGCCTGGCGACGCTTCCACTTGCTGGATGCTCTTATTTCGCCGGCAGCGCCGAGGACACCGGCGCGCACGCGATCACTGATCCCTCGATGACCGTGCAGGGAGGCGCGGCCGCCGCCGCTGCGGCACCGTCAGGGGTGCAGCTCGCATCGGTCGGGGCTGAATCGGCGGCCTCGGCCGTTACCGCCGCGGCCATGTCGGGACCGGCCGCAGGAGCCGCAATCCCCGCGCTCGCAACCGCCCCGGCACTGACGCCGGAAGCCCCGCCGAGCGCAGGCGCAGGGAGCGTAACGGCGAATGCCGCCGTCGCCAGCGTGGACAAGCCGGTGCTCAAGGGGCTCGGCGGTAGCGGGCTGGAGGGCGAGGCGCGCAAACTCAACCCCGCGATGATCCGGGCGCTCAAGGAGTTTCAGACCGCCAGCGCGGAGTTCCCCAACTTCTGCCGCGAATGGGAGCACAAGCTGGTCGTGCGCGAGCATGACAACCTCGACCACATCAAATGGGTGATGCATAACGGCGTCGAGACCGGCAGCTATGTCGGTTACGGCGCGATCGACTCCTGCACCTGCAAGCAGTCGAGCAACGGCGTCGCGGTCGGAATCCTGACGTACAAGGAGTACGACTACACGCTGACCGGCAAGAGCATCGCCGAGGCGAAACATGCGGCGCCGCATGCCGACGCGGTGGTCCCGACGCGCGAGATTTTCGCCTACGAGAAGGGCAAATGGTTCTGGTAAACCGCGCCCGCTGATTCGGCCGTGGCGCGGCCGCCTCAGTTGAGCTCCTTGCTCGAATACTCCAGGATCCGGCGGCCGACGATGATCATGTTGATCTGCTGGGTGCCCTCGAAGATGTCATTGATCTTCGCGTCGCGCATCCATTTTTCGACCAGGTAGCGGCGCGAGTAGCCGAGCGGTCCGAGCAGTTCGACCGCCTTCTGCGTGATCAGCGTGACCGCCAGGCCCGCCTTGGCCTTGGCCATCGAGGCCTCGAGGCTGTTGCGCAAGCCTCGATCGAGCATCCACGCCGCGCGCCAGGTGAGCAGCCGCGCGGCCTTGAGCTGCACTTCCATCTCCATGAAGTCGCGCTCGACCGCGCTCAGGCGGCGCGGCGAAAGTCCATAGCGGATCTCGACCTGCTGCTCGGCCAGGAAATCGCGCACGAAATCCAACGCCGCGCGTCCGACGCCGATCGCCATCGCCGCCACGATCGGGCGCGTCGCGTCGAACGTCGCCATCACGTCCTTGAAGCCGCCCTCGCGCCGCACCTCGGCGGTGCCGAGCAGATGGTCGGCGGGCACGCGGCAGTTGTCGAAGACGATGGCGGCGGTGTCGCTCACGCGAATGCCGAGCTTTTTCTCCAGGCGCACGACGGACATTCCCGGTGTTCCATGCTCGACCACGAACGGCTTGATTCCGGCACGCCCGGCGCTCTTGTCCACCGTCGCCCAAACCACCACGAATCCCTCGGACTTCTCTGCCGCCATCCAGCCCGAAGTGCAGAAGATCTTGTTGCCGTTGATCACCCAGTGATCGCCGTCGCGCGTCGCGGTGGTGGTCACCGCGGCCGAGTCCGAGCCGCATCCGGGCTCGGTGATGGCCATCGCGCCCCATTTCGGCTTGCCCTCGCGAAAGGGTGCGAGGAATCGCTGCTTCTGCTGCGGCGTGCCGGCGGCCATCACGGCCGCGCCGCCGAGGCCGGCGTTGGGAATCGACAGAAACAATCCGGCGTCGCCCCAGCAGAGTTCCTCAGTGGTGGCGACGGTGTAGACGTTGCGCAGCCTGGCGCCGCCTTGTGCGTCGCCGCCGCCCATCGGATCGCCGCCGGGCGCGGTGCTCGCGGCCCACATCGCGTTGAGGAAATCCCACGGCTTTTCGTGCTCGCGCTCGTCGTACTCGCGCGAGATCGGCCGCATCATCTGCTCGGCCACCGTGTGATACAGCGCGATGCGCTTTTGCGTCTGGGGTTCGAGTTCGAAATCGATCATCGAAACACTCCTGAGAACACTCCCGAGGCAATTTCCGCGCTGTCCGGCGCGCTCAAACGGTTGCCAGCCCCTCGAACGTTGATAATCCGCGCGCGTTGCGCAGCCACATCTCGACCGGATGCTCGCGGATATAGCCGTGGCCGCCGAGCACCTGGACCGCGTTGTCCGTCACCTTGAGCGCGATCGCCGCGACGTAGTTGCGCGCGAGGTAACTCTCCTTGCGCGCATCCTCGCCGCGGTCGAGCCGCCATGCGGCTTCCCATACCAGCAGGCGCGCGGCGTCGATCTCGATCGCCATGTCGGCGAGCATGAAGGCCACCGCCTGCTTGGTCGCGATCGGAACGCCAAAGGCCTTGCGCTCCTTGGCGTAATCGCGCGCGTAGTCGAATGCGGCGTGCGCCACGCCGACGCCCATCGCGGCCAGCGCGATGCGCGACTGGTCAAGCGCGCGTGCGAAGTCCGCGCCGCCGCCGCCCAGGCGCGCTTCGGCGCCGACGCGGCATCCGTCGAGCGCGACTTCATAGGTCGCGAGTCCCTTGAGGCCCATGTTGCGTTCGCGTTCGCCCACGCTGAGGCCCGTGCTCGTGCGCGGGAGCAGGAAACCTTCGACCCGGTCGTGATTTTCGGCTGCGGCCCACACCAGCAGGGTTTCCGATTCCGCGGCGAGCGGGACGAGGCACTTGCTTCCGTCGAGCACGAAACCCGCGCCGTCGCGCCGCGCAACCGTGCTCATCGCCATCGGATCGAAGTCCCATCGCGGTTCCATCAGCGCGGCCGTGGCGGGCACGAACTCACGGCCGGCGAAGCGGCGCAGATGGCGCTCGCGCTGCTCGTCCGTGCCCAGGGCCAGCACCGGAAACGCGAGCAGCCGCGGCGCGAGCACATGCGCCGCGATCGCCAGGTCGCCCCATGCCAACTCCTCCGCGACAATTGCGCCGGTGAGCGCAAGCCGCGTGTCGCCGTTGCCGCCGAGCGCCTCGGGAATCGGCCCCTGCACGAGACCGAGCTGCCACGCCTGCTCGACCAGCGCCGGCGGGATTTCACCGGCTTCGTCGGCGGGCCGCGCCGCGGGCCGTATCTGCTCGCGGGCGAAGGCGCCCACGGTGTCGCGGATCATCTGTTGCTCTTCGGACAGCTCGAAGCTCAGCATCGCGGTTTTACGGCGGCTCCGTTGGATTGCACTGGGATCGCATACTAATCCTGTGGACGGCGAAACGCACCCGCCCGGGCGCGCGTTGCTTCAGGATCACGGCTCCTGCTCCTCGCGGCGGAGCCGGGCGCGCTCGCGCGCGCGCCGGTAAAGCGTCGGCGGCTCTTCGACCGTGGTCGGCCGCGGCACTGGCTTGCGCACTTTGCGCGACGGCGGTTTGCGCCCGGTGCGGCGCGGTCGGCGCGAAGGCATACGCAGGATCATAGCGCAGGCGCGGCAATCGCGCAGGCGCGGATCAGCGAACCAGGGTGCGGGGCTCAGGCATCGCGATGAAGCTGAGCTGCAGGCCGGTGGTGACGCCGCCGGCCGCCCGCCGCGAAAAATACCGCTCCGATTCGCATTTGGTGCATGGTCCGACCTGCCGGACCGCATCCCGCTCGAGGCCTGCGCCGGCGAGTTCATCGGCAACGATGCCGCGCAGGTCCATGTAAGCCTTGTCGGCGCGTTCGCCCGCGCGGATATGCGCCGCGCCGCGGTCGAAGCGCCGCACAAAACGGCGCGCGAGCCCGGCATCGACTTCATAGCAGCACGGGCCGATGGAAGGACCGAGCAGGGCGCGGATGCGGTTCGCGCGCGCGCCCAGACGCACCATCGCGCGCACGCCCGCACCGGCAATCCCCGCCAGCGTCCCGCGCCATCCGGCATGCAACGCGCCGATCACGCCTTCTTCCGCGTCGGCGAGCAGCACCGGCACGCAGTCGGCGGTGAAGATGCAGAGCACGACTCCAGTCTCGCGCGTGACCAGTCCGTCGCCTTCGGGCCGCGGCTCGCCGTTCATCTCCGATCCCACGACCTTGACCTTCCTGCCGTGGACCTGCCTGAGCTGCACGAAGCGGGCGCCGCGTGGCATCAGGCGGCGCGCGCGATGCCAGTTCGAGTCAACTGAGCGCGGATGGTCGCCGACCCAGTAGGAGAGATTGAGCGAGGTGTACACACCCCGGCTCACGCCGCCATCGCGGCCGAGGAAGCCGTGGCACAACGTCAGTTCGTCCCACCCGCGCAGGACGGGTGGCAATGGGGGCAGCGATGGGGTTCGGCGAAGCGCGCGCACTCGGTCGTTCGGTCATCCGGTTGTTCGAGCCCCGAAGGTTAACCTATAATCTCGATCTTTGGAATTATGCCTCGGAGTCGCCCATGAACGGCTACGAATATCTGCTCGAGCGCAATCGTCTGATGTTCAAACTCGAGGAAGACCTTGCGGCGCTGCGCGACCTGCCGGCCGCCGAACGCCAGGAAAAAACCGCACGCCTGCAGGGTGCGTTTGACATCCGGCTGGCCGAGCTTTACGCCCGGGTCGCCAACGAGTATCCGGGCGAGCGGCGCAAGAAGGCCCGTCCGCTGGCCGATCCGCGCTAGCCGCGGCCTATTCGTTCATCCAGGGGCGTCAGAGCAGAACCTTGAGCGGCGTCGAGCGCACCATCAGCATCCGCGGCGCGCGCACGCACAACCTCAAAAGCATCTCGCTCGATCTGCCGCGCGACCGCCTCATCGTGGTTACCGGCGTCTCGGGATCGGGCAAGTCAAGCCTGGTGTTCGATACGCTGTACGCCGAAGGCCAGCGGCGCTACGTACAGAGCCTGTCCACCTACGCGCGGATGTTCCTGCAGCGGATGGACCGGCCGGACGTGGATGCGATCTCCGAGATCCCGCCGGCGCTCGCCCTGCGGCAGAAGAACACGATCAAAAACGCCCGCTCGACCGTGGGCACGGTCACCGAAATCAGCGATTACCTGCGCCTGCTGTTCGCGACGCTGGGCCGCACCACCTGTCCGCGCTGCGGCGGTTCGGTTACGCGCGACACGGTCGAGAGCGCGGCCGCCCATGCGCTGAGCGCGCCCGGGATGCAGCTTTTCCTGGCGCCGTTCGAGCCCGGATCGCGCACGACCGCGGCGGCTTACGAGTTTCTTGCCCAGAACGGGTACCATCGTTTGTACCTCGACGGCGCGATCGTCGAGACCGCGGAACTGCTCGGACGGGCGGTGCAGACCGTGCTGCGCGACAGCACGACCGGCATCGATGCGGCCGGCGCCGCGGAGACACCGCGGTACGCGATGAACGGCGATGCGGCGCCCGCCAACGGCGCCGGCGCGCCGGACGCATCGGCGACCGCGCGCAATGGCGTCGCGCCGCTCATGGTCGTCACCGACCGCGTCGCGACCGACGCGGGCGATGCCGGCGCGCGCGTGCGCGAGGCGCTCGAGAAGGCCTTTTATCTGGGCGGCGGACGCGCGCGCATCGTCACGCTGGTACGCGACAACGGCAAGCTCAGATCAGTCGCCGAGGCCGCGTTCGATCGCCGCTTCAACTGCTCGCGCTGCGGCACGCTGTTCGTCGAGCCGACGCCGGCGCTGTTCTCGGCCAACAGCCCGATCGGCGCATGCCCCGAATGCGAGGGGTTCGGCCGCACCGTCGAACTCGACCTGGAAAAGGTCATCCCCGACTCCGGCCTCTCGTTGCGCCAGGGCCTGATCGCGCCCTGGCGCACGCCGGCCTACCAGGAGATGAAGACCTGGATGCTCAAGTGTGCGCGGCGGGCGCGCGTGCGCGCCGCGGTGCCGTTTCGCGAGATGACCGAGGCCGAGCGGAGCTGGCTGCTCGACGGCGAGCCGCGCGGCGCGCGAAGCGAAAATGCGCGCGGCGAGGAATGGGAGCGATGGCCCGGCGTGCGCGGATTTTTCCGCTGGATGGAGAAGCGGCGCTACAAGACCCACGTCCGCATCCTGCTCGCGCGCTATCGCCGCTTCGTGCCCTGCCCCGCCTGCGGCGGCGCCAAGCTCAGACCCGAGGCGCTCAATGTGCGGGTCGCGGGGATGACGATCGCCGAAGTCGGGCAGCTCGCGGTGCGCGAGCTCAAGGGATGGCTCGAGCGGCTTGCGCAGGAGCCGTCGGCGGCGGAACGCGCCGGAGTCGTGCTGCGCGAACTGGCGAGCCGTGTCGGCTACCTCGACGAGGTCGGGCTCGGCTATCTAACCGTCGAGCGCCAGGCGCGCACGCTTTCCGGCGGCGAGGCGCAGCGCATCCACCTGGCGAGCGCGCTCGGCAGCCTGCTTACCGCCACCATGTACGTGCTGGATGAGCCGACCGTCGGCCTGCACGCGGGCGACGTGCGCCGGCTGCTCGGCGTGCTGCGCCGCTTGCGCGACCTCGGCAACACCGTCGTGGTGGTCGAGCACGATCCGATGATGATCGCGGGCGCCGACTATACCGTCGAGCTGGGGCCGGGCGGCGGACGCGAGGGCGGACACCTGGTCCGCGCCGGCGTCCCGGACGGCGGCGCCAAACGGGCGCGCCAGCGCGCCCAGGGCGCCCGGGCCCGCAAGCCGATCAAGCCGGCCGCCGACGGCGCGGACGCGCTCAATGGCGCGACGCCGGGGCGCGTGATGCTGATGCGCACGCTGGCGCGCGAGCGGCGCTTCAGCCGCAGCGATCCGGCGCTGCGCATCGTCGGCGCGCGCGAGCACAATCTCCGAAACCTCGACCTGCGCATCCCGCTGGGCCGCATGGTGTGCGTTACCGGCGTCTCCGGATCCGGCAAATCGACGCTGGTCGAGGATGTGCTCTACAACAACTACCTGCGCCGGCGCGGCGAGCCGGTGAGCGAGGTCGGCGCCTGCGATCGCATCGAGGGCCTCGAGCTGATCGGTGAGATGGTGCACATGGGGCAGGAGCTGCCGGCGCGCTCGCTGCGCTCCAACCCGGCAACCTATCTCAAGATCTACGACGACATCCGCCGGCTGTTCGCACAAGGCAACGAAGCGCGGCGCCAGGGCATCCAGGCGCGCCATTTCTCGTTCAACGTGGACGGCGGGCGCTGCGAGAAATGCCACGGCACCGGCACGGTCACGATCGAGATGCATTTCATGGCCGATCTCGAGGTCCAATGCGATGCGTGCGACGGCCGCCGCTTCCAGAGCCACATTCTCGCCATCCGTTACCAGGGCCATAACGTCAACCAGGTGCTCGGTCTGACCATCGACGAGGCGCGCGCATTCTTCGCGAGGTCACCGGCGATCGTGCGCCGGCTCGAGGCGCTGAGCGCCGTCGGCCTGGGTTATCTGTGTCTCGGACAAAGCACTTCGACGCTTTCGGGCGGCGAGGCGCAACGGCTCAAGCTCGCGCGCTTTCTGCTCGCCGACCTCGAGCCGCTGCCCGCAGCGGCGGACGGCAGGCAGGCCAAGCCGTTGGGGCGCGTCTTTTTGCTCGACGAACCGACCACCGGGCTCAGCTCGGCCGATACGCGCCAGCTCCTGCGCGTGCTCTCGCGGCTGGTCGCCGAGGGCAACACGCTGATAATCATCGAGCACAACCTAGAATTCATCGCGCACGCCGATTACGTGATCGATCTCGGTCCGGGCGGCGGTGAGGACGGCGGGCGTGTGGTGGCCGCGGGGCCGCCGCTCAAGATTGCCGCCGCCGCGCGCTCGCTCACCGGGCGCGAGTTGCGCGGCGTGTTCGGCTTGCCGGCCGGCGCGCCGCGCGCGGCGGCACGTTCGGCGCGGATGCGGGCGAGCGCGGGATGAGGCGGCGGAGACCTGGCGCCGGCCGCGGCGCAATACGGCTGGGGTTCGCCGACGTCATCGTCATCGCGATCGTGACGGCGTTGCTGCTGTTTGCGGCGTGGCAGCAATTTCCGGCGTACCACCGCCCATTCGAACCCTTGCGCATTCTCACACCCGAATCGCGCAGATCGACTCCGCGAAACATTTCCACGCCCGCTCCGCAAGCCGCGTCGCGCCGCTGAACCGGCTTTGCTAGTATGAGCTTAGTATCGTCCCGGCGGGGGGCGACGAGCCGCCGGGCTTCAGCCTCGGAGCGGAGCATGATTTCGGAACGACCTCCCGCAAAGCGCCTCAAAGAATTTTTTCTCGCGATGACGCGCACCAGTTTCGGTCAGCTCGGGCTGGCCGACCAGCAGGTTGTGGATTACGTCGCCTCGGTGCTCGCCGACTTCAGCGTGGCCGAACGCTGGCTGGCGCTGCGCGACGCCGACGGCCGCCGTCTGACCAGCGTGGTTGAAATGCTGGCCGCGCGACTGGGCGAACCGCAGACGCGCCGGCGCGTGCTTGGCGAGCGCGAGCTGCGCAAGTACGTCGGCGACTACACGCTGTTCATGTCGGGCCTGTTTCGCAATTTCGTCGAGCGCGGCGGCTATCTCGATTACTACCTGGAAGAGGGCAAGCGTTCCTATCAGACCGTTTCGGAACTTGACGTCGCGCTTTACCGGCCCGGGTTCCTGATGTTCGAAGAGCTGAGCCGCAGCTTCGAGAACTATTCCGGCGCGCTCGACTACATGCGCAAGTGCTTCTTCAAAGCCGCGCCCGACCATGATCCGTTCGCCGGCTTCGCCGAGAAAATCGAAGGCTGGATGCGCCTTCGCCTGACGTCCAATTGACTGCGGCGTCCCAATCACCCGATGAGCGCGTCGGTGCCGCCGCTCATAGGAGACGCCCTGGCCTGGCGGCGCTGCTCTCAGCCCTCTGGCCCGGGCTGGGCCAGCTCTACAATCGGCAACTCGTCAAGGGGCTGCTGTTGATTCTGGGCCTGCCGCTCCTTGGCAAAGTCGGTCTCGGCTACGCATTTTTCGGCGCGTTCGAGGCGATGCGTGATTTGCGCTACCTGCTCGTGACGGCGGGGGGAGGTCTGATCCTCGTCGCGGCGGCGGCATTGTGGATTTACGCGGTCGTCGACGCGCATCGCTGCGCCCAGCGATACGCCGCGTCGGCGCCGACGATGGTTTCCGATGGCCGCTGACGCGCGCGAGCGTCTCGACCATTACCTGGTGCGCCTGGGATGGGCGCGCTCGCGCCGCGCAGCGCGCGAGCTGCTCGAAAGCGGCGTGGTGCGGGTGAACGGTCGTTCGCTGACCAAGGGTGAATTGATCGTCGAGGGCGACGCGGTCGAAGTCAGTGCGGCATCTGCGCTGCCGGCGCTCGCGCCCAATCATCAATTAAAACTTGAGATTCTGTTCCGCGACGCCGCGATGCTGGTCGTCACCAAGCCGGCGCCGATGCCGTGCCATCCACTGCGCCCCGGCGAACTCGGCACCGTTATGAACGGCATCATTGCCGCGTTCCCGCAAGCGGCTCTCGTCGGCGACAAACCGCGCGAAGGCGGCCTGGTTCATCGGCTGGACAACGGAACCTCGGGCGCGCTCATCGTCGCGCTGGAGAATGACGCGTTCAGTGCGTTGCGCGAGGCCATTCGTGCGGGCCGTATCCGGCGGGACTACCAGGCGCTGGTCGCGGGCAACATTAAACAATCGCTTGAATATGAATTTCCGATCGCCCACGACCCGCACAACGCGCGGCGGATGACGATAGCGACCTCGCTCGCCGGCGGAGCGCGGCCCGCGTCGACTTCAATCGAGCCGATACGCCGCGTCGGAGATTTCACCCTGATCTGGGCGCGGCCGCGCACCGGGATGCGCCATCAGATCCGGGCCCACCTGGCGCACGCGGGACATCCGATCGCCGGCGATTTCCTGTACGGAGGGCCGCGGCTCGAGGCGCTTGTCCAAGGGCGCTTCTGGCTTCATCTCGCCGCGCTCGAGCTGCGCTCGCCCGCCTCGGGGCCGGTGCGCGTGCATGCCCCGCTGCCAGGCGATCTCGATTTGGCGCTGCGCGAGGCCGGCCGGCGCGCCTGACGCGACCGGGAGTTTATAAGCGCGGATTATTTGTCAACGTAAACCTGCCGATGGGCGAACAGCCAGTTGCCGTTGACCTTGCGCAACTCGTCCCGGTAGCCGCCTACGGCCGCCAGTTCGGTCTTGCCGTTCTTGATGTGGAAGTAGATCAGGTTGCAGGTGCCGTGCGCGTGATCGCCGTGCACGTCGAAGCTGACGTTGACCATCATGTGGCGCACCTGCGCGCCCGCCCATGATTCCTTGTACGACGCGCAGAATTTGCGCAGCGCCTCATGCCCGGCGTGCTTGCCAAACGACGGGCTCTCGAACACGCCGTCATCGGTGAAGCAATTTACCCAGTCCTCGAACTTGCTCGAGTCGACGTACAGCGCGTAACGCGCATACAACTCGCGGATCTGCTCGCGGTCCTCGGCGCTTCCTGTAATCGCAGGCATGGGTCCTCCTCCGGGACGCTCCGCGCGCGCGGGCGCCGTCGCTTTTTCTCAGACTACACCCGATTCCTTGAGCCGCGCCACGTCCTCCCAGCTATAGCCCAGCATTTCGGTGAGAATCGCCTCGCTGTGCTCGCCCAATTCCGGCGCATGGCCGCGCGGATTTGCCGGCGTCTCGCTGAACCGGACCGGAAAGCCGACCAGCTTCATCGCGCCCAGCCCGGGATGCTCGTAATCGACAACATATTCGTTGGCCAGCACCTGCGCGTCGTCGGGCAGGTCGGAGACGCGATTGACCACGGTATAGATGAAATCGCCGCCGGCCTTGAGCAGCTTCATCCATTCGTCGCGCGCTTTCGTCGCAAACACCCGGTCGAAAATTTCGACCAGCGCCTTGCAGTTCCTGCCGCGCACGCCGATATCCTTGAAGCGCGGATCGTCGATCAGCTCCGGCAGTCCCATCGTGTTGCACAGGTCCTTCCAGTAGCGATCGGCCTGCAGCATCCCGAGCGTCAGCCATTTGCCGTCGGCGCATCGATAGTGGTTCCACAGCGGATTGAATGCGTTCTCGCGCGTGTTGCGGCGGAATTCGGTGCCCATGATGTTGCGGCAGGCGAGATTCAGCCCCTGCAGCGCGATCATCGAACCCAGGTGCGAGGCGTTCACCTCCTGCCCGACGCCGTAGCGCTCGCGCGCGAGCAGCGCCGTGATGACTCCGTAGGACAGCATGATCGCACCCATCTGGTCGGCCACGCCGCCGAACAGGTACACCGGCTCGTCGCTCGCTATACCCGCGATGTGCATCACGCCCGAGCGCGATTGCGCCAGGTAGTCGAACGACGGCTCCCCGCTGTCAGGCCCCTCGGGCCCATAGCCGGAGGCGGTCGCGTAGATGAGCCGGGGATTGACCTCGCGCAGCTTCGCGTAATCGAGGCCCAGGCGCTGCGCCACGCCCTTGCGATAGTTCTGCACGAAGACGTCGCTTTGGGCCACGAGCTTGTAGACGATCTCGCGCGCCTCGGCCTTCTTCATGTCGAGCGTGATACTCTTCTTGTGGCGGTTGTTGGATTCGAAGTAGAAGTTCTTGCCGTTGCGCGCGGTGGTCGAGCCCGAGACCGCGAAGATCGCGCGGCCGGGGTCGCCGTCGGGCGTTTCGATCTTGATTACCTCGGCGCCGAGGTCGGCCAGCAACGCGGTCGAGAATGGCCCTTGCTGCCAGATGGTCCAGTCGATCACCCTGATTCCGTCAAGCGGCGTTTTCATGTTTTCCCCTATACCACAGGTGGGCGCGCGAAGGATCGCCCAAGCGGGGCGCGGGCGCGCGGCCTCATCCACAGCCGACCCGTCCGCGGTCGACCCGGAGGGCGTCCGCGCATCGGCTGTTCAATTTGACCCAGCTGCGCTTGAGTTAGCGGGCCGGAGGCTTCATCAATAGAAGCAAGCCGATGCTGCGTTACCTGCTCAACTTTCTCTACCCGCCGCGATGCGCCGCGTGCGACATGCCGCTGCCTGTCGATACAATGCGCCGCGTATGCATCGAATGCATCGCAGCGGTCGAGCCGCCGCGTCCGCCGCTCTGCCTTATCTGCGGCGCGCCGCTCGGCACGTCCGCCGAGGACGAGCATTGCGGCCATTGCCGCATCGCCCGGCCCGCGTTCGATTCGGCTCGCGCGCTTGCCCGCTACGCTTCCGGGCCGGACCGGGAAAATTCCGTCGCGGCGCTGCTCCGGCGGCACAAGTACGGTCTCGACCAGGCGCTCGGGCGGGCGCTGGCGGAGTATCTCGACGCGGCGCCGGCGATGGAGCCCGGCGCGTACGATGTAATTATCCCGGTGCCCTTGCATCGCGCGCGTCTGCGCTGGCGCGGTTTCAACCAGGCCGCGCTGCTCGGTGCGGCGCTCGCGCGTCGGCTCGAGTGCCCGCTCGACGTCGCGACGCTCGCGCGCGTGCGGGCGACTCCGCCGCAGACCGCGCGCGATCGGATCCAGCGCGCGCGCAACGTGCATCGCGCTTTCACTGTGCGCCGCCCGGCGCGCGTCGCCAGCCGCCGCGTGCTGCTGGTGGACGACGTGATGACCACCGGCGCGACCGCCGACGAATGCGCGCGCGTATTGCGCGAGGCGGGCGCGCGGCGTATCGACGTTTTCACCCTGGCGCGCGCGCAATGATCGAGCGCCGCAGCGACACGACGCAGGCATACGCCGCCGAGACCCGCGCCGATTGGGAGCGCCGCCATCGCGGCGGCGCGCCGCCCGGCCCGCCCGAACCCTCGGTGGTCGAACTGATCGATCTGCTGCCGCGCGATCTCGTTCTGGACGTGGCGGCCGGCAGCGGGCGCCATAGCCTGCTGCTCGCGCGCGCGGGCTTTCACGTTATCGCGGCCGACTATGTCGAATCGGCGATGCGCAAGCTTCAATCGATCGCGCGCGCCGAGCGCCTGGCCGTCTCGCCGCTCGTCGCCGACCTCGGGCGTTTTCCCCTGCCCCGCGGCCGGTTCGACGCGATCCTCAATATCAATTATCTCGACCGCGCGCTCACGCCGCGGCTGATCGATTCGTTGCGCGTCGGCGGCGCGATTCTTTTCGACACTTTTCTCATCGACCAGGCTGCCACCGGCCATCCGCGCAATCCCGACTTCATGCTGCGTCATTGCGAACTGCGCGCGATGCTGAGCGGGATGGATATCGTGCGCTATCGCGAGGGTGTGGTCGCCTATCCCGACGGCAACTTCGCTTGGCGCGCGACCGCGCTGGCGATCCGCAGGAGCGCGTGAGCGATGGCGCGCGGGGTTTCCTACAAGGACGCCGGGGTCGATATCGATTTGAAGGAGCGGCTCGTCCCGATGCTGCGGCGGCTGGCGCGGCCAACGCTCGGGCGCGAGGTGATAGGCGGGATCGGCGGGTTCGGCGCGCTCGTCGGTCTTAACCGGGCGCGCGCGATGCGCTCGCCCGTGCTGGTGGCCGGAACCGACGGCGTCGGCACCAAGTTGAAAATTGCGTTCATGACCGGACGCCACGACACGGTCGGCATCGACTGCGTGGCCATGTGCGTCAACGATATCGTGTGTCACGCCGCGCGCCCGCTGTTCTTCCTCGACTACATCGCAACCGGCCGGCTCAAGCGCGCCGTTGCATTGGCGCTGGTCAAGGGCGTGGCGCAGGGCTGCCGTCTTGCCCGGATGAGCCTGGTGGGCGGCGAAACCGCGCAGATGCCCGGATTCTATCGGCCGGGCGAATACGATATCGCGGGCTTCGCGGTCGGGGTTGCGGAACGCGGACGGATTCCCCGCCCCAAGCGCATCCGCGCGGGCGACGCGCTGGTCGGACTCGCTGCGAGCGGACTGCACTCCAACGGCTACTCGCTGGTGCGCCGGGTGCTGCTCGAGCGCGCGCGGCTGCGGCTGGATGCACGAGTCGCCGAGCTGGGCTGCACGCTGGCGGACGAACTGCTGCGGCCGACCAGGATTTACGCCCGCGCCACCAGCGCGTTGTTCGAAAAATTCCCGATTCGCGGCCTCGCCAATATCACCGGCGGCGGCATCGTCGAGAACCTCCCGCGCGTATTGCCCGACGGCCTCGCGGCGACGATTCGCCGCGGCAGCTGGCCGGTGCCGCCGATTTTCAATTTGATCGAGCGCAGCGGCAAAGTGAGCCGCAGCGAGATGGACCGCACGTTCAACAACGGTCTGGGCATGATCGCCGTGGTGCCGCCGGCTGTGGCCGACGCGGTCGTCGCGCAACTGCGCAGGATGCGCACGCCGGCCTGGCCGGTCGGCGAAGTAACCCGCGCGGGCCGCGGCGCGCGCCGGCTGATCTTTTCCGCGTAACCCGCATGAGTGCGAATGAGACGGGCACGGTCCGGGACAGCGGCTCGCGCGGCGAGCGTCCGCCGGTCAAGCTCGGCGTCCTGATTTCCGGCAGCGGGACCAACCTGCAGGCGATTATCGACGCGATCGAGCGGCGCGAGCTGCGCGCCGAGATTCGTATCGTGATTTCCAATCGCGCGGGCGTGCACGGTCTCGAGCGCGCGCGCCGCCACGGTATCGCCGCTCGCACGATCGACCATCGCCGCTTCGCCTCGCGCGAGGACTTCGATCGCGCGCTGGTCGAGGCGCTGCGCGCGCACGGCGTCGAGCTGGTGATATGCGCCGGTTTCATGCGGCTGCTGTCGCCGGTGATGCTCGGCGCGTTTCCCGACCGCGTGATGAACATCCATCCGGCGCTGCTGCCCGCCTTTCCCGGCGTGCACGCGCAGAAGGCGGCGCTCGAGCATGGCGTGCGTTTTTCCGGGTGCACCGTGTTCTTCGTGCGCGAGGGCGTGGATGACGGGCCGATCATCGCGCAGGCGGTGGTGCCGGTGATGCCCGGCGACAGCGAGGAGGGGTTGAGCGAGCGCATCCGCGCCCAGGAGCATCGCATCTATCCGTGGGCGATCCAGCTCTACCAGGAGGGCCGGCTCGCGATCGACGGGCGCACCGTGCGCATCGCCGATTTTCCGGCCGGGGACGAGTCGCTGGCGCTGCTTCATCCGCGATCGCCGCATTCGCCCCGGCTCAAACGGCCGCACTGACGAAAACCTCGCGCGGCGGATCGAGCGGGCGCAAGCCGTGGACAAGCTTTCGGTAATCGTTCCGATGCTCAACGAGGAAGGGGCGATCGCGCGCGCGCTGGACGCGATCGCGGCCGGCGCGCCGCAGGCGCAGGTGATCGTGGTCGACGGCGCCAGCACCGATCGCAGCCGCGACCATGCGCGGGCGCGCTGCGCGCTGCTGCTGGTGGCGCAGCGGGGTCTCGCGCGGCAGATGAATGCGGGCGCGGCGGCAGCCAAGGGCGACGCACTGGCCTTCGTTCACGCCGACACCATCGTGCCGCCGACTTTCGCCGACGATATCGCCGCGGCGCTCGCCGATCCCGCGGTGGTGGGCGGACGGTTCGACGTCGAGCTGGACGACGCCTCGGCCATGCTCAGGCTCGTCGGCCGGCTCATCAGCGCGCGCTCACGGCTTAGCCGGACGGCCACCGGCGACCAGGCGATCTTCATCCGCCGCCGGGTGTTCGAGCTGCTCGGCGGCTATCGCGACATCGAGCTGGGCGAGGACCTCGACCTGGCGCGGCGGATGAAGCGCGCCGGCGCGGTCGCCTGTCTGCGGACCAGGGTCACGACTTCGGCGCGGCGCTGGCGCGAGCACGGGATCGTCGCGACCAGCGTGCGCATGTGGTTTCTGCGCGCGGCGCTTCTGCTGGGCGTGCCGCCATCGCGCCTGGCCCGTCTTTACAAGCGCGGCGGGCGGGCCGAAAATGATGGCTAGAGGTTGCGAGTGGCGAAGGCTAAAGTCGAAGTTTACACGACATCATACTGTCCGTACTGCACGCGCGCAAAGTCTCTGCTCAAGAGCAAGGGTATCGAATTCGAGGAAATAGACGTCACCAACGATCCGGCGGCGCGCGCGCGCATGATCGAACTGTCGGGCGGGCGCCGCACCGTCCCTGAAATATTCATCAACGGCAGGATCATTGGCGGCTACGATGAGCTGCGCGCGCTCGAAAGCCGCGGCGCGCTCGATCCGCTGCTGGGCGAGGCCGGCTGAGGCCGGCGCGCCGATCCCAATGGCCGACGAATTCGACGCCGAGCGTTATCCCGGCAATTACTATCGCGGCATGATCCTGCGCCTGGACCGGGCGCGAGGCCGCGGCGTGGTACGCTCGCACCAGGGGCGTGAAATCCCGTTCCAGTTTCCGTTTGTCGAAATCGCCGGCGCGCCGCTCGGCGGCCGCTTCCCGGGTATCGACCTGATAAGCGAGGGTGACAGCGTGGGCTTCGATGTCGGATGGACCTCCGGCGGCCTGCGCGTCACGGTCATCCGCCCGGCCCGCTCCGCGCACGCCGGCTCGGCGGACTAGCCGCGCCGGCGCGGCTGCAGCATTCGCCACATCCGCACTCCCAGCGGATGAAATTCGCCTATCACCTCGTAGCCGTGGCGGGAGTAATAGGCCACGTTGGCCTCGGTCGCGGTTTCGAGATAGACGCCCTGCATGTCGGTGCGCATCGCCACGATCTCGCGCAGATGATCGAGGATCGCGACTCCGCAGTGCCGTCCCTGGAACGCGGGCTCGACGCCGAGGATATTCAGATACAGATGCGGCCGCGCAGGACGATTGCGCGCCAGGTCGTCCATCAGCCGGATCGAACGCCGCACGCCGCCCCACCCGACCGCGCGCACCAGCGCCGGCAGGCTCAAGAGGCCGCGCGCGACGACCGCGCCGTTCGATGCGTGAGCCGTGCCTTCGACCACGGCCGCCGCGACCACGCGCCCGTCCTCGATTACGCCGAACACCGGCTGGCCGTCGCCGCGTTGCAGCCTGAGCACGACCTCGAACAGGCCTGCCAGGCGCGGCGAACGCGCGCTTGGCTCGCGCGGCTCGGGCACCAGCGCATTGAGCAGCGGGTCGTCAACGAAGGCCCGGCTCAGCACCAGGGCGGCGTCGGCGTAATGTTCCGCAAACACCAGGCCCGCGCGCGGCCACGCTTGCGCATCGTTTGTCATCCGGGTCATCGTCGCTTTCGTCCGCCTGTGTCCCCGCCATGGCTTCGCACGCGAGCCACCGCCGCGTGCCATCCGTCGAGCAGCCGCGCGCGTTGCGCCAGCCGCATCGCCGGCCGAAAGAGCCGCCCGCCCCCGACCAGCGCGTTCAATTCGGCGGGTGAGCGCCACAGCCCGCACGCGAGGCCGGCGAGCATCGCCGCGCCGAGCGCCGTGGTCTCGATCATCCTGGGCCGCCGCACCGGCCGGCCGAGAATATCGGCCTGGAACTGCATCAGGTAGTTGTTGGCGGAGGCGCCGCCGTCGACGCGCAGCTCGATCATACGCCGACCCGTGTCGCGTTCCATCGCCGCCAGCGCATCGCGCACCTGGTAGGCGATCGAGTCGAGCGCCGCGCGCACCACGTCGGCGCGATTGGTGCCGCGGGTGATCCCGACGATGGCGCCGCGCGCCTCGGCGTCCCAGTACGGCGCGCCCAGCCCGACGAACGCGGGCACCAGGTAGGGCTGCGAGCGGTCGCGGCTTTGCCGCGCGGCGCTTTCGCTCTCGCGCGCCGCCGCGATCATGCGCATCTCGTCGCGCAGCCATTGAATTGCCGCGCCCGCGATGAACACCGAGCCTTCGAGCGCATGGGCAGGTTCGCCCGCCGGACCCAGCGCGGCGGTCGTCAGCAATCGATTGCGCGAAGCGACGGCGCGGCGGCCAGTATGCATCAGCAAAAACGCGCCGGTGCCGTACGTCGCCTTGGCCGCACCGGCACTGACCGCGCGCTGGCCGAAAAGCGCCGACTGCTGATCGCCGATAACCGCGCCGATTGCCACGGCCCGCGGGCCGAAGATGCCCGCCGCCGCCTCGGCCAACGGACCGCGCGAGCCGACCGGCTGGGGCAGCATCTCGGCCGGCACGCCGAGCATCCGCAGCATCTCCGGGTCCCACGCGCGCTGCTTGAGGTTGAGCATCATGGTGCGCGAGGCATTGGTGAAGTCGGTGACAAACGCCGCGCCGCGCGAGAGCCGGAAGATGAGCCATGAATCGATCGTGCCGAAGCACAGTTCGCCGCGGGCGGCGCGCCGGCGGACGACCGCGTCGCTTTCCAGCAGCCACTTGAGCTTGGTGCCGGAAAAGTACGGATCGACGATCAGCCCCGTGCGGCGGCGGACCTCGCTCTCGCGCTGCGCAAGCGCACGACAGATGTCGGCGCTGCGCCGGCATTGCCATACGATCGCGCGCGCGACCGGCCGGCCGCTTCGCCGTTCCCAGACCACGAAGGTCTCGCGCTGGTTGGTGATGCCGATGGCGCCGATCGCAGCCGGCCGCACTCGCGCCGCGGCGATTGCCTCGCGGCCCAGCCGCACGGCTGAGTTGTAAATCTGCTCGGCATCGTGCTCGACCCATCCCGGACGGGGATAGAACTGGCGGATCTCGCCGTAGGCGCGTCCCAGAATGCGCCCGCGCGCGTCGAGCACCATCGCGGTGGTCCCGGTGGTGCCCTGGTCAATGGCAAGTACCGCCTCAGCCATCGCGGGTCGTCCCCAGCCTTGTCGTCGACCCCGTCATTTGTCCGAGTCCTTCCGCTCGCCCAGGCGAGCCGCGGACTAAGTTAAGCAACGATTATCCGGGCCACAAGCGCCCAAATTTGGCTTGCCTCCTGAATTTGTCGAAGCCATGATATGCTGCGATCGAAGCGCCAAATGGAGACGACGCGCATGTCAACCAGCGCCGATCTGGCGGAAAGCCGCGACCAGCTTATCCAGTATTTCGAATCCGGCGCCAAGCCGCGCGAGCAGTGGCGCGTCGGCACCGAATACGAGAAGGTCACGGTCTCGGCCGCGGACGGCCGCGCCCTGCCCTACTCGGGGCCGCGCGGGGTCGAGGCGATCCTGCGCCGGCTCGCCGAGCGCCACGGCTACGAGCCCGAAGAGGAACACGGCCGCGTGATCGCGCTGCGCGGCGAACGCGCCGCGATCACGATCGAGCCCGGCAGCCAGATCGAACTTTCCGGCGAGCAGTGCGAGACCATTCATTGCGCCCATGCCGAGTTCAGCCGCCACATCGAGCAATTGATCGAGGTCGGGCACGAATTCGGCGCCGCGGTGCTGGGCTTGGGCATGCAGCCGGTCAGCACCATCGACGAGATCGAACTGATTCCGAAGGCGCGCTATCGGATCATGTATCCGTACATGGCGCGCAAAGGGCGGCTGGGCCAGCGCATGATGAAGCAGACCGCCGGCGTGCAGGCCAACCTCGATTACGGCGACGAAGCGGATGCGATGCGCAAGCTGCGCCTGAGCATGGGGATGGTGCCGCTGGTGTACGCGATGTTCGCCAATTCGCCACTGAGCGACGGGCGGCTCAACGGCTACCAGAGCTATCGCGGCCACATCTGGAACGACACCGACCCGGATCGCAGCGGCACGCTCGAGTTCGTGTTCCGCGACGACGCAGGATTCGAGGACTACGTCGATTACGCGCTCGACGTACCGATGTACTTCATCTATCGCGACCACGCGCCGCGAGACATGACGCGGCCGCCCGGAATCACCTTCCGCCGCTTCATGGAGCGCGGATGGAACGGCGAGCGCGCGACCATCGAGGACTGGGCGACGCATCTCACCACCATCTTCACCGAGGTGCGGCTGAAGAAATATGTCGAGGTGCGCACCGCCGACAGCCAGCCGCCGGCGCTGATGCTGGCGCTGCCCGCGCTATTCAAGGGCCTGCTTTACGATTCGGACTGCATGACCGGCGCCTGGGACCTGGTCAAACGATGGGGCTTCGAGCAACGGCTGGCGCTGACTGATGCCGCGCACAAGTTCGGACTCGAGGCGCGCGCCGGACGCATCAGCCTGCGCGAACTCGCGCTCGAGGCGCTGATGATCGCGAGCGTCGGGCTCGAACGCCAGCGCGGATTGAACCAGCACGGCGACAACGAGAGCATCTACCTGCTGCGCCTGCTCGACCAGGTGCGTAACGGCTGGACCCAGGCGAGCCTGACGATCGAGCGCTGGAAGGGGCGTTGGAATTACGACGTGCAGCGCCTGGTCGAGGGCACCGCGTACGAGGCCGAGGGGCTCAGCTGATGACGCTGCGTATCTCGGAGCGTTACGTGGTGGCGCTCAACCTGGCGCTGGTCGCGCTGCTCGCGTACCTGCTCGCGCTCTCGATCGACGACATCATTCTGGGCCGCCTAAGGGGCGCGAAAGCGCAGCTCGCGTCCCTGGCGGCTTCCGGGCCGTCGGCGCCGTCCGCTCGCAGCCGCGCCTTCTACGATGCGATCGTACATCGCGACATCTTCAACCTCGAGCCGACGATCGAAGCTCCTGCCGTGGTCGCCACCAACCTGCATATCCGGCTGGTGGGCACGTCGTCGCTGACCCTTTCGCAGCCGTTCATCATCGTCGAGGACGACAACAATCACGAGCAATCGCTCTACCGCATGGGCGATCAGATTCCCGATGCGGGCAAGCTGGTCGGCGTTTACAAGGATCATGCGCTTATCGAGAGCCAGGGCCGTCGCATAAGGCTCGATATGCCCAACGCCGACAACGCCTCTCCATCCGCGATGCCGCACCCGTTCATGCCGCGCCCGTTTGAAAATCCCGGCGGTACGCCGTTGCGCCGTTTCATGAGCGGGCGCGTTGGCCGCGCGGGCGTGCGCGAGGTCCGGCCCAACCGTTACGTGCTCGACCGCTCGACCGTGAACAACAACCTGAGCAACATGGCGGCGCTGTTCACCCAGGTCCGCGCGATTCCGAATCTGGGACCCGACGGCCGCTCCAACGGCTTTCGCCTTTCGGAAATTCAGCCCGACTCGATCTTCCAGCAAATCGGCCTGCGCGACGGCGACGTGCTGACCGATGTGGGCGGGCAGAGCGTGGGCGATCCGACGCGAGCGATCCAACTGCTGAGCGCGCTGCGCAACCAGTCTTCGATCAATCTGACCGTGATGCGCGCCGGCCAACCCGTTCAACTCCAGTACACTATCCGCTGATATGGAATTGCGGGCCGCGCGCGCGAGCGAACGGGACCAGGTGCTCGATTTGCTCGCGCTATGGTATGGCGACCGTGACTTTTTCTCCCGCTACAACCGCAACGATCCCGGCTTTCGCGACGAACTATGCCTGGTCGCCTGCGACGGCGGCCGCATCGTCGCCACCGCGCAGATCTTCGAGCGCGCGATCAATCTGCGCGGCGAACATGTGCGGTTGGGGGGCGTCGGCTCGGTGTACACGCTCGCGGGTTACCGCAGCCGCGGCCTGGGCTCGGCGCTGATGCGCCTGGCGGTCACGACCATGGAGCGCGAAGGCTTCGAGGTTTCGCTGCTGTTCGCCGAGCGGCTCGATTTTTACGCACGCTTCGGATGGCGGCCGGTGACGCGCCAGTTCAGCGCCCTCGCCGACAGCGCTTCGATGCGGGTATCCGGGCAATGGCGGCTGACGCATTTCGATCCGGCGCGCGACCTCGAGCAGATCGCCGCGCTCCATCGCAGCTACAGCGGCCGCTTCGACGGCACCGCGATCCGCGACGGCGCCGCGTGGCGCGGCAATCTCGCTTACGCCGGTAATCCCGGAGAATACTTCGTCACCTGCCGCGCCGCCGCCGCTGCGGACACCATCGTCGCCTACGCGCGCGCGATCCTGTTTCACGGCTTCCCGATGGTCATGGAGTACGGTTACGCGCCGGATGCGCATCCGGCGATGCTCGCGCTCGTCCGCCACCTGGGCGAGGCGGCCTCGGGCGTCGCGTTCTCGAATGCGCTCGCGGGCGGAGGCGGCGATCCGTCGCTGCTGCAGAATCCGGCCACCGCTCCCTCGGGCCTCGCGCTGCTCGTGACTCACACCGCGCACGATCCGGAACTCGAGCGGCAGCTCGGCGAGGCGGGCGTCTTTGTTATGCATCATCCGGATAATTTTTTCATGTGGCGCGCGATCGCGGCGCGCAAGCTCTCGCGGCGGCTGGGCGTGCCGGCCGAGAACGCCGAAGCGCAACTGCTCTCGATCCTGCAGGAACCGACGGCGCTCTACTGGACCGCCGATCGCTTTTGAGCCGCCGGCGTGGCAGAGCGGCGCAGGATTTGATCGATGCCCTGGTGGAAAAAATCCGCGCTCGCCGCCGCCGGTGCGATCGCCCTGCTCATTCTGATCAATCTCGGCCTGCATTTCGGGCAGATGCGTCACGACCGTCTCGACTATGCGGTCGCCACGGCGTTCCCGCCGGACAAGCCGTTCGCGCCGGGCGAGATCTACGCGACCACGCTCGCCGCAATCATGGAGAACGAGCTCGACGGATTTTTCGGCTGGCGTCCGAACGATTTCTTTCTGTGGGGCATGCACGCGATGGCGGACAATAACGCCAATCGCCAGCTCGGCATCATCATGGCCGTGCGCGAGACGACGCGCGTGTTCAAGGATCATCTGACCAAGATATCGTCCAACGAATACGACCCGAACCTGGTGATCGCCGATACCGATTTCCGCAACGACGCGCAGAAATGGATGCTGCCCTCGGCGGAATACAAGTATCGCGACGGCGTGCGCCGTCTGCATCTTTACGTCGCCGGCCTGCACGCCAATCCGCAGACCTCGCGCGAGCTCAACCAGCGCAACGTCGAGCTGGTCCGCCTGATCCAGGCCTGGGGCGACCTGCTCGGCGACGCGCATGCCAATCTCTATCGCGCGCGCAACAACGACGGGAGCCCAATACGAAGCTGGCAGGTTGACGACTATTTCTATCACGCGCAGGGCTACGCTGCAGTCATCTACTACATGATGCAGGCGGTCAAGCGCGAGTATCATCAGTCGCTGACCACCAAGCCGGTGCTGGCGCAATTGTTCGACGAGGCGATCGATCCGCTGGGCAAAGCCGCGACGATGAAGCCGTTCATCGTGCTCAACGGCTCGCCCGACGGCATCTTTGCCAACCATCGCCGCAACCTCGATGCGTATATCGCGGAGGCGCGGCAGAAGCTCTATTCGATCCGCGAAGAACTGGAACGCTAGCGTGCCCGCGCGGCTGCTCAGCCCGCAATCGTCTAAAACGCCGCGATAATCCGTTCTTCGAAATCGCGTGCGAAGCGCTCGAGGCCGTCGGCCGTCGGAATAAAGGCCACCTGGCGCACGCCCTGCGCCTCGAGCGCCCGCAGCCGCTCGATGAGCGCCTGCGGCCTGTCGGTCATCGTCGTGTGGCGGATCAATTCGGCGGTGACGAATCGTTCCTCCTCGGGCTGCACGTACAGCCCATGGCCGTCGTGCAGGTTGAGGTAATAGGCCGGGTCGTCTGCGAATCGACGATCGGCGTGTTCCTTGTACGCCGCGAAGGTTGCCCGAATCGGCGCCGGCGCCTGCTCGGCGCTGCTGACGCTCTCATACAGCGCGTGCAGGGCGACCATCGCCCACGGTCCCGCCGCGGCGCGCACGCGCGGCGCATCGTACGCTTCGCCTGGCTCAAGCAGGCACGCGGTCGTGAGCAGCACCGTGTAGAGCGAGCGCGGATCGCGCTCGGCGCGACGCGCGCCCGCGCACGCCCGCGCCCAGGTCTCGCGCCATCCTTCCACGGTATTGGTGCGCGAGGTGATGAATCCGTCGCCCAGCGCGCCCGCTAATTCGATGGCCTTGGGCGCATTGGCCGCTACGTAAATCGGGATGCGATCGCGAGTGTTGATGAGCTGGCGCTCCGGGTGAAAGAAGCGCACGCTGCGGGTCAGCTCGCTTTCGCGATACTCCGCCGAATCTCCGCTCAGCAGCGCGCGAACGACGCGTACGTGTTCGCGCAAATGTTTAAGTGAGTACGGCGGCATTCCCATCGCGCGCCGCGCGCTGTTGCCGGTGCCCAAGCCCAGCACCACGCGCCCGGGCGCCAATGCGCCGACGGACGCAATTGCGCAGGCGGTGACCGGTGCGATCCGGGTTCCCGCGATTGCCACGCCCGTGCCGAGCACTATGCGCTCGGTTGCAGCCGCCGCCGCGGCGAGCGACACGTACGGATCGGCGGCCATCAGCTCCGAGTCCGCCACCCAGAAATGGCTGAAGCCGTGCGTTTCGGCCAGGCGCGCATGCGCCGCCGCCCGCGACGCGTCGGGCATCACCAGCAGGCCAAAATCCATAGACACCTCTCGCGCGATCACGGGCGCGTCAGCGCGCCCCGCGCTCGGGCCCTGCCTCGCCGGCGCGCGCGATGAAGTCCCATACGCGCTGCTTGAGCGAAGCCGCATGCCGATAGCTCTGGCAGCGCGCGATGCCGAGCCGCCACGGATCGCCCGAGAAAAAGCGCTCGTAGAGCGTCTGGCGGCCGGCGAACGACGAGCACGAGACATCCCACGCCAGCCGGAACAGTCGCACCCGTTGCTCGGCCGAAACGCCCACGCCCTGACAGTAGAGCGCGACGTCGTCGGCACGTTCGCCGGCGAACTCCGCCAGCGACGGCATCATCACCAGGTTGCTCGAACCGAGCATCTGCACGATCTCGACCAGGCGCGGGTAGAGCTGCGGAAACAACAGGCGCACCGTCCACAATGGCTCGCCATTCGGCAGCACCGTGCCGCCGGGGCCCGCGACGTGGTCGGCCTCGGCGGCGCGAATCGCCGCGCGCACCAGCTCGACCGTATTGATCATCTCGGCGAGCAGGTTCTGCACATTCTCGGCGCGCGCGTTCACCGCCTCGCACATGTTGAGCGCCACGCCCAGCATGAACTCGGCCTTGGCCAGATTCTTGATCGCGAACTGATGCATGAGCTGATTGATGCATCCGGTCTCGACGAACAGGCCGTTGACCAGCGCCACGTCGCGCGCGGTGAACACCCGTTCCCACGGCACCAGCACCTGGTCGAACACCGCCACGCAATCCATCTCGTCCATGCGCGCGGACAACGGATGGTCGCCGGGACGGCCGCCGGTCTCGGTCAGCGACGGGCGGCAGATGAAGCGCAGGCCGCGCGTCGCGACCGGCACGCAGAACGCGAACGCATACGGCCGCGCCTCTTCCGAGTTCTGCAGATAGGTCGACGGGAACACCGCGATCTCGTTGGCGAAGGGCGCGAGCGTCGCGACCGAACGCGCGCCGCTGATCACGATTCCCGCGTCGGTCTCCTTCACGATCGACGCCGCAACACCCGGCGGCTGGCTCTGCACCGGCTTCGACTTGTCCACGGTCGGGCTGAGCAGCGTATGGGTCAGGCAGAGATCGCGCTCGCGCGCGAATTCGTAGTACGCGCGGATGTTGCGGCCGAACTGACTGCCGCCGCGCGCGAAATATTCGTGCGCCGAGGCGAAGCCGGTGACGTGGATGTTCATGAAATCGGGTGTCCGGCCCATCATTCCCGCGCACCAGTCCATCCACGTCTTCACCGTTGTGCGGCGGCGGACCAGGTCCTGTTCGGAAGCCGGCTCGATGAACGTGAGGCCCACGCGCTCACCGCTCGAGGGCGAGGGCCAGGTCAGTTGGTCGACCGATTCGGGACGATGCTGCAGATCGTAAAGCTCGGCGAGCGTGCGCGACGCCGGGCCGAGGCGGGGATGCGCCGTCACATCCGCGACCCGCTCGCCCTCCAGCCAGATCTGCCGATCGTCGCGCAGCGAATCCAGAAATTGCCGCCCGGTTCGGATGCCCATCGCGCTCTCCTCGTCCGCGAACGCCGCCATCGCGCCGCGCGTTTTACGCCGCCGTCCCGGGACGAAACCCGGCTATCGCATAGCCCATCAGACCGAACGGATAGTAGTAGCTGAATTCCATCCGGCTGACGGCGGGCAGCGCCGCACGCATCGCCAGCCACTGCACCACTTCGATCGAATGCTCGCCGCCCAGGCGGGCGAAATCGGCCATCGTGTACCGCGCGAGCGTTTGCGGCGCATGGTCGAGCAGCGCAAGAAACTCGCGGTCCCATTCGGCGTACACTTTGCCGAAGTCGCTGCCGGTCAGCTGATGCGACAGGCCGCCGGTCCCGATCACCGCCACGCGCAGGTCTGCCGCATAGGATGCGATCGCTGAGCCCAGCGCCTCGCCCAGCGCCCAGCAGCGCGCGGGCGTCGGCAGCGGCTCGAGCACCACGTTGATCGTCAGCGGCACCACCGGGACGCGCCAGTGCTCGTCGATGAGCGGCATCGGCGATAGAAACCCGTGGTCGAGTTGCATGCGATGCGACGCAGTCAGGTCGATGCCGCGTTCCAGCAGATGCGCCGCGATGTGGCGGGCGAGCGCGCGATGGCCCGGCACCGGAGGAAAGCGCCGCGGGCCCCATCCTTCGTCCGCGATCTCGTATTCGGCGGCCACGCCCACCGAAAACGCCGGCCACGCATCGAAAAAGTAGTTGTCCACGTGATCGTTGTAGATCACCACCAGCGCGTCGGCGCGCCGCTCGGCAAGCCAGCGCGCGGCGTGCGCAAAAGCGTCGAACAGCGGTGCCAGCGCGGGCGAGCGCTCATTGCCGCTGTCGTAGGCATGGGCGATGGATGGCGCATGCGAGCAACCCAGTCCGGCTACGATGGTCGCCATGTCCCGGCCCTCACGTGTTCCGATTCTCCGCGTGCCATCTTCAGCTCGCGACGCTCAGGTCCTGGGCGGCCGCGCCTCGTCCGGCAGCAATGCCAGCGGGCGATTGCGCCGGTTCTGTTCCTCGAGGAAGCGCTGAAACTGCTCGTCGCTCATTCCACGCATCTTCGCCCCCATCTGCAGCAGGCTCACGCCGGTGGCGGCGCCAAGCTTGGTCAGCAGGTAAACCGAAACGCCCGCATCGACCAGTCCCTGCCAGTCGCGCGCCAGCAAAAGGCGCATCCCGCGCGGGCCCGGCGCGAAGCGCCGGCAGTAGGCCTCGGCGCCGGCGCGGAAGGCCTCGCGGTTAGCCGGATCGCGCAGGCTGTAGAGCAGGCGGCTGATTTCGTACACGTCGATGTCGTCCGCTTTCATCTTTGCGCAACGCCGCCGCCGTTCACGGGCGTCCGTGACCGTCAGCCACTGGTGAGAACGTCTGTTCACGCGCACCCGCCGATTCGCTCGCGGGCGGCACCCAGGGACCACCGGCGTAGCCGAGTTCGCTCGACAGTTGCGCCGCCGCCTCGCGCAACGCCGCGACCAGGCCCGAGTTCGGATCCGCGGATATGCCGGCCGTGGTGCCCACGAATCCGAGCGTAGCCGCGACCGTCTCGTGATCGAACACGGGAACCGCGACCGTGCGGATTCCCTCGACCACATGCGCGCTGATCGCAAGCTGCTGGCGGCGCACGTCTTCGATTTCACGCATCAAGGTGGCGCGCTGGGCCGGGGTGAGCGGCTCGAGCAGACGGCGCACGGCTGCGGGATCGCGATGCCACGCGAGAAAAATCGTCCCCTGCGCTGACGCAATCGGCAGCGCCGATCCCACGGTCACACGAATCTGGATCAGCTTGCCCGCCGGCTCGCGCACCCGCACAACCACCGGACGATGCCCGTCCCAGATGCTCATGACGGCGGTCTCGCCGCATTCCTCAACCAGGCGCTGGAGGTAATTCTCTCCCAGATTCACGACCCGCAAAGCGCCGACCGCGGTCGCGCCGAGCCGGATCAGCAGCGGCCCCAGTCCGTACGCACCGGCGCGCACCTGGCGCAGCAGCCCGGCGCGCGCCAGCGAGTTGACGTAGCGATGAGCGGTCGAGCGCCGCAGATTCAGCGCGCCGGCAATGCCGCGCACATGCATCTCCGGGACGCCGCCGGCGAAGAGCGCGAAGATCGCGGCCAGCCGTTCGACCACCGCAACTGTCGATCCTCGTCCGCCGCCGCCGCGCGGGCGGGGGGCATCACGCCGCCGTTTCGCGGATTTCATTCTTGGTCCCATAACGCATGCGCCATTTTGCGAGATCACTGCCCGCAAACCGCCAAGGTCTCTGTACGACCGCGGCGCTGTCGTGTCAAGCAGCTGCTGAAAATGCTGACCGACGCGGCTGCGCGATTGACACGCTCGCATCGGCGGTGCATCGTTTGCGCAACGGGTGCCTGCACACCAGCAGAGGAGCCGCCAATGCCCGACCTCGGCGCCGAGCTCGGCCGTATCCGCTTGAAAAACCCGATCGTCTGCGCGTCGTCCGAGTTCACGATGACGCTTCAGGGCATCCGCGCCGCGCTCGCCGCGGGCGCCGGCGCGGTCATCGCCAAGTCGATCAACGAATCGCCGCAGGCCGCGCGCCAGCTCGAAGCCGCCGAGTACGCGATGCTCGACGCGGACGGAGCTGTAACGCCCTGGGAATCCGCGCATCTCGACGCGTCGCTGTTCTGCCGCTCCGGCCTCGCCGGGACGCCGCTCACGGAATGGCTCGCGATGCTGGCCGCCGCCGATCGCGAGGCGCGCGCGCGCGACGCCTATGTCGCCGGCAGCATCACGGTGTCCGACGCCGCGCCCGCCGCCCGCATCGCCGCCGCGATGGAGGCTGCAGGTCTCCGATGGATCGAGCTCAATCTGAGCGCGCCGCACGGCCGCGAGGCTGCGCCCGGCGCGGTGCGCCAGCTGAGCGACGCCGACCTCGTCCACGAGTACGTGAGCCGCGTGCGCGCGGCCACCACCCTGCCGCTGGCGGTCAAGCTGACGGCGCAGACCGGCGATCCGCTGGTGCTGGCCGAGTGCGCGGTCGCCGCCGGCGCCGACATGCTGGTCCTGATGGGCCGTTTTCCCGCGTTCGTGCCGGATATCGAGACGATGCGTCCGGTGCTCGGCTCCGCCGGCGCCATCGGCGGACGCTGGTCGTTGCCGCTGACGCTGTACTGGGTGAGCAAGTGCTTCAAGGCGTTTGGGGCGGCGACCCCGCTGCTCGCGACCAATGGCGTGCGCTCGGGCGACGATGTGATCCGGGCGCTGCTCAGCGGCGCGCGCGCAGTGGAAACCGCGACCGCGGTCCTGATGCGCGGTCCGGCGGCAATCGAAGAGATGCTCTCCGGTATCGAGGCCTACTCTGCGCGCAAAGGCATCGCGCGCCTTTCCGAGATTGTCGGCCGCGCCGCCGACGCCGCCATGAGCTACGGCGCTATCGCGCCGGTCGAACGCGCCGGCTACCCCTGGGACCGCTTTATCCGCGGCGCTTAGGCGCGATCAGAAAAACGGACAAATCAGATGCGCGCCGCCGCGCATCAGCAGGCCGAGCATCGCCGGCGCCCATCGCCGCGGCCATCCCATGACTTCAGCCGCCAGCCCCGCGCTCCACGGCACGCGCGTCGCCGAGGCCGCCATGCGCAGTCCCGCAAGCATCCCGGGCGACGGGTAGAGCGCGAGATGATGGCCCTCGCCTTCCTTGATGCCCGCGCACTCGCGCGCCGCCTGGATCGCGCGACCGAGGCCGCCCAGCTCGTCGACCAGCCCGCCGCGCTGCGCGGCCACACCGCTCCACACTCGTCCGCGCGCCATCGCCTCGGTCTGCGCGGGATCGAGGCGGCGGCCCGCGGCGACCTTGGCGGTGAAATTGGCGTAGAGTTCGCCGACCGCGTCGTTGAGCTGGGCGAGTTCCCGGACGTCGAGCGCGCGCGCCATCGACAGCGCGTCGCCCATCGCGTCGCTCTTCACGTATTCGGTGCCGATCCCCAGCGCCGCGAGCGCCTTGCCCGCGTTGAAGCGGGCATAGACGACGCCGATTGAGCCGGTGATCGTCGCCGCGCCCGCGACGATCCGATCGGCCCCCATCGCGACGTAATAGCCGCCCGAGCCGGCCACGTCGCCCATCGAAACCACCACCGGCTTGCCGCGCTCGCGCGCCTCGGCCACCGCCCGCCACACCAGGTCCGAGCCGAGCGCGGAACCGCCGGGCGAATTGACCCGGAAAACGATCGCGCGGATGCTCCGGTCCGCGGCCGCGCGATGGAAATGCGCGGCCACCGCCTCGCCGCTCAGAAAATCGCCCGCCGCCGGCGGCTCGCCGGCGACCACCGGGCCGACGCCGTGGATGAGCGCCAGCTTCGCATCGCCGCCGGACCGGCGCGCGCACGCGACGCGCCGCAGATAACGCGCGAGCGACACGAACACGCGCTCCTTGCGCTCGGGATCGAGCTCGGCGCGCAGGTCCTCGAAATAGCCGGCGCGATCGATGAGACGCGCCTCGCGGGCGGCGCGGGCGCTCAAAAAGCCCCCGCCCGCCAGCTCACCGGCGCGCTCGGCCGCGATACCACGCGCCTCGGCAATCCGGCCGGTCAGCAGCTCCTTGCAGTCGGCGACGATCGCTTCGAGGCTCTCGCGCAACTGCGGCGACATGCGATCGCGGCTGAAGATCTCGGCCGCGCCCTTGTACTCCTTCCACTGCAGGGTCTGCGCTTCGAGCTTCAGCCGTTCGAGCGCCCCGCGCAGAAACACGCCGCCCGACGCCACGCCGAGCATGGTCAGCAGCGTGTTCGGATTGGCGACGATTTCGCCCGCGCCGCACGCGACCAGGTACTCACGCAGGTCGGCGCTGTCGCCCTCGAGCACGGCGATGGTGCGCTTGCCGGCGCGGTTGAGCGCGCGCAGCATCGCATGCAGTTCGTCGGCGCTGGCCAAGCCGGTCTCGAGGCCCGCGATCCGGACGATCACCGCGCGCAGGCGTTCGTCGCGCTCGGCGAACTCGAGCGCCTGACGCAGATCGAACAGCGTCGCTCCGCCGCGTCCGCGCAGCTGGCTCAGCAGGGAGCGCGGCGCGCATTCGCGCAGCGCGCCCGCAAGCCTGATCGTCAGCACCGCGTCGCGCGGGATGCGCGAGGGACGCCAGAGCGCCAGGTAAAACGCGACCGCTCCCGCCGCCGCGATCGCCCACAGCGCAAACGCGGTCGCATGCAGGCCCAGTCGAAACGCGAACGCGCCCGCGCCGGCCGCCACGGCCACAGCGAGCGCTACTCTGAACTCGCGTCGTAATCGATGAATCGCTATTCTCATCGTCGGCTCCTCCGGGCTACTGACCCGAGCGTACTTCGAAACCAGCGCTTTTGCATGCATCGACCGGTCTTATCCCTGCTCGCACTCACGACGCTGCTCGCTCTGGGAGCGGGCGCGTGCGCGACGCACAAGCAGCCGCCCAAGCCGCCCGTGGTCCAGCATACGGGGACGATGGACCTGACGCCCGGCATCACCATCAACGCGCTGGTCGAGACCCGGCCCGGTTTCATCCCGGTGGCCGGGCAGCGGCCGCTATGGTTGCGCGGCGGAAAAGAAATTGCCCTGACCGGAACCATCCAGGGACGCACCGAGGTGCTTGGCTTCAGCGGCGTCGGCTTAAAAACCTCGCGTCTGATCGCGGCCGACGGCGGCCCAGGCGCGCCTCACGGCAAAATTGTCGGCCTGGCCGCGAGCCCGGACGGAATGACCCTGGCGGTGGCCGAAGCCGAACCGGGACGGATCGAGATCGTGCTGCGCTACGTCATCAGCAACGGCGGGCAAAACTCGGTGGCAAGCTTCGACGGCAACTTTCATGCGGTGAGCCTTAACTGGCTCGCGCCCAACACGTTGGCCGTGACCGTGGTGGGAGATCCGGCGGCAGCCCCGCCGGCAAACGGCGGCCTCTACCTGTTGCATGTGGCGGGCGCGGTTACGGTCGAGCAGGTCAAGTTATCGTGTCCCGTGTCGCTGTTGAGCTTCAGCGCTGATGCGCGGTACGCCGCCGGTCACGGCGACGAGCGAACGCCGCCGTCGCTGTTCGACAGCCGCAACGGGCACTGCCGCCGGATCGCGTCAGAGGGTCCGATCCGCGTGCTCGGCTGGGGTAGCCGCGCCCTGCTCTATTCGACGCCTGGCGGGGGCGGCCAAAGCCCGGGCGTTTACCTGTACGATCTGCTGAGCGGGCAAACCAATCTCATCGCCGCCTCGTCCAGCGCCGCGGCCTTCACCCGGACGGATGCGGTGATGGCGCTGGGCAGTCTCGATATCAACCCGGCCAACATACAACCCGACCAGCGCGTGACCGCGCAAATCGCGAGCTTCATCCCCGGGCAGGCGACCAAGGTCGTGAACAGCCTCGGCATCCCGACCACGCCCGCGATGCTGATGGCGAGCACGCTGAGCTATTCGCAGGGATTCGGCGAGCTGGCGCTCGAGCTGTATGCGTCCCGGCCCGAAGGGCCGACGCGCGAGATCGTCACGTTTTCCGTTCTCGGCCGCAAGGCCTTCTTGCTCGCGCACGGCCCGGCGCGCGGCGAAGCGCTGATTGCATGGTGGCCGGGCACCAACCACCTCGTGATCTTTGACGGCGACGGCGTGACGGGCGCGCTCGCGATAGTGACGCCCGAGCGTTGAAGCTGGCGGGCCGCCGCACGCCGGCGCGGCAGCGCAAACGTAAAATTCCGGATGGTTACCGGCGCGCAGCGCGCCGGGATGGATGCCTCAGGCGCCGCGGCGGCGATGCCAATAGTCGGCGGCGGTCGCGAACGCCGCCGCGGCGCGCTCGAAGCTGTCGAACACGACCAGGCCGCGGCTGCGCGCCAGTTCCTTTGCCCGCGCGACAATTGTCTCGACGTGCGCCGGATGCAGGATCACGGAGAAAGACTTTTGCGACCGGCGGTCGAAAGCGGCGAGCGCGTCGAGCAGGCCGATCAGCTCGTCCTCGTGCGCCGGCCAGCGCGAGGCGCGCAGGCCGGTTCCAATCTCGAGCACGATCGATTCGATCGCGCGGTCGCGTTCAAGGATATCCAGGATGCGATCCAGGTTGCCCTGATCGTGGCCCATCCCGATGGTGCCTCCCGCGTCGAGCGGATTCCGATAGCTGCCGCCGATGATATTGAAGAAGCCGGCCAGCTCCGCGTACGAATCCTCCGACAGCGGCGGAACCTCGAGCCCGGCCGCCGCAAAAGTGTCGGTCACCACAACCGACTGTCCGCCGGTCATCGCCACCAGTCCCATCGCGCGGCCGCGCACCGGCCGCCCCCGCGCCAGCAGCTCGATCGCGTCGAGCATCGCATCCAGGCTCGCGACCGACACCGCCCCGCTCTGCGCGATCAATGCGCGCCACACCGCCGCGTCGGTGGCCATCGAGCCGGTATGCGAAAACGTCGCGCGCGCGCCGGCCTCGGTCGAGCCGCCCTTCCATACCACGACCGGATGACGCGCGGCGGCGCGGCTCAGGCTGGCCAGGAAGCGCCGCCCGTCGCGCACGCCCTCGATGTACATCCCGATCGCGCGCGTCGCCGGATCGTCCGCCATCAGGTCGAGATAATCCGCCGCCTCGAGCATCAGCGCATTGCCGATCGATGCGGCCTTGTTGATGCGGATCCCGCGCGTTGGCGCCTGCAGGCAGAAATTGATGCAGTGCGTGCCGCTTTGCGAGATGAAGCAGACGTCGCCGCCCTGGCCCCAGGGCAATTCGGGAAAGTTGCCGAGCCCGATCGCCGGATTGTACAGCCCCATGCAGTTCGGGCCGACCAGCGCGATCTCCGATTCGGCCGCGGACGCCCGCAACTCGCGCTCGAGCCGCATCCCGAGTTCCTCGCCGGTCTCCGCAAAGCCCGAGGTGAAAAAGCCGACGCCCTTGACGCCTGCGGCCACGCAGTCCTTGAGAATACGGGGAGCGATCTGGCGCGGCACCGCGCTTACCGCGTAATCAATCGGCGACGGCACTTCGCCAAGGCTCTTCACGTTGGCGATGCCCATCGCCTCGATGCCCGCGATCTCGTCGGGATCGATCTGCACCGAGTAGAGCTTGCCGGAAAACCGCGCCATCGCGCGCAGCCACATGTAACCGCCCATCCGCTTGTCGCCGATTACGGCCACGGTGCGCGCGGCGAACGCGCGCGCCAGGTTGTCCCGCCGCCCCGCACGATGCGGATCGGCGGGCGCGGACGGCGCCGCGCTCGAAGCATCCAGCAGGATGCGCGCGTCGAGCGCGCGCACGCCGCCGGGGTAAGCCGCCACCGGGTTGAGATCCAGCTCGCGCACCTGCGGATGGGCCGTTGCGAACTCGGAAACGCGCGTGACCAGGTCGGCTATCGCGTCGAGATCGGCGCGCGCGCCGCCGCGCGCCCCGCGAAGCAGTGCCGCCCCGCGCAGCTCAGCCAGCATCGCGCGCGCCTGGGCGGGCGTGACCGGAGCGATGCGCAGCGCGCTGTCCTTGAAAACCTCGACCATCACGCCGCCTATCCCGACCATCACCAGCGCGCCGAACCGATCGTCGCGTTTCACGCCGACGATCACCTCGATTCCCGCCGGCGCCATCGCCTGCACCGCGACCCCGTCGAAACGCGCGCCGGGAATCCTGGCCGCGAGGTTGCCCTGAATGCGTTCGAACGCCGCGCGCACGTCGGCGGGCGCGGCCAGCGCGAGCGCCACGCCGCCGACTTCGGTCTTGTGCACTGCCTGCGGCGAGACCACCTTGAGCGCGACGGGAAAGCCGATGCGCGCAGCCGCGGCCGCCGCTTCGTCGGCCGTGGCCGCCAGTTCGGCGGTCGCCACCGGTATCCCCGCCGCCTCGAGTATCCGCTTGGACTCGACCTCGGACAGCTCGCGGCGGCCGGCGCTCATCGCGTCGGCAATCATCGTGTCGGCGTTCGTGCGGCGGGTTGCGGCGGTATCCACACGAGGCGTATAGCAGAGGCTCTCCGCGATTTGAAACGCGGACGGGCGCCGCGCAGGATGCGACCAAACGATGAAGAGTCGATCGGGGCGAAGCGCAAATCCAGCCGCCGCAGTGCAGGGCGTTGACGCCGTCGAATGGCGCGTGTTCGTCACGCGGCCGATTGCCCAGAGCGCGCTTGGCCGGCTCGCCAGACAGGTTCGCGTCGATCTCTGGGACGACGAGATGCCGCCGCCGGCCGACGAGCTGCTCCGGCGCGCGCGCCGCGCCGACGCCGTCCTGAGCATGGTCACCGACCGCTTCGACGCGGCGACCATCGCCGCGCTGCCCACCCTCAGGGCGATCAGCAACCTTGCGGTCGGCGTCGACAATATCGATCTCGCCGCGGCCACGCGCGCCGCAATCGCGGTCGGTCATACGCCTGGCGTCCTCACCGAGACCACGGCCGACCTCGCCTTCGGCCTGCTGATGGCGGCTGCGCGGCGGATTGTCGAAGGCGACCGCTACGTGCGCGCCGGACACTGGCGCACGTGGACACCCAGGACCATGCTGGGACGCGACGTGCACGGCGCGACGCTGGGAATAATCGGATGGGGCGCAATCGGGCGGGCGATGGCGCGGCGGGCGGCGGGTTTCGCGATGCGTGTGCTCTACCTGCCGAGCCCCAATGCGCGGCGCACCGGGAGCCGGCCCGCCGCACATGCCGAATCGGGCGTGAGCGGGGCCGAGCCGGCGGATTTGAAGCGGCTGCTCGCGGAGTCGGACTGCGTCTCGATCCACGTGCCGCTAAGCGAGGCGACGCGCCATCTGATCGGCGCGGCGGAGTTCGCCGCGATGAAGCCGTCGGCGATCCTGGTCAACACGGCGCGCGGTGCGGTCGTCGATCAACAGGCGCTGCTGTACGCGCTGCGCACCGGACGCATCGCCGGCGCGGCGCTCGATGTCACCGACCCGGAGCCGATCGATCGCCGCGATCCGCTGCTCGAGTTGCCCAACGTCGTCGTCACGCCGCATATCGGCAGCGCAAGCCATGCGACGCGGACGCGAATGGCCGAGATGGCGGTGGACAACCTGCTCGACGTGTTCGCGGGCCGTCTGCCGCGTCATTGCGCCAACCCGGCCGTGCGCATCGCCGAGCATGGGCCGGCGGCCCGCTCGCGGGACAAGTAAAAACGGCGCCCGGCCAATCGGTCCGGCGCCGTTTTCGACGAATCGCTATGTCTTTTTCAGCCCTGAGTGAAGGCCGAAGACTGATTGCTCAAGCTGCTTGGAAACCCGATACCAAGGAAGGTCTGCCCAAGGAACAGGTCTTTGGTGATGGACATCGTAACGACAACCTGCACCTGGCTGCCCTGGACGCGCTTCGTGCAGTCGGTCACGCCCGGGCAGTTCATGGCGATGGTGACGCCATTGGGCGTCGGGCTGGCGCTGCCGCTGTACGAGATGCCGTTGGCATTGACTATCATCGCTACCGGCAGCGGCATCACCTTGGTATTGCTCTGGACGTAGCTCACCAGCGCCTGAGCATCTGCTCCCGAATTGCTCGGTGCAGCCGCCCATCGTGCCATTTGAGACGCGAATTGGCCGAGAGCGGTCCCGTCGCGTGCGACGACCGCAAATTGGATCGCGACGAAAAGTATGATGACGGCGGGGATCATGGCGATCATGAACTCGGCCATCGCCTGTCCGTTGCCGGCTGTTTTTATCATCGATCTCTACTCCTGGTTCGATTCAGGTCGGGATCTACTGGACCAACTCCGCCTGGGTCAGGCCAGGATACGTGGGCGCGCAATTTCCGCTGGTCACCTGCGTGTTGGCTGGATCGCCGAGCACGAGCACGCTGAGTGTGGTGGTGCCGCCGTTTTTCCGGTATCCCTCAAGCCACGCCGTCACGAATCCCAGCACCTGAACCGCAGATGAGGAACCGTTGCCCGTGCTCCAATCCACGACCGGCAAGGTGACCAGTTGCGGCGCGCTCGCGGGCGGGTTGAATGATCCATCGGCGCCGACCGGCGGGCCGCTATTGCTGCAGTTGTTCTGGTTCCCGCAGCTCACCGTGGTGAGACCACCGTTGGTGGCGCTTACTCGGGCGTCGATCGCGCTCACTATTTGCGACGAATTACCCGAATTGCCCGATTTCGGCGTAATCCAATTACCGACGTCCACCGTGCAATGATCGCATCCGCTGGTGATCTCCGAGGCGAGCTGCGACGTGCCGCCACCGGTGGTCGTCGTGTTCGTCGAAGGAGCCACGTAGTTCGACGATGGGATGTTTATCCACTCCCAGTCACCTGACGCCTGCTGCCCTTCGGTAAGTGTAAGGACATGGCCGATCGCGTCCGTCCACTTCGTGAAGCCGGGCAGCGTGCCCGGGACACCCACCGGGAACATGCCGTTGCCGGCTCCGCATATGGCCGTGGGAGCCATCGCTGTCGCCTGCGCCTTGGCGGAAAGCGAGGTCAGACCAACCAGGTGAAGAAAATACGTCGGTACATTAGGCCGATTCAGCACTACCTGAATAGTCTGCACACCGGCAGGCACACTGGAGGGAACGTTCGGCGCGGGAATGTTGATGCCGGTCGCCTCCGATGCACGAGCTCCGTTGTACGTGATGTATGTGCATGCGGCAGATTTTGCGTTACCTGTCGCAGTTCCGCTCGCCGGATAGGACGCACAGGCGGCAGACGGTACCGATTGAGGGGTCGGCAATGGCGAAGCGGCCAAATATGCGGCCCCCGCTAATGCCGATGCATCCGCAGCCTTCTGCAGAATCGCCCAATTGAAGTAAAGTACGCCGATATCAGCCGCCAACCCCATCGCTCCGAGCAAGATAGGTAGAGCAGCCGTGAATACGACAAGCATCTGGCCTTTGGCGAACCGAGTACGAGCGTTCATTGGCGACCCCCGCGAGTTAAAGATTCAAGACACTGCGGCCACGAACCTGGCGAACGCGCCCCCTGCGTTTGCCTCAGTTCACCTATTCTATGCTTTAGCATTCTGTATTCTTTATTCGCGTGATGCAAGCCCTCTCGCTGTCGCCGCGCTGCCTATTATTGCGATTTGAGGAAATCTGCGTTTTTTCGGCACGTTCGAGATGCCAAGCAGACCGCAGAGGGACGAGCCGCTTTCCACAGCGTCGCCTGTCAGCCGGCAGCCGCGATGGCTTCCCTGAGCGTGAAGCGTCCCTCGTAAAGCGCACGACCTGTTATTACGCCTGCTATTCCTTGGCGAAATAGACGGCGCAACGCCACAACATCTTCGATTCGCGCGACCCCGCCGGATGCGATTACCGGCGTCTCCGAGGACCGCGCTATCGCTTCATACAACTCGACGTTGACTCCACCTTCGGTACCATCGCGAGATATGTCAGTCAATATCAACGCGGCTATTCCTGCGCGCTTAAACCGTTCCAAAGCGTCAGCTACGACAAGCGTGCTCGTCTCGCGCCATCCTTTGATAGCCAATCGCCCCTCACGCATATCAAGCGACCCGAACACCCGCCCCGGATACTCGCCGCACGCCTGCATCAGCATCGGCGGATCCAGAATCGCCGCCGACCCGATCGAAACGTAGTCGGCGCCCGCGAGGATCGCGGCCCGCACCGATTCGATCGTTCTCAGTCCCCCGCTGACATCCAGTGCGCAACTGACGGCGGCGCGAATCGCACTGATCGAGTCCAGGTTGCGCGGTGCTCCCGCGATCGCGCCGTCGAGGTCGACGACATGGATGAGCCGCGCGCCTTCGCGCTCAAACGTGCGTGCGGCGGCCGCCGGATCCGCGCCGTAAACCGTCGCGCGGTCCATCTCGCCCTGGTACAGGCGGACGACCTCGCCCCCTTTGAGGTCGATCGAAGGAATGACCGTGAAGCTTTCGAACAAGCTCGTGATGCTACGACGAGAGCGTGCCCTTGGTCGAGAGCGCGGCACCTGCGGCGCGCGGCTCGCGCGCGGTCGCCTGGTCCATCGCGCGCGCCAGCGCCTTGAACGCGGCCTCGATCACATGATGCGGATTGCGCCCGCCGACCAGGTTGAGATGCAGATTCATCCCGACCTCGTCGCTCAGCGCCTTCATGAAATCGTGCACCAGCTCGGTCTGGAAGCTGCCGACCCGCTCCTGGGCAATCGGCACGTTGTAGGCGAGATAGCTGCGGCCGCTGATATCGACCACGGCCGAGCACAGCGCCTCGTCCAGCGGCACCATCGCCTCGCCGAAGCGCCGGATGCCCGCGCGGTCGCCGAGCGCCTCGCGAAAGGCGCGGCCGAGCACGATCCCGACGTCCTCGACGGTGTGATGCTCGTCGATATGGAGATCGCCGCTGGCCTCAACCGCAAGGTCGAAGAAGCCGTGACGGGCGAAGCTCTGGAGCATGTGGTCGAGGAAGGGCACGCCGGTGTTGACTGCGCCGCTTCCCGCGCCGTCGAGCTTGAGCGAAACCTTGACTTCGGTCTCGCGCGTCTTGCGCTGGACCTCGGCCGTGCGCGCGGCGGACGCGCTGCCGTGGCCGCGAGCATGCTGCTTATCGGCGCTAACCGCATTCTCCCGGTGCGAACGCCGCGCCGGTTCAGCCGGGTTTCTGGATTGCGACCTGCTTGCCATATCTTTGTCCGGTGCGCTTTCGGCTCACGCCTGGAGCGCATCTCATCTTATCCCGCCGGGGCCGGAGTGTAAGCTACCCGCGCCGGCTTTTCCTTGCGCGGTGGATCGCGTTCTTCGCCAGCCGCAGCTCGATCGCCCGCGCATGGCCCTCGAAACCTTCCAGCCGGGCAAGGCGCGCAACCGCGGGTCCGAGTTTTTCAATTGCACGGGCCGAAGCCTTGACCGTGCTGGTGCGGGCGAGGAAGTCGTACGCGCCGAGCGGCGAGGCAAAGCGCGCCGCGCCGGCGGTCGGCAGGACGTGATTGGGTCCCGCCAGGTAATCGCCGAGCGGCGCGGGACTCAGCTCGCCGACGAACACCGCGCCCGCCGCGCGCACGCGTCCTGCCCATCGCGCGGCATCGCGAATATCCAGCTCGAGATGCTCGGGGGCGATCCGGTTGGCGATGGCGAACGCCTCTTCCAGGTTCTCGACCACGACCAGCGCGGCGCGGCGCGCGAAGACGCGGCGCACGGCGGCCGCGCGCGGCAGATCGGCGAGCGCGCGATCGATCGCCGCGGCCACGCGCTCGGCGATCGCGCGCGAGGGCGTCAGCAGCACGGCGGCTTCGTCGCCCGATCCGTGCTCGGCCTGCGCGATCAGGTCGGCGGCGACCCACTCGGCGCGAGCGCCGCCGTCCGCGATTACCAGCACCTCGCTCGGCCCGGCGATTTTGTCGATATCGACCGCGCCGTAAACCATCCGCTTGGCGGCCTGCACCCACGCGTTGCCGGGTCCGACGATCTTCTCCACCGGCGCAATCGTTTGCGTGCCGTACGCGAGTGCCGCTACCGCCTGCGCGCCGCCGACCCGGTAGAACTCGTCCACGCCGGCGATCGCCGCCGCGGCGAGCACCGCCGGGAACTCGCCCGCGCTCGAGGGCGGCGAGACCATCGCGATCTCGCCGACGCCGGCGACGCGCGCCGGAATGGCGTTCATCAGCACGGTCGAGGGATAGGCGCCCTGCCCTCCCGGCACGTAGATGCCCACGCGCGCGAGCGGGCGCACGGTCTGCCCCAGGCGCATCCCGAGGCCGTCGCGATAGGCGAACGAGCGGCTGAGCGTGCGCCGATGGAAGTCGCGGATGCGGCGCGCCGCAAGCTCGAGCGCGCGACGATCGGCGGGCGCGAGCGCGCGGCGCGCGGCTTCCATCTGTGCTCGCGTCACGCGCAAATCCTTTGCCTGCAGGCGCATATGATCGAACCGCGCGCCGAATTCGACCAGCGCGCGATCGCCGCGCCGGCGCACCGCCGCGATGATTCTGGCCACGGCGGCGTCGACGTTCGCGCCGTCGTTGCCGCGCCGGCCGAGCATCGCCGCAAGGAAGCGGCGGAATGCCGCGCTTTGCGAGTTGAGGATCGCGGGCGTCACGCGCTACGCCGCCTCGCCATCGCGTACGCGCTCGACCCGCGCGCCCAGCGCGCGCAGCTTCGCGTCGAGCGCCTCGTAGCCGCGATCGAGATGATAGACGCGGCTCAGCTCGGTGCTGTTCTCGGCGGCCAGGCCCGCCACGATCAGCCCCATGCTCGCGCGCAAATCGGTCGCCATCACGGGCGCGCCGCACAGCGCCGCCGGTCCGCGCACCACCGCGGTCGGCCCCTTCATCACGATATCCGCGCCCATGCGCATCAGTTCGAGCGCGTGCATGAAGCGATTTTCGAAGATGGTCTCGGTGATCACCGAGGTGCCGGCGGCCTGGGTCAGCAGCGCCATCATCTGCGCCTGCAGATCGGTGGGAAACCCCGGGTACGGGAGCGTGCGCAGCTCGACCGGCCGCAGGGGCGCGCCGCGCGTGACGCGGAGCCCCTCGGCGGCCGGCTCGACCGTCGCGCCGGTCTCGCGCAGCTTGGCGACGACGGCCTCGAGCTGATCGGACGGCGCGCCGCGCACAATGACATCGCCGCCGGTCGTCGCCGCCGCGATCATCAGCGAGCCCGCCTCGATGCGGTCGGGAATCACCGTGTGCTCGGCGCCGCGCAGGCGCTCGACGCCCTCGATTTCGATCACGTGGGTGCCGGCGCCGGCGATCTTCGCGCCCATCGCCGCGAGCATCCGCGCAAGGTCCTGCACCTCGGGCTCGCGCGCGGCGTTCTCGATCGTGGTATGCCCGCGCGCCCGCACCGCCGCCATCAGGATATTCTCGGTCGCGCCGACCGAGGGCGAGTCGAGCCAGATGCGCGCGCCGCGCAGGCCGCCCGCATGCGCTTCGACGTAGCCGTGGCGCATCTGGATGCGCGCGCCGAGCGTGCGCATCCCGGCGATATGCAGATTGACCGGGCGCGCCCCGATCGCGCATCCACCCGGCGTCGAGACCCGCGCCCGCCCGGCGCGCGCGAGCAGCGGCCCCAGCACAAGGAACGAGGCGCGCATGGTCTTGACCAGGTCATACGGCGCCTCGTGCGCGGCGATCGCGCCGGCATGCAACTCGACGTCGTGCTCGCCGCTCCAGCGCGAGCGCACGCCGAGACGCCCGAGCAGCTCCATCGAGGTGCGCACGTCGCGCAGCCGCGGGACGTTGCGGATCACGACCGGCTCGTCCGTCAGCAGCGCCGCCATCAGGCACGGCAGCGCGGCGTTCTTGCTGCCCGAGAGCTCGACCGCGCCGCTGAGCGGCGCGCCGCCCCGGATGATCATCTTGTCCATGCGAAAATGCGCCAGCCCCCCTGTGCGAGCAGCCGCTGACCCGAACATCGCAGCGGCTTCGGGCAAGAGTATAGGATGCGCGCGAGCAACGCGCGACCGATTCAATCCGCAGGATAAAATTTCCAGCGAACCTGCGCGCGGGGCGCGGCGATTGTCAGGCGCGGGCGAAGAAGTCGGCGGCCGAGACGAAATGGCCGATGCCCGCGGCGCGCGCCGCGGCGGCGTCGATCTCCTGATCGCCGACCATGGTCGAGCCCGCCAGGTCCACGCCATAGATCGCGGCCAGCTCGGTCATCATCCCGCCCTTGGGCTTACGGCACGCGCATCGATCGGCGTCGTCGTGCGGGCAGATCTGCCATCCGGTCAGGATGTCTCCGAGCTGCCGGTCGAGCTCGGTGATTGCGGCTTCGACCTGCTCGAGGCGCAGCCTGCCGCGCGCGATTCCGGCCTGGTTGGTCACGACGAAGATCAGATGGTCGCGAATCGGGCGGAGCTTGTCCGCAACTCCAGGCAGCAGTTCAATCACGACCTTGCCGTCGGGTGCGAGCGGTAGCTGGCGTGTTCCATCCATTTTCACCAGCGTGCCGACGAGATCGCAGAACAGCCCCAGGTTTCCGGCATCAGCAGCCATTTCGAGTTCCCGGATGCGAGCGGCGGCGCGCGCCGACTACGGAGCGTTGCGCCAGTCAATATGGTCGCGCACGTGGGCGAAAACCTCATCGAGAATCGCGACGCCGGCCTCGGCCTGCTCGCGCGTGATCACGAGCGGCGGATTGATGCGCATGCGCGGGAAGTAACCCATCACCAGCAGCCCGCGCTTGAGCGCCTCGGTGAATATCGTCTCGGTCGCCGAACGTCCGAGCATCTCCTTGCTCCCGCGGTCGCGAACCAGGTCGAGCCCGATAAGCAGTCCCTTGCCACGCACGTCGCCGATGAATTCGTATTTTTCCTGGAGCTGCCGGAGCCGCTCGAGCATGAATGCGCCGACGCTCGCCGAATTCTCCACCAGCCGCTCGCGTTGGATCGTGCCCAGCGTCTCGGCGACGGCGACGGCCGCCAGCGGATTGCCGCCATAGCTCGACGACGACGCGCTCGGCTTGCCAAACGGCTCGCTTTTGCCAAGCTCCTCGCCGAGCAGCACGCCGGAGACCGGGAAGCCCGAACCCATCCCTTTGCCGACGGTCATGATGTCCGGCGCGACGCCGCTGTGCTCGATTCCCCACATCCGGCCGGTGCGGCCGAAGCCGGTGATCATCTCGTCCGCGATCATCATCGCGCCGTGCTCGTGCGCGAGCTGTTTCACCGCGGGCAAATAGTCGTCGGGCGGGACGACATTGCCGGCCGTGCCCTGCATCGGCTCGACGATCACTGCGGCCAGCGCTCCGGCCGAGGCGCGCTTGAGCTGCTCGCGCGCGAAGTCCACGCAGTACATCCCGCACCCCGGGTACTCGAGCTTGAACGGGCACCGGTAGCAGTCCGCGTACGGGACCGTGTACTGGCCGCCGGGCAGCGGGCCGTAGCCCTGCTTGGATTCGTCGCCGATGAGGCCGATCACCCCGCCGGTCTTGCCGTGAAAGCCGCCCCAGAAGCTCAGCACTTCGTGACGCTTGGTCCGCGAGCGCGCGAGCCGGAGCGCGGCCTCGACCGCCTCGGCGCCGCCGCTATAAAGATGAGCGCGGTTAAGCCCTGCGGGCGCCGCCTCCGCGAGCATCTTGAACGCCGCGGCGCGCTCGGGCGTGGCGAAGGTGCCGACGATCAGGCGTTCGGCCTGACGCGCGAGCGCGTGAGCGAGCGCCGGATGGCCGTGGCCGAGACTTGCGACCGCGACGCCGGCGAAAAAATCGACGTACACGTTGCCGTCCACGTCGGTCAGCGTCGCACCCTCGCCATGATCGAAGGCGACGCCCGCGAGCAGTGAGATTCGCTGGCGCCCGGGGGCGATATGACGCTGTTCGTCAGCGAACAGCGCGCGCGACTTGGGTCCCGGAATCGCGGTGGCGATTTTCGGCTGCAGCCCAGGCCCGCGCGCGACCTGAGCAGAGTTCGCATCGGGAGCGGCGCCGTTGGCGCCGAGCGATGCTGCTTCGGCCATGCGCGGCCGGCTGGCGGCCCTTGCCTGGGTCGAGGTTCGCGGGCTCGGAATCGAGGGCTTGCTCATGCTGTGGTCGTTGCCGATCTCCGTAAGGGCTAGGCGCTAGAGGCCCTGGCGCGGTCGGCGCGTGAGCATCATGCAGCGCCGCGCAATCGCGCGCGCGCCGGCCTCACGGACGCGGCTGAAGCTGGGCCAATCGTTGAAGTCTACCATGACGAAGCGCTCGCCCTCGACAATAGCATCGCCGCCCCATGCTTCGAGCCCCAGGGCCGAGGCCCCGGCGGCGGCATGGCGCGCGAGTTCGAGCCGCAGCCGATCGGAAAGCGGCTCGGCCTCGCCGTCGGGATCGAGCGCGGCGAAGAATTCGCCTCCGCTCACGCCATAAAATTTCACCACCCGGCCCTCGACCGCCTGCTGCACGTAGGCGGCGGCGACGCCGCGCTGCGCCAGGGCGCCCAGCGCGGCGCGCAGCGCGCCTCGGTTTTCCACCCGCTGCACGTCGTCCGGCGCAAGCGCGTGCAGGTCGCCGCGCTTGACGTACATCGGCGCGTCGAGGTCGAGCACGCTGAGCGGCGTGAGGTCGGGCGGGCGTGAATCGGTTCTGACCAGCGCGCCCGAGGGCATCGGCACGCCGGCATGAATGAGTCCGGCGCACAGCAGATCGCGGTAACAGTTGCGGATGGCCAGGGCTGAGTTGACCGCGATCGCGCCCGCCCGCTCGAGCGCGACCAGCCGGGCGAGCGCGCGCTCGCCCTGGCACATCGCCAGCACCAGGTCCGCGCCCGACGGCGGCCTGGCGGCGAAGCGCGCCGCATCGAAAGCCGAGACTTCGAATCCGTTGCGTTCAAGCTCCGCCAGCACCGCGTCGAGAATCGCGGCGTCATGCTCGACCTTCCCGGGTGAAAACTCGGGCTCGCGATAGACCCCCAGCGCGCGCATGTCTAGTGCTCGCTTTTGTTCGATTCGGCGCCGGTCGCCGGCGCGGGATGGGCAGGCGCCGCGGCAAGCATCGCACGCGCGGCCGCCAGGTCGGCGGCCTCGTCGACGTCGATGATCGCCGCCAGCTCGACCGCCGCAAGCCGCATTCCCTGGTCGAGCGCCATCGCCAGCGCCTTGCGCATCGCGTCGAGCCCCAGGGCGCGAGCGCGCGGCGCAAGCTCGAACATCGCCGCCGGCAGCCAGTAGAAACCGGCCGTGACCAGCGAGGATTCGCGTTCGCCCAGGGCGCGAATGTTTCCCTGCGGGGCAACCTCGGCGAACAGCGCCCGCCGATCGCCGCGCCATCGCACCACCGCGAGCGCGCCGTCGAAACCCGCCGCGCCAGCACGCGCCGTAAGCCCGCGCGCGCGTGTCACGAATCGGGCAAGCTCGGCCGCCTGGGCCACGGCGTCGACCGTGGCGAGCAGGAAATGGCGCGCATCGCCCAGGTATTCGGCCAGCGTGAACAGCGACTCCATCGAACTCGCAGTGTCGCGCGCATGCAGTTCCATCCAGCGCGGCAGCGCGAGCGCGCGCGCCGCGATGAGCCGCGCGGTCTCGCAATTGACCAGAGCGACGACGCGCTCGGCGCCCGCTTCGTGCAGCATCCGCGCCTGGCGCACCAGCATCGTCTCGCCGCCCAGCTCGACCAGCGGCTTGGGCAGGTCGTTGACGGCGCCGCGCAATCGCTCGCCGCGGCCGGCGGCGATGATTGCGCCCTGGAAGCCGCTCACCATCGAAAATCCTTCAACTGGTCGAGCGTTTCGATCGTGTGGTCCGCCACTGCGGAGGCCTGCGGCCCTCCCGATCGCGCGGACGCCTGGGCCGCGCCGTCCTGGCCGGCGCGCAGCCACACCGAACGCATCCCGAGCTTGCGCGCGGGGGCGCAATCCTTGTCCAGCGAATCGCCGACCATCGCGACCTGGTTGTGCGGCAGGTCCAGGACCTTCAGTGCGGCGGCAAAGATGCGCTCATCGGGTTTGAAGACGCGCAGATGCTTGGAGTCGATGGCGACCTGGATCAGCTCGCGCAGACCCGCCTCAAACAGCACCACCTGCAAATTGCCGTAAAAATTCGAGACCACGCCCAGCTTGAAATCCCGCGACAGCTCCTTGAGCACCATCCGGCTGCGCGCGAGACCCTCAGCCGATTCCGCGGCGAAATCCGCCGCAATGCGCTCGGCCAGGCGATGGCGCTCCTCGCCCAGGCGCACAAGGTGCTCCTTGACGGCGTCCGGGCCGTGGCGATGCAGATGGTCGAACTGATGGGCGACCAGCAGGCGCAGGAGCTGATGCATGCCGTGGCCATGCACTTCGTCGCCCGCCCGATATGCCGTGTCGGTGGCGTGCGAATACGCCGCATCCAGCTCGGTGCGGCTAAGCTGCACACCGGCCGCATGATAGTGGCGCACAAAACGGTCCAACCAATGATGCGGATGGTCGAGTGTGCCGCCGAAGTCGAATAGGATAGCCCTAATCGGACTGGCCACTGGCCAAGCTTATCAGGCCGCCTTACTGGCCTCTACAAAATCGGCGCGACGTCGGCCAACAGGCAGATTAAAGGCGAGTTAAGAGTTATCAACAGAGCAGCGATTACGCAGTGAACATGCGGGGTTGACGGACCGCACGGTCAGTACATTGACTCAGCCACGTGAATCGTCTAAAAACCTTGATTCAATAAGGATTTTTCTTGATCGAGACCGCAGTCATCAATGTTCCCGCGCGCGCGGGCAATCTCATATTCGGCCGCTCGTTGATCGAGCGACTGATGCTTATTTGCCAACGTGTCGGAGTGAAGCGATTCTTCATGGTCACGCCCGGCGACCACGCCGAACTGCGCGATGCTCTTGGTTCGTTTCGCGACGATCCCGAGGTCAATTTCGTCGGCTCGTATGCCCAGGTGCTGGCGCAGGTGCCGCCGGACGCCCCGTGTATCGCGCTGCGCGGCAATCTGGTGCTCGCGGGCTCGCAACTGCGCGGGCTGGTCGAGGGATATGCCGCGCGACCGCAGGAAGTGCTCAGGGTCGAGACCACCGATGAAGCGCGCGGCGGCAGCCTGACCATCGGCCCGCTGGGCCGGCTGGCGGGGGAACCCGACGGCGCAGCGGCGCATCGCACCCCGGACCGCCTGCTACCCTTTGCCCTGGACGGCCGGCCAAGCGACATCGAGGAGGCCGAGGTCCGGCTCGCGCGCGAGCTAAGGCACGAGAGCGCCGCCACGGACGCGCTGATGGCGCGATGGGTGGACAGGCGGCTCTCGTGGCGTATCAGCCTCAGGCTCGCGCGCACCGCAATCACGCCCAACCAGGTAACCCTTGGCAACACGGTACTGGGATTTCTCAGCGCATGGCTGTTCAGCCTGCCGAGCTATTGGCCGCGGGTCATCGCGGCGTTGCTGTTCCTGGTATCGGTGACGCTCGATGGCGTGGACGGCGAGCTGGCGCGGCTCAAGATGGCGGAATCGCGATGGGGCGCGCGGCTTGACGTCCTGACCGACAATCTCGTGCATGTCGCGATTTTCGCCGGCATCATGGCCGGGTGCTATCGCGCGAGCGGCAGCCGCGCGTACATCTATTTGTTCGCCGTCCTGCTGGGCGGCTTCGCCCTGTGCGCGATTACCACCTGGCGCGCGACGCGCGTCGACGGCGAGCGGGCGCAACAATTTGTCTCGAAAGTCGAGCGGGTCAGCGGCCGCGACTTCGCCTATCTGCTGGTCGTGCTCGCCCTGCTCGGCCGCATCAGCTATTTCGCCTGGGGCACGGCCTTTGGCACTTACATCTTCGCCTTCGCGATGTGGTGGATGACCACCGCGCATCGCGAGCGACAAACCGAGACTGAACGGCGGCCCGCGCAAACGCGGTCTCGCCAGGAGGCAGTGTGAAGAAACCGCGCATCCTGCTGGTGCAACCAACCACCATCCATCTCGACGGGACGCCGCATAAGACCCGCTGGCGGCTGATCATGGGGCTGATGATTCCGCTGATGGCCGGACTCACGCCGGACGATTTCGAGGTGACGCTGTGCGACGAGCGGCTCGAGGATATCGATTTCGACGGCGGGTGGGACCTGGTCGGGATGACCACCACCATCGGCGCCTCGCTGCGCGCTTATCAGCTCGGAGATGAATTCCGCCGCCGCGGCATTCCGGTGGTGATGGGCGGATTCCATGCCACGCTGCAAACCGATGAAGCGCTCAAGCACGCCGACGCTGTCGTCCAGGGTGAGGCCGACCTTGTATGGGAGCCGCTGCTGCGCGACTGGCAGGACGGAAAGCTCAAGCAGACTTACAGGGCCGACAAGCTGCACGACCTCAAGAAGCTGCCGCGGCCGCGCCACGAGTTGCTCAAGCTCAACCGGTACCTGTTCAAGGCGGTGCCGGTGCAGGCGAGCCGCGGATGTCCCTATCGCTGCTCGTTCTGCGAAATCCCGGTGTTCTACGAGGGCAGCTACCGCACGCGGCCGATCGAGGACATCGTCGAGGAAATCAAGCAGGTAATCGCGGTCACCGGCTTTCGCCGCTTCCAATTCATCGACGATCAGATCACGGGCAAGCACAAGTTCGCGCGCGAACTGTTCCGCGCGCTCATCCCGCTCAACATCCGCTTCTCGTGCCTGTGGACGATCAACTCGAATCACGACGAGGACCTGCTCGACCTCGCGGCCAAGGCCGGCGTGTTCCACGTCAACATCGGGGTCGAATCGATCAGCCAGGAAAGCCTGCTGTCGATGAGCAAGATCCAGAACCACGCCAAGGACTACAAGAAGCTGCTCAAGCGGCTCGAGCAGTACGGGATTTACTACTCGCTCAACTTTCTCTTCGGCCTCGAGGAGGACCATCCCGGCATCTTCGACGACACCCTCGCCTTTCTGCACGAGGTCAAGGCGCCGGAGGCGTTCTTCAACACGGTCACGCCGCGGCGCGGCACGCCGATGCGCACCAAGCTCGAGCAGGAAGGCCGCGTCATCATTCCCGACGCCGATATGTACACCAACAACTTCCGCTGCATGTTCGTGCCCAACAAACTCTCGCCGCTGCAGGTCGAAGAGGGCGTGTGGCGCTGCACCAAGGAGTTTTATTCGTTCAAGTCGATGTTCAAGCGGCTGCTGATGCCGCCGGGCAAGTTCACCTGGCAGGGTCTGACTGAGAACATGCTGTTCTGGTACGGAGCGAAGCGGCAGATCGACCCGGTCGACTATTACTGAGCCGGGACCGCACGGAGCGGGTCCGAGCCGGACCGCAGGCAAAATCGAAAGGCCGCTTGCCTTTGCGCAAGCGGCCTTCGCTCTCAGCGTGGTCCGCGGTCAGGCCGCCGGCGCGAACACCGCGTTATCGATCAGGCGCGTCTTGCCGACGTGCGCGGCGATCGCCACTACCACCGGCCGCTCGATACGCTCGATGCGCCTGAGCGATTCGGAATCCACCGCCTCGATATATTCGATCCTGAGTCCCGGGGTCGCGCTGAGGACCGCGCACGCCGCCCGCACCAGCGCCCGTGGATCGCGCGCGCCGGCGGCGAACTCGCTCCGCGCCGCTTCGAGCGCTGCGCTCAGGCTGAGCGCGCGCCGGCGCTCGTCGGCCGAGAGATAGGCGTTGCGCGAGCTCATCGCCAGGCCGTCGGCCTCGCGCACGGTCGGCATCGGCACGATCTCGAGGTCGAAGTTGAGATCCTTGACCATGCGCTGAATCGCGCGAAGCTGCTGAAAATCCTTCTCGCCGAACATCGCGTAATGCGGCTTCACGATGTTGAAGAGCTTGGCCACCACCGTGGTCACGCCGCGGAAATGGCCCGGGCGATGCGCGCCGCACAGCCCCTGCGTGACCTCGGTCGCTTCGACCCAGGTCTGCGCGCCCTCGCCGTACATGGCCTCGGGCTGCGGCGCGAACACCAGCTCGACCGGCACCTCGCGCATCAGCTCGCAGTCGCGCTCGAAGGCCCGCGGATAGCGGCCGAAATCCTCGTTGGGGCCGAACTGGGTGGGATTGACGAAGATCGAGGCGACCACGACGTCGGCCCGCCGCCGGCCCTCGCGCATCAGGCTCAGATGACCCTCGTGCAGGAAGCCCATGGTTGGGATGAATGCGATGCGTTTGCCTGCGCGGCGAATCGCTTCGCTATGGCATTGCATATCGGATGGTGTGGTAACGACTTTCACCTACTGCTCCTTTGCGGTTCGCGTTCTCCTGCCGAGCGAGAGACAGAAATGCGGGGTCACCGCGCAATCCGGCACCCCGCATCAAGCGTGCTCACAAGGAGCGCTCAAGCCGTTTTCGGGGTCCCGGTCCCTCGAGGGATCCAGGCGGCAGCCCAAGCCTATGTCTCAACCATCACTGCGTCGCCGGAGTTCCGCGACCTCGGTGTTGCGTCTCGCCGGGCATCAAGTCCTCGACGGAGAGCGAACTAATAATACGACAGCACGCTTGAGTAAAGCCTTCGGCGCAAGCCGTCGCGTCGAAATCGGAAATCGGCGGCGCTGCGGCGCGCCGACCTCGGTCTAGGGCTGGAGCTTCGACGGATCCGCCGGCGGCATCGTCACCGGCACCTGCAGGCGTTTGCCGTTGCGCAGGATGTTCAGATAAACGGTCTCGCCCGGCAAGGCATCGCGCAGCTGGTCCTGGAAATCCATGAAGTTGGTGACGCGATTTCCGTCCACGCCGATTATCAGGTCGTAGTTCTCACCGAGCTGCATGGTCTCGATCACCGGCACCGCCAACACAGCGGGGGGAAAGACCAGCGAGGCGGCGACGGCCGCGCCCTCGACCACGTCGTGGGCCGCGCGATGGCCGGCCTGGACGCCCGCGCGATCGGCCGGACTGCCAGGTTGCAAGGCCACGACCAGCAGGCCGTCAACCTCATGCCCGTTGCGTCCACGGCGCGCCCCCTCTTCCAGCTCGACGCCGAGCGGCGAAGCATTCACGCCCTCGTCCATGAACTCCTGCAGGCTGTGCAACTGCGGCTCATCGATTGGCATCTGCTGGTTGGCTTCATAGTTGGCCACTTGCGAGGCCTGCTGCTCCTGTTGCTGCTCGGCACCGGAGGGAATAATCGCGGTGCCGGGCGGCGCATCCTCAGGCGGGACCGTCGCGACCTGCTCGGTCCCGGCATTTGCCTGACTTGGAGTGTCATGCACCGGCGGCGGATTGGAGACCGTGAGCGCCGGCGTCGGCGCGGGAGATGCGGCCGCGGCGGCGGACCCGACCGGCGCGCTCGTGCCCGCCAGCGCGGGCGAGGGAGCCGGCTCGGGCGCAACCGGAGTCCATCCGACCGGCGGCGTGCCGTCGTTTATCAGAAACGTCTTCGGGCCTCCCCCGGCGGCCGACGCATTCAGCGAGGGCGTGGGCGTGGCGGACGCGACCGCCGCCGCGGCGGCGGTCGCGTCCGCCATGCCAGGCGCGGGGCCTGCCGCAGCAGCGGCCGCCGGCGGCGAGGGCATCGCCGTCGGCGACGCGGCAACCATCGTGGATGCGCCGGCCGCGTCACCCGCCGCTGGCGCGGACGCGTCGGGCGCCGACGCCGCAGCCGCCGCCGGCGAGGCCGTCGCACGCGGCTCGGCAATCAGATGAGCCGCGCGCGCGGCGCTGAGCGTGCCCAGCGTCGCCGAGGGTCCGATCGGCGGTTCGTCCTGCGCCAGCGCGAGCGCGCTGAGCGCGAGCAGCCCGGCGGCCAGCACCGGCAGGCAAAGCGGCAGTCCGGCAATGCGCAGCGCCGGCCGCGAACGCGGCGCGCTAACTGAGACTCCAGCGGCTCTCATGCTCGATGACGCGACCCTCGTTGCGAAGCTTTTTCAGATGCGAGCGCACGGAGTTCGACGCGGCGGCATGCAGAAACTCGGGAACGTCAACGTAAATCCGCTTCACGATCTGCATCGGCTCGAGCGGCTCGCCGCCCGCGAGCGCCTCGAGCACCTGGCGCTCGCGCAACTCGCGGTGCGCGATATATTCCTCGATTTTCTGGCGCGGATTGCGAATCACCGGCCCGTGCGCCGGGTAGATCAACTCGAGCTCCAGCTCCAGCAGCCGCCTGAGCGAGTCCATGTATTGTCCGAGGTCGCCGGTGTCGTCCGGAATCACCGTGGTGCCCGCCCCCAGCACCACGTCGCCCGTGAACAGCGCGCGCTCCTCCTCCAGGTAATAGCAGAGATGGTCGGGCGCATGGCCCGGCGTGTGAACCGCACGCAGCGTTACGCCGTCGGTCTCGACGATTGCGCCGTCCTCGATCGGCGCGATCGTGGCGCGCGCGACTTCGTCCTTGCCCGGCCAGGGTTTTTTCAGGACCTCGAGTTGACCGAAGCGGCGATGGACCTGCGGCACGCCGCCGATATGGTCGGGATGAGCGTGCGTGCACACGATGCGTTCGAGACCCTCGCTGCGGCTGACCTCGCGCAGCGCGTGCGGCAGCAGTTCCTCGTAAACTGCCGCGCCTGCGCCCGTGTCGAGCAGGATCGGCCGCTTCCCGGTCCCGACGATATAGGTGTTGGTGCCGGGGCCGGTGAACGGACCCGGGTTCTGGCCAAGCACCGTGGCCACGCGAGCGGAATGACGCGCGAAGTCGGGCAGCTTGAGCCCGATCATCGAATCGGTGACGACGCGCTGCGCCTTCGCCATCAGCTCTCCCGTGTGCCGGCCCAGCCCGCGGGCGCGCGCCGGTTGCGCTCGAAGATGAGCCGCAGGCCCTTCAGGGTCAGATGTTCGTCCACGTCCTCGATGGTTCGGGATTCGGGCGCGATCAGGTCGGCCAGGCCGCCGGTCGCGACCACGTGCGCGCGCTCGCCGCGCTCCTGCTCGATTCGTTCCACCAAGCCGTCCACCAACGCGGTATAGCCGAAAATGATGCCCGACTGAATCGCCCCGATGGTCGTGCGGCCCACCGCCTCGCGCGGGCGCACCAGCTCGACTTCGTAGAGCTTGGCCGCATGCTTGACCAGCGCTTCCATCGAGATTCCCAGTCCGGGCGCGATCGCGCCGCCGACGTACTCGCCGCGGGCGGTAACGTAATCGAAGGTTGTCGCGGTTCCGAAGTCCACCACGATTGCGGCCGCCGCGTAGCGGTCGTACGCGGCTACCGCGTTGACAATCCGGTCCGCGCCCACCTCTTTCGGATTTTCGTACAGGATGGGCATCCCGGTTTTTATTCCCGGCCCGACGATCAGCGGCTCGCGCTGAAAATAGTGTCGCGCCAGGTCCTCCATCGTGCGGTTGAGCGGCGGCACCACGCAGGCGATGGCCACGCCCTCGGGACGCAGCGGCGGCTCCAGACCGACGCTCTGCAGCAGCGCGCCGATCATCACCCCGTGCTCGTCCGTGGTGCGCTCGGGCTTGGTCGAAATTCGCCAGTGATGGATCAGGCGGTCGGCTTCGTAGATTCCGATCACCGTATGGGTGTTGCCAACGTCTATTGTTACCAACATGGCGCTACCATCATGAACGGTTCTCGGGTCCCGCGACAGTAGCGCAGCAGCGCCTGCAATAGCTAACGGTGGCCGAACCCGCCATGGAACCCGCCGAACGCGCCGTGAAATCCCATCATCGGGGCGAAGCCGGGGACGAACCCGCCGCTGCCTGCCGCGCTGCTCCCCGCAAAAGCGCCGACGCCCGGTGAGAATCCGCGCGGGACGATCGACGGCAGCGGTGCAATCCTGGGTATCGGCGGCGGCATCAGCACCGATGGGCTGCCGATCGAGCGTGGCGGAGCGGAAGCCGAAGCCGCGCTCCCGGGCAAATAGTACGGACTTGCCGGAACCGGGATGAAAATCGGCGCGACCGCCACCGTGCCGGCGTTGCCAAGCTGCTCGGCCATCCTCTGCTGTTCCTGGTAGTCGCGGGCGGTGCCGACCGCCGAATCGAGGCTATCCTGACCGGCGCCGGCGATGTTCGGATTGGTATTGTCGGGCGCCTGGTCGTCGACCCCGCTCGCAGCGTTTTGCGACGGTTCCGCGTTCTCGGACGGCGTGCCGTTGACCGCCGCGCTCTGCGCGGTCGGATCGTCGGCCGTGCCCGCGACGGCTATCGGTGCCCGGGCGGGGTCGCCCGGATTCGCGCTGTTCGGATTGGGACAGTCTTCCGCGCAAGTGTCGGGCTGATCGCTGCCGTCCGCGCGATAGACTCGTGGCACCTCGAGCACGCTCTCGGCCCTTTCCCAGGAAGAATCCGCCGACCCTCCCGAGCCGTTCGCAACGGTCATGGACGAGCCGCTCGCCTCCGCTTCCTGGGCCGAGGCGGAGTCCGCCGCCATCAGCATCAGCACGAACGCGCAGGCGGCGGCCAGGGCGACCAGCAGTCCCGAACAGAGCCGCGCTTTGCCGTCGAACTTCATGACATCACTCTGGCGCTCTTCAGAGAGAGTTCCGTTCCTCTTCACTTGAGCAAAACGGCCGCCCCTCGCGCAACCATCGCCCCGCCACCGGCCGCGGGCCCATCTTCGATCGAACCAACTCCGCGCCGGAGGACGCGGTTCCCGCCGTATTTTTCGCCCCCGCGCGGGTTTTCAGCGCATATCGGCTCGGCTAAGATGCGCGCCATGCCAGAACCTAAAGTAGCTTTGGTTACCGGAGCCGGAAGAGGTATCGGACGCGACATCGCCCAGCGCCTGGCGCGCGAAGGCTATGCCTGCGGACTCATCGCGCGCACCAAGTCGCAGCTCGAAGAGACGGCCGATTTGATCGTCAGGGCCGGCGGCAAGGCGCTGGTCACGCCGACCGACGTCTCAAAGCGCGAGCAGGTGATCGCGTCGGTCGAGGCGGTCGAGCGCGAGCTCGGGCCGATTTCGGTCCTGATCAACAATGCCGGCGCCTATCTGCGCAAGCGCTTCGAGGAGATCACCGAGGAGGACTTTGACTTCCAGCTCAAGGTCAACACCTACGGCCCGTTCTTCTGCACCCAGGCGGTGGTGGGAAAGATGACCGCGCGCGGCGGCGGCACCGTCATCTTCGTGCTCGGATCGGAAACGCGCGGCGGCCCGGCGCTCTATTCCGCCTACACCGCCTCCAAGGTGGCGCAGCACGCGATCGCCGAGTCGGTCGCCTACGAGTACATGCACCTGGGCATCCATGCGGCCACGCTCGACGTGGACGGCGCAGTCGACAGTCCGCGCGTGCGCGAGGCCGCGCCCGACACCGACCCCTCGCATTTCGTGCCGCCCGCGGCGATATGCGACGAGATCGTGCATCTCATCAATCAGCCGCGCAGCGCATGGACTTTTTCGATCGACATGCGCTCGTTCGTGCAGTGGCGGCCGCGCGTCGCGGCGAAGAAAAAAGTCTAGGCGCCGCTCATCGTGGCGCACCGGCGCCGCGGCGCTTCGTCCGCGGTCTTTCCCGTCGCGCCTGCTCGACGTCGTTCCTCGCCTCCGCTGCAAACGATCGTCGTGACGATGAGATGCATGACGATGAAACGCGCGAGCACGAAGAGCAAAGAACAGGCAACCGGCCCGGCCGCCTCCCGGCTCATCGACCGGCGCATCCGCGAACTCGGGGATTGGCGCGGCGAAACCCTCGCCCGCGTGCGCGCGCTCATTCTCGAAGCCGACCCGGCGATGACCGAGGAATGGAAATGGCGCGGCACGCCGGTCTGGTCGCATCACGGCATCGTCTGCACCGGCGAGTCGTACGCGCGGGTGGTGAAGCTCACGTTCGCCCGCGGCGCCGCCGTGCCCGATCCGTCCGGCCTCTTCAATTCGAGCCTCGAGGGCAACACGCGCCGGGCGATCGACATCCGCGAGGGCGAGCAACTCGACGCGCGCGCCTTCAAGGCGCTGGTCAAGGCGGCGGTGGCCAACAACGCCGCGGCGGCGGCGAAGCGCGCCAAAACTCAGGGCAAGGCGAGCCGCGGCTCGCGCGCGCCGCATCGGCGCGACTGAACGGGAACCGTACGGCGCGCGCACATCGCATCGGCGCGGCGAGTGGGGAGCCTCAACGGCGGGCGATGTGGCGCGCGACGCACGCGATGCTGTATTTCGGCGCGGGCGGAATTATACTGGCGGGGCTCGCGAGCGCGCCGGTTTGCGTCTCTGCGCGGCTTCCGCACGCGGTCCGCAATTCGCGCCGTCGCGCATCGCTTCCGGGTCGGGGTGTGGCGCAGCCTGGTAGCGCACACGCTTGGGGTGCGTGTGGTCGCCGGTTCAAATCCGGCCACCCCGACCAACTCCCCGGCCTTCCATCCCGTTCATCGCGAGGCCGAATTCGGAATCGAACCTGCGCGCCGACCCCGGCGCGCGCGCCTACGGGATGAATGACCCGTCAATCGATGCGCGACGCCTGCTGACCCGAGCGCGTCGGCCGGGTCGGCATCACCACGAGCGGCGACATAGGTAGACCTCGGCTGCTCGAACAGGAGCTGCCATCAGCGCTTCGAGTGACGCTCAAACCATCTCCGCGAATAATGACCAACGAGCGTTCCCGATCCCGAAGATCAAAATGCCAACGATGGCGACCAGTTGTCCCATCGCGGGACCTGCCTGGAAAGCGACCTTTGAAAGCGCCGATGCTCGTCGCGGTCATCAGCGCCGCCGGCAGAGCTCCCACCGAAAAGCCGGGTCGGATATTCGTGCCGCCGGCGGTGCGCTACTTGGGCGCGCCGGCTTTGCTATATAAAGGTGCTGGATACGCGCGCGCTTCGATACTAATCGAGGCGCGCCGACGAGGTGATGCGTGCCAGTTCGTCCGCTCGACGATATCCGCGTTCTTGACCTGACTCATTTCTACCACGGTCCGTATGGGACGCTGATGCTCTCGTACCTCGGCGCCGACGTGATCAAAATCGAGCCGCCGGGACATGGCGAAGGGATGCGCCCGCTCTATCGCGCGCCGGGCCGCGAAATCAGCATCGGGTTCGCCATCCTCAACGTCAACAAGCGCTCGGTGACGCTCAACCTCAAAAGCGCGGACGGCCGCGAGTTGTTCAAGCGGATGCTCGCGCGGGCTGACGTGGTGGCCGAGAATTTCGCCTACGGCGCGATGGAGAGCTTCGGGCTCGGCTACGACGTGATGCGCGCGATCAATCCGCGCCTCATCTATGCGACCGGCAAGGGCTATGGCATCAGCGGACCGTATCGCGATCTGCCCGCCTTCGATCCGGTGGTGCAGGCGATGAGCGGCGTGCTGAGCACAACCGGCGAGCCCGACGGACCGCCGATGAAAGCGGGGCCGGCAGTGGTGGACATGCTCGGCGGGATTCATTTCGCCGCCGCGATTCTCGCCGCGATCCGCAATCGCGATCGCACCGGCGAGGGCATGATGGTCGAGGTTGCGCTGCAGGACGCGGTGATTCCCGCGCTGACGACCCATATCGGCGCGTACTACGGCATGGGAATCGCCGAGACGCGCAGCGGCAATCGCGCGCCGGGCGGCGTCATCGTGCCTTACAACGTATATCCGGCAAGCGACGGTTACGTGCTGATTCTTGCTGCGGACCATCCGCGATGGCGCCGGCTCTGCGAGTTGATTGGCCGTCCCGAACTGGGGGATGACCCGCGCTTTGCCTCGGCCAAGGCGCGCGCCGCCAATTCTGAGGAAGTTGACGAGATGATTGCGGCCTGGACGGGCAAGCACACGCGCGAAGCGCTGATGACGATGCTCAGCGCGGCGGACGTCTTCTGTGGCATCGTCAAGGAATTGCCCGAGGTGATGACCGACCCGCACCTGCACGCGCGCGGGATGCTGCGCGAGATCGACGACCCGCGCCTCGGCCGTATCACGATTTGGACCTCGCCGCTGCGCATGAATGCGGAGGCGTCCGTGCCCTCCTCGCCCGCGCCGTCGCTGGGCGCGGATACCGACGAATTCCTGAGGACGGAGCTCGGGCTCAGCGCAAACGAGATTGCCGCGCTGCGCGAGCGCAAAGCGATCTAGGGCGCCGCGCGCGACGTCTCTCGGGCTCGTCCGCAAGCGACATCAGGTCAATCCATTCATCCGCGATGTCCAACTGAAAACTCGAAATCCTCTTTCGGAATATCTCGCACCTTCGCGCACTCGGCTCTGAAATCGTAAGGGACTTCATCGGCACAATCGGGCCATTTGCCGGTTGCCGTCCAGAACTCAACCAGCCCCAGGCGTGCGCAAAGACGTGGAAAGCGCAGATCGTTGCGCAACTCGGGCATCCCGGCCTGGAACATCAGCGACGTGCGATAGCCGTCGGGGCCCATGATGTCGTCGCCGGTGCCGGCCGGCCCTAGATGCGCGGTCTCAGCCGCCCGGTAAGCTTCCTCGACCAGGCCCAGATGCGCGGAGTACACAAGGCGCGAAACGTCGATGTGTCCGGTCCGGCTGACCTGCGCATCGAGGCCGTTGCGCCAGTCATCGATATTCTGCGCCGAGGAGTCGCGTTTGGTTCGGATGAAGGGCAGGCCCTCTCGGAACTCGCGCAACTGGCGCTTGTCCGCAAGCTCGAGCAGCCGATCGACGGCCGTCCAGTCATTTTGGAATGCGTAACATCGCAGCAGGCTCGACACCGGGAAACTCATGTCGGGCAGCCGCTCCACGAGTTCCTCGAACACCGGCACCGCCTCGGCGACGCGCCCCGCTGCCATCCTCGCCAGCGCGACCAGGTTCGCGGTCATCGGATGCAGCCTGTCCAGACCGTAGGCGCGTTCATCCTCTTCGAGCGCCTCGCGAACCCGGCCCATCGTCCGCAGGAAATAGCCGGCGTAGCGGCGTCCGTCGGCTGAACCGGGTGCGCGCAGGATGCGCTCGAGGATCGAGTCGCACTCGACGAAGCGCCCGAACGGCGGAACGACGAAAAGCCGCGCCATCATGGCGTCGATGCTCTGCGGATCGCGCTCGAGGGCGTGCGCCACGTCGCGCGCGACGATCGCGGCGCTCGCCGGACGATCGGCAAAGGGCAGATAGACGTGCTGCCAGGCGCGCAGGGCGGCGAGCCGGCTCCACGCCTCGGCGAAATCGGGCGCGCGCTCGGTGACGACCTCGAGCAGGCCGACACAGGTGCGCAGCTCCTGCGGCGCGAAGGACTTTGGGCTGGCGCGGAGATAGAGATCGTAAAACGCCGGATCGACCGCACCGGTCGAACAGCTGGAGAACCTTTGATGAAGCGCGGTCGCGATATTCTCGGAGATCTCATCCTGGACGGCGAAGATGTCTTCCAGCGTGCGGTCGTAGCGGTCGGACCACAGCGTCGTCTGCAACGCCGCATCGACCAGGTGCGCGGAGATGCGTACCCGTCCGCCCGCGCGGCGGATTGAACCGTCGAGGATGTGCGTGCACTTCAGGTCGTTGGCGACCTTGCGCGCCGTTTTGTCTGCGCCGCGAAACTGAAAGCTTGAAGTGCGGCCAACAACCTTCATCGTGGCGCCGCGCGCGAGGCGCTGGATGATTTCCTCCGACACTCCATCCGAGAAGAACTGCATCTCGCGATCGTCGGACAAATTGTCGAAGGGAAGCACGGCGAGCAGCAGTTCGCGGCTCGCCGATGGCGCCGCAGCGACGGCCCGCTCTTCGGCCCCAGGCGCGAATGCCTCGATCCGCTCGCTCATCTTGTCGAGCTGGAGTATCCCCCGCGACACCAGACGCGCCGCCAGCGGTCCGCGTATCGTGCGATGCACGTCCGCTGAGACCAGTACCGAACCCGGATCGCTGCGAGCCATCAGGCGCGCCGCGACATTCACGCCGTGGCCCAGCAGATCGCCGTTCGGCAGCACCGCCACGTCGCCCAGGTGCACGCCGACGCGCAGCTTGGGTTCGCACTGTTCCGCCAGCGCGAACGCGGCCTCGACCGCCGCCGTGCTCGAAGCGAACTCGAGCATGAAACCATCGCCCGCCGTGTTGAACACCCGCCCACCGCGCCCCGCCGCAATACGCTCGATTACGCCGCGCAGCGCCGCCACTTCGGCCGTGGTGGTGGCCTCATCGGCTTCCGTTTTCGCGGAATAGCCGGCGACGTCCATTGCGACAATCGTGGTGAGCCGGCGAGATGGAGTACTTTCGGCCATTAAAGCGCTGCGGCCGGAACGTCGTGGCCGGAGCCAATCTAGTCCCTTTGTACGCAGCAGGGAATCGACCGCGCGCCCCAGGCGTGACTGTGACGGCTCACCTGCCAGGCGATTTTCTGCGTGCTCGTTTTATACGGAGCTAGAACTGTGGCGCGGCGGGATGCAGCGGATGGGCGCGCAGGAAATCGAGCATCGCGGGCGTCCACGCGTCGGGCCAGTTTCCGTGACGATGAAGCGCGAGGAACCAGCTAAGCGGGCTCTGCAGCAGCGAGAGTCCGCCGTTCGGATCGGTGCCGCAATCGGCGACACACGCAGTCACTCGCTTATCATATGCATCGACGATGACGTCGTCGAATTCGACACCTGTCGCGCGTAACTCCCGCGCGAGCTTGCCGGAGTTGGGACAAATCCCCTCGATATCGCATGCATTGTGTACGTTCATTATTGCCGCGCGGGTGTTGAAGATTGTTACTTCGCCGCCATTGGCGGGCGCGTGCGCGACCGGAGTCTGCGGGCACGGATCGCCGAGCGCGCCGAACGGGTCGGGCGCCGAATACACCGCCGCCGCCGCGACGTCGGGCCGACTGACGGCATACAGCACCGCCATCGCCGCCCCGTTTGACCATCCGCTGACGTAGATGCGGCGCGTATCGACCATTGCGGTGCGCGCCGCCTCGTCGATGAAATGATCGATCGCCGCCGCGTCGACGTTTTCACGATAGACCAACTGCCCGATTTTCACGTCGCCGCCGGGACTGAGCTGGCGATACCAGTTGTCCCATCCGAAGCCCGTGTTATCCGGCCATGGATAGCGATGCGCGGTGTTGCGCCCCTCGGGCGCAAGCACGACGTAGCCATGCGCGGCGCCCTCGCCGAGCGCGCTTGTGCGCGCGACGTCGAGCAGGTTGGTCCATTTCACGGTCCATGCGCCGAAGAGCGACGGGTGCAGGTACACGAGCAGCGGCAATCGACGGCCCGGTTCATGCGCCTGCGGCGCGTAGAGACATGCGTAGCGATCCGTGCCGTCGGCGTCCTTCCACGGCCCGAGCATCTCGCCCCTTCCGCACGCCGGTTTCTCGGACGCATACATTTTGGCGGGGGCATTCCCGAACGGGCCGCATCCGGCGCCGCCATCGGCACCTGCGCGTCCATTCATCGCGATCGTGAGCGCAAGCGCGGAACAGATTGCGAGGACGATTCCGCGCGGCGGCGCGTTCCCCATCCTAATCGCGCGCGACCCGCGCAAGCGCCTCGCCGGCCAGCCGCCACACTGTCCATTCGTCTTTCGCTTCCGAACCGCATGCGCGATAGAAGGCGTGCGCCGGCCGGTTCCAGTCGAGCACCGCCCATTCCATCCGCGCCCATCCGCGTTCGAGCACGATCTGCGCCATCCGCTTGAACAGCGCCTTGCCGATACCGCGGCCGCGAAAGCGTTGCGGCACGAAGAAATCCTCGAGGTACAGGCCCGGACGTCCGGTCCAGGTGCTGTAGTTGCGAAAGAAAAGCGCGAAGCCCGCGGCCTCGCCTTCATATTCGGCGATAAGACACTCAAAGGGCGGATCGGCCGCTACCATCTGCGAGCGAAGCATCGCCGGCGTCGTCTCGACCAGCTCGGCTGCGCGCTCGTACTCGGCCAGTCCGCGGATGAAGTCCAGGATCAGCTCCGCATCGGCGGGCGTCGCGAATCGAATCGTCGGTATCGCTGCGGTCGTCATCATACGATTGAGCTGCCGCAACGGAGCACGGGACGTCGATCAGCGCCGGCTGATGCCGTAAACGGAGCGCGTTACGCCGAACAGTTCAACCTGCCGCTCGAGCGTTTCACCAATCCGTATGGCGACCCGGATCGAGGCCGCATTATCCGGATGAATAATGCTGATCAGGTGATCGAGCTTCAGTTTGGAAAAAGCGAAATCCAAGGCCGCCCGCGCGCCCTCGGTGGCGAAGCCGTTGCCCCATCGCTCGCGCGCGAGTGTCCAGGCTATCTCGAGGCCCGGCCATCCCTCCGGATTGAGCAGCCCGATACGTCCGATAAATCGGCGCGTCGCCTTTTCCTCGACCGCCCACAGGCCATAGCCGCGCAACTCCCAATGACCGAGGTACGACGCCATCGCGAGCCAGGTTTGCGCGGGCGCAAGCGGCTTGCCGTCACCGAGATAGCGCATCACCATCGGGTCGGCATGGATCGCGGCGAGCGGCTCGAAGTCGTCCTGCGTGAAGCGGCGCATCAGGAGGCGTTCGGTCTCGAGCGTGGGGATCGCAGGCATCGGCAGCAATCGGTAAACCTAAAGTAACGCTTCAATTATTGCGATTTCGCGCGCTCAGCGATTTTGATAGCGCCCCGGCCGCTTCTCTTTGAACGCGGTCATCGCCTCGCCCATGTCTTCGCTTGCCGCGCAGGAAAGCCCGAGGTACGCGTCGGCGTACGTGATATCGCCGATCCGGCTGTTGCCCAGCGCCTTGAAAAAATCCTTGGTCCGACGCAGCGCCATCGGCGGCTTGCTCGCGATCTTGTTGGCCAGCTCCAGGGCCGCCGCGTTCAATTGATTGAGCGGCACCACCCGGTCGACCAGCCCGATCTGCAGCGCTTCTTCGGCCGTGACCTCGTCGCAGGTCATGATCAGTTCCTTGGCCTTGCTCATCCCGACCAGGTTGACCAGGCGCGTGACCGAACCCCACATGTACGGCACGCCGAGCCCGACTTCCGGGATCCAGATGCGAGCGCCGGTGGCCGCGATGCGAAAGTCGCAGGCCATCGCGAGCGACAATCCGCCGCCTACCGCGAAACCGTTGACCGCCGCGATCGTGATCTGATCGAGCCGCTCCCACTCCTCCATCATGCGCCATCCGCTGCGCGACACGCGCAGCCGCGCCGAATCGCTCTGGTTGCGATTGGCCTGCTTGTCGGCGCTCGCGCTGAGCATTCCAATATCCGCGCCGGCGCAGAACGAGCGTCCCTTGCCGGTAAGCACGATGACGCGCGTTTCCTCGTCGTCGCGAAAGCCGGCGGCGATTTCGAGCATCTCAATCGGCAGCCGGGCGTTGATTGGGTTGAGCTTCTCCGGACGATTGAAGTACACGGTCGCGATCGCGCCCGCGCGCTCGACGATAAAATTCTCGTACGCCATCAACTCCTCTCCATGCTTGGTTGCTGTATCAGCCCCATACGCGCCGCGCCACGTCCGCGACCAGTTCGAGCTTGCGCCGCTGATCGTCGGCCGAGAGCAGATTGCCGCCCACCGTGCTGGCGAAACCGCATTGCGGGCTGAGCGCGAGCCGCTCGAGCGGCACGTAACGCGCGGCCTCGTCGATCCGCCGGCGCAGCGCCTCGGGCGTCTCCAGCACCGGCGACTTAGTGCTGACGAGTCCCAGCACCACGGTCTTGTCCGGCGGCACGAGGCGCAGCGGGGCGAAATCGCCGGCACGCTCGGTGTCGTACTCGAGAAAAAACGCCTCGACGCGCACTTCATTGAAGAGCCGCGCGGCGACCGGCTCATAGCTTCCCGCGGCGAGCCATCGCGAGCGCAGATTGCCGCGGCACAGATGCATCCCGACCGTCATCCGAGGCGGCCGCGTCGCGAGCGCGTCATTGACCGCGTTGATATAGGTGGTCACCAGCGTTTCGGGATCCTCGCCGATCGCGCGCGCCCGCTCGCGCACCGCGGGGTCGCACAGCATCGTGAGCGGCACCTCATCGATCTGCAGATACTCGGCGCCGGCGCGGCCGAGCGCGTCCAGTTCCTCGCGATAGACATGCACCAGGTCGGCCCAGAATTCCGCCAGTCCGGGATATACCGCCGGATCGACGCAGCTCTTGCCGCGAAAAAAATGCATGAAGCTCGGCGCCGGCATCGTCACCTTCGGCACGCGCCGCGTGTGGCGGCGCACGAAGGCGAAATCATCGACCGCGATCGGCCGCGTGCGGCGAATTTTCGCCGTCGCCTGGCAGGTCTCGAAGCCGTAGTTGTTGCCCGCGGCGTCGTGGAACTCGAACATCGAGGGCGCGAGCCCGAAGCCCTCGACCGCATTGACCAGCCCGAAGGCCCACGAGCTGCGGCGGAATTCGCCGTCGGTGATGGTGGCGAGGCCGGCCGCCTCCTGCATCCGGATCGCCTCGACGATGCAGCGGTCCTCGATCTCGCGGTAGGCAGCTTCGGACATCTTACCGGCGGCGCGCGCCTTGAAGGCTTCGCGCAGCGCGGGCGGCCGCAGCAGGCTGCCGATGTGCTCGGCGCGGTGCGGCAGTTTCAGTTTGGATTGGTCGGCCATCGACGCTTCTCCGGAGCGATGCCCTTACGGGCCTCAGCAGGCCGGGCGGCGGAGAACAACCGGATCGATTCGGCGCGGGATCAACTGCCCGTAACCGGCTTCAGCGTTCAGTTTCCCGTTCTCGACGATCACCTTGCCGCGCAGCACTGTCATCGCCGGCCACCCCTTCACCTCCCAGCCTTCCCACGGGCTGTAGTCCGCAACGTGAAAGTCCTCGCGCGTCAGCCGGCGCGACACCGAGGTGTCGATCAGGCAGAGATCGGCGTCGCTGCCCGGCGCGATCGCGCCCTTGCGCGGGTAAAGGCCCATGATGCGCGCGGCATTGGCCGAGGTCACGTCGACGAAGCGCTCGAGCGACATCCCGCGCTTGACCACACCTTCGGTATAGACGATTCCCATCCGCGCCTCCGCGCCCAGGTTGCCGCCGGTCACGTCGTCGATGCGCTTGCCCTCGAGCTTGACCTCCAGCGACGTTGGATACTCGTCGGTGGCGGTGGTGGACACGCCGTCGCTTACCAGTCCCTCCCACAGAGCGGCGTTGTCGTCGGCGAACTTGAGCGAAGGATAGGTGTGATAACAGAAGCCGCGCGGCTTGCGATAATCGTCGGCATTGAAGCAGGCGTAATGGTGCAGGGTCTCGGCGTAAACCGGCAGCCGATGCGCGCGCGCTTCGACCACCGCTTCGACGCCCTCGCGCGCCGAAGTGTGGACGAAGTAGATCGCGGCGCCGGTGGCGGCCGCGAGCCGGATCGTGCGGCGGAACGAGAGATCTTCGGACAGCTTGCTGTGGACCAGCGCGAGGTTCTCGCCGCCGGTGCGGCCTTCGGCGATGAAGCGCTCGTAGTTGAACTGAACCAGGTCGTGGTCCTCAGCATGCACCGTCATCAGGCCGCCGCCGCGCGCGATCTTCTCCATCGCCAGCTCGATACGGCCGAAGTCGAGCAGAAACGGCAGGCGCTTGGGATGCCCGGGAAGAATCTCGGCGGTGAAGACTTTGAAGCTCGGGAAGCCGTCGCTGATCGCGTCGCCAATCTGATCGAATATCTTGAGCGGAAGCGCGCCGCCGAGCGCGAGGTGGAATGAATAATCGACGCACGACCTGCCCTTCCAACGCTCCTTGCGGCGCTCGAGCGCGGTCGGAATGTCGGTTGCCGGATGCACGAAGCAGAAATCGATATGCGTGGTGGTGCCGCCGAACGCCATCCCCACCGTGTCCTCTTCGGGGCCGAGCGTGAACATGCGCCCCTCGGGGCGCATGCCGATGAGACTGGCCAGATGCGCGTGCGGCTCGACGCCGCCGGGCACCACGATTTTGCCCGCCGCATCGATGACCCGGCCGGCGCTCGCGCGCGCGTCGGGTAGCCCGACCGCGACGATCTTCTCGCCCGCAATCGCGACGTCCCAATTGCCGACGCCCTGCGGCGTCACGACCTGGCCTCCGCGAACGATCAAGTCGAACATGGCGTCCTCCGAGATTGCGGCACGCGCGAAGAGCGATCGAACGCCGCACGAACACCGCGCGCACTTGCGGGAGTCGCGGCGAAGTTGTGGATTATCGCCCCACGCGGGCGCAAATACGGACACTTCGCCGCGATCTCGGCGTCATCATCGTACCGAGCACGCGTTTCTTGCAAGCGCGAAGCGGCGACTGCTTGGCTGCGCAAAGACGGCCTGAAGGTGCTGAAGGTCCCCTTATGCGGTGTGCGGGCGGAAACGAATCGCGCGCTGGTATGCGGCTTGCAAATGAGTTTGCCGCGCGCCCGATGGAGCGCGATGGCCGAAGAATGTCAGGAGCATGAACCAGCGTTATCGAGCGACCATCAGCCGCCGCAACTCAGATCCGCGCGATCGTCACGCGACATCCTGGTCATTGCATCTGTTTTGGCGGCAAATCGCGATCGCCCTGCCCCTGGCGATCGCGTTCATCGCACGCGCGGGCGGCATTGCGTCCGCTTCCGAAATCACGCTGGATGACGCCGTCGCGCTCGCGCTCGCCCAGAATCCCGACCTGGGTGCGGCTCGACAGGAAATCGACATCGCTGCCGGAGAGCAGATTCGCGCGCGTTACCTGAGCCAGTTCAATCCGCAGTTCGCAACCGACTTCATGTATCGACCGCGCGGCGGGCGGTCCAATTCGCAGGACTGGCACGTGTTGCTCAGCCAGGAAATTGAGATCTTCGGGCAGCGCGCGCTGCGTCTGAAATCGGCGAATCTCGGCTGGGACCAGAGCAAGGCGATCATGCGCGATCGGCAGCGCCTGCTCATCGGCGCGGTCAGACTGACCTTTCTCGACGCGCTTCGCGCCCGTCGCCAGGTCGATCTGGTGAGCGAATTGGAAAAACTCGATCGACGGCTATACGAGGCGGCCCGCGAACGCCTCAAGGCCGGCGAAATCGGACAAATCGATTACAACCTCGCCGAGGTGCGCTACGGCCAGACCAGCCACGCATCGGAGCAGGCGCGCGAACGTTATCGCGCGCTGCGCTCCAGCCTCGGCCGTCTGCTCGGCGGCGCGAGCGGCCCCGAGCCGGTACCGGTGGACGACTACCATTTGAAGTTGCCGGCGACCGATCTTGAATCGCTCGTCGCGGTGGCGCTGCGCGAGCGGCCCGACCTGCGCGCGGTCGAACTCGAGATCGCGCGCTTGCAAACAGAGACTGACCTCAACCGCCGTCTGGCACTGCCCAATCCGCAGATCGGGACCTTTTTCGGCCATGAGGAAAACACCCAGCATCCCGCGGGCGTCGGCCTGGGTTTTTCGATTCCGCTTTTTAATCGCCGCCAGGCCGAAGCCGCGATAATCGAGGCACGGCGCAAACAAGCGCACTACAAAATGCGGGCGAACAGCCTCGATATCGAGCGCGAGGTGCGTGACGCGTACAACGCCTACCTGAGCGCGCGCCGCGTCATGGGAATATACCGGGATGAGATCCTCGGCCCGGCGCGCGACAGCTTCGCCCTGCTGGAAACCGCCTTCCAGGCGGGCAAACTCGATCTGCTCAGCCTCTCCGTAGCCGAGCGCCAGGCTTATGAGGCTCGTTCGGCTTACCTGGATGCATGGTTCAATCTGCACGCCGCCGAAGTTGCACTCGGGGTCGCGACCGGGGTGGGCTCTTGATCCGCCGCAGCCTGGCCGCCGCATTCGCGGTCCTCCTGCTCTGCGTCATGGGCGTCCACGCCGATGAGGCAGGGCAAGGCCAGGTCGTTCTGACCCTGGCTTCGCAGGGCTCGGGTCCGCAGGTCACACTGGGACGAGTCGAACGCAAGCGTCCGCACACCATGATCAATGCCACCGCGACCATCGAAGCCGACGCCAACCGTGTTGCGCACGTGACCAGCCGCATCATGGCCAGAGTGGTCAAGCTGCTCGTCGAGCCGGGCGCGCAGGTCAGTGTGGGCGAGCCCCTGGTGGTGCTCAATAGCGTCGAACTCGGCAAGGCCAAGACCGAATATCTCAAGGCCGCCGCGCTCGAGAGTATCGCCGCGCAGCATTTCAATCGGGAACGGCAGCTCTATGCGCAAAAGATCGCCGCGCAAAAGGACATGCTCCAGGCCGAGGCCGCGCATGACAGCGCGCTGGCCGAACTCAAGGCTTCGCGCGAAACATTGATCCTGCTCATCGGCCCGGACGAGGTGCGCAAGCTGTCATGGTCCGGCAACGGCCATCCGCTATCCGAATTCACCCTCGCCTCGCCCATAGCGGGAACCCTGGTCAAACGCGACCTGACGGTCGGCTCGCTAATCGGCAGCGACAGCGATCCGATGGTCGTGATCGATCTCGACGACGTGTGGGTGATCGCAAACGTCTTCGAGCGCGACCTCGACGGTATCGCCGTTGGTTCAGCGGCGCGGGTCAAGGTGGACGCCTACCCGCGACAGGACTTCGAGGGGGTGGTGCGTTATATCGCCGACACGGTCGATCGCGAGACGCGCACCGTCAAGGCGCGTATCGAAGTGCGCAATCCCGCTCATCGGCTGAAACCAGGCATGTTCGCCCGCGCATCGCTGATGACCGGCGGCAACGAACCCGAGGTGCTGGTCGTGCCGGAAGCCGCAATCTTCCAGGTCGGCGCACGCAAGGTGGCCTTTGTCGCCGAGGACCATGGCCGCTTCGAAGTCCGCGAGGTTGAACTGGGCCGCAGCGAGGATGGCGGATTCGAAGTGGTAGCCGGACTGCGCGAAGGCGACCAGGTGGTGACGCAGGGCGGCGTCAGGCTCAAGGCGATGCTGCTCAACGGTGCGGCGGTCTCGCGCAAGCGATAGAGGGCGGCGAAAGTGGCGCAACGTCTGTTTGAGGCGGCACTGCAGAACCGCCTGATGACTCTAATCCTGTTCCTGGTGCTGATCGCGCTCGGCGCGCGGGCGATGGCGCGGCTGCCCATCGACGCCGCCCCTGACGTAACGCCCAACGTGGTCCAGGTGGTGACCGACGCCCCCGGCCTGGGACCGGTCGAGGTCGAGAAGCTCATCACCTTCCCGGTCGAGGTCGCGATGCGCGGGCTCACCGGGATAAAGGAGATCAGGTCGATCTCGCGCTTTGGGCTGTCCTCGGTCTCGGTCTATTTCGACGAATCGCTGGATATCTACTTTGCGCGGCGGCTGGTGATGGAGCGGCTGCCGGCGGCGCGCGAGCTCATCCCAAAGGGCTTCGGCGTGCCCGAGATGACGCCGGTTTCGACCACGCTGGGCGAGATTTACCAGTTCGAAGTCGTCGATCCGAAGCGCTCGCTGATGGACCTGCGATCGATTCTCGACTGGCAGATCGCGCCGGCGCTCAAATCCGTCGCCGGCGTGGTCGAGGTCAACAGCTACGGCGGCGAGATGAAGACCTACGAGGTCCAGCTCCGTCCGGACGCGCTGGTCGCCTACGGTATCGGGCTCGAGGACGTCTTCCGGGCGCTTGAACGGAACAACTCGAGCGCGGGCGGCGGCTATATCGTGCACAACGGCGAGCAGCAGATCGTTCGCGGCTCCGGACTGATTCATAGCCTCACCGACGTCGAAAATATCGTGGTTGGCAGCCGCAACGGCGTGCCCGTGTACGTGCGCAATCTGGGCAAGGTCGCCTTTGCGCCGCGCGTGCGCCAGGGCGCGGTGACGCGCGACGGCAAGGGCGAGACCGTGGTCGGGGTGGTGATGCTGCTCATCGGGCAGAACTCGCGCACGGTCGTCGATCGCGTCAAACAGAAACTGATCGAGCTTCAGCCGAGCCTGCCGCGCGGCGTGCGTATTGTGCCGTTTTACGATCGCGCCGAACTGGTCCGCCGCACCATCGATACCGTCGCGCACAATCTCGCCGAGGGCGCGCTGCTGGTCTCGCTAATGCTGTTTCTGTTTCTCGGCGACGTGCGCGCATCGCTGATCGTGGCCGCGGTGATTCCGCTCTCGCTGCTGGTGGCGTTCCTCGGCATGAACGCGGCGGGCGTCAGTGGCAACCTGATGAGCCTCGGCGCGATCGATTTCGGACTCATCGTCGACGGGTCCGTGGTGATGGTGGAAAACATCTTTCGCCGCCTGGCGCGCGCGCGCGGCGGCACCGGCTCGACCAGTCACGTGGTTTTCGAAGCCGGCCGCGAGGTGCTGCGGCCGATCATCTTCGCCATCGCGATCATCATTGTCGTTTACCTGCCCATCCTGACCTTCCGGGAAGTCGAGGGCAAAATGTTTCGGCCGATGGCGCTGACGGTGATCTTCGCGCTCAGCGGTTCGCTCGTGTGCGCCTTGACGTTTGTGCCGGTGATGGCTTCGCTGCTGCTCAAGCGCGTGCCCGCGCGCGAACCGTGGCTCGCGCGCGCGTGCGAGCGGCTTCACAAGCGGCTCGCCGCGAGCGTCACTGCGCGTCCGCGCGCGGTGCTGCTCGCCGCAGGCGGCGTCCTGACCGTCGGGCTCGGCCTCGCCGCCGTGCTCGGAACCGAATTCATCCCGACGCTCGATGAGGGATCGATCAATCTCGACGTGATGCAGGTGCCGAGCATCTCGCTCGAGGACGCGGTCAAGAGCGCGACGCGCATGGAGCAGGCGGTGCTCGAGCTGCCCGAGGTGGCGCGCGCGGTTTCGCGTATCGGGCGGCCCGAAATCGCCACCGACACCATCGGACCCGACGAGAGCGATTTTTATGTCTTTCTCAAGCCGCGCAACGAATGGCGCGTGCGCAACAAAGATGAGCTGATCGCGCAAATCGAGCGCAAGCTGCATCAGCGCGCGCCCGAGGCCGCGTTCGGCTTCTCGCAGCCGATCGAATCGCGCATCAACGACATGATCGCGGGCGTCAAGGGCGACGTCGCGATTCATCTTTACGGCGACGACCTCGGGCGCATGACGCAGTACGCGCGCCGCATCAATGAGATCCTGGCCGGCCTGCCGGGCGCCGCCGATCTCAAGATCATCCCGCGCACCGGACTGCCGTCGCTCACGATCCAGGCCGATCGCATCGCCGCCGCCCGCTACGGCATCAACGTCGCCGATGTGCTCGACGCGGTTGAAACCGTGGGCGGCAAAATCGCCGGCCAGGTGGTCGAGGGCGACGCGCGCTACTGGGTGCAGGTGCGCTTCGCGCCCGCCTCGCGCGAGCGCGCGGATCAGCTCGCGGACATCAAGGTCGCCGCGCCCGACGGCGCGCTCATCCCGCTCAAGCAGCTCGCCCACTTCAGCCTCGACGAAGGGCCGGTCTCGATCTGGCGCCAGGACATGCATCGGCGCATCACGATCGCCGCCAACGTTCGCGGGATCGACCTCGGCACGTTCGTCGCGCGCGCCAAGGCCGCGGTGCAGCGCCAGATCGAGCTGCCGCGCGGCTGGTGGCTCGAATGGGGCGGCCAGTATGAGAACCTGCGGCGCGCGAGCAATCGCCTGCTGGTGTTGGTTCCGGCGTCGCTGCTGCTGATCCTGGTGCTGCTTTACAACACGTTCAGCTCGATGCGCATGGCGCTGCTGATCTTCGGCAATATTCTTTTCGGCGCCAGCGGCGGCATCCTGGCCCTGGTCCTGCGCGGACTCAACTTTTCAATCACCGCGGGAGTGGGTTTCATCACGCTGTTCGGAGTCTCGGTGCTGAACGGCGTCGTGCTGGTCTCGGAGATAAACCGCCTGCGCGAAAGCGGCGAGACGGTTGCTACCGCGCTCGAGGAAGGCACGGCCGCGAGGCTGCGGCCAATCCTGATGGCCTCGGCGGTCGCGCTCTTCGGTTTCATCCCGATGGCGTTGTCACAGGGCGCGGGCGCGGAGGTGCAGCGTCCGCTGGCGACCGTGGTGATCGGCGGCCTGCTCACCTCGACGCCGTTTACGCTCTACGTGCTGCCGCTTTTGTATCGATGGATAGTGCGCAACGGCGCCCTCGTTCCATCAAGTCCGTCAGATTCGTCAAATAGACCCGCGGTCACGGACGTCTAATCCAGCGCAACCGGCGGAGGGCGCTGGCTTCTCAGCCGTTTGCGACCATCGATGGGCGCGAATATTATCTGCCGTCCTTCCCGCCGCACCCGCGTGCGGGTGACGCGACCGGAGGAAGCGCCTTGTAGAGGGCGGGCCGGTTGATGATACGGTTGATGGAGTCCAGTTGGCCGAGGGTCGTTGGTTCGATGCCGCTTTACGCGATAATCATCCTCGGGGTCGTTTCGGTGGCGGTGGTGGCTTTCGTGCTGAACCGCCTGATGACGCGCGCCGCGGCGCCGCCCGGCGTCTATCAGGACGAGGCGCGCATCGACGAGGCCGGGCACAGCATCCATGACGCCCTGCGCTTCCTGGTCGGCCCCTTCCCGTTGTCGGTCGCGCTGCACGTAATTCTGCTGCTGGTTCTGATCGCGACCATCAAGGTTCAGGGCGCGCGCGATCTCCTGATGGTCACGCTGTCGCAGGTGGGCGGCGGCGGCGGCTCGAAGCACGACGAGATGCGCGACGTTGACATGCCCGATCTCACCATGCCCGACACGCTGCCGCAGATGGTGGTGCCGAAGGTCGCCGAGATTTCGCGCACGGTGACGCCGCCCCAGCACACCTACGTGCGCGACGTCTCGGCCGGCGGTGTCGGCACCGGCGGCGGCAACGGAATGGGCTCAGGCTACGGCGCCGGAATGGGCGCCGGCTTCGGCGGCTTCATCGGAGAGCTGCGGCGCAAGGGACTCGATATCGTGCTGGTGATCGACGACACCGGGACGATGGATTTGATTCTCAACGACGTGCGCGATCGGATGGACGAGCTGGTGATGGCGATTCATCGCCTGGTCCCGGTCGCGCGCGTGGGGATCGTGATCTTCGGCGGCCGCAACGCGCGGATGGACATCGAGCCGCTGACCATCTCGGCTCATCGGCTCGAGACCTTTTTGAGCGGCGCAACCGGCCATGGACGCAGCGGAGCGCAGGGCGACGTGTACGCGGCGTGCGTCACCGCGGTCAACCAGATGAACTGGAAACCGTACGCCAAGAAGGTGATCGTGCTGATCGGCGATTCGCCGCCGCGCTTCGAGGATTACGGCCCCCTGCTTTCGCTGATCGCGCGCTTCCGCACCCAGGACGGCACCTTCAACGCAATCGACGTCTCGGCCGAGGAGCACGAGCGCTACGAGCGCGAGTTCTGGCTGCGCAGCCACCGCGGACGCCCGCCCGGCGAATCCATCTCGCCGCTGGCCGAGTTTTACCAGAGCACGCGCGAGACCTATAAGATGCTCGCGGCGGCGGGCGGCGGCGGGATGCGCCCGCTGACCCAGAACGTCCATATTAACGAACAAGTGCTGATCCTCGCGCTCGGCGCGCAATGGCAGGGCAACCTGGCCGCCTTCGGCCGCCAGATCACGGAAAACGAGCAATGATCCGGCCGCGCTCCGGCGCATTCATCGTAGGCTGGCTCGGGGCTGCGTTGCTCGCGCCGGCGCTCGCGTTTCCGCGCACCGCGCAGGCCCAATCGCTCTCGCACGCGCAACTGAGCGCGCTCAACGACAAGCTCTCGACCGAGTTCGGCTACTATCTCGGCGCGGAAGAGGAGAAGCACTCGGACGGCAAGCCGTACATCGACCTCGGCCAGCGCTTCGAGTACATGCCGAGCCGCGCGCGGGGCGGCGCCATCGTCGTGCGCGCCAAGTGCGGCGGCGCCGAATACGTTCCCAACAAGGGCGAGATGACCAAGGGCATCGCCACCGGCCGCATCAAGTACCTGGTCTTCACCTACGCCTTGCGCAACGGCCAATGGACCGAGATCGGCAGGCCGCAGTGGCAGACCCAATCGCTCGGGCCCCGCGCCGCCGAACGCATGACCGAGGCCGCCGAGCGCGACGAAGCCGCCGAGGAGGCGGCGCGCGAGCGTCAGCTCCACGCGGCCGAGCGCCCGGCTCCGGCGGTCTCGCCCTCGCCCGCCAAGGCGCCGTCCGCCTCCGGCCCTTCCGTCACGCCGAGATAATCGGAAGCTGATGCGGGCCGCGCGCCCTACGGAGTGTATATTTCGCACGGCCCGATCACGTCGAAGCCGCTCGAGGCGTTGAAGCCGAAGCCGCCGACCATCAGCACCTGGCCGTTGCTCAGAACCGTGGCGGTCAGGAGCTCGCGCGCGATATGCATTCCGCCCGTGCTCTCGAAGCGATCGCCCGACGGGTCAAACAGTTCCGCCTCGGCGGTGATTCCGCTGGCCCCGCTGAAACCGCCGGCGATGAGCACGCGCCCGTCGTTGAGCAGCGCCGCCGCACCGCTGTCGTGCGCGGAGTACATGCGCCCGACCGAGCGAAAAGCCCCGCTGCCGGGATTATAAATCTCCGCGCTGTCGAGCGCGTGGCCGTTGTTGTCCTCGCCCCCGGCAATCAGCACGCGCCCGTCGCGCAGGAGCGTGGCCGTATGATGTTTGCGCGCCACGCGCATGCTGCCGGTGGGGTGAAATCGGCCGGTAGCCGGGTTGTAGATCTCGGCGCTGCTGAGCGCGATGTCGAAGCCGTCTTCGTCGATTCGCTCGCCGCCCGCGATCAACACCTCGCCGTCGGCGAGCGCGGTCGCGGTATGGCCGTAGCGCCCCACGCTCAGGCTCGCGGTGGGGATGAAACTGCCGAGCCCGGGATCGTAGAGCTCGGCGCGAGTGATGGCGTAGCCGCGCGCGTCCTCGCCGCCGGCGATGAGCACTTTGCCGTCGCGCAGCAGCGTCGCGCTGTGCAGCTCGCGCCCGGTAAGCAGCGATCCGGTGTGCGAGAACAGCCCGGTCGCCGGATCGTACAGTTCGGCGCTCGCGAGCAGCACCGAGAAGCCGCCTTCGTTGACCTCCTCGCCGCCGGCGATCAGCACCTTGCCGTTGGGCAGCAGGGTTGCGGTATGCGCGTCGCGGCGCGTCGCCAGCCGTCCGGTCTCGACAAACTCGCCCTTTTGCGGATCGAAGAGCTGGCAATCGATGAGCCAGCCGACGCCGCCGCTGCCGTAGCCGCCGGCCACCAGCACCCTGCCGTCGGGCAACCGGGTCGCGGTGTGATACTGCCGCGCCGGATCGATCGCGCCGGTCAGGCTGAAGCTGCCCGCGCGCGCGCCGGCCGGCGCCGCCGCCAGACACACGGCGGCGAGCGTCGCGCCAAACAGCACGCGCATTGCGCCGCCGACGGCTCGCGCCGCGGCCCGGCGGCCGAAGAGTTCGGCGCTGATATTCACGATCCTGCGTGATTCCCCGGTCCTGTGCACCCCATGTTGCCGGGCATCGTAGTCCATGGATGCGCGGAACTAGCAAACCCTCCCGGCGCATGCAAACGCTCGCGCGGCCGCCGCGCGCATCGCGCCGACTGCGGACAGCGGTTGAGACCCGCTCCCAGAGCGCACAGGCAAATACGCCGGCGGCGCTTGCAACATTGCACCTCCCGTTATATTGCTTGCGACGCCACGCTATCAGGGAGCCTGCAAGCGCCGCGTACGCGAACTAATGCTGCGCGCGCCAAGCGCGATAGCGTGAGCGGTTGACGCAAGCCAATCGGCTCTGGTACTTGCACGCGGGCGTTGACGACCTCGGAACGGGGAATCCGGGGCCACAGCTTGGGGAAAAAGCATGCGATTGAAGTTCTGCGCGGCAGTCATCACACTGCTGCTCTGTGGTGTCTGTCTGAGCCGGTCCGCCTCGGCCGCAGTCGTCAAGGTGATGCCGGCATGGCTCGGGACGCCGCACGACATGGTGTTCCATATCGCCACCCGCGGCGAGCAGGTATGGGCCGTCGGTAGCTTCGGCATCCTGGTCCATCGCACGCCGCAATCGCCATGGAAGCTGATCAGCGACACCGGGGGAGCGGCCATGCTCGGTATCGCCTTCGCCCCAAGCGGCGATGGCGTCGCCGTGGGCCAGGCAGGAGCGCTCTACGAGGTCGCCGCCAATTACGACAGCTGGACGCAGCATGACGTCGGCACCAAGGAGCGGCTGTTCGCCGTCGCCGCCAGTTCCAAGGGCGAATTCGTCGCGGTCGGCTCCTTTGGCACCATCCTCGACCGTCCCGCCGGTTCCAAGGACTGGCACCAGGTGAATGCGACCTTCAGCGGCGGCACCACGCCGCATCTCTACGACGTGCGCTTCGACGATGACACCGCCTACGTGGTCGGCGAGGACGAGACCGTGATCACGGTCAAGGGCGGAGTGGCGACCGAGGTGCGAGACCTGGGCGCGCCCGAGCGGCCCAAGCTGGCGCCGGGCGCGACGCCGATGCAGGAAGCGGCGGCTGCCGCCGGCATCAGCGGCGCAGCGCCGGTGGAACCCGCGTTCTTCGCCGCGGTCAATTGCCGGGGCGCGGTTATCGCGTCCGGGCAGCAGGGCCTGCTCGCGATCAAGCGCCCCGGGTCCGATTGGCAAATTCAGACCGTACCGGGAAAACCGGACTTCTTCGGCCTCGCCTGCACTCCCGACGGTCAGCTGGTTGGAACCAGCGCAGGCTTTCTGATGGTTGGTAAGCCGCAGGGTACCGGATGGACGTGGGAAGCCCTGCCGGTCGTTCCCGTACGATTGGATTGGATAGCCTCGGCAATCACGCTCGACAAGGACGGAATCCTCCTTGCCGGTCCCGCTGCAGTGTGGGAGGGACAACTCGATGGCAGTCGGTGAAAAAACAGCTCATTTTCTGATTCGTTACCGCTGGCAATACATCATCCTGTGCACGCTTCTGACCGTGGTCGCGCTGGTCGGATCGACGCGGATGGAGTTTCGCACCTCCTTCTCTGACCTCTTGCCGAAGCGCAGCAAGATCATCGATACCTTCAAGCAATACGCGCAGTTCTCGACTCCCATCAACGTCCAGATCCTGATCAAGGTCAAAAAGGGCACCATCTACACTCCCGATACGCTGGCTCGCATCTGGCGCCTGACGCGCGAGATCGACCTTATCCCTTCCATCGACCACGTCACGGTAACCTCGATCGCCTCGAGCAAGATTCGCGTCACGCGCGCCACACCGGAGGGCGCCGAGTCGATTCCCGTGATGCCGGACATCCCGCCCAAGACGGTGGAAGGCGCGCTCGAGGTTCGCGACCGGGCGCGAATCGCGCCCGGCGTGACCAACATCCTGGTCTCGCCCGACGAGAAGTCCGCGGCACTGCTGGCCGGTTTCCACGAAAGCGGCATCGACTTCATGCTGGCGTGGAACCGCGTGCATGAGATGCTGGCCAAGGAAGCCGACCCGAATATCGAGTACTACCCGGCCGGCCGCGTGATGCTGATCGGATGGGTGTACTACTACGGCGAGCAGGCGGCGTGGATCTTCCTGCTGTCTTTCGCGCTAATCACGATCGCGCACGTCGATTACATGCGCAGCCTCGCCGGCGCGGCGACGCCGCTGATCGCGTGCGCCGTCTCGGCCATCTGGGGCGTCGGCGCGGGCGGCTGGATGGGCCTCAATCTCGAGCCCTTGACCCTGGTCGTGCCGGTGCTGCTGATCGCGCGCGCGCTCAGCCATTCGCTGCAGATGACGCGGCGCTACTACGAAATTCTCTACGAGGTCAAGGACAAGGTGCAGGCGGCGGGCGACGCACTGGCCTCGATGTTCGCGCCCGCCTGTCTCGGCATCATGTGCGACGTGGTCGGATTGTACATGACCATCCTCGCGCCGATACCCATCGTCCAGAAGCTGGGCGTGATGTGCGGCACGTGGTCGCTGCTGCTGATTCCGTCGGTGGTCATGCTCACCCCCTGTCTTCTCGCGGTGCTGCCTCCGCCCAAGGACGTCAGCGTGTTCATCACCCATGAAGTGCGCTCGATCAGCACCCACATGATCGAACCGGTGCAGGCGGTGGTCGCGAAACTGGTCGCCCCGGGATGGCGCTTCGCCACGCTCGGCGTGCTGATCGTATTGGGCGTGATCGTGCTCCGCCTCTCCTCCTTGCGCGCGATCGGCAACACTACGGTCGGCACTCCGTTGCTCTGGCCGAACAGCGAATTCAATACCGCCGAGGCCGAAATCAACAAGAACCTGGCCGGCACCGTAACGCTCAACGTGGTCTGGGAAGGCAAGGTGCCGCACGCGCTCAAGTATCCCGAGACTTTCCAGTCGATGCAGGATTTCCAGCGCACGATGGAAGCGATGCATGCGACCTACGGCACGCTTTCGATCTCGGACTACCTGCGCGCCACCAATCGCCTGATTCGCGGCGGCGATCCGGGCTGGCTGCCGGTTGATTTGAAGGAACGCGAGGTCGCCAACGACCTGTTCTGGACGCTGACCGGCCATAGCCTCGAAGACGTCGCCCAGCTGGCAACCGCCAATATGCAAAACGGCGACGTCGTCATGTGGTACAAGGACCTGCGCAGCAGCACGGTGGACGGGGCGATGGCGGCGGTGCAGAAGGTGCTCGCGCAGATCGAGAAGGAGCCGTCCAAGGTTTATCGCGTGCGCCTGGCGGCGGGCTCGGTCGCGCTGCAGTACGCGATGGACCAGGTGGTCATCCAATCCAACTGGCGCATCCTCGTCTACCTGCTCGCAGCGATCTTTTTCATGTGCGTGATTACGTACTCGTCCGCGGTCGCGGCGATTATGCTGCTGGTACCGCTGGCATTCGCGCAATTTTCGACCGACGCGGTGATGTACATGCGCGGCCTCGGACTCGACGTCAACACCCTGCCCGTGGTCGCGGTCGGACTCGGCGTCGGCATCGACTACGGCATCTATCTGGTCAGCCGCATGTGCGACGAGTTTCAGCGGGTGGGCGACGGCGACGTGCAGGGCGCGGTGATACGCGCAATCCTGACCACCGGCGAGGCAACCTTCTTCGTCGCCTTCACCATGATCGCGGGCGTGCTGCCCTGGTACTTCTTCTCCAATCTGGCGTTCCTGGCGGACATGGGCTGGATGCTCGCGTGGGTCATGCTCTTCAACTGCATCCTCGCCATGGTGGTGCTGCCGATCGAAGTGGTGTTCGTGAAACCGAAGTTCCTCGGCCGGGTGAAGCTGATGACTCACTGAACCGGGGGACAACGCAAGCGGCGCGCGCGGGGTTGACGCGCGCCGCCGACTTCGCCGATAGTCGTCATCGCGACTTCGGGGGAGCGAAGGGACAGAGATGGGCTCGAGCGGGGACAGAGCTGCATCGCTGACAACTGCGGGAACTTGGAACGCGCGTGTGGGGGCACGCCGCTCCAACCGTGCGGCGCGCGCACGTCGGGCGCCCCGCCACGACGTCTTTCGAACTGATACCAGGCATTTTCGAACTAATACCAGGCATCAGTCGGGCTTGCGGAGGTTTGTTTACCCTCTGATAGGGGACGAGTCCGTCACGTTCCAAAGATGCATTAATTTGTCTACAGATGCTTATTACGGTGAAAGCATCCTTATGTCCGGAAAAGTCCTTAGTTTTAGAGCATTTTGGTGCTATGGGGCATTGATTAAACCCTTTGATCTGTGCACGCTTGGGGCGTGAAGGGTTAGGCGGCTCGCCGGACTGTCGGGGAAGGTCTGCAGGTCCGCGGGCGATTTCGGAGGAGCGCCGCTCGGGGCGCGTTAGTGAGGAGGAGCGAATGAAGAAGCGGGACAGGCTGAAGTTCATGGCCGCGATGGGGATAGCGGCAGCGTTGGTGATGTATGCCGGCGCCGGAGCTTGGGCGCAACTCGACACCGATGTCCCCTTGGGTCATGTCAAAATCCAGACCGCCCTGGAAACCGATTGGGGCGTTCACACGGCGGGCAAAGACAACCGCAACAACAACAACAACCATATCCCGGGTAGCGGACAGGGCTTCTCGACCGACGGCAACGATCTGCAGTATGCCGTCGGCAGAATCGATCCGCTGATGACCTTCCGCACCCGTGACGATGTCGCTCAGGAAATCGGCCTGGACAATCTGGACCTCTACCTGCACCTGCGTTACTGGGGCGACGCCGCGCAGCTGGTCAACGGCCCGCGCACGTTCGCCGTCGGCCAAGGCGCGTACGCGAGTCCCGGTATCGCGCGTTATCCCGGCGATGGATGGTCGGCGCGCATCAGCGAGCACGAGTACGAGGCCGAAGCGAACGAGGCGTACATCGACCTGCGCAAAGGCCCGTTCGCCCTGCGCCTGGGCAAGCAGCAGGTGGTGTACGGCGAGGAACTGGGCGTCCAGACGCTCGACCAGGTCGATTCGCTGGACTTCACCAAGTTTCAGACCTTCGAGATTGGCGCCTTGGAATATTCCGACGTGCGTATCGGAGAGTGGACGGCCAAGGCGTCCTACCAGCTCCCCGATTTCACCGAGGAAGGCGTCGAGAACAGTCTGATCACGGGTTTTGTCAGCCCCGATTTTCAGCCTGACTACTTCGTCGGCCTCGGCACGCAGTTGAACGACGAACCGGCCGCCGAGCCCATCGGCGACTACGGCAACCTGCGCCGGGCGCGCAACAAGCTCGTCTACGGCGCAGTCGCTTCGACCACCGTTTACGGCGTTGACTTGACCGCCAACTTCTACGCGACCCCGGATCACGTCGGCTGGTTCGCATTGGCGCCGACAGGCTTGACGCCGGATAATTTTGCCGGGCAGCCGTTCCTCGGACCGGGCCACGGGCTGTTCGATTTCAATCTGCAGCGCCGCTTCTCGCGCGACTTCATTTACGGCGGATCGGCATCGTACACGGTTCCGACGCTCGATTTTCCCGGCGCGGAAGTGCTGAACGGCGATATCTTCCACTTCTCCGCCGCCTATACGCCGCACAAGACCTTCTGGACTGCGACCAGCATCGCGGCGCCACCCAACGTGATCAAGCCGACCCGGATTGGCGAGATCAACTGGACGATCGACGCCGAGCGTTACCTGCGCTGGAGCCAGTCGTTCCCGTCGATGTATCTGCTGGGCGAATGGAACTATAAGAGCCGCAGCACAGTCATCAGCGACATCTATGAGCCGGCCCTCGGCCACAAGGCGATCCATACCGTGGTTCTCTCGCTGACCCAGTTCTTCCCCAACAACATCTGGGGCACCAGCATCGAGGCGGTATGCGACACCAACGTCGGCGGCAACTGGTTCATGCAGCCCTCGGTCACTTACAAACCGACCTCGAGCCAGGAGTACGACGTGTACTGGAACTTCGACGAGGGCACGAACGTCCATCCGGGCGTCGGCGGCATTCCGTCGACCAATCCCACCGGCTCCAAGCTGGGCTCGTTTGATTTCATGGATGCGATCTTCTTCCGCGCCGTTTACAAGATGTAGCCCTCGGGAGCGGGAGTCGATGGACGGGAACAAATGGAGCCGGGCGAATGTTAAGAGAGCGTGGCGTGGCCGCGGCTATCGCCACGCTTCGCGAAAAGACCTTTGGGGGCGTGGGAATCGAGGTCTTGACCGGCTCTTGCAAGAAAAAGGCACTAATGCAAGATATTAGGGGACAACGCTTGGTCGGATCCCCCGAAAAGGAGCGTAACGCATGCGTTTAATGAAATACACTGAGGGGTGGACGCGCCGCCACTTCCTCGAACAAACGGCCAAGGGCGTGTTCGCGGCGGGTCTGATCAACCCGCTGATGGACGTGATTGGACGCAATGGCTCACTGGAGGCGGCGTATCCGCCTGAGCTGCTCTCGATCGAGGCCTACACCAAGGGCAAGTTGAAGCCCGGGGACGTTCTCAACGCCGAGAACGTGGATATCGTCAAAGACCTGCTCGATCCAGGCGCATACTACCAGATCAAAAACGACGGGCGCCTGGTCGACCTCGCTCCGACCGAAACCGATGTGACCAAGCTCACGCCGGTGCCGTTCCTGCAGGCGACGCTGGCCAACAAGGGCAAGCACAAGATTTTCCCCGACGGCAACTGCTATACGCTGGACGGCAAGGACTGGATCGGCGGCAATCCCTTCCCTGAGCCGCAGTCCGCTCAGGAAGTGCTCATGGCCAACTCGCTCAGCTGGGGCAAGCACGACACGATCGCGCATCCCGTGCTCGACTGGGACACCGACGCCGACGGCAACGTCGAGTATCAGTACGCGTCGATCTACGTCGAGTGGCAGACGGTCGGCCGTCTGGTGCTCGATCCCAAGCCGTACATGCCCGGCCGCGAGAGCCAGATCCGCATCCTCGGCGGCAGCGTGCTGGCGCCCGGCGACGTCAACGGCACCGGCATCCTGCAGGTGTGGGCGTACGACCAGCACAAGCTTCCCGGCTATTACGTCTACCAGCCGACCACCAAGCGCGTGCGCACCTACCCGGTCGACCAGCGCTTCGAGCCGCAGTTCCCCGGCAACACCTTCTTCGTCACCGAGTACTGGATGGCCGGCGATCCGCTGCTCACGTGGGGCAATTTCAAGCTCGTCGGCAAGGGCCCGATGCTGACCTGCGCGCATCACTGCGCCGATCTCGATCAGCCCAACTGGATCCACAAGACCTGCGGCGGCAAGAGCGGCGTCAAGTACTGGCGCACGCGCATGGAGTTGGTGCCCGAGGTCTACGTGGTCGAGATGGAGCCGGTGATGTATCCGCGCGCGCCGATCGGCAAAAAGCGCATCTGGTACCACGCCGCCACGCTCTGCCCGCTGACCATGATCAGCTACGATCGCCAGGGCAAGATGTGGAAGCAGTGGGAAGGCGGCTTCGACTACTACGAGAAGAAGCCCGGCATGAAGTGGATCGAAGGATGTCCGGAGCACTTCTGGATGTGGACGCATGTGCATGCCCACGACCTCCAGAGCAACCGGATGTCGCGATTCTACTATGCACAGGAAGTCCCGGGTGGCTATCACGCCACGCAGGACGACGCGCGCCTGTTCGGCGACTTCTGCTCGATGGAAGCGCTGGAGCGCCTCGGCCGCTAGGTTCCCGGCTGCGCAACGCTGAAACGAAAGACGCCGGCCCGCCAAGGGTCGGCGTCTTTTTTTTTGGACCGCGTATGTCAACAAGGCTCGTTTGCCTCTCCCCTGCGCGGGCGGGCCAGGCTCGATTACTACCTACGATCCCATTTATAACGGAAGAGAATCCTTCTGAGAGGTTCTCCTACTCAATTCTTCTCCACTTCCGCAAAAATCAACAAATTCGCGCATTCGAATGAGATCGGGAGCAAATTTGCGCGACAGCAATGAAGTTTCAGTTCGCAACGCTCATTCTTGAATCTCCGCTGATGTCGAATCGTCAATACGATCTAAGAGCCGAGGATCTGTAGGCTCAGTCTGTCGTTCTGTCGCTCCTTTCCTTCAGAGGAGGATACAAATCATGCATTTGATGAAGTACACGGACGGATGGACACGCCGCCATTTCCTGGAGCAGGTCGGGCGCGGCGTGCTGGCTGCAGGGGTTATCGCTCCTCTGTGGGAGGTGATAGGCGCCAACGGATCGCTCGAGGCCGCCTACCCGCCCGAGCTTCTCTCAATCGAGGCCTATACCAAGGGCAAGCTCAAGCCGGGCGACGTGCTCAGTGCAGAGAACGTCGATATCGTGAAGGACATCCTCGACCCCGCCGCGTACTGGCAAATCAAGCACGACGGCCGCTTGGTCGATCTCGCTCCGACCGAGACCGACGTGACCAAGCTGACGCCGGTGCCGTATCTGCAGGCGACGCTGGCTAACAAGGGCAAACACAAGATCTTTCCCGACGGCAACTGCTATACGCTCGACCACAAGGACTGGATCGGCGGCAATCCGTTCCCCGAGCCAAAGACCGCGGAGGAAGCCCTGATGGGCAACACGCTCAGCTGGGGCAAGCATGACACCCAGGCCCATCCGGTACTCGACTGGGATACCGACGCCGACGGTCACGTCGAATATCAATATGCTTCGTATTACGTCGAGTGGCAGACGGTGGGACGCCTCGTGCTCGATCCCAAGCCGTATATGCCCGGGCGCCAGAGTCAACTACGCATTCTTGGCGGCAGCGTGCTAGCGCCCGAAGACGTCAACGGCACCGGCATCCTGCAGGTATGGGCGTACGATCAGCACAAGCTTCCTGGCTACTATGTTTACCAGCCGACCACCAAGCGCGTGCGCAGCTACCCGGTCGACCAGCGCTTCGAGCCGCAGTTCCCCGGCAACACCTTCTTCGTGACCGAGTACTGGATGGCAGGCGATCCGCTGCTCACCTGGGGCAATTTCAAGATGGTCGGCAAAGGACCGGTGCTCACCTGCGCGCATCACTGCGCCGACTTGAACAATCCCAACTGGATCCACAAGACCTGCGGCGGCAAGAGCGGTGTCAAGTACTGGCGCACGCGGATGGAGCTGGTGCCCGAAGCGTACGTGGTCGAGATGCAGCCGGTGATGTACCCGCGCGCTCCGATGAGCAAAAAGCGCATCTGGTACCATGCCGCCACGCTCTGCCCGCTCACGATGATCAGTTACGACCGCGCGGGCAAGATGTGGAAACAGTGGGAAGGCGGATTCGATTACTACGAACGCAAGCCGGGGATGCAATGGAAGGAGGGCGTGCCTGAGCATTTCTGGAGCTGGACCCACGTGCACGCCCACGATCTGCAGAGCAACCGGATGTCGCGCTTCTATTACGCGGAAGAGGTGCCGGGCGGCTTCCACGCCGACATCGACAACCCGCGTCTGTTCGGCGACTTCTGCTCGATGGAGGCGCTGGAGCGGCTTGGCCGCTGAGCGCGCGGCAGCCTCAGCCGTCACATCGCCGGCCCCTGGCAACGGGGCCGGCGATACGTTTCTGAGCCCGGGGCATTCTGAGCCCGGGGCATCCCGTCTGCCCCCAGCTATCTGTGGAACTTCGCCCGCCTTTCGAGCGGTTATGTGCTAGGGTAGTGAGTCGGCCGCATGCTCGGCCGGAGTCGTCGACCATGGAGCCGCCAGCGCGCAAGCCGAGCTTTCCCTGCCTCAAGGCAACCGCCGCTCTTGCGGTGGCGCTCTCAGCTATCGCTGCTATGGCGGCGGCGAGCCTGATGTCCGACGTGACGAGTGGCGTGCGCCGGCAAAGTGGTGACCGCCCTGCCCTGGCCGAAGCACGCACATCCGCCATGGCGCCGATAACCGCCGCACGGCACGCGACGGTCGCACCCGCCGGTCAACCTGCGACAGCTCGGCTGATCCCGGTGTTTGGCTCGCTTCCGCCGCGCGCGCTGTGCCGAAACGCCCATTGGCAATGGGCCGATCTGAGCCATCTGTGGTTCGCCAGCGCCGATTGCACCGAAGCTCAACTGCAGGATGCGCGGCTCATCGGCACGAATTTTCGCGGCGCCAATCTGTCGGGCGCGCAGATGCAGGATGCGACTGCATGGTTTGCCGATCTCGATTCGGCGCGTCTGACCAAGGCCAACCTGCGTCATGCGGACTTCGCCCGCGCCACGCTCCGACAGGCGAGCCTCGAGGGTGCGAACCTGCAGCGCGCGATCTTCAAGGCCGCCAATCTGACCCAGGCCAATCTGCTCGGCGCCAACTTGCTGCAGGCCAATTTCACCTCGGCCAACCTGCAGAATGCCATCCTGACCGGGCTCGTGATGGACGGGGTCAACTTCACTCGCGCCAACCTGGCGGGCGCGGACCTGAGCCGCGCCGACCTGCGCAACGCCGTCGGACTGACCCCGGCTCAGCTCAAGCTCGCCAATACGGATTCGGGCACCCGCCTGCCGTCCGGGATGGCTGCCGCAAGCGACCCGCCTTCGCAATGAAGAGCCTGCCTGTTAGATTCAAGCGCAATCGCGCAGGCCGACGCGCTGGCCTTTGGACGACAGTCGGCACGCGAGACTAAGGGAGAGTCCTCGATGAAGACCCGTGAACGTTGGATCACATTGGCACTGGCGCTGGCGGGAGGTTTCTTTGGCGCGATGTTGTGGGCGCAGCTGTTCGTTCCGCGCAGCGTCGTCGCCGCCGAGGCCCACGGCAAAACGCTCAACGCCGACCGCATCATCGTGCAGGAAGTGCAACTGGTGGATCCGTCCGGACGCCCGCGCGCGGTGCTCAACGTCACCCCGGACGACCTCGTGCGGCTGAGCTTTCTGACCACCTCGGGCAAGCGGCGGCTGGCAATGGGCGTGCTGGCGGACGGCGAGTCCGCGGTCGGACTGTACGACGCGCAAGGGCGCGTGCGCATCGGGCTCAACGTCCCGCTCGACGACTCGGCGAGCATCCACCTGGTGGACAAGACCGGTCGCAGCCGCGCCAACTTCGTTCAGTTGCCCAACGGCAAATCGAGCTTCGAAATCTTCAACGAGGACGGGCATCTGGTGTGGAGCGCGCCCAGTGCCGCGGCCGACAACTCCGCCGCTCTGCCATCGGCTAACGCCGAGAGCCAGGCCTCGAAATAGCGGCTCCTCGCCTCGGCGAGCACGACCGCGCGAGACGCTTGTCCGCGCTGCGCATCTCAACTACGCTCGCGCCCATGCGTCCGCCGCGACCTTCGCGGTCCGCAGGAAAAAGGAGACCTCCCGATGGCGAGTCCTCAGCTGCAGCAGCTAATCGAACAGTACAAAGCCTTCGCCCAGGGCGCGTCCCAGGCCAAAACGCCGCAGGAGCTGCGCGCCGCGATGGCCGCCGCATTCTCCGCTTTTCCCAGCGCGAAGGAGGTCAAATGCGAGCCGGTCAGCGCCGGCGGCGTAAAGGCCGAATGGATAACCGCAGCCGGTGCCGCGCCCGATCGCGTCATCCTCTATCTGCACGGCGGCGGCTACGTGATGGGCTCGATCGATACGCATCGCGAGCTGGTCGCGCGTCTGTCCAAGGCGGCGCAGGCGCGCGGGCTCGCCCTCGATTATCGGCTCGCGCCCGAAAATCCCTTTCCGGCGGCGGTGGACGATTCGATTTCGGCTTATCGCTGGCTGCTGGCCCAGGGCTGCAAACCCGAGCGTATCGTGGTTGCCGGCGATTCGGCCGGCGGCGGACTCTCGGTCTCGACGCTGCTCGCGCTGCGCGACATCGGCGCGCCGATGCCGGCCGGCGCCGTGTGCATTTCGCCCTGGGTCGATTTCGAGGCCGAGGGCGAGTCGATGACCACGCGCGCGGCCCAGGACCCGCTGGTTTCGCGCGACATGATCCTGAATATCGCGCGGATGTACATGGGGCCCAACGGCAGCCTGCGCGAGCCGCTGGCCGCACCGATCAATGCCCGGCTAAACGGCCTGCCGCCGCTGTTCATCCAGGTCGGCGATGCCGAGACGCTGCTCGACGACTCGACCCGGCTCGCCGATCGCGCCGAAGAAGCCGGGGTCGACGTGACGCTGCAGATCTGGGACGAGATGCCGCACGTGTGGCAGCTCGCCGCGCCGATGCTGCCCGAAGGTCAGCAGGCGATCGACAAGATCGGAGAGTGGGTGCTCAAGCGGACCGCGTAAGCGCCGCGGCACGCTCCCGGCTCATCCCGATTTCCAGGGCGCAGTCGCCTTGCGCACCGGATGATCGGCGGGCAGCGCACAGAAGCCGTCGGCTTCGACGTGCAGCGCGCGGTTGAAGCGGGCGCGCAGGTTCTCGAACGCGATCATCACGGTCAATTCGACGATCTGAGCAGTATTAAAGTAACGCTTTAACTGGTCGAAATCCGCTTCCGCAACTTCCGCCGGCGTCGCGCTCATCCCTTCGGCGTAACGCAGGATCGCCTTCTCGCGCGGATCGAAGTGCGCGCTCTGCTCGAACTTCGCCAGCTCGGCGAGCTGCTCGTCCGAAATCCCCTGTTCTCTGCCGACGGCAGAATTGATGTCCACTCAAAACGGGCAGCCGACGATCTGCGCCGCCCGCACGCACGCAAGCGTCTTGAGCCGCGGCTCGACCCCCTGCGCGCGAGTCAGCGCGGCGCCCAGCGCCGAATAGGTCTCGGCTATTTCGGGACAGTGCGCGAAGGCGGTCAGCGGAATCGTGACCCGGCCCAGCAGCTCGGTCAGTTTTCGATAGAGCCGCTGCACGTTCGGAGCGGCTTCATCGTACGGCACGCCTTTGATACGCATGCGATCCTCCTCGCCAGTCTGTGCATACATCGAAATCGTGGCGCGAGCCAACTCGGCGCGCCGCGAAATTTTCTTCGCCGCTACGGCGTCTGCACAGCGCCGGCCGCATACGCCACCGCGGCGTAGGCGGTGAGCAGGTCGGCGCGGCTCTGAATCAGCGTGTAGCGCGCGTTGGCGAGATCGCGCTCGGCCGTCAGCAGCTCGACGATCGTGCTGAGTCCCTGCCGGTAGGTTTCGATATTCGCCTCGTAGGATTCGCGGGCGGCTGCGAGCAGCGCCTGCGCGTACGCGTACTTTTTCTGCGATGACTGGAACTCGTAGTAGGCGCGCCACATCTCGGCGATCGCGGCCACCGCCGCCGATCGCACGCCGGCGCGTGTCGCGGCGTCCTCGGCCGCGGCCGCGCGCACCTCGTTGAGCCGCCGAAAGCCGGTGAACACGTCCCATTGCAGCGTCACCAGGGCGGAGTATTGCGGCTGATTGGCCCACGTGTTGGGCGGTCCGGCGAACGTGTAACGCCAGATGAGCTGGCCGTAGCTCGCCCCCAGGTTCACGGTCGGGTACCAGGCCGCCTTGGCCAGGGCGACGCGCGCCTCGCTCGCGCGAAGCCGGGCGACCTGCGCCGCCAGGTCGGGACGCTGACGGATGGTCGCGGCGATCATTCGATCGACCTCGCCGCCGAGCCCGGTCGGCAGCGGTTCGCTCTCGAGGCTGGTAACCGCGAGCGGCGCCTCCGCGGAAATGCCGATCGCCGCGGCGAGGTTGGCCTCGGCGTCGTGCACGATCAATTCCGTGTTGGCGACGTCGTACTGGGACTGGGCCACGCGCTCCTTCGCCAGCAGCAGCGCAGGCTCGGTGGCAAGGCCGAGATTAACGCGCTGCTCGACGGCCTCGAAATCGGACTCGGCGAGGTCCAGCGTACGCCGCGCCGCCGTCACCGCCGCCTTGGCCGCGCACAACGCAAAGTAGGCGCGCTGCACGGCGAACACCACGCTCTGCATCCTGCGGTCGAAGCTGAAGTTGGCTGCGGCGAGCGCGTGGCGCGCGGCCTCGGCGCTCGCGCTGCGGCGGCCGAAATCGAGCAGCGTGTAGGTCAATTCGAGCGTCGGCTGCGCCTGCCACAGGTCGTATCCGGCAAGCTGTCCCTTGGTCAGCGGGAAGAGGGTTTTCGAGTAGCCGTTGGCGGAGGACACGCTCACCAGCGGATAGTACGGCGCGCGCGCCGCGCCGAAGCGCGCGGCCGCCTGCCGCGCCGACTCCCACGCCGCGCGCGTATCGGGGTTTTCGCGCAGCGCAAGATCGATAAGCGCGGGCAGATCGTAGGCCGGCACCCCTGCACCAAGCAGCGTCCGATTAGCCGGCGAAGCGAACCCGGGCGCCGGCGCGTTCGCGGTCGGCCTGAGGTCGGCGGGCATCCGGTAGTCATTTGCCGATGCTGTCGCAGGGCTCCAGGCGCGATCCGCGCCGGCCGGTGCGAACCGGTCCGGACTCAGTTCGGGCTGGTCGGCGATTTGCGCGCATCCGCCAAGCCCGATCAGGATGGCGAGCGCAATCAGCCGCCAACAGGCTCTTTTCGAACGGCTCGAAATAGACATGCTGCGATTTGACTCCGCCTTGGTTTGCGAACAATCTTACCCGTATCTTTTGCGCTATATGCATCGGAACCACCGCGCATCCAGACACCCTGGCAGTCGACCGACGAGCTGGCGCCGCCGTCGATGACGCCCCCATGTGAGGACCCGAGATGGCTACCGCGAGAACGCAACCCAGGATCGTAAAGGCCGCCGAGGTGACCGATCCGCGCCGCGCCGCCGCGCTGGATCCGCACTACAATTGGAAGCGCGCGCTCGCCGCGCCCGGCCAGCGCGCGGTGGATTTCGAGGAGCGGGTGAATTTCCGCCGCCTGCACGATTACCGCCTCGCGCGCGCCCGCCAGGCGCTCGGCCGTTCAGACCTTGGCGCGATGCTGTGCTTCGATACCAACAACATCCGCTACCTGAGCAGCACGGTGATCGGCGAATGGGCGCGCGACAAGATGATCCGTTTCGCGCTGCTCGCGGCCGACGCCGAACCCTACGTGTGGGACTTCGGCTCGGCGGTCAAGCATCATCAGCTCTACTCGCCGTGGCTGCCGCACGATCATTGCCGGGCCGGGATGCCGGGCCTGCGCGGCGCTATTCCGCCCGAGGCGGGCCTGATGCGCATGCATGCCGAGGAAATCAAATCGCTGCTCAAAGAGCACGGCGTCGAGCGCATGCCGCTCGGCATCGATCTGGCCGAGCCGGCGATGCTGTTCGAGTTGCAGCGCGCCGGCCTCGAGGTGCGCGACTGCCAGCAGGTGATGCTCGAGGCGCGCGAACTCAAGAGCATCGACGAGATCATGCTGCTGAATACGGCGGCGGCGATGGTCGACGGCGTCTATCATATGATCGCGGAGAAATTGAAACCGGGCGTGCGCGAATCCGACCTGGTCGCCGAGGCCAACCGGATGCTCTACCAGCTCGGATCCGACGACGTCGAGGCGATCAACGCGATCAGCGGCGAGCGCTGCAGCCCGCATCCGCACAACTTCACCGATCGCATCATCCGTCCCGGCGACCAGGCTTTCTTCGATATCATTCAGTCCTACACCGGCTACCGCACCTGCTATTACCGCACCTTCAACGTCGGGCGCGCGACGCCGGCGCAGCGCGACGCATACAAGCAGGCGCGCGAATGGATGGACCGCACGATGGCGCTGGTCAAGCCCGGCGCCGCCTCCGATGAGGTCGCCAGGGCGCTGCCGCAGGCCCATGAGTTCGGCTTCGAGAGCGAACTGGCGGCGTTCGGCCTGCAGTTCGCCCACGGGCTCGGTCTCGCGCTGCATGAGCGCCCGTTGATCAGTCGGCTCAATTCGCTCAAGGCGCCGGCCGAGATCAAGGCCGGGATGGTGTTCGCGCTCGAGACCTACTGTCCCGCGCGCGACGGGTTTTCGGCCGCGCGCATCGAGGAAGAGCTGGTGGTTACGCCCGACGGCTGCCAGGTGATTACACTTTTTCCGGCGCAGGAACTGCCGATCGCCAATCCCTACTGATGACGCGGCTGGCGGCACGCACGACAACCCGGGTCCTGGCGCCGGCCGTCCTGGCGCTTGCGGCGCTCGCGCTCGCCGGATGCGATCCGGTGGTCGATATCGCCGGCGCGGATTTTCCCGCCTGGCTGCTCTGCGCCATCGTGGGCATCGCGCTCGCCGCCATCGTCCGCATGCTGTTCGCGGCCACGCGCATCGAACCCCATCTCGGCCCGCTCACTCTCGTCTATCCGTGCCTCGCGCTGCTGCTCTCCTGCGTGGTCTGGATCGTTTTCTTCAACCGGATCTGAGCGGGTGACGCGATGGCGGCGGAGGAGGAAGCACTGACCGGGCGCGCGCTCCTGCTGCCCGTGCTCGGCCGTATCATCGGCCTGGCGATCGTGATGAGCGCGGTCGCGGTCGGACTTTACGTGCTGCGCCTGTACTACGTGTACCCGCGCACCGACGACGCCTACGTGCGGGCCAATGTGGTCGGAGTCGCGCCCCACGTGAGCGGGCCGATCGTCGAACTGCCGATCCGCGACAATCAGCATGTGGCGAAAGGCGCGCTGCTGTTCGTGGTCGATCCGCGTCCCTATCAGGCGGCGCTCGAGCGCGCGCAGGCGAACCTGGATCTGACCAATCTTCAGATCAAGGGCCTCGACGACGCGATTCGCTCGGCCGCTGCGCGCCAGCGCCAGCTCGAGGCCGACGCGGCCTACGACAAGCAGTACCTCGGCCGCATCGCCCCGCTCCTCGCGCGCCACTTCGTGACCGCCAACGACGTTTTCAACGCGCAGAGCCGCCTCGCCGCGGCCGAGGCCGCGGTCGAAAGCGCGCGCAACGACGTGCGCAGGGCGCAGAACCAGCTCGGCCAGTACGGCGACATCAATGCGCGGCGCAAGGCGGCCGAGGCCGCGCTCTACAACGCGCAGCTCAACGTCCAGTACTGCTACGTGCGCGCACCGTTCGACGCCTACGTGACCAATCTCAATATCGCGGTCGGCCAGTATGCCAACGAGGGCCGCCAGGTGGTGAGCCTGGTCGACAATCGCGTGTGGTACGTGATCGCCAATTTTCGCGAGAATTTTCTCGATCACATCCGCCCCGGTATGCGCGTCGAGGTCTATCTGCTGAGCTATCCGAACCGGCGCTTTTACGGCCGCGTCGAAGAGACCGGATGGGCGCTCTACCAGGACAACGGCGCCACCATCGCCGGCCTGCCGCGTGTCGAGCAGACGCTCAACTGGGTCCGTCTGTCGCAGCGCTTTCCGGTGCGCGTCGTGCTCGACGGGCGCGATCCGCAGCGCCCGTTCCGCATGGGCCAGACCGCGGTCGTTACCGTGCAGGGCTTTCGCTGAGCATCGCTACGGCATCGCTGCGCGGGCTCCATGCGCTCGAGGCGCGGGTGGACGGCTTCCTTCCCTTCCTGCGCGACGAACTGGCGCCGCATCCCGGCCGGCTGCGCAGCGCGGCCCGGATGGCGCTGATCGCCGCGGTCGGCGCCGGCCTGATGGCCGCGATGCACGTCGATACCGAGCTCGGGCTTTATCTCATATGGTCGATCGTATCGGCGCCGGCGGGAATGATGCGGCCGCTGCGCGGCGCGATCCTGATCGCCGCGACCGGCATCGGCCTCGCGCTCTCGGTCCCGCTCGCGGGCGTGCTGGTCGAAGCGCCCTGGATGCTGATCGCGTGCTTCGCCGCGGTCACCGCGCTTTCGACCTACCTGCTGACCGACGCGCAGCTCACCAACGGCTGGCGCATGGTGCAGATCTTCTGCCTGACTTCGTTCTGGACCGTGGTCTTCGACGCCGCGGACCTGGGATGGTCGGCGGCCTACGCCTTCGCCGCCGCGGTGGTCGGCTTTTCGCTGATCGTGCTGTTCGACAACGTCTTATGGCCCGATCCGGCGGACCGCAAATTGTTGTGTCTGCTGGCCGCGGGCGCCGAGCGCACGCGCGGGCGGCTGCGCGCGGTCAGACATGCCTATCTCGATCCTGCCGGAAGTGCGCCGCTGCCGCATTCGGTCGTGGTCGGCACGATGAGTGTGCAACTCGCCCTGCTCTCGCGCGCCGAGGGCGAGGGGCTGAGCCCACTGCGCCACGCGCGGCTGCTCGCGGCGGTGAGCGTGAGTGAGAGGATGCGAATCGAGGTGGAGCGCCTGCTGGCGCTCGCGAGCGAGCCGGTGCCGCATCGCCTGCGCGAGATTTATCGGCCGCAACTGACGGCCATCCTTGATGCGATCGATGCAGCGCTGGTCATCGATGCACGGCTGCTGAGCGAAGGACTCGAGCAGGACGAGGAGGCGATGCCCGACGCGGCCGGGCCGATTTATTCGATGCTCGAGGCGTACAACCAGCGCGTGGCGGAGCTGCATCCGCACTTCGCCGCCGACGTCCGCGCCGACGAATTGAGCAACCTGAGCGCATTCGCTCTCGGCCTCGAACGCATCGCGCGGCTTTTCATCCATACGCCGATTCCGCTGGCCGCGGCCCCGCACAGAGCGCGCGGCGCGGCGGAGCGGCCGCGCGAATGGCTCGCCATCGGCGTCGCGCGCGATCCGGCGCATGTGCGCTATTGCCTGAAGCTGGCGGCGGCGCTCGCCCTCGCTTTCGTCGTCGGCGTGACCACGCATCGCGCCGACCTGACCACGCTGCTGTGGACCGTGATCATCGCCGGTCTGCCCACTTACGGCGCCTCGATGCGCAAGATGATTCTGCGCTTCGTCGGCGCCGCACTGGGCGGCGTGCTCGGGCTGGCGGCGATAATTGTCGTGTCGCCGAATTTTGAAACCGTGCTCACCTACATGCTGGTATTTTTTATCGCGCTCGTGCCGTGCGCCTATCTCGGCCTGAGCGGCGGCCGCCTCGCTTATCCGGGCAAGCAGGCGGGCGTAACCTTCTGCCTGCTGTTTGTGGGCCTCGTGCCGAGTCTGCGCGAATACGAAGCCTTGTGGCGCCTGTGGGGCGTCCTGCTCGGCATAATCGTCGTGGCTATCGTCTTCATCGTGCTCTGGCCCGAGTATGCGGGCGACGCGATGGTGCCGCGCCTGGAGAAAATGCTCGAAATGATCCTCGCGCTGATGCCGCGCGGCGACAGCGCCCCGGACGAGCGTCGGATCGAATCGCTCGAGATCGAGTGCTCGAAGACGCTCGGTCAATTGCTCGCCGTTGCCGACGACGCGCGCATCGAGGGCGGCCGCAGCGGCTTCGATCCGGATGCGATGGTCAACGCGGTGGGCACGCTGAGACGCATCGCGCATCGCCTCGGCAGCGTCGCCGCCGGACGCAACCTGCGCGAACGTCCGGCACTGCCGCCGCACCTGCAAGGCGCGCGCGACGCGGTCGACGAGAACCTGCGCACTCACTTCGAAGCCTGTCTGGCTTACGTAAAGGGCCGCGCCAGCGATGCCGGCGCGTTACGCGCCTGGGACGGGCGGAGGGCGAATGCGCTGCTCGGCAACCTGCATCAGCAGGTCGCCGCGGACAACTTCAGCGCGATCACTTCATGGCCGATCCCGATGCGGCGCGGATTGCTCGCCGAGATCGAAGCCTACCGGCGCCTGACGGTGCTCTGCGGCGAGCTTGCCGATCAACTCGCTCGCATCGCGCTCTCGCGGCCCGCCGCGGCGCTGCGGCCCGAGCCGCGCGCCGTGACCGCCTGAGCGGATCCGCATCCTCCGATTTGCGATGACCGCTCCGCAAGCCGGCGGCGCGGTTCGCTACTCGCGTCAGGTTATCTGATGCCTGCTCAGCGGCAGTTCGCGGACCCGTTTCCCGGTGGCCGCAAATATCGCATTGCATAGCGCCGGCACGAACGGCGGCACGCCCGGCTCGCCGATTCCGGCCGGCGGCGCATCGCTGTCCACGAAGTACACGTCGGTGCGCACTGGCGCCTCGGGCATCCGCGCCACGGGATAATCGTGGAAGTTCGACTGGTTGATCGCGCCGTCCGTCGCGGTGATCTCGCCGGTGCGTGCGATGCTCGTGCCGAAGACCGCCGCTCCTTCGAACTGCGCGCGCGCAAATTCCGGGTTGCTGATGAAACCCGCGTCGACCGCGGTATGCACGCGCGGGATTCTCAGCTTGCCGTGGTCGTCGACCTCGACTTCGACCACGGTGGCGACGTAGGTGAGAAAGCTGCGATGCACCGCGACGCCCATCCCTGTCCCGCGGCTCATCTTGCGCTTGCCCCATCCCGACTTCTCGGCCGCCATCTGCAGCACGCGCCGCAACCTGGCGGTATCGATCGGATACGCGGCATAGGAGGCGCCGTAGTTGGGATAGTTGGTGCCCTTCAGATCGACAATGCGCGCCGGTCCGATCAGATCGAACAGATAATCTACCGGGTCGCGTCCCACCGCATGCGCAAGCTCATCGGAGAAGGTCTGCGTGGCGAAGGCATGATAGATGTTGCCGACCGAGCGCAGCCATCCGATTCGCACGTAAGCTTTCGCCGGACCGTTTTCGACCCGCAGGTTCGGGATGTCGTACGGAATATCGGTCCATCCGAGGCTCAGATCGTCCGCGTTGCCGTAGCGCTCGCCGACTTTGAAAATCGAGCCGATCGGCGGAAACACCGAGCGCTGCAGCCATGCGGTCGGCTTGCCGCCGGCGTCGAGCGCCGCCTTCAGGTACATCGCCGACACCGTGTGGTAGTAGCCGAACTTGATATCGTCCTCGCGGCTCCAGACCACCTTGATCGGCCGGCCGGTTTTTTTCGACAGCACCGCCGCTTCGGCCACGTAATCGGGTTTCGATTTGCGCCCGAAGCCGCCGCCGAGCAGCGTGACGTGGCAGATCACGTTCTCGTCCGGAATGTTGAGCGCTTTTGCGATGGTGTACTGCACGGCCTGCGGATTCTGCGTGCAGGTCCACGCGGTCACCATGCCGTCGCGGTATTCGGCGACCGCGACCGGCGGCTCCATCGGCGCATGCGCGAGATGCGGCACGTAGTAAACCGCCTCAACGGTTCGTCCGCCCTTTTTGAACTCGCCATCGACGTCGCCGGCGACGCGCGCGACCCGCCCCGGTGCGCGCACGGTCTCGAACAGCTCCTGCTTGAACTGGTCCGAGTTGTAAACCGCGTTGGCGCCGTTGTCCCATTGCACCGCGAGCTTTTTGCGTCCCTGGAACGCGGCCCAGGTGTTGTCGGCGATGACCGCGAGTCCGCCGAGCGGCTGAAACGCCGCCGGCGGCGTGAACGGCTCGATCGCGACCACGCGCCGCACGCCCCTGACCTTCAGCGCCTCCTTGTCGTCGTAGCTCTTGACCTTGCCGCCGAGCACCGGCGGATGCACCACCGCCGCGTACAGCATCCCCTCCCTGCGCACGTCCATGCCGTAGATCGCCTGGCCGGTGCATTGCGCGGCCAGGTCGTAGCTCTTGTGCGGCTTGCCGATGTAGCGCCATTGCTGCCGGGTCTTGAAGCGCAACGCCTCCTTGGGCGGCACCGGCAGATGCGCTGCCGCGGCGGCGAGTTCGCCGTAGCCAAGCCTGCGTCCGCTGGCGCGATGAACCACCTGATGAAGATCAGCTTCGCATTCCTGCGCGGGCACGTTCCATCGCGCCGCGGCCGCTTCGATCAGCATCAGCCGTGCGGTCGCACCCGCCCGGCGCATTACGTCGAAGAAGTCGCGGATGGAATGCGAGCCGTCGGTGTCCTGACCGCCATAATGCCAGTCACCGATCGCCTGCTCGACTTTCACCCGCGACCAGTCGGCGTCGAGCTCGTCGGCGACCACCAGCGGCAGCGAGGTGCGGATGCCGGTGCCCATCTCCGAGCGATGAGCGACGATATACACCGTGCCGTCGGACTCGATGCCGACGAAAAGGTCCGGATGGAGCGTCGCGCTTCCGGCGCGGGATCGGCGCGCCGCGGCCCTTAGCGCTGCGCCGGCGGCGTGGCGCACCAGGTGCACGCCCAATACCAGCGCCCCGGCCGACAGCAGGCCCTTGAGGAAGCCGCGGCGGCTGAGATTCTCGATCGCGCTCGCCGCCGCGTTCGGCGGGCGATGCTCATTCGTGTCCACGCATCGCCTCCGCCGCCGCCTTGATCGCCGCGCGGATTCGCTGATACGTCCCGCAGCGGCAGATATTCCCGGCCATCGCGTCGTCGATCTCCCGATCGCCGGGATGCGGATTGCCGCGGAGCAGCGCCACCGCCGACATGATCTGGCCCGACTGACAATAGCCGCACTGCGGCACTCCCGCCTGCATCCATGCACGCTGCACCGGATGCGATCCGTCGGCCGAGATGCCCTCGATGGTCACGACCTGGGCGTTGGCGAGCTGGCGCATCGGGGTCACGCAGGCGCGCACCGGCTTCCCATCCAGGTGCACGGTGCAGGCTCCGCACAGCGACATCCCGCATCCGAACTTGGTGCCGGTCAGCCCCAGTTCGTCGCGCAGGTACCAGAGCAGCGGCATCGTCGGGTCGCCGTCGAAGGAACGTTCGACGCCGTTAACGCGTAAATGAATCATCTGCGCCTCATCCAGAAGCGGCCCCGGGCCGCGGCAGCATGCCCGGTTGCGCCGGCAGGTCGAAGATGCGCCGGCACTTATTCAGGGTATCGGATTTTCCGCGGACGCGAAATTCGCACGGCCCGCCCGTCCGGGAGTGCACGTTGCAATGCGCGAGTTTCGGCGATCGTTCAGCGCAACAGGCATCGGAACGGCGGTTTTGATGCGCGCGCGCGGGATGCCGCGATCGAGGTGCGGCAGAAAGCATACCTTCGCCGGTCACGGGCTGATTGACGGGCGGATCCGCCGATTCGCCATTGATCGCGCAGCTTTATCGCCAAGATTAGGAACCTCAATTTTATGCCTAGACACGAATATGCATGCAATGTACGCTCTACGCATGTCGCACCCAGCCGCCAGATTCGTCATTGTTTCGCTCGTCTTCATGCTGGCTCTGATAGTCGCTCCGCGCGCGCATGCGCAGACGCCCGCTGGAACAATCAGCGCGCTTAGCGGCAACGTCGTGATCGAGCGGGCGGGCAAGCCCATACCGGCCGCGCAGGGCACCGCGCTCGAGGTCGGCGACAAGCTCAAGACCGCGGCCAACAGCCGCGTGACGATCGGCCTGAGCGACGGCAGCACGCTCGAATTGAGCGACTCGAGCACGCTGGTGCTGACGGAGAATGTGCTCAATCCCGACGGCTCGCGAGCGCGCACCAAGGTGACGCTCCTCGGCGGCCTGGTGCGTTCGCTGGTCAAGCATAATCCCGCCGGCAACCCCAACTTCGAAGTGCATACGCCCAATGCGGTGGCGTCGGCGCGCGGCACGATGTTCGACGTGTCGTACCAGGAAGGCCAGCCGCCGCCCGCGCTTCCGTAATCTTGGCCGGCGGGCGGCGCGCGCCACCGCCTGCTCTCGCCGGATATCGCGCGCTGTTTTTCCACATTGTTGCGCTGACCGTTCCGCACACTGTTCCCGCACCAGATTGGCTTTTGCGGCGCGGCTGGGTTAATACAGCCGCGTGCGCGATACGAAAGAGCCGGCCACGGCGCGAGCGCTGCTCGAACGAATCCTGGCCTCGGGAACGGTCGAGGACGAACACGGCAATGTGCTGCCGCTGCGCTACAGCAATGTTTCGGTCGAGGAAGGCCGCAGCATCGCCGCATGCATCGAGCGCCACGGATTCGAGCGCACGCTCGAGGTGGGATGCGCCTATGGGATTTCGGCGCTGTATATCTGCGAGGCGATTTCCCGGCGGCCGAATCCGCATCACGTCATGATCGACCCGCTGGAATCGACCAAATGGCGCAACATCGGGATCCGCAACCTGCGCGATGCGGGATTCGCGTTCTGGGAGCTGCTCGAACAGCCCTCCGCGCTGGCGCTGCCGTCGCTCGTGCAAAGGAATGTGAAGGTGCAATTCGCGCTCATCGACGGCTGGCACACGTTCGATCAGACCCTGCTCGACTTCTTCTACGTCGATAAGCTGCTCGAGGACGGCGGCATCGTCGCAATCGACGACGTCGCGATGCCCGCGATCAACCGCGTCGTACGCTATGCGCTGAACTATCCGACCTACCGCGTGGTCGAGGCTGTCAACGCGGGCGCCGCGCGCGAGTCACCGCCGGCGCACCGGGCGCTTGGGCTCCTGATGCGCGGCCTGGCGCACCTGGTGCCGTCCGGCGCGCGCGAACTTTATTTCACCGACTCGTGCCTGCGGCCGTCGAAGGAAGCCGCATTGAGGTGCGACATGATTTTCCTGCAGAAATCAGGACCGGACGCGCGGCCCTGGGACTGGTACAAGGCTTTCTGACGAAGAGGCAATCCGAAGGAGAGAACCCCCTGCTGCCTCGAAGCGCTCAAGGCGGGCAAATTCGCGACCGAATTTACCGATCCGCTTCAAGGCGTCCAGCTAGTGCGCCCGTCCAAGCCGGCTCGAGAAATCGCGCCGCAATCAGCGGTAATGCGTCGTGTGGAGCTGCATGCGATCGCCCTTTTTCATCAGGAAAAAACAGACCGAGGCCAGCACGACCATCAGCACTGGCGCCATCATTATCTGCAACACTGCCATGACAAACCTCGACGCCCCGACGGCGCCGGCAATCGTAGACTAAGAACCGAAAAATTATTCGACGGCTCTTAATTAGATTGACGCGCGAGCCCCGGCCGCAATTCAATCGCCCGCGGTGCAGCCGCGTGGTCGTCAGCAATTCGATCAAAATCGACGTCGTATCTGGTCGTAACGTTGCCCGCATCGCAGGTCGCGCGGCAATTTCTACCGTGGCTTGCCGACAAAAGGTAGCGCTGCTGAGGCAAAGAAACCGCGCGCGCGGCTTATCTCTTCAGATCAACTTTCGAATCCACTTGTAGCGCGGCGGATGCTCGGCGCGCCGCAGATAGCGCTTCGGTTCAGCAACAAGCGGGAAAGGCAGCCCCGCATGTTTCGGACTAAACGATTGCTCTCATCAGCTGCTCGCCGCGCCGTTCTTTAAGACCGTCCTTTCGGTCGCGAAAGTAGCGCATCGCCGCTTCCGCGGGGGTTAGGTGGATGATTCGAGAGAAGCCGAGCGTGCGAAGTTTCAAGGCAAGTTCGTCGGCGCGCAGTCTCGACAACCACGGCTCTCCGACCTCCTCTGCGCGTCGAGCGGCGATCGCCAGCGCTTCGGCTTCTATCCCCGAAACCTCTTGCTGCGGAATAATGAAGCTGAAGACGATTTCGCTCGATAGCGGGAGCGAAAGAACAAAACGGAACACCGCCTCCAGGGCCCCCGGAGTGAGATACTGCGTTACCCCCATCCATGAACAGATCGTTTGACTGCCGAGGGCGAAGCCGGAGGACTGAAGAGCCTCCGGAATCGAGGCGTTCTCGAAGTCGATTGGCACGAAGGTCAGGTTCGACGGAGTCGGGATATCCGCGGTCGTCAGACGGTCGCGCTTCCACTGCTGAGTGATAGGATGATCGACCTCGTAAATTTGAAGGGAACGGGCCCACGGAGGCTGGCGGTATGCAAAACTGTCGAGCCCCGCTCCCAGGATGACATATTGGCGCGTGCCGCGTTGCGCTCCTCCCGCGAGACAGTCCTCCGCGTAGCGGGCGCGCAATGCGAATCCTGCTCGCCACTGCTTGGCGAAAGGGTGATCGAGCAGCGGCGCCAGCCATCGTTGATCGTCATCGACATCGATCAGGCGGGGAGCAATCGGGTCATTGAGAATTTTGGGATCGTCGTCCAGCGTCTGGTGAAGCGCTCTCATGATCGCGGGTATATCGATGGTTCTGCTCCGCGCGGCGTGTTCCATGAGCTGACTCCGAGGCGAGGATCGCACTTGGCCGCGCGGGCGCATAGAGCAGGATTACGGACCCTCGCGCGCGACGCGCGCCCGAACGTGGGCATGGATCGGCAGAGAGGTCGCGCGCCGCGCACGCCCGCAGCGCGGCTCGTCGCTCGGCTGCTTACGGCGACTTGTGGGATGAACCGTCGGACGACGGAATTGACTGAGCCAGCACTGGGCGGTTTCTGAGCGGTTTGCTTGGCGAAGCTGCACGACCCATTACGGCAGGACCGTTAAGCTGTCTCGATTTATCGAAGGAATTTTAATTGGAGCGGGTGAACGGTTTCGAACCGTCGACCTTGTGCTTGGCAAGCTTACTCAACCTTTCGACCACGAATCGCGATTCTCTCAATAGTTTGGCTGGTTATTCGTCGAATCGCGCGCGATAAAGCCGCCAATTTTGGCGCTTTCGACCACGGTTTCGACCATTTGTGACGGGAGGTCGGAATGGAGCCAGGGGATAGGGTTTGGGTCGGGCAGGAAGATGGCACGCATTACAAGGCAACAATCGTACACCTCGATGAGTTCAAGTGCCGCGTGATGTCGGCGTTTGGCCCGCATTCCGTCAATCCGGCGCGGCTCGTAGCGATTAACCCCGAGCCGCGCCCGGCCCTAAAGGCGCGCGTGGTGTACGTGTCGTGAGGGCAGCCCTCGTCGTTCTCGGTTGGACCGCCACCTTGGCTGCTGCAGCATGCGTAGGCATGCTCATAGGGCTCCATCTGGCCGGCGACCCTGTGCCTATTTATCACATGGGAGCCTCCGAGCCGTGCGCGCCTCAGGCGCCCCTGGACGAGCCCCCGATGCTGCCCACGCCCAAGCTTGACGGCCCTAGGTACCACGCATGATTCCGGAGCCGCGGTCCTACCAGCTCGAGGGCGCTCGGTTCTGCGTGACGCACGGCGCAGCCGGCCTGTTCTTCTCGCCCGGGCTCGGGAAGACCCGCACGATGCTTATGGTCTTCCAGGCGCTGCGCCGGGTGAACCTCGTCCACCGGATGCTGGTCATAGCACCGCTCAAGGCTGCGCGCCGGACCTGGCCCGCCGAGGTCGTGAAGTGGGGCTATGGCGACATCATGTCGACCGCTCTCGTCCACGGCACGCACATGAAGATGCATCGCCAGCTCGCCTCGAACGCCGACATCACGCTTATCAATCCTGAAGGCCTGCGCTGGCTCGTCGACAAAGACATCAGCGGCATTGACATGCTGGTCGTCGACGAGTCGACGAAGTTCAAGCATCCGGATACTCAGAGGTTCCGGCTCCTCAAGCGGTTGCTGCCGAAGTTCCGCCGGCGGTACATCCTGACTGGCTCGCCGGCCCCGAACGGGCTCATGGACCTGTTCGGTCAGATCTACGTCCTTGACCAGGGCGAGACGTGGCCGTACATCACGCAATTCCGCCTCGAGTACTTCGATCAGATTAAGCTGCAGCCGCGCCGCGACCTGGAGATGGAGGCGCTGCTCGATGCCGACGGCTACCTGCCCGATGGCTCGAAGCCGTCGTTGAAGAAGGATGCTCCGGAAATCTCCAAGTGGGAACTCAAGACCGGCGCGGACCAGAGGATCTACAACGCCATTAAGCACATCGTGATCCGCAAAGACGCGGCTGACGAGCTAGACTTGCCGCCTCTGGTTCACATCCCGCACGTAATCGACATGACCGACGCGGCCACGGCGCACTATCGGAAGCTCGAGAAGACGCTCGTCCTCGAGATGGAACAAGGCGTCGTCAGCGCGGCGAACGCCGCCAGCGCCACTGGGAAACTGAGACAGGTAGCCAATGGAGGAATATATCTTGACGACCGCACAGAAGCCGAGTACGCGACGGTCCACGACGCCAAGATTGAAGCTCTCAAGGATCTCGTTGAAGAGCTGCAGGGAGATCCTGCGCTGGTCGCATATGAGTTTAGACATGACCGCGACCGTCTCCTGGCCGCGTTCCCGGGCACGCCGTGGGTTGGTGGTGGTCTTTCCCCGGCGCAAATCGACCAGAGACTCGATGCGTGGAACGCTGGAAAGTTGCCGCTGCTCTTTGTGCAATCTGCTTCTGTCGCACATGGACTCAACCTACAAGAGGGCCGCGGTCACACGCTCGTCTGGTTCGGACTCACCTGGGATCTCGAAGTCACTGAGCAACTGATTGACCGCCTGCACCGGCAGGGCCAGAAGAATCGTGTCATTGTTCATTGGCTGATGATGGCTGGAACGATCGATGAGACGGTTTATCGGTCGCTCAGCGCGAAGGATAAGACGCAGCGCGCGCTGCTCGCAGCGTTGAAGTCGGACATCCAATCGCACACCACTCCGGAACTGGAGAAGGTTCTTTCAGCATGAAACCGTGGCAGTGGCGCCGCATCGGCCGGCATATCAAAGATTGCTTCTCGGTGAAGGCCGTACGCTCGTCTCAGTGGCGATCGGTTTGGGTGCTGCCTGAGCGCAGGTATCTGCGAGTCGGCCGGGGGAGTGCTTGCTTCATCGTTTGGCGGTGCAACTGCTCTGACTGCCCGGCTGCGTTCGCGGTACGGGAAGACTATGTGCTCGATCGGATGGATCTTCCGCGTCTGTAGGATTTTTTTGTCCAGAGAGCGAGTTTGATGAGCTTCGGAAAATGCACTCGCCCAGCCTCGTGCGGGAGACCGACGGACGGCTTCAAGATGTGTGCAGTGCATCGGGCGCAATACAACGAGTACGCCAAGAAGCGATATCAGCGCGCCAAGGTTCAGGTGCTTGCGCAGCAACGCCTATATCGCACGGCTAAGAAGGCGAGAGGGATCTGCATAACATGCACGCGACCGGTCGGCGCCGGACTCGTTCAGTTTTGCGATTTTCACAATCAGAAACTTCTCGACCATCAGTACGAGATGAACGGTCGCCGGGCTCCACATATGCGCAAACATGCGCTGGAGGCGCGCCGCGTTGCGATCGCAGTTGATGGGTTGCGCAGCTCGCCGCTGCTCGAGGGCCGGTGGGGCGAGGTCGAGCCCTGGGTGATGGCGAACATTGAGCTTTGGGTTGAGAGGGTAGATTTCGCATTGCTTCGTTCAATAGACATCTCGGAGGTCAAAGGGATATGAAAGAAACTCAGGCATCGATTTATAGTTGGGGTCTCGATACGTTTGGGCCAGTTAAGCATCCGTCTACCTACGCCAACCGCGCGAACCTTGAGATGGCGGAACTGATCGTAGCGGCAGCTAGCGATAATGACGCCGACCTCATTGGCGAGGAGATCGCGGACGTCTTCATCGTGTTGTTTCACTTGGCCGAGGAAGTAGGTATCGACGCGCTGACATACGTCGATCGCAAAATGGACAAGAATCGCCGGCGCAAGTGGCGTGTCGACGGCAATGGCACTGGGCATCACATCGACTAGGTATTTTTTTGTCCGACGGGCGAGTTTAGGAAACTTCGCATACTCAGGAGGGGAGTGAGTAATGGGCGTTCCGCGATATGACAACTATCACAGCGGCGATAATGAAATCTCAGTCGACGAGATGATAAGTGGCCGTCGCCCCGGCGTCACGTTCAACGACGTCACTCTGCTGGACATTCGCAAGAACGGCTACACCTTCGACATCGATGGCGAAAGCCACGCGGTACGAAAAGACCAGGTTGTTCGGATGGAGATGGAGAACGAGGGCGACCAGGGTGACCTGGTTCTGCTCGAGCGGGTCGCGATCGCAATGGGGTTGGTATAGTCCGCATGCTCAGTCCCGAGATGCTCGCTGACCTCGAGCGCAGCGGGCTTGATGCGGAGGATGCGAAGCTGATGCAGCTCGAGGAGCTGACGGCTGAGCAGTGCGAGGGGTTGTGCGGGCGTGCGATCGCGCAAGGTC